>JAGHZU010000019.1 GCA_017745235.1 Caulobacter sp. | reverse complement strand
TCGCCGACCTGGCCAAGATGCCACACCTGCTGATCGCCGGCACCACCGGCTCGGGCAAGTCGGTCGGCGTCAACGCCATGATCCTGTCGATCCTCTACAAGCTGCCGCCCGAGAAGTGCCGCTTCATCATGATCGACCCGAAGATGCTGGAGCTCAGCGTCTACGACGGCATCCCGCACCTGCTGGCGCCGGTGGTGACCGACCCGAAGAAGGCGGTCGTGGCCCTGAAGTGGACCGTGCGCGAGATGGAGGACCGTTATCGCCGCATGTCCAAGATCGGCGTGCGAAACGTGGCCGGCTACAACGAGAAGGCCAACGAGGCCGCGGCCAAGGGCGAGCACTTCGAACGGACCGTCCAGACCGGCTTCGACGACGCCGGCCGGCCGATCTACGAGACCGAGAAGATCCGCCCCGAGCCCATGCCCTATCTGGTCGTGGTGATCGACGAGGTGGCCGACCTGATGATGGTGGCCGGCAAGGATATCGAAGGCGCCGTCCAGCGCCTGGCCCAGATGGCCCGCGCCGCCGGCATCCACCTGATCATGGCCACCCAGCGCCCCTCGGTGGACGTCATCACCGGCACCATCAAGGCCAACTTCCCCACCCGGATCAGCTTCCAGGTCACCAGCAAGATCGACGCCCGCACCATCCTGGGCGAGCAGGGCGCCGAACAGCTGCTGGGCCAGGGCGACATGCTGTACATGGCCGGCGGCGGCCGCATCCAGCGCCTGCACGGCCCCTTCGTCAGCGACGGCGAAGTCGAGGCCGTGGCCAAGTTCCTGCGCGACCAGGGCATCCCGAACTATCTGGAGGAAGTCACCGCCGGTGGAGACGAGGAGCAGGAAGAGGCCATCGAGGGCGCGTTCTCGGGCGAGGGCGGGGCCAACGACCTCTACGACCACGCCGTGGCCGTGGTCACCCGCGACCGCAAGGCCTCGACCAGCTACATCCAGCGCCGCTTGCAGATCGGCTACAATCGCGCCGCCTCGCTGATGGAGCGGATGGAGAAGGAAGGCGTGGTCGGCCCCGCCAACCACGCCGGCAAGCGCGAGATCCTGGCCCCGCCGCCTCCCCCGCTGTAGGCGCGCGGCCCAGATCGAGCGCGCGCAACTTCGGCGCAGCTTCGGCGTTGCTTGTCGCTCCAACCTGAACGGCGCTTCATCGCAACGCCGGAAAATGGCCCCGCGACGGCCTTTCGTTCGTCGCGGCGGCAGGGCAAAGGTTGGAGCGTGAAGGAGATCGCATGACCGACCATTCGCCGACCCGCCGCTTCGTCCTGGCCGCCGCCGGCGCGGGCCTCGCGGCCGCCGCTCTGGGCCAGCCGGCCTTCGCCGCCGCGTTGTCGGCCGAGGACCAGGCCCTGGTCGACAAGGCCACGGCCTATATCCAGAACCTGGGCTCGGCCAAGGGCCGGTTCGTCCAGACCGACCCGCGAGGAACCCAGACCCAAGGCTCGCTTTGGCTACAGCGTCCGGGCAAGGCGCGCTTCGCCTACGACGGCCCCGCCGGCCTGCTGGTCGTCAGCAACGGCAACAACGTCAACATCTACGACAGCCGCCTGAAGACGTTCGAGAGCTATCCGCTGAGCCGCACGCCGCTGGTGCTGCTGCTGGCCAGGGAGGTGCGACTGGATCGCGGCGTCACCATCACCGAAGTGCGCAAGCTCGCGGACGGCTTCACCATCGTGGCCCAGGACGCCCGTCGCCAGACCCTTGGTAAGATCTCGATGGACTTCAGCAATGCGCCCGAACTTCTGGGCTGGACCGTCACCGACGTGAAGGGCGGTCAGACCCGCGTGCGCCTGGTGGACATGGAAAGGACCTCGGGCCTGGACCCGAAACTTTTCGTCCTGACCGATCCCCGGCGCCGGGTTGGCAAGCCCTAGTTGCAAAATCCGCCCCGAAGCGGCCGCGATTGCGACAATTTCACAACATGCAAGTCCCTAATCGAATTTCTCTTGACTTAGGACGGTCGCGTGGCAGATTTAACACGCATGGCGATGAGCGCCCGACCCGCCCATCGCAACCGTGCCGGACTTATCCCCTCCCGGCGGCGGCATGAGAGACCCGACTTTCGCCCAGGCGCTCAGGCGTCTGGGCGTTTTTCGTTGTGCGGTCCGACTCTTCGGGGCAAGGACGCGGCATGCGCCTCCGTATCGCCACCTGGAACGTCAATTCCGTCCGCCTGCGCGCCGAACAGGCCGCCCGCTTCGTCGACGAGCAAGCGCCCGACGTGCTGTGCATGCAGGAGATCAAGTGCCAGGAGGGCGAGTTCCCCCGCCAGGCCTTCGTCGACATGGGCCTGCCGCACATCAAGATCATGGGCCAGAAGGGCTGGCACGGCGTGGCCATCGCTTCGCGCCTGCCGCTGGAAGATGCTCCCGTCCTCAACGCCTGCCGCGAGGGGCACGCCCGCTGCGTCTCGGCCAAGGTGGCCGGCGTCGAGATCCACAACTTCTACATCCCGGCCGGCGGCGACGTGCCCGACCGGGCGCTGAACCCGAAGTTCGACCACAAGCTGGACTTCTACGAGACCTTGACCGCCGAGATGAAGCGCCGTGATCCCAAGGCGCCTCTGATCCTTACCGGCGACCTGAACGTGGCCCCGGGCGAGAACGACGTCTGGAGTCACCGCCAGATGTCCAAGATCGTCAGCCACACGCCCGTCGAACTGGAAGCCTTCGACGCCTTGATGAAGTCCATGGACTTCCTCGATCTGCCGCGCCTGGCCACGCCCGAGCCGGAAAAGCTGTTCAGCTGGTGGAGCTATCGCGCCGCCGACTTCCGCAAGTCCAACCGAGGCCTGCGCCTGGATCACATCCTGGCCAGCCCCGGCCTGCGCGACGCGGCGGTCGTGGACGGCAAGGTCACCTCGCGCGTCCATGACGACGTCCGTGAATGGGAGCGCCCCAGCGACCACGCGCCGGTGACGGCGGACCTGAAGGTCTAGGCTCTCAGAACATCAGCACGTGCTTGCCCTCCTCGGGGTGAGCCACGGTCGCCTCCAGCGCCTTGCGATAGTCGCCGATCGACCAGCGACCGGCGATGCGCACCTCGATGGCCGGATCGGCGAGCTCGGCCAGGACGCCGGCCAGGTAATCGGCGTCGGCGGCCGGCGGCGGACTGAGGAAGTAGCGGTACACGTAGGATCGGATCTCCTGCAGGTCCATCAGCACCTTCAGGGCGCCGGCCTGAAAGGGGCGGAGATCGTAGGCGCCGACGATGATCCCCCGGCCCCTGAAGCCCAGGACACCCAGCAGCTGGGTCAGGACCTCGCCGCCGACGGCGTCGATCACGCCCGACAAGGCCGCGCCGTCGGTCGCCCCCAGCACGGCCTCGCCCAGCGGCGTCTCCAGGTCGGAGAGGGCGATCACGGCGTCCGCGCCCAGGGCTTCGAGGTCGCGACCGGCGATCCGGCGTCGCACGATCGCCGCGACCTTCACCCCGCGCCGCCGGGCCATCTGGATGACCAGCGTCGAGACGAGGGAATGGCCCGCCGTCACCGCCAGCCATTGACCGGATCCGACCTCGCTGGCGTCCAGCGCGTCGCGCGCGGTGATCGCGGGCATCAGTTGGACTGCGCGATCGATCGGATAGTCGTCCGGCAGGGGGATGAGGGCGCGGGCGTCGACCGCCGCGTATTCGGCCCAGACACGTCCGGCGCTGAAGGCCACCAGCATGCCAGGAGCCAGGTCGGCGCGGCCGCCGGTCTCGACCACCCGGCCCACGCCGTGGTTGCCGACGATCTGGCCGGGCAGGGCGGGACGCTTGGCCTCGGGATATTGGCCCTGAGTGAAGAAGAAATCGCCCGGATGGATCCCGGCGGCGACGATCCGCACCAGCGCCTCGCCGGGTTCGGGGACCGGATCGGGAATCTCCCGTAGCTCCACCACCTCGAGAGGCGGACCGATACGATCCTGAACCAGCGCTTTCATCGAACTCTGCTCCCAAACGGCCCGCCGGATCGCGGGTTGGAGCGTCAGATGCGGATCGGCGCCCGGTGGGACAATCGCGCCGAATGGAGCGCTGTTTTCCAAATGAGCAACAATGGGGTCTTGCCGGCGGCAAGCCCGCCCCCGATGTGGACCACAAGCGGAGGCGTATCGATGCTGGGCTATGACGACGTGGCGATCTTCCTGAAGGTGGCGCGGGAGGGCAGTTTCATCGCCGCTGCGCGAGCCCTGGGCCTGCCCACCAGTTCGGTCAGCCGCCGAGTGGCGGCGCTGGAAGCGCGGTTGAAGACGCAATTGCTGCGCCGGTCCACCCGGGCGGTGGGCCTGACAGACGACGGCCGGGCGTTCGCGGACCGCTGCGCGGCGGCGATCGACGAGATCGAGGCGGCGGCGAGGGGCTTCGACACCGGGGAGGCGCGCCTGACCGGCCGCCTGACGGTGACCGCGCCCCACCACGTGTGCAACGAGGAGTTCGCGCCGCTGCTGCTGCGGTTCGCCGCCAGCCACCCCGACCTGGTGATGGACCTGCGCCTGACGAACGGCGCGCCCGACCTGATCGAGGAGGGGATCGACGTGGCCTTCCAGTTGGCCCCCCTGCCTGAGGGGCGGCACGTGGCGCGACGGCTGTGGTCTTCGCCCTATATGATCTGCGCCAGCCGCGAGTTCGTGGAACGCCACCCCGAGACCGAGCGCCTGGACCATCCGCGCCGCCTATGCCCGCTGCCCGCGATCCTGACCCCGCCGATCCGCAACTGGCGGTTCGTGCATTCCGGCGGCGAGGCCTACGCCATGGCCCCGCGCACGATCGGCGCCTCGGTGGACGACCTGTCGATGGGCGCGCTGGCCGCAAGCCAGGGCCTGGGCGTGGCCTATCTGCCGCGCGGTCTCGCAGGGCGGTTTCCCAACTTGGTCGAGCTAAAATTCGGGAACTGGCGCGTGGAGGATCGCGAGCTCTACGCCCTCTATCCCGCCACCCGGCAGTTGTCGCCGAAGGTGCGGGCGGTCATCGACCACGCCCTGGCGGCGCGGGCGGCGCATGGATGAAACTCAGGCCTCGGCGACGACGCCCACGCCGAACTTGAGCCAGACGGCCTTGTCCTTCAGGTTCTTCTGGATGAAGGCCAGGTGGATCTCGCGCTCGGTGTCGGTCGAGCGGGGGGCCAACGGGCGGGGGCGCGCGCCGTAGTTGCCGGCGGTCATGGCGCCGGCCACGGCTTCCGCCACCACCTGGGTCAGTTCCAGGGCGCGTTCCTTGCCGCCCTGAAGCTCCAGATAGACTTCGGCCAGCAGGTGCGCGTCGATCAGGGCCCCGTGCTTGTCACGGCTGTCGAGGCTGATCTTGAAGCGCTTACACAGGGCGTCCAGCGAGTTGTACATCCCTGGGAAGCGCTTCTTGGCCATGGCCAGGGTGTCGATCCAGCGATCTTCCAGAATCGGGGCGCGCCCGCACTTTTCCAGCTCGAAATTGACGAACTGGCGGTCGAAGGCGGCGTTGTGGGCGATCACCGGGCTGTCGCCGACGAACTCGACGAAGCGGTCCGCGATCTCGTGAAACTTCGGCTTGCCGGTCAGGAACGCGCTGGACAGGCCGTGGACCTTCTCGGCCTCGGCCGGCATGTCGCGCAGTGGGTCGCAATATTCGTGGAACGACCGCCCCGTGGGCATGAAGTCCACCACCTCGATGCAGCCGATTTCCACCAGCCGGTCGCCGGTCTTCGGATCGAAGCCCGTGGTTTCGGTATCGAGGATGATTTCCCGCGCCATGTCCGTTCAATGGGCCGGTTCGCGCCTGGCTTCAAGCAGGGGTCAGGATCGCAGCCGCGTCAGGACGTCGCGAACCTGTTGACGGGCGTGGTCCAAGCCCTGGCCGGTGTCGATCACGAAGTCGGCGCGGTCGCGCTTTTCGGCGTCCGGCGTCTGGCGGGCCAGGATGGCCTCGAACTTGGCCTCGTCCATGCCCGGCCGCGCCAGGACCCGCTGGCGCTGGACGTCGGCGGGGGCGGAGACCACCACCACCTTGTCGACCTTTCTGTCGCCGCCGGTCTCGTAGAGCAGGGGCACATCCAGCACGACGATGTCGGCCCCCGCCTCGGCGGCCTTCTCGAAGAAGCCTGCGCGATCGGCGCCGACCAGCGGATGGACGATGGCCTCCAGCCGTTTCAGGGCCTCCGGCTTTCCTACGACATGCCCGCTGAGCCGGGCCCGGTCGACCGCCCCGTCGACGACCACGCCGGGGAAGGCGGCCTCGACCGGCTCGACCGCGGCGCCGCCGACGGCGTAGAGCGCGTGGACCGCCGCGTCTGAATCATAGACCGGCACCCCCTCGTCGATGAACATCTGGGCCGTCGTCGACTTGCCCATGCCGATCGACCCCGTCAGGCCCAGGATGATCATTTCGCCGCCTCGCCCAGTTGCGCCAGGGCCAGGGCCCGCATGTCGACCGAGGCTGGCGGGGTGACGCCGAAGAAGGCCTCGAAGCTGGGAACCGCCTGGCGCAGCAGCATCTCCAATCCATCGACGGTGCGGCGGCCGGCGGCCTCGGCGCGTCGCAGGAACTCGGTGCGCAAGGGCTTGTAGACCATGTCCATGACCACGGCGCTTTCCGGGGTCAGCTCCAGCCGCGCGGCCGGGCCGGCTCCGCCGCCGAGGCCCAGGGAGGTGGCGTTGATGACCAGGCCCGCCTTGGCCAGGAGACCGTCGAGCTCGGTCTCCGGCTGGGCTTCGACCACGCCGCCGATCGAGGCGGCGATGGCTTCGGCGCGAGAAAGGGTGCGGTTGACGATACTGACCTTGGGCGCGCCAGCCAGGGCCAGGGCGGCGGCCGCGCCCCGCGCCGCGCCGCCGGCGCCGAGGATCACCGCCGGCGCGGTCCCAAGGTCGAAGCCGGGCGCCTGGACGGCGATCGCCTCGATCAGGCCAGGTCCGTCGGTGTTGTCGGCGCGGATCGTACCGTCAGCCTCGAAAACCAGCAGGTTGGCCGCGCCGGCCAGGCGGGCCAGGTCGCTGATCTGGTCGGCGCAGGCCAGCGCCTGCTCCTTGAAGGGGATGGTGACATTGAGACCCCGGATCGCCCCGCCGCGCAGACCCAGGACGAAGGTCTCGAACGCGGCTTCGGCCGGAGCGAACGGAACATAGGCCGCGTCCAGCCCCAGGGCGGCGATCCAGGCGTTGTGCAGCACTGGGCTCAACGAATGGCGGATCGGTTGTCCGCAGACGCCGGCGACGATCGCGGCTCCGGTCACGCTCATGTCGCCAGAACTCCGTGCAGGCGAAGGAAATCGAACAGGCGGGTCACCGGCAGGCCCAGAATCCCGAAATAGTCGCCGTCGACGCGGTCGAACAATTGCACGCCCTCGCCCTCGATCATGTAGCAGCCGACCGACCACAGGATGTCGGGACTGTTACGGGCGATGTAGCCGTCCAGCCAGGCGTCGCTGAAGTTTCGCACCGAAAGGGTCGCTGTCTCGACCACGCGCCAGATCGGCTGGCCGTCCCGGGCCACCACCACGGCCGAGTGCAGCTTGTGAACCTTGCCGCGCAGCTGGATCAGGCGCTCTCGAGCCTCCTCCGCGGTGTCGACCTTGTCGAACAGGACCCCGTCCAGCTCCAGAGTCTGGTCCGAGCCGACGACCAGGCCAGGCCGTTTCGTGGAGACCTTGAACGCTTTCAGTTCCGCCAAAGCGTCGGCGACCTCGCGTGGCGAGGCGCCCTCGGCCAGCAGGCCCGCCTTGGCGGCGGTCTCGTCGACGCCGGGACTGACGGCTTCGAAGGCCACGCCCGCGTTGCGCAGGATGGCCTGGCGGGTGGCGCTGGTCGACGCCAGTGTAAGAAGGGTCAACCCAGCACCTCGACCTGGCCGCGCCCGCCCGACAGCAGGTTGATGATCGCCGCGGCGGTCTCCTCGACCGAGCGGCGGGTGACATCGATGATCGGCCAGCCCTGGCGCTCGAACAGCCGGCGGGCGGCGATGATCTCCTGCCGCACCGCGTCGGTGTCGATATAGTCGCTCTCGCGGTTCTCCTTGAGCGACAGCAGGCGGTTGCGTCGGATCTGGATCAGCCGCTCGGGCGAGGTCATCAGGCCTACGACCAGGGTGTTCTTCAGTTCGAACAGCTGTTCGGGCGGGGGGCGGCCAGGAACCAGGGGCACGTTGGCGGCGCGCACGCCGCGGTGGGCCAGATAGATGCAGGTCGGCGTCTTGGACGTGCGCGACACGCCGACCAGGATGACGTCGGCCTGGGTCAGGTCCTGGCCGCCCTGGCCGTCATCGTGGGCGATGGCGTAGTCCAGGGCCTCGATGCGGTCGAAGTAGTCGTTGTTCAAGGCGTGCTGCGCGCCGACCCGGGTCGAGATCCGCGCGCCCAGATAGCGCGACATGGCGCTGACCACGGGGTCGAGGGCCGCGATGCAGGGCATCTCCAGCCGGCGACAGCCTTCCTCGAGCGCTGCGCGCAGGCCTGGATCGATGATGGTGTGCATGACCACGCCCGGGGCCCCGGCGATCTCGTCCAGAGCCCGGTCCAGCTGACGGGTCGAGCGGACCAGAGCGTAGATGTGCTCGATGGGCAGGATGTCGGTGAAGCGCGCGCAAACCGCGCGGGCCATGGCGTTCAGGGTCTCACCGGTGGAGTCCGACACCAGGTGGATATGGAAATAGGTGGCGAACCGCGGAGCGGAACGATCCTCACCAGAGGCTGTATCCTGTGGATCGTCCGTTAACGGTTGCTTAATCAATGCCCTGACCCCTGGGGATGGGCGGGGGTGAATCCCGCCGGGTTACCGTGCGTCGAACCGCCCCTGTGTTAAACGGTCACGTTGACCCTGGACAATCCCCAGCCTGGATCGACTCCCACAGCCGGTGAAATACGGACTCTCCCACCCAAGGGGATGAGTCCTCGCTCATAGTTACGGCGTCGTTAGCCATATTAACGATTCATTAGGAAATCCGAAGACCTGGCGGAATATCCCCATAGTTCACAGGCTTCGCCCCACATGTGAGGCAAGCTTGGACAGTTCTGGAATAGGCAGGGGGCATGGCGCGCCGCGACGGGGTTTTCCCCGTTAGGCACTTGCTCACCATCTCCTACATTCTTCCTTAAAATCTTATTAAAAGAATGAAGAAGGCATCCGTGGAGATACGGGGCTTGAGCCGAGCGTCCCGACGGGATTTAACGCCGGAATGACGACGACGATCCCGACCCCGAAGTTTCTCTCCGTGCTGGACGGCGAGACCGCGAAGAACCCGCCCATTTGGTTCATGCGGCAGGCTGGGCGTTATCTCCCCGAATATCGGGCCGTGCGAGCCACCGAGCCGACCTTCATCGATTTCTGCCTGAACCCGGAGAAGGCGGCGGAGGTCACCCTCCAGCCGATGCGCCGGTTCCCGTTCGACACGGCGATCGTCTTCGCCGACATCCTGCTGATCCCCCAGGCCCTGGGCCAGAAGGTCTGGTTCGAGGCGGGCGAGGGGCCCAAGCTGGGCGACCTGCCGTCGGTGGAGTCGATGCGCGACCTGACCGGCCAGGCGGGCCAGGCCCTGGGCGCCGTGGGCGAGACCCTGAGCCGTGTTCGTTCGGTCCTCGAGCCCGATCGGGCCCTGATCGGTTTCGCCGGCGCGCCCTGGACGGTGGCCACCTACATGATCGAGGGCGGGTCCAGCGATCGCTCCGGCGCGCGGACCTACGCCTACCAGAATCCGGAAAAGCTGGACGCCCTGCTGTCAGTCCTGGTCGACGCCACCGTGGACTATCTGTCGATGCAGGCGGCGTCGGGGGCCCAGGCCCTGAAGCTTTTCGAGAGCTGGGCGGAAGGCCTGTCGGAACCGTTATTCGAGCGGCTGGTGATCGGGCCGCACAAGGCCATCGTGCAAGGCCTGCGCGATCGCGGCGTGACCCTGCCGCTGATCGGCTTTCCGCGTGGGGCCGGGGCGCTGGTCGAGACCTACGCCCGCGAGGTTCCCGTCCAGGGCGTGGCGCTGGACACCCAGGCGCCCAAGGCCCTGGGCCTGGCGGTGCAGAAGACCCGGACGATCCAGGGCGCGCTCGATCCGCTGCTGCTGCGCGCCGGGGGGGACGCCTTGGCACGCCGTGTGGACGAACTCCTAGAACAGTGGGGCGGCGGTCCCTACATCTTCAACCTCGGACACGGCATCCTGCCGGACACGCCGATCGCCCACGTTGAGGCCGTACTGGCGCGGGTGACCGGCAAATGAGCCGACGCAAGGTCGCCGTCGTTCTCTTCAACCTCGGCGGTCCGGACGGTCCGGACGCGGTTCGGCCGTTCCTGTTCAACCTGTTCCGGGACCCGGCCATCATCGGTTTGCCGGCGCTGCTGCGCTATCCGATCGCGGCCCTGATCGCCGCGACCCGAACGAAGCTGGCCAAGGCCAACTACGCCTTGATGGGCGGCGGCTCGCCGCTGTTGCCCGAGACCGAGAAGCAGGCGAGGGCGCTGGAGGCCGAACTCGCGCTCCTGCTGCCGGACATGGAGACCCGTTGCTTCATCGCCATGCGTTACTGGCGTCCGCTGACCGCCGCCGCGGCCAAGGCGGTGAAGGCCTTCGGTCCGGACGAGGTGGTGCTGCTGCCGCTTTATCCGCAATATTCGTCGACCACGAGCGGTTCGTCGCTGAAGCTCTGGAAGAAGGCGTATCGGCGCGGCAAGGGGCGGATCTCGACGGTGTGCTGCTATCCGGTCGAGGAAGGCTTGGTGCAGGCGCATGCTGACCTGATCCGCGAGACGTGGCGAAAGGCAGGGGAGCCGAGGCCGGCGCGCCTGCTGTTCTCGGCCCACGGTTTGCCCAAGAAGGTTATCGACGCGGGCGATCCCTACCAGGCGCAGGTGGAGGCTACGGCCAAGGCCGTGGCCGAACGCCTGGGCGAGGGCTGGGACTGGCGGGTGACCTATCAGAGCCGGGTCGGGCCGATGGAGTGGATCGGCCCTTCGACCGAGGACGAGATCCGGGCGGCGAGCAAGGAAGGCTTGTCGCTGGTCGTGAGCCCCATCGCCTTCGTCTCCGAGCATATCGAGACGCTGGTCGAGCTGGACCATGAGTACCGTGAAGTGGCGTTCGAGAACGGCTGCCCGGTCTATGTCCGCGTGCCGGCGCTCGGCGTTGCGCCCGACTTCATCCGGGGACTGGGGCGCGCGGTGAGAGGCGCGATCGGCGCGCCTGATCGACTGGTCACAGCCTGCGCCTGGCGCTGCGGCGGCGATCGTCGTCAATGTCCGAACAAGCAGGGAGCTTCGGCGTGATGGATTTCCTGGCCGCGAATTTCGACCTGATCCGGGGTCTGCACATCATTTTCGTGATGGCCTGGATCGCCGGCATGCTGATCCTGCCGCGGCTGTTCGTCTATCACATGAAGGCCGAGCCGGGCTCGGAGATGGACGCGGTGTTCAAGCTGGCCGAACTGCGCACGCTGCGCATCATCATCAATCCGGCCATGATCCTGGCCCTGGTGATGGGCCTGCTGATGGCCATGGTCGACACCCAGCGCCTGGGCCACGACTTCTATCTCAAGCCCTGGGCCCTGACCAAGATAGCAGCGCTGATCTTCCTGTTCGCCTGGCACGGCTTCGTCTCGAAGGCTCGCCGCCAGTTCGCCGCAGGGACCAACACCCGGTCGGAAAAGTTCTGGCGCATGACCAACGAGTTGCCCTTCCTGGCGGCCATCGTCATCGTGCTGTCGGTGACGACCAAGTTCCTGGGTCACTGATCCGCGAAGGACCGACAGCGGCCGCGCTTGACCGGCGGGGCCGCATATGGTTCCCATCCAAGGCAGACGCGCGCTCTGGCGTGCGTTTCCGTCTTTCACGGACCGGCGCTCGTCCTGACGCGCCCCCGAGGTTTATCCTCGAAGGTCCGTTCCCCTGATCGATACGCGCCGTCGTCATGGCGCGACCCCCTCGTCGTTTCATGCGCCGAGGCTGTTTAGAACCAAGGCCCGGCCTGCGTGCTCGCGGGCCGAGCGACGTTGAGTGTCATTATGACCGACCAGATTGAAGACCAGACCCCCGACCAGGAACCCGTCGTCGACACGACCGTGGAAGCCGTGGCCGTCGAAACGCCCGCCGATGACGCCGGCGACGACGAGGGGTCGGAGATCACCGCCGCCATCGCGGCGATGGGCCTGACGCGCATGTCGCTTCAGGAGCTGAAGGAGAAGTCGCCCGCCGACCTCCTGGCGTTCGCCGAGACCTTCGAGGTCGAGAACGCCAACTCCATGCGCAAGCAGGACATGATGTTCGCGATCCTGAAGACCCTCGCCGAGGAAGGCGTGGAGATCTTCGGCTCGGGCACGATGGAAGTGCTGCAGGACGGCTTCGGCTTCCTGCGCTCTCCGGAAGCCAACTATCTTCCGGGCCCGGACGACATCTACGTGTCGCCCTCGCAGATCCGCAAGTTCGGCCTGCGCACCGGCGACAGCGTGGAGGGCGCGATCCGCTCGCCGCGCGAGGGCGAGCGCTACTTCGCCCTGACCAGCGTCTCGAAGATCAATTTCGAGAGCCCCGAGAACGTGCGCCATAAGGTGCACTTCGACAACCTGACGCCGCTCTATCCCGAGGAGCGGCTGAACATGGAGCTGCCCGATCCGACCATTAAGGATCGCTCGGGCCGCGTGATCGATATCGTCGCGCCGCTGGGCAAGGGCCAGCGCTGCCTGATCGTGGCCCCGCCGCGCGTGGGTAAGACGGTGATGCTGCAGAACATCGCCAAGTCGATCGAGACCAACCACCCCGAGTGCTACCTGATCGTCCTGCTGATCGACGAGCGCCCGGAAGAAGTCACCGACATGCAGCGCACGGTGAAGGGCGAGGTCATCGCCTCGACCTTCGACGAGCCCGCCACGCGTCACGTGCAGGTGGCCGAGATGGTCATCGAGAAAGCCAAGCGGTTGGTCGAGCACAAGCGCGACGTCGTGATCCTGCTGGACTCGGTCACGCGCCTGGGCCGCGCCTACAACACCACCGTGCCGTCGTCGGGGAAGGTGCTGACGGGCGGTGTCGACGCCAACGCCCTGCAGCGTCCCAAGCGCTTCTTCGGCGCGGCGCGGAACGTGGAGGAGGGCGGCTCGCTCTCCATCATCGCCACGGCCCTGATCGACACCGGCAGCCGCATGGACGAAGTCATCTTCGAAGAATTCAAGGGCACCGGTAACTCGGAAATCGTCCTGGACCGCAAGGTGGCCGACAAGCGCATCTTCCCGGCGATCGACGTGCTGAAGTCCGGCACGCGCAAGGAAGAGCTGATCACCCCGCGCGACCAGCTGCAGAAGACGTACGTCCTGCGCCGCATTCTCAATCCGATGGGTGCGTCGGATGCGATCGAGTTCCTGCTGGAGAAGCTGCGCCAGTCGAAGACGAACAGCGATTTCTTCCAGAGCATGAACACTTAAGCTTGGTGTTTCACGTGAAACACGAAGGGCGGCCGGTGAAGACCGGCCGCCCTTTTTGTGATCTCGACCCCGGGGTTCCCATTGGGGTCGATCTCGGCAACTAGGGAATCAGCAGCGTCGATCCCGTCGTGCGCCGCCCCTCCAGCGCCTCATGGGCCGCGCGAGCCTCCGCCAATGGGAACCGCTGCCCGATATCGATTTTCACCGCGCCGGACTCCAGCACGGCGAATAGGGCCGCGGCGCTTTCATCCAGCTCGGCCGTCGTAGCGATGTAGTCGAACAGGCGCGGGCGGGTGAGGAACAGCGACTTGCCCGACAGCTCCAGCGGCGCGATCGGTGGCACGGGACCCGAGGCGTTTCCGAACGTGGCCAGAACGCCTCGCCGGCCCAGGCTTTTGAGGCTGGCCTCGAAGGTCGCCTTCCCGACGCCGTCATAGACGACGGCCACGCCCTGGCCTTCAGTGATCTCGGCGACTCGTGCGGCGATGTCTTCTCCATCCAGGATCACGTGGTCGGCGCCCAGTTTGCGGGCGATCTCGGCCTTGCCTTCCGAACCGACCGTGGCGATGACGATGGCGCCGAGAGCCTTGGACCACTGCACTAGGATCTGGCCGACACCGCCTGCCGCCGCGTGGATCAGCACGGTTTGGCCGGGCTCGACCCTGTGGCAGCGGCGAACCAGGAACTCGGCCGTCATGCCCTTGAGCATCACGGCTGCGGCGGTCTCCAGGCTGACGGCGCCAGGGACCTTCACCGCCCGATCGGCCGGCACGACGGCGGCCTCGGCATAGGCGCCGAGCGTGCCGTTGTAGGCGACGCGGTCGCCCACGACGAACCGATCGACGCCTTCACCGACCGCCTCGACCACGCCCGCCGCTTCCAGTCCAAGGACCGCCGGGGTCTTCAGCGGATAGAGGCCGCCGCGGTGATAAGTGTCGATGAAATTCAGCCCAACCGCCGCGTGGCGGACCAGGACCTGGCCCGGGCCCGGGGAGGGAACCGGAAGCTCGACAGCCTCCAGCACCTCTGGGCCGCCCTGGCGCACAGCTTGTATGGCGAGCATGGGATCAGCCCAGGTTCGACTGGAAGAAGGTCAGGCTACGGCCGCCGGCCTTGGCGGCGTCGCCGGCGTCATAGTGCTCGCCGCCGACGCGGGCGAAGGCATGATCGCGGCCGGGATAGGTGTGGATCTCGATCTGGGGGTGATCCTTCAGCGCGTTGAGGATCACCTTCTGAGCATCCTTGGGAACGAACTGGTCCTCCTCCGCAATGTGCATCAGCAGGGGATGGGCCAGCTTTTCAGCTTCAGCCACGTGCTTTTCGATTCCAACGCCGTAGTAGGCGACGGCGGCGTCGACGTCGGTCCGCGTGGCGGTCAGGAAAGCCAGCAGGCCGCCCAGACAGAAGCCGACCGCCCCGACCTTGCCATTCACGCCCGGCAGTTCGCGGGCGGCGGCGACGGTGGCGGCGATATCGGAAACGCCGGCGTCCACGTCGAAGGCGTTGTAGAGTTCGAAGGCCTTCTTCCACTCGGCTTCGCTCTGGTCGGTAATGTCGATGCCCGGTTCGATGCGCCAGAACAGGTCGGGGCAGATGGCGATGAAACCCTGGGCGGCCAGGCCGTCGCAGATGTCGCGCATCACCTTGTTGACGCCGAAGATCTCCTGGATGACGACGATCGCCGGGGCGCTGGTCGTCGCCGGACGCGCCACATAGGCGGAAAAGGCGCCGTCCGGCGTGTGGATCGTGAGGGTCTCGCTCATGGGGGCGCTCCGTCTCTGTGGGATACTCTAGGCGTCGATGGGACTTTCGACCGAAGCGCTCTAACGTGTGCCGACGCGGTCGAGGCATAACATTATCGTGCCCCTACGGCAGGGAACCCCAGATCATGAAGATGAGCATTGAGATTGACTGCACGCCCGTGGAGGCCCGCGCCTTCCTGGGCCTGCCTGACGTCACGGCCCTGAACGAACATCTCGTCAAGGAGATGCAGCAGCGGATGGACGCCAACATGGCGATGCTGGCCCCGGAGGAACTGCTGAAAAGCTGGATGGCGTTCGGCGCCGGCGCGCAGGACCAGTTTCGAAAGCTGATGACGGCCGCCGCCGGCGCGGCTGTCAGCGGCATGGGCGGCAAGCGCGAATGAACGACACGATCTACGCGCCGGCCACCGCGGCGGGACGCGCGGCGGTGGCTGTCGTGCGAGTGTCGGGTCCCGGCTCGGCTCAGGCCGTGCGCGACCTGGCGGGCGGGTTACCGGAGGCGCGTCGGGCCGCGCTGCGCAAGCTCGCCCACCAGGGCCGTCCGATCGACGACGCCCTGGTGCTGTGGTTCCGGGGGCCGGCCAGCTATACCGGCGAGGACTCCGCCGAGTTTCACGTGCACGGCGGTAGGGCCGTGGTCGAGGCCCTACTGTCGGCCCTGTCCGCCCTGGGTCTGCGCCTGGCGGAGCCAGGTGAATTCACACGCCGGGCGTTCGAGAACGGCAAGTTGGACCTGACCCAGGCCGAGGGCGTGGCCGATCTGATCGATGCCGAGACCGACGCCCAACGGCGCCAAGCCCTGGGCCAGCTGGGCGGAGCGCTCAGCAAGCGCTACGACGCTTGGCGCGATCTGCTCCTGCATAGCCTTGCGATGCTGGAAGCGGCCGTCGATTTTCCCGACGAGGAGCTGCCGGAGGATGTGGCCGCCCGGGCGCGTCCGGGCCTGGCCGCGTTGGAAGCCGAGATCGGCGAGGCGCTGGTCGACGCTTCACGTGGGCGGCGAGTGCGGGACGGCTTCCGCATTGCCCTTGTCGGATCGCCGAACGCCGGCAAGAGCACCTTGCTGAACGCGCTGGCCGAACGCGACGCGGCCATCGTCACCTCCACCCCTGGCACCACGCGGGACATCATCGAAGTTCCCATGATGTTGGGGGGATACAAGGTGCTGCTGGCCGATACGGCGGGCTTGCGGGAAACCGAGGATGCGATCGAGGCCGAGGGCGTGCGTCGCGCGCGAGCCTGGGCCGACAGCGCGGACCTCAGGCTCTGGGTGATCGACGCCTCGGCCCTGTTTCACGTGAAACAGGGGGAGGGGATTGTTCGGCCGGGCGATTGGGCTGTGATCAACAAGATCGACCTGGTTGACGGCTCTCGTCGCGAGGAGATCGCAGCCGAGCTATCCGGCCTGGGGCTGCGCGTGGTGGAGATGGCGGCCCGAAAGCCGGGCGGCGCCGAAGCGGCGCGCGTGGAGCTGACGTCCCACGTGGTGGACGCGCTGGGCGGCGCCGAGTTCCCAGCGGCCACTCGCATCCGTCACGCGGAAAGCCTGACCGAGGCCCGGAGTTATCTCCAGCGGGCCTTGTCGGAGGTCGGACTGGAGGTGGAGCTGGCGGCCGAGGATGTGCGCCTGGCCGCGCGGTCCCTGGCCCGGATCACCGGGCGCATTGATCCCGAGGATGTGCTGGGTCGAGTGTTTTCAAGCTTCTGCATCGGAAAGTGATGTTCCACGTGAAACATCGCGCGGGCGGCTTGAATCATCCACAGGGTGATCACAGATGTCTCGGGCGTGTTTCACGTGAAACACCCGTGAGCGACTCGCCGATCCGGAGGTGTTCGCGTATAAGGCTAATACGCCGCTGCGGAGCACCCGGGGGCGTTCGCATCGAGGCGCGTTGTTTTGTCCAAAACCTGGGATGTCATCGTCATCGGCGGCGGTCACGCCGGCTGTGAGGCCGCTTCCGCGTCGGCGCGCGCCGGCGCGCGGACCCTGCTGCTGACCCACAAACGTGAAACCGTGGGCGAGATGTCCTGCAACCCGGCCATCGGCGGCCTGGGCAAGGGCCACCTGGTTCGCGAGATCGACGCTCTGGACGGCTTGATGGGTCGTATGGCCGACAAGGCAGGCATTCAATATCGCCTGCTCAATCGCTCCAAAGGCCCCGCCGTACGCGGCCCGCGGTCGCAGATCGACCGCAAGCTCTATCGCGAAGCCATGCAGGCGGAACTGTTCTCCCACGTGAACCTCGACGTGGTCGCCGCCGCCGCCGAAGACCTGATCGTCGGGAATGGCGTGGTGGCCGGCGCTACGGACGGGGAGGGGAACGCCTATCGCGCGCCTTGCGTCGTCCTGACCACCGGCACCTTCCTCAAGGGCGTGATCCACCAGGGCGAGACTCGCATCCCGGCGGGCCGCGTCGGCGACGCGCCGTCGATCGGCCTGTCGGACCGCCTCTACGCCTTGGGCTTCGACATGGGCCGGCTGAAGACCGGCACGCCCGCGCGCCTGGACGGCCGAACGATCGCCTGGGAGCGCCTGGAGATGCAGGCGGCCGACGAGGCCCCAGAACCGTTCTCGTTTCTGAATTCCACGGTGGACGTTCCGCAGATCCAGTGCGGCATCACCTACACGACTGCCGAGACCCACAAGATCATCGCCGATCGCCTGGACGAATCCGCCGTCTACGGCGGGCGTGCCACGGGCGTCGGCCCGCGGTACTGCCCCTCGATCGAGGACAAGGTCGTCCGGTTCGCCGACAAGACCAGCCACCAGGTGTTCCTGGAGCCGGAGGGCCTGGACGATCACACGGTCTATCCGAACGGCGTTTCCACGTCGGTCTCGGCCGAAACCCAGCTTCTGTTTCTTCGCACCATGCCCGGTCTCGAGAATGTCGAGGTCATCCGGTATGGCTATGCGATCGAGTACGACTATGTGGATCCGCGCGAGCTCTACCCGACGCTGGAGACCAAGCGCCTGCCGGGCTTGTATCTGGCCGGCCAGATCAACGGCACGACCGGTTACGAGGAGGCGGGGGCCCAGGGCCTGATGGCGGGCCTCAACGCCGCCCGCGCCGCCCGGGGCCTGGAGCCGGCCGTGTTCGCGCGAGACGAGGCCTATATCGGCGTGATGATCGACGACCTGGTCACCCGGGGCGTCACCGAACCCTACCGCATGTTCACCAGCCGCGCCGAGTTCCGGTTGACCCTGAGGGCCGACAACGCCGACCAGCGCCTGACCGATCGCGGGATCGAGCTGGGCGTCGTGGGCGCGGTCAGGGCCGGGGCCTGGACGGCGAAGAAGGCCGAGCTGGAGGCCGTGCGCGCCTTCGCTCGTTCGGTCACCCTGACGCCGGCCGAGGCCGTGCGCGCCGGGTTCAAGGTCAACGCCGACGGCCAGCGCCGCAACGTTCTGGCCATGCTGGCCCTACCGGGTGTCGACCTGGACGCCCTGGCCGCTGTGTGGCCGGAAATCGCCATATGGAGTCCGATGGCCCGCGAGCAGATCGAGATCGAAGCGGCTTACGCCGGCTACCTTGACCGCCAACGCGCCGACGCCGACGCCTTCCGCAAGGAGGAAGACCTGCGCCTGCCGGCGGATCTGGACTACGCCCAAGTCGGCAGTCTTTCCAACGAAGTGCGCGAGAAGCTGGCGCGGGTGAAGCCGCTGACCCTGGGCCAGGCGGCCCGGATCGAGGGCGTCACGCCCGGCGCCCTGACGGCGCTGCTGGCCCACGTTCGCCGGTCGAAGGCCGCCTGATGAGCGCCAGCGCCCTGGTCATCGAAAAGCTTGAACCGGTCGACGCCGCCGCTTTCCAGCGGATGGTCGGGGTCAGCGACGCCGTCCTGAGCGACCTGGCGCGCTATCAGGCGCTGCTGGCCGAGTGGAACGCGGTCATGAACCTGGTCGGGCCGGCCACGATCGCGACCTATTGGAACCGCCATGCCTGGGACAGCGCCCAGCTGCTGAACTACGCGCCCGAGGCCAAGGTCTGGGCCGACCTGGGGGCAGGGGCGGGCCTGCCCGGGATCGTGCTCGCCATCCTCTTGAAGGAAACTCCGGGAGCGAAGGTCCACCTGGTCGAGAGCATGGCCAAGCGCTGCCGCTTCCTGCGAGTGGTGGCCGACGAGCTCAAGCTGCCTGTCGAGATTCACAACGCCCGCGCCGAAGAGCTGGACCTGAAGGTCCAGGTGGTCACCGCCCGGGCCTGTGCGCCGATGGTCAGACTGTTGGGGTTCGCCCAGCCCTACTTCAAGCGCGGCGCAGAGGCCTGGTTCCTGAAGGGACAGGATGTGGCGTCGGAGCTGGCGGAAGCCGCCACATATTGGAAATTCGAGTCGGACCTGCGGCCATCCCTGAGTGATCCGCGAGGCCATGTCGTGCATGTGAAGGGGCTCAAGAGTGTCCGTAAAGTCTGACCAACCGCTGCGCGTCCTCGCCATCGCCAACCAGAAGGGCGGGGTGGGCAAGACCACGACCGCGATCAACCTGGGCACGGCACTGGCGGCCTGCGGCGAGCGCGTGCTGCTGATCGACGCCGATCCGCAGGGCAACTGCTCCACGGGCCTGGGCATCACCCGCCTGCAGCGCCGCACCACGCTCTACGACGTGCTGATGGGCGAGGCTCCCGTAGTGGACGCCGCGGTCAGGACCGAGCTGCCGGGCCTGGACGTGATCCCGGCCGACGCCGACCTGTCGGGGGTGGAAATCGAGCTGGGCCAACAGGCGAGGCGCTCGTATCGCCTGCGCGACGCCCTGGATCCGCTGCGCGCCAACGGTCCCTACACCTACGTCCTGATCGACTGCCCGCCGTCGCTGAACGTGCTGACGGTCAACGCCATGACCGCCGCCGACGCGGTGTTCGTGCCGCTGCAATGCGAGTTCTTCGCCCTGGAGGGCCTGACCCAGCTGATGCGCACGATCGAGCGCGTGCGGGGCAGCCTGAATCCCAAGCTGGAGATCCAGGGCGTGGTGCTGACGATGTACGATCGCCGCAACAGCCTCTCGGACCAGGTGGCGCGCGATGTGCGGGAGCACTTCGGCGACAAGGTGTACGACGCGGTCATACCGCGGAACGTCCGTGTGTCGGAGGCTCCGTCCTTCGGTAAGCCCGTGCTGCTCTACGACCTGAAATGCGCGGGCAGCCAAGCCTATCTGCGGCTAGCGCGCGAAGTGATCAGCCGTGAGCGGTCCCGTCAGGACCAGGCGGCCTGAGCTTCGGTTCGGATCGCCTGAGGATAACCAAGCAAGTCATTGTCGAATTTGAGTGTTGAGCGCGTGAGGGAGTCGGTCGTGGTGGGAGAGCCGGGGATGTCTGAAGGTCGTCGCGGTCTGGGTCGAGGTCTGTCGGCCCTGCTTGGCGAGGTCGACGCCGCGCCCGCCCAGGCGCCGGGTGATACCTCATCGGGCTCGCGCGAAACGCCGATCGAATTGATCCGCCGTAATCCCGATCAGCCCCGCCGGACCTTCCGCGAGGAGGACCTGGTAGAACTTTCGGACTCGATCCGGGAGAAGGGCGTGCTGCAGCCGATCCTGGTGCGACCGGCGCCGGGCGCGGAGGGTGAGTTCCAGATCGTCGCCGGCGAGCGCCGCTGGCGGGCGGCCCAGCGCGCGGGGCTTAAGACCGTGCCGATCATGGTGCGCGAGCTGGACGACCTGGCCGTGCTGGAAATCGGCATCATCGAGAACGTCCAGCGGGCCGACCTGAACGCCATCGAAGAGGCGCTGAGCTACAAGGTGCTGATCGAAAAGTTCGGCCAGACCCAGGAAATGATCGCCCAGACCGTGGGCAAGAGCCGCAGCCATGTGGCCAACACCCTGCGCCTGCTGGCCCTGCCGGACTCGGTCCAGGGCTATGTCACCAGCGGCGAACTGACAGCCGGCCATGCCCGCGCCATCGCCAACGTGCCGGACCCGGCGGCGCTGGCTCGCGAGGTCATCGACAAGGGCCTGTCGGTCCGCGATGCCGAGGCGCTGGCCCGACGCGCTCCGGCGGCCAACGGCGAGGCGCGCTCGAAGTCCAGCGGCGGTCGCCCGCCCCGGAGCAAGGACACCGACACCCAGGCGCTGGAAGCTGACTTGTCGTCGGTGCTTGGCCTGGATGTCGAGATCGACCATCGCGGCGGCGCCGGCGCCCTCATCGTCCGTTACGCGACGCTCGAGCAACTGGACGATCTCTGCAACCGCCTGACCCGCGGAAACTGACCTTGGAACGACCCCTTCTGTGGCGCATGGAAGGGGTCGCGGTCGTAGTCCAGCCTGTCCTGCGCCCCAGAATCAAGGCCGCGCCGGCGCTATAATGGCCTCAAACCGTTGATCTATAAGGGTTTACGAACCCACACCGGGAAAATTTGGTCGCCCGCTTTCCGAGAAATTTCCACAACAAATGCGATCGTGGCGACGCGACGCGTTTGACGCGGCGGCCAAATCACGTTCCGCGCCCCTTTGGAACCGGATGGAGGAGTGCGTCAGCCCTAGAGGCCTAGGCGGCGAGCCTTGCCGGCGATCTGCAGGGCCAGCCGTTCGGAGATCAGCTGGTCGGGCGAGCCGGAAGTCTTGCAGGCCTTGTCGGCGGCCAGAACCTCGACCTGCACCTGCAGCAGATGATCCAGAGTCCAGGCGCGGGCTTGGCGCAGGAATTCGCGCTCGTTCTTCCAGAAGACGCCCGAGGCCTTGGCGGCCGCGGCCAGGTCGATCCCGTTCTTGTGCAGGGTCAGGGTGCGTCTCAGGCGGCCCAGATGGAAGCCCATGGCGCGGACGGCGGCCGGACCGCCTTCACCCTCGGCCGCGGCGCGTCGCAGGCCCGCCTGAGCCGCGCCGAGACGTCCGCCGAACGCGTCGATGGCGGCGTCGCCCAGCGAGGCCTCAGGCTCCACGCCCAGGAAGTCGGTCAAGTCGGCCGGGGTGGCGACCACGCCGCTGTTCGGACCCAGATAGAGCGCCAGGCGCTCGATCTCGGCCCGCGCCACGCCCCGTTCCTTGGGCAGGCGTGAGACGAAGAGGTCCAGCGCCTCGGCGTTCAGGCTGACCTTGTCCTTGGCGAGGGTCTCGCGGGCTAGGCGGGCCATGTCGCCAGCCTCGTCCTCGTAGCAGGGGATCACGACCGCCCCGCCGGCCTTTTCGGCCGTCTTGCGCAGGGTCGAGTCGCGGCCCAGGGCGCCGGCCTCGACCAGGAA
This sequence comes from Caulobacter sp., assembly GCA_017745235.1. GTDB lineage: Bacteria > Pseudomonadota > Alphaproteobacteria > Caulobacterales > Caulobacteraceae > Caulobacter. The sequence continues at coordinate 49,817 of JAGHZU010000019.1, read as the reverse complement.
GAAGGCGTCGGGGTTCAGCTGGCCCTCGACGTGACGCGTCAGGGCCTCGGCGGCCTGTTTGTCGGGTCCGCCTTTTTCGCCCATCAGGCGCAGCCGCACCAGCCGCCGGCCGCCCATCATCGACAGGGCCGACAGCTCGTCCTCCAGCTTGCCGGGGCTGGCGTCGAGGTCGCCCTCGGTCAACTGGGCGGTGTCGAACGGGTCGTCGGGACGCTCGAAGAGGCGTTTGGCCAGCTGGTCGGCGCGATCGCGCACGACGCCTCGATCCCGGCCGTAGATCACCACGGCGCGGATATCGGCTGCGGGCTCCTTCAGGAAGCGTTCGACGTCCTGGCGCTTGGACAGGATCATCGGCGGATCCTAGGCCGGGGCCTTGCCCGCGAACCAGGCGGCCAGATCGAGCTGGATCTTGCGGGCCACCTCGGTCGCCGCCCGCTCCTGACCATCCTGCTGGGCCGACACGGCGGCATAGGGCTGGTCGGCGGAGTCGTAGGTGGCGGTGGCGTAGGCCGATCCCGCGCGGACCTGCTGACCGGTCTTGATGTCCAGCAGGCGCCAGTTGGCGGTCAGCGCCAGCTCGTAGCGATTGGCGACGTTGTCGACCCGCACGCCCCGCGCATAGCGGTGCTCGGTGATCGTGTAGACCAGCTTGTAGGTGGGCAGCACGTTGGGATCGTGCGCCAGGGCGTCATCAAGCTGCTCGCGGATCAGGAACCCGGCGCGACCGTCTGCGGCCACCACCTCGATGCCGCTGAGGCCCTTCACGACCGATTGCGGGCCGTAGAGGGGCGTGAAGCCGCAGGCCGAGAGGGCCAGGGCCCCGGCGACGAGAAGGCCGGAAACGAGAGCTTTGGAGGGCAGGGCGCGCTTCATGGATCAGCCGGCCACGATGTTGACGATACGGTCTTTCACCACGATCACCTTGCGAACGGTCATGCCCTCAAGGTGGGCCATGACGTTCTGATCCGCCAGAGCGATTTTCTCGACTTCGGCCTCGGCCGTGCCGGCCTTGACCTTGATCTCGCCGCGGCGCTTGCCGTTGATCTGGATGGGCAGCACGCGTTCGTCGTCGGCGGCCAGGGCCGGGTCGGCCACGGGCCACTTGGCGTCGACCACCATGCCAGCCTTGCCCAGGCGCGCCCAGGCTTCCTCGGCCAGGTGGGGGGTGAAAGGCGAGATCAGGCGGGCCAGGATCTCCAGGGCCTCGGCGCGGGCCGCCAGGACGCCCTGGGAGGCGCCTTCAGCCGGAGCGGCCTTCAGCATGTTCAGGAACTCGTACAGGCGCGCCACGCCGCTGTTGAAGCGGAAGCCCTCGATGCTGTCGGTCACGAAGCCGATCAGGCGGTGGGCGCCCTTGCGCAGGGCCACGGCGGCCTCGTCGGCGTCGTCATGGGCGAAGTCGCCGGCGGGCTGGCTGTCGAATTCGTTCCAGACGCGGTGGGTGAAGCGCCAGGAGCCCTCGACGCCCGCGTTGGTCCACTGCACGTCGCGCTCGGGCGGGCTGTCGCTCATCACGAACAGGCGCGCGGCGTCGACGCCGTAAGCCTCGAAGATATCCTCGGGCGCGACGACGTTCTTCTTGGACTTCGACATCTTCTCGACGTCGCCGATGGTGATCGGCTCGCCGGTCGTGGCGTGGACGGCCGAGCGGTTGGCGCCCTCGACCGTGATGCGGATGTCAGACGGCTCGACCCATTCGCCAGCCGCGTTCTTGTAAGCCTCGTGGGTGACCATGCCCTGGGTGAACAGGCCGGCGAACGGCTCCTCCACCGAGACCAGGCCCTCGTCCTTCAGGGCGCGGGTGATGAAGCGGGCGTACAGCAGGTGCAGCACTGCGTGCTCGACGCCGCCGATGTACTGGTCGACCGGCATCCAGTGGTCTGCGCAGGCCTTGTCGATCGGCGCGTCGGCGGTGGGGTTGGTGAAGCGGGCGAAGTACCAGCTGCTGTCGACGAAGGTGTCCAGCGTGTCGGTCTCGCGCTCGGCCTTGCCGCCGCAGCTGGGGCAGGTGGTGTGGCGCCAGGTCGGGTGGCGCAGCAGCGGGTTGCCCGGCTTGTCGAAGGAAACGTCGTCGGGCAGCACCACCGGCAGCTGGTCTTCCGGCACGCCGACGGGGCCGCAGGCCTCGCAGTGGATGACCGGGATCGGGCAGCCCCAGTAGCGCTGGCGCGAGACGCCCCAGTCGCGCAGGCGATAGACGGTCGCGCCCTGGCCCTGGTCCATGGCCTCGATGCGGTTGATCGCCTCGGACTTGGCGGCCTCGATGTCCAGGCCGTCCAGGAACTGGGAATTGAAGATGGCGCCCGGGCCGACATAGGCCTCCTTGCCGACCTGGAAGGTCGCGGCGTCCTCGCCGGGCGGCAGCACCACGGGCAGCACCGGCAGGTCGTACTTGCGGGCGAAGTCCAGGTCGCGCTGGTCGTGGGCCGGGCAGGCGAAGATCGCGCCCGTGCCGTAGTCCATCAGGATGAAGTTGGCGATCCAGACCGGCAGGGTCTGGGTCGGGTCCAGCGGGTGGACGACGCGCAGGCCGGTGTCGCGGCCCAGCTTCTCGGCGCCCTCGATGTCGGCCTCCGAAGTGCCGCCCTTGCGGCATTCGGCGACGAAGGCGGCCACGGCCGGGTCGGCCGCCGCCAGCTGCTCGGCCAGCGGGTGCTCGGGGGCGATCCCGACGAAGCTGGCGCCGAACAGGGTGTCGGGGCGGGTGGTGTAGACCTCCAGGCCGTTCTCATGGCCGGCGGGGGCTTTCCCATCAAACTTGAACGTGAACCGCAGGCCCTTGGACCGGCCAATCCAGTTCTCCTGCATGATGCGGACCTTCTCGGGCCAGCGATCCAGGGTCTTCAGGCCGTCGATCAGGGCGTCGGCATAGTCGGTGATGCGCAGAAACCACTGGGTCAGCTTGCGCTTCTCGACCGTCGCGCCTGAGCGCCAGCCCTTGCCGTCGATCACCTGCTCGTTGGCCAGGACGGTCATGTCGACCGGGTCCCAGTTGACCGAGGCCTCCTTGCGGTAGACCAGGCCGCGCTTCAGCAGGCGCAGGAACCACGCCTGCTGCTTGCCGTAGTATTCGGGGTCGCAGGTGGCGAACTCGCGCGACCAGTCGACCGACAGGCCCAGGGCCTTCAGCTGCTCGCGCATGGCGGCGATGTTGTCGTAGGTCCAGCCCTTGGGGTGGACGCCGCGTTCCATGGCCGCGTTCTCGGCCGGCATGCCGAAGGCGTCCCAGCCCATCGGGTGCAGCACGTTGAAGCCCTGGGCGCGCTTGTAGCGGGCCACGACGTCGCCCATCGCGTAGTTGCGCACGTGACCCATGTGGATGCGCCCCGACGGATAGGGGAACATCTCGAGCACATAGTACTTCGGACGCCCGTCCGGCTGGATCGGGGTCAGGAAGGTGTTGGCGGTCGCCCAGGCGGCGCGCCACTTCGGCTCGGTGTCTTTGGGATTGTAGCGGGCCATGAAACCAGACTGTTCGTGCGGAGGCTCGCGCCTCAGGCGCGTTCCGCGGAAGTCATAAGCGGTTTCGGCCTTGGCGCGCTTCTAAAAGTGCGAACGGGAGCCTTTTGTCGCCAGGACAAAGGGCTCCCGAGAAGAACTATGGCGGAAGCCTAGTTCTTGATGTTGGAGAGGCGAAGCTGACGGGCGCGGGTCAGGATGGCGTTCTCGATGTCGGTCGCGGTCTGATCGGTGGCCGCGCTGTCGGCCCAGGCGCCGCTGGCGTCCTTGACCTGCTTGAAGATCGTGACGTTCAGGCCGTCGGCGCGCAGGCGGGTGTCCAGGATGTAGACGGTGGCCTTGAAGCGCTCGTCCGGCTTTTCCGGATTGGTGTACCAGTCGGTGACGATCACGCCGCCGTACGGGTCGGCCGAAGCCAGGGGCATGAAGGCCAGGGTGTCGAGGCTGGCGCGCCACAGGAAGCCGTTGACGCCGATGGCGCCCGATTGCTGCGGGGCGGCCTTGGCGCCGCGACCGCGGAAGGGGTTCAGGCTCGAACCGCCATTGAGCTGATCGCCGCCCTTGTTGCCGCCGCAGGCCGAGACCCCGGTCAGAACGGTCAGCGCAAGAACGCCAGCGGCGACGCCGCGCAACACCGACCCACGCTCAAACGCCATAGTACCTCGCTCCAAATGTTCGCCGGCGCGTCCGCGCGTCCTGGCGCGCCCCCGCAGCCGGGAAGCGGTCTATAGCATGGTCGCGCTGGGTCAAAACAAGGAATCGCGTGGCACGACCGCCACAGGCGCCGCTCGAATCGCCTCCCGCGACGTTAGGCGCAATCCAACTGCGGTTGACCGCGTTGTACTCAGGCCTTTAATCGACTTCGAGGGAGCTCGTTCCTATATCAGGATCGAGTTGGGGACAGGTTCGAGTAAGCGATGTTCGCGGCAAGATTTTTCACGGCGGGTGCGACCGCGCTGATCCTGGTTGGATCGGCCACGGTGGCGCACGCCCAAAGCAAGCCGCGCGCCGCCACTCCCGACTTCGCCGTCAAGAGCGATTTCAGCAATCCGGCGTCTCTCGCGCCCTTCAACCCGCAACAGGGGCCCAAGAAGTCCCTCCAGTGGGACAACAAGAAGGGCAAATGGGGCCTCAAGCTCGATCTCGACCAGCCGGTGGGCCGCGAGATGGAGATGAAGGACGTGCAGGCCGGCGCCTACTACAGCGTCACGCCTTCGCTCCGCGTCGGCGGTGCCGTCGCCCTGGGGGACAACAATCCCGCCATGGCCGCCCGCAAGAACGACCTGAAGGAACCGGCCCCTCGCGTGAAGCTGGAAACCGCGTTCAAGTTCTAAGCCTGCCTCTCGGTTCTCCGGTCCGCGCGCCATGAGCTCTTCAGGGGGTGGCGTCGTGTATCAACCCGCCAGAGCCTCGATAGCGGCCAGGCCGACCACGCCCGAGCCGACCAACTGCTCCGCCGTGGCCGCCCGAACCCCGCCCAGGGCGTAGACCGGCGTCCCCACGGCCTCGACGATCGCTTTCAATCCAGCCACGCCCAGGGGAAGGCCCGCCGAGGGGCTGTTGCTCGGGAAGACGGGCGAGACCACCAGGGCGTCGGCTTCGCCGCCCGCCTGGGCGGCCGCCAGGTCATGGGCGGCCTGGGTCAGCAGCCAGTTCGGGCGGCGGGCGCGTAGGTCGGGGAGATCAGCGCCCATCCGCTCGGGCAGGTGCAAGCCGTCGGCTTCAACCGCCATCGCCAGCGCCTCGTCGGCGCCCACCAGCAACAACAAGCCGCGGCGGCGCGCGATCTCGCGCAGGCGCAGCCCGCGCGCCCGAGCGTCGGCGGCGCCGAAGGCGCGGAAGACGATCCCGGCTCCGGCCGGCAGGCGTTCGGCCACGGTCTCCGGGTCGGGGGTGCGGACTGGATCGGTGAAAAACAGCAGCCCTGGCAGGGAGCGACCGCGAACGACCCATGGGCGAAGCCGCGCAGCCGTTCTAGACAGGCTCTCCAGTTCTCCGTCGCGTGTGGAAGCCATGTCTGACGCCTATGCCTCGATCCAGTCCCGCATCCGCGCCGCCGCCCTGGCCGCCGGGCGCGCCGCCGACGCGGTCACGCTGGTGGCGGTGTCCAAGACCCAGCCGTGGGATCATATCGCCCCTGTGCTCGACGCGGGCCAGCGGGTCTTTGGCGAAAACCGTGTCCAGGAGGCCCTGGGCCGCTGGAGCGAGCGTCGGCAGGGCCTGGAACTGCGCCTGATCGGTCCGCTGCAGACCAACAAGGTGCGAGAGGCTGCGGCGTTCTTCGACGTGATCGAGACGCTGGACCGCGACAAGCTGGCCAGGGCGCTGGCCGACGAGATCCAGGCCCGGGGCAAGGCGCCGCGCCTGTTCGTGCAGGTCAATACGGGGGAGGAGGCCCAGAAGGCCGGGGTCGCGCCCGGCGAGGCTGACGCCTTTGTCGGCCGATGCCGGGCCCTGGACCTGCCGGTCGAGGGGCTGATGTGCATCCCGCCGGCCGAGGACGATCCCGCGCCGCATTTCCGGATGCTGGGCCAGATCGCCGCTCGCAACGGCCTGGAGAAGCTGTCGATGGGCATGAGCGGCGACTTCGAGACCGCCATCGCCTGCGGTGCGACCTCGGTGCGGGTCGGTTCAGCCCTGTTCGGTCACCGGGGCTGAGCCGTGTTTCAGGCCTCGATGGCGACGGCGTCGCCCGGCCTGGCGATGGCCAGCAGGGTCTCGATGTCCGGCCGGGCCAGGGCTACGCAGCCCTCGGTGCCGGAATAGTCCTCGCGCGCCAGGTGCAGGAAGATGGCTGATCCCATCCCGGGAACGGGCGGGTCGTCGTTGTGGCCCAGCACCATCACCAGGTCGTAGACATGGTCGTCGCGCCATAGCCGCTCGGCGCTGGCCGGATAGGGCAGCTTGACGGCGCGGTTATAGTTTGGGTCGGTCGGGGCGTCGCACCAGCCGTCGTCGGGCGCGGTGGCGCGGGTCTCCAGCGCGGTGTCCGGCCCCTGCGGATAGACGTCGGGACGATACCAGACGTACCGGATGGGCCAGATCCCCGCGGGACTCTTGTTGTCGCCCTCGCGCTTGTCGGCCGCGGCGATCACCCCGGCCTTGCCCAGCGCGCAGCGCAGGCGGCGGCCGCCCACCTCGATCATGCCGTCGGCGTGCGCGCGAAAGGTCGTCAAGGCCAAGTCTCCGAAGGGCGCCCCTTGGCGCCGGGGGCCGCACCGGTGCATGTTCGGCCCCATGGCGCAACGCAAAACCCTTCTCCTGGTCGACGACGACGATGATCTGCGCGGGGCCCTGGCCGAGCAGTTGGCCCTGCACGAGGAGTTCGCCGTCGCCGAAGCCCCGACCGCCGGCGAAGGCGTACGGATGGCTCGCGACATCAAGCCCGATCTGGTCCTGCTGGACGTCGACCTGCCCGACATGGACGGCCGCGAGGCGTGCCGCCTGATGCGCAAGAACGGCGTGACCGCCCCCGTGATCATGCTGACGGCGGCCGCCAGCGACAGCGATACGATCCTGGGCCTGGAGTCCGGCGCCAACGACTATGTCACCAAGCCTTTCCGGTTCGGCGTGCTGCTGGCCCGTATCCGCGCGCAGCTGCGCAGCTACGAGGCTTCGGAAGACGCGCTGTTCCGCATCGGTCCCTACGAGTTCCGTCCTTCAGCCAAGCTGCTGATCGACGAGAAGCAGAAGAAGGTGCGGCTGACCGAGAAGGAAACCAACATCCTGAAGTACCTCTATCGCGCCGGCTCCAAGCCCGTGTCGCGGGAGGAACTGCTGACCGAGGTCTGGGGCTATAACGCCGGCGTCACCACCCATACGCTGGAGACCCACGTCTATCGTCTGCGCCAGAAGATCGAGCCCGACCCGGCCGTGGCGCGGATCCTGATCACCGAAATGGGCGGATACCGGCTGCAGCCGTAGCGTCACGCCTTATTCCGGCGCCTCCCAAGAGGCGAGACACGCCAAAGAAAAGGCCCCGACCGCTGGGCGGTCGGGGCCTTCTCGTCTTCAGCTCGAAGCCTGGGATCAGGCGTTGCCGGCCACCGGCGCGGCTTCGGCCTGGGCCTTGCGCGCGGCGTAGACGCCGGCGAAGTCGATCGGATCGATCAGGAACGGCGGGAAGCCGCCTTCCGTCGTGACGTCCGAGATCAGGCGGCGAGCGAACGGGAACAGGAAGCGGGGGCACTCGATCAGGAGCACGGCTTCCAGCTGGTCTTCCGGCACGCCGGCGATGTGGAACAGGCCGCCGTACAGGACTTCGACGTGGAACACGGCCTGATCGTCGCGCGAGGCGCGGGCCGACAGCTTCAGGTCCACCTCGAACAGGCCGTCCTGGCGACCGCGGGCGTTCATTTCCACGCCCATGTCGATGGCGGGCGCGGCGCCGCCGGCGCGGAGCGAATCCGGGGCCAGGGGGCTCTCGAACGAGAAGTCGCGCAGGAACTGGGCGACGATCCGGATGCCCGTCTCGGCGGCCGCGGCGTCTTCCGAAGTGGCCGGCGGGGCGGCGGTGGTGTCGGTCATGATCGATAAAATCCGTATTCGGCGTTGAAAATGGCCGCTAGGAGAGAGCCGGGCTGCTAACACGCGGGACGCGGGCGCGCAACGCCAGGCGCCTGACGCGCGAGCCCGTATCGCCTATATAGGCGATATGCATCGCCTTGTTCGACTGAGCGGAATCTATCGTGTTTGAATGGATCATCCTGGCGGTGCTGGCCGCGGTCATCCTCTACCAGCTCTACGCCACGCTTGGGCGCAGGGTGGGTCGTCAGCCCGAGGACGCCGCGCCCGTGCCCGCTGACGGCCCCCAGTCGGACGTGAAGACCCTGGATCAGACCCCGGCCGCCGCCAGCGGCCTGGCCGCCCTGCGCGCGCGCCAGAGCGACTTCGACGTAGGCCAGTTCCTGGCCGGCGCGCGTTTGGCCTATGAAACCATCGTCAAGGCTTTCACCGCGGGCGACCGCGATACCCTGCGCCCGCTGTTGTCGCCAGGCGTGATGGCCGATTTCGAAGCCGCCATCGCCGCGCGCGAAGCGGAAGGCCGCACCGAGAGCGCGGAGTTCCTGGCCGCGCCGCGCACGGACCTGGACAAGGTCTCGGTCGAGGGCGACACCGCCCGGGCGGTGGTCCGCATCCTGGCGGAAATCCGCACTCGCTCGACGGGGCCGGAAGGCGAGGGGGTCGACGACCGCCGCACCGCCGACCTCTGGACGTTCGAGCGCGATCTCAAGAGCGGCGATCCCAACTGGACCCTGGTCCGCGTCGACGTCGCGGAGGCGTGATGCTGCGCCAGGGCCTCGTGGCCGCCGCCGCCCTGCTGGCGCTGGCGGCCTGTACGACCACGCCGATCCGTCCGACCGGCCCGGGTCCTGTCCCGCCTTCGACGGGCGGACCGCTTCCGCCGCCGTCGGCTTCGGGCGGCGAGCTTTCGTTCGCCACGCTGTCGGGCTGGGCGCAGGAGGACCATCTCGGAGCCCTCGACGCTTTCCGCCAGGGCTGCGGCGTGGCCAAGGACCCGGCCCTGGCCGAGGTCTGCCGCCGGGCCCGGGCCGACCGCTCGAGCAACGACCTGGACGCCCGCCGTTTCCTGGAGGCCAATTTCCGCCCCGAGCCGGTGCCTGGCCAGGGCACGCTGACGGCCTATTTCGCGCCCGAGTACGAGGCGCGGATGTCTCGCTCGGCCGAGTTCAGCGCGCCGATGCGGGGCAAGCCGACCGACCTGGTGACCCTGGACCTGGGCCAGTTCGACTCCGGCCTCGCCGGCAAGAAGGTCGCCGGCGAGATCGAGGGCGGCCAGGTGCTGCCCTATCCCGACCGCGCGGCCATCGAGGCGACGCCCGAGACGCGACCCCTGGCCTGGATGCGGCCCGAGGACCTGTTTTTCCTGCAGATCCAGGGTTCGGGCGTCTTGACCCTGCCCGACGGCCGGCGAGTGCGCGCGGCCTTCGCCGGTTCGAACGGCCGGCCATTTGTGGGTATCGCCACGCCCATGCGCGAGCGCGGCCTTCTGCCCGACAACAACACCTCTGGCGACGCCATCCGCTCGTGGCTGGCGGTCCATCGCGGGCCCGAGGCCGATGCGATCATGCGCCTGAACCCCCGCTACGTCTTCTTCCAGACGCTCCCGGACGACGGCAAGCAGGCGGTGGGCGCAGCGGGCGTCGCGCTGCCCGCCGGCCGCGCCATCGCCGTCGACCCCAGCCAGCACGCCATGGGCGAGCTGTTCTGGCTCGACGCCAGCGCCCCGCGCCTGGCCGGAGCCTTCCCGACCTATCGTCGCCTCGCCGTGGCGCTGGACGTGGGCAGCGCCATCAAGGGGCCGGTTCGGGCCGACCTCTACACCGGCACCGGCCAGATCGCGGGTTCGGAAGCTGGCCGCGTGCGCCACGATCTGCGGCTCTATCGCCTGGTCCCCCTGGCCCAACCCCAATCCTGACGTGAGCAAGCGGCGACCGCCTGACGACGAGGACCAGAGGCTCTGGCGCCTCGTGGCCTCGACCGTTCAGGCGCGCATCGCCGAGCGGCCGGGCAAGATGCGGGTCAAGGCCAAGCCACGACCGGCCGCCCGGGCCGAATTGCTGGCCCACGCCGCCGACATCGCTCCGCCCACGCATCTGGCCTCGATCGCGCCGCTGCGCATCGACCCGGCGGACATCAAGCCGGTCAGGCCCAAGGCGGCCAAGCCACCGCCGGACGGCATCGAGCCCAACCGCCGCCGGCGCCTGGCCAAGGAACATGACCCGATCGGCGCCCGGCTGGACATGCACGGCCTGGACCAGGACCGCGCCCGCGCCACCCTCGAGAGCTTCGTGCGCCGGGCCTTCGACGACGGTCATCGCGCCGTGCTTGTGATCACCGGCAAGGGCAAGGTGGGGCAGGGGGTCCTGCGCCAACGCACGCCCGAATGGCTGGCTGATCCGATCCTGCGCGAGATGATCGCCGGGGTCTCGCCGGCCGATCAACGTCACGGCGGCGAAGGGGCGCTCTATGTCGCGCTCAAGCGCCGCACCTGAGAGCGCCGGCGCGCCTCGCGTCCGCCATGATCGCGCGTAAGCTTGGCCAGGTCATCGGAGCCGAGCCATGGACATCGAGATCGGGGCGGAAGCCAAGGACAAGCGCCTGAACCAGAGCGTGGCTATAACCGTCGTGGCCCTGTCGATCTTCATGGGCCTGTGCGGGGTCAAGGACGGTAATATCGTCCAGGCCATGCAGCAGGCCCAGTCCGACAGCGTCGACGCCTGGAACGAGTACCAGGCCACCAAGACCAAGCTGCACATCGACGAGACGACCCTGACCCAGACCCAGCTGCTGGCCGGCCTCGGCGGCGGCGAGGCCCGGACAGCCGCGACCGCGGAGGCGACCCGGCTGGAAGCCGAGATGGCCAAGTACCGGGCCGAAGTACCCGCCCTGAAGATCAAGGCCGAGGGCTTTTCGGCCCAGTATGACGCCCTGAACGTCCATGACGACCAGTTCGACGCCGCCGACGCCCTGATCTCCATTGCGGTGTCGATCGCGGCCGTGGCGGCCCTGGTCGAGATCTACTCGTTGCTATGGGCTTCCTGGGCGTTCGGCGCCCTGGGTCTTGTGATGGGTCTGGCCGGCTTCCTGGGCTGGAGCCTGCATTCGGCGTTCCTGAGCCGGCTGCTGGGTTAGGGCGTGAAGCGCCCTGCGCGCGCCTACTTGGGCCGCGCAGCCTTTTCGGCGATGCCCGAGATCCCCTCGCGGGCTTCCAGCTTCTCGGCCACCGCGTCCAGCGACACGCCCGAGGCGGCCATGAGAGCCAGCCAGTGGTAGAGCAGGTCGGCGCTTTCCGCAGCCAGGGCGTCCGGACCTTGGGCCACGGCGGCGATCACGGTCTCGACGGCTTCCTCGCCCAGCTTCTTGGCCGCCAGGGCGGGATCGTTCAGCAGCTTTGCGGTGTAGGAGACCGAAGGGTCGCCGCCCTTGCGGGCCTGGACCGTCGCGGCCAGGCGTTCGAGAACGGCGGTCAGACGCTGGCTCATGCGGCCCCCGCCGGGCTGTCCAGGCGCACCGGAATGCCGGCGTCGGCCATGGCCTGCTTGGCCTCCCCGATCGAGATCTCGCCGAAGTGGAAGATCGAGGCGGCCAGCACGGCGGCGGCGTGGCCGTCGCGGGCGGCCTCCACCAGGTGCTCGGCCTTGCCCGCCCCGCCAGAGGCGATCACCGGCACGGTTACTTCCGAGGTCACCGCCTTCAGCAGGGGAATGTCGTAGCCGATCTTGGCCCCGTCGCGGTCCATCGAGGTCAGCAGGATTTCCCCCGCGCCGCGTTCCACGACCTTGGCGGCCCACTCGACCACGTCGATGCCGGTGTCCCTGCGACCGCCATAGGTCCAGACGTTCCAGCCGGAGCCGTCCTCGCGCGCCTTGGCGTCTATGGCCACGACCACGCACTGGGCCCCGAAAGCGTCGGCGCCGCCGGCGATCAGGTCGGGGTTCTCGACCGCGGCGGTGTTGACCGAGACCTTGTCGGCGCCGGCCAGCAGCAGGCGGCGCATGTCGGCCACCTGGCGGACGCCCCCGCCCACCGAGACGGGCATGAAGCAGACCTCGGCGGTGCGCGAAATGACGTCCAGGATCAGGCCTCGGCCCTCGCTGGAGGCGGTGATGTCCAGGAACATCAGTTCGTCGGCGCCGGCCGCGTCATAGGCCCGCGCCTGCTCCACCGGATCCCCGGCGTCGCGCAGGGAGACGAAGTTGACCCCCTTGACCACCCGCCCGTCCTTCACGTCGAGGCAGGGAATGATCCGGGTCTTCAGCATCAGGCGGCCGCCACGATCAGGGCTTCGGCCGGCTTGATCGTGCCGGCGTAGAGCGAGCGGCCCAGGATGGCGCCGGCGATCTCGACGCCCTGGCGAGCCTTCAATCGCTCGATGTCGGCCACCGAGGCCACGCCGCCCGAGGCGATGACGGGGATCGAGACGGCGTCGGCCAGCTCGCCCACGCCCTCGACGTTGACGCCGGTCAGGGCCCCGTCCCGACTGATGTCGGTGACGATCAGGGCGGCCACGCCCACATCCTCGAAGCGCTTGCCCAGGGTGATGGCGTCCAGGTCCGACAGGCCGGTCCAGCCGTCGACCGCCACCTTGCCGTCACGTACGTCGACGGCCACGGCGATCTGTTCGGGCCACAGCTTGGCGGCCTTGCGAACCAGCTCGGGGTCGTGGACGGCCACGGTGCCCAGGATCACGCGCGAGACGCCCGCCTCGATCCAGGCCTCGACGCCTTCCAGGGTGCGGATGCCGCCGCCCAGTTGAACGGGGATCGACACGGCCTCCAGGATCGACTGCACCGCCGCGGTGTTGACCGATTTGCCCTCGATGGCGCCGTTCAGGTCGACCACGTGCAGCCACGAGAAGCCGTCCTTGGCGAACCGTTCGGCCTGGTCGGCCGGGCTGTTGTTGAAGACCGTGGCCTTTTCCATGTCGCCGTGAAGCAGGCGCACGCACTGGCCGTCCTTCAGGTCGATGGCGGGGTAGAGGATCATGGGCGCCATTCCAGGAAGTTGGCGAGCAGGGCGAGCCCCGCGGCTTGGGATTTTTCGGGGTGGAACTGTACGCCCGCCACGTTGTCCTTGGCCACAGCGGCGACGAAGGGGCCGCCGTGGTCGGTCGTGGCTACGACGTCGCCCGGATCGGACGCCGCCAGGGCGAAGGAGTTGGCGTAGTACATGTGGGCGCCGTCCTCGATCCCCGAAAACAGGGGATGAGCGCGGACGTACGAGATCGCGTTCCAGCCCATGTGCGGGATCGTCAGCGACGGATCGCCCGGCTCGAGCTTCTTCACCTGGCCGCCAATCCAGTCGAGGCCCGGAGTGACACCGAATTCCAGGCCCTCGGTGGCCAGGAGCTGATGGCCCACGCAGATGCCCATGAAGGGCGCGCCGCGGCCGTGCACGGCCTGGTTCATGGCCTCGTAGACCCCGGTGGCGTCCAGGCCCGCGCGGCACGAGGCGAAGGCCCCGACGCCGGGCAGGAAGACGCGGTCGGCCTTGGCGACAAGGTCGGGATCGGCGGTCACGACGATCTCGGCTTCGAGCGCGCGACGGCGGGCCGCCTCGCGCAGGGCCTTCTCGGCCGAGCGCAGGTTGCCCGACCCGTAATCGATCAGGGCGACGGTCTGCATGAAATCAGTTTCCTACAGCACGCCCTTGGTGGAGGGGGCGTGGCCGCCGGTCTTGGGATCCAGCTCCACCGCCTGGCGCAGGGCCCGGGCCAGGGCCTTGAAGCCGCTTTCGGCCACGTGGTGGGTGTTGTCGCCGTAAAGGGTTTCCAGGTGGACGCAGGCCCCGCAGTTCATGGCGAACGCGTGGTGGAACTCCTTGAAGAGTTCGGTGTCCATCTCGCCGACCTTGGGCCGCTTGAACTCGACTTTCCAGATCAGGTAGGGCCGGTTGGACAGGTCGATGGCGCAACGCGTCAGGGTCTCGTCCATCGGGATGTAGGCGTGGCCGAAGCGGCGGACGCCCTTGAAGCTGTCCAGCGCCTTGTTGATGGCCTGGCCCAGCACGATCCCGGTGTCTTCCACCGTGTGGTGCATGTCGATGTGCAGGTCGCCCTTGGTCTCGACCTTCAGGTCGAAGCCGCCGTGGCGCGCGAAGCTCTCCAGCATGTGGTCGTAGAAACCGATGCCGGTGGAGATCGTCGAGACGCCGGTCCCGTCGAGATCGATCCAGACCCGGATCTGGGTCTCCTTCGTCTCGCGGACCACTTCAGCGGTGCGGGCCATCTGAATCCTTAGAGTCCTTGGCTTGACTTACAGGCCGTACTTCGCGGCCAGCTCACGCAGGTTGACCTGCGGGCGCGGACCATAATGGTCGATCACCTCCGCGGCGGCCAGGGAGCCCAGCTGGCCGCAGACCGGCAGCGGACGGCCCTGGGTGAGGCCATAGAGGAAACCAGCGGCGTATTGGTCGCCCGCGCCGGTCGTGTCCACGACTTTTTCCACGGGGTAGGCCGAGATTTCGTGAAGCTGCCCGCTGGCGGCCACCACGGAGCCCTTTTCGCTGCGCGTGACGGCGGCGATCTCGCAGCGATCGGCCAGGGCCTGGACGGCGGCGGCGAAGTCGGTGGTCTCGAACAGCGAGCAGACCTCGCTCTCGTTGGCGAAGACGATGTCGCACTGGGTCTCGATGAAGCCCAGCAGGGCCGAGCGGTGGCGATCGACCATGAAGCTGTCGGAAAGCGTCATCGAGATCTTGCGGCCCGCGCCGTGGCTCAGGGCGGCGGCCTTGGCGAAGGCGCGGCGGGCTTCCGGCGGATCGAACAGGTAGCCTTCCAGATAGGCGACCTGTGCGGCCTCGATGATCGCGGGATCGACGTCGTCCGGCGTCAGCTCCACGCAGGCGCCCAGATAGGTCGACATGGTGCGCTGGGCGTCAGGGGTGACGTTGATCAGGCTCTGGGCGGTGGCCGGGCCTTCGGCCAGCGACGGGGTGGTGAAGACGCAGCCGATCGCGGTCATGTCGTGGCGGAACACGTGGCCCAGCTGGTCGTCGGCCACCTTGCCGATGAAGGCCACCTTGCCGCCGAAGCTGGCGACGCCCGCGGCGGTGTTGGCCGCGCTGCCGCCCGAGGCCTCGATGCCGGCCGACATCGCGTCGTACAGGCTCGACGCCCGCGCCGGATCGATCAGAGCCATCGAGCCTTTAACCAGGCCCTCGCGGGCCAGGAAGGCGTCGTCGCACTGGGCGATGACGTCGACGATGGCGTTGCCGATGGCGGCGACGTCGTAGAGCGCGGTCATGAAAGGCCTTTTCGGACGGGAAGTGACCGGGCGAAGTACCGGATTGGCGCGCTTAAGGCAACGCGAGCCTTGCGGGCGCGCGCGTGTCGTTCTACCGCCAGGACCATGACCGACGTGCTGATCCTCACGCCCGCCCCGGACGAGCCCCGCTTCGCCGACGCCTGGTCGCCGCTGTTCGAAGGCTTGGCCGCGCCGCTTCGCCGCCATGGCCTGAACGTCGCCGCGGCCAGCTGGGTCGACGCCGACGTCGGCTCGGCGAGGGTCGTGCTGCCGCTCATCAGCTGGGGCTATCATCTGCGGTCGGCGGAATGGCTCGCCAGGCTGGACGCCTTCGAAGCGGCCGGCGCCCCCTTGGTCAACCCGGTCCCGATCCTGCGCTGGAACACCACCAAGACCTATCTGGCCGAACTGGCGGGGAAGGGCGCGCCGGTGGCGCCCACCATCGCTGTCGATCGGCTCACGCTGGAAGAGCTTGACCGCGCCCGCGAGATCTTCGGCGTCGACCAGCTTGTCGCCAAGCCTCAGATCTCGGGCGGCTCTCAGGACACGGTCCGGCTACGCCACGCCGACGGCCTGGCCGGCTGCACCCAAGGGCCGGCCTTGATCCAACCGTTCCTGCCGGCGGTGGGCGAGGAGGGCGAGCTGTCCCTGTTCTTCTTCGACGGCGCCTTCAGCCACGCGGTGACCAAGGTGGCGGTCGAGGGCGACTTCCGGGTTCAGCCGCAGTTCGGCGGAAAGGTCAGCGGCGTCGCGCCCGAACCCGAGGCCCTGCATGCGGCTGAAATGGTGTTGCAGGCCGCGCCGGCCCCCCTGGCCTATGCCCGAGTCGACCTCATCCGCGGCCTGGATGGCGCGCCCCAGCTGATGGAACTGGAGGCCATCGAGCCGGATCTCTTCCTCGAGCACGCTCACGACGGGGGCGAGGCGTTCGCTCGGGCGGTGGTCGCCCGGCTTTAGAGGACCCTGGCGGAACCGGCGCGGCCGCCTATCTAGGCTGGACCGTCACCCCAGGAGTTACAGATGGCCGACCTTTCCGCCTTTCCGATCACCCGGCGCTGGCCGGCCAAGCACTCCGACCGCCTGCAGCTCTATTCGCTGCCCACGCCCAACGGCGTGAAGGTGTCGATCATGCTGGAAGAAATCGGCCTGCCGTATGAACCGCACCTGATCGACATCGGCGCTAACGAAACCTGGACGCCTGAGTTCCTGTCGCTGAATCCCAACGGCAAGATCCCGGCCGTCATCGATCCCGACGGTCCGGGTGGAAAGCCGCTGGGCCTGTTCGAGAGCGGCGCGATCCTGATCTACCTGGCCGACAAGTCGGGCAAGTTCCTGTCGGCGGACCCTGCAACACGCATCGAGACCATCCAGTGGGTGATGTTCCAGATGGCGGCGATCGGCCCGATGTTCGGCCAGGTGGGCTTCTTCCACAAGTTCGCCGGCAAGGACTACGAGGACAAGCGCCCGCGCGACCGCTACGTGGCCGAGGCCAAGCGCCTGCTGGGCGTGCTGGAGACGCGCCTGGAAGGCCGCGACTGGATCATGGGCGAGGCCTATACGATCGCCGACATCGCCACCCTGGGCTGGGTGCGCAACCTGATCGGCTTCTACGACGCTGGCGCGCTGGTCGACTACGACAAGCTGAAAAACGTGCCGGCCTGGCTCGAGCGTGGCCTGGCCCGTCCGGCCGTGCAGCGCGGCCTGCAGATCCCGGCCCGGCCCTGACGGTAAACCCTCCCCCGTCCTTCGGGGGAGGGTCTTGGGACCCTAGGCCCCCAGGAACAGTTCCCGCGACGGGCAAAGGTCGGCGATCCGGCAGACCTCGCACTTGGGTCGCCGCGCGACGCAGACATAGCGCCCGTGCAGGATCAGCCAGTGATGGGCGCGGGTCTTGTAGCGATCGGGGACCACCCGCATCAGGTCGTCCTCGACCGCGTCGGGCGTCTTGCCGGCCGACAGTTTCAGGCGGTGCGAGACCCGGAAGACATGGGTGTCAACGGCGATGGCCGGTTCGATGTCCAGTTCGTTCAGCACCACGCTGGCGGTCTTGCGTCCCACGCCGGGCAGGCTTTCCAGCGCCTTGCGCTCCAGCGGGACTTCGCCGCCGTAGCGGTCGACCAGGATGCGGGCCGCGGCGATGACGTTCTTGGCCTTGGTGCGGTAGAGGCCGATCGAGGCGATGTAGGGGATCAAACCCTCTTCGCCCAGCTCCAGCATCTTGGCGGCGCTGTCGGCGACCTGGAACAGCGGGCCGGTGGCCTTGTTCACCTGCACGTCGGTGGCCTGGGCCGACAGGGCCACGGCGGTCACCAAGGTGTAGGGATTGGAATAGTGCAGTTCTGTCTTGGGGTGGTCGTCCAGGCTCTCGAAGCGGGAGAACAGCACCTCGACCCGTTCGCGCTCGGCGGAGGAGATCCGCCTGGCGGCGGGGCGCTTCTTGGTGAGGGGCTTGGCCATGGGCGGCGACCATGCCGTGATGCGCGGCGCTCGCCAAGGGCTGGGGATGGGCCTAAATCAGCGTCCATGTCCGCGCCGCTCTACATGGACGCCGTGATCAGGCCGAACCGGTCGATGGGCCGGCGCGGTCTCTATGTCGTGCTGGCCGTGATGGTGCTGTTCAACCTTATGGTGGCGACGTTCCTGCTGGTGCTGGGCGCGCCGCCGGTGTTGCCGTTCCTGGGGCTGGACATCCTGGCCATGGGCCTGGCGCTGAGGGCCAGCTATCGCAGCGGCCGGCGGTCCGAACGGGTGCGGGTCACGGCCGAGGCCGTCATCGTCAGCCACGAGGACGAGAAGGGCGGAAGAGTGGTCTGGACGTCGCCTACGGCCTTCACGCGCGTGGACCGGGACCAGCCGGGCCAGCACGAGATGCGGGTGCGCCTGGCCATGAACCGTCGGCGCCTGACCCTGGGCCGGGCGCTGAGTCCGCCCGAGCGGGTCGATCTGGCAGAAGCCTTGGATCGCGCGATCCGCGCCGCCCGGGCCGAGCGCCATCCAGCCTGATGCGCAAGAACCGGGCGGACGAGGAAGGCCACGCGGACTATCTTCACCCCATGGCCCTGGATGTCTCCCCCTCTCAAGCCTTCGCCCACCTGACCGAGCGGTCGGCCGACTACGATCGCATGGCCAAGGCCTTGGCCTGGCTGGCCGACCGCTGGCAGGAACGGCCCTCGCTGGACGAGGCTGCGGCCGCCGTGGGCCTGTCGCCGTTCCACTTCCAGCGGGTGTTCAGCCGCTGGGCCGGCGTCAGCCCCAAGACCTTCGTGGCGGCCATCGCCCACGCCGAGGCGCGCCGGTCGCTTGAGGAGGGGGCCAGCGTTCTGGACGCGGCCTACGACGCGGGCCTGTCGGGCCCCTCGCGCCTGCATGACCTGTTCATCGCCCAGGAGGCGGTGACGCCGGGCGACGTGCGCCGACGCGGGGAGGGAATGGTCCTGACCTGGGGCTGGGCGCCCACGCCCTATGGCAAGGGGCTGTTCGTGATGGCTCCGCGCGGCCTGGCGGGCCTGGCCTTTTCCGACGGCGACGACGACGCGACGTTCGAGGACATGCGCCGCCGCTTCCCGGCGGCCGATTGGCGCCGCGACGACGCGCGGGCGGCCGACACGGCGGTCCACGCCTTCGCCGGCGGGACCGAGCCGCTGCCGGTCGTGCTGATCGGCTCGCCGTTCAACATCCAGGTCTGGAAGGCCTTGCTGCGCATTCCGGTCGGCCAGACCAGCACCTACGGCCAGATCGCGGCCTGGGCGGGCAAGCCACGCGCCTATCAGGCCACGGGCGGGGCCATCGGCGCCAACCCGATCTCGCTGCTGATCCCGTGCCACCGCGCCATCGCCAAGGACGGTCGGCTGACGGGATATCACTGGGGCCTGGGCCGCAAGGCCGCGATGCTGGGGATGGAGGCGGTGAGGGCGGCGGGGTGACCCCTCCGCCCTTCGACCCCTACAGAATGAACCGGCTCAAATCGGCGTTCGCCGCCAAGGCGCCGATGCGGCCGGCCACATAGTCGGCGTCGACCGTCACCGTCTCGCCCGAGCGGTCGGCGGCGGTGAAGCTGATCTCCTCGACCACCTTTTCCAAGATCGTCTGAAGCCGGCGGGCGCCGATGTTCTCCACCGAGGCGTTGACCGCCACGGCGGCGTCGGCCACCGCGTCGATGGCGCTGTCGGTGAAGACCAGGGTCAGGCCTTCGGTGGCCATCAGGGCCTGGTGCTGGCGGATCAGATTGGCTTCGGGCTCCGTCAGGATCCGGCGCAGGTCGTCTCGGGTCAGGCCCTTCAGCTCCACGCGGATCGGCAGGCGGCCCTGCAGCTCGGGCAGCAGGTCGCTGGGCTTGGCCACATGGAAGGCGCCCGAGGCGATGAACAGGATGTGGTCGGTCTTCACCGGCCCGTACTTGGTCGAGACGGTGGTGCCCTCGATCAGCGGCAGCAGGTCGCGCTGGACGCCCTCGCGGCTGACGTCGGCGCCCGAACGCTGGGACGAGCTGGCGACCTTGTCGATCTCGTCGAGGAAGACGATGCCGTGGTTCTCGGCCAGTTCCAGGGCTTCCTGGGTCAGGGCCTCCTGGTCCAGCAGCTTGTCGCTTTCCTCGGCGATCAGCGGAGCCCAGGCGCCGGTGACGGTGGTCTTGTGGGTCTTGGTGCGGCCGCCGCCGAACGACTTCATCATCTCCGACAGGTTCAGCACCGAGGCGCCCGGCTGGCCGGGGATTTCGAACATGCCGCCGCCGTTGTCGGCCAGCTGAAGCTCGATCTCCTTGTCGTCCAGCTCGCCGGCCCGCAGCTTCTTGCGGAAGGCTTCGCGGGCGGCGGTCGAGCCAGGACCGGTCAGGGCGTCGAGGATGCGCTCCTCGGCGGCGGCTTCGGCCCGGGCCTTCACCCCGGCCCGGCGCTTGTCGCGGACCATGGCCAGGGCGCCTTCCACCAGGTCGCGGACGATCTGGTCGACGTCGCGGCCGACATAGCCGACCTCGGTGAACTTGGTGGCTTCCACCTTCAGGAACGGGGCCTGGGCCAGCTTGGCCAGGCGGCGGGCGATCTCGGTCTTGCCCACGCCGGTGGGGCCGATCAGCAGGATGTTCTTCGGCGTCAGCTCCTCCTGCAGGTCGGCAGGAGCGCGACGACGGCGCCAGCGGTTGCGCAGGGCGACAGCCACGGCCTTCTTGGCCTCGGCGTGGCCGACGATGTAGCGGTCGAGCTCGGAGACGATTTCGCGCGGGGAGAATTCGGTCATCAGAGGGTCTCCACCGTCAGGTTGCCGTTGGTGTAGACGCAGATCTCCGCGGCGATGCTCATGGCCTTGCGGGCGATCTCCTCGGCGGTCATGTCCTGATCGACCAGGGCCCGTGCGGCGGCGAGGGCGTAGTTGCCCCCCGAGCCGATCGCGGCCACCGAGCCGCCGTCGCTCTCGCCCGGTTCCAGCACGTCGCCGACGCCGGTGACGGTGTAGATGGCGCTCGCGTCCGCCACCAGAAGCATGGCTTCCAGTCGTCGCAGGTAGCGATCGGTCCGCCAGTCCTTGGCCAGGTCGACGCAGGCCCGGGCCAGTTGGTCCGGATACTGCTCGAGCTTGGCCTCCAGGCGCTCGATCAGGGTGAAGGCGTCCGCGGTGGCGCCGGCGAAACCGGCCACGACCTTGCCGCCGGCCAGGCGACGCACCTTGCGGGCGTTGCCCTTGACGACGGTTGGGCCCATGGAGACCTGTCCGTCGCCGGCGATCACGGTCTGACCATTCTTGCGCACCGCCAGAATGGTGGTGCCATGCCAGTCGGGGAAGTTGGAAGTGCTGCTTTGCATGGCTTCGCATGTGGCGAGGCCGGTCACGAGGGTCAAGCGTCATGAGCTTTTCGTCGGAGGAGGTCGAGCGCTACGCCCGTCATTTGGTGCTGCGCGAGATCGGGGGCCCGGGGCAGCAGAAGCTGAAGGCGGCCCGGGTGCTCGTGGTCGGTGCGGGGGGGCTTGGAGCGCCCGCGGCCCTCTACCTCGCCGCCGCCGGTGTGGGGGCGCTGGGCCTCGTCGACGCCGATACCGTGTCTTTGTCCAACCTCCAGCGCCAGGTGCTCTTCCAGACCGCCCAGGTCGGCCTGCCCAAGGTCGAGGCCGCGGCGGCTCAGCTGACGGCGCTGAACCCGCATGTGGCCGTCGAGACTCATCCGGTATGGCTGGACGCCGACAACGCCCGGGCGGTGGTCTCCCGGTATGACCTGGTGCTGGACGGCACAGACGATTTCGCCACCCGCTTCGCCGTCAGCGACGCCTGCCTGGCCGAGGGAAAGCCCCTGGTCAGCGGAGCCCTGGGCCGCTGGACCGGCCAGGTGGCGGTGTTCCACGGCCGGCCGTGCTACCGCTGCCTGGTGCCGGACATACCGCCGGACGCGGAGACCTGCGCCCTGGTCGGCGTCGTCGGCGCCCTGGCCGGCGTGATCGGTTCGATGATGGCGCTGGAGGCGGTCAAGACGATCGCGGGGGCCGGGCGGTCCCTGGACGGGCGCCTGCTGATCTACGACGCCCTGGCCGGCGAGACCCGCACGGTGCGCATCGGCGCCGATCCGGCCTGTCCCAGTTGCGGGACGTAGCGGCGTTCGCTCAAAACCTTGTGGTTACGGGGATTTACCTAGGTGAGGCCCCGCCGCGTTTGGTCTAGGTTTCGGCTCGCCGGTCCCGGCGGACCTCCTCCCTGTCGCCGGTCGGCCCAGGGAGAAGACCGATGAGCCACCCTCGCATCGCCAATCCGGCCTTGGCCGCCAAGATCATGAGCGCGCAGGACGCCGCCGCCCTGATCACCCCCGGTTCGACCGTGGGCATGAGCGGTTTCACCGGCTCGGGTTACCCCAAGGCGGTGCCCATGGCCCTG
The DNA here is from genome assembly GCA_017745235.1 of Caulobacter sp. Lineage (GTDB taxonomy): Bacteria > Pseudomonadota > Alphaproteobacteria > Caulobacterales > Caulobacteraceae > Caulobacter. Next base: position 27,735 of record JAGHZU010000019.1, on the reverse strand, counting down.
GCCGAGCGGATCGAGGCCGCCCACGCCGCTGGCGATCCCTTCCGCGTCAGGGTTTGGACCGGCGCCTCGACGGGACCTGAACTGGACGGGGCTCTGGCCAAGAGCGACGGCGTCGAGTTCCGCCTGCCCTACAATTCAGACCCGATCGCCCGCGAGAAGATCAATCGCGGCGAGATGGAATATTTCGACATGCACCTGAGCCAGGTGGCGCCGATGGCCTGGCAGGGCTTCCTGGGGCCGCTCGACACGGCGGTGGTCGAGGTCACGGGCGTCCGGCCCGACGGCAGCCTGATCCCGTCCTCGTCGGTGGGCAACAACAAGACCTGGCTGGACCGGGCCGAAAAGATCATCCTGGAGGTCAATCGCTGGCAGAACCCGGCGCTGGAAGGGATGCACGACATCTACTACGGCACGGCCCTGCCGCCGCACCGCGTGCCGATCCCCCTGGTGCGCCCGGACGACCGCATCGGCGAGACGACCTTCCGCGTCGATCCGTCCCGCGTCGTGGCGGTGGTGGAGACCGAGGCGCCCGACCGCAACCTGCCCTTCAGCCCGCCGGACGAAACGGCCCGGGCGATCGCCGGCCACCTGCTGGAGTTCTTCCGCCACGAGGTGGCCAAGGGCCGCCTGCCGCCGACGCTGCTGCCGCTGCAGTCGGGGGTGGGCAACATCGCCAACGCCGTGCTGACAGGCCTGGTCGACGCGCCGTTCGAGAACATGACTGCCTATACCGAGGTGATCCAGGACGGCATGCTGGACCTGTTGGCGGCCGGCAAGCTGCGCATGGCCTCGGCCACGGCCTTCTCGCTCAGTCCTGAGGCCGCCGCAGCCCTCAACGCCGACATGGCCGCCTATCGCGACCGCCTGATCCTGCGGCCGCAGGAGATCAGCAACCACCCCGAACTGATCCGCCGCCTGGGCTGCATCGCCATGAACGGCCTGATCGAAGCCGACATCTACGGCAACGTAAACTCAACCCACGTCATGGGTTCGCGCATTCAGAACGGCATCGGCGGCAGCGGCGATTTCGCCCGCAACGCCTATGTCTCGATCTTCATGACCCCGTCGACGGCCAAGGGCGGCAAGATCTCGGCGATCGTGCCGCAGGCCAGCCATGTCGACCACATCAACCAGGACGTTCAGGTGCTGGTCACCGAGCAGGGCCTGGCCGACCTGCGCGGCCTGTCGCCCAAGCAGCGGGCGCGGGTCATCATCGACAACTGCTCCCACCCCGACTACCGGCCGATGCTGGAGGACTATTTCACCCGGGCCAAGGCCGGCTCATACGGCCAGCAGACCCCGACCCTGCCGGGCGAGGCCCTGTCCTGGCACCAGCGCTTCATCGATACGGGGACGATGAAGCTCTAGGCGAAAGTCGCCCCTCCGGGGCGACTACAACATCGAGGGGATGACCCGGTCGGGCGGGCGGTGCCCGTCCATGAAGGTCTTTACGTTGACGATGACCTTCTCGCCCATGTCGATGCGGCCCTCTACCGTGGCCGAGCCCATGTGGGGCAGCAGCACCACGTTGGGCAGCTTGAGCAGCTTGGGATTGATGGCGGGCTCGTGCTCGTAGACGTCCAGGCCGGCGCCTGCGATCTCGCCGCGCGCCAGCATGTTGGCCAGGGCGCCTTCGTCGATCACCTCGCCGCGGGCGGTGTTGACGATCACCGCGTGCGGCTGGAGCAGCTTCAGGCGGCGGGCCGACAACAGGTGATAGGTGGCCGGGGTGTGCGGGCAGTTGACCGAGACGATGTCCATCCGGGCCAGCATCTGGTCGAGGCTTTCCCAGTAGGTGGCGCCGATCTCCTCGGCGATGCGCGGGCTGACCGGCTTTCTGTTGTGGTAGTGCACCTGCATGCCGAACGCCTTGGCGCGGCGGGCCACGGCCTGGCCGATGCGGCCCATGCCGATGATCCCCAGCCGCTTGCCCCAAAGGCGGCGGCCCAGCATCCAGGTGGGCGACCAGCCGTGGAAGCCCCCGGCCTTGACCACCTCGGCCCCTTCGACCACCCGGCGCGAGGCCGCCATGACCAGGGTCATGGTCAGGTCGGCGGTGTCCTCGGTCAGCACGCCGGGCGTGTTGGTGACGATGATGCCCCGGGCGTTGGCCGTGGCCACGTCGATGTTGTCGACCCCGGCGCCGAAGTTGGCGATGAGCTTGAGCCGGTCGCCGGATCGCGACAGAAGACGCGAGTCGATGCGGTCGGTGATGGTGGGCACCAGCACGTCGGCCTGGCTCATGGCCTCGACCAGTTCATCCGCCGTCAAGGGTTTGTCGGTGACGTTGAGCTGGGTGTCGAACAGCTCGCACATCCGCGTCTCCACCGGATCGGGGAGCTTGCGGGTGACGATGACTTTGAGCTTGCGAGCGGACATGGGCGGTTCGAAAAGCCTTCCCCTGTTGGGTTTTCCCAGAACGGGAACCAGACGGGCGTTTGAAATCTGTAGCAAAGGGGCCCCATGCGGCCAAGCAACATGCCGATGAATCGCAAACATCGTTCGCCGTGGGCGGCCTCGGCCGCCGCCATGGCGATGACGATCGCGGGCGCGGCCCTGGCCCAAACGCCCAAGGTCACCCCGTCGGGCATGGACGTGCCGCGCTATGTCTCCCTCAAGTACGGCGAGGTGAACGCGCGCGTCGGGCCTGACGAGGAGCATCGCCTGCTGTGGATCTACAAGGCCAAGGGGCTGCCGGTGCAGGTTGTGGCCGAAACGCGGGAATGGCGGCGGATCTGCGACCCTGAGGGGAACCTGGCCTGGGTGCACAAGCGCACCACCGATGGGCGGCGCACGGCCATGCGGGTGCAGTCCGCCCCGCTGCCGCTGCGGGCGCAGCCCAAGGAAGGGGCGAGGATCAACGCCTACCTGGCGGGCCGGGCCACCGCCTCGCTCGACCGCTGCGAGAAGGGCTGGTGCAAGCTCAAGGCCGACGGAGAATCCGGCTGGGCCCCGCAGAGCGAGATCTGGGGAGCCGCGCCGGGCGTGCAATGCCGCGAATAGCAAGCCTGTCTGGAGCGACGGTCGTTCACGAGCGTTACTGAAAGTAACATTGAGGCGCGACCCGCGCTCGTGCTAGGGCGAGGCATGCAAAAGAGTTCCTACACCTTCGAAGAGCTCCTGGCCTGTGGCCGGGGTGAGTTGTTCGGACCCGGCAACGCCCAACTGCCCGTGCCGCCGATGCTGATGTTCGATCGCATCGTCCGCATCGAGGCCGAGGGCGGCGCGCACGGCAAGGGCTATATCGAGGCCGAGTTCGACATCAATCCGGACCTCTGGTTCTTCGCCTGCCACTTCATCGGCGACCCGGTCATGCCGGGCTGCCTGGGCCTGGACGCCCTGTGGCAGCTGGTGGGCTTCTTCCTGGGATGGTCGGGCGCGCCCGGCCGCGGCCGTGCGCTGGGCGTAGGCGAGGTCAAGTTCACCGGCCAGGTCACGCCCGCCGTCAAGAAGGTGGTCTACAAGATCGATCTCAAGCGCGTGATCATGCGCAAGCTGGTCATGGGCATCGCCGACGGCGTCATGGAAGCCGACGGCAAGGTCATTTACGAAACCAAGGATCTGAAGGTCGGCCTGTTCACCGCCGACCAGATGGCGTCCTGATCCGTCGCAGGGTCGGCCGGGAGAGCCGATCCCTTCGGGCCAGGAGGACATAAGAGGAAAAAGTCATGCGTCGCGTCGTCGTCACCGGACTGGGGATCGTCTCGTCCATCGGCAGCAACGCCGAAGAGGTTCTGGCTTCGCTGCGCGAAGCGAAGTCGGGCGTCGTCTTCGCGCCCGAATACGCCGAGCTCGGCTTCCGCTGCCAGGTTCACGCCGCCCCGAAGATCGAGAACTGGGAAGCGCTGGTCGATCGCCGCGCGGCCCGTTTCCTGGCCCCGGGGACGGCCTACGCCCACATCGCCATGGAGCAGGCGATCAAGGATTCGGGGCTGGAGGAGACCGAGATCTCCAACGAACGCACCGGCCTGATCGTCGGCTCCGGCGGCCCGTCCACCCGCGTCATCGTCGAGGCCGCGGCCACGACCCGGGAGAAGGGTCCCAAGCGCATCGGCCCGTTCGCCGTGCCCAAGGCCATGAGCTCGGGCCCGTCGGCGGTGCTGTCGACCTGGTTCAAGATCCGCGGGATCAACTATTCGATCAGCTCGGCCTGCGCGACCAGCGCCCACTGCATCGGCGCGGGCGCCGAGCAGATCCAGATGGGCAAGCAGGACATCGTCTTCGCCGGCGGCTGCGAGGAGCTGGACTGGACCCTGTCCAACCTCTTCGACGCCATGGGCGCGATGAGCACCAACTTCAATGAGCGCCCGGCCGTGGCCAGCCGCGCCTACGACAAGGACCGCGACGGCTTCGTGATCGCCGGCGGGGCCGGGATCGTGGTGCTGGAGGAATACGAGCACGCCAAGGCGCGCGGAGCCAAGATCTATGGCGAAGTCGTGGGCTATGCGGCCAATTCCGACGGCTACGACATGGTGGCCCCCTCGGGCGAGGGCGCTGCGCGCTGCATGCGCCTGGCCATGTCCCAGTCCGGCGGCCGGACCATCGACTATCTCAACCCGCACGGCACCTCCACGCCGGTCGGCGACAGCAAGGAGATGGGCGCGGTGCGCGAGGTGTTCGGCGACAAGGCCCCGCTGATCTCGTCGACCAAGTCGCTGACGGGCCACAGCCTGGGCGCGGCCGGGGCTCAGGAGGCGATCTATTCGATCCTGATGCTGGACAACGGTTTCGCGGCCGAGAGCGCCAACATCGAGAACCTGGATCCCGAGTTCGCCGACCTGCCGATCCTGCTCGAGCGCTCCGACAAGCCGCTGACCACGGTGATGTCCAACAGCTTCGGCTTTGGCGGCACCAACGGCACGCTGATCTTCAGCAAGGCCGACTAGGACCCGGCGCGCCGGGACGAGGACGGCATGAACTCGACGACCATGGCCAGCACCAAGGGAGACAAGGGGGCGGGCAAGGCCCTTCCGCCGATCCCGTGGGTGGAGTCCGACGCGCTGGAAGCGCACCTTGCGACCAGCCAGGCTGGCTTCGCGGCCAAGGCCTTCGCCCGGGATCTCGCTCGAAACGGATTCGCGATCCTGGATCTGGGCGAAGGGATGGCGACGCTTTGCGATCGCATCGTCGCCGAGACCGCCCACCATTTCGCCGCGCCAGGCGTCCAGCGCGTGCATGATGCTTGGCGGCGTTCACCCGCCATCCGCGAGTTCGCGACCCATCCGGTGCTGGTGGAAGTCCTGGAGCTGGCTTACGGCCGCCGAACCTTCCCGTTCCAGAGCCTCAACTTCATGCGAGGCAGCGAGCAGTCGATCCACTGCGATACGCTGCATTTCCACGCCGACCCCGCTCTGTTCATGTGTGGGGTGTGGCTGGCGCTGGAGGATGTCACGCCGGGTTCCGGGCCGTTGCGCTACTATCCGGGCAGTCACCGTCTGCCGGTCTTGAACATGCAGGATGTGCAAGGCGGCGCGGCCGAACCGGTGACCACCACCAGTTACGCGCAGGCCTACGATCCAGCGATCCTGGCGCAGCTGGAGGCGGTGGGTCTTCAGCCCGTCCAGGCTTTGCTGAAGAAGGGCCAGGTCGGGGTCTGGGCGGCCAATCTGGCCCATGGCGGTTCGCCGATCCTGGATCCCGACTCCACCCGCCAATCGCTGGTGGTGCACTACTATTTCGAGGACTGCGTCTACTATACGCCGATGCTGTCGACCGCGGCCAAGCCGTTGGTGCGGCTGCCCGACAATATCGCCACCGGCGGCTGGACATGGCCGCGCCGGCAGGGACGGCCCGTGCCCGTGCCGCTGAAATATTTCGGCGCGGCCATCGCCTACAACCTTCTGCGCCTGACGCCCCGCTTCTGACCGCTAAACCCGCTGAAGGGTTCCGCAGGCCGATCCGTCCTGCTAGCTAGCGCTCAAGGATTTCTGGAGAGCCGACCAATGGCCGACGATTACGCATTCCCCAAGGGCGAGCTGATGCGGGGCAAGAAGGGCCTCGTCATGGGTGTGGCCAACCACAACTCCATCGCCTGGGGCATCGCCAGCCAGCTGGCCGCCCAGGGTGCGGAGATGGCCTTCACCTACCAGGGCGAAGAGCTGGAGCGTCGCGTGCGCCCGCTGGCCGAAAGCATCGGCGTCAAGACGATGATCCCGGCCGATGTCACCGATGACGCCTCGATGGACGCGGCCTTCGCGGAAATCGAGAAGGTGTTCGGGACGATCGACTTCGTCGTCCACTCGGTGGCCTTCGCCAACAAGAACGAGCTGAAGGGCTCGTTCGTGGACAACACGACCCGCGAGGGCTTCCTGCTGGCCATGAACATCTCGGCCTTCAGCTTCGTGGACGTGGCCAAGCGCGCCTCGAAGATCATGCCGAACGGCGGTTCGCTGATCACCATGACCTATCTGGGGTCGGAACGGACCATCCCGAACTACAACACCATGGGCGTGGCCAAGGCCGCCCTGGAAGCCTCCACCCGTTACATCGCCCGCGACCTGGGGCCCAAGGGCATCCGCTGCAACGCCATCTCGGCCGGCGCCATGCGGACCCTGGCCCTGGCCGGCATCTCGGGCGGTCGCGGCATGATCGCCCAGGGCCGCGCGTTCTCGGCGATGAAGGAAGACACCTCGATGGAAGGGGTCGCCGGCTGCGCCCTGTGGCTGGCCTCCGACCTGGGCAAGTCGACCACGGGCGAAGTCGTCCACGTCGACGCCGGCTTCCACATGATGGGCATGCCGGACGAAGCCGAAGGCTGAGGCAGGTTCCCTTGAACGGGATCGGGCCCTCGCTCATCGAGCGGGGGCCTTTTTCTTAGGCCGCGTAGGCTCGCATGAAGCGCGCGGCGGCCTCGGCGGCCAGGGCGGCGAACTCGTCGGCGGTCTTCTCCGACGGCAGGCCCAGCAGGCTGCGCAGCTGATGATGGCTCATCACCATGCCCCCGAAGAACTCGGCCGCTTGGTCCGGATCGGGCACATTCATCCGGCCCAGCCGGCTTTCCTCTTCCAGGAAGAGGGCCAGCTGGCGACGAGTCTGGCGCGGACCGGCCTCGAACACCTCGCGCGCGACGTCGGGCATTTCGCCCGCGCCCTGGATGACCACGCGCAGGATCGCGTAGCTCTTGGTGGTCATCACCGTTTCCAGCATCGACCGGGCGAAGCCTTCCAGGGCCTCGCGGGGATTTTCGATCGCCCCAGGGCCGCGCAAGGGCGCGGTGATCGCCGCCACTCTTCGGGCCATCAGAGCCCGCACCAGCTCGGCCTTGGAGCCGTAGTGGTTGTAGACCGTCTGCTTGGAGACGCCCGCCCGCTTGGCGATGGCCTCCATGGGCGCACCCAGGCCGCGCTGGCCGATCACCTCGACGGCGGCGTCGAGAATGGCTTCGGTCTTGGCGACGTCGATCTGTCCGGCGACCCGGGGCATCAGCAGGTTCTCGTCATCAGTGCGCGTCCGAAGGGGGAGGCGGGGCGTTCTTGGCTGGCTTGGCCAGCAGCGAGACAGCGGCGGCGAGGAAGCAGCCGTAGGCCAACAGGGTGAAGCTGTCGCCGAACGCCAGCACCGTGGCCTGTTCCTGCAGCATGCCGCCGATGGCCTTGCGCGCCGCGCCATCCGGGTCTGCGACGCCGAGTTGCTGCATGCGCGCGGCGAGGCCGGCCATCATGCCCGAGGCGGCCGAGCCCTGACCGACCTGGTCGGAGAGGCCCATGTAGTAGAGGGCGGTCTGGTTGGTGATGCTGGTGGCCAGCAGGGCCAGGCCCACCGCGCCCCCGGTGTTGCGCGAAAGGTTCACCAGGCCCGAAGCGTTCTTCACCATCTGCGGGGGCAAGGTGCTCATGGTGATCTGCTGGGTGGCGATCATCGCGATCATCACGCCCACGCCCCGACACGCCTGGACACCGGCGAACTCCCAGAAGCCCCACTCCTTGGTCACGGCGTGGGCCATGTACATGCCGAAGCCCGCCAGCATGAAGCCGATGAACATCGGCACGCGCGGATCCATCTGGCGGACTAGGCGTCCGGCGATCGGGCCGGTGGCGAACATCGACAGGCCGGAGACCACCATGGTGGTGCCGACTTCCGAGGCCGAATAGTGCCGCACGCGGCCCAGGAACTGGGGCAACAGGAAGGTGCCGCCGAACAGGCTCGCCCCCGACACGGCGGTCATCATCACGCCGATCGAGAAGTTGCGGTTGGCGAATGCGCGCAGCTCGACGATCGGGTTGCGGTAACTCAACTGGCGCCAGATGAAGACCACGCCCGCCACCACGGCCACCACGGTCAGGGCCAGGATGCCGTTGTCCTCGAACCAGTTGTCCTTGGCTCCCTCTTCCAGCACGAACTGCATGCTCATCAGGAAGGTGGCCATGACGAACAGGCCGAACCAGTCGAAGCCCTTGGCCAGGCTGGGATCACCTTTGTCGAACTGGCCCCAGCGCGCCACGCCGAACAGCACCACCAGGCCCGTGGGCACGTTGATGAAGAACAGCCAGCGCCAGCTGAGCCATTCGGTCAGGTGGCCCCCCAGGGTGGGGCCGACGGTCGGGGCCAGGGTGACGATCAGGCCCATGATCACGCTGGCCGTCACGCGCCGCTCGGGCGGGAAGGCGGTGAAGGCCACGGCGAACACGGTGGGGATCATGGCCCCGCCGATGAAGCCCTGCAGGGCCCGCGTCAGGATCATCATGTCGATCGACGAGGAAAGACCCGTTAGCACGCTCATGACGATGAAGCCGGTGCACGAGATCAGGTAGACCCGCTGGGTGCCCCACAGCCGCGACAAGTACCCGGACAGCGGGATCATCACGACTTCGGGGATCAGGTAGGCGGTCTGGATCCAGCTGACCTGGTCGGCGCTGGCGCCCACCCCGGCCTGGATCTGCGGCAGCGAGGCCGCCACGATCTGGATGTCGAGGATGGCCATGAACTGGCCGATGACCATCGCCCCGAAGCCTAGGAACAGCTTGCCCCAGTCCACCTCCTGGGCCGGTGCTGCGGGGGGAGCGGCCGGCTTGGGAGCCTCGGCGGCGTCTGCGGTGGGGGCGGCGGCGCTCATGGGGGCGATCCGGGCCGGGCGCTTCAGCGCGCCTGGCCGCGCTGGGCGTATTCGGCGCCTTCGGGCTGACCGGCTTCGGCGAATGAGGGGCCCGAGCGGTCGCGCACGTCGACCTTGACGTCGACCGACAGGCCGGGGCGCAGGGCCGAGCCCAGGGTCGACTTCTCGACCACGATCTTCACCGGCAGGCGCTGGGTGATCTTGGTGAAGTTGCCCACGGCGTTTTCGACCGGGATCAGGGCGAACTCCTGGCCGGTGGCGGGCGCGAAGCTGTCCAGCTTGCCGCGGATGACCTGCTTGCCAAAGGCGTCGGCATGGATCTCGACAGGCTGGCCCACACGCAGGCGTGCGACCTGGGTCTCCTTGAAGTTGGCCACGACATAGCCCTGGCCGACCGGCACGACCGACATCAGGGCCACGCCCGGCTGGACCAGCTGGCCGGGCCGCACGCTGCGGGCGCCGACCACGCCGGCCACGGGCGCGCGGATCACGGTGCGGTCCAGGTCGATGCGGGCCTGCTCGACCGCGGCGTGCGCGGCGGCGGCCTGGGCCACGGTCTGGGCGCGGGCCGATCCCAGGGATTGGGCGCTGCGGCGCTCCGCCTCCAGGGCCGCTTGGGCGCTGGCGACGGCGGCGTCCGACTGCTTGGCGCCGGCGCGCTCGGTCTGGACCTTCTGTTGCGAGACCCAGCCTTGGGCGGCCAGGGCGTTGTAGCGCTCAAGGTCGGCCTTGGCCCGACCGGCGTCGGCCTGGGCGCTGGTCACGCCCGCGGCGCGCTGGGCGATCATCGCCTGTTCCAGCGAGACCTTGTCGTCGACGCTCTTGATCGCCGCGTCCAAGGCCTGGGCGTTGGCGATCGCCTGGTCCAGACGGGCCTGGAAGGGGGCGGGATCGACGCGCGCGACGACCTGTCCGGCTTCGACCCGCTGGTTGTCGGCCACCAGCACCTCGGCGACATAGCCCGAGATCTGCGGCGCCACCTGCACGGTGTCGGCCTGGACGAAGGCGTTGTCGGTGGTCTCGTAGCGCTGCTTCTCGACGAACCACAGTCCGCCGCCCACGATCAGGGCCACGGCGGCGACGCCGCCCACGATCAGGGGAACCAGCTTTTTCTTCGACGCGTCGGCCATCAGCCAAAAATCCCGAACAGACCCGGTCCCGAACCGGTGTGATTTGGGGGCGATATATCGGACTTTCGCCCCGGGCAAGGGATAAATGGACGCACCCGTCCAAAATTCAATGATCTGTCGCAAAACGATGCGCAGCCCAGGGGCGATGCGGATTGGCTGAATCTCGACTGTGGGGGAAGCGTCCGCTCCATAGCGCATTGGCGCTATTCCGGGCGAAGCGTGGAAGGGCGATGCTCAAGCGCCGCCGCTTCAGCGTGTCCTGGGCCTCCAGTTCTCGCCGGAGTCGAATCACGGCACTATTTTCGAGCGTTCGGGCAACCGGGGGAGCCTGACGCGCGTATTTCCAGACGCGGGGTCCGCAAGGTCCCGCGCCGTCATCAAGGAAGCGCCATGAACGCCCCCGGTCCGCTCTCGATGTTTCGCCCGGTGCTGTGGCTGGCGGCGGCCGCCTTCGCCGCCGGCTTCGGAGGCTATCTCGTGATGGCCCCCTCGCTGCACGGCGGCTAGCGCTTAACGACCCCCGGTCGAGCCGAAGCCCCCGGCGCCTCGCGCCGTTTCGTCCAGGCTGGCTACCGGCGTCCAGGCGGCCTGGATGACCGGAGCGATCACCAGCTGGGCGATGCGGTCGCCCCGGCGGATGGTGAAGTCTTCCTCGCCCAGGTTGATCAGGATCACCTTCACCTCCCCGCGATAGTCGCTGTCGATGGTGCCGGGAGTGTTCAGGCAGGTGACGCCGGCCTTGGCGGCCAGGCCAGAGCGCGGTCGCACCTGGGCTTCGAAGCCAGCCGGCACGGCGAAAGCCAGGCCGGTGGGGACCATGAACCGCGCGCCTGGCTTCAGCACCAGGGGCTCGTCCTCGCCCACCGCCGCCCGCAGGTCCATGCCCGCCGCGCCGACGGTTTCGTAGGCGGGCAGGGGCAGGCCATGGGCGTGCGCCAGTTGGACGACGGGGATGTGCGGGGTCATGAAAGGCTCTCGGCTATGCGTTTGGCGAGGTCGTGGGCCACGGAATCCTTGGCGGCCCGCGTCCAGCGTTCGGTCTTGTCCCGCGAGATCAGCAGGACGGCGTTCTCCTCGCCGCCCATCACGCCGGGTTCGGTGACGTCGTTGGCGATGATCCAGTCGCAGCCCTTGCGGGCCAGCTTGGCTCGGGCGTGCTCCTCGACATGGTCGGTCTCGGCCGCGAAGCCCACCACCAGCTTGGGGCGCTGAGGGCCTGTAGCCGACAGGGTGGCCAGGATGTCGGGGTTTTCCACGAAGGTCAGGGCCGGCGGGCCGCTCTTGTCCTTCTTCAGCTTGGTTCCGAACACCTCGTCGATGCGCCAGTCGGCGACGGCGGCCACAAACACGCCGACGTCGGCGGGGAGGGCGGCCTGGCAGGCGGCCAGCATCTCTCGGGCGGTCTCCACGTCCACCCGGTCGACGCCCAGCGGCGTGGGCAGGCTTACGGGCCCGCTGATCAAGGTGACGCGCGCGCCGAGCTTGGCCAGGGCGCCGGCGATCGCGTAGCCCTGCCGGCCGCTGGAGCGGTTGGTGACGCCGCGCACCGGATCGATCGGTTCGAAGGTCGGTCCGGCGGTGACCAGGGCGTGTCTCCCGGTCAATGGACGGGCGGCCGGACCTTCCAGCGCGGCCATGATCGCCTCGAAGATCACGGGCGGTTCGGCCAGGCGCCCGGGGCCAAACTCGCCGCAGGCCATCGCCCCGTCGTCGGGGCCGACGAACAGCACGCCGTCCTTCCGCAGGGTCTCCAGGTTGCGCTGGGTCGCGGGTTGCAGCCACATGCGCACGTTCATGGCCGGGGCCATCAGGACCGGCTTGTCCGTCGCCAGCAGGGTGGTCGAGGCCAGGTCGCCGGCCAGTCCGTTCGCGCACTTGGCGATCAGGTCGGCCGTCGCCGGGGCCACCACGACCAGATCCGCCGAGCGCGACAGCTCGATGTGGCCCATCTCGGCCTCGTCGGTCAGCGAGAAGAGCTCGGAATAGACCTTGTCCTCGGACAGGGCCGAGAGGGAGAGGGGGGTGACGAACTCGGCCCCCGCCTTGGTCAGGATCGGCCGCACGCCGACGCCGGCCTTGCGCAGCAGCCGCACCAGCTCCAGCGACTTGTAGGCGGCCACGCCGCCGCCGACGATCAGAAGAACCCGTTTTGCTTGGTCGCTCACGTCACCGGCCTTTCGGTTCGCGCCTCGTCCCAAAGGCGCATAGAGCGACATGGCCGCCAGCGTAAGCCCCCTTGAGCAAAAACGCGGGAGGGGACTCGACATTCGTTCCTCGTTCGTTCACTACTCGTCAAAGTAGAGATGAAGAGGGGGAAATCTTCCATGGCGATACGTCTGGCATCGCGTTTCGCGGCGTTCCTGGTCATGGCGGGGGCGGGGATCGAGCTGGCGGCTTGCGACGGCGGCGCCTCGGCGGTCAAGGCGCCCAAGGGCGGGGATGTTGCGTCCTACGCCACGCCGGAAAGCGAGCGCTCGTCGACGCCCTACGCCGAGGCCGAGCGTCGATCCGACCCGCGCGATGCGCCCGTGCGCAAGCTGGCGGGCAAGCCGATGTGGGCGGCCAATCGCACCCGCACGGCCGAGGAGAACGCTCAGCGCAGCTTCGACCGCTACGGGGCCGAATTCGGAGCGGCCGATGTCGATGACTATGTGCGCAAGGCCCACGCCTTTGTGGCCAAGCCGCCGGCAGGCGCTCAGACCTTGCAGCGCTCCAATGGCGACACCTTGATCTATGATCCCAAAGGCAATGTCTTTGCGGTGGTCACCAAGGCGGGCGCGCCGCGTACGATGTTCAAGCCCGACGACGGCCCGGACTATTGGGACCAGCAGAAAAGCCGCCAGAACCGCCGGACCACGGCCTCCCGCGATCGCGACCAGACCCGGGACGGCTAGACCCTGCGAGCCAAGCGCGCCTTGGGGGAGGCGCCGAGGGCAGGGGGCGTGCTGTTGACCTTGTCTTCGTCACCCCGGACGACGCCGAGCGTCGGCCCGGGACCCAGGGGCGGTGCGCAACGCCCCTGGGCGAGCTCGTGTGTCTATCGAAGCCCTCTACCCATGGGAAAGGGAGGGGGCCGCGCGCCAAGAGCATGGGAGGTGAGGAGTTGCAGCCTTGGTCGGCGCCCCACTCGTTGTCGAGAGGGCAGGGGAGCGCCTCAGGCCAACCAGGCCCCGGCCGCGAACGCCAGGCCGGCCACCGCGGCGCCGGCCAGGAACCACAGCAGCGGCCGGACGGTCCGGGTCTCCACGACACTGGCGGGCTCGGCCGACACTGGCGGCGTCTCGACGAGGCGGGCCAGGGCGCGGAGGGCCCGGAGGCCCTCTTCGGCAAACTCGCGGGCCTTGGCGGCGGGCGACAGCTCACGGGCGATCCAGCGGCGCACCACCGGGTCGGCGGCGGCCCACAGGTCGTGGGATGGGTCGATGCGGCGGGCCACGCCCTCGACGGTGACCATGGTCTTCTGCAGCAGCACCAGCTCGGGCCGCAGGGCCATGTCGAACAGGGCGGTGATCTCGAACAGCTGGGCTAGCAGCTTGCCCATCGACACGTCGCTGGCGTCGCGACCGAAGACCGGCTCGCCCACCGCGCGCAGGGCCTGGGCGAAGGCGTCCTTGTCCTGGTGAGCGGGCACGTAGCCGGCGTCGAAGTGCACCTGGGCCACGCGCACGTAGTCGCGATTGAGGAAGCCGTAGAGGATCTCGGCCAGGTACTTGCGCTCGCCCGGGCCCAGGCGGCCCAGGATGCCGAAATCGACGGCCGTGATCGCCGACGGGGCGCTGACGAACAGGTTGCCCTCGTGCAGGTCGGCGTGGAACAGGCCGTGGTCCAGGGCCTGGGCCAGGAAGCCGCGCGTGACGGCCTCGGCCAGGGCTTTGCGATCCAGGCTCTCCTGCTCCAGGGCGGCCGGGTCCGACAGCGGCATGCCCGGCGCCCAAGACAGGGTCAGGTAGCGCTTTCCGACGCCGTCCCACACCACCTCGGGCGCGCGCATGTAGGGATCGACCTTCATCGCCTGGCCCAACTCGGCGCAGCCGGCGGCCTCGAAGCGCAGGTCCAGCTCAAGGTCCAGCGAACGGATCACCACCTCGACGAATTCGCGCGGGCGCAGGCGACGCGAGGCCGGAACAAGGCGCTCGGCCAGACGGGCGGCCAGGCGCAGAGCGGCGCTGTCCTGCGCCACCTGACGCTCGACGCCGGGCCGCAGCACCTTCACCGCCACTCTGGTTCCGTCCAGCAGCACGGCCGGATGGGCCTGGGCCAGCGAGGCCGCGGCGATCGGAGCCTCGAAATCGGCATAGAGGGTGTCGATCGGCCGGCCCAGGCCGCGTTCGATTTCGGCCCGCGCCACGGCCAGCGGGAATGGAGCCAGGCGGTCCTTCAGGTGCGACAGGTCCTCGGCGAAGGCCGCCCCGAAGATGTCGGCCCGCGTCGACAGGAACTGGCCCATCTTGATCGCGGCCGGCCCCTGGCGTTCCAGCACCCGGGCCAGGCGCTCGCCTGGCCGGCCCCTGCGGGCCGCCCCGCCGGCGAACAGCCGCAGAACGCGCCCCGCCGCCCGCGCCGACGGCGGCAGCAGCGGCTCGACCTCGCGCGGGATCAGGGCGTCGGCCCGGACCAGGGCCCAGCCGGCGGCGATCATGCGAAGGCAGGCTGAAGCGCGGCTCATGCGGCGAGCATCTGGATCGGCGCCGGCGTGGGCGAGGACGGAGAGAAAGTCATGTCCCGGCCTGAAAGCCCGCTCAGCGCGCTCCGGTCAAGGCCGGTTTCGCCGGCAGTCCTTTGCGATCCGCGAAAAGCGGCGCAGGAACCCGCCCTAGCGGCATTATGAAACATCGAGATCGGAAGACCGGAGCGGCTCCGACATTTCCTCACCCTCACAAACCGCGCCGTAAAAGGTTGGACGGCCAACGTGGGTTCACCGCCTGTCTCGACTTCCTGATAATGGGATAGTTCGGGCGGGCGTCCGTCAGGCCTGCAGGGACAAAAACGGCGGCGCGCCGAGCTTGTCGACGCGCGCCGAGTGCCGGTCGCCGGCGAAGGCGGCGATGAGGAAGGCGGCGATGAGGAAGGCGGCGATGCAGGTCTTGGCCATGTCCGGCTCAACCAGGCGGGCGCCGAGGGCGAGGACGTTGGCGACATGTTCGGCGAGCTTGTAGCCGTAGTCAGGATAGTCGACCGTTGCGTCGCCCGCGGGGCCCAGGTCGATCACCTCATGGCCCTCTCTGGCCAACCACGCAGCCAGTTCGGCCTTCAGCGCGACGGCGGCATGATCCGACGCGATGGCGACGCGCACGGCCCTACAGCGTCCAGCCCTGATGCAGGGCCGCCACGCCGCCGGTGAAGTTGGTGACGGTCACCCGCTTGAAGCCGGCGTTCTCCATCATGCCCGCGAAGGTCTTCTGGTCGGGGAAGCGACGGATGCTCTCCACCAGGTACTGGTAGGCGTCGCGGTCCTTGGCCAGCCACTCGCCGAACTGCGGGATCAGCTTGAAGGAATAGGCGTCGTAGGCCTTGGCCAGGGCTTCGGTCACCGGCTTGGAGAACTCCAGGCACAGGAATCGGCCGCCCGGCTTGAGCACGCGGCGCGCCTCGCGCAGGGCCGCGTCGATATCGGTCACGTTGCGGATGCCGAACGAGATGACGTAGGCGTCGGCATAGGCGTCGGGCAGAGGCAGGCGCTGGGCGTCGCCGACGGTCCAGGTGATCTCGGGCGCGCCGCCCTTCTCGATCCCGGCGGAGATCATCTCGGCGTTGTAGTCGATGATGTGCACGGCCGCGTCCGGGCCGCCCCGACGCTCCTGGGCCTGGCGCGCCATCTTGGCGAAGCGGCGGGCCATGTCGCCGGTGCCGCCGGCGCAGTCGATGATGACCTCGCCCGGCTGCGGGTTCAGGCGCGCGGCCACCGCGTCCTTCCAGAGCCGATGCACGCCGCCGCTCATGACGTCGTTCATCAGGTCGTAGTTCTTGGCGACGCGATCGAACACGCCCCGCACCAGCCCGGCCTTGGCCGAGGCGTCGACGTCCTTGAATCCGAAGGTGGCGGTGGTCATGCGGTCGCTCGAAATCGCCGGGGCCCGCGGCCCCTCGTATGAGGCTCTTATAGCTGTCCGGGCCCGTCCGTCATCGCTTTTGCGTGCGACGCGTTGGGGCTTTTGCGCGCGCCGCACTAGGAAGCCGGCGCGCCATGCCCGATATCGGGCGCATTGAGCGTCCATTTCCGAGGTCATTCTTGCCCGAACTGCCTGAAGTCGAGACCGTGCGCCGGGGGCTGGAGCCGGTGCTGAGCGGCGCGCGCCTGGCTCGCGTGCGCGCCAATCGCCCCGACCTGCGTTTTCCCCTGCCCGAGGGCTTCGTCCAGCGCCTGACCGGGGCGAAGATCCTGCGCCTGGACCGCCGCGCCAAGTACCTTCTGGCCCCGCTGGACCGGGGCGACACCCTGGTGATGCACCTGGGGATGACCGGGCGCTTCGAGATCGCCGCGCCGGAAGGTGCGATCCGGCCTGGCGACTTCGCCCGCGAGGTGAGGCCCGACGACAAGCATGCGCACATCGTCTTCGACACCGAGGACGGCGCGGTGGTCACCTATTACGATCCCCGGCGCTTCGGCTTCATGGACCTGATCGCCACCGACCGGCTGGACCGTCACCCCTGGTTCGCCACCATGGGTCCAGAACCGCTGGGCGACGGCTTCGACGCCAAGACCCTGGCCCATGCCTTCGCCGGCCGCAAGCAGGGGCCGAAGACCCTGCTGCTGGACCAGAAGACCGTCGCGGGCCTGGGCAACATCTATGTCTGCGAGGCGCTGCACCGCGCCCACATTTCGCCGTTCAACCCCTCGGGCCAGATCGCCGGCAAGCGCCTGGGGCCGCTGGCCGCGGCGATTAAGGCGGTGCTGGCCGAGGCCGTCGAGGTGGGCGGCTCGTCCCTGAAGGACTTCGCCGCCGCCGACGGGGCGCTGGGCTACTTCCAGCACCGCTTCCGTGTCTACGATCGCGAGGGCGAGCCCTGTCCGACGCCGGGCTGCAAGGGGGTGATCGCCCGCGAGGTCCAGGCGGGTCGCTCGACCTTCTTCTGCCCCATCTGCCAGGTGTGAGCCCGACGCCGTCGATTTCCTGGAGGAAGCGGACCGGGCCAAGGCCCCGTCGGGCCGGGATCCGGCGGCCGCTCTGACCGGTTGATGGAGCGGGGCTTCGCCGGAGTGGAGGCGACCCTGGCCGGAACGCCCTACGGCTGAGCCGGCGCGTCCAGGACCTTGCGTAGCGACGCCTCGATCTGGCCGCCGCAATAGGTGTCGCCATAATCCTGCCGGGCCTTCGCGGCCAGGGCCTTCAGCGGCGGCAGGTTCGAGATGCGCTGCGCCAACGACGCGGTCATCGGGGCGGCCGTCTCCAGGGTCGCTCCGATCGCTGGGAAATGGTCGGCGAGGGTCGACCACAGCGTTGCCGTCACGACGTCGGCGATCCCGGGACCCTCCGAGCCCAGCAGGAAGCCCGAGCCGCCCTCGAGTCCGTGGCGGCGTCCCGTCTCTTCCCAGAACGACATCCACTTGCGCAGGCGGGGCTGGAAGTCGCGCCAGCGCTCCGGCGTCCACATCAGTTGGCCGCCCTGCAGGGTGATTTCATCGATCACGTCGTTGGCGTCCGCGACGACCTTCAGGGTCAGGGCGCGCTGGTCCGGCCTCGCCGGCAACAGTCCCAGCGTCTCGCCCAGATAGAGGATGACGGCGGGCGTCTGGGCGATGGCGAAGCCGGCCTTGCGGTCCACCAGCATCGGCGGACCCATGAAGGGGACCGGCATGTCGTCGACCGGGGCGTCCATCAGTCGGGCGATCGCCGTATCGCCCGCCTCGGTCCAGCTCTTGCCGGCGAAGGCCAGGACGGCGCGCACGAACTGGCCGCGGAACGGGGCGGACCAGTAGTAGAGTTCGTAGTCGGTCATCGGATCATCCTGCCGCGGGCGTCGCGGGGCCCAGATCACAACACCTTCGGCGGGTCTACCGTTCAGGGCTCCCCAACACGGCCAGCCCCACTATAAAAGGTGCGCGCAACAGGAGACGCCGATGGCCGAGTACCAGACCCTGATCGTCGAGAGCCCGGAAACCGCTCCGGGCGTGCGCCTGATCCGGCTCAATCGCCCCGAGGCCCTGAACGCCCTCAACACCGCCCTGCTGGCCGACTTGGCCGAAGCCCTGGCCGAGGCCCAGGCCGACGATGCGGTGGGCTGCATTGTCCTGACCGGCTCGGCCAAGGCCTTCGCGGCCGGCGCCGACATCAAGGAGATGTCGGACAAGTCGTACGCCCAGATGTTCAAGGCCGATTTCTTCACCGCCGGCGCCCGCGCCATCGAACAGACCCGCAAGCCGATCATCGCCGCAGTGGCCGGCTACGCCCTCGGCGGCGGCTGCGAGCTGGCGATGATGTGCGACTTCATCCTGGCGGCCGACACGGCCAAGTTCGGCCAGCCCGAGATCAACCTGGGCGTCGCGCCCGGGATCGGCGGCACTCAGCGCCTGACCCGACTGGTCGGCAAGTCCAAGGCCATGGACATGATCCTGACCGGCCGGATGATGGGCGCGGAGGAAGCCGAGCGCGCGGGCCTGGTCTCGCGGATCTTCCCGTCCGACACCCTGGTCGATGAAGCCCTGGCCGTGGCGGCCAAGATCGCCGCCCAGTCGCCCCTGGCCACGGCCATGAACAAGGAACTGGTCAACGCAGCCTACGAGACCACGCTGACGACGGGCGTCGCCCTGGAGCGGCGCCTGTTCCACTCGCTGTTCGCCTTCGACGACCAGAAGGAAGGCATGGCCGCCTTCGTCGACAAGCGCAAACCGGCCTTCAAGGGCTCGTGAACGACCGTTTGAGCGACGGCGCAGATTCTCGGGCATCTGTGGATTGACCGAAAGGGTCCCTTCCCGTATATCCGCGCGCTCTTGATTTCTCCTGCTTCGCGGCCGCCCGCGCGGCTGTCCGTTTGAAGGTCCGAACTAATGGCCAATAATCCCGGCGCCAAGAAAGCGATCCGCAAGATCGCCCGTCGCACCGAAGTCAACACCGCCCGCCGCTCGCGCGTGCGCACCTTCCTGCGCAAGTTCGAAGACGCGATCGCCAAGGGCGACGTCGCCGTCGCCAAGGCCGCTTTCGTCGAAGCGCAGTCGGAACTGATGCGCGCCGTCTCCAAGGGCGTCGTCCACCCCAACACCGGCTCCCGCAAGGTCTCGCGCCTGGCGGCTCGCCTGAAGAAGCTTGATCAGGCCGCTGCCTAATCCAGTTTCCGGCCGAACGGCGTTCGGTCAGCGAAATCAAAGACTTAGAGAAGCCGATCGAGGAAACTCGGTCGGCTTTTTCTATGAAAATTTTTCATGACTTTGATTGTCCACGAGACATTGCGCTCGGATAACGACGGGGTCTGATTAAGCTTTCCCTTGACCGGTGAGGCCCTCTCGCGAGTCAACAGAAATATCCGCGATCGGACGCAAGTTTTCCGTTTGACCGGCAGGGGCCGCTGGCTAGTTTAAAGGTCTCAACGCTCTTCCAGTCCATGGAGATAACTGGCGGCGGCGGCGCCCTTGCGTTCGCCGAAAGAGACCCTTTGTCTCTGGATTCCGGCTGTCTCTGGATGCGTGAAGAGGTTGGGACGCGGTCGTGCGCCATGGGGGGCGGCGATCGGGGCAGGCAGACACGACAAATATATCAGGCGGTGAACCGATGACGATCAAAGGCGGCGTGGTGAGTCAGGAGTTTTCGGCTGCGTATTCTGCGGTTGCCTGTGAGCCGGCTGGCGTCGTCTGGAGCAAGGTGTGCGCCGTCCTGAAACGCGAATTAGGCGACGCTGCCTTCGGTTCGTGGATCGCGCCCGCCGTCCTGCGCGAGATCCCGGCCGGCGACGTGGTCCTGGTGACCCCCACCGGCATCGCGCGCGACTGGATCCGCCGTAGCGCGTGGCGTCGCGTCAGCGAGCTGTGGGCCGCCAACGACGCCACCGCCCGCCGTCTCGACCTGAAGTCGCGCCTGGAATTCGAGGCCGCAGCCGGCGCCTATGTCGAGACCAAGGCCGAGCCGATCGAGATCGCCCTGCCCGTCTCCAGCGACACTCCCGCCCTGGCCCCGGTGGCCAGCGTCCCCAGCGCGGGCGCCAAGCCGACCGCCATCCAGGGCCTGCAGGAACGCTTCACCTTCGACACCTTCGTGCCGGGGCCCGCCAACGAGTTCGCCCACGCCGTGGCGCGCCGGGTGGCCAGCTGGGCCGACGGCCACTTCAACCCCGTGCTGTTCCACGGCCCTTACGGTTTCGGGAAGACCCACCTGCTGAACGCCTTGGCCTGGGAGGCCATGCGTCAGGCCCCGACCAAGCGCGTGGTCTACCTGACCGCCGAACGCTTCCTGTCGACCTTCGTGCGTGCGGTGATGGACCGCCAGACCGCGGCCTTCAAGGAAGAACTGCGCGGCGCCGACCTGCTGATCATCGACGACGTGCACTTCATCGCCGGCAAGCAGTCGAGCCAGGAGGAGCTGTTCCACACCCTGACCGCCCTGGTCGAGGACGGCCGCCGCGTGGTGTTCTCGTCCGACCGCGCCCCGGCCGCCATGACCGAGATGGATGCGCGCCTGCGCTCTCACCTTTCGGCGGGCCTGGTCTGCGGACTTGAGCCGGCCGACCGCGCCCTGCGCATCGGCATCCTGGAGCGCAAGCTGCAGTCGCTGTCGCGCCAGCACGGCTTCGAGCCGACCATGCGTCCGGACGTCATGAACTTCCTGGCTGACCGCTTCACCGACAGCGTCCGCGAACTGGAAGGTGCCCTCAACACCCTGTCGGCGCGCGCCGGCGAGGGTGTCTCGCGCCTGACGCTGGACGAGGTCCAGGCGATCCTGCGTCCGCACCTGCGGGCCGGCGAGAAGCGCATCACCATCGACGACATCCAGAAGGCCACGGCCGAGCACTACGCCATGAAGCAGGCCGACCTGCTGAGCGAGCGCCGCAACCGCGCCATCGCCCGACCGCGTCAGGCGGCCATGTGGCTGGCCAAGCAGCTGACCACCCGTTCGCTGCCCGATATCGGTCGTCGCTTCGGCGGCCGCGACCACACCACCGTCCTGCACGCCGTGCGCCGCATCGAGGCCCTGCGCGCCGAAGACCCGGCCCTGAGCCAGGACCTGGAGACCATCACCCGCAAGCTGCGGGGCTGAGGTCTCATCCGACTTCGAAAGGGGCCGTCCTCCGGGGCGGCCTTTTTTCGTTCGGGGCTAGGCCGCCTTCGCCCGCCTCAGGGTGATGTTCACTCGCCCTCCCCCGGGGACCAAACTCGAGGAGCCCGGCAGGATGCGGTCTACGCCGTGGAAGGCCAGGCGCGCAGGGCCGGAAAGGCGGCAGACGTCGCCCGACGACAACCGCAGGCTGCGCGTGGGATCCTTGCGGGCGGTCCCGCCGATCCGGAAAATCGCCGTGTCGCCCAGCGAGATCGACAGCACCGGAAAGCGTGGATCGGCTTCGTCGCGGTCCTGGTGCAGGCCCATGCGGGCGTCGTCGCGGTAGAGATTGACCAGAGCCGAGTCCGGCGGCGTGTCCGGATCGCCCAGTTCGGCCCAGAGATCGAGCAGGGCCTGGGGCATGTCCGGCCAGGAGCGGCCCGTACCCGGATGACGATCGGCGTAGCGGTAGCCGGCCTTGTCGCTGGTCCAGCCCAATGGCCCGAAGCTGGTCATGGCGACGCTCATGGCCTTGCCGTAGGCGGTTTCGTACCGCGCAGGCGGGGCGGCTTCGAAGGCGGCCCGCACCGTCTCGATCAGATCGGCCTGGACACGGAGGTCCAGAAGTCCGGGCCACAGATCGAAACCCGGAACGATCGAGATGGAGCGATTCATTACGGAAAATTAATGCGAAAGACGAGGCGGGACAGTGTTGGTTTGCGCCCTCGGCGCTCCAGCCGATCGAAAATTGCAGTTTCAGGGCCCTTCATGCGTCGACTTCTCTCCTCAGCGGCGGTTGCCGTGCTCGTTCTTGCCGCCGGCTCCAGCCTGGCCGCCACGCCCCAGAAGTCGCCTCTCGCCGCCAAGCCGACAACCATCACCGCGGCCAACGTGACGACCCAATTGCCGCGCGGCGTCGTGCCCTCGCACTATGATCTGGTCTTTACCCCCGACGCCGACAAGATGACCTTCACCGCTTCGGTGAAGATCGCCATCGACCTGGCGGCCCCGACCCGGACCATCACCCTGCACGCGGCCGACATGACCTTCTCCAAGGCCGAGATCGCCGGGATCGGCCCGGCCCGGGTCAGCATCGACGCAGAGGCCCAGACGGCCACCTTCACTTTCGACAAGCCCGTGACCAAGGGCGCCCATGTCCTGGCGCTGGACTATGCCGGCAAGATCTACACCCAGGCGGCCGGACTTTTCGCCCTGGACTACGACACCGACCAGGGCAAGAGGCGCGCGCTCTACACGCAGTTCGAGAACAGCGACGCCCGCCGCTTCATCCCCTCGTGGGACGAGCCGTTCTTCAAGGCCACCTATTCGATGCAGGCGATCGTGCCGACCGGTCAGATGGCGGTCAGCAACATGCCGATCACCAAGACCGAGGACGTCGGCGGCGGCAAGAGCCGCGTGACCTTCGCCCAGTCGCCGAAGATGTCGACCTACCTGCTGTTCTTCGGCCTGGGCGAGTTCGACCGCGCCACCGCCAAGGTCGGCGACGTCGAGATGGGCGTGATCACCAAGAAGGGCGACCTGGCCAAGGCCGAGTTCGCCTTGAAGTCGTCGGGCCCGATCCTGCAGTGGTACAACGACTATTTCGGCGTGCCTTATCCGCTGCCCAAGCTCGACCACATCGCCGCCCCGGGCCAGAGCCAGTTCTTCAGCGCCATGGAGAACTGGGGCGCGATCTTCTATTTCGAGTACGCCCTGCTGGAGGACCCCGCGATCTCGACCCAGAAGGATCGCGAGAACATCTACACCACCGTGGCCCACGAGATGGCCCACCAATGGTTCGGCGACCTGGTGACCATGCAGTGGTGGGACGACCTGTGGCTGAACGAAGGCTTTGCCTCGTGGATGGAAAGCCGCGCCACCGAGCACTTCCACCCCGAGTGGAACAGCCAGTTGAGCGCCGTGGCCAATCGTGAATACGCCATGGGCCTGGACTCGCTGTCGACCACCCACCCGGTGGTGCAGCACGTGGAGACCGTGGACCAGGCCAGCCAGGCCTTCGACGCGATCACCTACCAGAAGGGCGAGGCGGTCATCCGCATGCTCGAAGCCTATGTCGGTCCCGACGCCTGGCGCGACGGCGTGCGTCGCTACATGAAGGCCCACGCTCACGGCAACACCCAGACCGATGACCTGTGGAAGGAAGTCGAGGCCGCGGCCGGCAAGCCGATCACCGCCATCGCCCACGACTTCACGCTGCAGCCGGGCATCCCGCTGATCACCGTCGACGCCGGCGCCTGCGCGGCGGGCAAGACGACCCTGACCCTGACCCAGGGCGAGTTCAGCCGCGACAAGCCGACCAAGACTCCGCTGGCCTGGCGCGTGCCGGTCTCGGCCCAGGTCGCCGGTTCGACCACCCTGTCCAAGACCCTGGTCACGGGCGGCAAGGGCTCGCTCGCCGTCGATGGCTGCGGCCCGGTGATCGTCAACGCCGGCCAGACCGGCTATTTCCGCGTGCTCTACGCGCCCAAGGCGTTCACCGGGGTGAAGGCCAGCTTCGCCAAGCTGCCGGCCATCGACCAGCTGGGCGTGATCTCCGACGCCTGGGCCCTGGGCCTGAACGGTCAACAGGCGGTGACCGACGCCCTTGACCTGGCCGTGGGCACGCCGGTCGACGCCGATCCGCAGGTCTGGAGCAAGGTCGCCGACATCCTGACGAGCGTCGACGGCATGTACGACAACGCTCCGGCTGGCCGGGACGCGTTCCGCAAGCTGGCCATAGCGCGCCTGGCTCCCGTGTTCGCCAAGGTCGGCTGGACGGCCAAGGCGGGCGAAGCCGCCCCGGTCGCCTCGCTGCGGGCCAGCCTGATCACCTCGTTGTCGACCCTGGGCGACCCGGCCGTGATCGCAGAGGCAAAGCGCCGGTACGCCGCCGACAAGGCCGACCCGACGGCCGTGCCCGGCCCGCTGCGCAAGACGATCCTGGCGGTCGTGGGTCGACACGCCGACGCCCGGGCCTGGGACGCCCTGCACGAGCAGGCCAAGGCCGAGAAGACGCCGCTGATCCGCGACCAGCTCTACACCCAGCTGGCCTCGGCCCTGGATCCGGCCCTGTCGGCCAAGGCCCTGGAGCTGGCGATCACGGCCGAGCCGGGCGAGACCCTGTCGGCCAACATGATCTCGCGGGTCGCCCTGCTGCATCCCGACCAGGCCTTCGATTTCGCCGTGGCCCACAAGGACGCGGTGAACGGCAAGGTGGACGCGGCCTCGGCGACCAAGTTCATCCCGGGTCTTGGCCGTCGGTCGGCCGATCCCGCGATGATCGAGAAGGTCCAGGCCTACGCCAAGGCCAACCTGCCGGAGGGCTCGCGCGGCGAGGCCGACAAGACCGTCGCTGCGGTCACCGACCGGATCAAGACGCGCAAGGCCGCCCTGCCCGCGATCGAGGCCTGGGTCGCCAAAGGCGGCGCCACGGCCGCGAACTGAGGCTCCCGGAGCGGGTTCAGCGAACGCCGGGTGAGGCTTGCGCGCCTCGCCCGGCGCCTATCCGACGGAATGGCCGTGCTTTTTCGCGTGCGGTCATTTTCGCGCCGGCCCTCAGATTCCCCTTCGTTCCTTGCGGGATTGGGCTTGCAGGCCCGGCTCCATCCCCCATATCCGCTGCGAAGCGGGGTTGACGGGCTCGTCAACTTCGATTGAACGAACGCTTTGCCCACCAACTTCGTTTGGTAGGCGAGGATTTGGATCAACCGCAACTACGCGACCAGACGGGGACGGCTCGAGAAAAACCGGGGCGCTTGTATCGAAGGCCCTTGTCACCGCCGTCCGCCATTCAGGAGCTGCAGGTCTCACACATGAGCAAGATTATCGGTATCGACCTTGGCACCACGAACTCGTGCGTCGCCATCATGGACGGCAAGACGCCGAAGGTGATCGAGAACGCCGAGGGCGCGCGCACCACCCCGTCGGTGGTGGCCTTCCTCGAGGACGGCGAGCGCCTTGTCGGTCAGCCCGCCAAGCGCCAGGCCGTGACCAACCCGACCAACACCCTGTTCGCGATCAAGCGCCTGATCGGCCGCAACGCGAACGACCCGGTGGTCGAGAAGGACAAGGGCATGGTGCCCTACGAGATCGTCAAGGGTCCCAACGGCGACGCTTGGGTCCGCGCCCACGGCAAGGACTACAGCCCGCAGGAAGTCTCGGCCTTCATCCTCCAGAAGATGAAGGAAGCCGCCGAAACCCACCTGGGCGAGCCGGTGACCAAGGCGGTCATCACGGTTCCGGCCTATTTCAACGACGCCCAGCGCCAGGCCACCAAGGACGCCGGCAAGATCGCCGGCCTTGAAGTGCTGCGCATCATCAACGAACCGACCGCGGCGGCCCTGGCCTACGGCCTGGAAAAGAACGACGGCAAGAAGATCGCCGTCTACGACCTTGGCGGCGGCACCTTTGACGTTTCGATCCTGGAAATCGGCGACGGCGTCTTCGAGGTGAAGTCGACCAACGGCGACACCTTCCTGGGCGGCGAGGACTTCGACCTGCGTGTCGTCGACTACCTGGCCGACGAGTTCAAGAAGGAGCAGGGCGTCGACCTGCGCAAGGACAAGCTGGCCCTCCAGCGTCTGCGCGAAGAGGCCGAGAAGGCCAAGAAAGAGCTGTCGTCGACCACGCAGTACGAAGTGAACCTGCCCTTCATTTCGATGAACGCGTCGGGTCCGCTGCACCTGAACATCAAGCTCTCGCGCGCCAAGCTCGAGGCCCTGGTGGAAGACCTGATCGCCCGCACCATCGGTCCGTGCGAACAGGCCCTGAAGGACGCCGGCCTGAAGAAGAGCGACATCGACGAAGTGATCCTGGTCGGCGGCATGAGCCGCATGCCCAAGGTCCAGCAGGCGGTGCAGGACTTCTTCGGCCGTGAGCCCCACAAGGGCGTGAACCCGGACGAAGTCGTGGCGCTGGGCGCCGCGGTCCAGGCCGGCGTGCTGCAAGGCGACGTCAAGGACGTGCTGCTGCTGGACGTGACCCCCCTGACCCTGGGCATCGAGACCCTGGGCGGCGTGTTCACGCCGCTGATCGAGCGCAACACCACCATCCCGACCAAGCGCTCGCAGACCTTCTCGACCGCCGACGACAACCAGTCGGCCGTGACGATCCGCGCCTTCCAGGGCGAGCGTCCGATGGCCGCCGACAACAAGTTCCTGGGCCAGTTCGACCTGCAGGGCATTCCGCCGGCGCCGCGTGGCGTGCCGCAGATCGAGGTCACGTTCGACATCGACGCCAACGGCATCGTCAACGTCCACGCCAAGGACAAGGCGACCAACAAGGAGCACTCCATCCGCATCCAGGCCAATGGCGGCCTCTCCGACGCGGACATCGAGCGCATGGTCAAGGAAGCCGAGGCCAACAAGGCTTCGGACGAGAAGAAGAAGGCGCTGGTCGAGGCCAAGAACCAGGGCGAGGCCATCGTGCACTCGACCGAGAAGGCCCTGGCCGAGCACGGCGACAAGGTCGCGGCCGCCGAGAAGACGGCGATCGAGACCGGCCTCACCGAGCTGAAATCGGCGCTGGAAGGTGAGGACGTCGAGGCCATCCAGGCCAAGACCCAGGCCCTGATCCAGGCTTCGATGAAGCTGGGCGAGGCCATGTACAACGCCCAGCAGGGCGCGGAAGGCGGCGAGGAAGCCGCCGCCGACGACGGCGTCGTGGACGCCGAATTCGAGGAAGTCGACGACTCCAAGCCGTCGGCGTGACCATGGGTCGCGGGGCGGCCGGCGTGACTTCGGTCCCGGCCGCCCTACCTTTCGGGTATGGCGCTCTCGTCCACCGCTTGCGGCCGGGCGGGGGCGCCCCCACCTTTCCTCCTAACGTTGCTAGTGATCGACCCTGACGATGCGCGACTACTACGAAGTCCTGGGCGTCGCCCGAGGCTGCGATGACGCCGCCCTCAAGGCCGCGTTCCGCAAGATGGCGATGGAACACCATCCCGACCGCAATGGCGGCTGCGAGAACGCGTCTTCGCGGTTCAAGGAAGTCAACGAAGCCTATTCGGTGCTGTCCGACCCGCAGAAACGCGCGGCTTACGACCGCTTCGGCCATGCCGCCTTCGAGAATGGTGGCGGGGGCGGAGGCGGGGCCGATTTCTCCGACTTCATGTCGGACATCTTCGATTCCTTCTTCGGCGATGCCAGACGAGGCGGGCCGCGCAGCGCCAATGGCCGCGAACGCGGCGCCGACCTGCGCTACAACCTCGAGATCGGGCTGGAAGAAGCCTTCACCGGCAAGAACGCCTCGATCCGCGTGCCGACGTCGGTCTCCTGCGAAGCCTGTTCCGGCACGGGCGCCAAGCCCGGCTCGAAGTCGCGGCAATGCCCGACCTGCGGCGGCCATGGCCGCGTCCGCGCCAATCAGGGCT
>JAGHZU010000018.1 GCA_017745235.1 Caulobacter sp. | reverse complement strand
AGAAAATCCAGGGCGTTGATTTCGCTCAGGTTCACCCCGGCCTATCCTCTAATAACCGGTCCTTCCCCACGAGGGGGAGACATCATCAGATCAGGCGGGGACGCACACTCACCAACCGTCAGTCGGGCTGATCCGAGTTCAGGGTGAGTGTGTGTCCCCTCCCTTCGGTCACAACGCCACAAGGAGGTCCCGAACCTCAGCGGCCGACACAGGGGACACGCACTCACCCCAGGCTTAGCGTGAAGCCGGCAAGGTCTCCTCGTGAGTGCGCGTCCCCTCAATCCACCGCATCCGGTACGCCATCATCGCCGTCAGCCCCAGGTGCGCCACCAGCCGCCAGTTGACCACGGCCCCGACCGGCGCGCCGACCACGGGCAGCAGCTGGGCCAGCTTGGCCAGGTCGATGTGGTCGCGATACTGCTGCTGGAACGCGCGCCAGTCGAAGGCGGAGAGGTCCGTGGGATGCGGGCGCGCGTCCCAGTCGTCCATCGCCTCCAGCACCTTCACGCGGTGCTCGGCGTCGGAAAAGGCCAGCTCGAAGATGCGCAGGATGTAGAGCCGCTCGCTCAGCACGGCCGTGTCGTGGCCATAGAGCCCGGCGATCTCGAACAGCAGCTTGATCTTGAAGCTCATCAGCAGCGGGAAGTCGGCCGCCGCCAGCACGAAGCCCCCTGCCCCGGCGATCCCGCCCTCGGCCGCCGAGGCCTTCTTCCAGCCGTCGATGGCGGCCTTCACCCGAGCCTCGCGGTCTTCCAGCGTGGCGCTTTGGAGCGGCGAAGCCGAGACGAAGTCCGCCCCGCCCAGGATCGCCCGCGTCATCCCCTCCATGGCCGCAGTGATCGCGGCGTGGACCTTCTCGGGGATGATGCGGTTGATCCGCCGCTGGACGTTGCGCGAGGCCGCGCCCAGCGGACCCGCGGGCTGGGTGATGCGGGCGCGCCAGGCGGCGAGGTCGGCTGAAAACTGCAATCGCTCAACATCGAGCTGTTGGTGTCGCTCGATCATAAGCCCTTTCGACGAACCTGAAAGCTCACCCGAGAGAGAGGCTAACGAGCGGCCATCCACATCTCCCCTTGTCTAATCCCCAGCCAACCACGTTCTCCTATCTCGCACCGCCTCGCCTCGCGCCCTATACCTCCGGGTACCGAGTAACCACGTCCGGACCCCGCCTTGCCTCGCCAACTGACCCTGCCGCTGCATCGACCGTTGTCGTGCGACAGGGCCGCATTCGTGGAGTCGCCGACCAACGCCCAGGCTCTGGACCTGGTGGACGCCTGGCCGGCCTGGCCCGAGGGGCGGCTGGCCCTGGTGGGGCCGGCGGGCGTGGGCAAGACGCATCTGGCGCGGGCCTGGGCGGAGAAGGCCGGGGCCGTGGTGATCGAGGCGGGCGCGCCTTCGCCTGCCGGGGCGCCGCTGGATCTGGCGGTCCTGCGCGGCCGGGCGGTGCTGGTCGAGGACGCCGATCGTCCGGCGGTCGGCGGTCCGGTCGACGACGAAACTCTCTTTCACCTGATCAACATGGCCGGGGTCGACGGCGGCAGCCTGCTGCTGACGGGGCGGCTGGCGCCGGTGGCGTGGGAGGCGTCGGTGCCCGACCTGCGCTCGCGCCTGAACGCCCTGGCCGTGGCCCGGATCGAGGAGCCCGACGACATCGTGCTGGAAGCGGTGCTGCGGCGCGGCTTCGAGGCCGCGGGCATTCGTCCGGCGGCGGATCTGTATCCCTACCTGATGGCCCGCCTGCCGCGCTCGGCGTCCGAGGCCCTGGCGGCCGTGGCGGCGCTGGACGAGGCCGCGATCGAGCAGCGGCGCGAGGTGAACAAGGCCCTGGCCCTGTCGGTGCTGGATTTCGGGGACGAGGACGAGGAGGAGGAGGCCGAGTAGGCTCCTCCGCGCCATCGGGCCGCTCCCCTTGAGCGGGATCCGCCCCTTTGTCTTGCTCCTGTCACCACCCTCGGTCACCATGGGGGGACGTCCACGGAGCTTATCATGACCGACGCCGTCGCCCTCGACCTGCCCGCCGCGCCCAGCCCGGCCGCGCCGGACCTGGCGAAGCTGCGGCTGGACGAAGAGCTGCTGGCCGCGCCGGAGCGGTTCTTCAACCGGGAAATTTCGTGGCTGGCCTTCAACCAGCGGGTGCTGGAGGAAAGCGCCAATCCGCGTCATCCGCTGCTGGAGCGGCTGCGCTTCCTGTCGATCAGCGCCAACAACCTGGATGAGTTCTACATGGTCCGCGTGGCCGGCCTGAAGGGCCAGGTGCGCGAGGGCGTGCGGGTGGTCAGCCAGGACGGCCTGACCCCGGGCGAGCAGCTGACGCGCATCAACGCCTCGGCCGCCGAGCTGATGGCCGAGCAGCAGCGGATCTGGACCCAGGTGCGGGCCGAGCTGTGGGCCGAGGGGCTGAAGCTGCTGGACGCCAAGGACATCACCGGCCCCGACCGCGAGCGGGCCGAGGAGCTGTTCCTGTCGCGGATGTTCCCGGTGCTGACGCCGCTGGCGATCGATCCGGCCCACCCCTTCCCGTTCATCCCGAACCTGGGCTTCTGCCTGGCGCTCAAGTTGCGTCGCATAGCCGACGACAAGCACCTGTACGCCCTGGTGCCGGTGCCCAGCCAGGTGCAGCGCTTCTGGGAGCTGTCGGCCACGCCGGGCCGCAACCGCAAGCGCGAACGCAAGATCGTGGCGCTGGAAAGCTTCATCATCCTGTTCCTCGACCACCTGTTCCCAGGCTACGAGGTCGAGGGCCGGGGCCTGTTCCGCCTGATCCGCGACAGCGACCTGGAAATCGAGGAAGAGGCCGAGGACCTGGTGCGCGAGTTCGAGGCGCGCCTGAAGAAGCGCCGCCTGGGCCGCGTGGTGCGGGTGAAGATCCAGACCTCGATGCCCGATGACCTGCGCGAGTTCATCATCGAGGGCCTGCGCGCCCAGCCGGACGACGTGGTGCTGCTGGACGGCAAGCTGGGCCTGGCCCAGATGGCCGAACTGATCCCGCCGGATCGCCCCGACCTGAAGTTCAAGCCGTTCAACGCCCGCTTCCCCGAGCGCATCCGCGACCATGGCGGGGACTGCTTCGCGGCGATCCGCGAGAAGGACATCCTGGTCCACCACCCGTTCGAGAGTTTCGACGTGGTGGTGCAGTTCCTGCGCCAGGCCGCGCGCGACCCCAACGTGCTGGCGATCAAGCAGACCCTCTATCGCACGTCCAAGGACAGCCCGATCGTGGCGGCCCTGATCGAAGCGGCCGACAACGGCAAGAACGTCACCGCCCTGGTCGAGATCAAGGCGCGGTTCGACGAGGAGAATAACCTGAAGTGGGCGCGCGACCTGGAGCGGGCGGGCGTGCACGTGGTGTTCGGCTTCGTGGACTGGAAGACCCACGCCAAGCTGTCGGTGGTGGTGCGGCGCGAAGGCGAGGCCCTGCGCACCTACTGCCACTTCGGCACCGGAAATTATCATCCTCAAACAGCCCGAGTTTATACAGATCTGTCGCTGTTCACCTGCGATCCGGCCCTGGGGCGCGACGGCGGCAAGCTTTTCAACTTCATCACCGGCTACGCCCAGCCGCATGGGCTGGAGAAGCTGAGCTTCTCGCCCGAAACGCTGAAGCCCGACCTGCTGACGATGATCGCCCACGAGGCGGCCAACGCCCGGGCGGGCAAGCCGGCGGCGATCTGGGCCAAGATGAACGCCGTGGTGGACCCGCAGGTCATCGATGCGCTGTACAGCGCCAGCCAGGACGGCGTGCAGATCGACCTGGTGGTGCGGGGCATCTGCTGCCTGCGTCCGGGCATCAAGGGCCTGTCGGAGAACATCCGCGTCAAGTCGATCGTCGGCCGGTTCCTGGAGCACGCCCGGATCGTGGCCTTCGCCAACGGGGCGACCATGCCCAGCGCCCAGAGCCGGGTGTTCATCAGCTCGGCCGACTGGATGCCGCGCAACCTGGATCGCCGGGTCGAGAGCCTGGTGCCGGTGGAGAATCCCACGGTGCACCAGCAGGTGCTGAACCAGATCATGGTCGCCAACCTGAACGACGAGGCCCAGAGCTGGAACCTGGACCCGGAGGGCTTCTACGCCCGCGATCCAGCGTGGGACCGCAAGGGCGCGTTCTCGGCGCACGAATACTTCATGACCAATCCCAGCCTGTCGGGCCGGGGCCACAAGGTGAAGGACCTGCCCCAGGCGTTCGACCACGTCGGACCGCGCAAGCGCCGGTGAGGCCCGCTCTCGCCGTCCTGGCGACGCTCTTCCTGGCCGGCTGCGGACCGCGTCCGGCCGAGCAGGCCGAGATCTGCGCGATCTTCGCCCTGCCGGGCACGCCGGGCGACACGCGGATGGGAACGCCGGCCGACCTGGCCTGGGCCGGGGTTCATGAGAAGGCCCTGTTCAAATCGGGCGTGATCTATGCGCCGGGCTGGCAGGTGATGGGCCACGGGCGGTCGTGGGGCCGCTGCCCGACAAGGGCCAGGCCGATCCAGAACCTGCTGGTCAGCCCCGACCACACCTACGCCATGACCAAGGGCGGCCGGCGCGAGAACGGGCGGCCCGTCAGCTTCGGCTCCTGCTACTACCAGAAGGGCCCCGCCGGGTGGCGGCTGCGGGCTTGCCGGCAGACGCTGAACGAGGCCGTGCCGCTGATGACGCTGAAACCCCTGAAATAGCCTGAGACGGCCTCACCTGTGGAAGGGCGACAGCTTTTTCCTCGAACCGCCTTCCCCTCCCCGCCCAATGCGCTAAACCACCATCATGCCTTTTGCGGCGCCGCGAGACGCGGCCGTCATCGATATCGGCTCCAACTCGGTGCGCCTGGTGGTGTACCGGCTGGAAGGTCGCGCCATCTGGACCGTCTTCAACGAGAAGGTGCTGGCGGGGCTGGGCCGTGACCTGGGTGACGGCGGCAAGCTGAACGCCGAGGGCGTGGCCCAGACCCTGGCCGCGCTGAAGCGGTTCCGCGCCGTGCTGGAGGCCGTCAAGCCCGCCGAGACCTTCGTGGCCGCCACCGCCGCCGTGCGCGAGGCCAAGGACGGCGCGGCGTTCGTCGAGCGCATCCGGGCCGAGACCGGCTTTTCCACCCGCGTGCTGTCGGGCGAGGAAGAGGCGCGCTATGCGGCTCTGGGCGTGCTGGCCGGGACGCCGGACGCGACCG
This sequence comes from Caulobacter sp., assembly GCA_017745235.1. Classification (GTDB taxonomy): domain Bacteria; phylum Pseudomonadota; class Alphaproteobacteria; order Caulobacterales; family Caulobacteraceae; genus Caulobacter. The sequence continues at coordinate 68,771 of JAGHZU010000018.1, read as the reverse complement.
GCGTGGTCGGCGACCTGGGCGGCGCCAGCCTGGAACTGGTGCGGCTGGAGCCGACGGGCGCGGGCCTGGGTGTCACCCTCCCCCTGGGGCCGTTCAGCCTGGGCCTGTCCGACGGCTTCGACGCCGATCGCGTGCGCCGGCTGAGCGCCCAACGCCTGGCCCCGGTGGCCCAGGCCTTCAAGACCGACACCTTCCACGCCGTGGGCGGCGCCTGGCGCAACCTGGCCCTGCTGCACATGCGGCTGTCGGGCTATCCGCTGCACGTGGTGCACCAGTATGAGATCGGCCGCGCCGAGGCCCTGGACGCCGCGCGCCTGGTGGCCCACCAGTCCAAAAGCTCGCTCGAACGCATCGAGGGCATGAGCAAGAAGCGCTCGGAGACCCTGCCCTACGCGGCCGTGGTGCTGGAGACCCTGATCGAGAGCCTGGACCTCAAGCGCATCGAGATCTCGGCCTTCGGCGTGCGCGAAGGCCTGCTGTTCGAGGCCATGCCGCCGGGCGTGCGGCGCCTGGATCCGCTGATCGAAGGCTGCGCCTCGCTGGGCGCGCGCCAAGGCGTGGCCGAGGACCTGGGCGCGGCGCTGGACGGCTGGCTGTCGCGAGCGCTGTCGAGCCTGCCCGCCTGCTTCCCCGACGGACGCGACCCCGTGCTGACCTCGGCCGCCTGCCGCCTGGCCGACCTGGGCGCACGACTGCACCCGGATCATCGCGCCGACCTGGTGTTCGAGCAGGTGCTGCGCGCGCCGATCGCCGGACAGACCCACGCCGAGCGCGCCTTCCTGGCCGCCGCCGCCTTCGCCCGCCACTCCACGGCCTTCAACCCGCCCGAACTGGACGTGCTGGAGCGCCTGCTGTCGCCGCAGAAACTGAAGCGGGCCCGGGCCCTGGGCGCGGCCATTCGCCTGGGCTGCGATCTGTCGGGCCGCAGCGCGCCTCTGCTGTCGCACTCGCACCTGTCGATCGACAAGGGCGACCTGCTGCTGACCGCCGATCCCGGCTATGCCGACCTGCTGCTGGGCGAGCAGACCTCCAAGCGCGCCGCCAACCTGGCGAGCCTGCTGGGCCTGAAGTCGAAGATCGTCGCGCTCTAGCCGCGACAACCCGCCACGGGAAAACGACGCTCGACGAGCAGGGTTTGTTATCCACGCCCCGCGCAAGCTCGACCGATCAAACGGGAGAGCCTCCATGCAGAAGCATGCAATCGCGCGCAACGAAAAAGACCCCGCCCAACCTGCCCCGTCCCTGCGACTGGCGACCACGGAAGATGTCGGGGTCGTCGGTCCCGCCCGCCAACTGCAGCGGGACCTGGCCAAGGCCTTGGCCGCCGAACGTGGTTGGACGGTCAGGCGCACCGTGGTGATCGGGGCGGTGTTCAACGCCGCGGTGCTGGGCTCTCTGGTGCTGGCGGCAGGCGGCGCAATCCCCCATCTGACGCGCTGACGATCACAACCACAGCCCGAGCGTTCAGCGCTCGAAAACTTTACCGTTTGCTCATTCAGGCGTGCAATCTGGCGGCATGGCCCGGGGGACCTTCACGTCAGAGACCAAGCCGGCGACGCGTCGCGTCGTTCGCAGCCTGCTGGCCCTCGGGGCGCTGGTGGTGGCGATCATCATCGTGGGCGGCGCGGCCCTCCTGGCGTTCACGGCCGTATCGGTGGACCGGTTGCAAGCGTCCGAAGAGCGCATCGTCGTCCAGCAGACCCTGGCGCGTTCCCTGGACCGCCTGGCCAGCGACGTGGCCAGCGCCGCCGTCTGGGACCAGGCCTATGAGCACCTGAAGCCTGGCTCGAACCCCGCCTGGATCGACAGCGAGGTGGGCTCCTACTACACGCGAAATCGCGGCAACGACCAGGTGCTGATCCTGGACGCCCGTGACACGCCCTTCTACGCGTGGACCCGCCAGGGACGCCGTTCCGCCCAAGAACTGTCGGGCCTGTTGACGGCGGCCAGACCGCTGATCGAGCGGGTGCGGCGCGACGAGGCGGCGCTCAACGCCAGGGGCCTGGCCTATCCGGCCAGCACCGCACGGGGCGTGGTTCGCGTCGATGGCGCACCTTATCTGGTGGCCCTGTCGACCGTGACCGCCGAACGCGCCAACCGCCGCCCCGTCACCGAACCCGCGGTCCTGACGATCTGCTCGCAGCGCGCCGATGGCCGGTTGCTGGCGAGCCTGGCCAATGAAATGCGGATCCACGCGCCGCGGATCGAAACCGAACGCCCCGCCAAGCTCCATAGCGTGCCGCTGGCCGGACCTGACGGTCGCCCCCTGGGGTGGCTGGCCTGGGATGTGAAGCGTCCCGGCCTGGACGCCGTACGCGAGGCCGCGCCGCTGGTGGCGCCCGCCGTGGTGATGCTGATCCTGACGGGCCTGGCCCTGTCGTACCGGATGCGCTGGGCGCTGCGCCGGCTGGACGCCTACGAGGCTGGCCACAAGGCGGCGATGGCCGACCTGACCGAGGCCCGCGACCGCGCCGAAAGCGCCAACGCCGCCAAGTCGCAGTTCCTGGCCAATATGAGCCATGAGATCCGCACGCCGCTGAATGGGGTGCTGGGCATGGCGCAGGTGATGGAGCAAAGCGGCCTGGGTTCGCCGCACCGCGAACACCTGAAGGTGATCCGCGACTCCGGCGAAACCCTGCTGGCGATCCTCAACGACGTGCTCGACCTGTCGAAGATCGAGGCGGGGCGGCTGGAGCTGGACGAGCACCCCTTCGATCTGGCCGAGACAGTGGCCACGGCGTGCCGGCCGTTCGCCCTGCTCGCGGACCAGAAGGACGTGACCTTCGACATCGAGATTGCGCCGGAAGCCTTGGGCGCCTGGCACGGCGACAGCGTGCGGCTGCGGCAGGTGCTGGCGAACCTGGCCTCCAACGCCGTGAAGTTCACTCACCAGGGCGCGATCACCCTGACGGTGGCCCTGGCGGACGGCGCCCTGTCGTTCCGCCTGACGGACACCGGCATCGGCATCGCACCCGAGCGCATCGCCGAACTGTTCGAGAAGTTCGTCCAGGCGGAGAGCTCGACCACGCGACGCTTCGGCGGCACCGGCCTGGGCCTGGCCATCTCGCGCGAGCTGGTGGAGCGCATGGGCGGCGCGCTGCGAATGGACAGCGCGCCCGGCCAAGGCTCGACCCTGACGTTCCGGCTGCCCCTGAACCGAGCACAGGCTCCGGCAGCGCGCCTCCCGAGCGCGGTGAACCCGACGCCCGCCCGGCCCTCCCGGCCGCTGCGGATCCTGGCCGCCGAAGACAACACCACCAACCAGGTGATCCTGCGCGCGCTGCTAGAGCCCGCCGGCATGGACCTGCGCACGGTGGCCAACGGTCGCGAAGCGGTCGAGGCCTTCCATGCCGAGGACTACGACCTGATCCTGATGGACGTGCAGATGCCGGTGATGAACGGCGTGGAGGCCGCACGCGCCATTCGCCGACGGGAAACCCAGGACAGCCTGACGCCGACGCCCATCCTGGCCTTGTCGGCCAACGTGATGAGCCATCAGGTAGCCGAATACGCCCAGGCCGGGATGGACGGCGTGGTCGCCAAGCCGGTGGATGCCGGAAAGCTGATCGAAGCGATCGCCGCAGCCACGGCGCGAGCGGCGGGTTAGGCTATTCCGTCTCCAACGCCCGGCCCAGCGCCTCGCGTAGGGCGTCGATCTGGAAGGGCTTCTCCACCCAGCCGTCCATGCCCGCGGCCCGACAGGCGGCCTGCTCGGCTTGAGTAACGCCCGCAGTCACGGCGATGACGGGCGTGGCGCGATTGGCGCCTTCCAGCCGGAGACGACGGGTGGCGTCCAGACCGTCCAGGCCGGGCATGTTCACGTCCATAAGGATCACGTCGAACCGGCGCTCGATCGCCAAGGCCAAAGCGGCCTCGCCGTCGGCCGCCAGCTCGACCCTCAGACCCAGGGCGCGCAGGATCTGGTCGAGCAGTCGACGATTGACCTCATGGTCATCGACCACAAGGGCCAGCGGCGACTGGTCGAAGCCGACGGCCTCCTGGTCGCGCGCGGCCGGCTCCGGCTCGACCACGGGGACGCCGGCCGCCAGCGGCAAGGTCAGGACGAAACGGGCGCCGCCGCCACCGGGAGATTCCGCCCGCAGGTCGCCGCCCATCAGCCTGGCCAGGTCTCGGCTGATCGACAGGCCAAGACCCGTACCGCCGAAGGTGCGCGAAGTCTCCGCCCCCAGCTGGTCGTAGGCGGTGAAGACGCGCTCCAGCTGCTCGTGCGTCAGGCCTGGGCCCGTGTCGCTGACGGCGGCCACCAAGGTCCAGGCCGCGCCGCGCTGCTCGGAGCCCACGGCCAGCTCCACGCGGCCCTGCGCAGTGAACTTGATGGCGTTGGACAGCAGGTTGTTGAGGATCTGGCGGATTCGGACCGGATCGCCTTTCATCCACGGCGGCAGCCCTTCCCCGCCGACGGCGACCAGCTCCAGGCCCTTGGCCTGGGCGTTGCCCCGCCACAGTCGCACCGTGTCGTCGATCAAAGCGCGTGGGTCGAAGTCCAGAACCTCCACGCTCATGCGGCCGGCCTCGATCTTCGAGAAATCCAGCAGATCGTTGAGCAGGGTGCGCATCATGGCGCCAGCGTCGGCGATCAGCCCGGCGCGGTCGCGGGCGACGGGATCGGTCGCGCTTCGCGATAGCGCATCCGCGCCGTTGAGGATGGCGCTCAAGGGCGTGCGCAGCTCGTGGCTGACCATGGCCACGAAGGCCGACTTGGCGGCGGTATGGGCTTCGGCCAGCCGACGCGCCGTGCGCTCCGCCAGGAAGGCGCGGCGAGACCAGTCGAAGACCAGGCCCAGCACCAGGGCCACCAGCAGACAGCCGATCAGGTAGTAGGGCGTCAGGGGATCATAGGCCGCACCCGACACCAGCGGCAGAGCGACCAGGTAGCCCATGTGCGGCGTGACGCAGAACAGGAAGGCCATCAGGCAACCCTCCGCCCCCATCAGCGCCGTCAGGATCGATCCGGCCAACAGCAGTACGGCCCCGGCCGAGGCGGCGGGCGAGCCCACCTGCCAGATCGGGATCGCCACCCACCCGAAGATGACGGCCATCGCCGTGTCGCAGGCCAGGTTGAAAGGCAGGATCCGACCGGGGCGCGCCGATTTCAGGAACCGCTCGAGCGCCTGGTGCTCGGCGATCTGGACGACGACATAGGCCGCCGCCCAGGGAATGAGGAAACCGAAGGTCGGCCGCCACGCCATGGCGGCGCAGACGACCAGCGTCACGAAGAGGCGCAGCGGTATCTGCCGACGACGGGAAAGGGCGGCTGGCCTGTAAGCCTCCGCCATGTTGTCCCATCGTGTACTCAAACCCTACGCCCCCCGGCTTGTCCCTGGCGGATCAGTCCGCCTTGGGAGCCCTCCGGACCTCGACGACCCGCACCTTCGCGCCATCCAGCACCAGAGCCAGTTCGCCGCGCTTGATCTTCAGGGCGTCCGAACCGAAAGCGTCCAGGCGCCAGCCTTGAAGGGCGGGCGTATTGGCGCCGTCGTCGGCCGCGATCTTCTCGAGGTCGGACACCGTGGCGATCAGCTTGGAGGCCACGCCGGCCTCCTCGGCCCGGGCCTTCAGCAGCACCTTCAGCAGTTCGACCACGGCGCCGGCCGAGGCCGGCGGAGGCGGGCCGGACTTCTCCAGGACCGGCGCGTAGCCTTCAGGATCGGCCAGGGCCGTCTTGATGGCCGCCAGCAGGTCGGGACCGAACTTGGAGCCGCCAAAGCCCTTGGGCACCGAGCGCAGATTGTTCAGGGCGTCCAGCGAGGTCGGGGCCTGGGCGGCCAGTTCGTCGATCGCTTCGTCCTTGAGAATGCGGCCGCGCGGCTGGTCGCGGGTCTGGGCGGTGCGCTCGCGCCAGGCGGCCACGGCCTTGAACACGGCCAGGTACTTGGCGCTGGTCTTGCGCGGACGCAGGCGCCGCCAGGCCTTTTCCGGATCGACGTCATAGGCGGCCGGATCGTTGAGCGCCTTCATCTCCTCTTCCACCCAGGCCAGGCGGCCGGCCTTTTCGAGGCGGTCGCGCAGGATCGGGAAGAGCGTGGCCAGGTGGGTCACGTCGGCGATGGCGTAGGTCAGCTGGCTGTCGCTGAGCGGGCGGCGGGCCCAGTCGGTGAAGCGGCTGGACTTGTCCAGCTCGATCTTGAGCATCTGGCGGACCAGGGCGTCGTAGGCGATCTGCTCGCCGAAACCGGCGGCCATCCCGGCCACCTGGGTGTCGAACAGAGGCGTCGGCATGGCGTTGAGATTGTTGAAGATCTCGACGTCCTGGCGAGCGGCGTGGAAAACCTTGAGGATCGAAGTGTCGCGCAGCACGTCGAGCAACGGCGACAGGTCGATGCCGTCGGCCAGCGGGTCGATGCAGGCCTCGGTCTCGGACGAAGCCACCTGGATCAGGCACAGTTTGGGCCAATAGGTGGTCTCGCGCATGAACTCGGTGTCCACGGCGATGAAGGGCTGTCCCTTCAACTCATTACAGAACGCCGCCAGTTCGGCGGTGGTGGTGATCGTCGTCATCGGCTGCTAATAGCCTCGCGCACCCCCGAGTCTGCAAGCTAAAGCATGAGTTGGGCGTCAACTTTTCCTTGTCCAAACGGCCCCTTGGGCCGTTTCCGATCCAGAGCGAGCGCATGAGCGACCAGCAGAACGGCCTCACCTACGCCCAGGCGGGTGTCGATATCGACGCCGGGAACGCGCTCGTCGAGGCGATCAAGCCCCTGGCCAAGGCCACCCGCCGACCGGGCGCGGAAGCCAGCCTGGGCGGTTTCGGCGCGCTGTTCGACCTCAAGGCCGCGGGCTACGAGGACGCCCTGCTGGTCACCACGACCGACGGCGTGGGCACCAAGCTGCGTATCGCCATCGACACCGGCATGCATGCCACGGTGGGCATCGACCTGGTGGCCATGTGCGTCAACGACCTGCTGGCCCAGGGGGCCGAGCCGCTGATGTTCCTGGACTACTTCGCCACCGGCAAGCTGGACGTGGAAACCGCCAAGAGCGTGGTCGCCGGCATCGCCGACGGCTGCAAGCTGGCCGGCGCGGCCCTGGTGGGCGGTGAAACCGCCGAGATGCCGGGCATGTACGGCGACGGCGAGTACGATCTGGCCGGCTTCTCGGTCGGCGCGGTCGAGCGCGACGATGTGCTTCCCAAGCTGGACAAGCAGCGCGCCGGCGACCTGATCATCGGCATCGGCTCGTCGGGCCCGCATTCCAACGGCTACAGCCTGGTGCGCCGCGTGGTCGAGCGCACGGGCCTGGCCTGGGACGCCCCGGCGCCGTTCGAGGAAGGCAAGACCCTCGCTCAGGCCCTGATGGCTCCGACCCGCATCTATGTGAAGTCGATCCTGCCGCTCCTCCAGTCGGGACGCGTGAAGGGCGGCGCCCACATCACCGGCGGCGGCCTGATCGAGAACCCGCCGCGCTGCATCGCCGAGGGTCTGAAGGCCGAGTTCGACTGGAACGCCTGGCCGCTGCCCCCGGTCTTCGACTGGCTGCAGCGCGAAGGCGGCATCGCCGACGAGGAACTGCGCCGCACGTTCAATTGCGGGGTGGGCTTCATCCTGGTGGTGGCCGCCTCGGACGCCGAGCCGGTGCTCGCGGCCCTTCTGAACGCCGGCGAGGACGCCTTCATCTGCGGCCAGCTGGTTCAAGCGTGAGCCGCGCCAAGGTCGCCGTCCTGATCTCGGGCCGGGGCTCCAACATGGAGGCCCTGGTCCGCGCGGCCCGGGATCCGGCCTGTCCCTTCGAGGTGACGCTGGTGCTGGCCAACAAGCCGGACGCCGGCGGACTGGCCATCGCCGCCGAAGCCGGGATCGAGGCCCTGGCCGTCGACCAGAAGCCGTTCGGCAAGGACCGTGAAGCCCACGAGCGCGCCATCGACGCGGCCCTGCGCCAGCGCGGGATCGAGGTCGTGGCCCTGGCCGGCTACATGCGCATCCTGACGCCGTTCCTGGTCGAGGCCTGGGAGGGCCGGATGCTGAACATCCACCCTTCCCTGCTGCCGGCCTATCCGGGGCTGGACACCCACGGTCGCGCGCTGGCCGCTGGCGAGGTCGAGGCCGGCTGCACCGTGCACCTGGTCACCGCCGGGGTCGACGAAGGCCCGATCCTGGGCCAGGCGCGCGTGCCGATCCTGCCTGGCGACACCGAGCACAGGCTGGCCGAGCGCGTGCTGGAGCAGGAGCACCGGCTGTACGCCGCCACCCTGGCCGAGTTCGTGCGCGGCCTCTAATCCCCGCGCGGATCGCCCGGCAGCCGCCGTCCCGTGACGCGGCGATAGGCGTCGGACGTACGAATCCCCGCTATGCCGTCGGTCTCCAGGGAAACGCCCGGGAAGGTGGACAACCAGGCCTGCAGCGCCTGGGCCCGCTCGCGCTCGGCCGCATCGGCGGGGCGTGTCAGGGCGAAATGCGAGACCAGCGGCTCGGTGATCGAGGCCGGAACCGCGATCCTGGCCGGTTCGGGCTTGGTCTGGAGCGGACGGTCCGAAAAGCCGATCAATCCTCGCTCGGCCATGCGATGCAGCAACACGGCCGCCCCGCATTGGCGGGACACCGCCTTGGCGGACCAGCGGCCGTCGGCGACGTACTTCCCCTGGGCGTAGTGGTCGGAGTAGCCCCAGAGATAAGGCGACAGGGTCGCGGGGTGATGGAGGCGATAGCCGAAGCCGTTGTAGCGCTCGAGCTGATAGAGCGTCCCCGCCAGGGTCCAGCCCGTGGCCGCGCCCAGGCCCTTCAGCCGAAGGGAGTCGATGGCGCTCTCTTCCCAGGTGAAGGGCGGCGAACCCGTCCTGGGTCGGCCGGCCGGCACCTGCATGGTGCGGGCTGTCAGCGGATCGCCGTTGTGGAGATGGCGAGAAAAGTCCTGACCAGCCTCCATATTGTGGATGACGGCCACGACGGCCCATGGCGCGCCCAGTCGTTGCTCGACCGCCGCGTAGCGCGCGCGATGGGACGCCAGTTGATCAACCAGCCTCTCGACCTCCGCCGCACGCCCGGCGCGGATCCGGCATGTGTCGAACAGCCGGACGTACTCGGCGCGCAGCGCCTTGGTGAGAGGAATGTTCGCCATGCTCGCCCCCTTCGCCGATCGGGACGCCGCCCTAAGGGGCCATATCCGCATCCGCCTATGGCGAATCCGGTCGTCCCCCGACGAACGCCCCTCCCCGCGGCGCCCCGCCGCAACTCGACCATTCGTCGAGCGGTCGGAGATGGGTCGCGCCTATCGTGCAAGCAAGGCCCAGGCAAAGAAAAACGGCCGGGTCGTCTCCGACCCGGCCGCTGATCCTTCGAAGATTCGTCCGGCGTTAGCCGACGATGTCTTCATCCTTGAAGAACTGGGCGATTTCGATGCCCGCGTTCTCGAGGCTGTCCGAACCGTGGACCGAGTTCTCGCCGATCGACAGGGCGAACAGCTTGCGGATGGTGCCTTCGTCGGCGTTGTCCGGGTTGGTGGCGCCCATGACTTCACGGTACTTGGCCACGGCGTTGTCGCCTTCCAGGACCTGCACGACGACCGGCTCGGCGGTCATCTGGGCGACCAGTTCACCGTAGAACGGGCGCTCGGCGTGCACTTCGTAGAACTTCTTGGCTTGGGCTTCCGTCAGCTTGACGCGGCGCTGGGCCACGATGCGCAGGCCGGCTTCCTCGATCACGGCGTTGATCTTGCCGGTGATGTTGCGGCGGGTCGCGTCAGGCTTGATGATCGAGAAGGTGCGTTCGGTCATGATCCGAAAATCTCACAGAGAAAGTTTGTAGATTGGGAGGTTGCGGGCTTATAGCCGGGCGCCTCCTCCCCGCCAACCCGCCGCGTAATCTTAAATGCTCCAGATCAACGACCTAACCTTCGACGCCTGGGGGCGGCGGTTCTTCGACCACGCCACCGTCAGCCTGCCGCCAGGCGCGAAAGTCGGCCTGATCGGACGCAACGGCGTGGGCAAGTCCACGCTGTTCAAGCTGATCCTGGGGCACCTGCATGCGGGCGACGACGAGATCAGCCTGCCCAAGAACGCGCGCATCGGCTCGGTGGACCAGGAACATCCCGCCACGCCTTTCACCCTGTTGGAAACGGTGCTGGAGGCCGACGAGGAGCGCCATCGGCTGATGACCCGCCTGGAGACGGCCCCGCCTGAAGAGATGGGCGAGATCTGGGGCCGCCTCATCGAGATCGACGCCGACGCCGCGCCGGCGCGGGCCTCCGAAATTCTCATCGGCCTGGGGTTCACCCAGGATGACCTGGCCCGGCCGATGGCCGAGTTCTCGGGCGGCTGGCGCATGCGCGTGGCCCTGGCCGCGGCGCTGTTCGCGGAGCCGGACATGCTGCTGCTGGACGAGCCGACCAACTATCTCGACCTGGAAGGCGCGCTCTGGCTCGAAGCCAGGCTCCAGAAATACCCGCATACCGCCCTGATCGTCAGCCACGACCGCGAGCTGCTGAACAACAGCTGCACCCACATGCTGCACCTGGCGAACGGCAAGCTGGAACTCTACGTCGGCGGATACGACGACTTCGAGAAGCGCCGCGCAGAGAAGGCTCGCCTGCAGCTGTCGGCCAAGGCCAAGCAGGACGCCGAACGCGCCCACCTGCAATCGTTCATCGACCGCTTCAAAGCCAAGGCCTCAAAGGCGGCTCAGGCTCAGTCGCGGATGAAGCGGCTGGCCAAGATGGAGCCGGTGGCCACCACGATCGAGGAGCGCGTGGCGCCCTTCACCCTGCCTTCGCCGCCCAAACCGCTGGCCCCGCCGCTGATCCGGCTGGAGAAGGCCAGCGTGGGCTACGAGGCCGGCCGCGCGATCCTGAAACAGTTGAACCTGCGCATGGACCTGGACGACCGCATCGGCCTGCTGGGCGTGAACGGCGCAGGCAAGTCGACCTTCGCCAAGATGATCGCCGGCGCGCTGGACATCCAGCAAGGCGAACTGCACCGCGACAAGAAGATGAGGGTCGGCTGGTTCCACCAGCACCAGATCGAAGCGATGGATCCCAACGACACCCCGCTGGAGATCATTCGCCGGGCCATGCCGGAAGCGTCCGAAAGCTCGCGCCGCTCGAAGCTGGCCCAGTTCGGGCTGGGCTTCGAGAAGCAGGAGACCAAGGTCGACAGCCTGTCGGGCGGCGAACGCGCGCGCCTGCTGCTGAACCTCGTGGCGATGGACGCCCCGCACATCCTGATCCTGGACGAACCGACCAACCACCTGGACATCGACAGCCGCCGGGCCCTGCTGGACGCGCTGAACGACTACGAGGGCGCGGTCCTGCTGATCACCCACGACCGCTCGCTGATGGAGCTGGTCGCCGACCGACTGTGGCTGGCGGCCGATGGATCAGTGAAGCCCTTCGACGGCGACATGGACGACTACGCCAGGTTCGTGCTCGAGCGCGCCAAGCTTGCGGTGAAACCGACCCAGGTCGATCGTGAGCCGGCCAAGGCCGAGCCCGCCGCCGCGCCGAAAAAGACGGTCGCCGTCGAACCCCTGCGCCGCAAGGTCGAAGCCGCCGAGCAGGTGATGAACCGCTGCAACCGCAATCTCGTGGAACTGGAAGAGCAGTTGGCCGATCCGGACCTTTACGTGAAGCGACCGGACAAGGTGGCCGAACTGACCAAGCGTCGCGACGCCGCCAGGGTGAAGCTCGACGAGGCCGAAGCCGCGTGGATGGACGTTGCAGAGCAACTGGCCGAGGCGGAGTCTTAGGTTCCAATCATCGTCATCCCGGAAGCCTCGCAGAGGGTGTCCGGGATGACGAACTTGAGGCGCGGGAACTTCAGGGCTCAGACTGAACGAGAGGGCAAGCGCCCATCCGCTCCATCCAAATATTCCGGTGAAGCTCTCCAAGCAGCGCCGCGTGGTAAACGCGCCTAAACCACGTCCCTTATCCTTTACGTGACGCGTGCGGCGTAATCCTGGATCCATGAGATCAGGAAGCACGTCCCGAAATCACATCGTGTCCAATCCGGAAGGCCTTTCGGCGGCGTCCGTGCTGCTGGCGTTCGGCGAGTGGCTGGATCAGCGACTGGCCGAGGCGATGCGGCTGGACATGGACCTGGCGTTCCGCGACCGGCCTTTCGACGTGGAAATCGGTCGCAGTCCGCCCCTGGTGGGCTGGGAGCATCGCTACCTGACGCCCGGCGCGCCCGCGCCGAAGGGCAAGATGTGGACGGTCTATCGCCTGCAGGATCAGACGGGCCGCCCTGCCGCCCTACCTGCCCACGCCGACGACTACGCCGACACGGTCACGCCGCTGCTGGGCGAGCTGGGTTATCTGGGCGTGTTCGACGGCGAGCCGGCTCTGTTCCCAGGCGTCGGCGGGCGCTAGGTCACGCCCGCAGGATCTTCTCCATCGCCCTGCCCTTGGCGAGCTCATCGATGAGCTTGTCCAGGTAACGGATCTCGCGCATCAGCGGATCGGCGATCTCCTCGACGCGAACGCCGCAGACCACGCCCTTGATGGCGGCCCTCGCCAGGTTAGGCTTCGGCGCCTCGGCGAAAAAGGTCTCGAAGTCGACGCCGTTCTCCAGACGCGCCTCGAAGGCCGCCTGGCTGAAGCCGGTCAGCCAGAGAATGATCTGGTCGACCTCGGCCTTTGTGCGCCCCTTCTTCTCGGCCTTGGCGACGTAGAGCGGATAGACGCTGGCGAAGGGGGTCGAGTAGATTCGATGGTGGGTCATCGCCGATGACTCCTGGCGGCTGGACGCGCCCGAAACGGTTAGCACGCCGGGCGGCTACCGAGGACGGATCGAAAGCGTTTTCACATCCGCCGCCGCGCCGTTCGAGCGCAGCACCAGGCTGTTGCGCCCCTCATGCAGGGCCAGCCCGCCCATCTTAATCGTGCTCCACGCCGCCCCGCTGGGCACGGCGACCAATGGGGTCACGCCGGCGCCGGCGATCTCGGCCGACACGCTCGCACCGGCGCCCGAGGCGCGGGCCGAAAGGCTGAGATCATATTCGCCCGCAGTCTCGACCTGGATCGCGTACCGCAGCCACTCGCCGTCGGTGAAATCCTGAACGTAGGGAACGCCGTCGGCTTCGCGGGCGATGTCGACGCCGTCGTTGCGCCAAGTGCGGCCGTTGTTCCACGAGGTGCGCTGACCGCCGGTGGAGACGTGATAGTTGGCCGCGTCCTTGTCGAAATAGGCCGCGCGGATCGGACCCAGGTCGTAGTCGGCGGCCGCGACGATCCCGCCCTTGGCGCCGACCTGATGCACGCGGAACGGGCGTACGCTGTCGCCGTGCGGCTGGCGCAGCATGGCGTCGATCACGTCCGGGTGCGCGGTGTTGGCGTCGAAGCGCACGTCGTGCGAGGCCAGGGTTTGCAGCCTTCCCGAGCGTTCGCCTCTATGGGCGAAACTGGTCAGGCCACTTTAGCGCCGCGCCATGACAACGTTGTCCAGGGTGGATTGGCCACCCTTTCGCGTCAGCCGCACTTCACCTGCTGGACGACGCCCGTGTCGGCGTTGAACAGGATGTTGAGGCGATCGGGACGGTAGTCCATCGTCACCGGGCAGGTCGTGCAGGCCACCCGCCAACGCGAAGGATCGACCGGCGCCGGCAGTTCGGTGCGGTTCTTTCCAAGAAAGGCTTGCGCCTCCTTCAGGCCGCACTGGTCCTTTTCGGCCACGGGCGGCTTGGGAAGCGCCACCGCGGGCGGGGCGGTGGGCGTGGTCGGGGGCGGCATGGGCGCGGGCTCGGGCGCACTGCTGGAGCAGGACGCCAGGAACAGGGCCGCACCGGCCAATACGAGTCGCTTCATGCCTGCTTCTCCCAACCCCGTTCGGCCTGGCGCCAGTACGACACCGGGTGCCCCGCGCCCTTGAAGGCCTTCCATCGACCCCGCGCCAGCCGCAGGGCTTCCTCGTCACGGCCGTCGAACAGCAGGATGCACCGTTCGAACGCCGAAAGATCCCCCGGCTCGGCCGCGTCTATCAGGAACAACGCCTGGCCCGCGTTGGGGTTTTCCTGACCGGTGGTCAGCAGCACCGGCTGGCGGTCAGCCATGGGCTCGTCATCCATGCCGTGCGGCAGGAAGCTGTCGTCGCGCCAAGTCCACAGATGCGTGTCCAAGGCTCGCAGGCGCGCGGGATCGCCCCCGCGCACCAGGGCCCGCCAGCCGCGCGCCAGCGTCTTTTCCAGCAGCTCGGGCAGCACCTGTTCCAGGGCGCTGCGCTCGAGGTGGTAGAACCAGATATCGCAGGCGGCGGCGGTCACGGACGGGTCTTAACCCTCGTACGCGTCGGCGACGAGGCGATTGAGCAGGCGCACGCCGAAGCCGGCCGCACCGTCCGGAATGGTCGGATCGGTCGAGGGCTTCTTCCAGGCCACCGAGGCGATGTCGAGGTGGGCCCACGGCACGCCGTTGACGAACTTCTGCAGGAACAGCGCCGCGGTGATCGAGCCGGCCGGACGACCGCCGATGTTCTTGACGTCGGCGATCGGGCTTTCGATCTGCTTTTCGTAGGCGGCCGGCATCGGCAGACGCCACAGGTTCTCGCGCTCGGCCTTGCCGGCGGCCAGAAGTTTATCCGACAAGCCATCGTTATTGCTGAACAAACCAGCGTAGTCATGGCCCAGCGAAATGATGATCGCGCCCGTCAGGGTGGCCAGGTCGATCATGAACTTGGGCTTGAAGCGGTCCTGGCAGTACCAGAGGGCGTCGGCCAGCACGAGGCGACCTTCGGCGTCGGTGTTGATGACCTCGATGGTCTGGCCCGACATCGAAGTGACGACGTCGCCGGGGCGCTGGGCGTTCCCATCGGGCATGTTCTCGACAAGGCCCAAGATCCCGATGGCGTTGACCTTGGCCTTGCGGCCGGCCAGGGCGTGCATGAGCCCGGCCACGGCCGCCGCGCCGCCCATGTCCCACTTCATGTCTTCCATGCCGTCGGCGGGCTTGATCGAGATGCCGCCGGTGTCGAAGCAGACGCCCTTGCCGACGAAGGCCACGGGCTGCGCCGATTTGTCGGCCGCGCCGTTCCACTTGATGATCGCCAGCTGGCTCTCACGGACGCTGCCCTGCCCCACGCCCAGCAACGAGCCCATGCCCAGCTTGGCCATCTCAGCCTCGCCCAGGATCTCGACTTCCAGGCCCAGGCTCTCCAGACCCTGCACGCGAGCCGCGAATTCCTGGGGATGGAGGATGTTGGCGGGCTCTGAAACCAGATCGCGGGCGAACAGCACGCCGTCGGCCAGGGGTTCGAGCGCGGCGAAGGCCTTCTGGGCCTTGGCCGGATCGGCGGCGGCGACCTTGACCACGGTGACCGAGGGTTTCTTCTCGGCCTTCTCGGTGGTGCGGTACTTGTCGAAGCGATAGGCCGCCAGCTTGACGCCGAAGGCCACGCGCGCGGCGGTTTCGGCGTCGCCGCCCAGCTTCAGGACCAGCTCCGTGACGCCGGAGGCCTTGACGGCCTGGAAGGCGGATGCGGCGGCTTGTTCGACCGCTTCGGGCTCGGGCGCGCCGGAGCCGTCGACGCCGACCAGCACCACGCGTGCGGCTTCGAGGCCCGCCGGAGCGATCAGGTCCAGCACCTGCCCCTTGGCGCCGGTGAAACGCCCGCCGGCCACGGCCCGCGCCAGGGCGCCGCCCGTCGCCTCGTTGACCGCCTTGGCCTCGGGCGAAAGGGCGGCCGCCTCGTAGGCGAGAACCGCCAAAGCGGCGTTGGCGCCGGCCTGGACGTCGGCGGTGACGAACTCGATACGCATCGAAGCGCTCCTGCAAACCACTAGAACCCTGGACGGGGTTTCAACCGCTGGATTGACGCAAACCCAGGCCGAAGAAAAGCACCAATCGACGCGTGAGGCGACGGGCCTGCGCGCCTGGCCGGCGTGACCCCGCGGCATCGGTCGCCCAGACACCGCGAGGCGGCCAACGACAGCGGTTGTGCGTACGCGAACACGCCGTGTAGAAGGGTGCCCTTCCCGGGGCCGCAACGCGACTCTGTCTCCCCCGTTACCCCTCGTCGATGCGCCTGATAGAACGCTATCTCTTCCGCCAGCTCCTAGGCCCGACGCTGCTGGCGACGATGGCCCTGGTGGCGCTTGCCCTGCTGGCCCGCAGCCTGTCGGAGTTCGACGTGCTGATCGAGCAGCGCCAGTCGGCGGTGACGTTCCTGAAGATCATCGGCCTGGCCCTCCCCCAGCTACTGGGAATTATCCTGCCCATCGCGCTGTTCGTCGCCACGCTGGTGGCCTTGAACCGGCT
The DNA here is from genome assembly GCA_017745235.1 of Caulobacter sp. Classification (GTDB taxonomy): domain Bacteria; phylum Pseudomonadota; class Alphaproteobacteria; order Caulobacterales; family Caulobacteraceae; genus Caulobacter. Next base: position 52,577 of record JAGHZU010000018.1, on the reverse strand, counting down.
GCATACCGAGCAGGAGATCGTGGTCTGCTTCGCCGGCGGCATGAGCCGTTGGCGGGTGATCTCGCCGGCCATGCGGCTGGCCGTCCTGGCCACCCTGCTGTCGCTGGGTATGAGCCTGTGGGCTGCGCCGTGGAGCTCGCGGGCGATTCGCGAGACCTTTTTCGACATGAAGTCGGACCTGGCCTCGACCCTGGTGCGCCCTGGCGAATTCACGGAGCCTGGGCCGGGCCTGACCGTCTACGCCCAGACGATCGACCGCGACCAAGTCATCCACAATCTTTTCATCCACCAGGAAAAGCCCCAGGGCGGCGCGGTGACCTATACGGCCCGCGAAGGCGTGATCGCCGAGCGCAAGGGCCTGCCGGTGCTCGTCCTGCGTAAAGGCTCCAACCAGGAGTTCTCCAGCGCCGGCGTGCTGCAGTACCTGTCGTGGGACGAATACACCTTCGACCTCAGCTCGCTGTTCCAGAGCGACGAGCTGCTGCACTACAAGATCGGCGACCGCTATCCGCACGAGCTGTTCTTCCCCGACCTTGCCCAGACCTGGGAGCAAAACAACCGGGTGCAGATGCTGTCGGAAGGCCATTGGCGGCTGGCCAGCCCGCTCTACAACATCGCCATGATGTCGATGGCGTTGGCCGCCGTGATCGGCGGGTCGTTCAGCCGCATGGGCTACGGCAAGCGCATCGCCACGGTCGGCGCGGCCGCCGCAGTCGTGCAGATCCTGGGCTTCGGCATCAAAGCGGCCTGCGACAACAACGCCTGGCTCAACGCCCTGCAATACATTGTTCCCCTGGCCGCCACCTGGTGGGGTCTGGGACAAATCTTCCGCCAGCGCGTCAATCGCTACATCGCCATAGGCGGCGGGCCGCAGCTCGAACCTCTGGGGCCGACATGATCGGCGTCGGGATGATCGAGCGCTATGTGCTCAAGAAGACCCTGGGCTCGCTGGCGGCCGCCCTGGCGGTGGTGGCGGCCCTGGTGATGCTGATCGCCTTCGTCGACACCTCGCGCAGCATCGGCACGCGCACGGACGTCGGTTTCGGCGAGCTGCTGTATCTGACCATACTGCAGGCGCCGGCGACGATCCTGGTGCTGACGCCGTTCATCTTCCTGTTCGGCAACCTGGGCGCCTTCGTGGGCCTCAATCGCCGCAGCGAACTGATCGCCATGCGCGCCGCAGGCGTCTCGGCCTGGCGCTTCATCATGCCCGCGGCGACGGCGGCCTTCATCATGGGCCTGATCACGGTGGTCGCGCTCAATCCGCTGACAGCGGCGATGAGCGCCCAGTTCGAGACCACGCGCAACGCGATGATGGAGAACTATCTGAAATCGGCGCCCAAGGGCATGTGGCTGCGTCAGGGCGACGACAAGCGGCAGATCGTGATCCACGCCCGCGCCCGCGACCAGGTGGACGGCACAGTGCGCCTCCGCGGCGTGTCGTTCTTCATCTATGACATCACGCCCCAGGGCAGCCTGCAGTTCGCCAGCCGGATCGAAGCCGACGAGGCCAAGCTGGAACCGGGCTTCTGGCGCCTGACAGGCATGCGCGAAGCGTTGCCCGGCGCCGGCGCGGTGCGCTCGGGCGGCGGCCAGATTCCGTCGAACCTGGACGACCGCACCGCGACCGAACGTTTCAGCAATCCCCAGGCCATCGCCGTCTGGCGTCTGCCTGAAACGATCAAGCGCACGGAAGCCGCCGGCTTCTCGTCGATCCCCTTCCGCATCCGGCTTCACCAGATTCTGGCGACGCCGCTTCTGTTCGCGGCCATGTCCATGCTGGCGGCGGCCTTTTCGCTGCGCCTGATGCGCCTGGGCGGCCTGGCTGGCCTGGCTGGCGCAGGCGTGACGCTTGGCTTCGGGTTCTTTTTCTTTAACGAGCTGTGTGGAGCCTTGGGCAAGGCCGACGTGCTGACGCCGGCCCTGGCCGCCTGGACGCCGCCGGTGGTGGCGCTTTTGGCGGGTTTGACGCTGCTTTGCTATACCGAGGATGGTTGAGTCTGTGACGCCGGGATCGAGGTCGTTGATGATGGAGCTTCGCTGGGGGGCGAACATGACGGGCCGAGCGGTTCTGCTGGCGGGCGCGGCGTGGCTCGCGCTGGCCGCGAGCGCGCATGCGCAACAGCCTCTCGCCACGGTTCCGGCCGCCCCGGCCCCGGCGCCTGCCGTCGACGATGGCCTGGGCGACACCGGCTATTACCTGGAATCCGATCTTCTGATCCGCGACGACACCAATCAGAAGATGATCGCGCGCGGCGACGTCGAGGCGCGATACCAGGGCCGCACCTTGCGCGCCGACGAAGTGGTCTATGACACCAAGACCGAGGTGGTCACCGCCCACGGCCACGTGACCCTGATCAACGCCGACGGCACCGCCCAGTTCGCCGACGACCTGACCATGGACAAGGATCTGAAGGCCGGCGTCGCGCGCGGCTTCTCAGCCCGCCTTGACCGCAACATCAAGATCGCCGCGGACACGGCCATTCGCCGCAATGAGCAGATCACCGAGCTCAACAAGGCCATCTACACCCCGTGTGAGGTCTGCGCCGAAAAGCCCAAGCCGACCTGGAGCATCCAGGCCGACAAGGTGGTTCAGGACAAGAACCGGCACCTGGTCTACTACCACGGCGCGACGATCCGCCTTTGGGGCGCGCCGCTGATGTACCTGCCGGTGTTCTGGCACCCGGATCCGCAGACGCCGCGCAGTTCGGGTTTCCTGACGCCCAAGCTGGCCGTGTCCAAGCGCCGGGGCGTTACCTATCAGCAGCCCTATCTGTTCGCGCTGTCGCCGTCTCAGGATCTGGTGTTAAGCCCTCAAATTAATTCGAAAGTTAACCCGTTCCTCAACGGGACTTATCGCAAACGGTTCTATTCCGGCTCGGTCGAGGCGCGCTTTGGCGGCACCTACGACAAGAGCTTCGACAACCATGGCGACCGGTTCGGCGACGCTACTTTCAAAAGCTACATCCTGGCCAAGGGTGAGTTCGAGGTCGACCAGAACTGGAAGTGGGGCTTTGCCGCCGAGCGCGCCTCCCAGGCCTTGATCTTCGACGACTACGACATCAACGACGTCTACCAGACGCGCGGGCTGTTCACCGGCGACGACCATCGGCTCACCTCGCAGATCTATGCGACGCGCCAGGACAAGCGGTCCTATTTCTCGGCCTCGATGATCTCGGTTCAGGGCCTGCGAGTCGTGGCCGTCGATCCGACCACAGGCTTGGGCAACAAGTTTGAGAACAGCGGGGCCTTCCCCTTCATCGGCCCGATGCTGGAAGGTCGCTGGCAGCCGGAATCGCCCATCCTGGGCGGCCGCCTGCGGGTTCAGGGCTCGGGTGTGGTCCTGACGCGGTCGGAGTCGCAATACGGCGAGGCGCCCTACAACTACGCCGCCTACAAGGGCCAGGAAGGCGTCGACAGCACCCGCGGCACCCTGCAGGCGGATTGGCGCGCCAGCGTCGTGGTTGGTCCGGGCCTGCGGATTCAGCCGTTCGCCCAAGCGCGCGGCGACGCCTACCGCGTCAGCGACGTATTTCTGCCCACGACCGCGCTGGCCGCGGGCGATACGTCCAGCATCAATTATACACGCGGCCTGGGCGTGGCGGGCGTGGACCTGAGCCTGCCGATGTTCAAGGCCCTGAAGAACGGCGGCAGCGTCGTGCTGGAGCCCCTGGTCCAGGTCGCCGCCGGCTCCAGCAGTTCGCGCGTGCCGATCGTGGTGGCCCGCGACGGCGCAGGCAATCCGATCTACTTCAACGAGGACAGCACCAACTTCGAGCTGGACGAAACCAATCTCTTCCAGGTCGACAAATCCCCGGGCTTCGACCTCTATGAAGGCGGCACGCGGATGAACGTGGGCGGGCGAGCCACGGTGAAACTGGCCGACGGCCGGGGCGGTAGCCTGCTGGTCGGTCGCAGCCTCCGCACCAAGGTCGACCCCCTGCTGCCCACCCGCGCGGGCCTGGATCAGAAGGCCTCGGACTGGATCGTAGCCACCACGATCACCCCGATGCGCGGCGTCAATATCTTCTCCCGCGCCCGTTTCGACGACAATAACGGCACGCTGAACCGCATCGAAGCCGGCCTGGACGTCTTCAAGTCCCGAGGCTTCGCTTCGCTGCGCTATCTGCGCGACAACAAGGACACCTCAGGCCTGCGGCAGGAAAACCTGGACTTAAACGCCGACTACAAACTGACCAAGCATTGGGGCGTCACCGCGCTGGGCCGCTTGTCCTACCAGGACGGCAACGCCTATTCGCCGCCCACCAAGAGCGAATGGTCGTGGACCCGCCGCGACCTGGGCGTCTACTACAATGACGATTGCATCCGCGTGGATGTAATCTACCAGAACCAGGATCGCTACACTCAGACCGCCACGGGTCTGCGTCTGAAGTCCGATGAATCCGTCGTGCTGCGCCTAACGCTCGCCACATTGGGCGACACAGGGTACAGCCAGTAGAAAGTCACCGCGTCGGGGGATGCGCGTGTTTGCGCGCGCCTTCCTTTGGACGCGTCTAGAGGAACGACAATACCGATGCGGTCTGCGCGTAGCGTGACGAAATTCGCGGCCCACGCCGCCTCAATCCTCGCCCTGACCGCGGCGAGCCTCGGCCTGCCGGCCCAGGCTCAGGAAGCGCCGGTGGTGGACGCACCGGCCGCCGGACAACAGGCTGCGCCCGCCCCGCGCGCCAACCCGCTGTCGGAAAGCGTGGCCGCTGTCGTCAACGACGACATCATCTCGACCTACGACCTGATGCAGCGCATGCGCCTGCTGATGGTCAGCTCGGGCCTGCAACCCACCCAGGAAAACCTGCCCCAGCTGGAGCAGGAAGCCCTGCGCTCGCTGATCGACGAACGCCTGCAGCTGCAGGAACTCAAGCGCGTCGAGAAGCAACAGAAGATCACGATCATCTCGACCGATCAGGAGATCAAAGAGCAGATCAACGACATCGCCCGCAGCAACAGCCCCAACATGACCGGCGACCAACTGCTGGCGCAACTGGCGGCCCAAGGCGTGGGCGCCGAAACGTTCAAGGCGCAGATCCGCGCCGACAGCAGCTGGCAAGCCTGGATCTCGGGCCGCTACGGTTCGCGCCTGCGCATCGGCGAGGACCAGATCAAGGCCTTCGAGCGTCGCATGGCCGAAGCTGCGTCCAAGCCCCAGTACCAGGTCAGCGAAGTCTTCATCGACGCCGCGCGCGTGGGTGGCATGGAAGTGGCGACCAACGGCGCCCGCCAGCTGATCTCCCAGATGCAGCAGGGCGCGCCCTTCCCGGCCGTCGCCCGGCAATTCTCGGCCTCGCCCACGGCGGCCAACGGCGGCGACGCCGGCTGGATCAGCCCCGGCGAAATGCCTCCCGAGGTCGATGCGGCGCTGGAGCAACTGCGCCCCGGCCAACTCTCCGCTCCGATTCCGGTCCGCGACGGCGTCTACATCATCTATTTGCGAGACAAGCGCTCGGGGGCCAAGGCGGCGCTGGTCGATCTGAAGCAGGTGGCCATCCCGCTGGCCAAGGACGCCACCCAGGCCCAGGTCGACGCCGCCAACAAGGTGCTGCTGGACCTGAAGCCCAAGCTGACCAGCTGCGAAACCCTGGAAGCCACCGCTGGCAAGGTGGACGGCGTCGTGGCCGGGGATCTGGGTGAAGCCGAGATTTCCGACCTGGCCCCGGCTTTCCAGCAGGCGGCCAACACGCTGAACGTGGGCCAGATCTCCGATCCGATCCGCACCGATGCGGGCCTGCACCTGATCGCGGTCTGCGGCAAGCGCCAGTCTGGCGCCCAGGCGCCCACCCATGACCAGATCGAAAATCGCCTGCGTAACCAGCAACTTGCGATGATTTCCAAACGTTACCTGCGCGACCTGCGCAACTCGGCGACCATCGAAACCCGGTGAGGACCTCGGCCCTAGCCCTCAGCGCCGGCGATCCGGCCGGCATCGGGCCCGAGATCATCGCCAAGGCCTGGACGGCGATGCGCGCCGAAGGCCCACCGTTCATGGTGGTGGGCGACGCCCAGTTGCTGGCCTCGGCCGGCGGCGGGGTGAAGGTGCGTCCGGTCACCGGTCCCGTCGAGGCCGTCAAGGTGTTCAGCGAGGCCCTGCCCGTCTTGGACATCCCGTTGCAGGCGCCGGTGGTGGCCGGCAAACCGTCCAGCGCCTATGCCGCTCAGGTGATCCGCTGGATCGAGACCGGCGCGGGCCTGGCCCTGTCGGGCGCCGTGGCCGGACTGGTGACGGCGCCGATCGCCAAGGCGCCGCTTTACGAAGCCGGCTTCGCCTTTCCCGGCCATACCGAGTTCCTCGCTGAGCTGACCCACGCGGGCGATCGCCCTGGCCCCAAGGGTCCAGTGATGATGCTGGCGGCCCGCGACCTGCGCGCGACGCTGGTGACGATCCACACCCCTTTGGGCGCGGTGCCCCAAGCCCTGACGACCGAGGCGATCATCAACACGGGCCTGGTCACCGCCCAGGCCCTGCGCACAGATTTCGGCATCCAGGTTCCACGCCTGGCCGTGGCCGCGCTGAACCCCCATGCCGGCGAGGGCGGCGCGCTGGGCGGCGAAGAGATCGCGATCGTCGAACCGGCCGTGCGAGCGCTGCGGGAGGCCGGCATCCAGGTCAAGGGCCCCGCCCCCGCTGATACGCTGTTCCATGCCGAGGCCCGCGCCACCTACGACGCGGTGATCTGCATGTACCACGACCAGGCCCTGATCCCGGTGAAGATGCTGGACTTCTGGGCCGGGGTGAACGTGACCCTGGGACTGCCGATCGTGCGCACCTCGCCCGACCATGGTACGGGGTTCGACATCGCCGGCCGGGGGATCGCCCGGGCCGACAGCCTGATCGCCGCCATCCGCCTCGCCGCCGAGATCGCCGACCGTCGCGCGATCGCCTGAAGACGAAGACCCCATGTCCCTCGCCGACCTGCCGCCCCTGCGCGAAGTGCTCGCCGAGCACGGCCTGCTGGCCAACAAGAGCTTTGGTCAGCACTTCCTGCTGGATCTGAACATCACCCGCAAGATCGCCCGCCTGGCCGAGGTAGGCGAAGGCGACACGGTGATCGAGGTCGGACCGGGCCCCGGCGGCCTGACCCGCGCCCTGCTGGAGACCGGCGCACGCGTGGTGGCCGTGGAGATGGATCGCCGCTTCCTGCCGTTGCTGGGCGATCTGGCCGAGGCCGCCGACGGCCGGCTGACCGTCGTTCAGGGCGACGCGATGAAGGCCGATATGGCCGCCCTGGCCGACGGCGGCCCGGCCCACATGGTCTCCAACCTGCCCTACAATGTAGGCACGCCCCTGCTGGTCAACTGGCTGACCGGGCCGTTCCGCCCCACGTCCATGACCCTGATGTTCCAGAAGGAAGTGGCCGACCGCATCGCCGCCACGCCTGACGACGACGCCTATGGCCGCCTGGCCGTGCTGTCCCAGACCGTCTGTACGGCGCGAGTGGTGATGGACCTGCCCGCCCGCGCCTTCACCCCGCCGCCGAAGGTGGCCTCGGCCGTGGCCCGGCTGGTTCCCCTGTCGCCCGCTCCCGACGCGGCTCTGGTCTCGGCCGTGGAGAAGGTCACAGCCGCCGCCTTCGGCCAGCGCCGCAAGATGCTGCGCTCAAGCCTCAAGGCCCTGGGCGGCGGCGCGTTGTGCGAGCGGGCCGGCATCGACCCCGACGCTCGCGCCGAAACGATCGACGTGGCGGGTTTCCAGGCCCTGGCGCGCGCGTTGATGGGCTAGCCAGCCCGGAAACCGTGACGATCGATCGCGGGCCTGGAGGTTCGCCCAGGATCCCGCGCTTGCGCTCCCTGGCGCGCTTCATAAATGAGACCTCATGATCGTGTCCTCCGCACTTCCACGGGAAGTCACCTCGCGTCTGGTCGAATGGTCGCTGCTGCCAGACGGCGCGCTGGTGACCACCCATTCCAGCTGGTTGCTGCCGGTTCGCCAGGCATCAGAGCCGGCGATGCTGAAGGTCGCGCGAATCCCCGACGAACGCGCGGGATACCGGCTGATGTCCTGGTGGAACGGGTCGGGGGCGGCGAAGACGCTGGCGGCCTCGGACAGCGCCTTGCTCATGGAGCGCGCCGCGGGTCCGCGCAGCTTGGCGGCGATGGCGCGCTCGGGCCACGACGCCGAGGCCTGCCGCGTGCTCTGTCGGACCGCCGCCAAGCTTCATGCGCCAAGCGCGCCGCCTTGGCCCGAGCTGCATCGCCTGGACGCCTGGTTCCAGCCGCTCTTCGACCTGTCGCCAAGCCATTCGGTCCTGGAACCTGCTGCACGTCAGGCTCGACTGCTATTGGACGATCAGCGCGATGTTCGCCCCTTGCACGGCGATCTGCACCACGACAACGTCCTGGACTTCGTCGATCGAGGGTGGCTGGCCATCGATCCGCATGGCCTCGTTGGCGAGCGGACATTCGATTTCGCCAACATCTTCACCAACCCGGATCTTGGAGATCCGTCGCACCCTGTGGCGACCCTGCCCGGCAGGCTTGAAGCCCGCCTTGGCGTTGTCGCAGAGGAAACGGGCATCGAGGCGGTCCGCATTCTTGACTGGATCGTGGCCTGGACGGGGCTTTCAGCGGCCTGGTTCATCGGGGACGGCGACCATGCCAGCGCCCAGATCGACCTTCAGATCAATGCGTTGGCGCTAGCTCTCCGGGGCTAGCGGCGTCGGAGCCAGGTTTCGGATCGCCTCAGATCTCTTCCTTCAGCAGGTCCGCGACCAGATTGCCAATCCAGGGGTTGCGAACCCGCTTCTGGCGTTCGGCATGGTAGATGTGGGCCAGATCCGAATAGGCGCGATCGAAGTCCTCGTTGAGGATCACGTAGTCGAAGCGCTCCCAGTCGGCGACCTCGTCCTTGGCGCGCGACAGGCGGCGGTGGATGACCTCTTCGCTGTCCTGGCTACGGGCGTGCAGGCGGCGGCTCATCTCGGCCAGCGAGGGCGGCAGAATGTAGACCAGCACGCTGTCCTGGCTCGCCTGGGCGTGCACCTTCATGGCGCCCTGGAAGTCGATGTCGAACAGCACGCTCTCGCCGCGGCCCAGGGCGTCCATGATCGGGGCCCTGGGGCTGCCGTAGAAGTTCCCGTAGACCTCGGCCCACTCCAGGAAGGCGTCCTGGGCGATCATCTCCTGGAAGCGCTCGCGGGTGACGAAGTGGTAGTCGCGGCCGTCGTGCTCGCCCGGGCGCGGCTCGCGCGTGGTGGCGCTGATCGACAGGTGCAGGTCGTTATGGTCAGCCACCAGGCGGCGGGTCAGCGAGGTCTTGCCCACGCCCGAGGGAGCCACGACCATCAGCAGGAGGCCGCGCGTGGGTCCGTGCGGATTATTCGACATTCTGTACCTGTTCGCGGAACTGCTCGATCGTCGCCTTCAGATCGAGGCCGTGGTTGGTCAGCGCAGTCAGCGCCGACTTGCTGCAAAGGGTGTTGGCCTCGCGCATGAATTCCTGGGACAGGAAGTCCAGGCGGCGACCGGCGGCGGCGTCGCCAGACAGCAGGACGCGGGCGGCGGCCACATGGCTGGCCAGGCGGTCGAGTTCCTCGCGCACGTCGGCCTTCACAGCCAGGGCGGCGGCTTCCTGGATGATGCGCTCCTCGGAGGCCGCCTCGCCGATCAAATCGGTCAGCTTGCGGGCGTAGCGCTCCTTGAGCACGGCCGGCTGGGCGGCGGCTTCGTTGGCGGCCAGGCCTGTCAGGACCTCGATGCGGTCGACGGCGGCGGCAAGGATCGGATCCAGGGCCGCGCCCTCCTCCAGCCGCGCGGTCTTCAGACCATCCAGAGCCAGCCCGATGCTGGCGACCATGGCGGCCTCCAGCTCGGCGCGGTCTTCGGCCTGGTCCTCGTCCTCGCGGATGTCGATGACGCCGCGCAGACCCAGGAGGCCGTCCAGACTGGGCTTGCCGACCATGCCAGTGGCGACATAGGGGCCGCCAGCCTTCAGGTAGCGCTCGAGCACCTCGACATTGACCTGGGCCACGCCGCCGGTGTCGGCGCGCTTGGCCTGCAGGTTGACCGTCAACTGGCCGCGCTGAAAGCGGGCCTGGGCGCCGTCGCGGGCGGCGCGGTCCAGGCTTTCGAAACCCGGCGGACCTCGGAAGCGGGTCTCCAGGTTGCGACCGTTGACGCTGCGCGCCTCCACCGCCCACGACCAGGCCCCGTGCGAGCCCTCGACGCGGGCGAAGCCGGTCATGCCTGAAAGCGCCATTCTAGCCTCCGGCCAGCGGGGTCTTGGCGGCCGCCGCGCCGGCGGCCTTCGTGCGCTCGACTTGCCGCCACTTGGCGACATTGCGCTCATGCTCCTCATAGGTCGAGGCGAAGACGTGGCCGCCCGTGCCGTCGGCCACGAAGTAGAGGTCGTCGCTCTTCATCGGATTCAGGACCGCTTCCAGAGCCGCCTTGCCGGGGTTGGCGATGGGCGTCGGCGGCAAGCCGTCGATCAGGTAGGTGTTGTAGGGCGTCTGGCGCTGCAGTTCCGACAGCAGGATGCCTCGGCCCAGCGGACGGCCGCGCGTGAGGCCATAGATGATGGTCGGATCGCTGCCCAGGCGCATGCCGGTGCGCAGACGATTGATGAAAACCGCGGCCACGTGCGGACGCTCGCTGGCCAGACCGGTCTCCTTCTCGACGATCGAGGCCAGGGTCACAGCCTGTTCCTTGGTCTGGAACGGCAGGCCCGGCTGGCGGTTGGCCCACAGCTTGTCGAGCAGAACGTCGCGGGCGTCCATCATGCGCTGGAGCACCGCCGAACGGTCCTCGCCGCGCTCGACCTGATAGGTCTCGGGCAGGATCGAGCCTTCCGGCGGGGTCGGCGCCTCGCCGGTCAGGACGGGCGAGCGCATCAGGATGTCGACCACCATGTCGGAGGTCAGACCCTCGGCGATGGTCACGTGATGGCGGACGATCTTGCCGTCGCGGATCATCACCAGCACCTGCCGGAGCGAGGCGCGGCTGGGGAATTCGTACTCGCCCGCCTTCAGTCGCCGCGCCGCGCCCGTGGTCTGGGCGGCGGTCAGGAAGATGGAAGACGAGCGGATCACGCCCGACCGCTCCAGCGTCGTGGCGATCTCGGGCAGGCTGGCCCCGCGACGCAGGACGACGTCCGTGACGTCGCCCGAGCGCGCAGCAGGCCCAGGACCGTTGTAGAGCCACAGGACGCCGAGAACGAGGACCAGAGCCACCACGCCAACGACGGTCAGGCCGCCGGCGCCCATGGCCGCCAGGCGCCGGCCGATCGGGGCGGTCTCACGTTTGCGGCTGCCCGTCCGACGCGGCTGAGGGGCCTTGCGCGGCGGCGTCTTGCCTTGCGGACGGGGCTTACGGCTCACGAGAGTTTGCGGAACACGACGGAGGCGTTGGTGCCGCCGAAGCCGAAGCTGTTGGACACGGCCACGTCGATCTTGTGCGGCACGGCCTTGTTCGGCGCCAGGTTCATGGCGACGTTCACGTCAGGATTGTCGAGATTGATGGTCGGCGGCGCGATCTGGTCGCGGATCGCCAGCACAGAGAAGATCGCCTCGATGGCGCCGGCCGCGCCCAGCAGGTGACCGGTCATCGACTTGGTCGAGGACATCACCACGTTCTTGGCGTGATCGCCCAGGAACCGTTCCACGGCGCCGGCCTCGATGCCGTCGGCCATGGTCGAGGTGCCGTGGGCGTTGACATAGTCGATATCGGACGGAGCTAGTCCGGCGTCCTTGACCGCCGCCGACAGGGCCCGGAAGCCGCCGTCGCCATCTTCCGACGGGGCGGTGATGTGGTAGGCGTCGCCCGACAGGCCGTAGCCGATGACCTCGGCGTAGATCTTGGCCCCGCGGGCCTTGGCGTGCTCGTACTCTTCCAGCACCACGACGCCGGCACCCTCGCCCATCACGAAGCCGTCGCGGTCCTTGTCGTAGGGACGAGAAGCCTTTTCGGGGGTGTCGTTGAAGGCGGTGGCCACGGCGCGGCAGGCGATGAAGCCGGCCATGCCGACCTTGCAGACGGCCGCTTCCGCGCCGCCGGCGATCATCACGTCGGCGTCGCCGTACTTGATCAGGCGCGTGGCGTCGCCGATGGCGTGGGCGCCGGTGGCGCAGGCGGTGACCACGGCGTGGTTGGGGCCCTTGAAGCCGTAGCGGATCGAGACCTGGCCCGAGATCAGGTTGATCAGGGCCGAGGAGATGAAGAACGGGCTGACGCGGCGCGGGCCCTTGGCTTCCAGCTCCAGGGCGGTGTCGGCGATCGTAGACAGGCCGCCGATGCCGGAGCCCAGGATCACGCCCGTGCGATACTTGTCTTCCTCGGTCTGGGGAACCCAGCCGGAATCCCGCACGGCTTCGTCCGCTGCGGCGATGCCGTACAGGATAAAGTCGTCCACGCGCTTCTGGTCGCGCGGGCTCATGGTCTGGTCAGGATCGAACGAGCCTTCCACGTCCGGGCCGCCGCCGCCGCGTCCGTCGACGCGCGGAACCTCGCAGGCCACCTGGCAGGCGTAATCCGTCGGATCGAAGGCCGAGATGCGGTTCGCGCCGGACTTGCCGGCCAGGATGTTCTTCCAGGTGACGTCGACGCCCTGACCCAACGGGGTCAGAAGGCCAAGCCCGGTGACGACAACTCTACGCATAGGATCACTCCCAACCTTCACATCGCGGACATATAGGGATGCTGGACGAATCCGACGCCCCCCGGCCGCGAATCTCGGCCCAATACGAAAACCGCCGCGCACACGATGGCAAGAGCCCGTGTTACGCGGCGGTTGATAGTCCTGTTCGCGTTAGCTCGCGAACTGGGCGCCCTTAGGCGCCGGTCTTTTCCGTGATGAATTTCACGGCGTCACCGACGGTCTGGATGTGCTCGGCGGCGTCATCCGGAATTTCGATGTCGAATTCTTCTTCGAAAGCCATGACCAGCTCGACGTTGTCGAGGCTGTCAGCGCCCAGGTCGTCGATGAAGCTGGCCTTCTCGGTGACCTTTTCCGGGTCGGCATCCAGGTGCTCGATGACGATCTTACGCACGCGCTCGAGAATGTCGGACATTCTGTTAGTCCCTCGTTTTGAATCTTGCAGTTCCGTAGGCGACCTTGGCGAACCTCGGCGCTCACGGGCATTGTCGGGCCACCGCCTATCACGTTCCTTTTCGAGTGACTAGCGGCTGTCCCACTTAGAAATCGGGGCTTTTGCCTTTCCAAGCAGAAAGGCTCATCCCCCAGGAAAAGAAGCCTGATCAGATCATGGCCATGCCGCCGTTGACGTGCAAGGTCTGACCCGTGACGTAGCCGGCCTGGTCACTGGCCAGGTAAACGCACGCTGCGGCGATATCGCTCCCTTCGCCCAAACGGCCCGCCGGAATGGTGCCGAGGATGCCGGCGCGCTGCTGGTCGTTGAGGGCGTCGGTCATCGGGCTGGCGATGAAGCCGGGCGCCACGCAGTTGACGGTGACGTTGCGGCTGGCCAGTTCCTGGGCCAGGGCCTTGGAAAAGCCGATCATGCCAGCCTTCGAGGCGGCATAGTTGGTCTGGCCAGGATTGCCGGTGACTCCGACGATCGAGGTGATCCCGATGATCCGCCCCGAACGGCGCTTCATCATGCCCTTGGCCGCCGCGCGGGCCAGGCGGAAATAGCCTTCCAGGTTCACCTTGATCACGGTGTCCCAGTCCTCGTCCTTCATGCGGACGATCAGGCCGTCGCGGGTGATGCCGGCGTTGGCGATGACGATGTCCAGCGGCGCGCCGGCCGCTTCCTCGGCCTTGGCGACCAGGCCGTCCACCTGTTCGGCGTCGGACAGGTTGGCCGCGACGGTCGAGACGCGCTCGCCGAACTGGGCCTTCAGCTCGGCCAGCGCCGATTCGCGAGTGCCCGAAAGCACGACGTGGGCGCCCTGCGCGTGCAGGGCCTTGGCGATGGCGCCGCCGATGCCGCCCGTGGCGCCCGTGACGAGGGCGGTCTTGCCGGTGAGATCGAACATGATCTGATTTTCCGAGATTTAGAGAGTTTTCGCGAAGGCTTCGAGATCGGCGGGGCTGTTCAGCGGAACGGCCTCGGCGTCGGGGGCGATGCGCTTGGCCATGCCCGACAGCACCTTGCCGGCGCCGGCTTCGGCGAAGCGCGTGACGCCGCCTTCCGTGGCCAGCCAGGTCATGCTCTCACGCCAGCGCACGCGGCCGGTGACCTGCTCGACCAGCAGCTTGCGGATGACGTCCGGATCGTGGACCGGCGCGGCGGTGACGTTGGCCACCAGCGGCGCGCGCGGCGCAAGGATCGTGGTCTTGGCGAGGGCCTCGGCCATTTCGTCGGCGGCCGGCTGCATCAGCGGGCAGTGGAACGGGGCGGAGACGTTCAGCGGAATCGCCCGCGCGCCCAGTTCCTTGGCCTTCTCGATGGCCTTGTCCACGGCGGCCTTGGCGCCGGAGATCACGACGTTGCCGTTGTTGTTGTCGTTGGCCACGACGCAGACGCCAATTTCGGCGCCGGCCGCAGCGGCCGCCTCGGCCAGGGCCAGGTCGGTCTTCGGACCGATCAGGGAGGCCATGGCCCCCTCGCCCACCGGCACGGCGCGTTGCATCGCCTGGCCGCGCAGCTTCAGCAGGCGGGCCGTGTCGGCCAGAGCGATCGAGCCGGCGGCCGCCAGGGCCGAATATTCACCCAGCGAGTGACCGGCCACGAAGGCGGCCTGGTCGATTCCGACGCCGAATTCCTTTTCCAGCGTGCGGGTCACGGCCAGGCTGACGGCCATCAGGGCCGGCTGGGCGTTTTCAGTCAGGGTGAGATCGCCCTCGGGCCCCTCGCTCATCAGCAGGAAAAGCTTCTGGTTCAGGGCGTCGTCGACTTCCTGGAAGACCTCGCGCGCGGCGGCGAAGGCCTGGGCGAGTTCCACGCCCATGCCGACCGTCTGACTGCCCTGGCCGGGGAAAATGAAAGCGATGCTCATGGAAGCTCGCGCCTCTTTCTATAGATTCAGGCGCGGAGGGTTAGGGGAAACCCCGTCCGCGGGCAAGCGACACGGCGTTCGGCGACTTTGCTTGCTTTCGCTCGCAAGGCGTCCAAATTGCCATCCAGCTTCCAAGGAGCCTTTGCCATGCAACGCCTGTTCGCCAGCCTCGCCGTCTGCGGAGCCCTGGCCGCCGCCTCTCCCGCCCTGGCCGCCCTGAAGGTGGGCGATAAGGCCCCCGACTTCACCGCCCCCGCCGCCCTGGCCGGCAAGGATTTCAGCTTCACCCTGAACCAGGCGCTGAAGAAGGGGCCCGTGGTGCTGTACTTCTTCCCAGCCGCCTACACCTCGGGCTGCACAGCGGAAGCGCACGAGTTCGCCGAGGCCACCCCCGAGTTCGAAAAGCTGGGCGCGACGGTCATTGGCGTGACCGGCGGCAACGTCGATCGCATCAAGGACTTCTCGAAGGAACACTGCCGCGACAAGTTTGCAGTGGCCGCCGCCAGTCCGGATCTCATCAAGAAGTACGACGTATCGCTGCCGATGAAGGACACCTGGTCCAACCGCACGTCGTACGTGATCGCGCCCAGCGGCAAGATCCTGCTGACCTACAGCGACCTGAACTTCCAGGGCCACGTCACCCAGACCATGGACGCGGTGAAGGCCTACAAGGCCGGCAAGTTGAAATAGACGGATATCGCCAAAGCGCTGCGCGCGGGACCGATCGCCCGCGTGCGGCGCGGAAGCCTACCAGGTGGAGCGGACCAGCTTGACCATGAAGCGGCCGTCCTGCACCCGCTCGTCGGCGGCGCGCAGGCTGACCGTGAACTCGGCCGGCAGGTCGAAGGGCCGGGTCAGGCTGAAATCGACGCCTTCGTCGCCCATCGTGCCGCCGCCTACGGCGATCGAGGCTACGGGGCGGCCGTCCAGGGTCAGTTCCGAGCGGACATTGGCGCGGGCCAGCGGAGCGCGCGTGCGGTCATAGACCGGCTGGCTGGCGTTCATGTCCATCGACACCCGGATGTAGTTCGACTTGGGCAGCACGCCGAAGCCGAACGAACGGGCCATCGACGAACGGATAGCCGCCTCGCGGGCGTTCCATGAAGCGCCGAGGCCCAGCGACCGGTTGGCGAGATTCTCGTCGTTGGCCTTCTGGTTGATCGCCAGATTGAAATCGTAGGTGGGTTCGGCCAGCGAGCCGGCGACCTTGGCGGTGAAGGTGGTCTTCTCCGCGTCGCTCGACAGGTCCAGGGTCTGGGCGGCCGAATAGCCTTGGAAATGACCGTCCGAGCCCCAGACGGACAGCGCGGGCTTCTGCACGAGATCGCCCGCCGCCGCCGGAAGCGCAACGGCGGTCAGTCCCGCGATCAGGCCAGCCATCAGGAAGGTCGTGCGAAAACCCATGGTCACCGGATACCACAAGGCGGCGCGGGGCCAAAGACCCCTTGGCGTCAAATTTGTATGACAGATGCCCGTCGCCTGTTTTCCGGGCGCTGTCAGGAGTTTCCAGCCTTGGCTCCGCTCTTCTGCAACGGCCTTCCGTCCTTGTCGCAGCCGCCCAGACGGGCGCACAGCTTTGTGCGCACGCTGGTCTGCATATCGCTCATCACCGTCGGCATCTGGACCACGAGGCGCTTGGTCAGCTCCGGCGACTTGGTCAGCAGAGCCTGGCCCGAGGCGCTTTCATAGAAGGTCACCAGATCGCGCAGTTCCTGCTCGGTGAAGACCTCGGCCATGGCGTCGATCATCGGCCCCTTGAGCTTGCCCACGACTTCCTGGCTGGCCTCGACCACGACCTCGCTGACGATCTGGCTCTGCTCGGCGGTCAGGCTCGGCGACTGCTTGCGCATGGCCTCGGTCATGGCCGGAATCATGCCGGACATGGTCTGCTTCAGCAGTTGATCGTAATGGATCACCTCGAAATAGCGCTGGGCCAAAGCCCGGGTCTCGGGCGTGGCCTTGCCCGCCGTCTGAGCGTGGACGAGCCCCGAGGTGAACGACAGCGCCGTGGCGACGGCGAGAATGGCGATACGCTTCATATATGGCCCCCTGGCGCTCGTTCGCGCCATGCCGCCGAGACTAACTGAAGACGCGGGGCGGCGTCTCGCCTTGCCTTGGGGCGGCCTTTCCTGTAATAGCGCGCGCTCTCACGGAAGGCGGTCTTGCACGCAGCCCTTTGGGTCGGGACTTCCCGCTCGGCATGCAGGATCCATCGTGGTCGCCGGACTTCCGCCGTCGCCCGCGCCGCCCTCCAAGCCGGAAGAAGGAAAACATGGCGTTCTACGAACACGTGGTCATTGCGCGGCAGGACATCTCGCCGCAACAGGCCGAAGCTCTGAACGAGCAACTCAAGACCCTCCTGGAAGAGAATGGCGGTCACATCGCCAAGATCGAATACTGGGGCCTGCGCAACCTCACCTATCGCATCAAGAAGAACCGCAAGGGCCACTACTCCCTGCTCGCCATCGACGCTCCGGCCGCGGCCGTGAAGGAGATGGAACGTCAGCTGCTGATCAATGAAGACGTTCTGCGCTTCATGACCATCCGCGTCGAAGAGCTGGACCTGGAACTGTCGCCGGTTCTGGCCCGTCGCGACCGCGAACGTGGCGAGCGCCCCGAGCGCTCGGACCGTCCGCGCGAAGACTTCGCGCCGCAAGCGTAAGGGAGAAGAAAGATCATGACCGATACGACTGCTCCCGAAGCCGGCGCTCCGGCCGCCGCTGGCGGCGGCGCCCGCCGCCCGTTCTTCCGTCGCCGCAAGGTTTGCCCGTTCTCGGGCGCCAACGCGCCGAAGATCGACTACAAGGACGTGAAGCTGCTGCAGCGTTACGTTTCCGAACGCGGCAAGATCGTGCCGTCGCGCATCACCGCGGTGTCGGCCAAGAAGCAACGCGAACTGGCCAAGGCCATCAAGCGCGCCCGCTTCCTGGCTCTGCTCCCCTACGTCGTGAAGTAAGGGAGACGCCACGATGAAAGTCATTCTGCTCGAACGCGTTGAAGGCACCGGCGTCCTGGGCGACGTGGTCACCGTGAAGGACGGCTTCGCCCGTAACTTCCTGCTGCCCCGCCAAAAGGCCCTGCGCGCCAACTCGGCCAACCTGAAGGCCTTCGACGACCAGCGCGCCGAAATCGAAGCTCGCAACGTCCGTAACCGCGAAGCCGCGGGCAAGGCCGGCGAGAGCATCGACGGCAACCAGTACGTGATGATCCGTCAAGCCGGCGAAAGCGGCCAGCTGTACGGTTCGGTCGCGGGCCGCGACGTCGCCGACGCCATCCGCGCCGAAGGCGGCAAGGTCGACCGCTCGATGATCGTGCTGGACAAGCCGATCAAGACGCTGGGCGTCCACGAAGTGAAGGTGAAGCTGCATGCTGAAGTGACCGTCGCGGTCACCCTCAACATCGCGCGCAGCGCCGACGAAGCCGAGCGCCAGGCGCGCGGCGAGAACGTCATCGCCTCGCAGTTCGAAGAAGAGCGTCTGGCCGACGCCGAAGCCGCCCAGGACCTCCTGGAAGGCGGCGCCGGCTCGCAAGAAGGCGAATACGAAGCCTAATCGGCTCGTCATCTTCGAGACTCAAGGAAACGGCGCGGGGCAATCCGCGCCGTTTTTCTTTGTTTTCTGCCAAACCCTACAGAAATGCTCGGCTTGTAAGCGGCCCCTTAGGCGAGCATGGTTCTCTCAGGGGAACTGAATTTTCCCCTCCCCGACCCCACAAAAGCGCGTAGGCGCTCGGTCGGCGGAGCAATCGTAGGGGATATCGATATGCGTTTCCAAGTTGTGCTGCTCGCCGCGGCTTCCGCCACGGCGCTCGCTTCCGCCGCTCACGCCCAAGCTCAAAACCAGGATCAGACCGCGGTCGAGGAAATCGTCGTCACCGGCACGCGCGTCGCCGGTCGTTCGCGCCTCGACACCCTGGCGCCGGTGGACGTGGTGACCACCAAGGCCCTGCAACAGCGCGGGACCACCGAGCTGGCCAGCGCCCTGGCCGCCACCGTTCCGTCGATCGACTTCCCGCGACCGGCGGTGACCGACGGCACCGACGCCATTCGCCCCGCGACCCTGCGCGGCCAGGGCCCCGACCAGACCCTGGTGCTGGTCAACGGCACCCGGCAGCACACCAGCGCCCTGGTCAACCTCAACGGTTCGGTCGGCCGCGGCTCGTCGGCCGTCGACCTGAACGCCATCCCCTCCACCGCCCTGGACCGCATCGAAGTGCTGCGTGACGGCGCTTCGGCCCAGTACGGCTCGGACGCCATCGCCGGCGTGGTGAACCTGCGCCTGCGCGAGGCCGACCACGGCGGCGGCCTGACCGTCACCTACGGCGCCAATGTCACCACGGTCGACACCCCCTGGGCCGGCCGCAAGCGCGACCGCACCGACGGCCGCTCCACCACCGTGGCCGGCTGGCAAGGCCTGAAACTGGGCCAGGACGGCTTCCTGACCCTGTCGGCGGAGTACCGCAACAGCGACTTCACCAACCGCAGCGACATCGATCCCCGTGAAGCCAAGCCGCGCGTCACGGGCCGTTTCGGCGATCCGAACGTCGAGAACTTCGGCTTCTTCGCCAACGCCGCCAAGCCGATCGCCGCCGGCTGGGAGGCCTACGGCTGGTACGGCTACAATCATCGTGACTCCGACAGCGCCGCCACGTTCCGCCAAGCCAGCAGCGCCACCCAGAACGTTCCCGCGATCTATCCCAACGGCTTCCTGCCTCTGATCACCACCGACAGCGAGGATGTGACGGCCGTCGGCGGCCTGCGCGGCGAACTCTCGGGCTTCAAGATCGACGCCAACGTGGGCTATGGCCGCAACGACCTGGACTACGGCGTGGAAAACACCCTCAACGCCTCGCTGGGCGCGGCGTCGCCGACGCACTTCAACGCCGGCGGCCTGACCTATGACCAGTGGGTGGCGCAGATCGACGCCTCGCGCGCCTTCGACGTGGGCCTGGCCGGCCCGCTGAACGTGGCTTTCGGCGCCCAGTGGCGTCGCGAGGGCTACCAGATCAACGCGGGCGAGCCGAACTCCTACATCCGCGGTCCGTTCACCACGGCCGCCCTCGGCGCACAGTCGTTCCCCGGCTTCCAGCCCGGCAACGAGGTCGACACCCACCGCAACGCCAAGAGCATCTATCTGGACCTGGAAGGCGAGCTCATCTCCAAGCTGACCGCCTCTCTGGCCGTGCGTTACGAGGACTATTCCGACTTCGGCGACAAGACGACCGGCAAGGCCGCCCTGCGCTATGACTTCACGCCGTCGTTCGCCCTGCGCGGCGCGGCCTCGACCGGCTTCCGGGCGCCCAGCCTGCAGCAGGAATACTTCACCTCGACCGCGACGGTGTTCATAGCCCAGACCTCGGGCGGCGTGACCACCAACGTGCCGTTCGAGACCGGCACCTTCCCCGCCACCAGCGCGGTCGCCGCCACCTTGGGCGCCACCCCGCTCAAGCCGGAAACCTCGAACAACTACTCGCTGGGCGCGGTTTTCCACAAAGGCCCGTTCGAGCTGACGATCGACGCCTACCAGATCGATGTGAAGAACCGCATCGTCCTGTCGGAGAACATCACCGGCAGCACCACGGCGGCGCCCGGCAGCACCTCGCGGATCATCGGCGATCTGCTGGCGCCGTACGCCGTTTCGGCGGCCCGCTTCTTCATCAACGGCGTGACCACCAAGACCAAGGGCGTCGACATCGTCGCGCGCTACCGGATCTCGGACCCTCAGGCCGGCGACTTCGACCTGACGGCCTCGGCCAACGTCAACGACCTGGACGTGACCCGCGTGCCTGCCACCAGCACCTTGTCGGCCCTGCCCGTGCCGCCGGCCCTGTTCGGTCGCCAGAACGTGCTGCGCTTCGAGGACGGCACGCCCGGCCATAAGGTCGTGCTGCAAGGCGACTGGCGTAAGGACGCCTGGGGCGCGACGCTGACCACCACGTTCTACGGCGACGTCCTGTCGCCGGGTTCGGCGGCCGACGGCAGCGCCGACTCCCGGACTGGTCAGGCCGGCATCGTCGACGCCGAAGTCCGCTATCGCCTGCCGTTCGGCCTGGGCGTGGCGGTCGGCGCCGACAACCTGTTCGACAAGTACCCGCGCGCGGTTCCGGCCAACCTGAACACTAACGGCCTGGCGCCCTTCAGCTCGTTCTCGCCTTTCGGCTTCAACGGGCGCTTCCTCTACACGCGTCTGAGCTACAGCTGGTAAGCCCTTGAGCTTGCGAAGCTAAGCGCCGAAGGGGCGTGGCGGACAACGCCGCGCCCCTTTTTCGCGTCCTGTGGGGACTTGCCATCACACCGGAACTTACACAGAACATCCCCGTCGATCTGTCCCCCGCCAGGTCGCCCCCAGAGGTTGTTCGCGTTAACTTGTGATGATGTCCCTCGTACCTGCCCTAGACCTTCGTCCGCCGATGGCGGGCGACGTCGTCGTCAACGTCGCGCCGCATAACCTGGAGGCCGAACAGGCCCTTCTCGGCGTGCTGCTGTACGACAACGCCGCATACGAACGCCTGACCGACAGCCTGCAGGGGCGCCACTTCTACGAGCCCTTCCACCAGCGGCTGTTCAGCTCGATCGAGACCCATATCCGCAAGGGTCAGCTGGCCGAACCGATCCTGCTGGCGGACGAGTTCAAGCACGACGCCGCGTTCGAGGAACTGGGCGGCCTGCGCTATCTGGCCGACCTGGTCGACCGCGCCCCGCCCGCGGCCAATGTCGGCGACTACGCCCGGGCGGTCTTCGACCTGGCCCTTCGCCGCGACCTGATCCGCATCGGCGGCGACATCGCCAGCCAGGCCCATGGCCACGGCGACGTCCAACTCCCCGCACGCGACCAGATCGAGGCCGCCGAACAGCAGCTTTATAGCCTGGCGGAAAGCGGCACGGCCT
The DNA here is from genome assembly GCA_017745235.1 of Caulobacter sp. Taxonomy (GTDB): domain Bacteria; phylum Pseudomonadota; class Alphaproteobacteria; order Caulobacterales; family Caulobacteraceae; genus Caulobacter. The sequence goes on along the minus strand of JAGHZU010000018.1, from coordinate 30,784 downwards.
CGTCGGGCTTCGTCAGTTTCGGCGACGCCCTGCGCGGCGCCGTGGAGATGACGGCCGAGGCCTACAGCCGTGAAGGCGGCATGTCGGGCATCTCGACCGACCTGATCGACCTGGACACCAAGATCGGCGGCCTGCACCCCTCGGACTTGATCGTGCTGGCCGGCCGTCCCTCGATGGGCAAGACGGCGCTCGCCACCAACATCGCCTTCAACATCGCCAAGAAGTACGCCTGGGAACCCCAGCCGGACGGCACCCGCAAGACCGTCAGCGGCGGCGTTGTGGCCTTCTACTCGCTGGAAATGAGCGCCGAACAGCTGGCCCTGCGTATGCTGGCCGACGCGTCGGGCGTGTCGGGCGACAAGCTGCGCAAGGGCGAGATCGACGCCAGCGAGTTCGGGCGGGTGCGCGACGCGGCCATGGAGCTGCAGGAATGCCCGCTCTATATCGACGCCACCGGTGGTATCTCGATCGCCAAGCTGACCGCCCGGGCCCGCCGCCTGAAGCGCCAGGTGGGCCTGGACCTGATCGTGGTCGACTATCTCCAGCTGGTCACTGGCTCAGACTTGTCGGCGAACGCCAGCCGGGTTCAGGAAGTCTCGCAAATCACCATGGGACTCAAGGCCTTGGCCAAGGAACTTGCGTGCCCGGTCATCGCTCTGTCGCAGTTGTCACGTCAGGTGGAAGCCCGCGACGACAAACGGCCCCAACTGTCCGACCTTCGTGAATCCGGCTCGATCGAGCAGGACGCCGACATGGTCTGGTTCGTGTACCGGGAGAGCTACTACGTCGGTCGTTCCGAGCCCCGCGAAGGCACGCCCGAACACCTGCAGTGGCAGGAGGACATGGACCGCCTGCATGGCCTGGCCGAGGTGATCATCGCCAAGCAGCGTCACGGCCCCATCGGCACCGTGCGCCTGTCGTTCAACAGCGACACCACGCGCTTCGGCAACCTGGCCCGAGACCACTATTTCCACCAGATGCGCAGCGGCGACGACGAATAGTCCCCCGCGGTTTGACGGCGGTCCGCGGACTCGGTCAGGGTGGCGATCCTGGCCCGGTACGAGAGCATTTGGATGGAGTTCAATCCCCTGCCCGTGTCGACTTTGATCGGCGCGTTCCTGCTGGCGTTCCCGGCGTTGTTCTCGATCGTCAATCCGATCGGCTCGGCCCTGATCTTCCACCAGATGCTGGCCGACCATTCGCCCGAGACACGCAAGCGCCTGGCGCCCACCATCGCGCTCTACGCCTTCTTCATCCTGCTGGGCTCGCTGCTGCTGGGCGGCTACGTGCTGAACTTCTTCGGTGTCAGCCTGGGCGCGCTGCGGGTCGCGGGCGGCCTGGTGGTGGCCATCCGCGCCTGGGCCCTGCTGATGACTCCGGAGGAGCACGAAGAGCGCAAGGCCGACCAGGTGGCGCCGGCCAAGAGCCGGGCCGAGGACATGGCCTTCTTTCCCCTGACGATGCCGTTCACCACCGGCCCTGGCGCCATCTCGGTGGCTATCGCCCTTTCATCGCAACGCCCTTCAGCCGGCCATTCGGTGATCCCCTTCTTCCTGGGCGCGAGCCTGGCCGTGGTGGTGATCGCGGTGATGGTCTGGGGCTTCTATCGCGCGTCCGACCGGGTGCTCTCCCTGCTGGGCGTCAACGGCGCGCGGGTGATGTCCCGGCTGATGGCGTTCCTGCTGATGTGCATCGGCGTACAGATCGTGGCCAGCGGCGTGGAGGCCCTGGTCGCCCAGTTCCTGGCCCATCATTGAAACTCCACGGCTTCTGCACTGGCCATCGGGGCCGGGCTCGGCTACGCCCTGCGCCGTGACCCAAACCAGCCGCCTCACCCTCGACCTCGACGCGCTCGCCGCGAACCACGCCGTCCTCAAGGCGGCCGCAGGCGGGACCGAGATCGCCCCCGCGGTGAAGGCCGACGCTTACGGCCTGGGTGCGGGCCTGGTGGCCGACCGGCTCTGGGCGGAAGGCGCGCGGACGTTCTACGTGGCCAGGCTCTCCGAAGGTGTGGCCCTGCGCCGCGCCCTGGGCGACCGCTCCGCGACCATCCACCTGCTGGACGGCGTCACGCCAGGCTCGGCGCCGACCATCGAGGCCGCGGGCCTGGTTCCCGTGCTCAACAGCCTGCCCCAGGTGGAAGCCTGGAACGCCCATGCGCGCGGCCGCACGCTGGATGCGGTGCTGCACGTCGACACCGGCATGAACCGTCTGGGCCTTCGCCTGGAGGAAGCGCAGGTGCTGGTCGGGGCCATGGACCGGCTGAAGTTCCTGAACATCACCCAGGTGATGAGCCACCTGGCCTGCGCCAGCGAACCGGACCATCCGCTGAACGCCCGGCAACTGGCCCGCTTCGCGGAGGCCGCCGCCCTCTTCCCCAACGCTCGCCACAGCCTGGCCAATTCAGCCGGGATCTTCCTGGGCGGCGACTATCACTTCGACCAGTGCCGCCCGGGGATCAGCCTTTATGGCGGCGGCCCGCTGGACGCGCCCGACGCGCGGATCAAGACGGTGGTCACCCTGGAGGCCTCTATCCTCCAGACCCGGGTCGTTCCGCGCGGCGAGAGCATCGGCTACGGCGCAACCTTCACCGCCACAGACACCACCCGCATCGCCATCGTGGCCGTAGGCTATGCCGACGGCGTGCCGCGCGCCGCCCATCCGAAGGGGAAGGTGTGGTTCGACGGGGCGCGCCGCCCGATCCTCGGCCGCGTCTCGATGGACCTGCTGGCGGTGGATGTCACCGACTGCGACGCGGCCCGGCCGGGCGCGATGATGCAGATCATCGGCCCGGACCTTCCGCTGGACGAGGCGGCGGCGGCGGCGGGAACGACGGCCTACGAATTGTTGACCCGCATCGCGCCCCGCGCCGAACGCGTCGTCAAGAGCCGCTGACTAGCGGGCCAGGCTCTCGAGGCGCCCGAAGTCGACCGACGCCACGGCCTGTTTCAACGCCTCGACATTGTCAGCCGCGCCATGGGCCTCGACCGTGAAGCGGTTGCCGACCACCACGCTGTAACGGCCCGACTTGGCGTCACGGTCCCACTCCTCGGTGGTCATGCGGCCGTCGACCTTGCCCATCTTCTCGTAGCCCGAGCCTGTCTCGCGCGAGGACTGGGCGTCCACCGCCCCGGCCATGGCGGCCAAGCCCGACATGCCGCCAAGATCAGTGATCGACAGTGTGAACTGACGGTCGCCTCTCGCGTAGTCGCCCGAGGCCGTAGCCATCGACACGCCCCCGGCGCCGCCGGAATTGGTCTCCACGCCGGTGCGCGAAAAGCCTGCCACGTCGCCGGGCAAGAGCCCCTTCAGGACATCGGACGAAACCGCCGGCGAAGCCTTGCCCGACTGGGCGCTGGCGGCCGCGGCCTCGAGCTGCTTGGAGGCCGCCTGGACCTTGTCGAGGTCGATGTTGGTTCCGTTGACGCTCATCGTGCCCGACATCTTGCCTGCGCTGGCGATATTGGCTCCAGCGCCCGCCCCGAGCAGCGCCGCGCCGGCGATGGCCCCGGTGATCGCCCCCACCACGATGAACAGCACGATCGCGCACAGGATTGTGACGACGGTGTAGCCGACCGCCTTTTCCTTTGGCGCCTTCATAAGCTTGGGCAGGCCCAGATAGAGCAGGTAGAGGCCGTACAGGCCCGCCAGGCCGGCGATGATCGCCAGCGGCGGAAAGACCGCCAGCACGCCGAACACCCATCCCGCCGTGCCGGTATAGGCGGCCACCTTGAAGGCCTGCAGCCTGTCCTTGGTCGCGTCGAAGCTTGTGGCCAGGGCGTCGATGATCAATGACAGCAGAAACACCGAGACCAGGGTCAGGCCGTACTGGACGATCGCGCCCACGATGGCCGAGACGATGTTGGGCCTGAACGAGACGCCGAAAGCGCCGTGGCCAAAGACCTGGCCGCCGATCAGGCTGGCCAGCGGCGGAATGGCCGCCAGAATGCAGACATAGCCGACATAGAGACCCTTGATGGTGGCGGGTTCGGTGTCGATGCGGTCCCACTCCGAGGATGGCGACAGCAGCAGGCGCTTCACGCGCCCGACCAGATCGGACGAACTGGCCCCGGGTTCGATGACAGTCATGAGTTTCGCCCTCCGCGAATCCAAGCCGTTCCCCCCGAGGCATCTAGGCACGCCTAAGGGACATTGAGAACATCGTTCCGCGAAATCGAGGCGCGAGGACAAGTCGTTGCGTCCGTCTTTGGCGCAGCCCTGTCCCAGCCTGTAGTCTGCAGTCATCCTCGAATCAGGAGCGCCCATGGCCCGCGACGGCCCCGTCTACGCCTGCCAGTCCTGCGGCTCGGTCCAGACCAAATGGTCGGGGCAATGCCCCGCCTGCCAGGCCTGGAACTCGCTGGTGGAGGAAGTCGGCGCCAGGGCCCCCGGCTCGCTGTCGACCACCAAGGCCACCCGACAGCGCGGGCTGCAGTTCACGGGCCTGGAAAGCGACACCCCCGCTCCGCCCCGCATAACCACGGGCGTGGACGAATTCGACCGGGTGTGCGGCGGCGGGGTGGTGCCAGGCTCGGCCATTCTGATCGGCGGCGACCCCGGCGTGGGCAAGTCGACGCTGCTGCTGGAAGTGGTGGCCAAGGCCTCCCAGCGCGGCGTCTCATGCGCCTACATCTCGGGCGAGGAGGCTGTCGAGCAGATCCGCGGCCGGGCTGCGCGCATGGGCTTCGCCCAGGCCCCGGTGAAACTGGCGGCCGAGAGCAGTCTTCGCGACATCCTGGACGGCCTCAAGCGCGAGCGGTTCGACCTGGTGGTGGTCGACTCGATCCAGACCCTGTGGAGCGACGCCCACGAGGCCGGTCCCGGCACCGTCACCCAAGTGCGCGCCTGCGCCAGCGAGCTGGTTCGCCTGGCCAAGAAGCAGGGTGTGGCCGTGTTGCTGGTCGGCCACGTCACCAAGGACGGCCAGATCGCCGGCCCCCGGGTGGTCGAACACCTGGTCGACGCGGTCCTGAGCTTCGAAGGCGAGCGGGGCTATCCGTTCCGTATCCTGCGCGGCGCCAAGAACCGCTTCGGGGCCACCGACGAGATCGGAGTGTTCGAAATGGGAGACGCGGGCCTGCGCGAGGTGAAGAACCCATCGGCCCTGTTCCTCAACGAGGGCGGCGAGCGTGCGGCGGGCGCGGCGGTGTTCGCCGGCATCGAGGGCTCCCGACCCGTCCTGGTGGAGTTCCAGGCCCTGGTCGCCCCGTCCGCGTACGGAACGCCCCGTCGCGCCGTCGTCGGATGGGATTCCGGACGCCTGGCGATGGTCCTGGCCGTACTCGAGAGCCGATGCGGCCTTGGTTTTGGCGACAAGGACGTCTATCTGAACGTCGCCGGCGGCCTCCGCATCACGGAACCGGCGGCGGATCTCGCGGCGGCGGCGGCCCTGGCCTCCTCGGCCCTCGACATCGCCCTGCCACAAGACTGCGTCGTCTTCGGCGAAGTCAGTCTTTCCGGCGAAGTGCGGCCCGTGAGCCGTATGGAGACACGTTTGAAAGAGGCCGCGAAACTCGGCTTTGGACGCGCCCTGGGGCCGCTTTCCGGCCTGCCCGAAGGCGGCGGAGCCCTGCCCGTCGCGGGGGCGGCGCGTCTGGCCGACGCCGTGCGCCGCATCGGCGACGAGATCTGGGGCCAGCTGACGTGACGCCTTTCGACATCATCTTCGGCCTGATCCTCCTGGTCTCGGCCCTGGTGGGTTTCGCTCGAGGCGCCTCGCGGGAGCTGACATCGGCCCTGTCGTTCATTGTGGCCGCTATCATCGCCCTGCTGGGCCTGCGCATCAGCGGGCCGCTGTTCCGCAGCCTCATGGATCCGGACTGGGCGGCGACGGCGGCGGCGATCCTCGTCACCTTCGTCATCGCCTTCGTGCTGCTGCGCCTGATCGGCGCCCAGGTCACCAAGACCCTGCACGCCGACGGCGCCCTGGGCACGCTGGACCGACTGATGGGCCTGGTGTTCGGCCTGCTGCGCGGCCTGGTGGTGCTGGGCGTGTTCAGCCTGGTGTTCCACATGGCCACCCCGCCCGATCGCGTCCCTCACTGGATGTCGAAGTCGGCGCTCTATCCCCTCTCGAACGCCGCCGGAAAGGTGCTGAAGGTCTTCGCCCCCAAGGGCGCGGGCCTGGCCGGCAAACTGGCGCCCGCCATTGAGGACGCTGTCCATGACGGCGCCAGCGACAAACCGTCCGACCACAGGCCGGGCGAAGAAGGTTATGATCAGTCCCAGCGTCGCTCCGTCGACGACCTGGTGGAGAAATCGCGATGACGTCCATCGGCCAATCGACCGACCGCTTCTCGTCCGCCCCCTGGCGGGACCCTGAGGACGACACCCTGCGCCTGGAGTGCGGGGTTTTCGGCGTCTTCGGCGTGCGTGACGCGTCGGCCATCGCGGCCCTGGGCCTACACGCCCTGCAACACCGCGGCCAGGAAGCGTGCGGCATCGCCGCCTTCGACGGCCAGCGCTTCCATACCGAGCGCCACATGGGCCACGTGGGCGACGCCTTCACCGGCAACGACCTGGTCGAGCGCCTTCCCGGCCACATGGCCATCGGCCACACCCGCTACTCCACCGCCGGCGGCAGCTTCATCCGCAATGTCCAGCCGATGTTCGCTGATCTGGAAACCGGCGGCGTGGCCCTGGCCCACAATGGCAACCTGACCAACTTCCTGACCCTTCGCGAGCGCCTGGTCCAGGAGGGCGCGATTTTCCAGTCGACCTCGGACAGCGAGGTGATCCTTCACCTGATCGCCCGTTCGCGGAAGGCCCGCATCGTCGACCGTTTCATCGACGCGATCGGCCAGATCGAGGGCGGCTACGCTCTGGTGGCCATCACCAACAAGAAGATGATCGGCGTTCGCGATCCGCTCGGCATCCGCCCGCTGGTGCTGGGCGACCTGGACGGCAAGCCCGTCCTGGCTTCCGAGACCTGCGCCCTCGACATGATCGGCGCCCGCTTCGTGCGCGACGTCGAGCACGGCGAGATGGTCGTGATCTCGGAAACCGGCGTGAAGTCGATCCGCCCGTTCGGTGACGTGGCCGCCCGCCCCTGCGTGTTCGAATACGTCTACTTCGCCCGCCCCGACAGCGTCGTGAACGGCCGCTCGGTCTACGAGGTGCGCAAGCGCATGGGCCAGCGCCTGGCCCAGGAGACCGGGGTCGAAGCCGACGTCGTGGTGCCCGTGCCCGACAGCGGCGTCCCCGCCGCCATCGGTTACGCCCAGGCCAGCGGCCTGCCCTTCGACCTGGGCATCATCCGCAACCACTATGTGGGCCGCACCTTCATCCAGCCCACCCAGGGCGTGCGCGAACTGGGCGTGCGCATGAAGCACAGCCCCAACCGCGCCGTGCTGGCCGGCAAGCGCGTCGTGCTGATCGACGACTCGATCGTGCGCGGCACCACCAGCCTGAAGATCGTGCGCATGGTCCGCGAGGCCGGCGCCGCCGAGGTGCACCTGCGCTCGGCCAGCCCGCCCATCAAGTGGCCGGACTTCTACGGCATCGACATGCCCGAGCGCGAACAGCTGCTGGCGGCCACGAAGTCGCTGGAGGAAATGGCCAAGTTCCTGGAAGTCGACAGCCTGGGCTTCCTGTCGGTCGACGGACTCTACCAGGCGCTGGAAGCCGGTCCGCGCGACCCGGCCCACCCGCAGTTCACCGACCACTACTTCACCGGCGACTATCCCACCCGCCTCACCGACCGGGAAATCGCCGAAGGCCGCAACGACCAGGCCGAAAAACAGCTGTCGCTGCTGGTCAGCGCCTGACCTTCCCTTCATCGGATCGACGCCCAGCTTGGTTCCCCGACTTGTTCGGGGGGCCAAAGCTGCGCTAACCCGGATTTCCAGGCGGCTTGGCTTGGGTCCTCCGAACGCGTCGGGGGACGACGTATTGAGAGGCGCCCGTGGCCAATCCCGTTTCCAACCTGCTCGCCAAGCTGAAGATCGACGGCTACATCATCGCCCTGTTCGGGATGGTGGTGGCGGCCTCGATCCTGCCCGTCCGCGGCGAGGCGGCGGTGATCGTCGGCTGGGTGGTCAAGATCGCCATCGCGGTCCTGTTCTTCCTTCATGGCGCCAAGCTTTCGCGCGAGGCCGTGGTGGCGGGCCTGACCCACTGGCGCCTACACCTGACGATCCTGGCCTTCACCTTCGTCCTGTTCCCGGCCCTGGGGCTGGCGATCAGCAAGTCGGGCGTGCTGTCGCCGACGCTGTCGACCGGCATGCTCTTCCTGTGCTGCCTGCCCTCCACGGTGCAGTCGTCGATCGCCTTCACGTCCATCGGCCGGGGCAACATCGCCGCCGCCGTCTGCGCGGCCTCGGCCTCGAACCTGCTGGGCATCTTCCTGACGCCGGTGCTGGTGGGCGTGCTGATGAACGCCCACGGAGACGTGGGCGGCTGGGAATCGATCCAATCGATCATCGTCCAGCTGCTGCTCCCCTTCGTGATCGGCCAACTGGTTCGTCCCTGGGTGGGCGGCTGGATCGAGAAGCATAAGGCCCTGGTGGGGCGCGTGGACCGAGGCTCGATCCTGCTGGTCGTCTATTCGGCCTTTAGCGCCGCCGTGGTGGGCGGCATCTGGAAAGTGGTGACCATCCCCGAACTGCTGCTGCTGCTGGTCGTCTGCGGCGTGCTGCTGGCCGTGGTGATGGCCACGACCATGTTCGGTTCGCGCCTGCTGGGCTTTTCCAAGTCCGACGAGGTGGCCATCGTCTTCTGCGGCTCCAAGAAGAGCCTGGCCACTGGCGTGCCGATGGCCGGCATCCTGTTCCCCGGCGCCACCGCCGGCATCCTGGTGTTGCCGCTGATGCTGTTTCACCAGATCCAGTTGATGGCCTGCTCCGTCCTGGCCCAACGCTACGGCGCGCGGCCGGCCGACGAGGCCTGATACCCCGCTTTCGCGCGCCCATAGTTCTGGTTAGAACCCGCCCATGACTTCCGACTCCCAAAAGCCGCTGGCCGGCCGCATCGCTCTCGTCACCGGCGCCACCCGCGGCATCGGCCAGGCCATCGCCGTCGGCCTGGCGGAAGCTGGCGCCCACGTGATCGCCCTGGGGCGCACCCAGGGAGCCCTGGAAGCCCTGGACGACACCCTATTCGCCGCCACCGGCGAACACGCCACCCTCGTGCCGATCGACCTGCGCGAGGCCGACGGCCTGGATCACCTGGGCGCGGCTCTCTACGAGCGCTTCGGCAAGCTGGACATCCTGATCGGCGCGGCCGGCGTGCTGGGCGCCCTCACCCCGGTTGGCCACCTGGACCCCAAGGGCTGGGACATGATCATGTCCACCAACCTGACGGCCAACTGGCGCCTGATCCGGGCCATGGACCCGCTGCTGCGCCGCGCCGAAGCGGGCCGGGCCATCTTCCTGACCAGCAGCGTGGCCCAAAGCCATCGCGCCTTCTGGGGCGGCTACGCGGCTTCCAAGGCTGGACTGGAGGCGATCGTGGCCTGCTACGACGACGAGATGGAGAACACGACCGTCCGCGCCCTCTGCGTCGACCCCGGCGCCATGCGCACCCGCATGCGCGCGGGCGCGTTCCCCGGAGAGGATCCGCAGACCGTTCCGGCGCCCGAAACCATCGTCCCGCTGATCGTCGATCTGGTCCGTCCGGATCGCGTTCCGCCAAAGGGCGTGGTGCGTCTCAAGGATCGCGGCCAGGAATCAGCCAGCGAGAGTTGAGTTACTGCGCGTGCCCCCCAGCGCGACCCGTTAACCCCATAACAACGATAGCCGGAAAGGCTTCAGCGGCGTCGAGCTAGGCCGAAAGATCTAAAAACCCTTTCGCAACAAGTCGATAAGTCGACACACCCGCGCTCTACGGTTAAGTTTTCTAGGTCGCGTTAGAATTGAGCCGCGCCAATCTGACGCAGTCTTGCGCGTGTTTCAGGGCTTCAAAGTTAATACCTCAGCAACAGGGCGAGCGCACCTTTTCCGTGCAAAGGCCGCAATCGCGGAAAGCACGGGGACGTCACATGTCGCTCTTTCCATCAAAGCGTAAAGCGTCTGAGTCCAACCAACGCCTGGCCGATCTGGAAGCCACCGTGGCCGCCATTGATCGTTCGCAGGCGATGATCGAGTTTCAACTCGACGGCACCATCATCACCGCCAACAAGAACTTCCTGGCGACCGTAGGATACGGGCTGGAAGAGATCGTCGGCCGGCATCACGAGATGTTCGTCGAGCCCGAGTACGGGCGCAGCCCCGAGTACAAGGCCTTCTGGGCCGCACTGGGCCGCGGGGAGTTCTTCTCCGACAAGTTCCAGCGCGTCGGCAAGGGCGGCAAGGAAGTCTGGATCCAGGGCAATTACAACCCGATCTTCGACACCGCCGGCCGCCCCTACAAAGTCATCAAGTTCGCCATCGACATCACCCAGGTCGAACTGGAGCGGATCGAGAACGAGCGCCGCCGCAAGGCCGAGGAAGAGCAGACGGCTGTCGTCTTTTCGCTGGCCGAGCGTCTCCAGCGCCTGGCCGCCGGCGATCTGACCGCCCGCATCACCGAGCCGTTCGAAGGCCGCTTCCAGCAGATCAAGGACGACTACAACGCCGCGATCGACAGCCTGCGCGCCGCCATCGGCCAGATCGTCGCCTCGACCGACGGCCTCCGGGCTGGGTCCGACGAGATCGCCGGGGCGTCCGAGGACCTGTCGCGCCGCACCGAACAACAGGCCGCCAGCCTGGAGGAAACCGCCGCCGCGCTCGACGAGATCACCGCCACGGTCAAGCGCAGCGCCGACGGCGCCAAGCAGGCCTCCGTTTCGGCCTCCAGCGCGCGTCAGGAAGCCAGCCGCTCGGGCGAGATCATGCGCGACGCCGTCGAGGCGATGGGCGAGATCGAGCAGAGCTCGGGCAAGATCACCCAGATCATCGGCGTGATCGACGAGATCGCCTTCCAGACCAACCTGCTGGCGCTGAACGCAGGCGTCGAAGCGGCTCGCGCCGGCGACGCCGGTCGCGGCTTCGCGGTCGTGGCGCAGGAAGTGCGGGCCCTGGCCCAGCGCAGCGCCGAGGCCGCTAAGGAGATCAAGACCCTGATCGCCAGCAGCACCGCGCAGGTGGAGCGCGGGGTGAAGCTGGTGGCCGACACCGGCGAGGCCCTGACCGGCATCGTCGGCAAGGTGGCCGAGATCGACACCCTGATCTCCGAGATCGCCCAATCGTCCCAGGAGCAGGCCACCGGCCTGAACCAGGTGAACTCGGCGGTGAACCAGATGGACCAGGTCACCCAACAGAACGCCGCCATGGTCGAGGAGGCCACGGCAGCGGCCGCCAATCTCAAGAGCGAGGCCCTGACCCTGTCGGATCTGGTCGCCCGTTTCCACACCGGCGAAGCTGCGGCCGGCACGCGGATCGAGCCGGCCCAGGCCGGCCGCCACCGCCCCGCCGACAATCCGGTGGCCCGGGCGCAGGCGCGGATCAGCGCGCAGTTCCGCCCCGGGGCCGGGGCCGCCGCCGCGGTCAAGGACTGGGAAGAGTTCTGAGGAATTCCGGTTCGGGTTTCCGGAAGAGCCCGAGCCGCGAATGCGCCGGGGAGCGACGCCCCCCTCGTCTCCCCGGCGCGCTTGTAGAGTACCGACGGGCCTCCCGCGCAGGAGGCCCGTCGTGTTGGTTTAGGAGGCTAGCGCCCCTTTGGCGGAGCCTTGTTGCCGCGCACGACGCGCGAGCCCGCCACAGGGCGGCGCACGCCCGTCTTGGCCGGAGCGGCCTTGCCCCCGGCGGCCTTGAAGCCAACCTTGTAGCTCGGCGTGGTCGCCTTCTTCTGGACCTTCGGGCCCAGCTTCTTGACCGATTTCACCGCAGCCTTGCCGGGCTCGACTACGGGCGTTCCGACGGTCTCCACCGTCTTGGCGATCTTGGACGCCTTCGAGGGGGGCTTGCCCGGGCTCTTGGCAGGAGCCGGAAGGCCCGCGGCCTCGGCGGCCGCAGCCGCCGCAGCCTCGGCCACGCGCACCGACTTCTTGACCGTGTTGCGCGAGGCGCGGATGCGCTCCTGCTCACGCTCGCGACGCTCGAACTCGCGCTTGCCCTTGCCGCTGTGCCCTTTGGCCTCGCCTTCCGCGTAGGGGTTTGCGCCCGACTTGATGGTGATGCGCAACGGCACGCCCGGCAGGTCGAAGCTCTCGCGCAGGCTGTTGACCAGGTAGCGCCGATAGTGATCGGGCATCTGGTCGGCGCGGCTTGAAAACAGGACGAAGGTCGGCGGACGGGCCTTGGTCTGGGCCATGTACTTGGGCTTGATGCGCTTGCCGCCGACCGAGGGCGGCGGGTGCCGCTGCATGGCCATCTGAAGCCAGTCATTCAGGTCGCGCGTCTTGACCTTGGTGGACCAGTCGCGATGCGTCTTGATGACGGCCGGCATCAGGCGATCAACGCCCCGGCCGGTCTCGCCCGACAGCGCCACGACGGGCGCGCCGCGCAGTTGGGGCAGCATGCGCTCGGCGTGCTCGATGAAGGCCTTCAGCACCTCGGCCGGGTCCTCAACCAAGTCCCACTTGGCCAGCACGAAGACGACGCAGCGCCCTTCCCGCTCGGCCAGATCGGCGATCTGCAGATCCTGGGTCTCGAACGGATGGGTGGCGTCCATCACCAGCAGCACGACTTCGGCGAAGGTCAGCGAGCGAATGGTGTCCTGCGTCGAGAGCTTCTCGAGCTTTTCGTTGACCTTGGCCTTCTTGCGCAGGCCGGCGGTGTCGACCAGGCGCACCTTGCGGCCGCCCCAGTCCCAGTCGACCGAAATGGAGTCACGGGTGATGCCCGCCTCGGGACCGGTCAGCAGGCGCTGCTCGCCGATCAGGCGATTGACCAGGGTCGACTTGCCCGCATTCGGACGGCCGACGATGGCGATCTTGATCGGCTTGTCGTCGTCCAGGACCTCGTGGTCCTCCTGCAGCTCCTCTGGCGTGATCGCCAGCAGGGCCGCGTAGAGATCGGCCATGCCCTCGCCGTGCTCGCCGCTGATCTGGATCGGCTCGCCCAGGCCCAACTGGTGGGCTTCCGCCGCGCCGGCGTCGCCCGCCTTGCCCTCGGACTTGTTGGCCGCCACCAGGACGGGCTTGTTCCGCTTGCGCAGGATCTCGGCGAAGATCTTGTCCAGCGGCGTCAGCCCCTCGCGGGCGTCGAAAACCAGCAGCGACACGTCGGCCTCGTCGATGGCCAGCTCGGTCTGGGCGCGCATGCGGGCTTCCAGGCTCTCGTCGACGACGTCCTCGAAGCCGGCGGTGTCGATCAGCTCCAGGTCCAGGTCGCCCAGGCGGCCGTGCGCGAAGCGACGGTCGCGGGTGACGCCGGGCTGGTCGTCGACCAGGGCCAGCTTCTTGCCGGCCAGACGGTTGAACAGGGTCGACTTGCCCACGTTGGGCCGACCGACGATAGCGAGTTTCAAAGGCATGACGTCTGAGTAGTCGATTTTGGGGACAAAAGCGACAAACCCGGACTGGTAAGGACCAGCCCGGGTTCATCTTGCTTCGATTGTCGCCGCCGGATGGATCCGGAAGCGCTTAGCGAATGGCGATCAGGTCGGCTTCGTCGGTCGCGACATAGACCGTGTCGCCCATGGCGATCGGGCCCAGCAGCACCGATTGGCCGATCTTCAGCGTCTTGAGGGTCTCGCCGTTCTTGGGGTTCAGCGCGACGGCCTGCCCTTCGCTGGACATCGTGATGAGGCGGCCCGAAGCCAGGATCGGCGTGGACCACACCACCGGGTGCTTGGCGCGCTTCTTCTTCTGCTTCTTGGACAGCTGGTCGGTATTGTTGAGGTCGCGGATCCAATAGACCTGCCCGCTTTCGCGCGAGACGCAGATCACCTGGCCGGCCTTGTCCACCACGAACACCACGTCGCCGGCGGCCCAAGGGCTGGTGATCGCGGTGACCGGCAGGCTCCAGCGCGCCTGGCCGGTGCGCAGGTCGGTCGCCGAGAAGACGCCCGAGTGGCTGACAGCGAACACGTCGCCCTTGTGGATCACCGGACGGCCGGCGATGTCGCGGATTTCCGACAGGGCGTTGGTGCGGCTGGCGCGGCTGAGCGCCTCGCTCCACAGGTCGTTGCCGTTGGTGGTGCGCAGCGCAACCAGTTCGCCCGAGGCGAAACCGGCCACCACGGTGTCGCCGCTGACGGCGGGGCTTGAGGCCGCCAGGATGCGCGCCGGCTCGATCAGGGCCTGATAGGTCCAGCCCGGAGCGCCATCGGCGGCGTTGAAGGTCAGCAGTTCGTTGTCGGTGGAGACCACGAACACGCGGCCGTCGGCCACGGTCGGCGCGGCGTGGACAGGCGTGCTGGTCTGCTGGCGCCAGGCCTCGGCGCCCGTCGCCGCGTCCAGCTGGGCCACGAAGCGGAAGCCCGACGAGACATAGAGCTTGCCGTCGGCGTAGGCCACGCCACCGCCGAAACCGGTGCGATCGCTGGGCGAGGCGCCGAAACCCAAGATGCCGCGCTTCTTGCCCGGAGCCTTGGCCGGCCGCAGGTCCTTATGCCAAATCACTGAACCGCTGCGGGCGTCGATGGCGCTGACCGTGGCCTCGCCGTCCATGACGAAGATCTTGCCGTCGGCCGCGACGGGCGGAGCGGTGACGTGGAACTTGCGGTTGGCCTTCTGGCCGAAACCCTTGCGCCAGGCGATCTCGAAGTTGGCCGCGGCCGCCACATGCTCGACCGATTGCTCGGCGTTGCCGCCCGGCAGCGGCCAGTCAGCCTGAACCGCGGGTTCGGGCAGGAAGAAGTCGGCGCCCTTCAGGGCCTCGGCGGCCTCGACCTTCTGGTCGAAGGCGATGACCGAGATCCGCTGACCTTGCGAAGCCAAGGTCTTGTTGGCTTCCTTCTTGTGGAAGGGATTGATCTTCGACACCGTCGAGCACCCGGCCACCGACACCGCGGCGGTCATGGTCGCGGCGAGAAGCAGATAACGCTTGGAGGTCATGGGGCGGCGGCTCATTGGGCGGTATTGGCTTCGGGCGCGGATTGCGGGCCGGCCGGCAGTGCGGACGGCAAGGACAGCGGCGGGAGAGCGACGGCGGCCTTGACCACCGAAGCCAGTTCCTTGGCCGAACCGGCGTCGATCATGGTGATCGCGGCCTGGGCCCGCTCACGCACTTCGTCCGACGAGTCGCCCAGCAGGGTCAGCACCGAGAAGTCGTCGCGCGCGCCCTTCATGTCGCCGTGCAGAAGCTTGGCGAACGCCAGCGCTTCCTTCGCCTGAACGCGATAGGGACTTTTCTCGCCCATCAACGGAGCCAGCCTCGCCTCGACATCCTTGTAAGGAGCCGTGTCGAGTAGCGCCAAGGCGGAATTGAGGCCGGCCGCGTCGGCAAGCACGCGACTGGGCGCAAGCTTGGCCGCTTGATCAAAAAACGCCACCGCTTCGGCGGTTTTGCCCGCGTGCAGGCGCACGCCGCCCATCTGCATCAAGGCCAGGGCCTTGTACGTAGGCGTGCCGGTCTTGGAGACCCCCTCAAAGGCCGAAAACGCCTTGTCGGGACCCGACTTGGCCTCGATGTCGAGCGCCGCCTGATAGGCCTCGCTGGCCTTGTTGATCTGGTTGGTCTCGTAGGTGGTCCAGCCCATCCAGCCGCCGACGCCGAGAATCGCCACCGCCGCCAGGCCGCCCAGCCAGGGCGCCGACTTCAGCGCGAGGGACTTGTAGCGGTCGGAGCGAAGCTGCTCTTCGACCTCGTCAAACACATCGACCACGAACGAGGCTCCGGTACGGGCGGCTAGCGCCCTGGCGCGCCGATCCGGATGGATCCGGAACAACGCGAGGATGAACACATGGCGAGACACCCCGCCGAAGCGGCGAACCTATAGCGTGTCTGGGCCAGCCGCAACGGCCCGCGCGCGGCCCCGCTACCCCTTCTTGGCGTAGTAGGTCTCGGCCTCGCCGGGGAAGGTGCGCGCCTTCACGTCGCGGGCGTAGTCGGCGGCCGCACGCTGGATCTCGCTCTTCAGGTCGGCATAGCGGCGTACGAACTTCGGCGTCCAGTCGAACAGGCCCAGCATGTCGTCGACCACCAGGATCTGGCCATCGCAGCCAGCCGAGGCGCCGATGCCGATGGTGGGGACGGAGATGGCCGCGGTGACTTCCCGCGCCAGCCCCTCGGCCACGCCCTCGACCACGATGGCGAAGGCCCCGGCCCGAGCGGTGGCGCGGGCTTCCTCCAACACTTGATTGCGACCGGCCTCGTCCCGTCCCTTGGCCTTGAAGCCGCCGTCCACCAGCACCGCCTGGGGCCTCAGGCCCACATGGCCCATGACCGGGATGCCGCGCTGGACCAGATAGGCGATCGTGGCCGGCACGGTGGGACCGCTCTCGACCTTCACCGCCTGGCAGCCGGTCTCCTTCATCAGGCGCACGGCGTTGGCGTAGGCCTCTTCCGGCGCGCCCTCGTACGACCCGAAAGGCATGTCGACCACGACCATGGCCTTGCGCGAGCCCCGCATCACCGCCTGGGCGTGGAGGATCATCATCTCCATCGTCACCCCGACCGTGTTGGGCAGACCGTGGACGACCATGCCCACGGAATCGCCCACCAGCAGCAGGTCGCAAGCCTCGTCCAGCGCCGCCGCCACCGGAGCGGTGTAGGCCGTCAGGCAGACCACTGGCTCGCCGCCCTTGCGAGCGGCGATGTCAGGAGCCGCGAGGCGTCGAACGGTCTCTTCACGATGGGCGGACAAGGCGTAACTCCCGAAAAAGAACGCCTTGTTGTGGGTCAGATCAGGCTGCGCGGCAACATGAACAGTGGAAACCTAGACCTCGTCCACCAAGCGCGTCACCGCGAAGGCCACGGCCGCCAGGGCCAGGGCCACGGCCAGCCATACGGTCTCCGAGCTGCCCAAGGAACCAAGGTCGTAGCGCGCCAGAACCTTGTCCAGCCCCAGGTCCAGCTTCTGGGCGCCCTCGTGCGACATCGACGAGAACTCTGCGCTGAAGCGACTGCTGATGAGCTGGGCCGCGGCGGCCAAGCCCGCCACCACGCCCGTTGCGCCGATCGCGATGCGTCGAATGGCCCAGCCGCGCTCCAGGCGCTGGGTGACCCTTGCGGCGAACTGTTCGGCGTCGCCCAGCGAAGGCGGACGGTCGAAAAGACGCGAAAGCTGGGCTTCGAAATCAGGTTCAGCCATGACCTTCCCTCCTTTCGGAGTCGTTCGATACCGCCCCCGCGCCCCCTCCGGGCGCCATTCGCGCCCTGAGTTTATCCAGACCACGTTTGACATGGGATTTGACCGTCCCAAGGGGAATGTTCAAGGCCTGGGCCGCCTCGGAGTGCGACCAGTCGGCCCCATAACAAAGCGAAACGCATAGTCGCTCCGCGCGTGACAAGGTCTTCAACGCTTCGTCCAGGTCCATCCGATCAGCCGCGGAAACCTGCGGCGCAGGCTCGTCCCCGCGATCGGGCGCCTCGGCGAAGACCAGGCGCGCATCCCGTTTGATGCGGCGCAGGTACAGCCTGGCGGCCGTCTTCTTGATCCAGCCGCCGAACGCGCCCTCTCCGCGATAGTCGGCGATCTGCTCGAAGCCGATCATGAACGCGTCCTGGGCGATGTCGTCAGCCGTGGCGGGATCGGCGCCAAGGCGGCGCAGCAGTCCCCGCACGGCCGAGCCGTGGCGGCGCACCAGCTCGCCGAAGGCCTTGCGATCGCCAGCCGCTGCGAGAGCGGCCAGTTCGACATCGTGGCCTGTGGGTGGGCGATCACTGCCCATCATTCGTCCCCTCTACCCCCTTCCGCGCTCAGCGCTCGGGGTCCAGACCTTTGTTCGGATTGAAGAAGCTCAGGGCGATGAAGGCGATGCCGATGAACAGCGGGATGGAACCACTTCCCAGCAGCGGCCAAATGACGTCGCCGGTCTGGAAGCCGATCAGCCAGGCCAGAACGCCCATGCCCAGGCCGACCGCGATCAGGATCACGCCCACGCGCACATCGCGCACGGCCGACGAGCGATTGGCCGGACGAATGTCCTTCGTCATGGCTTCGACCATTTCGACCGACGGCTCCTGGCCGCGTTCGATGGCCATGCGGATCAGCTGCTGCGCCTCGCGACGCTCGCGGCTGCGCAGGTACTTGGGCACCAGGACCATGGCCGCGACCATCGCGAACAGACCCAACGGGACCAGGATGTCTTCCATATTGATTCCCTCGACTGACTGGCGGGGAGCCTCTCGCTCCAGGCCTTTGTAGGGAAGAGACATTCAGCGCCCCGGTTGGAGGCGCCGCTGCGCATGAAACTTTCGTAAGCTAGCCGCGGCGCAGCAGCGGGGCGCCCAAAACCAGGCCGGCGCCGATCAAGGCCAGCATGCCGGCCACCGGAGCCAGAACGGGAGCGAGATTGCTCACCGCCAGGTCGAGCGCCGGTGCGCAGGCCCACAGCACCGCCGCCCCGGCGCCAGCCCAGGCCGCCCCGACCGCCAGTCGCACGCCAAGTTCCCGCCACGCCACGCGCTGCATCACCTCGGCCACGAAGGCCACGTCAGCCCTCGGGGCCGGCTCGGAGCCTTCCGACAGGAAGGCCAGAAGACGATCTTCGGGGGTCATGACACGCCTCCCAACACGGCCAGCAGTCTCTCACGTCCGCGCGTCACATGCGACTTCACGGTTCCAAGCGGCAATCCCAGGGCTTCCGACACCTCGCCGTGCGACCAGCCCTGGCCGAGGGAAAGGGTGACGCAAGCCCGCTGATCGGGCGGCAGACCGGCCAAGGCTGCCTGCAGCGCCATGCGGTCGGCCGGATCGGCGGGTGCAGCCGTTTCTCCCTCCTGGTCCTCGCGCCAGGCCTCGTCGCGCCTCGCGGCGCGGCGGGCCGAGCGATTGGCGTCCAAAGCCTTGCGCCAGGCGATGCCGAACAGCCAGCTGCGAAAGCCGTCGTCGTCACGCAACCGCTCCAGGCCGGACCAGGCCGCCAGGAAAGCCTCCTGCGCGATGTCGTCTGCGTCGCGAAAGCCGCTCTTGCCCAGAAAGCCCCGCAGGGACCGCTCGTGCATCGCCACCAGTCGCGCGAAAGCGGGTTGCGACCCGCCCCGAGCCGCGCGAACCAGCGGCGCATCCATCAGATCTTCGGCCCCCGATCCACCACGATGGACACGATCGTGGCCAGGCACACCGAGGCCATCACGAAGGCCACGATCACGAAAGCCGGGCCAGCTTCATAAAGGTCGGTAGCCGCAGCGTAGGTGAAGCCGGCGGCCAGGCAGGCGAACAGCACCACGTGCGCCCAGGTCCGTTCCCGACGGCGAAAACGACGGGGTCGGCGCTCGTCGAACATCTCGCCGTCGCCCTCGTTCCAGCGCTTGTTCAGCTTGGCCATCAACTCGGGCGGCGGCTCTCGTCCCGCCTCGGCGTAGGTCTTGATGAGGTCCAGGGTGTCGCGATTGGCCTTGTACGACAGCCAGCTCTGATAGGCGCCGAACACGAACCAGCTGATCGGGAAGATCAGCCACCAGAAGGATCGGAAAAGGTCTTCCATGTCTCGGATCTCCCGCGGCCTCAGCAGCCGCTCAGCTTGGCCAGCAGCTCGGGCGGCGGCTCGCGGCCGATCCGGGCGTAGGTCTTGAGAAGGTCGGCGGCGTCGCGGCGGGCGCGATAGCCCAGCCAGGCCCGGTAAAGGCCATGCGCACACCAGGCCAACGGAAACAGCAACCACCAGAATTCATGAACCAGGGCGGTCATGACGCTCAAATCTCCAGAACAGCGCGACTGTCGCGCCTTTTCTGAAGACTAGTCGGCGCCGACCCCGGAATTGGATGCGGCCAGGCGCGGAATAATTTCGTCCATCGCCGAAAACATCATCGTAGGGCTGTGATCGGCCAGGGCGCGCCGGGTCGCGTAGCCCCAGCAAACGGCCCCGCAGGCCAGGCCTGCTTCGCGCGCGGCTTCGATATCGCGCGTCTCGTCGCCGATGCAGAGCACACGGTTCTTGGGGATCTTGGCCGCCTTGACCACAGCCTTGAACTTGGCGGCCTTACCGAAGATCGCCGCGCCGCAGCCGTAGTGCGAAACAAGGCCCGCCAGGTCCGAGCCCAGGATCGAGCGGATCGTGGCCTCGGAATTGGAGCTGACGATCGCAAGCCGCAGTCCGGCGGCCTTCAGCCCGCGCAGCAGGTCACCGGTCCCCGCAAACAGCGGAATGGCGTGAGCGTCGGCGGCCATCATCTTCTTGCCATGGGCGGCGACCAGCGGGACCTTCCATAGCGGCAGGCCCAGATAGGCCATGATCTCGCGGCTGGTGCGGCCGCGCAGCATGGCGATCTCGTCCTCGGTGACCGCCTTGAACTTGAACCGCTCGGCCAGCGGCCGCACGGCCCGGATCGCCCAGGCGGTGCTGTCGGCCAGGGTGCCGTCGAAATCGAAGATCACCAGGTCGACCCGATCGGGTCCGGTCGTGGAAGGCTCGCCCCAAACGGTCATCTAGCCCCCCAGGGCCTGTTCGTAGCGATCGGGCTTGAAGCCCACCACCAGCCGATCGCCCAGGTCGAGCACCGGGCGCTTGATCATCGAGGGATGGGTCAGCATCAGGTCGATCGCCTTGGTCTCGTCGATGCCCTGCTTGTCGGCGTCCGGCAGCTTGCGGAAAGTCGTGCCGGCGCGGTTCAGCAACGCTTCCCAGCCCACGGCCTTGCTCCAGGCCTCAAGGCTGGCCCGATCGACGCCGGCGGTCTTGTAATCATGGAAGACATAGGCCACGCCACGACCGTCCAGCCAGTCCCGCGCCTTCTTCATCGTGTCGCAGGCCTTGATGCCGTAGATCGTGGTCGTCACGCCTTTACGCTCCGTACGCGGTCGGAATCTCTGATTCAACCAGCGTAAGGTGCGCTCGTCGCACGGCAAAATGGAAAAAGCGCCGAAACGAGCGTGAGCTTGTGTTCAGGCCAGCGCCCGCAAGGCGACCCGCAGAGCCTCCGGATCGCCCGGCAATCCCGCCTCGACGTCATGGTGGCCGGCCCGCCAGATCGGCGCCGCGCGCGACAGCACCTCCTGCCCGGCGGGCGTCAGGGCCAACCTGCGCCCTCGTCTGTCCTTTTCGTCGACGGTCACACTGACCAGGCCCTGGCGCTCCAGCGGCTTGAGGGCGGCTGTCAGGGTCGTGCGATCCATGGCCAGCAGGCTGGACACCGATCCAATGGTCGGCGGCTCCGGCCGGTTCAGCGACATCATCAGCGAAAATTGGCCGCTGGTGATCCCGAGCGGGCGCAGCGCCTCGTCGAACCTGCGGGCCAGCGCCCGGGCCGCCCGCTGCACATGCAGGCACAGGCAGGTGTCGCGAACTAGATGGGTGATTTCATACGGAACGACGTTATCTCGCATCTTGCTTTTATGTTGATATCAACGTTATCTGTCAAGCCATTGGCAGCCAAGGGAGAGCCCGATGCCTACGCCCAAGATCGCCACCCGAGAGGAATGGCTGGAAGCGCGCAAGGCGCTGCTGGCCCACGAGAAGGAAGAAACCCGCCTGCGGGACCGCAACGCCGCCGAGCGGCTGGCCCTGCCCTGGGTCAAGATCGACAAGGATTACCGCTTCGACACCCCGGCCGGCCGCCGCACGCTGGCGGAACTGTTCGACGGTCGTAGCCAGCTGATCGTCTACCACTTCATGCTGGCTCCCGACTGGGACGCCGGCTGCCAGGGCTGTTCGTTCCTGGCCGACCATCTGGATGGAACCCTGCCCCACCTCAACAATCACGATGTGACCCTGACGGCTGTTTCGCGCGCGCCGCTGGCCCGGATCCAGGCCTACAAGACCCGGATGGGCTGGCGGTTTCCTTGGGCCTCGTCGTTCGGCGACGACTTCAATTACGACTTCGGAGTCTCGTTCACGCCCGAAATGATAGCGGAGGGCGCGACCTACAATTTCGCGCCGATCAATGGCGAAGGTGGAGAGCTTCCGGGCCTGAGCGCGTTCTACAAGGACGAGACCGGCCAGGTCTTCCATACGTACTCCAGCTACGCACGCGGCGGCGAGGACCTGATCGGGACCTACATGGTCCTGGACCGCGCGCCGCTGGGACGGAACGAAAGCAGCGTGATGAACTGGATGCGCCGTCACGACGAGTACGAGGCCCCCTCGCCCGCCAAGGCGTGCTGCGGCGAAGCGACGGCGGTGGCCTAGTCATGCTATGCTGCGCGCTGGGAATTTTGGCCCTGATCACCGGAGCCTCCACGCGCGGCTTGCGGAGCTTGCTGGGCGCCTGGCCTGCCGTCGTAGCCGCGACGGCTTCGGCGGCGGGCCTCGCCTATCTGGTTCCCCACCACCTGGAGCATTACCGCGAACGCGCCCTCCAGCACAATCGCACCGTGCTGGCCGAGATCGTGGCCGCCCCGATCTGCAAAGGGCAAACCCGTGGCTGAGCTGAGACTGAGCAACGGCCGCAGTTGGCTCTTCTGGTCGACGGCCCAGGGCCTGGCGGACCGCACGGCGACGGACGCGAACAGCCAACCGGACGCGCCCGAAATCGAAGGCCCTGGCGTCGCGCCCTCGAACGCCGAGACTCAACCGGCCATCGACTAGCTTAGAGCCCCGCCAAGAAACCCGGCGGGGCTTCGCCTCAAGACACTGATATCAGACTTGGGCCGGCCTGCTCCACAGAGCCCGGGCGCGGTGCGCCGCCAGCTTCGGTTTCCGGTCCCGGGTGAAGAGCCCCTTATGGTTCTGCGCCCCGATCCGCATGATGCTCTGCGAGGTCCGGAAATCGGCGAAGGCCCAAGGGTGGGTTCCGAAGATGAACGGGAATGTCTCCAACACGCGGATATACATCTCGACCATGTCGGCCTGATACTCCTCGGTCCACATCTCGGGCGGATGCGAGTGCATGCCGGCGACGGCGTCGGCGCCGAACTCCGTAAACATGATCGGCTTGTTCGGGTGGCGCGCGCGCAGCTTCGCCACATCGGCCTTCAACGCTTCTTCCGCCCGGTCCAGTTGCCCGGAGAGCGAGTACCAGCCCTGGTACGAATTGGTGCAGACCACGTCGCCGAGGGCCTGCCAGTCGGTCGAACCGCCCTGCACGCTGACGATGGTCACCGGGCGGGTGGCGTCCAGCTGGCGGGTCAGGTCGAACAACGGCGAGAAGAACTTCAGCCCCGTCTCGTTACCGCCGGCCGGTTCGGGGTCGATGGTGTGGAACGGCTTAACCAGCGGCTCGTTGGCCAGCGACCACATGATGACGCATGGGTGGTTCTTGTCGCGGCGAACCAGGTCGACGATGTCCTGGCGCAGTTGCTTGAAGCGCGCCTCTTGGATTTCCGGCGGATCGGCAAAGACCAGGCTGACGGCTGGCGTCTCGTCGATGACGAGCAGGCCGTGCTCGTCGGCCAGCATCATCGCCTCCTCGCTGTAAGGATAGTGCGAGGTGCGGAAGCTGTTGCCCCCGATCCACTTCAGCAGCTCGAAATCGCGCACGATCGAGGCCACGTCCAAGCCGCGGCCGTGGATCGGGAAGTCTTCGTGCTTGCCAAAGCCGCGCAGGAACACCGGCTTGCCGTTCAGCAGCAGTTTGTCGCCCTTGGCCTCGATGGTGCGCACGCCGATCTTAAAGGCGTATTCGTCAGAGGCCGCGCCATTCTCCAGGCGAACCGTCAAGGTGTAGAGGTGCGGATCCTCGGGGCTCCACAGGCGGGGGCTTTTCACCGTCACGACGCCCGAGCCCTTGCCGCCCGACAGCGTGATCGTGGCCTTCTCCGAACGCTTGCCGTCGGAGACCACTACGCTGGCCTGACCGGACCAGGGCGCACTGGCCTCCAGGTCGACGGCGATCCTGCCGTCCAGGCTGGTCCTAACCGTCACGTCGTAGAGATGCACGTCCGGCGTGGTGTAAAGCAGCACCGGTCGGTGCACGCCCGAATAGGGGAAGAAGTCATAGGCCGTCTGCGGGAAGTGCGCCGTGTGCAGGTGCCAGCGGGCAGTGTCCGGCGTGGCCGGCACGCGGTCCAGGCGGATCTTGTTCTCGACCAGCACGGTCAGCACATTCTCGCCATCCATCGACACCGCATCGGTGATGTCGAAGCCGAAGGGCAAGTTGCCGCCTACGTGGCCGCCGATCGGCTTGCCGTTCAACCAGACCTTGGCGGTGTAGGTCACCGAGCCGAACCGCAGATGGATACGCTGACCCGCCCAGGCCTTGTCGACGCGGAATTCGGTCTCGTACCAGGCCGAGCCCACGTAATTGCGCATGTCGTCGAAGATGTCGTTCCAGCTGGCCGGCACCGGGATCAAGCGGAAGTCCCGCAGACCTTTCTGCCACCCCTCGGCCTCGCCCACGTCCTGCGGATCGGCGCGAAAGCGCCAGGTCGGAGCCAGGGGCTTGCTCGTCCGCGAAGCGCTCTCGTGCGGATAGAGCAGGCTCTCCGGACCCGATCGCGCCGCCAGCTTGGGCGCGCGATCGGCCGCCGCCGCGCCCGCCGCCACTCCCGCCATGGCCAGGCCGCTGGCCACGCCCACCGCGCCCCGGCGCGTGATCATGGCGCGGGGAGCCGGTCCGTCATTGCGCGTAGTGTCCGACATCGATCACCTCAGTCCTTCAATCAAAAGTCGGCCCGGCGGTCGCAGCGACCGCCAGGCGCAGGGAAGAGGACGGGCCGCGAGGACCCGCCCCCAAGGCCCGGGAAGTTGGGCCTAGTACTCGTAAGACAGGCGTACGCCAGCGTACCGGTTGAAGTCGCGGGCGGGCTGGAACTCTGTCGCGATCTGGCTGCCGAAATTGCCGAACTGGCTGCTGCCGTTCACGGCGTATCCCTTGTCGAAGACGTTGTTGACGAAGACCACGGCCTTGTAGCCAGCCGCCGGATTGCGGAAGCCCGCCGACAGGTTGAGGATTCCATAGGCCTTCTGGACCGTCTCGGGATCCTGGTTGAGCGAGAAGTTGACCTTGGTCTGGTAGTTGTAGGCGCCCGAAAGGATCAGCTCGTAAGCCCCGATCGGCTTGGTGTAATCCGCGCCCAGGTTGATCTTGAACTTCGGCGCGTTGGGCAGGCGATAGCCGCCAAGATCCTGGCGGGCCGGCGTGCCGGTGCAGCCCTGCGCCGCGGTCTGGCCTGGATAGCAGGCTGCGCCGGGGAACTGGTCGATCTTGGCGTCGATATAGGCGACCGCCGCGGTGAGACTCAGGTCATGGGTCGCCCGAGCCGTGGCTTCCAGCTCGACGCCTTTGGTCAGGACCTTGCCCACATTGGTCAGGCGGAAATTTTGAGTTCCGCCAACGGTTTCAATGCCCTGCGCCTGGAAATTATCATAGGCGACATGGAAGGCCGTGGCGTTCAGGATCACGCGGCGATCAAACAGCGAGCTTTTCACGCCCACTTCGTAGGAATCCGACGTCTCCGGCTTGATCGGGCCGGCGTCGGCGCGCGCCTGGTTGAAACCCGTGGTCAGATCGTAGGTCTGCCCCTTGTGGCCGGTCGCGAACGAACCGAACAGCATCACGTCGTCGGTCAGTTGCTGGCGCAGGCCCAGGCGATAGGTCGACGAACTGTCCGACGCTCCGCCCGCGAACTTGGCGTTGTTGAGGATATCGTTGAAGGCGTAGCCGATATCCTCCTTCTGATAGCGCAGGCCCACGATCGCCGTGGTCCTGGGCAGGAAGGTCCATTCGGCCTGGCCGAAGGCCGCCTTGTTTTCGGACGTGGCTTGGGCGTACCAGCGCGCCAGCGAGAATACTGGCCCACGCTGGAAATTACGGCGCAGGTCGTTGTCTCCGTAGAACAGGCCCAAGGTGTAGCGGAACGCTCCGTCGCCGGGCGACAGCAGGCGCACCTCCTGGGTATTGGCCTTGGCCTTGAAGAAACCGCCCTGCCAGTTCTTCAGCCCGGAATACGAAGTGCGGTCGGAATCCAGCTGGTCATCCAGGCGGAACTGGTCGTGCGACGTGATCGAGACCAGGGTGAAGTCCTTGGGCAGCTCGTACTCCACCTTCAGCGACTGTCCGAAACCCTTGCTCTTGGCGTAGGGCGCGGTGTCGTTGCTGACGTTGAGATTGTCCGGCCCCGGCGCGACCCCCGGCATCGTGATGTCGGCGGTCAGGGCGGGGTTGCCTCGCAGGCGAGCGGCCGGCGACATGCGCAGCAACGGCGAGTTCGCCGTGGCCGTGCCTTCGATATAGCTCGCGCCGAGCGTCACCTTCAGACCGTCCAGCGGGCGCCACAGAAGCTTGCCGCGCACCGAGGTCTGATCGCGTCCGTTCTGCCTGGATCCGTCGTAGAGGTTTTTGACGTTGCCGTCGAAGTCGCTGTAGCTGGCGCTGATCCGATAGCCCAGGGTTTCGGTGATCGGCCCCGACAGGCTGACGGCGCCGCCATATTCGTGGTCATCGGTGGCCATGGCGTTGGCCAGAACGCTGAATTTGGACGACGGGTCGCGGGTGGTGATATTGATGAGGCCGGCCGAGGCGCTCTTGCCGTAGAGGGTGCTCTGCGGACCACGCAGCACTTCCACGCGCTCGACGTCGGTAAGGTCGGCGAAGGCCCGGGCCTGGAACGAGACGGGCACGTCGTCCAGTTGGACCGCCACGCTGGGCTCGACCCCAATGCCGTAGGCGAAAGTACCGATGCCGCGCAGCGCCACCGAGGCGTTGATGGGCTGGTCGGCCTGGCGGATCGTCAGCGACGGCGCCACGCGGGTCACGTCGGTGAAGTCCTTGACCCCGGCGCTCTCCAACTGCCGCGAAGTCATGACCGAAACGGCCAGCGGAACCTCCTGGATGTTCTCGGCGCGCTTCTGGGCGGTGACGACCACTTCCTCGAGGCTGATGGAGTCCGGTGCGGTCTGGGCCCAGGCCGGCGCAGTCATGGCCAGCAACAGGACCGGCGCCGAGGCGCAGTACAGCAAGCTCTTCATGGAGCCTTCCCCCTATAGGTTGAACTCGACTTGTTGTTGGAGCTTCCGCCCCCGTCGATGCTCGAGAAAACTAGCAAGTGGTCTGGCCACTTGCAAGACAATCGCCTGGCCTCTTTCTAAAAATCGATGACACCGGTTTCCGAAATGGACTACAAAACCGGCAAGTACCTTTACGAAAAAGGCATTGAGGCAAACAAAGTTGGCGGGAGAGTAGCTGATCGCTTGACCATCAAAGCCTCGCAGGTTGACGCCCAGGCGATTTTCCACAAAATTGGCCAGACCACTACAGCGGCAAAGTCGACTCGGCAAGCAGCCTGGCCGGGTGCTTACCAGGCCGGCGATCAGCCGTTCTAGATGGAATTACGGGATCCGGCGCCAGGCCCGGAGATCATCAAGTCGGGGCCCCTCGCCTCGACGATGGAACGCTTCCCCGCCCCACGCAGGGAAGCTGTCGCGCCGCCCACGGCGCATCGAGGAGGCTTCCGTCGTTCGCCGCCCCCGCCGCGGCGGGGGCCTCCTCGCCTCGAACCCGAATCTTACGACTTCTGGACGCTGGACGCCCCGCCCTCGCTGGCCTTGTGGATGAACTGCTCGGCGACCAGCCACGCCTTCACCGGCCGGAGCGTTCCCAGACAGCCGATCAGCAGCGCCGGAAAGACGGTCGCGAACTGCAGCCAGATCGGCGGCTGCATCGCGATCACCGCCCACGCCCAGATGGCGATGACAACGATACCGATGCCCGTCATGACAAAGAAGGCGGGGCCGTCGGCCGGATCGGCGAAGCCATAGTCCAGTCCGCAACGCTCGCAACGCGGCGCCAGCTTCAGGAAGCCGCGATACAAAGCGCCCTCCCCGCAGCGCGGGCAACGGCAGCGCAGACCGGCGGAGAGGCTCGAAGGCGAGTTGTAGTTGTCGATCATCGACATTGTCCTGCATACATTGCGGCATCATGCACATACATTTATGAAATAATGTATGCATTCGCCCTGGGAGCCGCAACCGTGACCCGCGACCGCCCCGCCACCGCCTGGCTGACCCATATCGACAAAGCTTCGCGCCGGCCGATCTACCTCGCGGTGGTCGACGCGCTCGAACAAGCCATCCGCGGGGGCGAACTTCAGGCGGGCGACCAGTTGCCGCCCCAGCGGACGGTGGCCGACCTGCTGGGCGTCGACTTCACCACGATCACGCGGGCCTATGGCGCAGCGCGGGAGCGTGGGCTGGTGGAGGGAGCCGTCGGGCGCGGTACGTTCGTACGCCGGCGCAGCTCCGAGGACGACGCCGGCCTGGTCGATCTCAGCATGAACCTGCCGCCGCCGCCCCAGGGCGTCTCGCTGGCGTCCCTGCTGAAGGACACGGCCGGCGCGATCCTGGACCGATCGGACGTGGCGACCCTGATGGCCTATCACGCCGGCCCCGGCCCCTTGGCCCAGCGCGCCGCGGCCGTCAGGTGGCTTGAATCCAGCCTCGGCCCGGTCGCGACCGACCGCCTAGTGGTTTGCCCCGGCGCCCAGGCGGCCCTGGCCGCCCTGCTCTCAGTCCTGACGACACCCGGCTCGACGCTGGTGACCGAGCCCCTTACCTATCCCGGCCTGCTAGCGCTGGCCCGCCGAATGAACCTCAGGCTGATCGCCTGCCCCGTCGACGCCGAGGGCTTCCACCCTGACGCCTTCGAACGCATCTGCGCGAGGCACACCCCTGTCGCCGCATATCTTGTGCCCACGACCCAAAACCCGACGGCCAGCACCATGGGCAGGAACAGACGAGAAGACATCGCCCGGATCGCCGCCGCGCGAGAGGTTTGGCTGATCGAGGATGACCCCTACGCCCGACTGCTCGACGCCCCGCCGCCCGCCTTGGCCGCCCTGGCGCCGACACATGGCTTCCACCTCGCCACCCTGTCCAAGACCCTGTCGCCCGGCCTGCGCACCGCCTTCCTCTCCTGCCCCACCCCGGCGCTGGCGCGGCGGGTGACCGAGGCTCTGCGCACTGCGGTGATGATGGGCTCGCCCCTGACCACGGCGATCGCCATCCGCTGGATCCGCGACGGAGACGCCGAGCGGCTCCTGGCGGGCGTGCGCGCCGAGGCCCGCGCCCGCCGCGCCATCGCCGCCGAAATCCTCCCCGACGCCCAAGGGGCTCCGGAAGGGGTGCATGTCTGGCTGCGCCTGCCCGCGCATACAGACGTCGGCCAACTGCGCGCCCAGGCCTCGCTACGCGGCCTCTCCCTCGTGGGGGCAGACGCCTTCGCGGTCGAAGCCGAGCCTCCCCAAGGCCTGCGGATCTCGCTGGGCGCGCCGACCAACCGCAAGGTGCTACGCGACGCCCTGGTCAGCGTGGCCGGCTTGATCGACTCCTGAACGAAAAAATCCCGGGGCCGAAGCTCCGGGATCCAGTTCTAAGAGGGGGATACGGTGAAAGAACGCGCGAGCTGAGCCTTGGTTCAACTCAACCGTTCAATTTCCAACGATCCAAGTGGATGTGCCGCGTCTGGCTCAGCAAGCTGTGGACCAGGACGAATTCATCGACGGTCCAGGTAAGCGGCTCCACGACCTCGCCCTCGATCATCGCATCGTCGTAGAGCAGCGTGACGTGCGGCGTGAATTGCCTTTCGACCCAACGCCCCAGGCCCGCCCGCGCCAAGGCGACACCCAATTCCCTCTGGAAGGACAGCAGGTCACGCAGGCCTTGATCGCCACGGAGCACCAGTGGGCGACTCCCCGACCGGCCCTTGAAACTCTCCACCCGGTCGAAGGTCACCTCAAAGGCGGGAAATTGCACGGTCCGCGCCGCCTCGGTCGCCGCCTCCACGATATCGCGGCGCAACCCGGCATGATCGCCCAGATGATTGAGCGTGACGTGAAACCGATCGGTCAGCAGCGGGCGCCCTCGCAGCGCGTGGCGTTCGCGCAGCCCCGAAGCCCGTCGGGCGACAGCTTCGGCCGCGGCTGCATCGGGAAAGAGGGCGAAGAACAGCCGATCCGTCGGCGGGGCCGGATCAAGGAACGAAAGCTGGGACATGCAGGCCGATCGAACGAAAGATATGAGCTCTCGCTATCAGCGACCCGTCCCCGTTTGACAAGGGTCCCGATACGAACCTGGGCGACGGGACTGGCGCGAAACGATGTCTGGTGGTGTGCTGACGGCATGCCCGCCGTCCAACCACCCAGCCATGACCTGCTGGTCCACGTCAGGACCGTCGTCAGCATGATCCTGGGCCTTGGCGTGGCTCGCCTCCTCAATGGCGTGGCCGGCCTGGTCCAGCACCCCAAGACTGAGCGCCTGTCATGGCTGCACCTGTGCTGGGTGACCTACATGCTGGTCAGCGTCACGGCCTTCTGGTGGTGGGAGTTCGAACTGGCCGAGGTCAGCGCCCTGACCTTCGAGACCTATGCGTTCCTGATCGCCTACACGGCCATGCAGTTCCTGCTGTGCAGCCTGCTCTTTCCAACCGACATGAGCGAATACGCCAGTTTCCAGGACTACTTCATGTCGCGTCGTGCGTGGTTCTTCGGCCTCCTGGCGGCCACCTACGCCATGGACGTCATCGACACACGGCTGAAGGGGGCCCGATACTTGGCCCATCTCGGCATGGAATATCCCATCCGCATCGTCGCGTTGACCGCTCTGTGCGTAATCGCCGGCTTCGTGCGCGATCGACGCTTTCACGCAGTCTTCGCAGCGGGCGGCCTAGCCTATTTGATATCCTATATCCTGCGGTTCTACGGCAGCCTGCCGTGACCAGCCGCCCAAACGCAAAAAGCCTCCCTTTCGGGAGGCTTTTTGCTGGATTGGGTGCGGGGACAGGATTTGAACCTGTGACCTTCAGGTTATGAGCCTGACGAGCTACCGGGCTGCTCCACCCCGCGACAAAGGGGTCGTCTGAGATCGTGTTGGCAGGGTGTTGGACTTTGTGGGCATCCTTTTAGCGGACCTGGCGGCGACCTACTCTCCCGCGCCTTGAGACGAAGT
>JAGHZU010000017.1 GCA_017745235.1 Caulobacter sp. | reverse complement strand
ACCCGATGTCGGGCGACACCTTCCGCAAGAACCAGACCGTGACCGTCACCGTCACGGAAGTCACCTCGGGCGGCATCGAAGTCCGCTTCGGTGAAGACGACGCCCCGATGACCGCCTTCATCCGCAAGTCGGACCTGTCGCGCGATCGTCAGGAACAGCGCCCCGAGCGCTTCGCCGTGGGCGACCGCGTCGATGCTCAGATCACCAACGTGGACAAGGCCGCCCGCCGCGTCTCGCTGTCGATCAAGTCGCTGGAAATGGCCGAAGAGAAGGAAGCCATCGAGCAGTTCGGCTCGTCGGACTCCGGCGCTTCGCTGGGCGACATCCTGGGTGCGGCTCTGCGCGAGCGCGCCACCAAGGAATAGGGCTTCGCGTCATCGCGAAAGTCGAAGGGCGGCGGCCGGAGCAATCCGGCCGCCGCTTTCTTTTGGGCCGGCTTCTGGTCGAGCCTCTTCAACGAACTTTGGTCGATTTCGCCGGCCGGCCGGCCGAAACCGGTCGTTAACGCAACCAGCCCCTTGAAGACTCAGGCTTCCTTGGGCAAAGGTTCGCCCGCGCGACGGGCCATCCCTCCCCGGACGGTCGTGGGACGCTGGGGATTTCGATGATCAAGTCCGAACTCATCGCCAAGCTCGCGAACGAGAATCCGCACCTGACCCAAAAGGATGTGGAACGCGTCGTCAGCGTCATCCTGGAGCGGATGATCGGCGCCCTCGAGGACGGCGGCCGCGTCGAGCTGCGCGGCTTCGGGGCCCTGTCGGTCCGTTCGCGCCCGGCCCGCGCCGGCCGCAACCCGCGCACCGGCGAGACCGTCGACGTACGCGCCAAGCACGTGCCCTTCTTCAAGAGCGGCAAGGAGCTGCGCGGTCGTCTCAACGCCGACGAGTAGTCACGCGAAATGCAAAGGATCGGCGCCGTTTCGGCGCGATCCTTGCCGAAATGGCCGAACCCCTTCAGCCTCGCGACGTTTTTACGTCTTCGCCACGAGGGGCTGACATGAGCATCGTCAAGGAATTCCGCGAGTTCATCGCTCGCGGCAACGTCATCGACCTGGCCGTCGGCGTCATCATCGGCGCGGCCTTCAACGGCATCGTCAAGAGCCTGGTCGACCAGGTCATCATGCCGCCCATCGGCCTGGTCACGGGCGGCCTCGACTTCTCCAAGCTGCAGTGGGTGCTCAAGCCCGAGGACCCCTCGACCCCGGCGGTCGAACTGGTCGCCATCCAGTACGGCGCCTTCATCAACACCGTGATCCAGTTCCTGATCGTGGCCGTGGTGGTGTTCCTGCTGGTCAAGCTGGTCAACCAGCTGCGTCGCGCCGACGCCGCCGAGCCCGAGGCGCCCGCCGCTCCCACGGCCGAGGAGAAGCTGCTGGCCGAGATCCGCGACCTGCTGGCCAAGCCGCCGGCCGCTGTTTCAGCCGTCGCGCCGACCCCGGTCGTTGCGAAGCCCGCTCCGGCCCCGAAGCCGGCCGCCGCGAAGGTCGCGCCGAAGAGCGCCGCCAAGGTCCCGGCCAAGCCGAAGAAGGGCTGAGGTCCCAAACCCCTTGTCATCCCGGCCGGGGCGCAGCGCAGAGCCGGGATGACAGGAAGCTAACGCGTCAGCGCCGCCAGCGCCTCGTCCGCGGCCCGCAGGCCCGTCTCCCAGGCGCCGTGGGCGGTCGAGAAGGCGCCTGGCGAACAGGCCTCGCCCGCGAAGAAGAGGCGATTGTCCACCGGCCGGGCCAGCACGGCGCGGTCGCCCGCATGGCCGGGAAGGGCGTGGGAATACGATCCCCGGGCCCAGGGATCGGCGGCCCAGGCCGTTCGGGCCAGCACGGTCAGCCGCCGCCGGATCCCGGTTCCATAGACGCCCGCGAGTTCCTCGATCGCGAAGGCGGCCGCCGCATCCGGCCCCTCGGCCTCCAGGGCGCGGGCGTGGGCTCCGCCGAAGAAGGCCTCCACGATCGGGCGGCCCAAGGGACGCAGGTGGTAGCTGCCGGTCGCCGTCCGATCGGTCGCGCCATAGACCATGGCCTCGCGCGGAAAGGCCTCGGGCTCGTCCAGCCGCAGGAACACCTTGTCGGCCAGGCCCAGGGGCAGGCCCGCCGCGGCGGCCCGGTGGCCGGGCAGGTCGGGCGCGATCCGCAGCGCGCCGTCGGCCAGCACCGGCGTCGGCACGCACAGGATCACCGCCCGTGCCCTCAGGGTTCCCCGAGGCGTTTCCAGCACCGGCGTCGGCCCGTCGTGGCGCAGCAGCGACACCGGGCAGCCAAGGACCGTGCGCGCCGGCGCCGCCAGGGCCGAGATGGCTCGGCCATAGCCCTCGGCCACCCGCCAATTGACCTCGCTGTCCTGGTAGGCGGCGTAGTCGCGGATCGAGACCTGGTCGAACTCCGCGCCGTTGTAATAGGCCGAGAAAGCGTTCAGCAGCGGGTTCCAGCGGCTGCCGGGCTCCAGCAGGGTCGAGGCTGCGGCGTCGGGTCCCTCCTGTGCGGCCGCCGCTTCCAGCCGGGCGTCGAAGGCGGCGAAGGCCTCGCCATAGGCGCGTCGCTCGGCCGCGCCGAAACCCTCCGTCGCCTCGGGATCGGCCCAGGGCGGCGGGGTCTTGTCGATGGTCAGTCCCAGTTCCCCGATCGGCGCGACCAGCGGGTTGCGGTCGGCCGAGTGCAGCCATTCGCAGCCCAGGTCCAGCGCAAGGTCGCCGACGAGTTCGGTATGGGCCCGGCCGCCGATCCGTTCGCGCGCCTCCAGCACCGCCACCGTGAGGCGCGAGCCGGATAGGGCGCGGGCGGCGGCCAGTCCCGCCGCTCCGGCCCCGACGATGGCGACGTCGACCTCGCCCACGGCCGCCTCAGACGTCCGAGGGTTCGGCGAGCGGCACCTGGGCCGGTTCAAGCTCGATCGATTCGCCGGGCTTGAGGCCGCAGGCCATCAGGCTGGACCACACCGTCTCGGCGCTCTCGGCGAACCTGAACAGCGAGAGGTCGTCGGCATTGATCATGCCGTGTTCGACCAAGGCGTCGAAATTGACCACCGAGCGCCAGTAGGCCTCGTCGAACAGCACGATCGGGATGCGCGGCGCCTTGTCGGTCTGGCGCAGGGTCAGGATCTCGAACAGCTCGTCGAAGGTGCCGAAGCCGCCCGGGAACACCACCAGCGCGTTGGCCCGCATCGCCAGGTGCATCTTGCGCATGGCGAAGTAGTGGAAGCGGAACGACAGGTCCGGCGTGGCGTAGGGATTGGGCTGCTGCTCGTGCGGCAGGGTGATGTTGAAGCCCACGGAGGGCGCGCCGGCCTCGAAGGCGCCGCGATTGGCGGCCTCCATGACCCCCGGCCCGCCGCCGGTGGCGATGACGTTGTCACGCACGCCGTCGGTGGCGTGGATGGCCCCGCCGCGCTCGCTGGCGATGCGGCCGAAGCGCCGGGCCTCGGCGTACCAGTACGGCTGGCGGCCCGGACCGTCCTCGCGCACACGGGCGCTGCCGAACACCACGATGGTGGAGCGAACGCCCCAGGCCTTCAGGGCCTCGTCGGCCTTGGCGAACTCCAGCAGGAACCGCACGCCGCGCATGGATTCGCCCAGAAGGAAGTCCTGGTCGAGCGCCGCCAGGCGGTAGGACGGCGAGTCCAGCTGGGCGCGGGCGCTGGGATCGGGGGCGGCGAGGGCGGGTGTCGGGTGTCTGTCGGTCATCTCAGGCTCTGAACGCGGGGCCCCCACCGCTCCTTCAATAGCCCGACATCCCGGAAACGGCGAACCTTCGTCCGTCCGCCGTCCGGAATGTCGTCGCGCGATCTATTGGCCCTTGCGCAGGCCGGGGCTGTCGAGGTCCAGCTGGTCGACGGGAATGGAGACCGCGTTGGGTACGGCTGTCTTGACGCTTTCGCCCATCACCTTGGCGTCGCCGACCACGATCACGCTGGCCTGGGCCGGGTCGAGCACGGCCTTGGAGAAGGCCTGGACGTCCTGCGCGGTCACCGCGGTGACCTTGCCGGTATAGGCCTGGATCTCGTCCAGCGGCACGCCGTAGACCGCCAGGCCGCCCAGGATGTCGGCCAGGCCTCCCGAGGTGCCCAGCTCGCGGCCGTAGCCACCGATCAGCACCGACTTGCGGGCCAGCAGTTCGGCCGGTGAGGCAGGCTCCGCCGCCAGGCGGGTCAGCTCGTCCTTGATCAGCCCCACCACCTGGCCGGCCGATTCGTTCTTGGTCTGCACGCTGGCGGAGAAGCCGCCCGTGGCGCCGCGCGGGGTCAGGCTGGAATTGGCGCCGTAGGACAGGCCTCGCTTGATGCGGATTTCCTGGTTCAGGCGGGCCGAATAGCCGCCGCCCAGCACGCCGTTGGCCACCAGGCCCGCATAGTAGCGGGGGTCCGAGCGCAGGATGGCCGGCTTGGCCACCACCACGGCGGCCTGGCCCGTTCCCGGCAGGTCGATCAGCACGTTCTTCGGCGTATAGCCGGCGGGTCCCTTGGCGGGCGCGGGCGGCGGCGTGGCGGGTTTCTTCCAGCCGCCATAGGCCTTCTCGGCCAGGGCGAAGCCCTGTTCGGGCGTCAGGTCGCCGGTCAGCACCAGGACGGCGTTGTCGGGCCGCCAGTAGGCCGCGTGGGTTTTGACCAGGGCGTCGCGGGTGATCTTGGGCAGGGAGCCGGGCGTGCCCCCCGCCACGTGGCCGTAGGCCGAGCCGGCGTAGATGACCGGGGCGACGGTGAAGCCGGCCACGCCGCCGGGGCGCTGGTAGCTGACCGACAGCCCGTCCAGGGCCTCGGTCCGCACACGCTCCAGTTCTTCGGCCTTGAATGTCGGGTTCTGGGCGACGTCGGCCATGATCGCCAGGCCGTCAGCGGCCTTGTCGGCGATGACGCTGAGGGTCAGGGACGAGCTCTCCCAGCCCGAGCCTGCCTCCAGGTTGGCCCCCAGGGCCTCGGTGGCCTGGGCGATCTGGGTGGCGCTGCGGGTGGCCGTGCCCTCGGTCAGCAGTTCGGCGGTCAAGGCCGAGACGCCGGCCAGGCCCGCGGGATCGGCGCCCGAACCGCCCTTGACGGTCAGGTCGGCGGTGATCAGCGGCAGGTCGCTGGACTTGGCCACGATCACACGCAGGCCGTTGGCCAGGGTTTTCTCGACAGGCTTGGGCAGGACCGGCGAGACGGGCTGTCCGGGCGGCGGCGGGGCCACGCGCTCGGCCTCCGGCGCCAGGGTGGTGGCGGGCAGCTTCAGGTCGACCGACGCGGTGGGCTTGGCCGGCGCGAACGGATCCTTGGCGCCGGCCGGCCGGGCCGACTCCGGCAGGTAGCGGATCACCGTGCGGCGGTCATCGGCCAGGTACTTGCGGGCCACGCGCTGGACGTCGGCGGCGGTCACCGCCTGAAGGGCGGAGAGGTCAGTGTTGGCGCGGGCGGCGTCGCCCTCGGTGCGCAGGGCGTAGCCCAGGGCGAAGGCGCGGCCGTCGATGGTCTCGCGCCCGCGCACGGCGTCGGCCAGAAGGCCGGCCTTGGCCTCCGACAGCTCGGCCGCCGTAGGCGGGGCGTCGCGCAGGCGGGCGACCTGGGCCAGGAGGCCGGTCTCGCCCTGCTCGACCGTCTTCCCGCCGGCCATGATCGCGCCGACATAGATCAGGCCCGGCTGGGCGTTGCTGGGAGCCGAGGAGAAGATCTGCTGGGCGATCTTCTGGTCGTAGACCAGGCTGTCGTAGAGCCGTGAAGACTTGCCCGCCGACAGGATGGCGTCCAGCACGGACAGGGCCGGGGCGTCGGGATCGGCGGCGGCCGGACCCAGCCAGCTGATCGCCACCGCCGGCAGCGGCACATTGGGGCCATAGGTGGTGACCGTGCGCGGGCCGGTGCGGGCGGGCTCGGTGACGGTCACGGCCCTGATCGGCGCCGAAGGCGTCTTCAGCGGCGCGAAATACTGGTCGATCCAGGCGTCCAACTGGGCCTGGTCGAAGTTGCCGACCACGATCAGGGCGGCGTTGTCGGGGCGGTAGTAGGCGGCGTGGAAGGCCCGCACGTCGTCCACCGTAGCCGCGTCCAACTCTTCGATCGAGCCGATGCCCGGGCGCTTGTAGGGGTGGGTGGTGAACGAGGCCTGCGGGATGTTCAGCGCGAAGAACCGACCGTAGGGATCGGCCAGCACGCGCTGGCGCAGCTCTTCCTTGACCACGTCGCGCTCGGACTTGAACACCTCGTCGTCGATGACCAGCGAGCCCAGCCGCTCGCTCTCGGCCCACAGCAGCCGCTGCAGGTGATTGGCCGGCACCACTTCGTAGTAGTTGGTGAAGTCGTCATAGGTGGAGGCGTTGTTGAACCCGCCCACGTCCTCGGTCAGCCGGTCCAGCATCTCGTTGGGCATGTTGCGCGTCGACTTGAACATCAGGTGCTCGAACAGGTGCGCAAAGCCCGAACGGCCTTCCGGGTCGTCCTTGCTGCCCACGCCGTACCAGACCTGCACCGTCACGTTGGGCGTGGCGGCGTCGCGCGAGGTGTAGACCTTCAAGCCATTGGGCAGGGTCCGCGTCTGGTAGACGATCGGCGGCACCGTGACGCCCGCCGCCGGCGCGCTCGCGGCGGCCTGGGCGCGGGCCACCGGCGACAGGGCGGTGGTCGAGAGGGCCAACGCCACGAGGGCGGCCTTGGCGGCGACGGGTCGGATCATCGGCGAGGGCTCCGGAAAGCTTGAGGGCGCGACCCTAGCACCGCTGTCAGGCCCGCCAAGATTACCGCTTTGTCATGAATGGGGCGGTTCCGAATCCGGGAAAAGCCGACCGGCATAGCCGAACACCACGCCCATCCAGGGATGGGTCACGAGCACGCGGAAGCGATAGGCCCACGTCCCGTCTTCGTCCGGCCTCGCGAAGGTGCGGGCCCGCACGCGGGGGGCCCATGCCAGAGGCAAGGGAACAGGCCCCACGCGCCAGCCGTCCAGCACCCACGAGAAGCCGCCTGGATAGCGGGTTGCGCCGAAGCGGAAGGTCAGGGGCGCGACCGTCTCCTCGAAGGCCCAGGGATCGTCGCGGGTCGGGCCGATGAACGAAGCGAAAGGCCGCACGCCAAAGCGTCGGGTCCAGTGTTCGCCGCCTTCTCCAGGCGTGATGGTCACGGTGGTGGCATGGACGCCGGGCGGCGGCATGCCTTGCACCCGCCGCATCAAGGCGGGGAGTCCCGTCGCGCCGCGAGCTCGCGCCCGCCCGTTCAGGGTGATGGGCGCGACCCCCTGATGGGCCCGGCGCACTATGTCCGGCAAGTCGCTCCAGGCCTGTCCCAACAGGCGCGGGAAGAGACCTGGCGTTTCCGGATGCTGGCGCTCCAGCCGGGCGTAGATCGGAAGGTTTTCCAACGGTCGCAACATCGCGGCCAGTTCGACCAGCCCGACGCAGGCCGTGGCGCGGGGCTCGCCAGGCAAGACGTCGTCCAGCAGTGCGCGCAAGGCGGCCGCCGCGGGCGCGGCGGGCGTGTGCGGTCCCGCGCCGGCTTCGGCCCATAGACCCCAACGGGCCAGTGTCGGACGGTTCTGCTCGTCCAGGCCGTGGGCCTCGACCACCATGCCGCCGCGATCCGAGCCCAGCGGCGCGACCAGACCTGCCGCCTCGCCCAGCACTACGGCCAGGGGCTCCAGCGAAGGCAGCAGCCGGGCGCGTCGCAGCAGGCTCAGCAGCCAAAGGCCCAGGTGCAGGACCGGCAGCTCCAGCCCCGCCCGAAACGTGGCCTCGCGGCGAGGGTGGAAACGAGCGGGCAGCAGGTCCAGGTCGGGCGTCTCGGCCAGGCTCGTCCACCGGCGACCCAGGCCCGGAAACGGCGTCCGGCGCAGCTCGCCCCAGCCCGGCCGTGTAATCCAGCGGCCCTCCTGGAACATTCGCAGCGGCGCTCCGGCCCAGGCCAGGATGGCGCGGATCACCGACAGGCCGCGTGGGGCCCGCGCGCCGGGCGAGATCGCCGCCTCGATCCGGTCGATCCGCGTCCAGCCCGCCGTCATGGCGTCGAGAGCGGCGTGGCTGAGGGCGGGGGTCGAACTGGCCCCGGTGATCGCCCAGCGACCGGCCGTGCGGGCCTGGGCGCCCAGAGCCGCCTCGAAGCCGGCGGCGAAGTCGCGGGCGTCGGCCAGGTCCAGATAGTGGGCGCCGGCCGCCAGCACGGCGCGGGGGAAGGCGTGGTCCTGGCCCTGGAACGGCCCGGCGGCGTCGACGACGGCGAAGGGCGCCAGAGCGGAAAGGCCGTCCGCGTCGGTGCGGTCCAGGCGGGCGGCGCGCAGCTGGGCCAGGGCGCCGCCGGCGCGCAGTTCGGCCGCCAGGGCTTCCAGCGGCGCGGCCGTGCGCGCGGCCAACACCAGCTCGACATCGGGCCAGCGGGCGATCATCGCCGCCAGCCGCCGGCCGAACACGCCGCTGGCCCCCACCAGCAAGATGGGTTTCATGGGCGGGGCGCCTCTAGCACGAAGCGCGCACGCTGCTCAGGGGTGGGGACCATGCAGGTCGCGCGCTTGCCCATCAGGCGATAGCGGTTGGCCGCCAGCCAGTCGTAGGCGGCGTCGCGCCAGGCCTCGGGTAGCGCGCCCAGGATCGCCAGCCAGGACCAAGGCGCGCCCAGCCGGCGCAACAGGGCCAGGACCGCCGCGCTCTTGCTCAGCGCCCGGCCCTGGTCGAGGAACAGGAAGCTGGTCGGCCGGTCGGGGTCGATCCCGTGGGCGCGGGCCAGCGCCCGACCGTAGTCCGACTGGATTGGGGTGAAGCGGATCAGGCCCTTGCGGTCGAGGGCCAGCACCGCCTGGACCGAGCTCGAGCAGAGGTTGCAAACCCCGTCGAACAGCCACAGCGGCTCGGCGGGCATTGGGGTGGAGTTATCCTTCGGGGTCGTCACGGGGCCGGCTTTTCGCACTCGCGCCTCAAGGCGGCCAGGGCGGCGGGCACGTCGCGGCGCATGGCCAGGGTGGCGAAGCCCGTGGGCAGGCCGAACGGCGCGGTGGCGCGATTTTCGTAGGTCACGTGGGTTGCGTGGCCGCCCTGTACGGGTTCCAGCCGCCACTCGCCCTGGCAGTTGCGGATATCGCCGCTGAGGCAGCGAAAGGCGATGCGGCGATAGGGCTGGAAGTCCAGGCGCGCGACCGAATGCAGGGTGGGCATCAGGAAGCCCCAGCGCAGGACATGCTCGCGTACCTCGCCGAGCCCGTCGGCGTCGCGAGAGACGACGGTGCAGCGCTTGACGTTGGGGGTCATGCGTCCGGCGCGGTCGCAGTCGAGAATGGCGCGCCAGACGGTTTCGGGCGGGGCCTGGATGTCGACCGCAGCCCTCACCAGCCCGCCGCGCCCGCCGGGCTCGGCCTGGACCTCCAGCGTCACGCCGTCGGGAATCTTCGGCTCGCGGGCCCTGGCCGGCGGCGGTGACGCCAGCATCACCAACGCCAGGAAGACCAGGGTCGCGCCACGCATGGGGAAACCCTAACCGAGTTTCCCCGCCTTGCGCATCAGGTGTTGGCCCGATTTTTCACCAGGTCGTCCACCACCGACGGATCGGCCAGGGTCGAGGTGTCGCCCAGGCTTCCCAGTTCGTTTTCGGCGATCTTGCGCAGGATGCGGCGCATGATCTTGCCCGAGCGGGTCTTGGGCAGGCCGGGGGCCCACTGCAGGACGTCCGGCGCGGCGAACGGGCCGATCTCCTGGCGAACCCACAGCACCAGCTGCTTGCGCAGCGCCTCGGTGGCCTCGATGCCGGACTTCAGGGTGACGTAGGCGTAGACGCCCTGGCCCTTGATGTCGTGCGGGTAGCCGACCACGGCGGCCTCGGCGACGGTGTCGTGGGCGACCAGGGCGCTCTCGATCTCGGCCGTGCCCAGCCGGTGGCCCGAGACGTTGATGACGTCGTCGACCCGGCCGGTGATCCAGTAGTAGCCGTCCTCGTCGCGGCGGCAGCCGTCGCCGGTGAAGTACTTGCCCGGATAGGCCGAGAAATAGGTGTCGAAGAACCGGCCGTGGTCGCCATAGACCGTGCGCATCTGGCCGGGCCAGCTGTCTGTGATGATCAGGTTGCCCTCGGTCGCGCCTTCCAGGACCTTGCCTTCGGCGTCGACCAGCTGGAGCTTGACGCCCGGCAGGGGCTTGGTGGCCGAGCCGGGTTTCAGGGCCGTGGCGCCGGGCAGGGGCGAGACCAGGACGCCGCCGGTCTCGGTCTGCCACCAGGTGTCGACGATCGGCAGGCGCTCCTTGCCGACCACGCGGTGGTACCAGAGCCAGGCTTCCGGATTGATCGGCTCGCCCACGCTGCCCAGCAGGCGCAGCGACGACAGGTCGTTCTTCGTCACCCAGTCGTCGCCTTCGCGCATCAGGGCGCGCAGGGCCGTGGGGGCGGTATAGAAGATCTCGACCTTGTGCTTGTCGACCACCTCCCAGAAGCGGGCGGGGGTCGGATAGTTCGGCACGCCCTCGAAGATCAGGCTGGTTCCGCCGTTGGCCAGCGGTCCGTAGACGACGTAGCTGTGGCCGGTGACCCAGCCCACGTCGGCCGTGCACCAGAACACCTCGCCGGGGCGGTAGTCGAACACGGCCTCGTGGGTCCAGCTGGCCCAGGCGAGGTACCCGCCGGTGGTGTGCAGCACGCCCTTGGGCTTACCCGTCGAGCCGGAGGTGTAGAGGATGAACAGCGGGTCCTCGGCGTTCATCGGCTCGGGCTCGCAGTCGGCCGGGACGCTGTCCTTGACGTCGTCCCAGACGATGTCGCGGGCGTGGACCAGCGGCACGTCGGCGCCGGTCCAGCGCACCATCAGCACCTTGTCCACCCAGGGGCAGAGTTCCAGGGCCTTGTCGATGTTGGCCTTCAGCGGCACGCGCTTGCCGCCGCGGCGGCCTTCGTCGGCGGTGATCACGAAGCGCGAGGCGCAGTCCTGGATGCGGCCGGCGATCGAGTCCGGCGAGAACCCGCCGAACACCACCGAGTGGATCGCCCCGATCCGGGCGCACGCCAGCATGGCCACGGCCGCCAGCGGGATCATCGGCAGGTAGATCGTCACCCGGTCGCCCTTCTGGACGCCCTGGGCCTTGAGCACGTTGGCCATCCGGCAGACCTGCTCGTGCAGCTCGCCATAGGTGACCTTGAACGATACGCCCGGCTCGTCGCCCTCGAAGATCAGGGCCACGTCGTCCTTGCGCTGGGGCAGGTGACGGTCGATGCAGTTGACGCTGACGTTCAGCACGCCGTCGGCGTACCAGTGGATGCGGAAGTCCTCCTTGGCGTAGGAGACGTCCTTGATCTTGGTGGGCGGGGAGGTCCAGTCCAGGCGCTGGGCGAAGTCGCGCCAGTAGCCCTCGGGGTCGGACTCGACGCGGGCGACGGCGGCGTCATAGCCGGCGGCGTTGAT
Source organism: Caulobacter sp. (assembly GCA_017745235.1). GTDB lineage: Bacteria > Pseudomonadota > Alphaproteobacteria > Caulobacterales > Caulobacteraceae > Caulobacter. The sequence goes on along the minus strand of JAGHZU010000017.1, from coordinate 64,699 downwards.
GTGCGCCTTGTCCGCCCATTCGTCGGGCACGGGGAAAACCAGTCCGTCGCTCACGCCGTCAACTCCCTTGGTCTTGTTGCGGCGGAGTTATGCGCGGTGACGTGGCGGAAGCAAGATGACCATTCGGGAATTTGGCGGGCGAACGCCGTTCCCGACAAATCGGCGGCTCGGCGCGCGGAAAGGGGTCGGTTTCGAGGCGTGATGAGCGTAAAGCCGAAGCCGAAGTCCAGACGGAGTGTTTTCGATGCTGCTCGCCCTTTCGACCTGGCCCGAGATCGAGGCCTATCTGAAGACGTCGAAGACCGTGGTGGTGCCGATCGGCTCCAACGAGCAGCATGGCCCCACGGGCCTGCTGGGCACCGACTGGCTGTGCCCGGAGATCATCTCGCACGAGGCGGCGAAGCTGTCGGAAACCGTGCTGGTGGCGCCGACCTTCAATGTCGGCATGGCCCAGCATCACCTGGCCTTTCCGGGCACGATCTTCCTGCGGCCCTCGACCTTCATCGCCGCCATCGGCGACTGGGTGCGTTCGCTGGGCGCCCATGGCTTCGAGAAGATCTATTTCCTCAACGGCCACGGCGGCAACGTGGCCTCGATCGAGGCGGCCTTCTCGGAAATCTACGCCGACTACAGTTTCCGCCAGCAGCGCGCGCCGTTCGCCCTGAAGCTGAAGAACTGGTGGGACCTCAAGGGCGTGATGAGCCTGGCCAACCAGCAGTTCCCCACCGGCCATGGCAGCCACGCCACCCCGTCCGAGATCGCCGTCACCCAGTGGGGCTACCCCGACGCCATCAAGACGGCGAACTACGCGCCCCAGATCGCGCCGACCGGCCCGATCCGCGAAGCGCTGGACTTCCGCGCCCGCTACGCCGACGGCCGCATGGGCTCGGACCCGGCGCAGGCCACGCCCGAGAAGGGCGGCGAACTGGTGGCCCTGGCCGCCCGCTCGCTGATCGAGGACCTGGCGGAGTTTTCGGCGGAGGAGCGGGTCTGACCCGCAATCCTTCCCCGCTCGCGGGAGGAGGAGACTATCGCGGGATCTCCGCCACCTTCGTCAGGGCCACCTGGCGGTAGACCGCGTTGATCTCGAAATAGCGGCCGAAGGCGCCGAAGAAGCTGTCGGTGGCCTGCTTCACGCCTGGGCCGCCGATCTCGCTGATGTCGTGCCAGTAGTCGTCCAGCACCATCATGCCGCCCACGCTCAGCAGGCTGGCGCAGAAACAGAGGTCGATCAGAACGGCCAGGGCCGTGTGGCTGCCGTCGACATAGATCAGGTCGAACTGCTCGCCCGCCGCCAGCATCTGGGGCAGCTCGTAGGTCGAAAAGCCCTTGCGGGCCGTCATCGAGCGGAAGCTGGTCTTGGCCATGTTGCGGCGGAAGCGCGGCTCGACGGCGTGGTACTTCTCTTCCGGGTTCAGCGCCTCGTCGAACCAGGGATCGATCACCGTCACGTCCAGGCGGTTCGGGAACAGCCAGTCCATGAAGGCCAGGTTCCGGCCTTCGTAGGCGCCGATCTCAAGGTAGCGGAAAGGCGCGTCGCCGCGCTTGGCGGCGAACTCGCGCAGCAGCGGGGTGACGAAAGGGATGTTGTTGGACGCCCAGCCCGAGGTGAACTCGTAGCCGACGCTCTCGCTGTGGGCGTTGAACGCCTCGACCACGGCATGGTCGCGCTTGCCGCCCAGCATGGTGCGGGCCAGGTCGGGCGCGAAACGCGGATTGACCTTGGCGAACGAGCGGAGCTTGGCGCCCAGGCCGCGCGCGTCCTGCGCGTCGGTCAGTTCGGCGTCGAAATTGGCGTTGGACCCGTCGGCCATGGCGCGTTTCCCTGTGTCTGGTCGCGGGAAGGTAGCGCGCAGGCGTTAAGGCGAGGTTCTAGGCGGCGACCAGTGTTCCGTCGCGCACCTCGACCGGCCAGGGCGTCAGCGCGACGTCGGCGCAGGGGCCGGCCACCATGACCCCGTCCTCGATGCGGAACAGGGCCGCATGGCCGGCGCACAGGATCAGGTCGTTCTCGCGCGTCAGGAACCGGCCGCTGGGTCCCGACAGCGGCCAGCCGGCGTGCGGACAGCTGTCGACATAGCCCACCACGCTCTCGCCCCGCCGCACCACGAAGCCGGCGAAGACGGCGTCGTCCACGCGCCAGCGGAACCCGCGCGAGCCCGGCGAGGCGACCTCGTCGAGCGCGCACAGCACCGTGCCCGGCGGCGGGCGGGCGGGATTGTCCGGATCGGTGCGGGGGGACATCGGCGCCAGGGGGCTCTGGCGCTCAGACCGCGCCGATCACCACGCGCCAGGCGTCGATCTGCACGCTCTCGAAGACTCCGGCCAGGGCGTAGGGGTCATTGTCGGCCCAGGCCTTGGCGGCGGCCTTGTCTTCGGCCTCGACGATCAGGATCGAGCCCATGGGGTCGCCGGCGTCGTCCAGCAGGGGCCCCGCCAGCTTCAGGTGCTGGGCTTCCTTGAGGTAGTCCAGGTGGGTGGGGCGAACGGCCAGGCGGGTTTCGAGCGCGCCGGGCTTGTCCCGGCAGACGATGGCGAACAGCGGCATGGAAGAGTCCTCGTGGCGGATGGTCGAAATGGCGTGGGCCTGACCGGTTCAGCTTTCGGTTCTGATCGGGCGGGCCAGCAGGCCGTAGATGGCTTCGTCGACGGCGACCTCGCCGGCCAGGATCGCGGCCACGGCGTCGCAGATCGGGGTCTCCACGCCCAGCCTGGCGGCCAGGGCCCGCACGGCGGGAGCGGAGGCCACGCCTTCGGCCACCGAAACCTTGCCGGCCAGCGCCTGCTCCAGCGTCTCGCCGGCGCCCAGCTTGAGGCCCACGGTCATGTTGCGCGACTGGCTGCTCGAGCAGGTCAACACCAGGTCGCCCAGGCCGCACAGGCCGGCCACCGTGTCGGCGTCGCCGCCCAGGGCCAGGGACATGCGGGTGATCTCGGCGAAGCCGCGGGTGATCAGGGCGGCGTGGGCGTTGCGGCCCAGTTCGCGCCCCTCGACGATGCCGCAGGCGATGGCCAGCACGTTCTTCATCGCCCCGCCGGCCTCGGCCCCGATGATGTCGTCGGCCAGATAGGGACGGAAGGTCGGGGTGGCGATGGCCTCGGCGATCGCCCGGCCCAGCTCGACATCCTTGCAGGCGATGGTGACGGCGGCGGGCAGGCCGCGGGCCACCTCGCTGGCGAAGCTGGGACCGGCCAGGACGGCCTTGGGCGCGTCGGTGATCGTCTCCCCCAGGACCTGCGCCATCAGCTTCAGGCTGCCCTGCTCCACGCCCTTGGAGCACAGCACGATCGGCGCGCCGGCGCGGTGGTGCGGGGCGAAGGCGGCCAGGGTGGCGCGCAGGTGCTGGGCCGGCGCGACGGCCAGGACCAGGTCGCAATCGGCCAGGTCGGCGAAGTCGTGGGTGGCGCGGATGGCCGGCTCCAGGGCGACGCCAGGCAGGAACACCGCGTTCTCATGGCGGGCGTTGATGGCCTCGATCACGTCGGGTTCGCGCGCCTGCAGGGTCACCTTCAGGCCGGCCCGCGCGCAGACCTGGGCCAGGGCCGTGCCCCAGGCTCCGGCGCCGATGACGCCCGCGTGCTGGAAGGTCATGCCTTGGCTCCCTTGCGTCCGAAACTGTTGCTCGGATTGGATAACGCGGCCGCCTCGTCCAGCGGCCACCGCGGACGCGCCACCGCGTCCAGGTCGTCGGAAACGCCGATCGCCAGCCGCTCGGCCCCGGCCAGGGCGATCATGGCGGCGTTGTCGGTGCAATAGGCCAGGGGCGGGGCGTCGAACGAAAAGCCGTTGTCGGCGCAGTTCTTCTGCAGCGCCGCGCGCACCGCGCCGTTGGCGGCCACCCCGCCGGCCACCACGAAGCGCAAGGCTTCGCCGCGATGGCGCTCGGCATAGGCCTTCATCGCCCGGTCGGTGCGTTCCGACAGCTGGCGGGCGATGGCGAACTGCACGGAGGCGGCCAGGTCGGCGCGCTCCTGGTCGCCTGTCTGGCCCTGGGGGATCTTCTCGGCCAGCCGCGCGGCGGCGGTCTTCAGGCCCGAGAACGAGAAGTCGCAATCCTTGCGGCCCAGCAGGGCGCGAGGCAGGTCGAACCGGGTCGGGTCGCCGCTCGCCGCCAGCTTCTCCAGCGCCGGGCCGCCGGGATAGGGCAGGCCCAGGCTCTTGGCGATCTTGTCGAAAGCCTCGCCCGCCGCGTCGTCGATCGTCGTGCCCAGGCGCGTGCAGGCGCCGACCCCGGCCACCTCCAGCAACTGGCAGTGCCCGCCCGAGACCAGCAGCAGCAGGAACGGATAGTCGATCGCCGCGCCCAGGCGCGCCGAGACCGCGTGGCCCTCCAGGTGGTTGACCGCCACCAGCGGCAGGTCGCGGGCCAGGGCCACGGCCTTGCCGAAGCTCAGCCCCACCATCACCCCGCCCACCAGGCCCGGTCCCGCCGTGGCCGCCACGCCGTCCAGCGCGTCGAAGCCGATCCCGGCCGCCCGCATCGCCTCGGCCGCCACCGCGTCGATGGCCTCGACGTGGGCCCGCGCGGCGATCTCGGGCACCACTCCGCCGAACGGGGCGTGCTGCTCGAACTGGGTGCCGACGATCGAGGACAGCACCTCCACGCGGCCGTCCTCGTCCCGCCGCACGACGGACGCGGCGGTCTCGTCGCAGCTGGTTTCCAGGCCAAGGATCGTGAGGGCCGACTTCTTAAGGGATGTCATTCGGTTGCGGGGTTCCCGCCGCTCCTGTAGCAGCGAAGGCGTCTTTCGACCTTGCAGGTAACGTTCCAACCTTGTCCCGGCAACCCATCCGTATCGGCGCGCGCGGCTCCAAGCTGTCGCTGGCCCAGTCAGGCCTGATGCAGGCCCGTATCGCCGCCGCCCTGGGCGCGGGTCCCGGCGACGACGTCGCCGACTTCGCCGAGCTGATTCCGATCGTCACCAGCGGCGATCGCATCCAGGACCGCCGCCTGATGGAGATCGGCGGCAAGGGCCTGTTCACCAAGGAGATCGAGGAAGCCCTGCTGGACGGCCGCATCGACTGCGCCATCCACTCGCTCAAGGACATGCCGGCCGAGCTGCCGCCCGGTCTGGTGCTGGCCGCCACGCCCGAGCGCGAGGACCCGCGCGACGCCTTCATCAGCCACGTGTGCGAGCGCCTGGAGGATCTGCCCGAGGGCGCGCGCCTGGGCACCGCCTCGCTGCGCCGCCAGGCCCAGGCCCTGCACGTGCGGCCCGACCTCGAGGTCGTGATGCTGCGCGGCAATGTCGACACGCGCCTGGCCAAGCTGGAGCGGGGCGAGGCCGACGCCATCCTGCTGGCCCAGTCGGGCCTGAACCGCCTGGGCCTGGGCCACCTGACCAAGAGCTGGCTCGACCCCGTCGCCGCTCCGCCGGCTCCGGGCCAGGGCGCCCTGGTCATCGAGACCCGGGCCGAGGACGTCGATCTGCCCTGGTTGCAGGCCGTGCGCTGCCGCACGACCACCCTGGCCGTCGCCGCCGAGCGCGGGGCCCTGTTCGCGCTGGAAGGCTCGTGCCGGACCGCTGTGGGGGCTCATGCGCGCCTGGACGGCCTGAACCTGCGCCTGATCGTCGAGGCGCTGACGCCGGACGGCGCCCGCCGCTTCCGCCGGGAGGGCGAGGCGGTCCTGGCGCACGACGCCGACACCGCCGCCGCGCGCGCCCTTGGGCTGGAGCTGGGCGCGGCCGTGCGCGCCGACGGCGGCGACGCCCTGATCCTGACGGACTGAGCGCCATGGCCGGCGCGCCGCGACGGGCCTGGGTGACGCGGGCGCGGCCGGGCGCCCTGGCCACGGCCCGACGGCTGGAGGACCGCGGCTGGGAGGTCCTGGTCGATCCGCTGTTGGCGGTGCGCGACCTCTCGCCCCAGGTCGATCTCGACGGCGTCGACGCCCTGGCCTTCACCAGCCTCAACGGCGTGGCCGCCTTCGCCCGCCTGCATCCCGACCGGTCGCTGCCCGTGCTGGCGGTGGGCGAGCGAACCGCCCGCGCCGCTCGCGAGGCCGGCTTCAATCGCGTGCGTTCGGCCGACGGCGACGTGGAGGCGCTGGCCCGCCTGATCGTCCAGACCGCCCCGGGCGCGGTGCTGCATCCCAGCGCCCTGGAGCCGGCCGGCGACCTGGTCGGCCTTCTGGCCGCGGCCGGCGCGCCGGCCCGGCGCCTGGCGGTCTACGAAAGCGTCGAGCGCGATCCCGATCCGGCCACCCTCGCCGTCCTCGATAAGCTGGACGCGGTGCTGCTGCACTCGCCTCGCGCCGCCCGTCGTCTTGCGGCGAATCTGGCCTCGCACCCCGCGCCGCGCCTGGCCGCCTACGGCCTGTCGTCCGCCGTGGCCGCGCCCCTGGCCGAGGCGGCCGGCCAGGGATGGATCGGGTCTGTGGCGTTCGCGCCGCGCCCGGACGAAACCGCGTTGCTCGACCTGTTGCCGCCCTAGCTGCACGATTGCGCCTGGACGCCCTGTGGGGCACGAATGGCGGCATGAACGCCGTTCCCGATCCCGCTGAAATCGCCGCGCCGCGCGACCCGGCGCTGTACGCGCCCCGACGGGTGCTGAGTCCCGGCTTCTGGGCGTTCATCGTCTTCGGCCTGGTCTGCGTGGCCGCCGGTTCCGCCGTGACCCGATTCGGCCCCACCTGGTTCCGCGCGCCCGCCCGGGCTCCGGCCGCCGCCGTGGCGCCCGAGGCGCCCTTGGCCCCGACCCGCGCCTTCGCGCCTTCGGCCGAGCCCGCGTCGCCGCCGCAGCCCACGTCCGGTCCCGAGATCGAGCGGCTGGAACAGCGCCTGGCGGTGGTCGAGGCCGGCCAGCAGCGCACGATCGACGCCGCCGGCGCGGCGCTGGCCGCGGCCTCCCTGGCCGACGCCGCCCGCAGCGGCCGTCCGTTCGCCGACGAGTTGGCCAGCCTGGCCCGGGTCCTGCCGCTGTCGCCCGATGTGCGCGGCCTGACCCGCCTGGCCGAGGAGGGCGCGCCCACCCGCGCGGGCCTCGCCGCCGAGTTCGACGCCCTGGCCGCCCGCGCCTCGGTGGCCGCCCACGACCCCGGCCGTAACGCCGACTTCCTGGCCAAGCTGCGCCACGCCCTGTCCAGCATCGTCTCCATCCGCCAGGTCGGCTCGACCCAGGGCGACGGCGCCGACGCCGTGCTGGGCCGCGCCCAGATCCAGCTCAACGACGGCGACGTCGAGGGGGCGCTGCGCACCGTCCAGGCCCTGCCGCCGTCGGCCCAGCTGGTGCTGGCCCCCTGGCGCAACGCCGCCGAGCGCCGGGTGGAGATCGATCGCTCCATCGCCGCCATCCGCGCCGACGCCCTGGCCGGGCTGGCTCGGGCCGGCGCGGGCGAGCCCGGGGCGCTGGCCCCATGATCCGCGCGGCCCTCGTCCTCTTCGTCGTGGCCGCCATCGCCGTGGCCGTGGTGGCCCTGACCGGCGAACCGGGGGCGGCGCGTCTGGACTGGATGGGCTGGCGTGTGGAGATGACGGCTGCGGCCGCCGCCCTGCTGACCCTGTTCGCCGCCCTGGCCGCCACCGTCCTGTGGCGCGGCCTGCTGTGGGTGGTCGAGGCGCCCAAGCGCGCCGCCCGCGCCCGCGCGGAGGCCAAGCGCAAGCAGGGCGCCGAAGCTCTGTCGCGCGGCTTCCTGGCCGTGGCCGCCGGCGACGGTTCGGAGGCCCGCCGCCTGGCCGCCAAGGCCGCCGAGCTGGCCGAGGAGACCCCGGCCCTGGTCCGCGTCCTGGCCGCCCAGGCCGCTGAGGCCGCCGGCGACCACGTCGCCGCCCGCCAGGCCTACAACGCCATGCTGGGCTTCCCCGAGATGCGCCTGGCCGGCCTGCGCGGCCTCATGCAGACCGCCCTGGCCGAAGGCGACAAGGCCCTGGCCCTGCGCCATGCCGAAACCGCCTACGGCCTGGCCCGCACCGCCCGCTGGGCCTGGCGCGCCTTGCTGGAGGCCCGGCTCGAGGCCGGCGACTGGAAGGCCGCCCTGGCCCTGGTCCAGGGCGCGCTGGAGCGCAAGATCGTGCCGCCCCTGGTGGCCGAGCGGGCCCGCGCGGCCCTTCTGGCCGCCTCGGCCGCCGACCTGGAGGACTCCGACGACCCGAAGGTCCTGGCCCAGGCCCTCGACTTCGCCGCCCAGGCCGCCAAGCTCAAGCCCGACTTCGCCCCGGGCGTGGTGATGGCCGCGCGCCTGCTGGCCGCCGACGGCAAGGCGGCCAAGGCCGGCGCCCTGGTCGAAGCGGCCTGGAAACTGGCGCCTCATCCGGCGCTCTGGCTGGCCTATCGCGACCTGAAGACCGACGAGACGCCCAAGGCCCGCGCCGCTCGTCTGGCGGGCCTGGCCAATCTGAAGCCCGAAGCCCGGGAGAGCCGCCTGCTGAAGGTCGAGAGCGCCCTGATCGGCGGCGACCCCGTGGCCGCCCGCGCCGCTGTCCGCCTGCTGCCGGAGGAGGCCCTGACCGCCCGGGTCGCCGGCCTGATGTCGCGCGTGGCCTACGCCAACGCCGAGCCGGACGAGGCCCGCGCTTGGATCGCGCGCGGCGCGGCCGCCCCGCAGGAGCCGGACTGGTCCGACCTCGACCCCGAGGGCCGCGCCTTCGCCTACGCCCGCGAGGACTGGGCCCGCCTGACCGTCAGCTACGCCGAGACGGGCGAACTGATCCATCCGCGCTTCGAGCGCCGTGAACGCGCGATGAGCGAACTGCCCGAACTTCCGTCGGCCTATGCGGAATCCACGCCCTTCGTCCGCGCGGCCGAGACTGGCGGGGCCTTGATGCCCATTCCCGACGACCCCGGAATCGGCCCCGGCGGCTTCGACGCGCCCCTTCCGCCGGACGGCGGAAACGGCGGCCCGGCGCCTCGTCGCAACACGAGCGCACGCCGACGCTTGGCAAGCGGCCCGCGCGCCGCTAAATAGGCCGCTCTTCGCACCGCCGACTGATTTGGCGGAGCGGGAAACACCAGTGTCCCGGGGCTCCCCCGACGACGAAGCGCCGCTTTAGCTCAGCTGGTAGAGCACCTCATTCGTAATGAGGGGGTCACAGGTTCGAGTCCTGTAAGCGGCACCACTTCTCTCCAAGACATCGTTTTCGAGCTCATGGCGGTCGTCCAGGCCGTCATCGGCGGCGCGCGGTCGGCGCGCCGCCTCGGGATCAAACGGTTCCGGGTCTGGGCTTGAGCACGAAGCGGCAGATCGCCGGCAGGACGAACAGGGTCAGGGCCGTGGCCGTGACCAGTCCGCCGATGACGACCGTGGCCAGCGGTCGCTGGACCTCCGCGCCGGTCCCCGTGGCCAGGGCCATGGGCAGGAAGCCCAGCGAGGCGACCAGTCCCGTCATCATCACCGGTCGCAGCCGCTCCATCGCGCCCTCGACGACCGCCGTCTCCAGCGGCAGGCCGGAAGCCAGGCGCTGGCGGATGGCGGTCATCATCACCAGGCCGTTCAGCACCGCCACGCCCGACAGCGCGATGAAGCCGACGGCGGCCGAGACCGAGAACGGGATGCCCCGCAGCGCCAGGCCGAACACGCCGCCGGCCAGGGCCAGCGGAATGGCCGAGAACACCGCCGCCGCCGGGGCCGCCCCGCCCAGGGCCATGTAGAGCAGGCCGAAGATCAGCAGGAAGCAGACCGGAACCACCAGGGCCAGGCGCGCCTGGGCGGCCTGCAGGTTCTCGAACTGGCCGCCCCAGACGAGCCAGGCGCCGGCCGGGGGCTTCACCCGCGCGTCGACCGCCGCGCGGGCCTGGGCCACGAACGCGCCCAGATCGGCGCCGCGCACATTGGCCTGCACCACGACGCGGCGCTTGCCATTCTCGCGGCTGACCTGGTTCAGGCCCTCGGAATAGGAGAACCGGGCCAGGTCGCGCAGCGGGACGGCGACCCGGCCGCCGCTGCCGGTCGGGGCCATGACGGGCAGGGCGCCGACCGCGTCCAGGTCGTTGCGGGCCGCATCGGGCAGGCGCACCACCACGCCGAAGCGGCGGTCGCCCTGGAAGACCAGGCCGGCCTCGCGGCCGCCCATGGCGATGGCCAGGGTGTCGGCCACGTCCTCGACGCTCAGGCCGCGCCTTGCGATGGCCTGGCGGTCGAGCGAAACGTCCAGGGTGGGAAAGCCAGAGGTCTGCTCCACCCGGACGTCCGCCGCGCCCTTCACGCCGCGCAGGACCGTGGCCACCTGTTCGGCGGTGCGGGTCATGGCGTCCAGATCGTCGCCGTAGACCTTGACGGCGACGTCGCCGCGCACGCCGGCGATCAGTTCGTTGAACCGCATCTGGATCGGCTGGCTGAACTCGTAGGCGTTGCCGGTCAGTCCCTCCAGCCGGCTTTCGAGGCGGGCGAGCAGCTGGGCCTTGGTCTGGCGGCGGTCGGGCCATTGCTCGCGAGGCTTGAGAATCACGAAGGCGTCGGAGGCGTTGGGCGGCATCGGGTCGCTGGCCACCTCGGCCGTGCCGGTCTTGGAATAGACGAACGCCACCTCCGGGAAGGTCGCGATCTCCCGCTCGATCCGGCGCTGCATGCGCAGCGACTGCTCCAGCGAGGTCGATGGAATGCGCAGGGCCTGGATTGCGACGTCCTTCTCGTCCAGCTGGGGCGTGAACTCCCGGCCCAGCAGGGTGAAGGTCGCCATGGCCGCGACGAAGACCGCCACGGCTCCGCCGATCACCGGCCAGGGGCGCGCCACGGCCGCCCGCAGCAACGGGGCGTAGCGGGACTTGGTCCAGCGCACCGCCGCCACCTCCTTCTCCTCCGTCTCACCCCGGATCAGGAGGGCGATCAGGGCGGGGACGAAGGTCAGCGACAGGACGAAGGCGGCGGCCAGGGCCAGCATCACCGTGATCGCCATCGGCGAGAAGGTCTTGCCCTCCACGCCGGCGAAGGTCAGCAGCGGCGCATAGACCAGCAGGATGATCGCCTGACCGTAGACGGTGGGGCCGATCATCTCGCGGGCGGCCTGGCGGGGCTCTTCCAGGCGTTCGGCCAGGACCAGCGGCCGGCCTTCGTGGCGTCGGCGCTCGCCCAGCCGCCTCAGGCTGTTCTCGACGATGATGACCGCCCCATCGACGATCAGGCCGAAGTCCAGGGCCCCCAGGCTCATCAGGTTGCCCGATACGCCCAGCCGGTTCATGCCGATCGCCGTCATCAGCATCGACAGCGGAATGACCAGCGCCGCCACCAGGGCGGCCCGGAAGTTCCCCAGCAGCAGGAACAGCACCACCACCACCAGCAGGGCGCCCTCGGCCAGGTTCTTCTCGACGGTCCGGATCGTGGCTCCCACCAGCTTGGAGCGGTCGTAGACCACCTCGGCCCTGATCCCCGGCGGCAGGCTGGCGGCGATGGTCTTCAGCCGTTCGGCCGAGGCCTTGGCCACCGTGCGGCTGTTCTCGCCGGTCCGCATCAGCACCGTGCCGACCACGACCTCCCGTCCGTTCTCCGAGGCCGCGCCGGTTCGCAACCCGCCGCCGACCTTGACGGTCGCCACGTCCCGCACCCGCACGGCCACGCCTTGGCGGACCGCCACGGCGGCGTCGGCGATCTCGTCGACGGTGCGCACGCGGGCGTCGGCGCGCACGAGGAAGGCCTCGCCCCCGCGCTCCACGAAGCCGGCCCCCACGGCCAGATTGGCCGCTTCCAGCGCCCTGACCAGGTCGGCGAACGACACGCCATAGGCCGCCAGGCGCGTGGGGTCCGGCTGGACCAGGAACTGCTTGTCGAAGCCGCCGATGGAATCGACGCCCGCCACGCCCGCCACCGCGCTCATCTGGGGTCGGACGATCCAGTCCTGCACCTCGCGCAGATAGGCGGCCTGGGCGGTGGGGTCGGCCAGGCGTTCGCCGGCAGGGGTCAGGTAGGCGCCGTCGCTCTGCCAGCCCGGCGCGCCGTCACGGACCGGGGCGGCCGTGTCGCCTGCGGCTGGAGGCTCGAACGCCACCGTCCACATCAGCACCTCGCCCAGGCCCGAGGAGATCGGCCCCATGGCGGGCTCGGCCCCGGCCGGCAGGCTCTGGCGCACGGCCGTCAGACGCTCGGCCACCTGCTGACGGGCGAAATAGATGTCGGTCTTCTCCCTGAAGACGATGGTCACCTGCGAGAAGCCGTTGCGCGAGATCGAGCGCGTGGTCTCCAGGCCGGGAACACCGGCCATGGCGGTCTCGATCGGGAAGGTCACCAGCTTTTCCACCTCGGCCGGGGCCAGGGTCCCGGCGACGGTGTTGATCTGCACCTGCTTGTTGGTGATGTCGGGCACGGCGTCGATCGGCAGGCGCGCGAGGTTGTGGACGCCCAGCGCCGCGACGAGCGCGACAAGAGCGACGACGGTCCAGCGGAACCGGACCGAAAGGTCGAGGATGCGGGCGATCAATGCTCGGCCTCCCCCTTGCCCAGTTCGGCCTTGAGCAGGAAGGCGCCCTTGCCGGCGACCACCTCGCCGGCGCTGGCGCCCGACACGATCTCGACCTGGCCGCCGCCCCGGCGTCCGATGCGCACGGGGCGGGGCTCGAAGCCGTCGCGGGTGCGCACGAAGACCACGTCGGCGCCGTTCAGCGACTGCACCGCCTCGTCCGGTACGGCGATGCGGTCGCCGGGCCTGGCGGGACCGCCGCGTGGGGTGATGCGGGCGGCCAGCGCCTGGCCGGGCGCGAGCGTCGCGGCGGTCGGCCCGGTCAGCACCAGGACGGCCGTCGCCGTACGGCTCTCGGCGTCGAGGGCCGGCGTGACGCTGCGCACGACAGCCGAGGCGGGGCCGTCGAGGGTTTCCACCGTCGCGGCGTCTCCAGGCCTCACCCGTCGGGCGTCGGCGGCGGGCAGGGCCGCCTGGATCTCCACCCGGCCCGGATCGGCCACGCGGAACAGCTCCGTCCCGGCGGTCACATAGGCCCCCAGGCTCGTGTCGGCCGAGGTGATCCGGCCGGCGATCGGGCTGGTCACGACCAGGGTGCGGCCGTCACCCGACAGGCCGGCCGCCGCGCCGGTCCGGCCGGCGCGGCGCAGTTCGGCCTCGGCGATGGCGGCCTGGGCCTGGGCGGCCTCCAGGTCCTGGCGGGCGCTGACCCTGGCCGTGAACAGCGCCTGTTCGCGGGCCAAGGCCTGGCGGGCGGCCGCGGCTCGGGCGGCCGCGGCGCTGCGCTCGGCGCTGATCGCCGCGGCGTCGCGGCTCTCGATCGCGGCCACCGCCTCGCCGGCGGCGACGGAATCGCCCAGGCGCTTGCGGATCCGCACGACCGCCCCGTCGGCGCGTGCCGCCAGCACGGCCGCGCCGTCGGGGGCCGCGACCACCGTGGCCTGGACCGGAATGGCGGCGTCCAGCCCGCCTTCCGCCAAGGTCACCAGTTGCACGCCGTCGGCGGCGATGCGCTCGGGGGTCATAGCCAGGTGGGGCCGGTCGTTGGCGTGATCGCCTTCCCCCGCCCCGGACGGGGCCGCGTCGGCCGGCGGCGAGGCCAGGGTTCGGCCAGCCAGCGCTCCGGCGCCGGCGGCCAGCAGGCTGGCGACCGCCACGGCCGCCAGCAGGGTCTTCCGATTGATGGTGCTCATGGTCGGGTTCCTATTGGGCCGCGGCGCGTTCGAGCGCGGCCAGCGCCTTGGCGCGCTGAAGGCGGGCGGCGATCAGGTCTGTACGGGCGGCGCTCAGGGCGCCCTGGGCGTCCAGCACGTCGAGCAGCGAGAACTTGCCGGCCTCGAAGCCTCGGCGGGCCAGGTCGACGGCGGTGAGGGCCTGAGGAGCGATCCGAACCTCCAGGGCCTGCAGGCGAGCATCGGCGGCCCGCAGCGCGGCCTCGCCGTCCCGGATCGCTCGGACCGAGCGGGCGAGGGCCAGCCGTTCGCGAGCCTCGGCGGCGACGACGTCGGCCCGCGCGGCCGCGACCGCGCCCTGGTTCCGGTTGGCGATCGGGATGGGGGCGGTGAAGCCCACGACCAGGGCGGTGTCCCCGGTCTGCTCGAACCGCCGGACGCCCGCCTGGATGGTCAGGTCGGGACGGGCGGCGGCTCGCTCGCGATCGACGGCCGCCTGGGCGGCTTCGCGGCCGGCGCGGGCCAGGCGCACGTCGAGGCTCAGGCCGGGATCGATCGTGGCGGCGGCCGGAGGAGAGGGGGTCTCCGCGGCGACCAGGTCCAGCGTCTCGCCCCCGTCGCCTCCCGCAGCGCCTTCCCACAGCGCAGCCAGCGCCCGGCGGGCGGCGGCGACCTCGGCCTCGGCGGCGACCACGGCGGCCTGGGCTTCCTGGCTGGCGGCCTCGGCGCGCAGGCCGCGCAAGGGCGGCTCGCGGCCGCTGTCGACCAGGGCGGCGGCCACCCGCGACAGGCTTGCCGCCCTCTCGGCGGTGTCGCGCGCCAGGGCCAGGCGCTCCTGGGCGGCCAGGGCCTCGGCATAGCGGACGGCGACCTCCTGGACCAGATCTGCCCGGGCGACGGCGAAGCCCACGCGCGCAGCCTCGGCCTCGGCCTGGGCCGCCGCCGCTCGGGTCCTGCGCTTGCCGCCCAGTTCGAGCCTTTGGCTGACCGAGGCGGTGGTCTCGGCCGACGCGAAGTCGGCGTAGGGGCCGGAGCCGGCGAAGTTCTCGGTCTGGAGACCCGCCTCCGGATTGGGACGGAATCCGGCCTGGCGGGCGCGGGCCTCGGCGGCGTCAACGGCGGCCTGGGCGGCGGTGACGAGGGGGGATCGAGCCTGGGCGCGCGCGGTGGCGGCGGCCGGGGTCAGGGGCTCGGCGGCGGAGCGCGAAGGCGCGCCGAGGCCGACGAGCGCCAGCGCCGCGCCGAGCATGGCGACGGGCCGGACGTATCGGGAAGGCATGGGAAATCCCTGCTTGCGAATGGACGATGGCGATCACGCGCCTGAAGGCGCGGCCAGGTCAGGCGCGAGGGGGTTCCATGGGACCATCGGGCGAGCGCGATGGCGGCAGGCCGGTCTTGGACGGCGTCAGCCCTAGGCCGGTAACGCTGGCCTCGGCCAGGGTGATGACGACGGGCGCGGCCGGCGAGGCGGCCTGATGGCAGTGGCCATGGACGCAGGCGTCGTCGCCTCCGTCGCGTTGGTTTTCGCCATGGCGATCCGCGTCGTCGTGGGCGTGGAGAGTCGTGGCGATCGGCGCGATGTCCGGCGCGGCGAGGCTTTCCAGCATGGGGACGTCGGTCGAGCAGACCAGGCTGTCCGCGGTGGGCGCGAACGCCAGGCACAGCAGCAGGCCGACGAAAAACGCCCCGCCCATCCGCTTCAGTGCTGTCGCGATCCCGACCATGCCGCCGCGTTACCAAGAAAGTCGCGGGCTGAGAACATGTTACATGTTCACAGGACGGCCCCCGGGACGCAGCGGGCGCCCGGCCGTTGGGCGCCGTTGCGATTTTCGCCTCGCCGGCGAGCGGGCGAGCCCGGCTGCGAAGAAACCTTCAAGCGACGGTGTTAGTGTGCGCTGCAACATATGAGGTGTGCGCGTGCTGCTGATTTACCTCGTCATGATCGGACTGGTGGCCCTGTTCCTGTGGCCCAGTGTGGAGCGACCTGTCCTGCGCAGACTGAGAAAACTGCGCCGCCGCTATCGCCGGACCCCGTTGGAGAGTGGTTCCAGAGTTTCCAAGTGATGGTTGAAGTTGACCGAGAGTCTAAAGCCAAGCTGTGCTGGAACATCGAGCCCGTGTGCATTTGCCGTTCGAACCCTTGTTCGATGCTCGTTAAGTGAGGGTTTTCACCTAGTTAATGCCGGCTGATTGATCCGCGGAGAGCTATTTTGCCTTGAAAGTCATCGTGTTGGTTCGCGTGGCGGTGGAATCTAAATTTATTGCTTAACCAGCCGTAAATATCGCTGGAATGTTCGCAGGTGCGACATTATGGTCCGCGCGAATTTTCAACACGGGGAAGGGGCTCGCCATGTTCTCGCGTCATATCAGCGCCGCCTGCCTGGGCATCGCCTTGGTCGTCACGCCTGTCGTCGAGGGCGTCGCCTTCGCCCAGGCGCCGGCCACGGCGGCCTCGCTGCAGGCTTCCATCTCGGCCGCGGCTCGCGCCGCCGCCGCCGATCCGGGCTTCGCCGCCCTCTCGCCTGAGGCCAAGACCGCCGCGATCACCGCGTCGATCTCCGCCGCCCTGGCCGCCACGGGCGCTTCGCCCCAGGCCATTGCGGACGCCCTGGTCCAGGCCGTGGCGAACGGCACGATCAGCGCTGGCGTCGCGGTGACGGTGGCCGCCTCGGTCGCGCCGGATTTCGCCGCCAAGGTCGCGGCGGCGCCGGCGGTCGTCGCCCAGCTGTCGAAGACCGGCCAATCGGCCACGGTGACCGCTTCGACCGGCAGCGACGGGGCTCCGAGCATCCTGGTTTCGCTGAGCGGCGCTCCCAGCGCCGGCGGCGTGACGGGTACGACGACTCCGACCGCCGCCTTCGACCCGTGCGCCGGCGTCATCGCCAGCTACTGCGGCAGTTAACAGAAGGTCGCTTCGGCCTCCGGTCTGTGTTTGTGACCGATCCAGGGGCCCTACGATCCATTGGTGGGGATAAAGCCATGAAGTTTCTCTCGTCGGCCGCCGTGGCGGCTGTGCTGGTGCTTGCTGCGCCGTGTGTCGTTTCGGCCCAGGACCTGGGCTCGAATTTCAAGCGCGACCGCAACGTCTCGGTCCGCGAGCGCCCGCGCCCCGACTACGAGGCGATCGGCATCAAGACGGGCGGCTTCACGCTGTATCCGCGCCTGACCGTGGCGGCCGAATTCAACGACAACATCTACGCCCAGGCGACCAACGAAGAAAACGACGTGATCTGGCGGGTCAAGCCGGAGGCGGCCCTGCGCTCGAACTGGTCGCGCCACGCCCTGAATCTCTTCGGTTCGGCCTCGATCAACCGCTATTCGGACTTCGACACCGAAAACACCGAGGAATACACCATCGGCGCCAGCGGCCGCATCGACCTGGTGCGCGGCTCCAACATCAGCGGCGCGCTGCAGTACCAGAAGCTGACCGAGCCCCGCACCTCGCCGACCGCCCCGCCGGCCTCGGCGACGCCGATCGAGTACAGCCTGGTCACCGGCAACCTGACCGGGGTCAAGGAGTTCAACCGCGTCCGCCTGACCGGCCGGTTGATCGACAAGGACTACAACTACGACAACTCCACCACGATCGGCGGCGCGTTCCTGCTGCAGGACGATCGCGACCGCAACGAGTTCTACTACGGCGGCAAGGTGGAGTATGCGCTGAGCCCCGACACGGCGCTGTTCTTCTCGGCCCTGGGCAACAACAAGAACTACGACCTGGCGACGGCCGGCCGCGATTCCGACGGCTACACCTTCACCGTCGGCGCCAATTTCGAGCTCTCGCAGGTCATCCGCGGCGAGATCGAGGGCGGCTACATGAAGCAGTCCTATGACGCCAACTACGCCGACGTCAGCGGCTTCAGCGCCCTGGCCAAGGTGGAGTGGTTCCCGACCCAGCTGACCACGGTCACCTTCAACGGTTCGCGCACCATCGAGGAATCGGTGGCCGCCGGCTCGCAAGGCTACATTTCGAACAACGTTTCGGCCGCTATTGATCACGAACTGCTGCGAAACGTTCTGCTGTCGGCGCAGGCCAGCTACGGGAAGGACGTCTACCAGACCATCGATCGCGACGATAAGCGGACGGGCGCGGGCGCTTCGGTGACCTACCTGCTCAACCGCAATGTCGGCCTCGTGCTCGGTTACACTTACCTGAAGCAGAAGTCGCAAGGGACCCAGCCGGGCTCCTCGTTCGACGACAACAAGGTTACGGCTTCGGTCGCCCTTCAGTTCTAGGAACACGTCCCGCTTCGGCGGGACGTTTGGTGAGAGTACCCATGGACGGCTCAGCTTTCGAGACCCCGCCCGCCCCGGTTCATGAGACTGGGGCGACGATGCTAGATCTGAACGTGCTCATCGCCACGTTCCGCCGCCGCCTGCGCCTGTTCGCGGCGGTGGCGCTGGCCGTCCTGGTGGCGGTCCTGCTGTTCACCCTGCAGGAAACGCCGAAATACACGGCCACCGCCCAGGTGATGCTGGACACCCGCACCGAGCAGGTGACCGACGTCAACGCGGTGCTGTCGGGCCTGCCGGCCGACTCTCCCGTGGTCGACACCGAGGTCGAGGTGCTGCGCTCGCGCTCGCTGGCCTCGCGCGTCATCAAGCAGCTGAAGCTGGACCAGGATCCCTACTTCAATCCCTACGCGCCCAATGCGAAGGGGGCCAAGTCGTGGCTGCCCTGGGTCAAGAAGGCCGTCGCCCCGACCGCCGCCGTCGATCCGGTCGAGGTTCAGCGCCGCCAGGAGACCGTGGTCGACCGCGTGCTGGCGAACCTGAAGGTCAAGCGCGCGGGCCTGACCTACCTGATCACGGTGGACTACACCCACCCCGATCCGGCCCAGGCCGCGCGCCTGGCCAACGCCTTCGCCGACCTCTACCTGACCGAACAGCTGGAAGCCAAGTTCCAGGCGACCAAGAGCGCCAACGAGTGGCTGGACACCCGCGTGGCCGACCTGCGCGACCAGCTGCAGGCCGCCGAGGCCGACGTCCAGCAATACAAGATCGCCAACAACCTGCTCAGCGCCGAGGGGGCCACACTCACCGAGCAGGAGATCTCGGGCCTGAACCAGCAACTGGCCGGCGCCCGCGCCGAACAGGCCGAGACCGACGCGCGCCTGGCCACCGCCAAGGCCCAGCTGGCCCGCGGAAGCAACGGCGAGGACGTGGGCGAGGCCCTGACTTCGCCGGTGGTCCAGCAACTGCGCAAGCAGCGCGCCGAGAAGAGCGCCGAGGTCGCCGACCTCAGCGGCCGCTACGGCGACCGCCACCCCGACCTGCTGAAGGCCAAGCGCGAGCTGGCCGACATCGACGGCCAGATCCAGGCCGAGATCCAGCGCATCATCTCGTCGCTCGAAGCCAAGGCCCAGGTCTCGCGCCAGCGCACCGCCTCGATGGCGGGCAGCGTGGCCAATTCGCGCGGCGTCCTGGCCGGCAACAACCGCGCCGGCATCCGCCTGGCCGAGCTCGAGCGCAAGGCCGACTCCGTCCGTACGCTGTATGAGACCCTGCTGGCCCGCTTCAAGCAGACCACCACCACCCAGGGCATCGAGCAGCCCGACGCCCGCGTCGTCTCGCGCGCCCGCATCCCCACCTCGCCCAGCGCGCCCAAGCCCTCGCTGAACCTGGCCCTGGGTCTGTTCATGGCCCTGGGCGCCGGCGCGGCGGCGGTCGTGCTGGCCGAGATCCTGATGGCCGGCCTCTTCACCGAGGACGAGGTCGAGCGTCGCCTGGGCCTGCCCTATCTGGGCTCGGTGCCGCTGCTGGCCTCGGCCGTCGAGGGCAAGATCGCTCGCGATCTCAGCCCGGCCGACTATCTGCTGGCCAAGCCGCTCTCCAGCTTCGCCGAGAGCTTCCGCAAGCTCCGCGCGGCGATCCTGTTCTCGCGCGTGGGCGAGACGGTGAAGGTGATCGCCATCACCTCGTCCCTGCCGGGCGAGGGCAAGACCACCACCACCTTCTCCCTGGCCCGCACCCTGGCCCAGTCGGGCGCCAACGTCGTGGTCGTCGACTGCGACCTGCGCCAGAGCGCCATCAACCGCTTCCTGGCCGAAAAGCCGGCCGTCGGTCTGCTGGAGGTGCTGAACGGCCAGGCTCAGCTGGACCAGGCGCTGCTGACCGACAAGAGCGGGGCCCGCATCCTGCCGCTGTCGGAGGTGGCCTACACCCCGCGCGACGTGCTGGGTTCAGCGGCCATGGCCCGGCTGCTGTCGGAACTGCGCGCGCGCTTCGACGTGGTGCTGCTCGACACCGCCCCGCTGCTGGCCGTGGCCGACACCCGCATCCTGGCTCCCTCGGCCGACGCCGTGGTGATGCTGGCCCGCTGGAAGAAGACCCCGGTCAAGGCCATCACCACGGCCCTGTCCCTGCTGCAGGGACGCGGGATCTTCGTGGCCGGCGTGGCCCTGACCCAGGTGGATCTGAAGGCCCAGGGCCGCTACGGCTATGGCGACGCCAACTACTACTACAAGAGCTATCGCCAGTATTATGCCGACTGATCCGGGAGGCCCCGGGGCCTCCCGCCGCGCTTCCGGTCCCGTCCCGGGTCGTCGCCGTCCCCGCCCGCTGGCCTTGTCCGAGCGGGCGGCGGTCATTGGCCTCCTGGCTCTGGTCTTCCTGGCTGTGCTGGCCTTCGGCGCCAGCGACGTGGCCGTGGCCGCGGCCTTTTCCACGATCTACGCCGCGACCCTGGGCGTCCTGCTGGCGACCTGCGGCTGGGCGCGGCGCGACCTCGTCCGCCTGCCGGGCCTGAAGCTCCAGGCCATCCTGCTGGGCGTGCTGCTGCTGGCCGTGGCCTGGCCGCTGACGCCCTGGGGGCCGGGCGGGGCGCATCCCGCCTGGACCTATCTGCCCGGCCGCGCCGGCAGCCTGTCCGTCGACCGCTCGGCCCTGCTGCTGAACCTCCTCCAGCTCCTGGGCCTGGCCTGCCTGTTCGTGGCCGCCCGCGTCGTCGGCGTATCCGAGCAGCGCGCGCGCCTGCTGTTGCGGCTGGCCGTACTGGCGATCGGCGCGTACGCGGTGGTCGGCTTCGTCGACCAGGTCACCGTGCGCCGGTCCAGCCGCCTGGCCGCCACCCTGCTCAGTCCCAACACCGCCGCCACCGTCCTGGGCGCGGGGCTGCTGCTGGCCGTGGCCGCCGCCGGCAATCGTCTGCGCCGGTTTCCCGGGCTGTCGGCCCTGCGCCGCGGGGACGTCGAGGCCGTGGCGGCCCTGGCCGCCGCCGCCGTCCTGGCCACGGCCCTGATGCTGACCGCCTCACGCGCGGGCGCGGTCGCCGCCCTGGCGGGCCTGGGCCTGTTCCTGGTCTGGGAAGCCTTCGCCCAGAAGCAGCGCCTGAAGGCCACCACGGGTCTGCTCGTGACCGCCGTCCTGCTGCTGGTCGGCGCCCTGGTCCTGCGCAGCGCCGGCGGTCTGGCCACGCGCCTGGAGGTCGCCGATCAGGACGTGGCCGCCCGCGCCACCATCTTCGCCGCCCATTGGCAGGCTTTCCTGGCCGCGCCCTGGTTCGGTTACGGCCTGGGCTCGTTCGCCACCGTCAATCAGCTGGTGACCACCACCGACACCTTGCCGGCGCTCTACAATGTCCGCGCCACCCATAACCTCTACCTGCAATGGCTGGAGGAGGGCGGGGTGGTTGGCTCCCTGGCCATGCTGGCCCTCTTCATGGCGGTCGTCATCCCCGTCGCGCGCGGCGGATTGCGGGCCGGCACGACCGGCGCCTGGGCGCGGGCGGTGATCTGCGCGGCGGTGGTGTTCCTGCTGCACGGCGCGGCCGATTTCGCCCTGCAGGTTCCGGCCGTCCAGGCCCTGGCCGTCCTGATGCTGGGCGTAGTCGGGTCGATGGTCGCCGGACGAAGCCCAGCCGCCGAGCCCCTGCGCGATTGGCGTTTCCTGGGTGCGGCCGGCCTTTCGGGAGCCGCGACCCTGGCGGGGCTGCTGGCGGCGGTTCCGCTGCTGGCGGCCAAGCTGGGCGGTGACCTCTCGGTGCTGCCCACTGCGCCGGCCGACGCCCTGGCGTCCGCCATCGAGCAAGGCCTGGCCCAGCCGAATGTCCAAGCGGCCGACCCTCGGACGCTGGCCCGCCTTGCGGCGCTCAGCGATCGCGAACTGGCCCTGCGGCCCGCCAATGGCGCGGCCTGGCTGCGCCGCGCGGCGGTCGAGGCGGCCCGGGGCGACCAAGTCGCTTCCAACACCGCGCTCGAGCGCTCCTTCGCCGTGGCGCCGCTGCAGGCCAGCCTCTTCCGTCGCCGGACCCTGTTCGCCTACGACCGCTGGTCGCAGCTCAGCCAGTCGGCGCGCGACCAAGAAATCTACCACCTGAAGGGCGAATGGCTGCGCTGGCCGCACGCCAAGCCTCTGGTGGCCCTGGCCAACGAGGTGACCAACCCCGCCGGTCGCGTGGGGCTGGCGCTGCAGGTCACCGTCCTGAAGCTGCGCTATCCCGCCAGCCGCGTTGAGGCCAAGCCTTAAGCGGCCTCGCGGCGTCTGGCCGAAACCGTCAGTAGGCGTTCTCGGCGATAAGCAGGTGGGGGACGGTCATCAGCATGATGCGGATGTCCGACACCAGCGACCAGTTGTCGATGTAGTCGATGTCTGACCGGATGCGGTTGGCCATGTCCTCGACGTCGTTGGTGCCGCCGCGGAAGCCGCGGATCTGGGCCAGCCCCGTCAGCCCGGGGCGGGCCTGGAAGCGCAGGTGATAGGTGGGGATCAGGGCGCTGTAATAGTCGTCGTGCGCCTGGGCGTGCGGGCGCGGACCGACCAGCGACATGTCGCCCTTGAGCACGTTGAGCAGCTGGGGCAGTTCGTCGACGCTGGAGGCGCGCACGATCTTGCCGATGAAGGTGATGCGGCTGTCCTTGCGCTGGGCCTGCACGACCTTGTCGCCGTTCTCCTCCACGCGCATCGAACGCAGCTTGTAGATGGTGAACGTGCGGCCGTTCAGGCCACCGCGCTTCTGACGGAACAGGGCGGGGCCCGGAGACTCCAACTTGATCAGCGCAGCGATGATCAAGAGCATCGGGGCGAAAAAGATCAGCAGCAGTCCGGCGACGACAATATCAAGGCCACGCTTGAGGGGATCTGTGGCCACCGGAAGCAGCATATCGACCGTATCGGACTCCAGAACTTCAGCGTTCGAATGACCAGACATGACACTATCCCCAAGGTGCAGGTTTTATAGTCTGAGCCTAGACGGCGAGGCACTCCTACCGCACTGCAAACAGGGCGTCCCCTATAAACTGTAGGTTAACCACAAATTATAATGAATATGCGTAAGGGATGTTCGTTCATCGCCTCTTAGTCAGCCGGTTCTATGGTGGTGCTTAGAGGAGCACCCGCCAATGCCCACGATTACGGCCGAAGCCGCCATGAGCCCCGCCTCGCACGACGAGGCCGTTCGACTGCGCCGTCTGCCCCGTGCCGTGGGCCTGGGCGTCGCCGTCCTGATCAGCCTCGGGCTGTGGTGCGGCGCCTTCATGGCGATCGGGTACCTCATCTAGGCCCTTTGGCGCCGACATCGCGTCAGCTTCAGCAGAAGGCCCGCCGAGCGTCAGCGCGGCGGGCCTTCTGCCGTCTGGGATTTCGGGCGAAATGATAGGACGCGCATCGGCTGGCGCGCGTCCTGAGAAATGATGACGTCCAAGCCCGGATCGTCCGGGATCAGCCGATCGAGACCCATTCCGAGCCGCCGGCGACCTGGCGCTCGACCCAGCGATAGTTCAGGTCCTGCCACGGGGTGGCCCAGGGCGTCAGGTTGTCCAGCACCATGTCGCCCTGCTCCATGGCCACCACCAGCACGGCGTGGGCCTCGCCCCGGGCCGTGACCGCGACGGCCATCGACAGGGCTTGGGCCGGAACGCCCGCGGCGATCAGCCGGCGGCGTTTTTCCAGGGCGTAGTCTTCGCAGTCGCCATACATCTTGCCGTTAATCACGCGCGGCAGGGACCAGTATTCAAGCAGGCCGTAGAGATCGAAGTCGTCGGCCTTCTGGACTTCGCGATTGACGTCGCGGTTGATGGTGTTGATCAGGCGCAGCTTGTCCTTGCCCAGCGCCGCCACCGTGACCGCCGCCTCGGCGCCGGCCGGCAGTTGGGCCGTCGCCTGCGCGGGCGAAGGTGCGGGCAGGGGAGCAAGCGGGCGGACCTGGCCCGCGGCCAGGAAATCGGCGTCCTCGGCGGGGCGCCAGGCGGTCAGGATCTCGAACTGAACGGGCGCGGCCTCGATCGCGCCGACGGCGTCGGCCGGCGGGGCGGCCACGATCGGCAAGGTCGCGCGGGCGCCGCCCAGCGACGATGTCCGCAGCGGCGTCTCGGACGGGGCGGTCGAGGCCAGGGCCAGGGGCCGGGCGGGGCCGCAGGCGCTTTCGTCGCGCGTGCACAGGTCCAGGAAGCCGGGCGGCGGAGCGGCGGCCGCGCCCGTCGGCATGAAGGCGCGCGACTCCGCGTGCGCCATGCCGGCCGCCAGTACGATCGCCGAGAAACCAATATATCGAAGTGCGTTCCGGAAATTCATCCCAATTCTCGCAACGATATTGCGAGAACAGGATGGCTTTAAAGATTGAATATCGGATCAAACAACTTGGTAATGTGTTTGATAATGTAAATGGTCACCAAGTAATTAGGGATAATTGGGCGATAATTTTCTTGCTGAATGGGGCGTAAAATAACTTGGTGTATATCTCGGTAAGTTTGATCGGGTGGCGGTTGAAGGGGGGCTGCGGCTGGGGCAAGTTGGCGCGCCTGGTTCCGGCCCCCCTGTCGGGCCGGACGATGAATGACGCCGATGCCCTTCAAGCTCTTCCGTTCCAAGACGACTCCCGCACCCGTCGCCCACTCCACCGACGGACGGCTGATCTACGCCATCGGCGACGTGCACGGACATCTGGCGCTGCTGGACGCCCTGCTCGACACCATCGCCGCCGACGCGGCCGGCCGGACCGCCTCGGGCCCGCCGGTGCTGGTCCTGGTCGGCGACTACATCGATCGCGGGCCGCAGTCGCGGGAGGTGATCGATCGGCTCATGGCGCTGGAGGCCCGGGCGGCCGAGCGTGGCGAGTTCGAGCCTCGCTTCCTGCTGGGCAATCACGAGCAGACGATGCTGGCCTTCCTGGATGGTCCCGAGGGGGGACCGGCCTGGGCCGATTTCGGGGGCGGCGCGACCCTGGCTTCGTACGGCGTGCCGCCGCCGCCGGGACGTGGCGACGCGGCGGCCTGGGCCGACGTCCAGGCGCGGTTCAAGGCCGCGGTCCCGCCCGGGCACGTGGCTTTCCTGCGCCGGCTCGAACTGTCGGCCCGCTACGGCGACTATCTGTTCGTGCACGCCGGCGTGCGTCCCGGGGTGCCGCTGGATCGCCAGGATCCCGAGGACCTCGTCTGGATCCGCGGCGACTTCCTCAACACCGCCCACCGCCTGGGCGTGGTGGTGGTGCACGGCCACACGCCGGCGGAGGCCCCGTTCCTGGGCGCGGACCGCATCAATATCGACACCGGCGCCTATGCGACCGGCGTTCTTACCGCAGTGCGGTTGGATGGCGGACCGCCTGTT
The DNA here is from genome assembly GCA_017745235.1 of Caulobacter sp. Taxonomy (GTDB): domain Bacteria; phylum Pseudomonadota; class Alphaproteobacteria; order Caulobacterales; family Caulobacteraceae; genus Caulobacter. The sequence continues at coordinate 39,659 of JAGHZU010000017.1, read as the reverse complement.
GTTCTACAGTCCCAAAAGTCCGATCAACGTTGAGCCCGCGCCTTGTCGCCGCTGTTCGCACATGCGATGAACGCGGCGAGGGACTTCATTGCTCAGAGACTTCAATCCCATGAAGATCGTGCGTCGAATCGTTAACTGCGCAGTGGCAATACTGGCCATTGTTCTGCTTGCGACCGTGGGCGCTCCTTCCGGAGCTTGGGCGCAGACCGCGGCTCCGACGGCGGCGCCCATCGACGCCGGCCAGCTCGACTATCAGCTGGGGGCGGGCGACAAGGTCCGCATCACCGTTTATGGCGAGCCCAACCTTTCGGGCGAATTCTTCGTCAGCAGCGCCGGGGTGATCTCGCTGCCGCTGGTGGGCGACGTGAAGGCGGCCGGCCTGACCGTGGCCGCGTTCCAGGACGCCGCCCAGAAGGCCCTCAGCGACGGCTATCTGAAGGATCCGCGCGTGGCCGCCGAGGTCCTGACCTTCCGGCCGTTCTACATCCTGGGCGAAGTGATGAAGCCGGGCACCTATCCCTACACCTCGGGCCTGACCGTGCTGAACGCGGTGGCCACCGCCAGCGGCTTCACCTACCGGGCCAACAAGAACGTCGTCTTCATCAAGCACAACGGCGAGACCAACGAGGTCAAGCAGGAGCTGACCCCGTCCACCACCGTCGCCCCCGGCGACACCATCCGCATCGGCGAACGCTTCTTCTAGGCGCCGCCGACGAGGCGATCAGGAGGGCCCGGCGGCGACGCCGGGCCCTTCGCGCATCCGGGCGGTCAGTCGTCCCAGCCCTTGATCTTCTTCTTCCGGCCAATGGCGAACAGGCCCGGATAAGGACCCTTGCCCGCGCGATAGAGGCACCATTCGTCGTCCTTCTTGCACTCGCCGTCGAACGCCGCCTTCTTCTCCGGATCGATCACCGCATAGAGCGGAGCCTTCTTGACCATGGCCGTCAGGCGCTCGTCACAGGCGGCGCGTTCGGCTTCCGTCAGTTTCAGCAGATCGGCCTGGCCGCAGCCGGCCTTGCGAGCGGCCTCGCGCAGGGCGTCGCCGCCGCCCATCAAGGTCCCGCGCGCCTTGAACCCGGGCGGCGCGACAATGTCGCCGCCCGGGGGCCTGGGAACCGGCGCTGCGGGGGCGACCAAGGTGGGCGGCGCGCCCGGGGGCGCCGGCGCGGCGCGATGGGGCGCCGGCGATGTGGGCGCGGCCGAGGGCGCCCGCGCCGGCCGGGGCCGCGGCGTTTCCCGGTCGGGATCGACCAGCTCGACATCGACGCTGCGCGGCTCCTGGATCGTCGGCGGGGCGGGCACGCCCACCAGCAGCCCCCAGGCCAGCAGGCCGTGCAGGCCCACCGACGCCGCGCCCACGGCCAGCCGCTGGCGTGTGCGTGTCCTGCGGGCGGCGTCGAAGGCGGGCTGGGGCACGCGGAACTCTCCCGGACGCCCCCGCGCCCCGATGGTGTCGAACGAAAGATCCCGATCGTCCTGTGTCGGCGGGCGGGCGGCTGGGCTTACCGGCCAAGCTTCTAGGCGCGCCCTGCGGCTTCCACGTGGCCGCACCGCGTCAGCATTGCAACGAACGCGCAAAGAAAAAGGCCCGGCGTCGCCGCCGGGCCTTTCCTGTTTCAGTCTAGCGCGCGCTTCAGGCGGCGGCCTTCGTCTTGGCGCCGAAGCGGCCGTAGAAGGTCTCGCCCTTGGCGGCCATGTCGCGCAGCAGGGCGGGCGGGGCGAACCGCGCGCCGTACTTCTGGGCCAGCTGGTCGCAGGCCTCGACGAATTTGGCCACGCCCACGCCGTCGATCAGGCTGATCGGGCCGCCGGTCCAGGGCGCGAAGCCCCAGCCCAGGATGGCGCCGACGTCGGCTTCACGCGGGTCGGTGATGACGTTCTCCTCGAAGCAGCGGGCGGCTTCGACGGCCTGGCGGTACAGCAGGCGCGTGCGGATTTCCTCGATGCCGGCCTTGTCGACCTCGGCGATCTTGGTCGGGGCCAGCTGAGCCAGGCCCGGCCACAGGGTCTTGGGGCCGTTTTCCGGATAGTCGTAGAAGCCCTTGCCGTTCTTGCGGCCGTAGCGGCCCTCGCCCTCGACCATCTTCTCGATGATCGCGGTGAAGGGACGCTCCTCGTACTTGTCGCCCAGGTCCTTCTTGGTCTGCTGGGCGATCTTGTAGGAGAGGTCCAGCGCGACGTCGTCGTGCATCTCAAGCGGACCGCGCGGCATGCCCGTGGCCCGGCCGACATTGTCGATGATGGCCGGGGCGTAGCCGTCGGCCAGCAGCTCCATGCCTTCCTGCACGAAGGTGCCGAAGCAGCGGCTGGTGTAGAAGCCGCGGCTGTCGTTGACGACGATCGGGGTCTTCTTGATCTTCAGGACATAGTCGATCGACTTGGCCAGGGCCTCCTGGGAGGTCTCTTCGCCCATGATGATCTCGACCAGGCCCATCTTGTCGACCGGCGAGAAGAAGTGGATGCCGATGAAGTCCTTTGGACGCACGCTGGCCTTGGCCAGGCCCGTGATCGGCAGGGTCGAGGTGTTGGAGCCGAAGATGGCGCCCTCCGCCAGCTGGGCTTCGGCCAGCTTGGTCACCTGGGCCTTGACGTCGCGGTTCTCGAACACGGCCTCGACCACCAGGTCGCTGCCCTTGACGTTGGCGTAGTCGGCGGTCGGGTGGATCAGCGCCAGGATGGCGTCGCCCTTCTCCTGGGTCAGCTTGCCGCGCGAGACGGCCTTCTTCACCAGGCCCTCGGCATAGCCCTTGCCCTTGTCGGCGGCTTCCTGGGTCTGGTCGATCAGCACCGTCTCGATGCCGGCCATGGCCTGGACGTAGGCGATGCCCGCGCCCATCATGCCCGCGCCCAGCACGGCCACCTTCTTGACGTCGTAGTGCGGCACGCCCGCCGGGCGGCCCGCGCCCTTGCCCAGCTCCTGCAGGCTGAGGAACAGCGTGCGGATCATGCCCTTGGCCTGGGGCGACATCAGGGTCTTGAGGAAGTAGCGGGTCTCGATGCGGATGGCCGCGTCGAACGGAACCTGCAGGCCCTCATAGACGGCCTTCATGATGTTCAGCTGGGCGGGATAGTTGCCGTAGGTGGTCTTGCGCAGCATGGCGTTGCCCATGACGAAGACCTGGCTGCCGCCGGCCGAATAGGGGCCGCCGCCGGGGATCTTGAAGTCCTTCTTGTCCCACGGCGCGACGGGGTCGCCCTTGGTCTTGATCCAGGTCTTGGCGGCCTCGACCTCGGTCCCGGCCGGCACGACCTCGTGCACGACCTTGAAGCCCAGGGCTTCGGCCGGCTTCATCGACTTGCCTTCCAGGAGGTACGGCGCGGCGGCCATCACGCCCATCAGGCGCGTCAGGCGCTGGGTGCCGCCGCCGCCGGGCAGAAGACCGACCTTGGCTTCCGGCAGGCCCAGCTGGATCTTCGGGTTGTCGGCCACCACGCGGTAGTGGCAGGCCAGGGTGAATTCCAGGCCGCCGCCCAGGGCCAGGCCGTTGATCGCCGCGGCGACCGGCTTGCCGCTGGTTTCCAGTGCGCGGAACGACTTGTTCAGGGCGAAGCCGGCGTCGAAGGCGGCCTTCAGGTCGCCGCCGCCCCCAATACCACCCGAACCGCCCAGCTCGCCCAGGTCCGCGCCGGCGCAGAAGCCGGTGGTCTTGCCCGAGGTGAACACCACGCCCTTGATGGCCGCGTCGCTCTTGATGGTCTCGACCAGCTCGCCGATCTCGCGGATCACGCTGGCGGTCAGGGTGTTCATGGTGCGGCCGGGCACGTCGAACGTGACCAGGGCGATGCCGTCGCCGTCGACCTCGATCTTGAAGTTTTCCATTTGGACTAGTCCTTCAGAATTTCCGTCGTCATCCCGGCCGTAGCCAAGCGGAGAGCCGGGACCCAGGTGAGCCGCGGTGCGCAGCTCTCAGGGACCCGGATCGGCCTACGGCCGTCCGGGATGACGATCTATGGGGTTATCAGACGCGTTCGATGACCGTGGCGGTGCCCATGCCGGCGCCGACGCACAGGGTGATCAGGGCGGTTTCCTTGTCCGAGCGCTCCAGCTCGTCGACCATGGTGCCCAGGATCATCGCGCCGGTGGCGCCCAGCGGGTGGCCCATGGCGATGGCGCCGCCGTTGACGTTCATCTTCTCGTGCGGGATGTCCAGCGCCTGCATCATGCGCAGCACGACGGCGGCGAAGGCCTCGTTCAGCTCGTAGAGGTCGATGTCGCCGACTTCCATGCCCAGCTTCTTGAGCAGCTTCTCGGTGACCAGCGACGGGCCGGTCAGCATGATCGACGGCTCGCTGCCGATCGAGGCCATGCCCTTGATGCGGGCGCGGGCCTTCAGGCCCAGGGCCTCGCCCATTTCCTTGGTGCCGATCAGCACGCCGGCGGCGCCGTCGACGATGCCCGAGCTGTTGCCCGCGTGGTGCACGTGGTTCATGCGCTCGACCTGCGGATAGCGCTGGGTGGCCACCGCGTCGAAGGCCATCTCGCCCATGCCCGTGAACGAGGGGTTCAGCGAGGCCAGGGTCTGCATGGTGGTGGCGCCGCGGACGGTCTCGTCGTGGTCCAGGATCGTCAGGCCCAGCTGGTCCTTGACCGGGATGACCGACTTCTTGAAGCGGCCGTCGGCCCAGGCGGCCGCCGCGCGCTTCTGGCTTTCCACCGCGTAGGCGTCGACGTCGTCGCGCGAGAAGCCGTAGAGGGTGGCGATCAGGTCGGCCGACACGCCCTGCGGCATGAAGTAGGTCTTGAACGCGCTGGAGGGGTCGGTCGGCCAGGCGCCGCCGTCGCTGCCCATGGGCACGCGGCTCATGCTTTCCACGCCGCCGCCGATGGCCAGTTCGGCTTCGCCCGAGATGACCTTGGCCGCGGCCATGTTCACCGCTTCCAGGCCCGAGGCGCAGAAACGGTTGATCTGCACGCCGGCCACGCTCTCGGCGTAGTCGGCGGTCAGCACGGCGGTGCGGGCGATGTCGGAGCCTTGCTCGCCCACCGGGGCCACGCAGCCCAGGACGACGTCGTCGACCTTGGAGGTGTCGAGGTTGTTGCGCTCGCGCAGGTTTTCCAGGACCTGGGTGGCCAGGGACAGGGCGGTGATCTCGTGCAGAGAGCCGTCCTTCTTGCCCTTGCCGCGCGGCGTGCGCACGGCGTCGAAGATGTAAGCGTCGGCCATGGGATGGCTCCTTCCTGAGAAGAACTTCAAACGGGTTGAGAGGGAGACGTCGGCCGCGCCCCGGGCGGGGGGAAGCCGGCGTCGAAAAGGGTCGGTCGCGGCGTCACTTCCACGGTCCGATGGGCGCGCGCGCGGCCTGGGCGCACTTCAGGCCGCGGGCCGAGGCCGTGGCGGTGTAGGTGACGCGGTAGCCGTATTCCGGCGCGGCCAGGCGGCAGGCGGTGAAGCCCGGCGTGTTCACCGACAGCGACCAGTCGGCGACCTTGGAGCGCAGCAGGTGGTTGCACTGCTCGCCATTGGCGGTCAGCGGCAGGTCGAAGGCGCCGGGCGGCTTGGCCGCGCCCGGCTTCTTGGGGATCAGCGCCCCGGAGAAGGTCAGCGGCCGGCGGCCGGTGGCCCGCACGCAGACCACGGCCGAGCGCTCGTCGGCCTTGGCGGCGGCGGGAGCGGGCGCGGCGGCGGGCGGCGGGGCGGGGGCGAGCAGGAACGGCATCTCAGCGGGTCTCCTTGCACAGGCTCTGGCCCAGCAGGCCCTTGCGGTAGGTGAAGCTCACCTTCTGGCCGGGCGCGACGGCGTCGGGCAGGCGGCAGATCGCGTCGTCCTTGCGGTCGCTGGCGGCCACCGTGTCGGGTAGGGCGGTCCACACCTCCAGAAGCGGTCGGTCGAAGCTGCGGGCCTCGACCGGAACGCAGTCGGTCTGGCCGGGCTTGAGGGTGGGAAACGGCGTCTGGGCCACCGGCTCGCGATAGGTCATGGCCGCCTCGGCCAGCCGCGCCGTCGTGCTCTTGAAGCGGCTGTCGCGCACCTGTCCGAACGCGACGGCGTCGGTCGCGTTGGTCAGGCAGAGGATGACGGCGGCTTCGGCGAGCATGACGGGCGGAGTGTCCTTCGGGTCCTAGAGCGTTCGGGCGATCAGCAGCTTCATGATCTCGTTGGTGCCGCCGTAGATCCGCTGGACGCGGCTGTCGCGGTACATCCGGGCGATCGGATATTCGTTCATGAAGCCGAAGCCGCCGAACAGCTGCAGGCAGCGGTCGACGATCTTGTTCTCCAGGTCGCTGACCCAGTACTTGGCCATCGAGGCGGTGGCGGCGTCCAGCTTGCCGGCCAGGTGCTGCTCGATGCAGTGGTTGACGAAGACGCGGGCGACGGTCGCCTCGGTCTTGCACTCGGCCAGCACGAACTGGGTGTTCTGGAAGTCGATGATCGCCTTGCCGAACGCGCGGCGCTCCTTGACGTAGGCGATGGTCAGCTCCAGGGCCCGCTCGATCGTGGCCATGCCCTGGACGGCGATGTTCAGCCGCTCCTGCGGCAGCTGGCCCATCAGCTGGAAGAAGCCCTGGCCCTCGTCGGTCCCCAGCAGGTTCTCGGTCGGAACCTTCACCTCGTTGAAGAACAGCTCGGACGTGTCCTGGGCCTCCTGGCCCAGCTTGTCGAGGTTGCGGCCCCGCTCGAAGCCTTCCGCGCCGTCGGTCTCGACCACCACCAGCGAGGTGCCGCGAGCCCCGGCCGTCGGGTCGGTCTTGGCCACCACGATGATCAGGTTGGCGGTCTGGCCGTTGGTGATGAACGTCTTGGAGCCGTTGATGACGTACTGGTTGCCCACCTTCTTGGCGGTGGTCTTGATCGCCTGCAGGTCCGAGCCGGCGCCCGGCTCGGTCATGGCGATGGCCGACACCAGCTCGCCGGTGGCCAGGCGCGGCAGCCAGCGCTGCTTCTGCTCCTCGGTGCCGTAGTGGAAGATGTACGGCATGACGATGGCGTTGTGCAGGCTGATGCCGAAGCCGTCGACGCCCTTCTTGCCCAGCTGCTCCATCAGCACGACCTCGTGCCGGTAGTCGCCGCCGGCGCCGCCGTATTGTTCGGGGGTGGAGAGGCCGAGCAGCCCGGCCTCTCCCGCCTTGGTCCACATGTCGCGGTCGACGCAGTGGTTCCTGCGCCATTTCGCGACCGTCTCTTCGGGCGCGTGCTCGTCGAAGAACTTGCCGACCGCGTCCTCGAAGATCGCGATGTCTTCCTCGGCCATGAAGGCCGGCTTTTCGACGTTGAGCACGCTCATGACTAGAAAGCCTCCGCGGGCAGCGCCATCAGGGTCGCCGAACCCGTCTTCAGCTTGGCCAGATGCGCCCCAGCGTCAGGCAAGATGCGTTCGATGAAATATTTCGCCGTCACGATCTTGGTCGAGAAGAACGGGTCGGACGAGCCGGCCGCGATCTTGGCGTTGGCCGTCTTGACCATCAGGGCCCACATGTAGGCCAGGCCCGTCAGGCCGAAGAGGTGCATGTAGTCGGTCGAGGCCGCGCCCGCGTTGTCGGGGTTCTGCAGGCCGTTCTGCATCAGCCACATGGTGCCTTCCTGCAGCTGGGCCTTCACGCCGGCCAGGGCGTCGATGAACGGCTTCAGCTCGGCGTCGCCGTCGTTCTCGCCGATGAACTGATCGATTTCCTGGAAGAAGGTCATCACGCCGCGACCGCCCTTGGCGGCCAGCTTGCGGCCCACCAGGTCGAGCGCCTGCACGCCGTTGGTGCCTTCGTAGATCAGGGCGATGCGGACGTCGCGCAGGTACTGGCTGGCGGGGAAGTGCTCGGTGAAGCCGCTGCCGCCGTGCACCTGCATGGCGTCCGAGCAGATCTTGAAGCCCTTGTCGGTCAGGTAGCCCTTCAGCACCGGCGTCATCAGGCCCATGTAGTCCTCGGCCTTCTGGCGCACGGCCTCGTCCGGGTGGCTGTGGGCCAGGTCGCCGTGCAGGGCGGTCCAGAACAGGAAGGCGCGGCCGCCTTCAATGAGGGCCTTGCTCTCCAGCAGCATGCGGCGCACGTCGGGGTGGACGATGATCGGGTCGGCCGGGCCGTCGGGGTTCTTGGGGCCGGTCAGCGAACGACCCTGCAGGCGGTCCTTGGCGAAGGCGGCGGCGGCCTGGTAGGCGGCCTCGGCCTGGGCCACGCCCTGCAGGCCCACGCCCAGGCGGGCTTCGTTCATCATCACGAACATCAGCTTCAGGCCGCTGTTCTCTTCACCGATCAGGTAGCCGACGGCGTCGTCGTACTGCATGACGCAGGTGGCGTTGCCGTGGATGCCCATCTTTTCTTCCAGGCCCACGCACTTGACGCCTTCGTTGCGCTCGCCGACCGAGCCGTCGGCCTTGGGGAAGAACTTCGGCACGATGAAGAGCGAGATGCCCTTCACGCCGGCCGGGGCGCCCTCGATGCGGGCCAGCACCAGGTGGACGATGTTGTCCGACATGTCGTGCTCGCCGGCGCTGATCCAGATCTTCTGGCCGGTGATCTTGTAGCTGCCGTCGGCCTGCGGGACGGCCTTGGTGCGCAGCAGGCCCAGGTCCGTGCCGCAGTGCGGCTCGGTCAGGTTCATGGTGCCGGTCCACTCGCCGCTGACCATCTTGGGCAGGTAGGTCTGCTTCTGCTCGTCCGTGCCGCCGGTGTGGATGGCCGAGTAGGCGCCGTGCGCCAGGCCCGGATACATCGAGAAGGCCATGTTGGCCGCGCTCGACATCTCGCTGAACGCCAGGTTCACGACGTGGGGCAGGCCCTGGCCGCCATAGGCCGGGTCCGAACCCAGGCCGGTCCAGCCGCCTTCGCACAGCTGCTTGTAGGCTTCCTTGAAGCCGGGCGGGGTGGTGACGGTGTTGTCGCTGTTCCAGACGCAGCCGTGCTTGTCGCCGACGCTGTTGAGCGGGGCCAGCACCTCGCCGGTGAACTGGGCCGAGGCCTCCAGGATCTGTTCGACCACGTCGAACGGCGCATCGGCGAAGCCGGGCAGGTTTCCATGCTGGTCGATATTGAGCACGTCGCGCAGGATGAAGGCGTGATCGCGAACGGGCGGCTGGTAGGTCATGGAAAGGTCCTGATTAGGCGGTCGGGGAGAAGGAAGCGGCGCCGTACGCCGTCCCGCGTGGGAAGACGCGGGAGCGACGGAGCCGGGGGGAGTCTATTTGCCCATCACCGCATCGGCGTGACCGTCCAGGCGGGCGCGCAGCACCTGGTCGTAGTCGGCCGCGCGGGGCAGCAGGTCGGGGCGGATCTCGGCCAGGCGGCGCTCCAGGCGGGCGCAGGCCTCGCGCAGTTCGATCAGGGCGCCGTCGATGTCCTCGCGCTGTTGCTCCAGCGCGGTGGCGCGTTCGCGGAACTTCTTCAGCGACCGGGCCATCTGGGCCGCGCCGTCGTCGTTCTCGTCGTAGAGGTCCAGGAGTTCGCGGATTTCCGAAAGCGACAGGCCCACGCGCTTGCCGCGCAGGATCAGTTGCAGCCGAACCCGGTCCTTGTGGGAATAGACCCGGTTGAGGCCCTCGCGAGCAGGGGTCAGCAGGCCCTTGTCCTCATAAAAGCGCAGCGCCCGCGGCGTGGCTTTGAACTCGTTGCACAACTGGCGGATTGTAAAGGTGCGTTCCGGTCGTCGCAGGTCGGCCAACATTGGAAACCCTCCCAGGGCGGGCCCGACTTCTTGCGGCCGAGCCGGTTGGTTATCGACGATCACCATATGCCCGCGACATTCTGTCGTCAACGTTTACGTAAACGTCAACTTGGCCGTAGCGGTTAGGTTTACATTCCTAGGTCCGGGGCCTAGATTTCGCGTCCGGGATTTCCGGGCTACGGGCGGGACCTTTCCGATGTCGGCACTGTCGCACAGCGAGATCTGGACGGCGATCGACGCCCTGGCCAAGCGCTTCGACATGAGCCCCTCGGCCATGGCGCGCATGGCGGGCCTGGATCCCACCGCGTTCAACCGGTCCAAGCGGGGCGAGGGCGACCAGCGTCCGCGCTGGCCCTCGACCGAGAGCCTGGCCAAGGTGCTCGAGGCCACGGGCGTGGGCTTCTCCGAATTCGCGGCCCTGGCCGAAAGCGTGCGCAATCCCGGCGCGGCGGCCCCGCGCGGCGTGCCGCTGATCGGCTTCGCCCAGGCCGGGACGCCCGGCATGTTCGACGAGGCCGGCTTTCCGGTCGGCGCCGGGCGGGACGCGATCGATTTTCCGGGATCGGGCGAGGGGGTCTACGCCCTGGAGGTCAGCGGCGACGCCCTGGCGCCGGTGTTCCGCGACGGCGACCGTCTGCTGGTCTCGCCGGCGGTCGAACCCCGGAGGGGCGACCGGGTGGTGGTGCGCACGACGGAAGGGGAATTGCTGATCTGCGAGCTGGCTCGGATCACGGCCCGCAGCATCGAACTGGCTTCGCTGAACCGGTCGGGTCCGGACCGGACGCTGGATCTGGCCCAGGTCGAGTGGATCGCGCGGATCCTCTGGGCCAGCCAGTAGACCTTGGGAAAACCTTAAGTCCGCGGGCAGCTGGCGTGCTGACCTTCGATCCACGCGATCAGGTCGCGTTCCCACGAGGCGTCGCACGTCACGTCCAGGCGGTAGGACGCCCAGCTGTCGTTGTGCGAGGCTTCGACATGGACCGACGGGAACTGCGAGGCCAGTTCGCCGAGCATCGAATCGAATTCGCGGCGGTCCGAGGGGCGAAGGGTGAGGTAAGCCATGGGTCTAGTCCTGGTTCTGACGATCCGACCCTAGACTCTGAAGGACGAGCAAATCCTTAATTGCGTCTTCAGACTTCGTTCATCTGTCGAGACACGGTGTCGCAGTTGTGCCGGGGCGCGCGAAACTTCAACGTTTCAGGCGCAGGGCTCCGTCGGCGTGCCAGGCCCAGGCGTGGTCGATGATCTCGTCCAGGCCGTAGCGCGGGGTCCAGCCCAGCAGGTCGTGGGCCTTGCGGGTGTCGGCCACCAGGCTGGCGGGATCGCCGGGACGGCGTCCGGCCAGTTCCAGCGGGAAGGGCTTGCCCGAGCGCCGCTCGATCGCGGCCACCAGCTCGCGCACCGTGGCCCCCTCGCCGGTGCCCAGGTTGAAGACCGTTCCCGGCTTGCCGTCCAGCAGCCAGCGCAGGGCCAGGACGTGGGCGTCGGCCAGGTCCAGCACGTGCACGTAGTCGCGCACGCAGGTGCCGTCGCGGGTGTCGTAGTCGTCGCCGAACAGCACGAACCGGTCGCGTTCGCCCCGGGCGGCGGCGATGGCCAGCGGGATGGCGTGGGTCTCGGGCTCGTGCTTTTCGCCGATCCGCCCCTCGGGATCGGCCCCGGCGGCGTTGAAGAAGCGCAGCACCACGGAGCGGAAGCCGGTCAGCCGCTCCATGTCGGCCAGGATCTGCTCGACCATCAGCTTGCTGCGCCCATAGGGGCTGAGCGGATTCTGGGGATGGTCCTCGTCCATCGGCAGGCGCACCGGCGCGCCGTAGGTGGCGCAGGTGGACGAGAAGACCAGCTTGTCGATCCCGGCCCGGCGCGCGGCCTCGATCAGCACGGTCGAGCCGCCGACATTGTTGTCGTAGAACGCCCCCGGCCGCGCCGCCGACAGGCCCACGTCGCTCAGGGCGGCGAAATGGACGATGGCGGCCGGCTGGTGTCGGGCCAGCACCGCGTCCAGCCGGGCGGCGTCTCGCACGTCGCCCACCTCCAGCGGACCCCAGCGCACGAACGACTCCCAGCCGTTGCACAGGTTGTCGTAGGTCACCGGCGTGAAGCCCGCCTGCGCCAGGCGCAGGCAGGTGTGGGCGCCGATATAGCCCGCGCCGCCCGTTACGAGGATGTTGTCGCCCAAGCGCGTTGCTCCGAGGCCGGACCGATCAGCCCAGCTTTTCCTCGATCAGCGCGATCGTCCTGTCCAGGCCGAAGATGGCGGCGAACGAGCCGAAGCGCGGCCCCTGGCTCTGGCCCAGCAGCACTTCGTACAGCGCCTGGAACCAGGCGCGCAGCGGGTCGAAGCCGTGGTCCTTGCCCACCGCGAACACCTCGTTCTGGATCGTCTCGGCGTCCGCGCCCTCGGGCAGGGCCTTGAAGCGGGCCAGCAGGTCGGCGATCGCCGCGCGCTCCTTCTCGTCGGGCGCGCGGAACGCCTTGGAGGGCTTCACGAAGTCCTCGTAGTAGTTGATGGCGTAGTCGGCCAGGCGGTCCAGCAGCGGCTGGCTTTCCGGCGAGGCGCCGGGAATGTAGCGCGACAGGAAGCCCCACAGGATGTCCTTGCTCGAGGCGTCGGCGGCCGAGACCAGGTTCAGCATCAGGCTGAACGACACCGGCGAGCCCTGCTTGGGCGGGTGGCCGGCGTGGATGTGCCAGACGGGGTTGTCCAGCTGCTTGGCCGGTTCCTGCTTCTGGTAGGCGTCCAGTTGCTGCAGGTATTCGTCCGTCGCCTTGGGGATGACGTCGAAATACAGCTTCTTGGCCGACTTCGGGCTCTGGAACATGTAGTACGACAGGCTTTCCGGCGCGCCGTAGCGCAGCCAGTCCTCCATCGACAGGCCGTTGCCCTTGGACTTGGAGATCTTCTGGTTGTTCTCGTCCAGGAAGAGCTCGTAGTTGAAGCCTTCCGGCGGCGTGCCGCCCAGCGCCTTGCAGATCGCGCCCGAGGCCTTGACCGAGTCGATCAGGTCCTTGCCGCTCATCTCGTAGTCGACGCCCAGCGCCGTCCAGCGCATGGCCCAGTCGGGCTTCCACTGCATCTTCACGTGGCCGCCGGTGACCGGGACCTCGACCTTGGAGCCGTCCTCGTCCTCGAAGACGATCGTGCCCTTCTCGACGTTGCGCTCCAGCGTCGGGACCTGCAGCACCTTGCCCGTCGAAGGGCTGATGGGCAGGAACGGCGAATAGGTGGCGCGGCGTTCCTCGCCCAGGGTCGGCAGCATCACCTTCTGGATGGCGTCGAAGCGGGCCAGGGCCGTCAGCAGCACCTCGTCGAACATCCCGGCCTTGTAGCAGTCGGTCGAGGAGACGAACTCGTACTCGAAGCCGAAGCCGTCCAGGAAAGCGCGCAGGCGGGCGTTGTTATGGGCGCCGAAGCTGGAATGGGTGCCGAAGGGGTCGCGCACCACCGTCAGCGGCTTGCCCAGGTCCTCGATCAGCGGCTGCTTGTTGTCGATGTTGTCGGGAACCTTGCGCAGGCCGTCCATGTCGTCGCTGAAGGCGATCAGGCGCGTGGGGATGGCGTCGTCGGTCAGGGCGCGGAAGGCGCTGCGCACCATGGTGGTGCGGGCCACTTCGCCGAACGTGCCCAGGTGCGGCAGGCCCGAAGGGCCGTAGCCGGTCTCGAAGATCACCGCCTTGGCCAGGGCCGGATAGGCCTTCACGGCCTCGTCGGTCTTGCCGGCGTCGATCAGGGCCTTGGCGGCGTCGCGCTCGGCCTGGTCGGACAGGCGCACGCGCAGCAGGCGGGCGATGGTGGCGCGCGCCTGCTCGAACGGCCAGGAGCGGGCTTCGCGGGCGAGGGGGGAGAGACCTTCGAACATGTCCGCGCGTATAGCGTCAGCCGGCTCCCACGGCTAGGCGGCCCGTGCCGAACACCCTCCGAACACCCCATCCCCATCCGCCCGGCCTTCGCCGGGGAGACGGCATGGGGGCGGATACGCACAGCCTAAACAGCCTCAACCCTCTGAAATCGTTGAGGTCGAACGCCTATCCTCCGCCCTGTTTCAGGCCGCGCTATTCTTAAGTCACCTCGTCGCGGTGGAAAGGGCGCATGGCCGGCGACCGATGCGGCGGCGGGGGGCTATCGAGCGGGACAGGGCGTGGGATGGAAACCCACGCGGTCCGGGGATCCCGTCGTCGCGGGACCCGCCCGCCGTCGGCTTCGCCGGGGGTACAACGCGAGCAGTCCTCGACCCGCGTCCCCGGCGGCGGACCCGAGCCGAAAGGCGAAGGGTCCGGTCCGGCTAAGCGTCAACAGCGCTGCCTACCGGATGCCGGCGGATAACGATGGCGCGGAGCGGTCGGCTTCGTCGAAACGGTATTTCTATTGCTAACCCGGACGTCGTCCGGCGCTCCGCGACCCTTTCCCAAACTTCGCAGCCCAGGCGCGAGGACGAGAACCCGTGCGTCGACGCTTGCCCCCACCTGGCGGCTACGCCGCCTGTCCGCCCCCATAGGGGGCGGATCATTCTTCCCCCTCCGGGGGAGGAGCGCCGAAGGCGCGGAGGGGGCAAGCGGGCTCGCACCAGCAGAACCTGCCTCCGGGGGAGGTGGCCCGGAGGGCCTGAGGGGGTCGGCCCCGCCTCTACTGCGGCAGCGGCCGGGGCCGGCGGTTCTCGTCGATCGCCACGAAGGTGAACACGCCCTGGGTCACCTTGTGGGCCTGCTCGCCGTCGCGGCGGCGGCGCCAGGCCTCGACCTCGACCTTCAGCGAGGTGCGGCCCACGTGGACGACCCGGGCGAACAGGCTGACCTCGTCGCCCACGAACACCGGGCTGATGAAGGTCATGCCGTCGATGGCGATGGTGGCGCAGCGGCCGGCGGCGCGGTGGAACGCGATCGAGGCCGCCGCCAGGTCCATCTGCGACAGCAGCCAGCCGCCGAAGATGTCGCCCTCGGGGTTGGTGTCCGACGGCATGGCGATGGCGCGCAGCACCGGGGCCTCATGCGGCCACTCCAGCTGCTCCCAGGCCTTGGCCAGGGATTCGGCGCGTTGGAGGATGGGGGTGTCGCTCATGGCCGGGACCTCAGTGGCCGCCCGAGCCCTCGTAGACGCCGGGGGCCAATTGCTCGTCCTCGTCGTGGCCGGCCGGTTCGGCGGCCACGAAGCGGCGGTCGCAATAGGGGCAATCGACGAAGCCGGCCGCGCCCATCTCCAGCCAGACGCGCGGATGGCCCAGCGGTCCGCCCACGCCGTCGCAGGCGATGCGGTGCGAACGGACCAGCACGGTTTCGGGCGCGGGGCCGGCGCCGACCTCGACGGTCGCGGGCTCCATGGCGGTGGGAGCGGTGGTCTTGGCCTTGCGCGCCATGTTCGAAAACCCTTGAAATCCAGACGCGGCCTTGGCGTGGCGGCGATGCAGGCATACCTATGCGACCAGTCGCGCCGCCGTCAATTCACGGCGCGCCCGTTCGTTTCCCAATCCGCTGCAAAGCGGCGCATCTGGACGCTCCATGGACCTGCCCGCCTACGCGATCGAAGCCGAAGGCCTGTTCAAGACCTATCCCGCCACCAAGACCGCGCCCGAGAAGCGCGCGCTGAACGGCATCGACCTGAAGGTGCCGCGCGGCTCGATCTTCGGCCTCCTGGGCCCCAACGGCGCGGGCAAGTCGACCTTCATCAACATCCTGGCGGGCCTGACCCGCAAGAGCGCCGGCACGGTGCGCATCTGGGGCCGCGACATCGACGAGCGTCCCCGCGACGCCCGCGCCGCCATCGGCGTGGTGCCCCAGGAGCTGGCCGCGGACGTCTTCTTCACCCCGCGCGAGTCGCTGGAGGTGCAGGCCGGCTTCTACGGCGTGCCCAAGAGCGAGCGCCGCACCGACGAACTGCTCAACGCCCTGGGCCTGGGCGACAAGGCCGACGCCTATGTCCGCCAGCTGTCGGGCGGGATGAAGCGCCGTCTCATGGTGGCCAAGGCCATGGTCCACCAGCCGCCGGTGCTTATCCTGGACGAACCGACCGCCGGGGTCGACGTCGAGCTGCGCCGCCAGCTGTGGCAGTACGTGACCGGCCTCAACGACCTGGGCGTGACCATCGTGCTCACCACCCACTATCTGGAAGAGGCCCAGGAGCTGTGCGACCAGATCGCCATCGTCAATCGCGGCGAGGTGGTCGTGAACGAGCCCACGGCGACCCTGCTCAAGCGCATGGACATCCGCAACGTGGTGGTCACGCCGGAGGAACCGGTGACCGCAGCGCCCCTGCTGCCCGGCTTCGAAACCAAGCTGCGGGGCGGCGGCGCCTTCTCGGTGTCCTACCGCACCGGCCAGTCCAGCGTGGAGCACGTCCTGGCCGCGGTTCGCGCCGAGGGCCTGAAGATCAAGGACATCGCCACCGAGGACCCGGACCTGGAGGACGTCTTCGTGTCGCTGACCTACGGCGACCCCAACGCCAAGGACCCGCTGAAGACTTAAGCCCCCGCCGGATGCTCCCCCCTCAGGGGAGCCGTCGGCGAAGCCGGCTGAGAGGGCTAGGGCAGCGCCTTCACGAAGGCCCGCACGACCGTGGCGCTGTTCTCGGCGGCGAACTTCAGGAACACCGGGAACTGGTTGCCGGCCGGGTCGCCGCCGGCCAGGTCCGACAGGCTGCGGAAGGCGATGAACGGCGTGCCGTTGACATAGGCCACCTGGGCGACCGCCGCGCTCTCCATGTCCAGCACCCGCGCCCCGAACGTGGCGTGGGCGTATTCGCGGAAGGCCTTGTTGTCGACGAACACGGGGCCGGAGGCGCCCACGCCGCCGACCACCACCTTGGGCGGCTTGGTCAGGCACTGGTCGGCCGCGCAGCGCTTGAGGGCCAGGCCCTCGACGCTCCTGCGGGCGACGTCCAGCAGGGCCGGGTCGACGGGGAAGCTGCGCAGGTTTTCGGGCCTGGCCGGATCGCGGGTCACGGTCACGGCTCGCGGATACATCATGCCGAAGCTGGGCATGTCCTCGTAGAGCCCGGGCGTCGGCGCATAGCCGCCGGGCGCTTCACGGGCGTAGGCCATTTCCGAGGACTGGACCCAGCGCTCGGGAGCGACCACGTCGCCCACCTCAAGGCCCGGATCGGCCCCGCCGGCCACGCCCGAGAACACGATCCGCTCGACCTTGAAGCGGTCCAGGGCGCTCTGGGTGGTCATGGCGGCGTTGACCATGCTGATTCCCGACAGGAACAGCACCACCGGCTTGCCCTCCAGCGCGCCGGTCACGAACCGGGCTCCGGCGGCGGTGTAGGCGTGCTTGTCGGTCGTGGCCGCCTCCAGGGCGGCCATCTCCGGCGGGAAGGCGCTGATCACCGCGGTGCGCGGCGTGGCGTCCAGCAACTCGGCCGCCAACGCGGGAGCCGGCGCCAGGGCCAGGAGGAGCAAGGGCAGGGCGAGGCGCATGACGGGCTCCGGGATCGGAAACGATTCGCCGGCACCCTAGCCTCGCGACGGGGGGCCAGGCGAGCCGCGCCCCGCCAACGGGCGCCGAAAGCCTTGCGGGAGCGCAGTCGGCGGCGCCGTCGTGGTCCGTTCGCGCAGGGCGGTTGCATCGTGAGGCGGGACGAACGATTTTCGCGCCGGTTTCGAGAGGGCGAGGGGCGTATGCGGCTTTGGATTTCGAGAATGGTCTGCGCCCTGGCGCTGGCTGTGGGCCTGGCGGGCGGCGTCGCTCGGGCCGACGCCAAGCCGCTGCCGGTCAAGGTGGTGATCGTCACCACCTTCGAGATCGGAGCCGATACCGGCGACGTGGCCGGCGAGTTCCAGCCCTGGGTCGAGGGCTGGCCGCTGAAGCGCGAGATCCGCATCCCCGGCGTCCGCCACGTGGCCCGCTATTCCGACGATGGCGTGCTGGCAATCGTCAGCGACATGCGGGGCCGGGCCCGGGAGAGCGTGGCGGCCCTGATCCAGTCACGCCAGTTCGACCTCAGCAAGGCCTACTGGATCGTCAGCGGCATCGCCGGCGTCGATCCGGCCGTGGCCTCGGTGGGCAGCGCGGCCTGGGCCGACTACGTCGTCGACGCCGATCCGATCTACGAGGTGGACGAGCACGAGATCCCCGCCGACTGGCCCTACGGGCTCTATTCCAACGACACCGACCGTCCCAACGTGAAGGGCAAGGCCGAGGGGTCCAGCGCCATGGTCTGGAAGCTGGACACGGGCCTGGTCGACTGGGCCTACGGCCTGACCCGCGACATCAAGCTGCCGGATTCGCCGGCCCTGCAGGGCCTGCGCGGCGGCTACAAGGGCGAGCCCCAGGGGCAGCGCCCGCCATTCGTGCTGCGCGGCGACGCCCTGGGCACCGTGCGGTTCTGGCATGGCGCCAACCGCACGCTGTGGGCTCGCGACTGGGTCAAGCTCTGGACCGACGGGGCGGGAACCTTCACCATGACCGACTGCGAAGACCAGGGGATCCTCGACGTGTTGGACGTCTACGCCGACAGCGGCCGCATCGACCGGCGCCGGGTCCTGGTGCTGCGTACGGCCAGCAACTATTCGCGTCCGCCGCTCGATCAGCCGACCTTCCCCCGCGTCTTCCACGACGAGGGCGCCGGGGCGGCTTTCGACGCCACCTTCCGGGTGGGCGGCGTGGTGGCCCGCGAACTGGTCGCCCACTGGGATCGCTATTCGGGGACCCTGCCGGTCGCCGCCGCCGCCGGGAGCCGCTGATCATGCTCGAACGCGTCTTCGGCCTGAAGGCCGCCGGGACCAACGTCCGCACCGAGGTGCTGGCGGGGGTCACCACCTTCATGACCATGGCCTACATCGTGGTGGTCAATCCCGCGATCCTGGGCGAGGCGGGCATGCCCGTCGCGGCCGTGGCCGCCGCCACGTGCCTGGCCGCCGGGTTCGGCTCGATCCTGATGGGCCTGATCGCCAACTACCCTCTGGCCCTGGCTCCGGGCATGGGGCTGAACGCCTACTTCACCTACACCGTGGTCAAGGGCATGGGCGTGCCGTGGGAGGTGGCGCTGGGCTGCGTCTTCCTGTCGGGCGTGGCCTTCCTGATCCTGACACTGGCGGGGGTGCGCCAGATGATCGTCGGCGCGATCCCCAAGCCGCTGTTCTCGGCGGTCGCGGCGGGCGTTGGCCTCTTCATCGCCTTCATCGGGCTGAAGGAGGCGGGGATCATCGTCGCCAGTCCCGCCACCACCGTGGCGCTGGGCGACCTCACCACCCCGACCGCCGCCGTGGCGGTGATGGGCCTGGTGCTGATCGCCGTGCTGCAGGCCTGGCGAGTCAAGGGCGCGATCCTGATCGGCATCCTGCTGGCCACGGCCGCCGGCTGGGCCCTGGGCCTCGCCAAGATCGTCCCGGGCGCGTCCGGCCTCGCCGATCTGACGGCCACAGCCTTCAAGCTCGACGTCGCCGGCGCCTTCACCCTCAAGGGCGGCCTCGGCTTGGCCATGCTCGAAATCGTCTTCGTCTTCCTGTTCGTGGACTTGTTCGACAACGTCGGCACCCTGGTGGCCGTGACCAAGAAGGCCGGCCTCCAGGCGCCCGACGGCTCGATTCCGCGCCTGAACCGCATCCTGCTGGCGGACTCGGCCGCCACCATGGTCGGCGCGGCGGCCGGCACCTCGACCGTGGTCAGCTACATCGAGAGCGCCTCGGGCGTCACCGCCGGCGGCCGCACCGGCCTGACGGCGGTGGTCGTGGGCGTGCTGTTCCTGGTGACCCTGTTCTTCGCGCCCCTGGTCCAGGCCATTCCGGCGGCGGCCACCGCCCCGGCCCTGATCCTGGTCGGGGCGATGATGGTCGGGGCCCTGGTCGACGTCGACTGGGCCGACCCGACCGTGGCCATCCCCGCCTTCCTGACGCTGATCACCATCCCGCTGACCTTCTCGATCGCCAACGGCCTGGCGTTCGGCATCACCAGCTACGCGGTCCTGCGCCTGCTGACCGGCAAGGTCACCCGGCGCGACTGGCTGCTGCTGGTCCTGGCGGCCTTGTTCGTGGTGCGCTTCGTCTATCTGGCGAAGGGCTGACAAGACCCGTTTGCGCAGGCGCGGCCTTTCGGCTAAGACCGCGCTTCCGCAAGGCGGAAGCACCCGTAGCTCAGCTGGATAGAGCGTTGCCCTCCGAAGGCAAAGGTCACACGTTCGAATCGTGTCGGGTGCGCCATTTCGGTTTAAAACTGCGAACGCCGAGAACTGCTGCGTGTTCGCCTGCAGAGGCCGGCCAAGGTTCTCAGCAAATCAGTCCGATTTCCCACGGTCCTGATCGCTTCCACGCGCTGAGCCATCACGCACACGTGCTCGCGCCGGTGTGCGCCGTCCTATCCGCGTAGCCGTTCGCTCGCGGCCTCCGCGAAGCGCCTCAGAATTTCTGGCGTCAGCATCTGCCCGCGCTCAGTGCGCGGCGAGCGGCTCAGAAAGACCTTGCTCCATCGAACCCCTGCAGAGGCCTTCGCCCAGTGTGTCGCGGCGATCCGTTGAACCCACCGTGGTTGACAGGCGTTCCGCTGCTAAGCCGAACCAATGGAACCCGCTTTTACGCTCATCTAGGCGATTTTCATGGATCTCGTATTTGTGGTCATCGCTCCTGCGACGCGGAGATCGCCGACGATCTCGGCTGGCGACGCGATGGCTCCAGGTATGTTCTAGCGGCTGGATCGCGTGAGGGTTGACCAGGCGGTGAACGGCGTGGCACGCAAGCTTCAGGTTGCGGCCGAGCAGCGCCGTAAGGTCTAGGGCGTCAGGGGCATGAAGATGGATCGTAGAAGGCGGGCGGCTGTCGGGTTGGCCCTGGCGATGGGTATCGCGCTGGCGGCGACGGGATCGGCGTCGGCGGCGACGGTGAAATATGGCTATGACGCCCTTGGGCGTCTGGTCACGGTCGACTACGGCGACGGCAAGGTCGTGACCTACACCTATGATGCGGCCGGCAACCGCACCAGCGTGACGACGGTGGGGGCGACAGCCCGGTTCGTGGTTTTGCCGCTCTTGGGCGGCTATGTGATGCCGCTGCCCTGAGGAGACGCGGTCAGCGCGCCGCGAACGCCTCCGTCATTGCTCGGCCCCTATCACTATCTGCATCTGCGCTGCGACAGGGCGGGCGCGCCCCGGGGGGGCCAGCCCGCGCGCTTCCGAAGCCGGCTGTGTCTCGGTGGGCGGCTCGCTCCAGCGGGATCGCGCCCTTGTCCTAAGGCTGGCGGCGCTCTTTTTGCGCCGGTCGTTCGCGAAATACGTGTGGCTCGTCGGCAGGGCGATGGCCGATCCCGTCCTCTTCAGCCGAATTACCGCTGGTTCGGTGGTGGCGATACATGTAAACTGAACCATAGCTTGTGAATAACTCTAAGAGGCGATGGCGCGCCGGGGCGGCGCTTCGTCGAAGATCTCAAATTCTACTGTCGGTCCGACCAAAGCGCCCGGGGGGCGGCGAGGGCGGCTACGCCGCGGTCGACGCCCTGGTCGCGCTGGTGATCCTCGCCACGGGACTGGCGCTGAGCCTGTCGGCGGCGGCCACAGCTCGCAAGATCGCGGCGACCGCGGCCCAGACACGACGGGCTGAGGCGCTGGGTCGCTTTCTTTTGGCCCAGCCGGTTGGCGAGCCCGGCGAGCGTGCGGGCCGCGTCGGCGACCTGGCTTGGCGTGTGGAGGCTACGCCGCTCGTGCCGACAACACGGTGGGAAGAGGTTCGCCTGTGCCAGCTCAAAGCGGTCATTCGTCCGCGAGGCGCTCGACGGGTGTTCACGCTCGACACTGTCGCGCGTTGCAGAGGCCCAGCGACATGAGCGACGACGGCTACACCCTGGCCGAAGCCATGGCGGCGCTGGTCATGGTGGGGCTGGCGATCGGCGGGATCGCCCAGGCCAGTTTCATGTTCGGCAAGTTGAGCCGCGCCGCCGTCGGTCAGGCCGTGGTCGGCGGAAGACTGGATCGCGCCCAGACCGATCTGGCCGGTTTCATGAGCCAGGCCGGTCCGGTGGTCGACGAGGCGGCGTCGGGCTTTGACGGGGCCGAGCGGACGCTGGCCTTCGACTGCGGAGACGACCGATGCAGCGCCGAACTGGCCTCGGCGTCCGGGCAGACGCGGCTGATTCTGCGTCAACGCGGAAGAAGGGCCATGATCCGGGCGCTAGGCGACCGCGCCCGGGCTCGGTTCGTCTATCTGGATGAAAGGGGCGTCCAGCCCCGCTGGCCATCGGGCCAAGCTGCCGCGCCCCGTCCGGTGGCGCTGCGCGCCGTGGCCCTGGTCGACGGCGACGTGCCGCTAGCCGTCGCACCGGTTTGGGCGCGGCAGCCGGCGACTTGCGGCTTTGATTCCATTTCCGGCGATTGCCGGCCGGTGTCCCCATGAGCGTGATCGCGCAGTTGCGGTTCCAGTCCGAACCCCCGCCCCAACTGACCCCGGAGGAGGCCACGCCTCCGCCGAAGGTCTTCGTGCGGACCTTCCTGGCCCCGCCCGGCTGGCCCTGGGAACAGCGGCGCATGGCGGAACTGGATGCGCGGCATGGCGCCCCCGTCGCCTTGTCCGACGTGGCCATGAGGCTCCAGGCGACGGAAGTCTGGCGGCCGGGCCAGAGCCGGCGATACGGAGCCTTCTACGTAAGGCGAGCGGAGGTGGTCGATCGGCTGGAAACCGAAATCGACCTGGCCGGGCGCCCCTGTCGCGTGGTTTTCCTGGCTCCCGGTCACCAGCGCAGGATGGCGCGCAATGCGCTGATCGCTGGCGGGGCGGCCTGCGCGGTGGTGGCTCTGATCTCGGTCTCGCTGGGCGGGGCCTGGCTGTCGCGCCAACGCGCCGAGGCCCGGCTTGAGGCGCTGGAGGTCCAGGCCAGGGCCGAACTGCGCCAGGCGAGGACGGTCAACGCCCAGCGCG
Organism: Caulobacter sp.; assembly: GCA_017745235.1. Taxonomy (GTDB): domain Bacteria; phylum Pseudomonadota; class Alphaproteobacteria; order Caulobacterales; family Caulobacteraceae; genus Caulobacter. The sequence goes on along the minus strand of JAGHZU010000017.1, from coordinate 17,235 downwards.
CCCAGGCGGAGGCGTTGGATGAGGCTGACCGTGGCGAGTCTCTGGGCGTGGCGCTGAACGACTTGGCCTGGGCGTCGGCGGCGCGGGCGCCGGATGCGCGCATCGAAGCCTGGCGCTGGGAGAAGGGCTTGATGGCCGTCGAGGCGAGGGGGGAGGTCGCGCCGTTCGTCGCGACCGATCGCATGGTGGCCAGATCGCCCAAGCCGTTGCGTCGGCGCGTCTGGCTGTGGGGCGTGGGGCCGGCACCGCGCACGGCGCCGGTTTCGGCCGCCCCCCTGGGAGGTCGATGATGACGCCCGGTATGACCCAGGGCCCCCTGATGACGCTGGGCGCCGTGCTGACGGGAGCCAGTTGCGCGCTGTTGTTCGGGGCTGGGCTGTCGGTGTTGGCGCGGCCCGCCGACCTGAAGGATCGCTTGAACGTGCTCGATGGCCAGGCCGAACGGGCGCAGGCGCTGTTGCGGCGCCGGGGCGGCAGCCACGACTATCCGCCTGGCTCGGTTTGCGCCGGCGTAGCCCCCGCTCAACTGGAGCCGGTCCGCCAGCGGTTCAGCGCTCTGGCGACCGTGACGCCCGGGCAGCCCGCCAGGGTTCAGCTAACGCCTTCGGCCCCTGCCGATCTGGAACGCATCGCACCCGTGTCGGTCCGCATCGAGGCGGAAGGCGAGTATGCCCCGATGCTGTCGGCCCTTGACGCCCTGTCGCGCTCGCAGCCGTTGCTCTACGCCGATGTCGTAGAGCTTCGCCCCCATGACCATTTGGTCTCTCTCCAGTTTTCCGGACGCTTCTATTGCTGGACCGCCGCGCCTCGTTGATCTTCGCCGGAGCCGCCGCCGGCGGACTGGTCCTGGGCGCTGGGGCCTGGGCCGCAGCCGGCGGCCCAGGTTTTGCGCAGAACGCCATCGCCGAGACTGCGGCGAAGTTCCCCACCTTGCGCGTCCGGCCCGCCCCGGCGCGCGCTCAAAGCGCGGGCCTGGCGCGGGCCTTGGCCGCGCCCCTGTTTTCGATTCCCGGGGCCGGAGGGCCTGCGCCGGCTCTGCGCCTGGATGGGGTGGCGAGAACCCCGACTCGTATCGCCGCCTTGCTCTCCATGGACGGCAAGCCTGCTGAATGGCTGGCCATGGGCGAGACGCGCAATGGTGTCACCTTGGTCGAGGTCGGCGACGGCAAGATCACTGTCGACACCTCCAATGGTTCGGCTGAGGTGGTCCTGGGCCAGGTTCCCGCCGTCCAGGCGCCGACGCAGGACGCTCCGCCGTCCGGCTTCAGAATGCCTCCGCCGCCCGCCAGCGCGCCGACGCCCAGATCGTGAGTTTATCGTGGTGATTTGTCGTTATTCCCGTGCTCTGGCCGGTGGCTTGGCGCTCCTTTGCGCCGTCGGCGGCCTCATGCCCGCTTCGGCGGCGGTCCAGCCCCGGGCGGCGGCCTCGCCGCGCGCCGAAGCCTATACGTTCGTCTTCCGTGAGGCCGACATAGCCCAGGTGGTCGAGGAAGTGCTGGGCAACGCCTTGGGCCTGACCTACGCGATCGACCCCGGCGTGAACGGCAAGATGTCGTTTCGCATCGACCAGCGGCTGACGCGGACCCAGTTGTTCGACGCGATCGAGACCGCGCTGGCGGCCAACGACGTGGCCCTGGTGCGCGACGGCGAGACGGTGAAGGTTCTGCCGCGATCCAAGGCCGGGGTGGGGTCGGGGGTGCGCAGCATCGCCGATGGGGCAGGTCGCCGCGCAGGCTATGACGTGGTGGCCGTGCCCTTGTCCTACGTCTCGCCGACCGAGGTGGCCAAAGCCTTGGAAGCGATGGCCCCGGCCAACACTGTGCTCTACGCCAACGACAAACAGGGCTTGCTGATCCTGGGCGGCATCGGGGCGGAACTGGAATCGGCCCAGGAGACGATCAAGGTTCTTGATCGCAGCGCTTTCGAAGGTTCGCGCCTGCGGTGGTTCGACCTGAACCAGGCGCCGGTCGCCACGGTGGCGACGGAAGTCGATCGGCTGTTGCAGGCTGGCGGCATGAGCACGGTGACGGTCGTGCCGCTTCGGCGGCTCAACGGCCTGATCGTCTTCGCGCGCACCAGCCAGGCGCTCGACGAGGTCGGGCGCTGGATCGCCCGCCTGGACACCGCCGGCCGCGAGAACGCCTCCCCGCTGCATGTCTATCGTCCGCGAAGCGTCTCGGCCGAAGACCTGGGCGCGACGCTAGGTTCGGTGATTTCGGGGCGGGGCGACAGCGCCAGCGCCAGCGGCCGCGCTGTCGACGCGCCCGTGGCGGCGGATGGTCAGAGCGGCTCGACGAGCAGCGGGGCGGTCTCCGCCTCTGCTTCGACCGGTTCGGGCAACTCCGGCTGGTCGGGCGGCGAGGGCGACGACGAGGTCCGGATCGGTATCAGCAAGAGTTCGAATTCGCTCCTGATTTCGGCCTCCCCATCGCGTTGGGCGCAGATCCAGCGCATCCTTGGAGAGATTGACCGGCCGGTCGCCCAGGTGTTGATCGAGGCCTCCATCCTTGAGGTGCGCCTGGGCAACGACCTGAAATACGGGGTCGATTGGAAGGCCGTCGGTGACGGCGGCAAGTTGGGCGTCGGTTCGGTGTACAACGACAAGGGTGCGGTAGGCCCGTCATTCCCCGGCTTTTCGGTGACCTATCTGTCGAAGGACATTAGCGCGGCGATCTCGGCCCTGGGGTCGAAGACCGACGTCGAAGTGGTTTCGGCGCCCAAGATCGTCACCCTCGACAACCACGCCGCCAAGCTGCAGATCGGCGACCAGGTGCCCGTGGTCACGCAGAGCGCCCAAAACACCTCCAGCGGCACGGCCGCTCTGATCAACACCGTCGACTATCGCAACACCGGTGTGATCCTGAACGTGACGCCGCGCGTCACAGGCGACAACCGCGTGGTGCTGGAAGTGACCCAGGAGGTCAGTTCGGTCGCCAAGACCCTGACCTCGGGCATCGATTCGCCAACGATCCAGCAACGTAAGTTCGAAAGCACCCTGGTCCTGGACAGCGGCGCGGTGGTCGCTCTGGGCGGACTCATCAGCCGTAGTCGGACCCAGAACGGCAGCGGCACGCCGGGCCTGAGCAAAATTCCCGGGCTGGGCGTGCTTTTCCGTTCCGATACGCGAGAGAGTTCGCGCACCGAACTGATCGTCCTGCTGACGGCCCGCATCGTGCCCGATCGCGCCGGCGCCGACAGCGCTATGGGCGGCCTGCTTTCCGACCTGCCCGAAATCAAGAACCGTGGCCTCGTCCCGCCTCCCCGTTGACGAGGCCGGCTATGTCAGCGGCGCGGCCATGGCCGTTACGCTGGCGGTCGCTTTGGTCGCGGCGGCTCTGACCGTCCGCGGGACGGCTTCGCTGCGCGCCGCCCGCGCCGACTTCGGACGCGCCCAAGTCGAGCTGGCTTTGGCGGGCGACCAGGAGAAGGCGGCCATGGCCCTGGGGCGCAACGAGCGTTCCGGGAGCGTCTTGGTCGAGCTGGAGGGGGACAAGTTGTCGGCCGCCGTAGCCGCCGACGATCTCGATCTCCTGCGGCGTCTGGGCGCGGCCGACCCGTCGAGGCTATCGAGCTGGCTGCGTGCGGCCGATCGTCCCCGATCGCCGGCGGAGATCGCGGCCGCGGATTCGGGCGACGTGTGGAAAATCTGCGGTCCGCGCCTGGTGTCCTTCCTGGGCAGGGCGGCCACGCTCGGCAGCTCGACGCCTATTGATCGGCCGCTGGCAGGACAGGTCTGGCGCTTGACGGCAAGAGGCCAGGGCGGTTGGACGGACGAGCGGGTCGTGCGATTTACCGGCCAGCGGGAACAACCCGTCGCCGTCATCTGGCGTCGGTTCTATCGTGTGAATGAAGAGGGGGGGACATGCGCAAGAGCCTTCGCGCCGACGAGCCGCGGCTGACGGCCGACGAGGGTTACACCCTCACCGAGATGCTGGTGGTGATTGCGATCATCGGCCTGATCGCGGCCGTCCTCACCCCTGCCCTGATGGGTCAGCTGGGGCGGTCTCGGGTCAAGGCGGCCCAGTTGCAGCTGGACACAGTGGCCTCGGCCGTTGAGGCCTTCCACGACGACGTCGGCCGCTATCCGAGCGAGAGCGAAGGCCTGGCCGCCTTGGTGACCGAGCCGGCCGACACATCGGCCTGGACGGGGCCGTATCTCAAGACGACCAAGGCGACGCTCGACCCCTGGGGCAGGCCGATCGTCTACCACCCGCCGCAGGAAGGCGAAGATCCTGTGGTGATGAGCTACGGGGCCGACGGCAAGCCAGGCGGCTCGGGCCTCAAGCGGGATCTGCGGGCGGGCCAATGATCGCGCCCGGCCTGCTGGCTTTGGGATTGATGGCGGGCGCCGCCGCCGGCAGCTGCGGCGCGACGGTCGCCGTGCGCGCCACCCGCGGCGAGCAGGCGCTGACGGGCGGATCGCGCTGCGACGGGTGCGGTCGCACGCTGGGCTTCGCCCGGACGGTGCCGTTGGTGTCGTTCGTGTTCCAGCGGGGCGCCTGCGCCTACTGCGCGGCGCCGATCGCTCGCATCCATTTCGTCGGCGAGGCGCTGGGCGTCCTGGCGGCGGGCTCGGCCTTCGCGATCGCGGACCCCGTTCGCGCCCTGCCCTTGGCGGTTCTGGGGCTTGCACTACTGGCTTCGGCGCTGGTGGACGCCAGCACGCGCCGCCTGCCAGATGTTCTCACCTTGCTGGTCGTGGTGATGGCTGTGGCGCTGGCGGCTATGCGTTCGCCCTTCGACTTGGGTCTCGGCGTGGGGATCGGGGCTGCGACACTCGCGGGCCTATGGCTGTTGCGGGAAGGTTTCCGGCGTCTGCGTGGGCGAGACGCCCTGGGGCTAGGAGACGTGAAGCTGATCGCGGCGCTTGCCATCTGGCTGGGGCCGGCCACGCCCTGGATGATGGCCGCGGCGGGGGTGTTCGGACTGGTCGCGATGGCGGTGGCCAAGCCGAAGGATGGTCGGCTGGCTTTCGGGCCAGCTATCGCCGCGGCGGCGTGGTCGGTGGGACTGGCGATGGAGGCGGGCCTGTGGCCGAGCGTTTGACCCGCCTGCGCGGCGCGGATCCGGGCCGCGAACAGCGGCAGGCCTTGATCGAGTCCCTCGTCGAGGGTCAACGCGTCGACGCTGCGGCCCTGGCGCGCGCTGAACTGGTTGCGGGGCGCACGGGCCAGCCGGTCGAGCAGGTGCTCAACCAGCTGGGCGCATTGTCCGACGAAGACCTCGTGGCCGCCTATGCCGCGGTGTCGGGTTGCGAGATTTGGGACCCGGCGCGGCGTCCAGCCGAGATCGATGTCTCCCAGCTCGCGGTCTCGGCGGAATATCTGCGCCGGGGCCGGATACTGCCCTTGCGCCTAGAGCGGGGCACGCTGTTCTGCGCGGTCTGCGACCCGTTGGACAATGAGGGCCTTTCGGGGTTGGTGTTCGCCACGGGCCTGGCCGTGAGCTTGCTGGTGGCGCGCCCTGGTGACTGGCGGCGCGGCTTCGACGCCCTGTTCTCCTCGGACGAGCGATCGGCGACTCTGCTGGACGAGCGGCGGCTGGAGCGCGAAATCGACCAGGTGGCCGACGGCGTGTCCGAAGGCGCAGGCGCTCGATTGGTGGCCAGCGCCTTCGAGGCCGCCTTGGCGCTGGGGGCTTCGGACATTCACTTCGAGCCTCGTCGCAACGACCTGCTTATCCGTTTGCGCGTGGACGGGCGGATGATCGAGCATCAGGTGGCGGCCGCGGACCTGGCTGCGCCCGCGGTGTCGCGGATCAAGGTCATCGCCAATCTGAACCTGGGCGAGCGCCGACTGCCACAGGACGGGCGCACCAGCTTCGTGATCGGCGGCCGATCGATCGACGTGCGGGTGGCCACCTCGCCCACGGTGTTCGGCGAAACCGCGGTGCTACGGATCCTGGACCGTGCCGCCGTGCCGTTGGACCTCGACCGACTGGGTTTGGCGGCGCCCACTGTGGAGGTTCTGCGCCGTGCAGGGCGCGCGCCGCACGGCCTCTTCCTGGTGACCGGCCCCACGGGTAGCGGCAAGACCACCACGCTCTACGCGCTGCTGCAGACCTTTGCTGGCTCGGGCCGGAAGGTGCTGAGCATCGAGGATCCGGTCGAATACCACTTCGAGCATGTTTCCCAGACCCAGGCCGCCCCGCATCTGGGCCTGACCTTCGCCGCGGCTCTGAGGTCGTTCCTGCGCCAAGATCCCGACGTGATCCTGGTGGGAGAGATCCGCGACCCCGAGACCGCCGCGGTGGCGATGCAGGCGGCGATGACGGGCCACCTCGTCCTGGCCTCGATCCACGCGAACGACGCATTGGCCGTGGCTCCGCGGCTGCGCGACATGGGGGTGGAGCCTTATCAGCTGGCGGCAGGCTTCAGAGGCGCAATGGCCCAGCGTCTGGTTCGTCGCCTGTGCCCCGACTGCCGGGTCGAGGAACATGACGCGGCCGAGCACCTAGCGATTGGGACTCGGCGCCTGGTCCGCCGCTTCCGTGCGGTCGGGTGTCCGGCCTGCAAGGGCCTCGGGTATCGCGGACGGGTCCCGGTCAGCGAGGCCTTCCTGGCTGATGATCGCCTGCAAAGAGCCTTGGCCGACCAGGCTTCGGCCGGGGAGTTGGCCGCGCTGGCGCAGGACCTGGGTCTGGAAAACATGCTCTCGGACGGCCTTTCACGCGTGGAACGGGGTGAAAGCTCGCTGGAGGAAGTGCTGGCGGCGGTCCATGGCTGAGCCTGAGCGCAGCTTCGACTATGTGGGCCTGGACGCTTCTGGCCGGCGGGTGCGCGCCAGCATCGCCGCCTCCACTGAGGCGGCCGCCTACGAGCGCCTGCTGCGGGACGGCCTGACGCCGATGCGCATCCGTCCCGCGGCCGGCGCGGTTCGCCGAAAGAAAGGCTCGGCCCGCGCCCTGAACGACCGCGAGACGGCCGAGCTTCTGACCACTCTGGCCGACCTTCTGGCGGCGGGGGCGGACATCCGTTCGGCCCTGGGCATCCTGGGCGCGCGCAGCGAGCGTTCGGCCATGCGAGAGATCTGCCGCGAGCTGACCGTCCGGATCGGCGGCGGCGATGCGGTTGACCAGGCCTTCGCCGCCTGCATGGGCCAGGCCAACGCCTTCGTCGCGGCCCTGATCGCCGCCGGGGAGGCGGCTGGCGACCTGCCCGGCGGCCTGCGCCGCGCGGGCGAACTTCTGGAGGGACGGATCAAGCTGCGCGAGCAACTGGTCTCTGCGCTCTCCTATCCGATATTCGTGCTGGTCAGCACGATCGCCGCCGCCTTGATGATCCTGTTGCTGGTGGTGCCGACGCTTGCGCCGCTGGTCGACGACAGCGGCGGCGAGCGGCCCTTGATCCTGGGTTCCCTGATCACCGTCAGCGACATTCTGCGCGCCGAGATGCCCGTGCTGCTGGGGCTGATCGCCGTCGTGGTCGTGGGCCTGATCACCGCGGGGCGGGCAGGTCTGCTCGTTGGACCGGTCGACCGGTTTTTGCACAATGGTCCGTCTCGCAAACTAATGTCGGCGCTGACCTTCGGCGGTTTCGCCATCGCCCTGGGCGGCATGCTGGCCTCTGGCGCGCCGATGACCGACGCGCTGCGTCTGGCCATTCGCGGGGTCAATTCGGACGTCTCGCGCCGCAAGCTGGAGCCGGTCGCCACGGCCGTGCGCCAGGGTCACTCGCTTTCCGTCGCTTTGCAGGGCGTAGCGGGGTTCCCGGGAGCCATCACCCGCATGGCCGCAGTGGGCGAGGCGACCGGCGCCCTGGGCCCGATGCTGGCGCGCTCGGGCCGGCTGGAGGAAGAGGCCGCCCTCAAGCGCATCGACGCCGGCGCCCGCCTGCTGGGACCGGTGCTGATCGTCATCCTGGGGGGGCTGGTGGGCCTGCTGATGGCCGGCCTTCTGTCCGGTGTCACCGAGTTGGGCCAAGCGGCGTTGCGGTAGGGCTGGGACGAGAAGCGCAGCCTACATTATCCGAGGCCGTCGCCCGCCATCTAGGGACATTCAAGCCGCAAGGGCTGGGGAATCCCCGATGGCTGGCCTCCCGACCCGTCCCTAGACCAAGGCGGATGGCCGTGGCCGTTCGAGGGCGCTGGGATGGGCAAGTCGTTGCACGACCGATCGAGGCTGGCAGCGGCCTTGGCTTTCTGCGGCGCGGCGACCTTGGCGACCGCAGCCTACGCCGACGATGTCGCGCCGGCGCCCGCGGATCCTGTCCCGGCGGGCGCGTCGGTCGCCGAGTTCCCAGTTTCCCAGCCTCAAGGACCCGTGGAGCCGCCCACCGAGCCCGAGAAAAAGCGCTTCGTCGACCGGCTGTTCGACGAGCAGGACGGTATGCTCGATTTCTCGGAGATCCTGGCCAAGGGCGGCTTCCTGCCCGTGCTGATCGTCATCACCGAAAAGGCCGTCGACGGCGGCTACGGCGTCGCGCCGGCCTTCCTGAGCGCCGATCCGAACAATCCCCGACTGGTGACCAAGCATATCTTCGGGGCTTTCAAGACCGGCAACGGCTCAAACGGGTTCGGCTATTTCCAGGCGGGTTACGCGGCCCACGGGCGGCTGAGCTACAAGTTCGGCGTGGCCCACGGCAAGGTGACGCTGGGCAGTTATCCGGCCTTCCTGCCCAAGGGCGTCGAGTACACCAGCCACTACGATTACGGCCTGCTGGGCTCGGCCCTATGGAAGCTGAACGACGAGCGGTTCTCGATCGGGCCGCTGTTCGATTTCCGCAAGCTGAACTCGCAGATCGACATCCGGGGCCTGCCGCCCAGGTTCGCCGATCATTTCGGCGGCGCCATGCAGACCGGCGCCCTGGGGCTGGGCTTCCACTTTGACGATCGCGACAATCCGTTGAGCCCGACGAACGGCCTCAACGTCTTGGTCGAGGGCAAGTTCAACCGTGACGCCTTCGGCAGCGACCGCGATTACGAGACCTATGACGCGGCGGTGTTCGCATTCCATAAGCTCTCGCCGCGCCTGGGCCTGGGCTTCAAGCTCGAGGCCAACGCCATCCGTAACGACTTTCCGGTCTATTACGCGCCGGCGATCGACCTGCGCGGGGTCGAGGCCATGCGCTACGAGGGCGAGGACGTCGTCAGCTCCGAGGTCGAGGCCACCTGGCGGCTCAATCCGCGCTGGTCGCTGCTGGCCTTCGCCGGCGTGGGCTCGACCAAGGCGGGGAATTCGCGGATCTACAAGGACTCCGGGCCGATCTATGCCGGAGGCGCGGGTTTCCGCTATCGCCTGGCCCGAAAGCTGGGCCTGGACGCCGGGATCGACGTCGCCTACGGCCCGGACGGCGCCACCTTCTACATCCAGTTCGGTCACGCTTGGGCGCTGAAGATGGACTAGCGCGGGCGCTCGCGGCTCCAGGCCGCGCAGAGCGAAGGTACTGATTTTCTTGGAGCAATCCAATCCGCTAAGGGATTGGTGGAGCCGAGGGGAATCGAACCCCTGACCTCCTCATTGCGAACGAGGCGCTCTACCATCTGAGCTACGGCCCCAAGGAAGCGCGGAGATACGTTGGGCCGGGGCGCGCGTCAAGCGCTCGCGTGAGGGGTTTGCGCGCTTGGCTTGCCAGGGCCGCTGCGGCGCGGCAAGAAGCGGGGACTTGGACTGGAAACCCCATGGCCCCCATCATCCACTTCGTCTACTTCATCGTCTCCGCCCTGCTCAGCCTCCTGTGGTGGGCTATCGTCATTTCGGCGGTGCTCAGCTGGCTGGTTGCGTTCGACATCATCAACCTGCGCAACCGCGCGGTGTATTCCATCAGCACGTTCCTGGACCGGGTGACCGATCCGATCCTGCGGCCGTTCCGCCGGATGATCCCGCCGCTGGGCGGCGTCGACATCAGCCCGATCATCGTGCTTCTGATCATCAGCGGCGTGCAGAACATCCTGCTGCCGGCGTTGAGAAACAGCTTGCTGAGCCTGGTTGGCTACTGATCCATGCGCCTGGCCGTCCGTCTCACCCCGCGCGGAGGGCGCGAGGGGATCGACGGCTGGGAGACCGGACCGGACGGGCGCCCGTACCTGAAGGTGCGGGTTTCCGCCCCGCCCGTCGAGGGCGCGGCCAACGCCGCCCTGGTGGCCTTTCTGGCCAAGGCCCTGGGCTTGTCGAAGTCCGCCGTAGCGATCGCCTCGGGCGCGACCGCCCGCCTGAAGATCGTCGACATCCAGGGGTGCGACCCGTTGACGCTGGTCCGGGTCCTGGGCGAGCCGCCGGCGCCCCGCGACTGAAACCCTCGGGCAAGACCCGGCCGGGAATCTCGTTGTCGCCGACCGGTTCCGGTCAAAAACCAGCGTATCGCCGCTGATCCGCGCAAGGCTCGTGCGGATTTCTTGCGGGCCGCGCCGGAATATTGTCGTTCTTTCATTCCCTTTTAGCCATCGCATTCCATGCTATGGCCATTCGCGCGCGGCGGGGGCCGTGCGAAGAGCTGGGGGCTGCGTGGGAGCCGTTGAGCGTCAGGCGGGGGAGTTGAGGGCCGCGGCCGCGCGCCGGGGCAACCTCTACCTGCGCGTCGTCGCCACGGTGATGATCGCGGTGGTGCTGCACGTCTTCGTGGGCATGGGCTGGGTCTGGGCCTGGGCCGGGATCTATGTCGCCGCCCAGATGCTGGAGCTCTGGCTGTTCCGCCGCCTGCGGGCCGATCCGACGGGCCGGCTCGTGCGCCTGGGCTTGGCGATCATGCCCTTCGTCACCTCGACCATCTTCGGCTTCCTGGCCCTGCCGCTGTTCGCCTCGCAACAGAGGTTCGCGCCCACCCTGGGCGGCCTGCTGCTGGCCGGCGCCCTGCTGAACGTCATCGTCGTCAATTCGAGCCTGAGGTCGGCGACCCTCTCGGCGGCCGCTCCGCACGTGGTCTATCTGCTGATCGTCCCGTTCGTGGGCCGCGCGGCCAATCCGGGCGCGCCCCTGGCCAACGCCCTGTGGTTCGGGGTTCTGCTGCTGATCTTCTCGGTGGCCGTGGCCGGCCGCACCCTCGAGAAGGCGCTGCGGGCCGAGGCCCTGGCCAAGGAGGAGGCCGAACGCCGCCGTCACGAGGCCGAGGAGGCCGTGGCCGCCAAGTCGGCCTTCGTGGCCATGATCAGCCACGAACTCCGCACGCCCATCAGCGCCATCCTGGCCGGGGCCGCGCGCCTGCATGGCGACGTGGCCGACGCCGCCTCGCGCACCCACGCCCAGCTGATCGCCGACGCCGGCTCGATGATGCGGACCCTGCTCAACGACCTGCTGGACCTGTCGAAGCTGGACGCCGGCCGCATGGCGGTGGAGCAGGCGCCGTTCGACCTGCGCCAGTCCATGGCCGACACCCTGCGCTTGTGGCGGCCCGACGCGGTGAAGAAAGGCCTCCGGCTTCGGGTCGAGGGGGCGGCTAACCTGCCGCGCTGGGTGGCGGGCGACTCCCTGCGCCTGCGCCAGGTGCTCAACAACCTGCTGTCCAACGCCATCAAGTTCACCGAGCGCGGCGCCGTCACCGTGCGGTTCAAGTCGCGCGCCGAGGGCGGCCGGCTGGTGGTCGAGGCCCTGGTCGCCGACACCGGGCCGGGCCTCTCCGAGGCGCAGGTTTCCCGACTTTTCACCCCGTTCGACCAACTGGGCTCCAACGTGGTGCGCGAGCACGGCGGTTCCGGCCTGGGCCTGGTGATCAGCCGCGAGCTGGCCCGCTTGATGGACGGCGACCTGACCGTGACCAGCACGCCGGGCAAGGGTTCGCGCTTCCGGCTGGAAGTGCGCGTCGATCCGGCGCAGGCCGAGCAGGCCCCTGAAAGAGGAGCCGCGATCGATGGCGCGCGGGTGCTGGTGGTCGACGACCACATGGTCAATCGCCGGGCCATAGAGCTGGTGCTGCAGGCGTTCGGCATCCAGCCCACCCTGGCGGAGTCCGGCGAACGGGCGCTGGAGCTTTTGGGAACCGAGCGCTTCGACGTGATGCTGATGGACGTCTACATGCCCGGCATGGACGGCCGCGACGCCACCCGCCGGCTGCGGGCGGGCGAGGGACCCAATCGCGACATCCCCGTGGTGGCCGTGACCGCCTCGGCCACGCCCAAGGATTGGGAGGCTTGCCGTGACGCCGGCATGAACGCCCACCTGGCCAAGCCTGTCGACCCCGGCCAGCTGCACGCGGTCCTAACCGAGATGCTGCCGCCCGGCGCCGCCCGCGCCGCGGCCTAACCGGGGCGCGAAGGCGGCGGGGCCAGCCAGGCGGCGGCCCGCTCGCGCAGCGCCGCCTCGTCCTTCATCTCGCACTCCCAGACCGTCTCCACCCGCCAGCCGGCGGCGGCCAGGTCCTGGCGGTTGCGGGCGTCGCGGGCGGTGTTGCGGGCCACCTTGGCCAGCCAGTAGTCGCGGTTGGCCTTGGGCACGCGCGACCCTCGCGCGCAGTCGTGGCCATGCCAGAAGCAGCCGTGAACGAAGATCGCCAGCCGCCGTCCAGGCATCACCACGTCGGGCGAGCCGGGCAGGTCCTTGCGGTGCAGGCGGTAGCGCGCGCCCAGGTCGGTCAGCAGCCGGCGCAGGCGAAGCTCGGGCGTGGTGTTCTTGCTCCGGACCCGCGCCATCACCGCCGAGCGCTTGGCGCGGTCGTAGACGTCGCTCATCCTGCGCCTCTCATGCCGGATCGTTCATGCCGGATCGCTCATGGACGCGTAACGCGCGGGAAGCGTCCCAGGCGCAGCGTACCGGTCAGCAGCCGGGCCGCCATATGGCGCGCCCCGGGCAAGCCCGACATCGGCGTGAAGAACCCGTCGCGCATGGCCGGCCAGAAGCCGCCATGGGCCTGGAAGAGCGGCGTCAGGGCCTTGGACGCCACCTGGTAGAGGCCTGTGTGCCGTCGCCGGTTGGCTTGCCAGGCCTTGACCGACACGGCCACCGGACGATGGTCGCGCTTCAGCCGTTCGGCCAGCTCCACCGCGTCGACCAGGGCCAGATTGGCGCCCTGGCCCAGCTGCGGACTGGTGCCATGGGCCGCATCGCCCAGCAGGGTGCAGGCGCCGTCGCTCCACCGGCCCACCGAGACGTCGCGGTAGAGGGCCTTGGAGAAGCCGCTCCAGTCGTCGCGCTCGTCCAGCAGGGCGGCCAGTTCCGGCCACAGCGGCCGCAGGCGGCGGTCGCGCCATGCGGCGAAGTCGCCGGCCAGGAAGTCGTCCAGGCCCGCCACGGGGACCGACCAGAACAAGGCCAGGCCCGTGGGCGACAGGCCGTCGGGGTCGCGCCCCACCGGCAGGGCGCCCACCATCACCTCGGCGCGATGATAGACCTGGCGCAGCGCCAGGCCGAAGCGGTCGTCGACATCGGCGACGTGGGTCCAGACCGCGCCCCAGGGATAGACCGGCGCCCTGGCCCTGGGCCGCAGCAGCGACCGCAGGGGCGAGGCCGAACCGTCGGCGACGATCGCCAGGTCAAACGGCCCGAAAGCGCGTCCCGAGGCGTCGTGCAGGATCGGCCTGGCCGGATTCTCGATGCGGATGACGCGCGCGCCGGTCACCAGCTCGACGCCGGCGTCGGGCAGGGCCGCATGCAGGGTCTGGAAAAGCACGCCGCGATGGATGCCCACGCCATGGGCGCCAGGCTTCCAGTGATCGTAGACCAGATCCATGACCCTGCGGCCGCGACTGTCCTTGCCCTCCAGGCGGCGGACGACCGCGCCCGCCGCGCGAACCTCCTCGTCCAGGCGCAGCGCGCGCAGGGCCGCCAGGCCGGTGGGCTGGAGCAACAGGCCCGAACCCAGCGGGCGGGGCGTCTCGAACGCCTCCAGGAGGGTGACGCGATGGCCGGCGCGCGCCAGGGCCAGGGCGGCGGCCATGCCACCCACCCCGCATCCGACGACGCCGATCTTCACGCCCCGCGACCTGTTTCCGGGATCAGAGGCCTTCGAACAGGGCCGTCGACAGGTAGCGCTCGGCGAAGCTGGGGATGATCGCCACGATCACCTTGCCGGCGTACTCGTCGCGCAGCGCCAGATCGAACGCGGCGGTCAGGGCCGCGCCCGAGCTGATGCCCACGGGCAGGCCTTCGGTCGCCGCGGCCTTGCGAGCCATGGCGAAGGCGTCGTCGTTGCTGACCTGGACGATGTCGTCGATCACGCCACGGTCCAGTATGCCCGGCACGAAACCCGCGCCGATGCCCTGGATCTTGTGCGGGCCGGGCGCGCCGCCCGACAGCACCGCGCTGGCTTCCGGCTCGACGGCGATCATCTTCACCGACGGCTTGCGGGCCTTCAGCACCTGGCCGACGCCCGAGATGGTGCCGCCGGTGCCCACGCCCGAGACGACCGCGTCGACGGCGCCGTTGGTGTCGTTCCAGATCTCCTCGGCCGTTGACACGCGGTGGATCAGCGGGTTGGCGACGTTCTCGAACTGTTGGGGCATCACCGCGCCGGGCGTGGCGTCGACGATTTCCTGGGCCCGGGCGACGGCGCCGCGCATGCCCTTCTCGGCCGGGGTCAGCTCCAGCTTGGCGCCCAGCAGCAGCAGCATCTTTCGGCGCTCGATCGACATGCTCTCGGGCATGACCAGGGTCAGCTTGTAGCCCTTGGCGGCCGCCACGAAGGCCAGGGCGATGCCGGTGTTGCCGCTGGTGGGCTCGACGATCACGCCGCCCGGCTTCAGCAGGCCCTTGGCCTCGAGATACTCGATCATCGCCACGCCGATGCGGTCCTTGACCGAGGCCAGCGGGTTGAAGAACTCGAGCTTGGCCAGCACCGTGCCCTTGGGCTTCAGCTCGGCGGTCAGGTGCGGCAGGCGGACCAGCGGCGTGTCGCCGATGGTGTCGAGAATCGAGTCGAAGATCTTGCCCCGCCCGGCGCGCTTGAACCGCGCGGCGTCGTAGGTCGAGGAAGCGTCGTCCATGGAAAGTCTCGCTTGGAGGAGGGTTGCAGCGGCCCTTGGCTGAAAGGCACCTTAGGCCGTGGGAATTGCCGTGTCAGCGGGTCATTCGGCGGCGATCGGCGCAGTTTTCCTGGGAGCGGCCTTACCGCTCAACGGGTTCAGCAGCCGTTCGGCCAGCCAGCGCACCACCGGGGCCGCCACGCCGTCGCCCACCACGTGCAGGCCGGCGGTCTGGCTAGCGGGCAGGCGGTAGGCGTCGGGCAGGCCCATCAGCCGGGCGCCCTCGCGCGGACTGACCAGGCGGGAACGCACCCGCCCCTTGTCGATCACCAGCAGGGTCTGGCGGGAGGAGCCGCCGCGCGGGGTGCGCAGGCACCCGGCGATCCCGTCGAAGCGCACCTCGGCCCGCTGCTCGCCGCCGCGCATGCGCCGGAACACCGCCCCGACCGCGCGCTCGCCGCTGGCGATGCGGGCGTCCACCGAGGCGCGGTGCGAGGGGGCCATCAGGTCCAGCAGGGCGGCGGTGGCCTCGTCGGCGCGCCACTCCACCTGGTCGTCGGGCTCAAGCACGGCGGCGAGGTCGGCGTTGCGGGCCGGCGGGCCTTCCAGCCCCCACCAGATCCACCGCGCCTTCAGGTCCGCCGGAAGCCGGGCGGCGGCTTCGCGCACGGCGCGGCTGTGGAACGGGCTCTGGCCCTCCAGCCCCTCGACCGGCAGGCGGGTGGCGACGACGAAGACACGGGGCCGCGACTGCGGCACGAAGTGCGAGGCGTCGATCTCCAGGGCCCCGAAGCGGTACCCGCGCACGGCCAGCAGGCCGCACAGCGCCACGAAGTCCTCGCCCCGGTGCGAGGTCAGCAGGCCCACCACGTTCTCGACCACCACGGTGTCGGGGGCGCGGCCTTCGTCGTCCAGCGCCTCGACCAGCTTCCAGAAGCCGAAGAAGGCCGACGAGCGCTCGCCCGCCAGGCCCTTGCGGGCCCCGGCCAGGCTGAGGTCCTGACAGGGGCTGGACGCCCAGGCCAGGTCCGCGCGGCCGGGCAGGTCGGCGGTGGTCAGGTCCCAGACGTCGCCCTGGTGGAAGTGTTCCTCCAGGCCGGGGAAGTTGTCGGCGTAGGTGGCGGCCTTCACGGCGTCGAAGTCGTTGGCGAAGGCGCAGGTCCAGGCCTCGCCCAGGCCCAGGCGGGCCATGCCGCCGCCGGCGAAGAACTCGTAGAAGGTGGGGGAAGGGGCGTTCCGATTCATCGCCGCGGAGTCTAGCGTGGACCGCCAGTCCGAGGATAGCGCCGCCATGAGCCGATCGTCCCTTCGTCGTCCGCCGTCTGTCGCGGCGGCGGTCGTTCTTGCCGCCGGCCTGCTGGCGGGATGCGGCCAGGCTCCGATGGGCTCGGCCGAGGAGGGCGCGCCCCCGCCCGCCGACGCGCCGGCCGCCACCCCGCCCGGTCCCGACTACGGCGGCGCGTTCGACCTGGTGGGAACCGAGCCGTTCTGGGGCGTGAAGATCCGCGCCGACGGCGTGACCCTGTCGCGTCCGGGCGAGCCGGACGTGACGATGGCCAACGACGGCGCCCAGCTGATGGGCGACGTCGGGGTCTGGGGGACCGGCCACATGGTGGTGAAGCTGACGCCCGAGGACTGTTCGGACGGGATGTCGGACCGCCGCTACGGCTATGTCGCCGAGGTCACGGTCAACGGGCAGGTGCTGAAGGGTTGCGGAGCGCGGCCGGCCGACCTGGCGGCTCAGCCCAGGCTGTGAGGCCTAGCGGCCGACTTCCAGAAGTTCGAACTGGCTCTGTCCGGCATGCAGGCCACGAGCGCCCGGCACGGGCAGCAGCAGGCCCACCGAAACGGCGGCGACGGCGAAGACGGCGAACAGGGCCTTGATGGCGGCCATGGCGGCGGATCCCGGTTGCGATCGTGGCGATGCGCCTGATCGGTAACAAAGATGGTTGCTGTTAATCGATGTTCAAGGCGTCGATTCACGAAGCGATCCTGCGCCGCTCGCCGCGGTCTCTCTTGTCGAAAGAGGCCTCGGTTTTGGACCCGCGTGACGTCACGGACGTTGAAAAACGCGTCCGGCGGCCCCCAGCGGCGCGCAGGGGTGTTGCACGATCGCGGAAAGCGCACGAGGAAGACGCGGTGAGCAACTTCTCGGCCCCGGCCAACCGTTCGGAGACCCCATGCGCGTAGCGATGATTGGCACGGGTTATGTTGGCCTGGTGTCTGGTGCGTGTTTTGCGGACTTTGGGCACGTTGTGACGTGCATAGACAAGGATCCTGGGAAGATTGAACGGCTTGAGCGGGGCGAGATCCCGATCTTCGAGCCGGGCCTGGACGATCTGGTGGCGCGCAACGTGCGCGAGGGTCGGCTGTTCTTCACGCTGGAAGGGGCTCAGGCGATCAAGGAGGC
>JAGHZU010000016.1 GCA_017745235.1 Caulobacter sp. | reverse complement strand
CGGACCTATTCTTCCCCCTCCGGGGGAGGAGCGCCGAAGGCGCGGAGGGGGCAAGTAGGCTCGCACAGATAGGAGCCTTGCCCCTTCGGCTTCGCCGACACCTCCCCCCTCAGGGGGAGGCTCCGCTAACCCCTAGGCTCCCGGAGGAACCGGGAACCCGCGATTGCGCATCAGCGCCCCGATCTTGGCGTCGCGACCGCGGAACCGGCGGAAGGCCTCGCCAGCGTCGATGGTGTTGCCCACGCTCATGATGTCGTCATGCAGGCGCTTGGCCACGGCCTTGTCGTAGAAGCCGCCCGGGGCTTCCTGGAAGGCCTCGGCGGCGTCGGCCGTCAGGGTGTCGGCCCAGATGTAGTTGTAGTAGCCGGCCGAATAG
Source organism: Caulobacter sp. (assembly GCA_017745235.1). Lineage (GTDB taxonomy): Bacteria > Pseudomonadota > Alphaproteobacteria > Caulobacterales > Caulobacteraceae > Caulobacter. Next base: position 82,433 of record JAGHZU010000016.1, on the reverse strand, counting down.
CCGTCGCCCGAGAAGATGTGGCCGAACTGGGTGGGCCGGTGGCGCATGACGATCTCGGACGGCATGCCGATCTCGGTCATGGTCGCCGTCTCGAAGGCGGCCGGGTCGATCGCCTGACCTTTGGCGGCCAGGTGGATCTTCATGTCGTAGATGGCCGAGGCCAGGTATTCCACGGTCGAGAAGCCCTGGTTGAAGGTGTGGGCCTTCTCGATCTTGGCCACCAGTTCGTCGGGGATCGGCTTGCCGGTCTGGTAGTGCACGGCGAACTTGGTCAGCACCGGCTTGGTCGGCAGCCAGTGCTCGTTCAGCTGGCTGGGGAACTCCACGAAGTCGCGGGCCACGTTCGTGCCGGCCAGGGTGGGGTAGGTGACGTTGGAGTTGAGGCCGTGCAGGGCGTGGCCGAACTCGTGGAACATGGTGACGGCGTCGTCCCACGAGATCAGCACCGGCTCGCCGGGCTTGCCCTTCACGAAGTTGCAGTTGTTGGAGACGATCGGGGTGACCACGCCCCTGAACTTCTCCTGGGTGCGGTACTCGCTCATCCACGCGCCCGACTGCTTGCCGGCCCGGGCGTAGGGGTCGAAGTACCAAAGCCCCACGCGCTCGGAGCCCTTGGTCACTTCCCACACCCGCACGTCGGGATGGCAGACCGGGACGTCCTTGATCTGGGTGAAGGTGAAGCCGTAGAGCTCGCCGGCCGCCCAGTGGATGGCCTCCCGCAGCTTCTCCAGCTGCAGGTACGGCTTGACCTGGTTCTGGTCGAGGTCATACCGCGCCTTGCGCACCTTCTCGGCGTAGTACCGGTAGTCCCAGGGGGCGATCTTGAAGGTGGCGCCCTCGCCGTCGGCCACCTTCTGCATGTCGGCGACCTCCTCGTGGACCCGTTCCACGGCCGGCTTCCAGACCTGCATCATCAGGCTCATGGCCGCGTCCGGGGTCTTGGACATCTGGTCGGCCGTGATCCAGTGGGCGTAGGTGGGGAAGCCCAGCAGCTGGGCCTTCTCGGCCCGCAGCTTCAGGATGTCGGTGATGACGGCCTTGTTGTCGTGGGCGTCGCCGTTGTCGCCGCGCGAAACCCACATCTTCCAGCCCTTCTGGCGCAGGTCGCGCCGGTCGGAATAGACGAGGAAGGGCTCCATCGACGAGCGGGTGTTGGTGATGACCCACTTGCCCTTCAGGCCCTTCTCCTCGGCCGTCGCGGCGGCGCTGGCGCGGACTGAGTCCGGCAGGCCCGCCAGGTCTGCCTCGGTCTCCAGGGTCAGGGTGTAGCCTTCCTCGTCGGCCAGTTCGTTCTGGCTGAACTTGGTGTAGAGGCCTGCCAGGGCCTGGTTGATCTGGCCAAGGCGCGCCTTCTTGGTCGCGTCCAGCGCCGCGCCCTGGCGGGCGAAATTGTTGTAGACCACCCAGGTCAGGCGCTTTTGCTCGGGCGTCAGCCCGGCGGTCTCGCGGGCGTCGTAGACGGTCTTGATCCGGGCGAACAGCTGCTCGTTCTGGATGATCTCGTCGCTGAACGCGGCCAGCTTGGGCGTGGTTTCGGCCTCGACCTTCTGCATGGCCGCGTCGTTCATGGTCGAGGTGAACACCCCGAACAGGGCGTTGACCCGCTGCATGGCCCGGCCCGAGTTCTCCAGGGCCGCCAGCACGCCCTCGAACGTCGGCGCCGAGCGCTTGGCGGTCAGGGCGAAGATCTCCTGGCGCTGCTCGGCCATGGCGGCCTCGTAGGCCGAGGCGAACAGGTCCGGCTTGACCTTGTCGAACGGCGCCAGGCCGCCGTGCGGGCCCGTCCAGGGCGCCAGCAGCGGATTGGCGGGAGCGGCGGCGGTCTGGGCTTTGGCGATCATGGGCATCAGGGCCGTGGCGCTGGCGGCGGCGAGGAAGGAGCGACGCTTCAAGGGAATGTCTCCGCGTGGACGAAGCTCGACCCTAAGGCCCAAACTGGTCCCTGCGTAGCCGTATTTCCGCTCGAACCATCCCTGGACGATGAATTCGGCGACAGGTTGGCGCCGATCCGGCGTCCCGGGGAAGCCGGTTTTGCCCCGCCTGCACCGAAACTCCTTCGATTTCGCGCCGCCCCCGCGTGGACGGCCCGGCGGCGGCGGGTTAAGCCAGGGCATGTCCATCGGCGTCTTCGACTCCGGCGTGGGGGGCCTGACGGTCCATCGCGCCCTCGTGCAGCGTCTGCCCCAGGCGGACTTCACCTACCTGGCCGACCAGGCCAACGCGCCCTATGGCGGCCGGTCCGGCGAGGAGATCGTCGACCTCACGCGGGCCGGCTGCGAGCGCCTGTTCGACACCGGCGCCAGCCTGGTGGTCCTGGCCTGCAACACCGCCAGCGCCATCGCCCTGCGCCGCCTGCAGCAGACCTGGCTGCCCGGCTACCGCCAGCGGCTGGGCCGGCCGGTCAACGTGCTGGGCATCATCGTGCCCACCATCGAGGCGGCTACGGGCCTGCCTTGGGAGCACGAGGCCGAGCGGCGCGGCGACAAGGTCGAGCAACTGGACGTCCTGGGCGTCTTCTCGACCCAGGGCACCACCAATTCGCGGGTCTACGAGATCGAGATCGACAAGCGGAAGCAGGACATAGCCGTCTTCTCCCAGCCCTGTCCCGACCTGGTGCCGATGATCGAGTCCGACGCCGGCGCCGTGGACCTGGCCAAGGCGGTCGAGGGCTACGTCCAGGCCCTGAAGACGCGCATCGGCCGCTATCCCGATCGGGCCGTGCTGGGCTGCACCCACTACGAGATCATCGCCGACATCTTCCGCGCGGCCCTGCCGGCCGGCACGCCGATGATCCAGCAGCCTCCGTCCACCGCCGACGCCCTGGAGCTCTACCTGCAGCGTCATCCGGAGTACGATCCGGGAACCGGCGGTTCGCGGGCCTTCCTGACCACCGGCAAGCCCGGCCCGCAGAACGGCCTGGTCGAAAGCTTCTGGGGCGGTCCGCTACGGTTCGAGAAGGCCTGAGACCGCCCGAGCTTGACGGCGACCTCGACCGACCCGACCCTTCCGGTTCCGCCGGGAGGACACGTGATGAGACCCCTGCTGATCGCCGCCGCGACGGCCCTGGCCCTGATCGGAACCACAGCCTCGGCCGCGGTGGTCGACGCTGCGCCGAACGGTTTCGAGGTCCGACGCGAGGTCGTGATCGCAGCGCCCGCCGACCGGGTCTATGCGGCCCTCTCCCAGCCTTCGGCCTGGTGGAGCGGCGAACACACCTGGTCGGGCTCGGCCGCCAGCCTGTCTCTGGCCCCGATGGCCGGCGGCTGTTTCTGCGAGAAGCTGCCCGGCGGCGGCTCGGTGCTGCACATGACCGTCGTCTACGCCCAGCCGGGCAAGGCCCTGCGGCTGTTCGGCGCCCTGGGGCCGCTTCAGGCCAGCGGCGCGAGCGGCCACCTGGCCTGGACCCTGTCGGAGGCCGACGGTCGAACCACCCTGGTCCAGACCTACGACGTCGGCGGCTACATGAAGGGCGGTCTCGACAGGATCGCGCCCACCGTCGACCAGGTGCTGGGCCAGCAGCTCGATCGCCTCAAGGCCTATGCCGAAACCGGGAAGGCGGAGACCGGCAAGACGCCCTGAGCTCAAACGAAAATCCCGGGCGCAAGGCCCGGGACTTCTTGGTTCAGCTTGACGAGGCGATCAGCCCGCAGCGGCCAGATCGTCGCTGGTGGCGCCCAGCAGGGCCATCTGCAGGCGCGACCGATCGCGACGGGCCGATTCCAGGGCGCCTTCGGCCAAAGCGGCTTCAGAGCGGACGCGCTCCAGCTCGGCCTGGATCTCGGCCAACTTGTCGGCGTGGGCGCGCTGCACCTCGTCCTGCGAGGCCTGGAGCGTCTCGAACCGGGTGCGCAGCTGGCCGGCGCGCTCCTCGGCGCGCTTGAGAGCCTTCTCGTGGGCGGCGACAGCCTTGGCCAGCTGGTCGGCGCGCTCGATCGCGGCGGCTCGGGCGGTGTCGACCCCAGCGTGGCGGGCCCGCAGGTCCTCGACCTCGTCTTCGAGGCCGCGGACGCGTTCCAAAGCGCGTTCCAGAGCGACGTTGAGGTCGCCGGCGCGGCGCTCGACGGCCTGCTGCTGGGCGCTGGATTCGTTGAGGCGGGCCGAAATGCCGCCGTTCATCTCTTCCAGCTTCTCGGCCCGGACCGTGGCGGTCTCCAGTCGGGTCTGCAGGGCCGAGACCTCGGTGCGGGCGGCCTCGACCTGGGCTTCCAGGCCGCGGATGGTGCGGGCGCTGTCGGCCTGGAACGCGGCCAGGGCGTTGTCGGAGGCCAGCAGGCGGGCGCGTTCGGCGGCGACCTGGGCTTCCAGCTCGGTCTCGATGCGCGAAAGGCGGGCGACGTCGGCGCCGGCCTGGTCCAGACGCTTCTTCAGGGCTCCCAGCTCCTCGACCTGCAGGGCCGATTGCTGGTTGGCGCGGGCCAGGGCGGCCTCGGACTCGCCGCGACGGGCGTCAATGTCCTGGGTCTGGGCGCGCAGGGTCTCGACGTCCTGGGCCAGGTGCTCGGCGCGGCCGCTGGCGTCACGCAGCGAGGCCTCGAGGCCGCCGACCTTCAGTTCGGACTGCTGCAGGCCATTGCGCAGGCGGTCGATTTCCAGGGCGCTGTCCTCCAGCGCCACGTCCAAGGCCTGGCGGCGGGCTTCGGATTCGGTCAGGCCGGCCTCGGAGGCGGCCAGCTTGGCCGAGAGATCGCGTTCCTCGGCCTGGGACAGCGCCAGCTGGCGCGAGGCCTGTTCAAAGGCGGCGCGCAGGGCGATCAGCTCGGCGTGCTCGGCGCGGCGGGCCTCGAACTCCTCGGCGACCGGGGCGCGGATCTCGGCCAGCAGCGGCTCGATGGCGCGCAGGTGCTCGACCACGCGGCTGATGCTGTCGAGACCGCCATGGATGGTCTCGTAGCGGACGCCGATGGCCTGCGTGGCCTCGACCAGACGGTCGGCGCCCTCGGCGCTTTCCGGACGCTCGCTCTCAGCCGCCAGCATAACCGGCTTCACGCCGCTCTTGCCGTTGCGGTCGCCTTTCGACAGCAGCCTCATCTTGCCCACCCTCTAACGATCCGCGGAGCCGACGCCCGTCGCGCCGATTCGGCCTTGCGACCGCCGCAGAATCATTTTGCCCATTCGTTAACAGGATAGCCCGCGCTGAAGTTTGATGTCGAGGCGAAGATCGCGCCCACGGCGAGCGAGCGTTCCCTGAAATCTTCGGAGCACGGCCAAAGACGACGAGGCCGCCGCGCCGTCCCGGGAGAAGACGGCGCGGCGGCCCCGCAAGCCCCTTTTCCGGGGCGGCCGGCGAAGGTTCAGGCCGCCGCCTGTTCCGGCTGGGCCGGATCCAGGCGGATCAGGTAGTCGAAGGCCGAGAGCGCGGCCTTGGAGCCTTCGCCCATGGCGATGACGATCTGCTTGTAGGGCGTGGTCGTGGCGTCGCCGGCGGCGAAGACGCCCGGCAGCGAGGTCTGGCCGCGATAGTCGACCTCGATCTCGCCGCGGTTCGACAGGGCCACGCCGGTGTCCTTCAGCCATTCGGTGTTGGGCACCAGGCCGATCTGCACGAACACCCCCTCCAGGTCCACGCGATGGACGCTGTCGTGGTTGCGGTCGCGGTAGGTCAGGCCGTTGACCTTGGTTCCGTCGCCGTGGACCTCGGTCGTCAGCGCCGAGGTGACGACGGCGACGTTGGGCAGGCTGGCCAGCTTGCGCTGCAGCACCGCGTCGGCCCGCAGCTGGCTGTCGAACTCGATCAGGGTGACGTGGGCGACGATGCCGGCCAGGTCGATGGCCGCCTCGACGCCGCTGTTGCCGCCGCCGATCACCGCCACGCGCTTGCCCTTGAACAGCGGGCCGTCGCAGTGCGGGCAGTAGGCCACGCCCCGGTTGCGGTACTCATCCTCGCCGGGGACGTTGATGTGCCGCCAGCGCGCGCCGGTCGACAGGATCACGCTGCGCGATTTCAGGCTGGCGCCGTTCTCGAGCTTGACCTCGATCAGGCCGCCCGGGGTCTTGGCCGGGACCAGGCCCACGGCCTTCTGCAGGTTCATCACGTCGACGTCGTATTCCTTGACGTGCTGCTCCAAAGCCGAGGCCAGCTTGGGTCCCTCGGTGTGGGGCACCGAGATGAAGTTCTCGATGGCCATGGTGTCCAGCACCTGGCCGCCGAAGCGCTCGGCCGCCACGCCGGTGGCGATGCCCTTGCGGGCGGCGTAGATGGCCGCGGCCGCGCCGGCGGGACCGCCGCCGACGACCAGGACGTCGAAGGCGTCCTTGGCGCGGATCTTCTCCGCCGCGCGGTCGGCCGCGCCGGTGTCCAGCTTGGCCAGGATCTGCTCCAGGTCCATGCGGCCCTGGCCGAACGGCTGGCCGTTCAGCAGGATGGTCGGCACGGCCATCACCTGGCGTTCCTCGACCTCGGCCTGGAACAGCGCGCCGTCGATGGCCACGTGGGTGATGCGCGGGTTCAGGGCGGCCATGGTGTTGAGCGCCTGCACCACATCGGGGCAGTTCTGGCAGGACTGAGAGAAATAGGTCTCGAAGCGGTAGTCGCCATCCAGCTCGCGGACGCGGTCCAGCAGTTCGGCGTCGAACTTCGGCGGGTGGCCGCCCACGTGCAGCAGGGCCAGCACCAGGGAGGTGAACTCATGGCCCAGCGGCAGGCCGGCGAAGCGCACCCCGACAGCGTCGCCGGACTGGCGGGCGATGGCGAAGGAGGGCTTGCGGGCGTCGTCGCCCGACAGGTTCAGGCTCACCTTGTCGGAAGCGCCCGCCACGTCCTCGAGCAGGGCCAGCATGTCCTTGGAGCCCGCGCCCTCGCCCAGCGAGGCGACCAGCTCGATCGGCTGGCGCAGGTTCTGCAGATAGGCTTTCAGCTGGGTCTTCAGACCGTCGTCCAACATGACGTGCTCCGAATGCTGGCGTCGCGGGAGGGGAAGCCACGGCGCGGAATGTCTTGGGAATGGGGGGCGTCGCCGCCGGTCCGTGGGCTGACGGAGGGCGGCGGCGACGCCGATCGCGACTAGGTCACGATGTCGTTCGTCGCGACCTTAGATCTTGCCGACCAGGTCGAGCGACGGCTTCAGGGTCTTCTCGCCTTCTTCCCACTTGGCCGGGCAGACTTCGCCCGGGTGGGCGGCCACGTATTGGGCGGCCTTGACCTTGCGGAGGAGCTCGGTCGCGTCACGGCCGATGCCGCCGGCGGTGATCTCGACGATCTGGATCTTGCCTTCCGGGTCGATCACGAAGGTGCCGCGATCGGCCAGGCCGGCTTCCTCGATCATCACGTCGAAGTTGCGGGTGATCGCGCCGGTCGGGTCGCCGACCATGGTGTACTGGATCTTGCCGACGGCTTCCGACGAGTCGTGCCAGGCCTTGTGGGCGAAGTGGGTGTCGGTCGAGACCGAGTAGATCTCCACGCCCAGCTTCTGGAACTCGCCGTAGTTGTCGGCCAGGTCCTCGAGCTCGGTCGGGCAGACGAAGGTGAAGTCGGCGGGGTAGAAGAACACGACCGACCATTTGCCCTTCAGGTCGGCGTCGCTGACGGTGATGAACTTGCCGTTCTTGAAGGCTTCGGCCGTGAAGGGTTTGATGGCGGTGTTGATCAAGGACATTGAGTGCTCCCGTGATGGAATGGAGGCACCTGTACGGACCGCTGAACGATAGGTCCAATCGATTAAATCATATTTGGTAATAGGCCTCGTCTATGCATCCGCCGCCGTTCGACGTCGGCGGCCCGGCATGCCGTCCGCCTGCGGAGCATCAAGGGGTAGTCGATTGTTTTTTGAGGATCGATAGAGCGTCCCTATATTGGAAGGCATGATGCTGCCCACCCTGCGCCAACTCCAATACCTGAAGCTGCTCTCGGAGCACGGCTCGTTCAGCCGCGCCGCCGAGGCTTGCCACGTGACCCAGCCGACCCTGTCGGCCGGCATCCAGGAGCTGGAGAAGATCCTGGGCGCGCCGGTGGTCGACCGAGCCCGCTCGGGCGTGATCCTGACCGCCGCCGGCCAGGAGGCCGTGCGCCGGGCCGAGGGCATACTGGCGCAGGCCGAGGATCTGGTTCAGGCCGCCCGCGGCGCCGGCCAACCCCTGGCCGGACGCTTCCGCCTGGGCGTGATCCCGACCGTGGCGCCCTATCTGCTTCCCCGCGCCCTCCCGGTGCTTCGCGACCGCTTCCCGAAGCTGCGCCTCTACCTGCGCGAGGACCTGACCCACCGGCTGATCGCGGCGTTGAAGTCAGGCTCCCTGGACGCGGCCCTGATCGCCCTGCCCTACGACATGACCGGTCTGGAATGGGCCCACGTCGAGGACGACGAGCTGCTGGCCGCCGGCCCCGCCAACCATCGCATGGCCGCGCTGGAGAGGGTCGACCCGGAAACCCTGTCGGGCGACGACATGATCCTGCTGGAAGACGGCCATTGCCTGCGCGACCACGCCCTGGCCGCCTGCGGACTGGAGCCGCCGCCGCGCCACGGCGGCATGGGCCTGGGCGAGGAGGAGAATTTCGCCGCCACCTCCCTGCCCACCCTGGTGCAGATGATCGGCTCGGGCCTGGGCGTGTCGTTCCTGCCCCGGATGGCGGTGAGCGCGGGCCTGGCCCAGAACGCGCCGGTGACCATCCGCCCCCTGGCCTCGGACCATTCCAGCCGCGAGATCGTCGTCGCCTGGCGGGCCGGCTCCAGCCGGGGCGCGGAGGGCCGCATGCTGGCCGAGACCCTGCGCGACCTGCCTCCGCTTCAATCGCACTAGGCCAGAAGGAACATCGCCATGCGACTGCTCGGCATCGACCACGTCGTCCTGCGCGTCCGCGACCCCGTCGCGATGGAGCGGTTCTATGTCGAGGTCCTGGGCTGCGTCGTGGAGCGACGGCAGGACGAAATCGGCCTGGTCCAGCTGCGGGCGGGCGCCCAGTTGGTCGACCTCGTCGACGTAGCGGGCCGCCTGGGCCGCGCTGGCGGGGCGCCGCCCGGGCTCGAAGGCCGCAACATGGACCACCTGTGCCTGAGGGTGGTCGACTTCGACGTCGAAACCGTTCGCACCCACCTTCAGGCCCATGGCGTGACCGTGGGCGACATCGGCGAACGATACGGCTCGACCGGCGAGGCCACCTCGCTCTATCTGTCCGATCCCGAGGGCAACGGCCTGGAGTTGCGCGGCTAGACCGTTCGCGCCGCCGCGCTTTCGCCACGGCGCCGGGTTACCTAACTTGGAGTCGAGACGAGTCAGGAGACCTGGACGATGCGATCGCTTCTGGCGCCCGGCGCCGCCATCGTCCTGGCCCTGGCGGCCGCCCCCGCCCTTGCCCAGGCGCAAGCTCAGCCCCAGCCGACCGTCGAGCTGCTGCCCGTCGATCCCGGCAGCGCCGTGGTGGAGGAGCTGCAGGTGGTGGCCCGCCCGCCCGGCCCGGCCCTGTGGCTGGTCGAGAAGGGCGGCGCCAAGCTCTATGTCCTGGGTTCGGCCACCCCCTTGCCGCACCAGTTGAAGTGGAACAGCCCCCGCCTGGATCGCGCCCTCGACCAGGCCAGCCTGGTGCTGGTCCCGCCGGAGGCCTCCGTGGGGCCGCTGCAGATCACCAAGTTCGTCCTGACGGGCGGCGGCGGCGTGCGCTATCCGCCGTTCAGCAAGGACCTGGAGGACCGGCTGCCGCCGGACCTGAAGGCCCGGTTCGTCAGCGGCCGCGAACGCGCGCGCCGAACGGCCGTGCCCTACAAGAACTGGAAGCCCGCAGTGGCCGGCTTCATCCTGCTTTCGGACTTCCGCCAGGAGGCCGGCCTCTCGGAAGCCAAGCCCGTCAGCACGATCGAGCGCATGGCCAAGGCCCGCAAGATCAAGGTCAAGGCCATGAGCCAGTATCGCCTGGCGCCCGTGCTGTCGGCGGCCGGCAAGCTGTCGGACGCCGCCAACCTCGCCTGTCTGAACGACGCCCTGACCGAGCTGGAATACGACGGCGCCCATAACACGACGATCGGGACCGACTGGGCCAACGGCGACCTGGCCAGCGTGCGCGCCCGTTACTCGGCCTCGGCCGCCCAGCGCTGCCTGCTGCGCGCACCCGGCGGCCAGGCCTTGCTGGAGCAGCAGATCGGTCAGTCCGCCAACGCCTTGAACGAAGCTCTCACCCGGCAAGGCGTGACCGTGGCGGTGGTCGACCTGGCCTTCCTGCTGCCGGCCAACGGCGTCCTGGACCGCCTGAAAGCCTCGGGCGCGACGGTGACATCTCCCGGCGAGTGAGGGCTTCCGCGCGACCGCCGCGGCAAGCTCAACCGTAAATCAGTAAGCTTTGCCATACACGCAGGACTTGCAATAGCGCCGTTTTGTCGCAAAAGTCCCTGGGCATCACGTCCCAAGACTTGGCCCGAAGCGGAGAAACCATGTCGCGAAAGCGGGGAATAGCAGCATGGGCTTACGCTGCGCCTTTCCTCATCGCCATGGTCGCTGCTCGCCCATCGATGGCTTCCACGCCCACCCCGACCTGGGACGGAGCCAGGCTCCTGGGCGTGCAATGCCTGCTGGCCCCCGACGACCTGGCTGATCGCCGTCGATTGCAGGGCCTGTTGTGCGAGCGCGTCCGCGCCCTGGCGGCCGACAAGGCGCCGATCCCGGTCACGATCCTTCAGCCAGGCGATCCGCGCCTCATCGAGGACGACACCGCGGTGCTGCTGATCCACGCCTCGGTGCAACCGCAAAGCGGGGGCAAGCCGCTGCTGGTGCTGGCCGCCCGCTCGTTCCGCGCCACGGCCGCCCCGTCCGAACTGTTCGGCGCAACGCCCCGCGCCGTCCCGATGGCGCCCGACGTGCGGGGCCCGCAGATCGACGCCGCCCTGAACGCCGCCCTCGCCGAGATCCTGCCCTGGCGCGTCCGCCCGCACGGACCCCGGCCCCTGCCGCCTCCCCGTCGCCCCTAGACCACCGGGATTCCCAGCAACCTCCAGAACGGAAGCCAGCCGATGCGCCAACACGACGAAGCCCTCGACCAGAACCTTCACCGGGAGATCGATTTCCCCGTCTTCCAAGGCCCGGTCGATGCGGTCGCCCCGGCGCTGGACGTGTCGGTCCAGCCCGCTCATGCCTCGGTCGACGGCCAGGGCGGCGAGATCCGGGGCAAGCCGGTCTTCACGATCGAGCAGGTGGTCGAGCAACTGAACCGCGGCGGCGCGGGCTGGACGCCCGGCGTGCCCGACCACGCCGTGCCGCGCGACGGCGACGTGAGCGTGCTGAACTTCGGCTTCCATACCGCCGAGAGCATGTTCGCCGAGCCCTACGTCTATGAAGAGGACGGCCAGCTTTACGGGCGCACGGAGTATTTCGGCTTCGCGCCCTTCACCGAGGCCCAGAAGGCGGCGGCCCGCGAGGCCATGGCCAGCTGGGACGACCTGATCGCCCCCACCCTCGTGGAGAGCGCGCCGGAAGTCGCCGACATCACCTTCGCCAACTACACCAACCGGCCAGGCACCCAGGCCTACGCCTACCTGCCCTACGACTACACCCCCGACAACGCCGACCTCATCGCCGGCGACGTCTGGGTCAGCGCCAACCAGCCCAGCAATTTCCAGCTGGACGAGGGGCTGTACGGCATCCACACCCTGACCCATGAGAGCGGCCACGCCCTGGGCCTGGAGCATCCCGGCGACTACAACGCCGCGCCCGGCGTCAGCATCACCTATGCGGCCAACGCCGAGTACTACCAGGACAGCCGCGCCTACAGCATCATGTCCTACTTCGCCGCCTCGGAGACGGGCGCGCGGCACTTCGACTTCAACATCTCCACCACCGTGTACGCCTCCACGCCCCTGGTGCACGACATCGCCGCCATCCAGGCGATCTACGGCGCGGACATGACCACCCGGACGGGCGACACGGTCTACGGCTTCAACAGCAACGCCGGACGCGACTCCTACGACTTCACCAAGACGCCCGCGCCGGTCATGGCCATCTGGGATGCGGGCGGCAACGACACGATCGACGCCTCGGGCTACGCCACCGACCAGATCATCGACCTGACCCCCGGCTCGCTCAGCAGCATCGGCGGGGTCACCTACGACACCGCTCCCTCGTTCGAGCAGGTCAACGCCAACCGCGCGGCGGCCGGCTACGCCCCGGTGGCTCTGGCCACCTATAATTCGAACATGGCCCTGCTGGCCGCCAATCCGGTGGTCGGCCGCCTGACCGACAACGTCGGCATCGCCTATGGCGCGACGATCGAGAACGCCGTGGGCGGTTCGGGCGCGGACCGGCTGATCGGCAACACGGTGGCCAACACCCTGACGGGCAACGCCGGCAATGATCTGCTGGAAGGCCGCCAGGGCGACGACGTCCTGTTCGGCGGGGCGGGCGACGACGTGCTCGACGGCGGCGAGGGCGCGGACCGCATGACGGGCGGAACAGGCGACGACCGCTACGTCGTCGATCACTGGCGCGACACGGTGGTCGAGCTGGCGGGCGGCGGCGTCGACACCGTCTGGAGCTCGATCAACTACAGCCTGGGCGCCAACCTGGAGAACCTGAAGCTGACCGGCCAGGCCAACCTGGGCACGGGCAATGGCCTCAACAACGTCATCGAGGGCAACGACGCCGCCAACCTGCTGAGCGGCGAGGGCGGCGCCGACAGCCTGTTCGGCGGCGGCGGAACCGACATCCTGCTGGGCGGCGCGGGCGCGGACCGCCTGAACGGCGGCGCCGGCTTCGACATTCTGGTGGGCGGCGCGGGGAACGACATCTTCGTCTTCGACGCCAGCTCGTTCCCCAGCAGCGAGGAGCTGTCGATCGACTTCGTGGCCGACTACACGCGCGGCGAGCTGTTCGACTTCAGCGCCGTAGACGCCGACACCACCCTGGACGGCGACCAGGCCTTCTCACTGGTCACCCATTGGACCGGCGTGGCCGGCCAGATGATGGTCAGCAGCTATTCCAGCCTGCTGGGTGCGATCGGCGCCGTGGGCGGAGTGGACGTCGGAATCTTCGGCCTGGGCGGCCTGTTCGGCCGGGCCTCGGTGATCTGGGGCGACCTGGACGGCGACTCCAACTCCGACTTCGCGGTGCTTGTGGCGGGCGGCAACGTCTCGACCACGGGCTGGCTGCTCTAGACCGTCGTCAAGGCCGGCCGTTCCAGGCGGCCGGCTTTGACTCCTCCTCCCCTTTCGTGCATAAGCGCGCGCTTCCGGCGCTTTATCAGCAGCGCCTCCACCGTCACGACCCCGGCCTGCTAGCGCAGGATCCATCCGGACGAGGACGGCGAGGACCCCCGTCGACGTGATCGTCCACGGGGGCTGATTGCGTTTGGGTCTTGATCGTAACCAGGGTTTCGCATGTTCGACGGCCTTACAGAGCGACTTTCAGGCGTCTTCGACCGCCTCGGCGGTCGTGGCGTGCTGTCCGAGAAGGACATCGACGAGGCGCTGCGCGAAGTCCGCGTCGCCCTGCTCGAGGCCGACGTCGCCCTGCCGGTGGTCAAGGACTTCATCAGCAAGGCCAAGGAAAGCGCCTCGGGCGAGGCCGTCATCCGCTCGGTCAAGCCGGCCGACCAGGTGGTCAAGATCGTCTATGACGGCCTGGTGGACATGCTGGGCGGCGAAGTCGCCACGGGCCTGAACCTGGCGCTGAACCCCCCGTCGGTGATCCTGATGGCCGGCCTGCAGGGCTCGGGCAAGACCACCACCACCGGCAAGCTGGCCCTGCGCCTGAACAAGGTCGAGCGCAAGAAGGTGCTGGTCGCCTCGCTCGACACCCGCCGTCCCGCCGCCATGGAGCAGCTGGCGACCCTGGCCAAGCAGGTCGAGGTCGAGAGCCTGCCGATCGTCCCGGGCCAGAGCGCGCCGGACATCGCCAAGCGGGCGATGAGCGCGGCCAAGCTGGGCGGCTACGACGTCCTGATCCTCGACACCGCCGGCCGCACCACGCTGGACGAGGCGATGATGAGCGAGGCGGCGGAAATCGCCCGCATCGCCAACCCGACCGAGACGATCCTGGTCGCCGACAGCCTGACCGGCCAGGACGCCGTGCGCACGGCCAAGGCTTTCCACGAACGCCTGCCGCTGACCGGCCTGATCCTGACCCGCGCCGACGGCGACGGCCGCGGCGGTGCGGCCCTGTCGATGCGCCACGTCACCGGCCTGCCGATCAAGTTCCTCGGCGCCGGCGAGAAGATCGACCAGCTGGACGTCTTCGACGCCCGCCGCGTGGCCGGCCGGATCCTGGGCCAGGGCGACGTCGTGGCGCTGGTCGAGAAGGCCGCCCAGGACCTCGACGTGGCCGAAGCCGAGCGCATGGCCAAGAAGCTGGCCAAGGGCCAGTTCGACCTCAACGACCTGTCGGCCCAGCTGTCCCAGATGCAGAAGATGGGCGGCATGCAGGGCATCATGGGCCTGCTGCCAGGCGTCCAGAAGGTCAAGAAACAGATCGCCGAAAGCGGCATCGACGACAGCATCTTCCGGCGCCAGCAGGCCATCATCAGCTCGATGACCAAGGCCGAGCGCAAGAAGCCCGACATCCTCCAGGCCTCGCGCAAGCGCCGCATCGCGGCCGGCGCCGGCGTGGACGTGGCCGAGGTCAACCGCCTGCTCAAGCAGCACCGCCAGATGGCCGACATGTTCAAGGCCATGAGCAAGGACGGCGGCAAGGGCATGGCCCGCATGGCCGCCATGATGGGCGGCGGCGACATGGCCCGGCTCAAGGCCATGGGCGGGGGCAAGCTGCCCCAGTCCGATCCCAATGCAGCGGGAGGCCAAGGCCTTCCGGGGCTGCCCGGCCTGCCGGGTCTCTCGGGCGGCGGCGACGCCAAGCCCAATCCTCTCTCCGGCCTGGGCCTGCCCGGCTTCAACCCGTTCAAGAAATAGAACTTTAGACCAAGGACTACCGAAATGCTGAAGATCCGTCTCGCCCGTGGCGGCGCCAAGAAGCGTCCCTACTACTCGATCGTCGTCGCCGACAGCCACTCGCCCCGCGACGGCCGCTTCATCGAGAAGGTCGGCACCTACAACCCGCTGCTCAAGAAGGACGACGCCGCTCGCGTCACCCTGAAGGTCGAGTCGATCCAGGAGTGGCTGAAGAAAGGCGCCCAGCCGACCGACCGCGTCGCGCGCTTCCTGGCCGCCCAGGGCCTGACCACCTGGACCGCCGGCAACAACCCCAACAAGGCCAAGCCGGGCAAGAAGGCCCAGGAGCGCCTGGCCGAACGCGCCCAGCGTGAAGAAGAACGCGCCGCCGCCGAAGCCCAGGCCAAGGAAGACGCCAAGGCCGCCGCTGAAGCCGCCGCCGCGGCTGCCGCTGAAGCCGCCGCTGCTCCGGCTGAAGCCCCGGCCGAAGAAGCTCCGGCCGCCGAAGAGTCGGCCGAAGGCTAAGGCTTTCGAGAACGCCGCCGTCGGACCTCACCGTCCGGCGGCGGCTTTTTCTTGCGCGTTTCCCAGGATGGAAGCGCAGCCTGGAACATCCCGATGGCCGAGTCCCCCTCCCGCAACCTGATCCTGGTCGGCCGCGTCGCCGGCGGCTTCGGCGTGCGCGGCGAGGTGCGCATCTCGACCTACACCGAAGAGCCGATGGCGCTGGCCCGCTTCAAGCGCCTTCAGCGCCAGGACGGCTCGTTCGCCCTGACGGTGGCCAGCGCCCGCCCGGTCAAGGACGGCGTGGTCGCACGTTGCCCCGAAATCACGACCAAGGAAGCCGCCGACGCCCTGCGCGGCCTGCGGCTGTACGTTCCCCGCGAGGCCTTGCCCGAACCGGACGAGGACGAGTTCTACCTGGCCGACCTGATCGGCCTGACCGTGCGCCACGCAGCCACCAACGACCTGATCGGCAAGGTCAAGAGCGTCCAGAACTTCGGCGCCGACGACCTTCTGGAGATCACCCCGGCCCTGGGCGGCCAGACCTGGTACCTGCCCTTCACCCGCGCCGCCGTGCCGCACGTGAAGATCGCCGAGGGCCTTCTCCTGGCCGATCCGCCGCTGATGGTCGGCGAACCCGAGGGTCCTGAAGAGGGCGACGGCGATTCCGTCTAGACTGCCGGGTCCTGGCTCTCCGCCGGGCTGCGGCCGGGATGAGGGTTGAGAATATCGGACTCATTGGATGCGGATCATGGCCAAGGTTCGCCAGTCCTCGGCGCCGGGCTCATGAACTCGAGGTCATGACTCAAGCTTAACTGGTCCGTCTTCGCGCCGCCGGGCATCTGTCCTTACCTGGCAAGGACGGGAACCTCATGCGCATCGCCATCCTCGCGGCCGCCGCCGCTGTCCTGATCGCTCCCGCCGCCCAGGCCGCCGAGGAGCTGACCGCCGGGCAGGCGGGTCAAGTGGTCGACGCCCTGGCGGGCGCGATGGAGAGCTATGTCGATCCGGCCAAGGCCGGGCAGGTGCGCCAGGCCTTGCGCGCCGCGCGCCCGGACCTGGTCCGCATCCATGATCGCCAGGCCTTGGCCGAGGCGCTCAGCGCGATCACCCTCAAGATCTCGAACGACGCGCACCTGAAGGTGTCGGTGACCACCGCCTCGGCCTCGGCCGCGCCGCTCAGCGACGCCGACCAGGCGTTGCTGGATCGCCGGCTGGCCTACGGTCTGATGTCCGCGCGCCGGCTGCCCGCCAACATCGGCTATCTGAAGCTGCGCTATTTCGAGCAGGGGCCGGCCGGCGCGACGATGATCGACCAGGCCATGGCCCTGCTGAAGGACACCGACGCCCTCATCATCGACCTGCGTGAGAACACCGGCGGCGGCGGGGCCGCCGACGAGCGTCTGCTGGGACACCTTTCGACCAAGCCCCTGGTGATGGACCAGATCCGCTGGCGCG
This sequence comes from Caulobacter sp., assembly GCA_017745235.1. Lineage (GTDB taxonomy): Bacteria > Pseudomonadota > Alphaproteobacteria > Caulobacterales > Caulobacteraceae > Caulobacter. Next base: position 65,679 of record JAGHZU010000016.1, on the reverse strand, counting down.
GCGCCGACGGCAAGGTCACCGTCGAGAACCGCCAGGTCAGCCAGGGCCCGGGCGGGGCGCTCTACGACGGCAAGCCGGTCTATGTGGTGATCGGCGGACGGACCTTCTCCGCAGCCGAGGCCTTCGCCTACACGGTCCAGGCCAACAAGCGGGCGACCCTGGTCGGAACCGTCACGCGCGGCGGCGGCAATCCGTCCAATCGGCCGACACCGGGCCTGGGCTTCGGCCTGTCGGTGTTCGTTCCCAACGGCAGGGTGGTCAATCCCCTGACGGGCGCGGGCTGGGAAGGGGCAGGCGTGAAGCCCGACGTAACCGCGCCGCTGGACGGGGCGCTGACCGAGGCCTATCGCCAGGCCCTGGCGGCGGCCAAGCCGCTGGTCTCGACCCCGAAGTCGGACAAGGAGCGGGCCGACGCGATCGCCGATCCCGCCGCCGCCCTGCTGAAGGACCAGATGCTCTAAGAGGCTACTTGCGCAGCCGCATCAGGCATTCCTGGGCGACCGACGCCACCAGCTTGCCGTCGCGCGTATACATCTGGCCGCGCACCAGGCCCCGTCCCTGCGAGGCCGAGGGGCTGTCCTGCGAGAACAGGATCCAGTCGTTGAAGTCGAACGGATGGTGGAACCACATGGCGTGGTCGAGACTGGCGGCCTGCAGGCCGGGCGTGGTCCAGATCAGGCCGTGCGGACGCAGGGCGCTTTCCATGAAGGCCATGTCCGAGGCGTAGGCCAGGGCGCACTGCTGGAGGCGCACGTCGTCGCCGATCGGGGCGCGGGCGCGCATCCAGACCTGCTTGGTCGAGGACTTGGGCACGGGCTTGGTGGGGTGCTGCGGGTCGACCCAGCGCAAGTCCACCGGACGCGGATACTCCGCCATCTTCACGAAGCGCGGATGCACGTCCTCGCCCAGCGAGCGCAGGTACTCCACCTCGGTGGGCAGGCTCTCCGGGTCGGGAGCGTCAGGCATGTCGGCCTGGTGCTCCAGCCCCTCCTCGGGGGTCTGGAACGAGCAGGCCAGGTTGAAGATCTGCTCGCCGTGCTGGATGGCGGCCACCCGGCGGGTGGTGAAGGTGCCGCCGTCGCGCGCGCGCTCGACCTCGTAGAGCACGGGGGCGTTCACGTCGCCCGGGCGGATGAAGTAGGCGTGCAGCGAGTGGCAGATGCGGTCGGGCACGGTCTTGTAGGCCGCGGTGAGGGCCTGGGCGATGACCAGCCCGCCGAAGATGCGGGGAAAGCCGTCGTTGGGGCTGACGCCCCGGAACAGGTTCACCTCGATCGGTTCGAGGGTCAGGATCTCGGCGAGGTTCTCGGGCGTGCGCATGACGGTTCCGTTAAGCGCCACAGGCCCGCTGGGCAAGTCGCGACCTTGCATCCTGGCAGTGCGTTTCCCATCGTCGCCTAATGGCCACACATCTTCCGCCGATCATCCACCACCCCGCCTTCCGCGCCGAGATGCCGGCCGGCCATCGGTTCCCCATGGACAAGTTCTCGCGCCTGGCGGCCCTGCTGGAGGCCGAGGGGGTCGCCGGGCCGGGCGGCTTCGTTCTGCCCGAGCCGATCGACGAGGACAGCCTGCGCCTGGTGCACGACGAGGCCTATGTGCGCGGGGTCATCGACCTGACCCTGCCCCGAGAGATCGAACGGCGGGTAGGTCTGCCCAACACCGAGTCCGTGGCCCGGCGGGCCCGGGCGGCGGTGGGCGGAACCCTGGCGGCGGCGCGGCTGGCGCTGGAACACGGCGTCGCCTGCAACACCGCCGGCGGCAGCCATCACGCCCAGGCCGACACGGGCGCGGGTTTTTGCGTGTTCAACGACGTCGCCGTGGCGGCGGCGCGGCTGCTCGAGGAGGGCAGGGTGGGGCAGGTGCTGGTGGTCGATCTCGACGTCCACCAGGGCGACGGCACGGCGCGGATCTTCGAGAACGACCGCCGGGTCTTCACCTTCTCCATGCACGCGGAGAAGAACTTCCCGGCCCGCAAGGCCGCCAGCGATCTCGACATCGACCTGGCCGACGGCATGGGCGACGACGAATACCTGGCGAAGCTGGAGGCGATCCTGCCCGAGTTGCTGCGGCGCACGGCGCCGGACCTGGTGTTCTTCAACGCCGGGGTCGACCCGCATGCGGACGACAGGCTGGGGCGGCTGAAGCTGAGCGACGAGGGGCTCGCGCGGCGCGAGGCGTTCGTCCTGGGCTCATGTCTGGAGCGAGAGATCCCCGTCACGGGGGTGATCGGCGGCGGATACGACGCCGACATCGATCGGTTGGCGTGGCGTCACGCCCTTCTCCACCGGGCGGCCCGCAAGGCCTTGGAGGCCTGAGGGACGCGAGCCCGGCGGAGCTACGCGGCGGTCACTCAGAAGCTCGTGGAGATCGAGCCGGCGATCACGACGAGGGGCAGCACGGCCAGGACCAGGCTGGCGAGAGCGGCGAAGGCGTTGGACGAGAAGGTCATTGTCTTGGTTCCCTGAATGTCGGCCGCGACAACCGCGTCCGATGAACAGGGGTATATGACAGCCGGATGGTGAACACCCGTTACCTTTGCGTCATGAAGCGTTTTTAAGAAACGTTGACGCGGCGTTTCAACATTAACAAGGTGTAATGTAGTCGCATATGTCTATTTAGGAGGATTTTTCTTCCCCCTTTAATCCTCCGTCGAAGTCAGGAGGAAGTGACCGCGCAGGGCGGCGATCGGGGCCGCCCTCTGTTCCTGCCAGGCCTGGACGTGGACATTGGCGATGCGCCGTCCGACCTTGATGATCTTGGCCCGGGCGTAGGTGGTCAGCGGGCGGCCCGAACGCAGGTACTCGATCGAGATGTCGATGGTGCGCGGCTGGCGCTTCAGCGGCTCGGCCACCGAGAGCTGGGCCAGCGCCGTCATTTCCATGAAGGCGCCCAGCACGCCGCCGTGGATGGCGGGCAGCATCGGATTGCCGACGATGTGATCGGAGAAGGGCAGGATGGCGGTCATCTCGTCGCCGGCCAGCTCGGCGCGCATGCCGATGAAGCGTGCGTAGGGGATCGAGCCCAGCATGGCGGTCAGGCGGTTGTCGGCGTCGCTCATGCCTTGGCCCCCGCTTCCCGCTGGCCGCGCGGCGGCTTGAAATTGGCGCCCGGCTTCTTGCCGGCGCTGGAGTCGAGCATGAAGGCGGCCTGTGCGGCGGCGACGGGATTGTCGGGATCGTCCTCGTAGGCCACGGCCCGCACGAAGGCGACCGAGCGGGTCACCTTGTAGCAGTGGGCGCGGGCCAGGACGTCGCGGCCGGGCTCGGCGGGACGCATGTAGTCGATGCGCAGGTCCAGGGTGGCGATCGAGGTCCACTGGGTCAGGGCCGCATGCACCGCCTGGCCGCTGGCGTGGTCGAGCAGGGTGGTCACCACGCCGCCGGCGATCACCCCCGTCTCGGGATCGCCGACGACCTCTGGCCGGTAGGGAACCTTGAGGATGGCGACGGCGTCGCCGATCTCCAGGGTCTCGAAACCCAGGGCGCGGGCCTGCGGGCTGCCCTCGTTCATGGTGTTGGCGATCAGCCGATGCTGGTCGGCGGCGTTCTGCGTGCTCATGGGATAGGTTTATAGTCACGCGCGTTCCCATATCCACCGTGATGAAGCCGCAAGACCTTCTCTGCCCGAAGCCGGACGGCCTCTATTGCCCGCCCGGAGACTTCTACATCGACCCTGTCCGCCCCGTGGATCGGGCGGTGATCACCCATGGCCATGCCGACCACGCGCGGGCCGGGCATGGCGTCGTGGCCGCCACGCCCGAGACCCTGGCCATCATGGCCGAGCGCTACGGCGAGGATTTCGCCGGCGCCCGCCAGTCCCTGGCCTACGGCGAGACCTTCACCCACAACGGCGTCGAGGTCGGGATGGTCCCCGCCGGCCACGTGCTGGGCTCGGCCCAGGCGGTGGTCCGATGGAAGGGCATGACCATCGTCGTCTCCGGCGACTACAAGCGCCGCCGTGATCCCACCTGCGCGGCGTTCGAACCCGTGCCCTGCGACGTGTTCGTGACCGAGGCGACCTTCGGCCTGCCGGTCTTCCGCCATCCCGACGACGCGGGCGAGATCGCGTCCCTGCTGAAGTCGGTCGCGCAGTTTCCGGAGCGTAGCCACATTGTCGGCGCCTACGCCCTGGGCAAGGCCCAGCGGGTGATCCGCCTGTTGCGCGAGGCGGGGTGGGACCGGACGATCCACGTGCACGGGGCGATGGAGCGGCTGAACCGCCTGTACGAACGCCACGGCGTCGACCTGGGGCCGCTGGCCCCGGCCACGACAGGGACGAAGAAGGACTTCGAGGGCGCGATCATCGTCGCCCCGCCCTCGGCCCTGGCCGACCGCTGGTCGCGGCGCTTTCCCGATCCCGTCGACTGCTTCGCCAGCGGCTGGATGCGCGTGCGGGCCCGAGCCCGCCAACGCGGCGTAGAGCTGCCGCTGGTGATCTCCGACCACGCCGACTGGGACGAATTGACCTCGACCCTCGACGAACTGCGTCCCGGAGAGGTGTGGATCACCCACGGCCGGGAGGAGGCCCTGGAGCGCTGGTGCGAACTCCAGGACATTCCCGCCCGCGCCCTGCGGCTGGTGGGCTATGACGAGGAAGAGGGCGAGTAGTCCTCAGCTCACCAGGTCGGGGCCGGAGGGCGGCGGCGCGGCGTCAGCCGAAACGGTCTTCTTCTTGCCGCCGCCGAACGTCTTGCGGACCCAGGCCACGACGCTGGCGAAGGCGGCCGCGACGACCACGAAGCCCTTCTTCAGCACGACCAGCAGGATAGCCAGCAGGCCGAACTTCTTGGCCGCCGCCAGGCCCAGGCCCGCCGCCACCAGGCCCGCGACGCCGAACTCGGCCGCCTTGTCGCCCTTGGCGTGGTCGGCGTAGGTCGAGCCGGGGTCGAAGACCGCCGCCTGGGCGATGCTGCCCGCCGCGGCGCGCACGTCCTGCAGGTCCTTCATCGACGAAATGACGTTCAGGCTCAGCACGCCCTGCCGATTCAGCAACCGGATATCGTAATTGAGCGAATGAGCCTCGCCGCCGCCGATCGCCAGGTCCTGAGCCCAGATGACCAGGTGGCGAGCGGGATCGTAGGAGGGCTGTTCCGCCCAGCCGGCCAGATGGATCGTCGGATAGCCGGCTTCCTTGCGGCGGGCGTTGGACTCGTCCTCGGACTCCCGCAACTGGTCCAGCAGCTTCTGCGGATCGATCTTGCGCGCGTCCTTGTCGGAGACGTATCCGACGTCCTGGTAGGTGACCACCGCGCCCCACGAGGCCGCCTCGAGCGGCTTGAACCGGGCCGGGACGATCATGCCCAGCACGCCCTCGCCGACCTCGGGCGGATTGCCCCAGCCCTCGGTCAGCACGCGCTTGGCGGCGGCGGCGTCCAGGAAATAGTAATCGGCGCCCAGGTTCAGCTTGGCGTGGGCGGCCGGCAGGGCGATTTGCCCCGTATGATGCTGGAGTCGATCCTGCCACGAGATGTCCGGCTGGGACGCGACGACCGGCGCCGGCGGTTTATCCGAAGCCAGGGCCGGCGCGGCGACGCAAACGAGAGCAGCCGCCAAGACAGGCGCGGCCGCGGGCGCAAAGAACTGACGCAAAACAGAATCCCCCAAAATTCCCCAAGGCGAAGCTAGCGGAGGTTGCATCGCTTGGCCAGGCGAGAGCCGCCTTACGCCACCTTGCCTTACGCCACCTTGAACGTCGCACGAGCCCGCGCCACCGGCTTGCCGTCGGCGCTCACCGTGGCTTCGGCGTAGCAGAGGCTCTTGCCCGGCTTGACGAAGTCGGTGTCGAACACCAGCCATTGCCCCAGCCGGGCGGCGGCGAGATACTCCAGGCCCAGCGACACCGTCACCAAGCCCTTGCTGGGAATGTCCAGCCTGCCGAGCACAACGCCGCACGACAGGCCCATGGCGTTGTCGGCGAGGGCCGCGATCAGCCCGCCGTGCGGGCCGCCGCGGGAATTGGTGTGGGGCTCGCGGACCTCGACAGCCAGCACCCAACGGTCGTCGCGCACGTCGGCCCAGATCGGCTCCCATGGCGTGGTCAGCGGGCTCTTGCGAGGGTGAGGGATGAAGGGTGCGGGCGGCTGGAAGGTCATGAGCCGTCTCCGGTTTCCATGGATTCAAACATTTGTTTGACCTGCAAGCAAGTCCACGTCTTGAACCGCCGGCCGCGCGCGACATTCTCTTTCCATGCGCGCCTTCGCCCATCTCCTGGACCGCCTGTCCCTGACCAGCTCGCGCAACGCCAAGCTCACCCTGATCGAGGACTTCCTGCGTCAGACGCCCGACCCCGAACGCGGTTGGGTGCTGGCGGCCCTGACCGGAGCGTTGTCGTTCAATGCGGCCAAGCCGGCCTTCATCCGCAAGGCGGTCGAGGCGCGGATGGACGTCCAGCTGTTCGCCTGGTCCTACGACTATGTCGGCGATCTGGCCGAGACCGTGGCCCTGGTCTGGCCGGCCCGGCCGGGGGCCAATCGCGAACCGGACCTTTCGGAGGTGGTGGAGAGCCTGCGCACGGCCACGCGCGCCGAGGTCCAGCGCCTGATCGAGGGCTGGCTGGACGCCCTGGACCCCGACGGCCGCTGGGCCCTGTTGAAGCTGATGACCGGCGGTCTGCGGGTGGGCGTGTCGGCGCGGCTGGCCAAGCAGGCCTGCGCCAATCTCGGCGGGGTCGAGATCGGCGCCGTCGAGGAGGTCTGGCACGCCATGGCTCCTCCCTATGGCGACCTGTTCGCCTGGCTGGAGGGGCGCTCGGAGCGGCCGTCGCCCGACGCGCCCGGGCGCTTCCGGCCGGTGATGCTGGCCCAGGCCGTGGACGAGGCGGTTGACTTCGCCCGGCTGGACCCGGCCGACTACGCCGCCGAGTGGAAATGGGACGGCATCCGCGTTCAGGCCGTCAGCGAAAGGGGCGAGAGGCGGCTCTACACCCGCACCGGCGACGACATCTCGGCGACCTTTCCCGACGTGATCGCGGCCATGGACTTCGAAGGCGCGATCGACGGCGAACTGCTGGTGCTCCAGGGCGGCGCGGCGGCCAGTTTCGGCGACCTGCAGCAGCGGCTGAACCGCAAGGCGGTGGACGCCAAGCTGATGGCCGCCTTCCCGGCGGGGATCCGGGCCTACGACCTGCTGCTGGAGGGGGAAGAGGACCTGCGCGCCCTGCCGTTCGCCGAACGGCGCCGGCGACTGGAGGCCTTCGTCGCCCGCATCGACGATCCGCGCATCGACCTGTCGCCGATCCAGCCCTTCGCGACCTGGGACGACCTGGCCGCCCTGCGCGCCGCCCCGCCGGCGGGAGAGCCGCGCATCGCCGAAGGGCTGATGCTCAAGCGCTGGGACAGCGTCTACGAGCCGGGGCGGCCGAAGGGGCCATGGTTCAAGTGGAAGCGCGACCCGCATCTGATCGACGCGGTGCTGATGTACGCCCAGCGCGGCCACGGCAAGCGGTCCAGCTTCTATTCCGACTACACCTTCGGCGTCTGGCAGGAGGACGAGACCGGCACGCGGCGTCTGACGCCGGTGGGCAAGGCCTATTTCGGCTTCACCGACGAGGAACTGAAGCAGATCGACAAGTTCGTGCGCGACCACACCGTCGAACGGTTCGGGCCGGTGCGGTCGGTGAGGGCCGACCTGGATTTCGGGCTGGTGTTCGAGGTGGCGTTCGAGGGGCTTCAGCGCTCGACCCGGCACAAGTCGGGGGTGGCCATGCGCTTCCCGCGCATCAGCCGCATCCGATGGGACAAGCCCGCGCGCGAGGCCGACGAACTGGCGACGCTGGAGCGGATGCTGGAGCCTTAGTGGCCGCCCAGCCCCGCGCCCTGGGCGGCGGGACCCGCGCCTGCGTGGAACATCCGGCCCTTCTCGGTGACCAGCACCGCCAGCAGGCCGGCGATCCCGAACCCCGCAAAGCCCAGGGTCAGGGGCACCACCGTGCCGTCGAAAAGCTGGCCGATGTAGAACCCGAACAGCGCCCCGCCGATCGTGGTGATGAAGCCCTGGACCGAGGCGGCGGTGCCGGCCAGGTGGCCAAGCGGCTCCATGGCGATCGAGCCGAAGTTCGACATCACCAGGCCGAAGCAGAACATCATTCCCGCCTGCATCAGCGAGAACGACCAGAGCGTCTCGTGGCCCGACAGGGCGATCAGGGCGTGGACGCTGGCGAAGGCGATATAGCCGATCAGGGCCGTGTGCGAGACAAGGCGCATGCCCAGCCTGTCGACGATGCGGGCGTTGAGCAGGGACGAGACCGCGATGCCGCCGGCGATGGCCGCGAAGATCAGCGGAAAGCTCTCGCCCGCGCCCAGCACGTCGACGAACACCTGCTGGGCCGAGTTGAGGAAGCCGAAGAGGCCGCCCAGGATCAGGGTCGCGGCCAGGGTGTAGCCGACGGCGATGCGGTTGGTCAGGGCTTCCTTGAAGGCCCCCAGCACGGGGCCGGGCGTCAGGGGGACGCGGTCCTCGGGGTGCAAGGTCTCGGGCAGCTTGATCGCCGTCCAGACCATCACCGCAAGGCCGAAGATCGCCAGCACGCCGAACACCCACGGCCAGGGCGCGACCAGCACGATGGCCTGGCCGATCGACGGGGCGACGATCGGCACGCCCAGGAAGACGATGAACGACAGCGACATCACCCGGGCCATCTGGCGGCCGCTGTAGCAGTCGCGCACGATCGACACCGACAGCACCCGCGTGGCCGCGGCCCCGACGCCGCACAGGGCGCGGGCGGCCAGCAGCATCCCGAACGAGGTGGCGAAGGCGCAGGCGGCGGCGAACACGACATAGAGGCCAAGCCCCACCATCAGCACCGGCTTGCGCCCGAAGCGGTCGGCCAGCGAGCCGTAGACGATCTGCGCCGCGCCGAAGCCCAGCAGGTAGGCCGTCAGGATCCACTGGCGTTCGTTGGCCTGGGCCACGCCCAGGGCCTGGCCGATCTGCGGCATGGCCGGCAGCATGGAGTCGATGGCCAGGGCGTTGGTGGCCATCATCGCCGCGATCAGGGCGACGAACTGCTTGAAGCCCATGCCGCGATGCGGCGTCGGGAGGGTGGTCGACATGATCTCATCCGCCAGCGAACGCCACTGCGCCGGCGGGCGCGAGACGCGATTGGGGCGATATAGGCTTCCGCGTCCCCCGCGCCAACCGATCCCGCTTCTAGGGCTGCATCTGGAACTGAATGCTCACGGTCTGGTCTTCTCCCACCTTGGAGGCGCCTTCCTGGGACTGGCCGACGCTGGCCACGCGCAACAGGGGCTGCGAGCCGGGCTGGCCGTCGGGAAGGCTGCGCAGGGCGGCCAGGCCGGGCTGGGCCGCGGTAAGGGCGCGGTGGAAAGCCGCCGCGCGGGCCAGGGCCAGGCTGGCGGCCTGCTGCCCTTCGGGCGTGAAGGCGTCCAGGTTGGTCTGGCTGATCACGTTGACCACCGCCAGCTTCGGTCCCGAACCGTCGCAGTTGGCGCCGGCCGGCACGCCGTAACCCAGGCAGGGCAGTCGCCGCATCAGGGTCTGGCCGACGTCAGACGCGATCTTCTGGCCGCCCGGAGAGAGGTTCGCCGTACCCGGCGCGAACAGCTGGTCGGCGCGGAAGCTGAGCGAGCCCCCCGAGGTGTCGCCGCTGAGCGGCACGGAAGCGTCGCGCAGGTCGGAATCCAGACCCTGCATCAGCAGCTTCTGGGCGTCGGACGCCGAAGGGCCCAGCCGCGCCTTGGTGGGCGGCGAGAAGGCGAAGCAGCGGCGCTCGCCCGCCGCGCCCGCGCCGGTTTCGGACAGGGTCGTCTCGGGCACGCACAGCACCTGGGCCTTGTAGTCGACCTCGATGTCAGCGGTCTTGGGCGTGAGGTTGGCCGCGGTCTGCAGCAACGCCGCCGTTTCCGGATGCTTGGCGCTGGTCAGCTTGCTGGTCGTGCTGGCGAACTCAAACGCGAAATAGCTGAGCATGATGATGAAGATGAAGATCACCCCCACCATCATGTCGGTCATCGACACGTAATAGCTTTCACCTTCCTCCACATCGGCCACGCGGCCGCGCCGCCGGGCCATCAGGCGACGTCCGCGCGGTTGGCCGACGGGACACGGCCGGCCAAAGCGGCTTCGATCCGGCCCAGAACGGCCAGTTGCTCCAGCATGACCTTCTCGGGCGGGGCGAAACGCACGCAGCCGTCGAGCAGCGCGAAGAAATGGGCTTCCAACGCCTCGATCGCGTGGCGGCGGCGGCGGGCGATCAGCCGCAGGATGATCGAGGCCAGGACCCCGGCGATCGACGTCCAGAACTTGGTGGCGGCGATGGTCAGCAGTCCCAGCAGGGCCGTCTGCATGCCCGCGCCGGCGGTTCCCATGGCGGCGGTGGCCTCGGTCAGGGCCGCCACGATGCCCATGAAGGTGATGACCAGACCGATGGCGACCATCAGATTGGCCCACCATTCCAGGGTGCGGGCCGGGGTGTCGGCGTGCTCGAAGGCGTCGGCTGCGTGGATCGAGGCGGCCAGGCGGCCGTCGCCGGTCGGGGTCAATTGGCTGCGATAATGGGCCCAGCCCAGTTCCAGAACTGGATGGGCCATGCCGCTCAGCCGCTTGTCGATGGCCTCGAAGTTCTCGGCGAAGGCCTTCTGGCGGTCACCACGCAGCTCATCCAGCAGGTTGTTGCGGCGCGTGATGTCCTCACGCAACGGGGCGTACTCGAAATGCCCCGACTGAAAGATCAGCCCGATGGCGAAGACCAGAATCGCCCCGGCCATGATGAGAGCCGCGCCGGGTGTGCTGAACACCGCGACTACGAACGACGTCACCGGATCGTGCATGGAGGCCCTCGAATCAGACTGGGGGCCAACATAACGCACGGTGAGGCGCGAATGGGGCGCAGCTTAGCCGTTAAAGGCGCGGATCGCCTCGATGATCGCCTTCTGGTCGTCCTCGGCCAGATAGGGATGCATGGGCAGGGCCAGCACGGTTTCGGCCTTGGCCTCGGTCACCGGCAGGCCGCCGGCCCCGCGCGGGAAGTCAGCGTAGGGGGCCTGAACGTGCATGGGCACGGGATAGTAGACCGCCGTCGGAATCCCCTGGGTCTTCAGGTGCGTGGCCAGACCGTCGCGGTTCTCGTGCTCGATCACGTACTGGGCCCAGACCGAGACACCGCCGTCGATGACCTTGGGCGTAGCGATGACCGCGCCCTCCAGGCCCTCGGCGTAGCGGTCGGCCACGCCCTGACGCAGCGCGATCTCCTCGGCGAAGATCGCCAGCTTCTCGATCAGGATCGCCGCCTGGATCGTGTCCAGGCGCGAGTTCATGCCGATGCGGGTGTTGAGATACTTGGTGTCGTGGTCGAACGTGCGGCCGACCAGGTCGGGAGCCACGGCCTTGCCATGCACCCGGTAGCTGTCCATCAGGTCCCAGAGCTCCTGGTCATTGGTCAGCACCGCCCCGCCGTCGCCGTAGCAGCCCAGGGGCTTGGCCGGGAAGAAGCTGGTGGTGGCCACGTCGGCCCAGTGCAGCGGATGCTTGCCCCCCAGCGTGCAGCCGAAGCCCTGGGCGCTGTCGGAGATCAGCTTCAGGCCCTCGCGGTCGCAGATGGCGCGGATAGCCGGATAGTCGGCGGGTTGGCCGAACAGGTCGACGGCGATCACCACCTTGGGAACCAGCTTGCCCTCGGCCTTGATCCCGGCGATCGCGGCTTCCAGACGGGCAGGGTCTAGGTTGAAGGTGTCGGGCAGGACATCGACGAACACCGGCGTGGCGCCGACCCACGGCACGACTTCCGGCGTGGCCGCGAAGGTGAAGGACGGGCAGAACACCGCGTCGCCCGGACCCACGCCCCAGGCCATCAGCGGCAGGGCGATGGCGTCGGTGCCGTTGCCGCACGACAAGGCCAGTTTCGCCTGGCCGAACTCGGCCAGCCTGCCCTCGAACTCGCGCACCTGCGGCCCCATCACATAGGCCCCGCTGTCGAGCACCTTGGCGATGGCGGCGTCGATCTTGTCGCGAATCCGGCGCTGCTGCGCGGCGAGGTCGATGAAGGGCATGCTCATGGGCGCGCTCTTAGAGGCCGATCGCGGCGGTTTCGAGCCAAATTAGGTAACCGACTGTTTCCGAAGGGCGAAGCGTCGCCAAAATGGGGAACGCGCGCGCTCACGGTTCGTTGACCGGTCGCCGCGGGGGCGCCATCGAGAGTTTCATGCAGACCAAACCTTCCGTTATCCCGCCCGACGTCACCCTGCCCTCGATTGCCAACGTGAAGGCCGACGAGACCATGTTCGGACATTTCGTCGACTGGCTGGGCAAGGTGGCGGTGAACCTGGTGGTCGCCGGCCTGATCCTGGTCGTCACCTTCTGGATGGCCGGCTGGCTGGCGGGCGTGGCCAAGCGCGCCCTGAGCCGGATGCATCGCAACAATCCCGACCCGACCCTGGAGAGCTTCGTCTCGTCCCTGGTGCGCTACACGATCGTGGCCGTGGGCCTGGTGGCGGTGCTGCAGCAGGTTGGCGTGCAGACCACCTCCATCATCGCCGTGCTGGGCGCGGCCTCCCTGGCCATCGGCCTGGCCCTGCAGGGCGCGCTGTCGAACGTGGCGGCCGGAGTGATGATCCTGCTGTTTCGGCCCTACAAGGTGGGCGACGTGATCGAGACCTCGACCCGGCAAGGCACGGTCAAGTCGCTGGACCTGCTGTTCACCGAGATCGCCACGCCCGACAACGTCAAGGTGATGATCCCCAACAGCAAGGTGTTCGGCGACGTCATCCTGAACTATTCCACCCACCGCAACCGCCGGGCCGACGTGCTGTTCAAGGTGCCGCTGAAGACCGACCTGGTGTCGGTGCTGCAGAAGATGCGCGAGCGGGCGGAGAACGATCCGCGGGTGCGCAAGGACCCGGCCCCGATGATCGAGGTCACCGATCTGTCGGAAGTGTTCGCCCAGGCCGCGATCCGGGTCTGGACGGCGAAGGAGGACTTCGGTCCGGTCAAGACCGACCTGATGCTGGCCGCCCACCTGCTGGCCGAGGACCCGACCCGCACCCTGCCCCCGCCGCGCCCCTCGAAGGCGCCGGACCCGTCGCCGGCCATGCCCGGCGACAAGGAGCATCACCTGTTCAGGCTGCCAAAGCCCCGGAGAGGTCGGCAATCAGGTCCTCGCAGTCCTCGATCCCAACCGAAAGCCGAATGAGGGTGTCGCTGATCCCCAGCGCCGCACGCTGATCGGCGGGGATCGAGGCGTGGGTCATGATCGCCGGATGTTCGATCAGACTCTCGACCCCGCCGAGGCTTTCGGCGAGCGTGAACAGGCGGGTGCGCTCCAGAACCCGGCGGGCGGTGTTGACGTCGCCCTTCAGCTCAACCGAGATGATGCCGCCGAAACCGCCCTGCATCTGGCGGCGGGCCAGTTCATGCTGCGGATGACTGGGCAGGCCGGGATAGATCACCCGCTCGACGTCCGAACGGGTGGACAGCCACTTGGCGATGGCCAGGGCGTTGTCGCAGGCTCGCTGCATGCGCAGGGCCAGGGTCTTGACCCCGCGCAGGGCCAGGAAGCTGTCGAACGGTCCCAGCACCGCGCCCACGGCGTTCTGCAGGAACTTGAGCTTCTCCGCGATCTCGGCGTTGTCGCCAACCACCGCCACGCCGGCCACCACGTCGGAATGGCCGTTCAGATATTTGGTGGCCGAGTGCATGACCACGTCGAAACCCAGCTCCAGCGGCCGCTGGACATAGGGGCTGGCGAAGGTGTTGTCGGCCACGGTGATCAGGCCATGCTTCTTGGCCAGGGCCGCGATGCCGGCCAGATCGGCCAGGCGCAGCATCGGATTGGTGGGCGTTTCGACCCAGATCATCTTCGTCTCGGGCCGGATCGCCGCCTCGATCGCCGCCAGGTCGCCCATGTCGACGAAGCTGAAGGCCAGGCCGGCCGAGCGCTTGCGCACCTTGTCGAACAGCCGGAACGAGCCGCCGTACAGGTCGTCGCTGGCGATCACGTGCGCGCCGCTGTCCAACACCTCCAGGATCGTCGAGGCCGCCGCCAGGCCCGAGGCGAAGGCGAAGCCCGCCGTGCCGCTTTCGAGGTCGGCGATCGCGCGCTCGAACGCAAAGCGAGTGGGGTTGTGGCTGCGGCTGTACTCGAAGCCCTTGTGCTCCCCGGGGCTCGACTGGACGTAGGTCGAGGTGGCGTAGATCGGCACCATCACCGCCCCGGTCGTGGGATCAGGGAACTGGCCGCCGTGGATCGTGCGGGTGGCGAAGGCCAGACGGTTCTTGCCGGGGATGTCGGTCATGCGGGCTCGCGGTCGCAGCAAAGGGCGCAAAGGGTTGCGACGGAAAAGTGGGGTCTTCCGTCCCTACGGTAAAGGCCGGCGCGAGGGCGTCAGGCCCCCAGGCGCAGGTGGTTGATGAGATCCACGCGGGTGATGACGCCGACGAACTCCTCGCCGTCGCAGACCAGGGCCACCTCGTCGCGGTCGAACACCTCGGGCAGAACGTCCACGCCCTGGGTGGCTTGCAGGGTGTTGAGCGCCCGGGTCATGGCCGCGGAGACCGGCGTCTTGAAGCGGGGCGCGCGGTCGTGGTCGGAACCCTCGACGGCGGCCAGGATGTCGCTTTCGTCCAGGATGCCCACCAGCTTGCCGTGGTCCACGACGGGCAGCTGGCTGATGTCGCTGGAGCGCATGCGATTGTAGGCGGTCAGCAAGGTGTCCTCCGGCCCGATGGCGATCACCCCGCCGTCGGCGTAGCGCTTGGCGATCAGGTCGCGCAGGTCGCCGTGCAGCTCGCGGTTGTCGAAGCCGTGGGCCGCCAGCCAGAAGTCGTTGAACATCTTGGTCAGGTATTTCGAGCCCGTGTCGCAGACGAGGGTCACCACGCGCTTGGGTTCGGTCTGCTCGCGGCACCATTTCAGCGCCGCCGCCAGCAGGGTGCCGGATGAGGATCCGGCCAGGATGCCCTCCTTGCGGAGCAGCAGGCGGGCGGTCTCGACGCTCTCGCGGTCGCTGATCGAATAGGCCTTGGAGACCAGGTCCATCTGGGCGTTGACCGGGATGAAGTCCTCGCCGATGCCCTCGACGATCCACGAGCCGGCTTCGCCATAGGTCCCGGTCGCCACGTAGTCGCAGAGGATCGAGCCCACCGGATCGGCCAGCACCATCCTGGTCTTGGGCGAGGCCTTGGCCAGGAAACGACCGATGCCGGTCAGGGTCCCGCCCGACCCCACGCCGACGACGACCGCGTCGATGTCGCCGTCCATCTGCTCGAGGATCTCAGGGCCGGTCGTGGTCTCGTGCGCCAGCGGGTTGGCCGGGTTTTCGAACTGGTTGACGTAGATCGCGCCCGGGATCGACTGGGCCAGGGTCTGGGCCATGTCCTGATAGTATTCGGGGTGACCCTTGCCGACATCGCTCCGCGTCAGGCGCACGTCCACGCCCATGGCCCGCAGGTGCAGGATCTTTTCCCGCGCCATCTTGTCGGGCACCACCAGGATCAGCTTGTAGCCCTTCAGAGTGGCCACCTGGGCCAGGCCCAGCCCCGTATTGCCGGCCGTGGCCTCGATGATCGTTCCGCCAGGCCTGAGGCTGCCATCGGCCTCGGCGGCCTCGATCATCGAACGGGCCACACGATCCTTGATCGAGCCGCCGGGGTTCTGGTTCTCGAGCTTCAGAAACAGCCGGCAGGGGCCCGTGTCGATGTTGCGCACCTCCAGCATCGGGGTGCGGCCGATCATGTCGAGCGCGGAACCGGCGACCGGAGGAAGGGTGGATTTGGGGTCGTTCATGGCGCAACTCGGCGGCGGAGAGAAACGATATCCCTATCTAGGCCGAATTCTTGAAACCGCAAACGCCGTTACGCAGTGCGCATGAAAGCTCAGGCCCCGCAGGCGGCCAGTCGATCGCGCCGCCACTCCAAGGCGAACAGGCGGCTGACGGCGGCGTCCTCGAACACCACCTTGCGATGGTCGCCGCGGGAATCGGGGTCGCTGTGAACCATTACGAACGGGAAGCCGTTGCGCGAAAGGAAGGCCTGGAGGAATCCCGAAAAGCGCAGGGCTTCCTCGGCGGAGGCGATGCAGATCTCGACGGCGATGTCGGCGGCTTTCATGGGCGCGCTCCCGCGTGGATTACCGGGAGCTTAACGCGCCAATTCGCATTTGCGAACCCACTTCGCGGCCGCAAAAATACAGCGGCCCCGGATCAACCGGGGCCGCTGGGAACGTCGAAAACCTAGAGGATCGACTGGCCGGTGCTGGCCCAGTCCTTCAGGAACTGCTCCAGGCCCTTGTCGGTCAGGGGGTGCTTGAACATGTCGGCGAAGGTGGCCGGCGGGACGGTCACAACGTCGGCGCCGACGATCGCGGCTTCCTTGACGTGGTTGGTATTGCGCACCGAGGCGGCCAGAATCTCGGTCTCGTAGCCGTAGTTGTCGTAGATCGCGCGGATATCGCGGATCAGGTCCATGCCGTCGAAGCCGTAGTCGTCCAGGCGGCCGATGAAGGGCGAGACGTAGGTCGCACCGGCCTTGGCGGCCAGCAGGGCCTGAGTCGGCGAGAAGCACAGGGTGACGTTGGTCGAGATGCCCTCGCCGGCGAAGGCGGCGCAGGCGACCAGCCCGTCGCGGGTCAGCGGGATCTTCACCACCACGTTGGGGGCGATGGCCGCCAGCTTCTTGCCCTCGGCGATCATGGCGTCGGCGGTCGTGGCGGCGACTTCGGCGCTGATGGGACCGGGCACCAGGTCGCAGATCTCGGCGATCACCTCGAGCATCGGGCGGCCGGCCTTGGCGATCAGGGTGGGGTTGGTGGTCACGCCGTCGACCAGGCCGGTGGAGGCCAGGTCGGCGATGACCTTGGTGTCGGTGCTGTCGAGGAAGATCTGCATGGTGGCCTGCGCGCTTTTTTTGATTTCGCGCCCGTTTAACGCGCACAGGCGACAGACGCCAGGGGCGATCCCGACGCCCTCGTCCCGTTTTCTAGAATTCAGCCGGCAAACGCTCGGCGAGATTGGCGCGTATGAAGGCCAGCAAATCCGCGTCGCGGAACAACAGGCCGTCCATACCCGCCCGGCGAGCCGCTTCGACATCGGTCTCGTTGTCGCCGATCAGCACGCAGTCGGCAGGATCCAGGTTCCAATCCTTCAATCCCCGCAACACCATGCCTGGGTTGGGCTTGCGATCCGGATGATCCTCGTGGCGATAGGCCTCGACCACCGCATCCTTATGGAACGGGCAGTAATAAAGAGCGTCCAGGCGACCGCCTCGGCTGGCCAACTCGGCCTGCATCGCCGCATGCATCCGCGCCACGGCGGCCTCTTCATAGTAGCCGCGCGCCACCCCGGCCTGGTTCGTGACCACCAGGGTCAAAATTCCGGCCTGGGTTAAGGCCGCCACTGCTTCGCGCGCACCCGGCGTCCACTCCATCGTCGCCGGATCGTGGACATAGCCGTGATCGACATTGAGGACGCCATCGCGATCGAAGAAGACGGCTTTGAGCGGGCGAGGGCTAGACATGGCACGGCCCATTACGTCAGCCGCCACCGCTTCACAAGACAGGCCAGTCAACGCCAGACGGTGACAAGGAGAACCGTGGGCGCTTCGGCCACGATCGGCGTCTCGCTCGCCAGATCCTCGCGGTCGCCCTCGCTCCAGGCGCCCGCCGGGCCAGCAAGGGCCCCTGACAGAACCTGGATGCTGGCTGGCGGGACCACCGCACTCGCTCCAGCCGCCAACCGCCATAACTCCGTGCCGGCCCGATCGGTCTGGACCACGGACTGGCGCTCGACCCCGCCGCCGATCGTCGTGGAATGACGCTGCGCCAAACCACGCCCTTTGGCCTTAAGCCCGTCGACCAGCACCTTGACCGCCTGAGCGTCGTCGCGGCGGCAGACCAACACCGCATCGGGTTCAGCCACGATCATCAGGTCGCTGACCCCGATCGCACCGACGAAGGGGCCGGTGGAGCGAGCCAGGACGCCGGTAGTGTCGACCAAAGTCACGTCGCCCTGGGCGGCGTTGCCGGCGCCATCCTGCGGTGAGGCGCCCCAGATCGCGTCCCAGGCGCCAAGGTCCGACCAGTCGAAGGCGGCCGGCACCACCGCTGCCTGGTCGGTCCGCTCCATCACCGCGTAGTCGATCGAGATGCTGGCGGCGCGGGCGAATCCCGTTGCATCCAGCCGCACCAAGCCGGCCTCGACCACTGCGTCGGCGAGGGCCGCCCGCGCGCCCTCGACCACCGTGGGCTCGAACCTCCGGAGCTCGCCGAGCAGGATCGCCGCCCGGAAGGCGAAGTTGCCGCTGTTCCACAGGTACCCCTCGGCGACGTAGCGCCGGGCCGTCTCCAGATCGGGCTTCTCGACGAACGCGGCGACCCGGAATACGCCTTGGCCCGCCGGCTCCCCCGGACGGATGTAGCCGAAGCCCGTGGCCGGCCCGGTGGGGCGCACGCCGAAGGTGACAATCAGTCCCTGGTTGGCCGCTTCCGCCGCCACCCGAGCCGCCTCGCGGAAGGCTTCCGGTTCACCGACATGGTGATCGGCGGCCAGCATCAGCATCACGCCACCCGGGTCCAGGCGCTCGACCAGGACAGCGGCGGCGGCCACGGCGGGGGCGGAGTTGCGGGCCTGGGGTTCGACCAGGACAGTGATGGACGCGCCGATCTCTCGGGCCTGCTCGCGAACCATTTCGACCATGCCCATCCCGGTCACGACGATGACGTCGCGCCCCTCAGCCAGATCGCGCACCCGCAACAGCGTTTCCTGGAAGCTGGAATGGGCCCCCAGCAGCTTGAGGAACTGCTTGGGTCGATCTGGACGCGAAGCCGGCCACAGACGCGTGCCGGCGCCACCGCACAGGATGACGGGAAAGATGGCGGTCACGAAGTCTTCCCCGGGGTCGCATCGTCGAGCATCGGCATGCCCGTTCCTAGCACGCCGGCGCAGGAACGAAACAAGGCGCGCCCTTCAACGCGGCGGAGGACAACCTAGTCCGGGACGCCCGTCCGCAGCTCGGCCAGCCAGGCGTCGGCCTTGGCGTCGGACGGCATGCGCCAGTCGCCGCGCGGCGACAGCGCCCCGCCGGACGAGATCTTGGGCCCGTTGGGCATGGCCGAGCGCTTGAACTGGTTGGCGAAGAAGCGCCGCAGGAACAGCTCCAGCCAGCGCTTGATTTCCGGCAGGTCGTAGGCGCGGCGCGCGGCGTCGGGCGTGCCCGCCGGCCAGGCGCCGGCGGTCTCATCATGCCAGGCGCTCCAGGCCAGGAAGGCGATCTTGGACGGCGCCATGCCGTAACGCGTCATGTAGTAGAGGTTGAAATCCTGCAGGGCGTAGGGGCCCACGAAACTCTCGGTAGACTGAACCTGCTCGCCGGGGACCAGTTCGGGCGAGATTTCGGTGGCCAGGATGTCGTCCAGCAGGGCGGTGGTGGCGGCGTCCACGTCGCCCGAATGAGCCACGAAGCGGATCAGGTGCTGGATCAGCGTCTTGGAGACCCCGGAATTGGGGTTGTAGTGGCTCATCTGGTCGCCGACGCCGTAGGTGCACCAGCCCAGGGCCAGTTCCGACAGGTCGCCGGTGCCCACCACCAGGCCGCCGTGATGGTTGGCCAGGCGGAAAAGATAGTCCGTGCGCAGACCCGCCTGGACGTTTTCGAACGTCACGTCATAGACCGGCTCGCCACGCGAGAACGGGTGGTCGAGGTCCTTGAGCATCTGCTGGGCGGCGGGGCGGATGTCGATCTCGCCAGCGGTCACGCCCATGGCCTTCATCAGCGACCAGGCGTTGGACTTGGTGCGATCGGACGTGGCGAAGCCCGGCAGGGTGTAGGCCAGGATGTTGGCGCGCGGCAGGCTCAGTTGGTCCATGGCCTTTGCGGCCACGATCAGGGCCTGGGTCGAATCCAGTCCGCCGGAAACGCCGATCACCAGTTTGGAAAGTCCCGACGCCTCGACCCGCCGGGCCAGGCCCTGGACCTGGATGTTGTAGGCCTCGTAGCAGTTCTCGCGCAGCTTGGCCGGGTCGGAGGGGGTGAATGGGAATCGTTCGACGCGCCGCTCCAGCCCCAACTCCGCTTCCGGCGGCATGAAATCGAACCCCACGGTGCGGTAGGGTGCGGCCGGCGGCGACAGCGTCGCGGAGTCGCCGAAGGTGACCACCCGCATGCGCTCCTGGCGGATGCGCCCCACGTCGACGTCGGCCATGGCCATCACCGGACCGGTCGAGAAGCGCGGCGTCTCGGCCAGCAGGGCGCCCAGCTCGTGAATATCGACATGGCCGTCCCAGGCGAGGTCCGTCGAGCTCTCGCCTGCGCCGGCGGCCGAATAGACATAGGCCGCGATGGCTCGCGACGACTGGCTGGCGCATAGCAGGCGGCGGGTCTCGGACTTGCCGATGGTGATGTTGCTGGCCGAAAGGTTCAGCAGGATCTCGGCACCGGCCAGGGCCTGGCCGGTGCTGGGCGGCGTAGGGGTCCAGACGTCCTCGCAGATCTCCACGCCCACGGTGAAGTCGATCTCGCCGATCGAACGGAACAGGACATCGGTCCCGAACGGAACCGCCTGACCGGCCAGGGTCAGGGTGCGGCCGGTCACGCCCGCGCCGGGGGTGAACCACCGGCGCTCGTAGAATTCGCGATAGTTGGGCAGGAAGGTCTTGGGCACGGCGCCGCGCACCCGCCCGTCCTGGATGGCCACGGCGGTGTTGTAGAGCCGGCCGCCGTCCCGCAGGGGCGCGCCGACTACGAACAGCGTCGCCAGGCCCGCGCTCTCGTGCGCCAGGTCGGCGATGGCGTCCTCGACGGCGTCGAGCAGCACGTCCTGCTGCAGGAGGTCGTCGATCGAATAGCCGGTCAGGCCTAGCTCGGGAAACACCAGGACCGCCACGCCGGCCGTATCGGCCTGCCGCACCAGGTCCAGGACGGCCTGGGCGTTGGCGGCGGGGTCGGCCAGCTTCACCTTGGGCGCGGCCGTGGCCACCCGGACAAAACCGTGACGATAGGGGGAAAAGAACGACGGACTACCCAAGAGACCGGCCTTTCGAGGTTATGCTTAAAATGAGCATAAGTCGGCCGCCACCTATAGCGCCTCCGGATGATGTTGCATAGCGTCCACGAGCGGCGACCGGCCGCTCCATGCGATCCGGCTGTGGGTTGACCCACGAGGGTCATCGTGCGACCTGCCCCGTCGCGCAGCCCTGCAAAACAAGCAATCGACGGAACTCCAATGCCCGTTTCGCCCATCAAGATGGCCGACGCGATCCGCGTCCTTTCGATGGACGCCGTTCACAAGGCCAAGTCGGGACACCAGGGCATGCCGATGGGCATGGCCGACGTCGCGACAGTGCTGTGGAGCAAGTTCCTCAAGTTCGACGCGTCCAAGCCAGACTGGGCCGACCGCGACCGCTTCGTGCTGTCGGCCGGCCATGGCTCGATGCTGCTGTATTCCCTGCTTCACCTCACCGGCTTCAAGGCCGTGACGATGAAAGAGATCGAGAACTTCCGTCAGTGGGGCTCGCTTACCCCCGGCCACCCCGAGGTCCACCACACCCCGGGCGTGGAAACCACGACCGGTCCGCTGGGCCAGGGCCTGGCCACCGCTGTGGGCATGGCCATGGCCGAGGCCCACCTGGCCAGCCGCTTTGGCAAGGACGTGGTGGACCACCGCACCTGGGTGATCGCCGGGGACGGCTGCCTGATGGAAGGCGTCAGCCACGAAGCCATCAGCCTGGCCGGCCGCCTGAAGCTCTCCAAGCTGACCGTGCTGTTCGACGACAACAACACCACCATCGACGGTGAGGCCACCATCGCCGAGACCGGCGACCAGCTTCTGCGCTTCAAGGCCGCTGGCTGGGCGGTCAAGGCCGTCGACGGCCACGACCACGGCAAGATCGCCGCCGCCCTGCGCTGGGCCACGAAGCAGGACCGCCCGACCCTGATCGCCTGCAAAACCCTGATCTCCAAGGGCGCGGGCCCGAAGGAAGGCGACCCTCACAGCCACGGCTACACCCTGTTCGACGGCGAAATCGCCGCCTCGCGCGTGGCCATGGGTTGGGACGCCGCGCCGTTCACCGTGCCGGACGACATCGCCAAGGCCTGGAAGAGCGTGGGCCGTCGCGGCGCGCGCGTCCGCAAGGCATGGGAGGCCGCCCTCAAGGCCGGCCCGCAGGCCGCCGAGTTCGAGCGGGCGATGAACGGCGACCTGCCCGCCGGCGCCTTCGACAAACTGACCGCCCACATCGAGGCCGCCGCTCAGACCAAGCCCGCCAACGCCACGCGCGTTCACTCCGGTTCGGCGCTGGACCAGCTGATCCCGGCGATTCCGGAAATGATCGGCGGCTCTGCCGACCTGACCGGCTCGAACAATACCCTCGTTAAGGGCATGGGCGCGTTCGACACCCCTGACTACGCCGGCCGCTACGTCCACTACGGCGTGCGCGAATTCGGCATGGCGGCGGCCATGAACGGCATGGCCCTGCATGGCGGCGTCATTCCCTATTCGGGCACCTTCCTGGCCTTCGCCGACTACAGCCGCCCAGCCATCCGCCTGGGCGCCCTGATGCAGGCGCGCGTCATCCACGTGATGACCCACGACTCCATCGGCCTGGGCGAGGACGGCCCCACCCACCAGCCGGTCGAGCACGTGGCGTCGCTGCGGGCCATCCCCAACCTGCTGGTCTTCCGTCCGGCCGATGCGGTCGAAACCGCCGAATGCTGGCAGATCGCCTTGCAACACAAGGCGACCCCGTCGGTGATGTGCCTGTCGCGTCAGAAGGTTCCCGGCGTGCGCGGCGACGCGGTCGAGAATCGCTCGGCCAAGGGCGCCTACGAATTGCTGGCCGCCGAGGGCGGCGAGGCGGCCGTGACGATCTTCGCTTCAGGCACCGAGGTGTCGATCGCCGTCGCCGCCCGCGACATCCTGCAGGCCCAGGGCAAGCCGACCCGCGTAGTCTCCACCCCCTGCTGGGAGCTCTTCGAGCAGCAGGCCGACGCCTACAAGGCCTCGGTCATCGGGACCGCTCCGGTGCGCGTGGCCGTTGAAGCCGCCATCCGCATGGGCTGGGACCGCTTCATCGGCGAGAACGGCAAGTTCGTCGGCATGACCGGCTTCGGGGCCTCGGCCCCGTACGAGCGCCTCTACAAGGAATTCGGCATTACCGCCGAGGCCGTGGCGGCCGCCGCCCAGGCATAGGGCTGCCGTGATGATCACCCAAGCGGTCGTTCTGGTCGGGGGCCTCGGCACACGACTGGGCGAGCTGACGAAGGAAACGCCTAAGCCCTTGCTGGAAGTGGGCGGCCGCCCCTTCCTTCACTGGCTGTTGCTGGAGCTCCGCCGCCACGGGATTACCGACATCCTGCTGCTGGCCGGCTTTCGCGCCGATCGACTCGACCGCATCAGCGAAGCCTTTCCGGAAGTCCGGGTAATCGTCGAGCCCGAGCCCTTGGGCACCGGCGGCGCGTTACGTCACGCCGCCGAGCATCTCGATCCTCGCTTCTTCTTCCTGAATGGAGACTCGTTCTTTGACATCAACCTTTGGGACCTAGCGCTGGGTTCGAAGGACGCTGTGGGCGTCCTGGCCCTGCGGCCCGTCGAAGACGTCTCCCGCTATGGACCGGCCACGCTGGAAGGCGACCTGATCCGCCGCTTCGCCGAGCGGCCGGAGACTGATGGCCCCGGCCTGATCAACGGGGGTGTGGCGGTGCTTTCCCGTACGATTCTGGATCATCTGGCGGCCGAGCAAGGTCCGGTTTCCATTGAGCGAGAGGTCTACCCACGCCTGGCCGAGCAGGGCTTGTTGGGAGGCAGGATCTACGAACGCCCCTTCATCGACATCGGCGTGCCCGAGGATTTCGCCCGCGCTCAGGACTTCGTCCCAAACACCATGCATCGCGGCGCGGTGGTGTTCGATCGCGACGGCTTGTTCGACCACGAGGTCAACGACGCGCACCGGCCCGACCAAATCGAATGGGCGGAGGGCGCTGTCGCGGCGATCAAGGAGGTCAACGACGCAGGCTTATTCGCGTTCGTCACCATCAACCAAGCCGGCAAGGCGCGTGGCTACGACGAAGGCGCGGTGACCACCCTGCACGCCTGGATAAATGCCGAGCTCAAGGCCCGGGGCGCCCACATCGACTCATATGCCTATTCGTCTCACCACCCCGAAGCCTATCGGGGCGCTTCGCACGACCACGGACTCGATCCGGGGACGATCCTGGATCTGGTGACGCAATTTCCGGTCGTGCGAGAGCGCACAGCGATGATTGGCGACCGGCCAAGCGACGTGGCGGCCGCCGAGGCCGCCGGCATCATCGGACTCCTATTCGAGCGCGGAGACCTGTCGGTCTTCTTGCGGCCTTGGATCACCCGGTTGGCTGCCGGGTAGCCCTCCCAATGGCTGGGCGCCACGCCTAGGCAGCGCTTAGGGCTTCGATGCGGGGCCGCAAGCGCAATAGCTCAGTGAAGGCCAGTTGTAGGTGATAGAGCGTAGTCGACGGGATCTTGTCGACCATTGGCCGCCCTTGGCCATCCAGGTGATCGATCCAGACGCCGCGCGGGTCGGTGTCGAGATAACGGTCGAGCAGGTTGTCCACGCAAGTCGCGATTCTGGCCCGAGTGTCGACACCGTCCAGTTCCAGCATCGCCAGATTAGCCTTCAGCGCCTCGGTCTGCGGCCAGGATCGATGGCTAGCGGCCACGACCGCTCCGTCGACATCCACCTGGTCGTAGGTCAGCCCGGTTTCGGCGGCGACGCCGTAACGCTCGGCGCTGTCGTAAAGGGCCCGCGCCAGATCCGATGCGTCCGCCCCCAGGATCGGCCCGGCGCGACCGAGGATCCAAGCCCATTCCATTTGGTGGCCAGGTTCGACGACACGCCCTGCGGCGGTTGGCAGCGGAGACCAATCAGTCGCGAACAATTCGCGCAGGACGCCAGTGCGGGGGTCGATGATACGCTGCTCGAACAGCCCAAGAATCTCGCGCCCGAGATCAAAAAACGCTGGGTGTCCAGTAGTATCGGCTAGTTCGATCGCCGCCTCGATCAGATGCATGTGAGGGTTCTGCTGCCGAGGGCCTTGATCGCCCTCCTCCGCCAGCCAGCCCATGCCGTTGGGATGTCGAAGGCGGGCGTTGAGCGCCGCTAGCGTCGAAAGCGCGCTATCCACAATGGCGGGATCACCCGACACGCGGTGCCACCAAGCGTGGGCGAACAGCACAAACGCCATGTCGTACGCATCACAGGTCGCATCGATCACCGTGCCGTCCGGGGCCATTCGGCGTGCATAGGCCCCATCCGCCAACCGGGCGTTCTCAGTCAGGAACCGCCAGCCTCGAGCAGCGATAGCCTCGGCGTTCGGGTGGAGATCCAGCAGCGCCGCCTGAGCGTAACAATAGATTTGTCGAGCTTGAGCTCGCGTCCTCTTGTAGTCCGCATGCGCGTTCTTGGCAGAAAGATTCAAGTGTTCAACGAAGCCGCCACCTTCGGCGTCCAAACCTTCGCTTGCCCAGTAAGGAAGAGCATAGACAGATAGCCACGACGCTACTTCATCAAATCTAATATTTTTCATGGCCTCGCGGAGCAAAACTATCTTTTTTATGCTGTCGATGTCGCGAAAATAGAGCGGCTAAACCGTACGTTTCCGTTGACAGAGCAGGTGCGTGTTATATCCGTTTGCGCGACTTCGAATAGCGACTTTCGGGGAGATTGGTGATTTTAGGCACTCAGAAAATGCGCGTTCGCGCTCGCGCACCGCTGCGCCTCGGCATTGCCGGCGGCGGCACTGACCTGTCTCCATATTGCGATGATTTTGGCGGCGCCGTGTTGAACGTCACCATCGATCGTCACGCCTTCGCCTTCCTAAGCCCAAGGTCGGACGGCCTGGTTTCGTTCGAGGCCCTGGACGTCGGAATTTTCGACAGCTGCCCCGTCGAGGAAGCGCTGGATCGCCCCTCGACGCTGCTGCTCCATCAGGGTGTCTACAATCGCTTCGTACGGGACTATCTGGACGGCAAACCCTTCCCGGTTTCCGTGGCCAGCACGGTTGACGCGCCGGCGGGATCCGGATTGGGCGCCTCATCGGCCCTGGTCGTGGCTCTGGTGGAAGCGTTCAGGGCCTATCTTGACCTGCCTCTCGGCAGCTACGAGATAGCGCGTCTAGCCTGGGACATCGAGCGCAACGATCTCGGCCTAGCCGGCGGTCGACAGGACCAGTATTCGGCCGCGTTCGGCGGGGTTAACTTCATCGAGTTCCTGCCGGGGGACCGCACTGTGGTCAATCCGCTGAGGCTCCGCTCGGGCGTCTGCGAGGAGATCGAGGCCTCGCTCACTATCTGCTTCACCGGCCAGTCACGCGCCTCGCACGACATCATCGTACAGCAGCGCGCCGCGATCAGTGGCGGCTCCTCGTCCGCGATTGATGCAATGCACCGGCTTAAAGCTGACGCCATAGACATGAAGAGCGCAATGCTCCGGGGAGACGTAACCGAAATGGCGCAGGTGCTGGACCGCTCCTGGACAGCCAAGAAGCAGACCGCTTCGGGGATCTCGAATCCAATAATCGACAGCCTCTACGATCTAGCCCTGGCCAATGGTGCGCTCGCCGGCAAGGTTTCCGGAGCGGGCGGGGGCGGCTTCATGATGTTCATGGGCCCGCCAGAACAGCGCCGGCGGCTCGTCGTGGCGCTGGAGGCCCATGGCGGTCATGCCGATGTCGTCGCGCTTACCCATACAGGCGTGATTTCTTGGGTGGCGCCAACCTAGCTTTCGTCCACGATAGGCTGCGAACGGGAGCGACCGACGGGAATTTCTCGAGAACGATTGGTCGGCCCGATTGAGTTTGACATGACGATATCCCTAAGCCAGTTGAGGATGGGGCCTAATGTGGGGCGTGACGATGCGCCGTTTGGCGGCTTCGACGTGGAGAAAGTCCAGAATGCAGTCTGATCCTGTTGTCACCGCAGACATCCCAAAGCTTTGGCTCGACGAACCCGACGCGTTGGAACGCTTGACGAAATCGGCTGCAGACCAAGGCATGAAGTCCATCGCTCACGACTTGATTACGGATGGCTTCACCGTCATCCGTAGTGCAGTTGATCCGAAACTCTGCGACCAAGTTGTGGAAGACTATCGTGAGTATTCTCGTCAAAACAGATCTTATGTTGATGAGAACCTAGATATCAACGGCCGCGAAAAGCGCCTGGTCAACTTCCACTTCTGGTCCGAATCCGAGATGAAGATCGGCACGAACCCGCGCACCATGGAAATCCTGGATTTCCTGTTCGGTCGCGAAGCGTGCCTTTATACATCCCTTACGTTCAAGTACGGCACTCAACAACCGATCCATCGCGACACGCCCCACTTTGCGACGTGGCCGGACTCGCAGTTCTTCGGTGTCTGGACCGCACTCGAGGACGTGCACATTGACGCCGGTCCGTTGCAGTACATTCCAGGCGGCCACCGCTACAAGATCGACCAAGCGGCCATTCTGCGGCGCGTCGAAGCCGAATTTCCTGAATTGGCCCGAGGCGACCAGTTGATGAAGGCGCTCGATATCTACAATGGCGAGGTGATCCTTCGCTCGCCGAACGAGGGCCGGCCGCTTCAGGTCGCAGCGCTACGCAAGGGCGACACGGCGATCTGGCATCCGCAATTGCCGCATGGTGGTTATCCGGCCGCCAATCCCGACTTGTCTCGCTGGAGCGTAGTCTTCCACTGCGCGCCAACTGAAGTTCAAGTGCACCAGCACGACCGGTTCTTTTCGCACCAGGGTGATACGCCTCCGCCGCCGCGTTACGGCTTCCACGAGGCGTTCGGCCGAAAGATCGCTGTCGCCGGCGATGTCGCGTTCATGTAGCCCAAACTCCACTTGGGCGGCGGCCTGCTAATCGTCGCAGAAATTCAGCCCGGCGCTTTGTCTTTGCGCCGCACTTTGGAAATTTAGGGCCAGTCATGACTGCAGACGGGACGCGCGGCGGCGGGATCCGCCGAAAAAGGGAAAAGCAAGCCGAGGCCGATGCGGCCGCGGCTCCGGCCATAACCGAGAACGCCGGATCCACGAAGATCGGGCCCGCCCCGAACGAAATGCCTGACCCGCACAACGTGATCGCGGAAATCCGTCGCGAAGGCGCCCTGACTCGCCAAGCCCTCGAGACCCTCACGCGGGAATTAGCCGGGGAACGCGCCGCCTCGGCCAAGACCAACACGGACGACTCCCCAGTGTTGGCCCACCTTGCGAACCCCGCCGGCATGCCGCAGCGCATGGAAATGCTGCGGCGCGCCGCGCATGATCAGAGGCAAGCCCTGTCCCGCCTGCGCTGGAATGCGGCCATGGGTCGAGTTCTTCCTGTCGGCAGGAGCGCCCTATACGCTCCCCGAGCGCGCCTCGCCGCGCTCGAACACAAGGCATGGGGCGGAGTTCTCCGTTTTTCGCCTGAGTTGGAGCGCAGCTTTCTAGCGCGGTCGGGGGTTCTTGACGAACTGGCCGGGAGCCTGCAGGGGCATGGCGGCGTCTCAGGTCCGCCCGGCGACGCGACTGATCTGGGGACGTACGTGGCCCGCCGGGGCGACCCCGGAATCCGGCCGCCGGCGCTATTCGACCAGCTGTTCTATCTGACCAACAACCCCGATGTCGCCAACGCGCCCTTCACGCCATTGACGCACTATCTGCGGCATGGCGAACGGGAACGCCGCACACCGCATCCGCTGTTTAACATCGACTACTATCGCGGCCAGCTAGGCGCCGACGCGCTACGCCTTCGTAAGAGCCTGCTCGCCCATTTCATGAAGATCGGCGGCCCGCGCGGGATTAGTTCCCACCCTCTGTTCCACCCGGCCTATTACATTGCTCAGACCGACGCCGTCGGCGAGACTGGCTGCAATCCGCTGGTCCACTATTTGAGCGAGGGGTGGCGGCAGGGCTTGGATCCCCATCCGCTATTCTGGAACGACTGGTATCTGGAGCAGAACCCCGACGTGGTGCGCGCCGGCTTGGCGCCGCTCCTGCATTATGTGATGCGCGGCCATGCTGAAGGGCGCAAGCCGCACCCGCTGTTCGATTCAACCTGGTATCTGCGCCGCTATCCGGACGCCGCCGCTTCGCGCATGAACCCGCTAGAACACTATCTCTCGCGCCCAGCCTCCGAGCGGCGCCGAGCCAGTCCCCACTTCGACCCGGATTACTATCTGGCGGCCCACTCCGACGTCGATCAATCGCAGATCGATCCTCTGGTCCACTACATCACCAACGGCCATGCAGAACGCCGTCGCCCTAGCGCCGGATTCGACGCGAACGCCTTCATGATGGCGCACCCCGAGGCCATCGGCTCGCGACGCTCACCTTATGAACAATGGATCGCGCTGGGCGCACCGGATCTGCCCCTGGCGACCAAGGGCGATATCAGCGGTGCGTCCGGGGTTTTGGTCGTGAAGGGCCAGCCCAGCCCTGCGGCGCACGTTTCTCAAGGGCTGTTTGCCGAACTGGCGGCCAACGCCCGCGACACCAGCGATAATTATGACTATTTCGCGTATCACGCTCTTTCGGCCGACCTTGAGCGTGAGCGCCGCGAACGGATCAATGCCTTCGAGCCCAAGCCTATCAAGATGATCTCGGTCAATGCCAAGGCCTTGGCGACAGAGGTTGACAGTCTTTCTTTCAAGCTGCCCACCGCGCCGAAAGTCTCGGTTATCATTCCCGTCTACAACAGTCTGAAGTACACAATCGAATGCCTCAAGTCGCTGGAAGCGGCCGGAGGGCTAGATGACGTAGAAATCCTGATCATGGACGATGCGTCGACTGACAAGACCGGTGAAATACTGTCGTCCCTCCCTGGCGTGCGCTATGTGCGCAATGAGTCCAACCTGGGCTTCATCCGCTCCTGCAACAAGGGCGCGGATCTGGCCACCGGCCGGACTATCATCTTCCTGAACAACGACGTGCAGGTGCAGAAGAACTGGCTGCCCCCGTTGGTCGCGGCGTTGGATGATCCGCAGGTTGGCGCCGTCGCGCCCATGCTGTTGTTCCCCAATGGTCGACTGCAGGAGGCCGGCGCACGGATCAATCTGGACGGCTCGGCCCAATTGATCGGCCTGTTCGACGACCCCGACCTGCCGCGCTACAACTATCCCCGCTTCGTCGACTATGCATCCGGCGCCTGCCTCGCCGTACGACGGGAAAGCTTCACCGCCCTGGGCGGTTTCGACCAGCTGTTCGTGCCCGCATATTGCGAGGACGCCGACCTCTGCTACCGCATCCAGGCGGCTGGAAAGCGCATTCTCTACGCGCCAGCTTCCCGAATTGTGCACCACCTGAGCGTCACCTCGAAGACCATAAGCGACGACTTCAAGACGCGACAAGCCTTCCGAAACCAGCAACGCTTCGTTGATCGTTGGAGCGCGTCGCTGAACGAGCGCAATCGAGTCAAGGTGATCGCGTTCTATCTGCCGCAATTCCACGCCATTCCTGAGAATGACCGCTGGTGGGGCCCAGGCTTCACCGAGTGGACCAATGTGACAAGGGCTCTGCCTAACTTCGAAGGACACTATCAGCCGCATCGCGCAGGCGAACTGGGTCATTATGACCTGACCCATCCTTCGACAATGACTCGTCAGGCGCAATTGGCTCGGGAGTACGGTGTCGACGGCTTTTGCTTCTATTACTACTCGTTCTCGGGAAGCCGGGTCATGGAGCGACCGCTGGAACAAATTTTGGCCGATCCCGACTGGGATTTCCCGTTTTGTATCTGCTGGGCGAATGAGAACTGGACGCGCACCTGGGATGGGCAGGAAAAGTCCGTCCTATTGTCGCAACGCTACGGCGATCGGGATCTGGACGAGCTGATCGAGGACGCGATGCGCCACATGCGTCATCCGGCCTATATCCGCATCGACGGCCGGCCGCTGTTTATTGTCTATCGCCCCGGCCTCATTCCTGACATCGCCGCCGTTGCCGAACGCTGGCGCCAGGCTTGTCGCGACGCCGGCATCGGCGAGATCTATCTGAGCTTCGTCGAGAACTTCGAGAACGCGCTCACCTACCCCGATCCCGCCAAGATCGGGTTCGACGCCACGATCGAGTTCCCCCCCGCCGGCATGGCCGCCGAGATCGCCCCACCCGGTCCAGTGTACAATCCCGACTACGCCGGCACGGTGTGCGACTATCACGAGGTCGTCCGAAAGTATGCGCGCGAGCCAGTTCCAGGTCATACGCGGTTCCGGGGCGCGATGCCGTCGTGGGACAATACCGCCCGCCGGCAGGACGTCTCCTACGTCTTCCAGAACGCCAGTCCCGGAGCCTTCCAAGCTTGGCTTGAGAAATTGTTCGACGAAACGCGCGCCCAGAATTACGGCGACGAACGCCTGGTTTTCGTCAACGCCTGGAACGAATGGGCCGAAGGCGCCCACCTGGAACCCGATCAACGCTTTGGCCGAGGTTGGCTCGAGGCCGTGCGCAACGCTCACGACGCGCCCGACGAACTCGTGACCCGCGGCTGAGGTGGAAAGTTAATACGTCATGCCTCTGATCCAAACCGCCGAAAGCAATATTTGCCTGGTGGGCCATCCATTTGCGCCGATCGGCATGGGCGAGCACGTTCGCTCATCGTGGCGCGCGGTCAACGCCGCGGGCTATGCGCCTACGGTGCGCGATATCTATGGCCTTAACAGCCGCGCAGACCTCGACTACGAGCGTGAAATAGCGCCTTGCCTGAGCGACCGGCTTAGCAAGCGCCTGAATATATTTCACATTAACGGCGACGAGATCGAACAAGCCGTTCCTCACCTGAACGACGCCAGTTTCGAAACGAGCTACAACGTCATCTATCCCGCCTGGGAGCTATCCAGATATCCGGCCGCCTGGGCTAGGCAGTTGGAACGCTTCGATGAGGTCTGGGCGCCCTCCGGCTTCATCCGTGACTCTATCGCGTCGGCGGTTTCCATCCCCGTTCTGCACATGCCGCTGGCCGTGGAGGTCAAGCTCTCCGGCTTCCTGACGCGGCGGTATTTCGGGATTCCTGAGCAGGCCTATACGTTCCTGTTCTTCTTCGATTTCGGTTCGTACAGCGCCCGCAAAAATCCAGAGGCCGTGCTGGAGGCTGTGGAACGGCTGATCGCCCGCAATCCAAGCGCACCCCTTCATTGCGTGATCAAGTTCAAAGGCGGAGACGACGATTCAGATCAACTGAAGGCTCTGAACGCCCGCATCGATGCTCTGGGCGAACGCGCTACGAAGATCACCGCAACGCTCTCGGACAACGAGATCAAAAATCTAGTGCGCTGCTGCGATTGCTTTGTTTCGCTGCATCGCTCCGAAGGCTTCGGGCGGGGCATGGCCGAGGCCATGCGACTCGGCCGTCTGACGATCGGCACCGCCTATTCCGGCAATCTCGACTTCATGACTGAGGACACCGCCCTGCTGGTCGACTATGACACCGTTCCCCTGAAAGCGGACTCCTATCCGTACTGGCAGGGCCAGGTCTGGGCCGAACCCAGCATCGACAGCGCCGTCGAATTGATGGAGTACGCGATCAGAAATCGCTCCAAGGCGCAGGCCATGGCTGAACGCGCCCGATTGCACATGCGCCAAAAATTCAGCGCCCGGGCGGTCGGAATCCGCTACGCGGCTCGTATCGATGAAATATTGAGCGGAGCAGCCAAGTCCGCTCCTGGAAAGACGAGACGATGAGAGAGTGCAGTAAATCGATCCCGCGACGCCTGGCGGACTCGCGCTTCGCAACACGGTACTTGGTCGGGGACGGCGTCGATATCGGCGGCTATCCCGATCCGCTGATGCTGTATGCGGAGCTGTTTCCGCGCCTGACCAGCGCCCGGATCTGGGACCTCAGCGACGGCGACGCCCAGTATATGGAAGGCGTGGCTGACGACAGTTTCGACTTCGTATTCTCCAGCCACTGCCTGGAACATCTGCGCGATCCCTACGAGGGTCTCAAGAACTGGCTCCGCGTCGTCAAGCCGGGCGGCCACCTCGTGATCTGCGTGCCGGACGAGGATCTCTACGAACAGGGCGTCTGGCCCTCGACGCACAATCGCGATCACAAGCACACCTTTACTTTCGCCAAGGCTTCTTCCTGGAGCCCCGCCTCCATCAACGTGACCGATCTGTTGGCCTCGTTGGGTCCGCGCGCCGACGTCCGCAAGGTCGAGCTTATCGATCACACCTACAGGTTCGATCTGCCGCGCTTCGACCAGACGGTCGCCCCGGTGGCTGAGTGCGCGATCGAGCTGATCATTCGCAAGCGCCCGGAGAATGAGCTGGAGGACGGTGGGCGCCTGCCGCCCAAGATCCAGCCCACCGAGCAGGTCCGTACCTATTTCAACCAATATCGCCGTGACCAGTCCGCCTTGCGTGACGTCGCTATCGGCGAGGGCGTATTCAACAACGACAGCGACATCTAGGACGCGGGCCTGCCTTTCGCCCCGTCATCCCGGCGCGGCGCAAAAACACCAAGAGAATGGACGCATGCTAGTTTGGGTCGACGATAGACCTCAATTGGAGGCCTGCTTCGCAGCGTTGACGCCGGCCAACGATATGGCCCTAGCGGCCTTTCGCCCGCGGCGCACCTTTCCAGGCCTTTGTGCGGCCTGTGGCCAGGTCACTGATTTCCTGGTCACCGCTGGCGAACCGGAAGGCGACTGGCGCAACCTGCTGGAAGGCATGATCTGCGCCTGCGGCACCAATGGACGTACGCGGATGGCCATCCAGGCTTGGCGCCAGGTGCGACAGGAGCTGCAGCCGCAAAACAGCCTGATCTTCGAGCGGGTAACCCAGTTCTATAGCCTTCTGGTCGCCGAGGATCCGTCGTTGATCGGGTGCGAGTTCCTGGGGCCGGACAAGATCAGCGGTCAAACCTATGACTTTCACGGCGTGCCCGTGCGGCACGAGGATATGCTGGCCATGTCCTCGCCGTCGGACTCGCTTGACTTGATCATGCATTTCGACGTGCTGGAGCACGTTCCAGATCACAAGGCCGCTTTGCGCGAGTGCTTCCGCACTCTGCGTCCGGGTGGTGTCAGCCTGTTCACACTGCCGTTCTATGAAGACATCGGAAAGAGCGTTATCCGGTCGCGCCTGGTGAACGGCGAGATAGAGCATCTGCTGCCTCAAGCCTTCCATGGTAACCCGGTTGGCGATGGTGCGCTGGTGTTCTTTGAGCCGAGTTGGGACCTACTGGACTCGATCCGGGAGACCGGATTCAAGCTGCAGATCGGCATCGCACACGACGTCAGCGGCGGCATTGTCTCAAATGGCTGCCCTTTCCCCATCGGTCATATGTGGCCGGTAATCTTTAAGTTAACCAAGCCGCTCTGAGGCGAGGGCCACCTGCCCATCCCGTTTTCCGATCCCGACTGTTTTGCCGCCGGTCAGGATGAAGGCGGACAAGGTCATGGTGGCTTTCCACCGTGACGTGAGGCTTGCTGATCAATCCGCCCCGGACCGATTTTCGGCGTCTGCGCCAAACACCCGAAACCGTCGGGATGAGAATGTTCGCACGGTCCACAGCACCGTCTCGACGAACAGCCGGCCGGTTGTCCAAACGTCCGGCTAAGGCTGGCCCTGCCCGGAAGGTGCGGAGCGATCAGCGACCATCGCCGATCGCCCAGCCTTTTGAACAAACCCTTTTTCCGAAGGAGAGCTGGATCAGGTTCGACCGCCTGGCGGATTTCCAGAATGTCGACGCAACCCAGCGACTCGCGATCAGTTTGGACGTAGGTAGACCGTCCACTGGCATTCGTCGATCATCCGCCAATTTACCGACTGTACCTTCCAGTCCGTCCATTCAGCGTTGATGTAGTCCAACGTCTGCGAGGTGTCGCCGTAATGCGTAGTCTGGTGACTGCCCGGCTCGACGCCATGCGGAATGAAGGCGAAGCCTTCTCGCAAATGCTGCTCCATTAATTTCATCCGCAACGCCTCGTCCGGCCACGCAGTCTTGGGCCAGTAGTTGGCTTGGCGGATGGTCACCGCCAACAGGCCGTCGTCAGCCATCTGGGGACGCAAGGTCTTCAGGACAGCCTTCTGCGACTCATCGCTGATGTGGGTGAAGACCGAGAACAGGTAAGCGATGTCGAACTTGCCATCGAACGGCAGCTTTGTCGGGATGTAGTCGACCTTGCCGAAATTAGCATGGACATTGAATTGCCGGCACCGTTCGAACGACGGCTCCCAGGGATCGGCACCGTAGATGTTGTCGATGCTGGCGCGGCGATACAGCAGTCGCAGCATCCGGCCCCAGCCGCATCCGTAGTCAAGGACGCGGACCGTTCGCGGGTTGTACGCGCCGTAGGCGGCGAAGAGGTCGTCAATGAACACTGACGCCTGTTGCATCAAGTATAGACCGCTATTGCCAGCCCATAGCCGCTGGTCCTCTTCGGGTGGGAAGTGCGGCAGCCAGCGGGCCAGGTTTGGCCAAGCAGCGGGACGATCGAAGTAGATCAGCAGAAATAGATCTGAAGGAAATATGCTGAGTGCGTCGACAAGCTTGCCGTTATCGTTGGCTAAGACAGCTGAATCTGCAGCATCTAGTGCAGATTTAATCCATTTCTCTTGATAGATCGGCATTTGATTTTCCGCAGTTTACAGAACCAAAGACTATCTACCGACAGTGGCATCAATTAAGTCTGTCCACAACGAGACACCGATCGGGGTCCGTTAGGCCGCCTTCGATACCGTGCCCCCCCGATCACCGAGACACAGCCTGGTAAAGGAATTCATATCAGCGAGGCGATGCTCACCAGTCCCGCGCCCAGCTTGCGAGCATCCTCGCCGCCAGTGAGCTCTGATGCGGACAGGGGATCGGTGACGACGAAGTGCAACTGCACAGATCCGGCGAAACGTGGCTTCGGCACGACGAAAATCGCGCGGGCAGGCTTGTATCCCAGGCCCGGCGCGGAAACCGAGGCGATCTGCACGCCCTCGGTCCAGATACCGATCTCTTGAACGCCATCCGGCGTCGGTGGGAAAGACGCCAAGTCGACCGCCAAGGTCAGTCTGTCGCCATAACGGTCCTGCCACTCGAACGCAAAGGTCCCCACCGGACCGTTGGCCCATACGCCCCAGTCCTCAATCGCACACCAGCCCGACACCAGGCCAACAGCTATCCTGGGGTCGCTGGCAAGAACCCGCGTGTCCGGCAGAACCGCAGCCGGCAGCACCGGAGCAGCCCTATCCGCATCCGCCAGGCCCCAGGTTTCGCCGATGACGCTCCTCAGTGACGTCCCGTCCATCCTGACCACCGCTGAACGCTCGTCGGGGGTGTCGCCCATAAGCCGAGCCGCGGCGTCTGCGATGGCGCCTGGCAGAGCTTCGGCGCGAAAGGCGGTGAGGCGGTCATCCAGCGGGAAGCCGTTAGAGGCCTCAGGAGCCAGGGCCACGGCGGCGACCCCGAAATAGCGCGCCTCGTGCAGGAGCGACGAGGAGATCGCGACAGTCGTCGCGACGCGCCCGCTGGCCAGCAGGGCGTAGACACTGGACGAGGTGAAGCGGACATTCGGGATCTTAACGAGTTCCAGCGCTGAAGCCGTGTCGAACGCCGCATAGGGATGCGCACGGGCGAGCAGAAGGTCGTGGTCGTCAGCGATCCGTCTGATCTCTTTGGAGAACTGGGCGAGGTTGAGAAATCCGCCCTCGCTGATCAGCGCGCGGTCCATGGCCATTTGACCGGCCAGCAAGGCCAGCCGATCCAGTTTCGGCTCGACGGGAAGAACGGCGACCGCCTTCAGCCGGCGCCTCAGCAAACCCGCCGACCAGAACAGTTCGCGCGGGTCCAGCGCCGACTGGGCCAAGGCCCCGGCGAAAGTCGGATGACTGGACTCGCCCATCAGGAGCAGATCGTCCATGAAGCGGCACGGATGAATAGCCAGCTTCAGCAGAGCGCCGGCTGAGGCCTCGATCACGGCCGACAGCGAATCGGGCAATTCGAAACCGATCACGATGCGGCCCGCCACCGCCTGGGCGATGCGTTCGCTGAGCTCCGAGCCCAACGGCGCGCCGACGGTGCGCAGCCAGCGCTCGCCCAGATCCTCTTGCCCGTCGCCGATTAGCGCGGCCATGTCCAGCCCGACGGCGGCATGATCCAGCACCTTGACCTCCACGTCTCCCAACCGAAGGAACGCCGCGAGCATCAGGTCACGAAATAGCTCAGCGTTGGCCTGTTGATGCCAGACCAGTTCGCCGTCCGCTGAGGCCAACCGGAACAGGTCGCAGGCTACAAGCACCTCACGCGACAGAGCCACGCGATCCGCCTCTGCCTGAGCCGAGACGGTTGGGGCGGGACCGTCTTGAGGCGCCACGTCCGGCGCTCTCTCGGCGCCCCGCGCGTCGTCGGAAGCCTCGGCCGCTGTCGAGTCCAGAATTTCCTGCAATCCCGTCATCGACAGTCTCCAATGCTTACTGAACTTCACGAGCCGGTTTACCGAAATCTACAGGAAATGCGTACCAGGCCTCACGAAGAAAGGACGCCCAGGGCGGACAATCTACGCTTGTATAGCGCGCCGATAACGTGAGGAGAATGATGTTCGGCCATGTAGCGTCGCGCCGCTTCGCCCTTGGCGCTCACGAGGTCGGGGTTCGCTCGGAAAGCTCGCATAGCCGCAGCGGCCGCGTCCAGGTCAGGCTCGGCCCAAACCTGTCCTTCGCCAAACAGATAGGCGCCTTCCTGAACCGGGACGAGGGTGTAGGGGATCGGTTCGGAGTTGGCCGGGTTCATGTATTCGGCGTTGCCGGAATACGCGGTGGCGATGACTCCCTTGCCCGCGGCCATGGCCTCGGCCGGAGCCCGGCCGAAACCCTCCGAGCGGTGCAGTGAGACGAACACGTCGCAACAATTCACCAGTCCGTGGATAGCGGACGCCTCCAACGTCTCGGTGATCAGAGTCACGTCGGCCCGATCGCCGATCGCCGCCCGCAGCGCGGCCATTTCATTGGGGTAGCGTTCCGACGACAGAGTCTTGATCACCAATCGCGGTGCGCCCGGGCCGGATTCCGGTTCGGGAAACGCGCGCCGGAAAGCCTCCAGAGCGGCCTGCGGGTTCTTGCGCGCCGCGTAGGAGGCCAAATCGAAATAAAACAGGAAGATCATTTCGTCGTCGGGCAGGCCAAAGTCGGCCCGAGTCCAAGCGCTGTAGCCCTCCGCCAGACTAACCGCCAGCGGCATGTAGAGCACGCGCTTGGCCACCTTGGCCGAAATCGCGCTCTGGATGAACCGTGATGGCGCCCAAATTTCATCGAAGGCGTCGAAGGCGTCTATCCAGGGGTCAGGAAACTCCGACAGTTCCCAGGCTGGATATGCGATATTAAGACGACCGTCGAAGCCGGCGGCGCCGATTTCGCGACGGACCTCGGGAAGCTGGTCGGCGTTCACATGATAGATGCTGGCTCGATGGCGCGGCTCGGGCACGATAAGGGCGTCGAAGCGGCGATCCTGGGACCTGGCCAACACGTGGCGCCCAATGTCGACGATAGAGCAGTCAATTTCCTGAGATATCAGGGCGGCGGCTGTCATGCGGACATGCTCGCCCATCCCCAGCTCGCCGCGCGCGTAGCCGATCAGCGAAGCGCCCGGACGAAGTCGGGTATCCAACCGCCTGCGCAATTGGGTCGAACCGCGGCCGCCAAACGCCATCCGCATCGCGGTGGCCCTTATGTTCTGGCGCAAGCCCACCGGCAGCAGCCGATAGATCGGCGCCAGCACCTGATAACGCTCGAGGGCCGTCCGCAGCAGCGCCTTTCCATTCAAAAGAGAAACTCCACCCCGGCGCCCGGTGCTAGGCTGGAGGGCCTCATCCTCCGGCGGGGCCGCTAGGTGGGCAACGTTCTCCGCCGCCGCGCCCGAATCTTGGAACCAACGAGCCAACGCCGTCCGATCGGCTTCAATCTCGAGGTTCCAAGCCTGGGTCAAGGCGTTGTCCCGACGCCAGGCGGCGTACATGACGCGGGTCACCACCGGCCCCGGCAAGCCACGGAAGGCCGGCTCGGGTTGCCGGGCGAAGGACTCGGCCAAGACAAGGGCCGCCCGGGCATCTGTCGGCCCCCCGTTCGGCGCAGCGCGGCGATAGAGTTCGCGCAGCAGTTGCGCGAGCGGTCGGCCGTCGGGACCGACGTCGTAGCTATAGTGATAGGGCGGCAAGGTGGCGGCCTGAACCAACACCTTAGCGCCGTATGCCTCGCCCAACGTCGCGAAACCGGGCGCGTTCGCCGCAGTGAATCTTTGCTGATGCTTGGAGATCAGTTTCGGCTTGGTCGGGTCGTAGCCGCTGAAATGTGCAAGGACGAGGTTCTCGCCGGCGGCAGTCCATCTCGAGCCGTCCCGCGCCACAGGCCGGTGCATCAAGTTCCAATAGGCGACGTTGTAGCCGGGATGCCGCAACACCAGAGTCCGACCGATGAAACACGGCAGCAAATCGCACCATTTCTGGTCCGTAAACAGGCCCGCGGCCAGGTCCGACACTGCCCCGAAGCGCAGTTTGTCATCCCACCAGCCCACGAAACGCTGGACCTCCTGACTGCGGCGCAAGGCCAAGAATCCGAGATTAAAGACGCCGACTCTCAGCATGTCGCCGTCCGACGGCGTCAGGTCATCCTCGATAGGCTGGGTGATGTGCGGCGTGACCACCGCATCCGCCTGGCCGCGCATCAATGGCTCCAGGACTTCGGACATCACACCGACGACATAGGTGTCGGGATCCAAATAAACGATGTGATCGTAGCCCTCAGAGAACAGCCGAGCGAAACAGGCCGGCTTGATCGCAGTGCTCAGCTCGGTGACGTCATAGCGCAACACCATGTCGCCCCAACTGGGCAGGTTCAGATCACGCGCCAGAACGACGGGAAACGCCTCGTCTTCGGGCCGATATCCCTGATCATCCTCATCTGAAAGGAATAGGTAAAGCGACACGTCGGGGTGCTGCTCGCGGAAGCTCTCCAAGCAAACCCGGGCACGCGATAAATAATTCTTGGCGCAAATGGTAAAGGCGACGGCCGTCATTCTACGAAGGCTTCCGATGTTCAACGCCGAGGCGTGAAAATTTGCGCTGAAACAACCCGCGCCAAGAAAGACTTCGCTCAAACTCAGCTAGGACGCAATTCGTCTGGCAGATCTTCCTTAGGGCCGAAGTAGACTACGCTGCCCTTGTCCAGGACGAGGAGCTTGTTGCAGGTCGCATCAAGCAGTGAGAAATTATGCGAGGCTAAGATCAGCACCCGAGCCTGGGCGACAATGCTGTCCATCCGCTCGGCCACCTTGTGCAGAAAGGCCGCATCGCCCGCCCCTAGCCATTCGTCGAGAATAAGCACGTCGGAAGAGAAGCTCGTCGCCAAGGTGAACATCAAGCGCGTGGCCATGCCCGCGGAATAGGTTTTCATCGGCAGGTCGGCGTAGCCGCCCAGTTCCGAGAAGTCGATGATTCCGTCCATCCGCTCGCGGATCTCGCGCCCCCTAAGGCCCCTGAGGCGCGACATGATCTTGATGTTGTCCACGCCAGTGGCTTCCCAGTCGACCCCGTGGCTGATGTCGAGCATCGATGAGATCTGGCCGCGAACGTTGATCGATCCCTGGCTAGGTTCGTACACGCCAGCCAGGACCTTGAGCAGCGTCGTCTTGCCCGATCCATTGTGGCCGACAAGCCCGAGACGATCGCCCTCGTTCAGCTTGAACGTGACGTTGTTCAACGCCTTAACGTGAATGACGTCGTTCGAGCCCTTCAGCAGGCGCCCGCCGACAGCGAGATTAATCGCAGCGTGCCGAAGAGACTGCGCGCGAACCGAATAGATCGGATAGACCAGACCGACATGGTCCAGCGACACCAGGGGGGCGGACATACGGTGTTCCTCTGACGAGACTAGACCCAGAAGGGGATTTTACGGCGGAACGCCGAGAACGTGACAAGCCAAAGCACGAAGACGGCAGCCAAGGCGATGAGCGCATTGAGCCAGGAATTGAGCGGCGCGGGCTGGCCGAGCAATGGCTGCCGGAGCAGTTCCAGCAGATGATAGAACGGGTTAGCGTGCACGAGGATAGCGCGCTTGCCGTTCATGGCATGTGGTGACCAGAAGATTGGCGTTACGAAAAACAGCATCTGACCCACATACGGCAGCATAAAGCGCAGGTCGCGATACCGCGCGGAGATTATGCCCACCACCGTGCTGAGGAAGGTGGTGAATAGGGTCAGGACGACCAGCGCGGGAATGATCTGCCAGTTCGGGAAATGGAAGTTCCGCACACAAAGGGTCATAATGTAGAACACGACCAGGCTATGCCCGAGCAGGATCAAGGCGCGCGTCACGTACCGCAGCACGTAATACATGAAGGGGAAAGCGTGGTTGCGGATGGACCCCGACACAGACACGAACAGCTCCGGCGCCTCACCTAGCGTCGGACCGATGAAGTGGATCCAGGTCAGGTATCCAGCCATTACTAGCGGCAGGAAACTTGAAATCGGCTGCCGGAAAATAGCGCCGAACGTTATCGAGAGAGCCAAGGATGTCGCGATCATCCCGCCCGAAATCCATAGCGGGCCAAAGATCGATCTACGGTACTTAGAGATCACATCCTGCCAAGCAAGATAGGACCAAATGTGCCAAGCTTTCAGGGCGGATGCAACATCCTGCATTGCGCGCCCGACCGAATTAAACATCGACAAACCTTTGTGGAGTGATCGCTATTTTCTAGAAAGTGGCCCAAATTATGGCGATCGGGAGCTTTGAAAGCGCCTTTTCTGCACGCTCTACTTAAGGGAGTAGCTAATCTGCGCCATGTTCCAGCGGGGTTTCGAAGCTGCTTATGCGAGCCGGAAAGCATCGCGCGAAAGTGGAGTTCATAGGGCTGGAATTGGCATGATCTTCGCGGCGGGTCCACCCGGCGGAGACAAAAAATAGCCTTTGAGGAGCGCGACTGTAGTAGCTCCATTGAGCGGGTTCGCCCAGAGAACCGCCCAATGGGAACAGACCGACTGCCGGATCGCGCCGCACACGGCCAAATCCACGGATGGATGCATTGCCGTGTTTGGACCGACCCTCTAGGTTCCGCGCAATTTCAAGGCTGAACCAAGTGAAATGACCCTCGACATCACCTCCATTCGCGCCGCAGCCAGCCGCCTAGCCGGCCAGATTGAACGTACGCCGTGCCGATACTCCCGGACGCTCTCGAAGATCACCGGCGCGGAGGTCTGGGTGAAGTTCGAGAACCTGCAGTTCACCGCCGCCTACAAGGAGCGCGGCGCCCTGAACAAGCTGATGCTCCTGT
The DNA here is from genome assembly GCA_017745235.1 of Caulobacter sp. Taxonomy (GTDB): domain Bacteria; phylum Pseudomonadota; class Alphaproteobacteria; order Caulobacterales; family Caulobacteraceae; genus Caulobacter. The sequence goes on along the minus strand of JAGHZU010000016.1, from coordinate 23,490 downwards.
CGGACGAGGAGAAGGCGCGCGGCGTGATCGCCGCCAGCGCCGGCAATCACGCCCAGGGACTGGCTTACCACGGCGCCCGCCTCGGCGTGCCGGTCACGATCGTGATGCCCAAGACCACGCCCTTCGTGAAGGTGCAGCACACCCGCGACTTCGGGGCCAATGTGGTCATCGAGGGCGAGACCTATGACGACGCCTCGGCCCATGCCCGCAAGCTGCGCGACGAACAGGACCTGACCTTCGTCCACCCGTTCGACGACTACGACATCATGGCCGGCCAGGGCACGATCGCGCTGGAGATGCTGGAAGATGCGCCTGACCTGGAGGTCCTGCCCGTACCGATCGGCGGCGGCGGCCTGATCAGCGGCGTGGCGACGGCCGCCAAGGCCATCAAGCCCGATATCCATATCGTGGGTTGCGAGCCGGCGATGTATCCGTCGTTCACCGCCAAGATGCGCGGCGTCGCGGCCCATTGCGGCGGCCAGACCATCGCCGAAGGCGTGGCGGTCAAGCAGGTGGGCGAGCTGACCTACGGCGTGGCCCGTCCGCTGCTGGACGATGTGCTGCTGCTCGAGGAACCGCACATCGAACAGGCCGTGGCCCTCTACTGCAATGTCGAGAAGACCATCGCCGAAGGCGCTGGCGCGGCCTCGCTGGCGGCCCTGCTGGCCTATCCCGAGCGTTTCCGCGGCAAGAAGTGCGGCCTGATCCTGTGCGGCGGCAACATCGACACGCGCCTGCTGGCCTCGGTGCTGACGCGCGAGCTGGTGCGGGCCCAGCGCCTGGTGTCCCTGCGCATTGTCGGCGACGACCGCCCCGGCTTGCTGTCGACGGTCTCGCATGTGATCGGCGCGATGGGCGCCAACATCATCGAGGTCAACCACAACCGCCTAGCCCTGGACGTCCCGGCCAAGGGCGCGGAGTTCGACATCACCATCGAAACCCGCGACGCCCAGCATACCCAGGAGGTCATGGACGCTCTGCGCGAGAAGGGTTACCCGCCGCGCGCGGTGTAGTATCGCCTTGTCCCTGCGGGAGAAGGTGTCCCCAGAAGGCGACAGATGAGAGGCTATCGAACAGAAAAGCCGCGACCCGCTTTTCGACGGGTCGCGGCTTTTGCGTATATCGTTCGCTACCTGACCCCGGGCTTGGCCAGAGCCGCCCTCTCCGCGAGGGGTAAAGGGGATGAGGATTTTTACAGCAGCCCCTGGATCATCTCACGAGCCGCCGCGCCAAGGTCGGGTCGCTTGAGCGCCAGGGCGACATTCGCCCGCAGCAGGCCGATCTTGTCGCCGCAGTCGTAGGTCTCGCCCTCGTACTCCAGGGCGTGGAAGTCCTGGGTCTGGAGCAGGGTCAGCATCGAATCCGTCAGCTGGATCTCACCGCCCGCGCCCTTGCCCTGCTTCTCCAGCAGGTCGAAGATTTCAGGTTGGAGAATGTAACGGCCCGAGATGAAGAGGTTCGAGGGTTCCGTGCCCTTCGGCGGCTTCTCGACCATGCCGGTCATGCGGTTCAGGCGGCCGTCCTGGCCGTCGAGCGCCACGATTCCGTACTGGTGGGCCATGCCCTCCGGAGCCGGCTCGACCACGACGATGTTGCCGCCTTTCTGGTCATAGGCCTCGATCGCCTGGGCCAGGGCCGGCCTGGACGCCGACATCACCATGTCGGGCAGCATCACCGCGAAGGGCTCGTCGCCAACGATGTCGCGAGCGCACCACACCGCGTGGCCCAGGCCCAGCGGGGCCATCTGGCGCACGAAGCTCATCTCGCCGGGGCGGGGCAGCTCGTCGCGCAGTTCCTTGAGCAGGGCGGTCTTGCCCTTGGCTTCCAGCGCGGCCTCCAGCTCGACCTGGTGGTCGAAATAGTCCTCGATCGCGCCCTTGTTGCGGCCGGTCACGAACACGAAGTGCTCGATGCCCGCCGCGCGGCCTTCCTCGATGATGTAGGACAGGATCGGACGGTCGACCACGTTCAGCAGTTCCTTCGGCGTCGTCTTGGTTCCGGGCAGTACGCGCGTGCCAAAACCGGCGACGGGAAGGACGGCTTTACGGACGGGTTTCATGAAGGCCTCGTGAGCGGTCACTGAATGCAGTGGTTTGTAGGGTGCGCTGGGAATGGGCGCCACCACTGTTCGATGACTGTCCGTCCCAGAACCGCGCCCTGCCGAAAATCGGCGCGCGATCCGGCGCGAAATGGTCTAGCAGGAGGAAAGTTCCCTCGGAGCCCGCCATGGTTCGCCTCTTCAATCTCGCTTTCGCCGCCCTCGCCCTGGGCGCGACCCTGGCCCTGGCGGCGTGCGGCCCCAACAAGCAGGCCCAGGAGAATCTGGCCACGGCCCAGGCCTTCATGGCCAAGAACGGCAAGGAGCCGGGCGTGGTCACCCTGCCTGACGGCCTGCAGTACAAGATCGTCCGCTCGGGCCCGGCCGACGGCGCCAAGCCCCGCGTCATCGACGAGGTGAAGGTCAATTACGAGGGCAAGCTGCTGGACGGCACGGTGTTCGACAGTTCCTACGAACGCGGGGTGCCGGCCTCTTTCCCTCTGCAGGGTTTGGTGCCCGCCTGGAAGGAGGCCCTGGTGCTGATGCGGCCGGGCGATGAATGGGTCCTCTATGTGCCGCCCGCGCTGGGCTATGGCGAGCAGGGCGCCGGCGACATTCCCGGCAACAGCGTCATGGTGTTCCGCATCGAGCTGATCGATGTGCTGCCGGCCAACATCCAGGCTCCGAAGGCGCGCCCCGCCGCCTGAGGGCGGGTGTTCAGGCCCTGGGGACCTCCATCCCTCTCTTGACCGCCGGGCGTTCGCCAACGCGCTCCAGCCAGCCGCGCACGGCGGGCAGAGGCGGCCGGTCGGGCTGGATCTTCTCCAGGGTCGCCACCGCCGCCCGCGTCCAGGGATAGCTCGCGATATCGGCGATCGAATAGTCGGTTCCGGCCAGGTAGGGGACCTTTTCAAGCCGCCCCTCCATCACCCCCAGCAGCCGCCGAACTTCGTCGGCGAAGCGGTCGATGGCGAGCTCCAGCGGCTCGGGCGCGCGCAGGGCGAAATAGTTCAGCTGGCCGGCCATCGGCCCCAGCCCTCCGACCTGCCAGAAAGTCCATTCCAGCGCCGCCACCCGCGCCGGGCCGGAGGACGCCAGCAGGCGGTCCATCTTTTCGGCCAGATAGACCAGGATCGCCCCGCTCTCGAACACCGACTGAGGTCCGTGCGGCGCGTCGTGGTCGACGATGGCCGGGATCTTGTTGTTGGGCGAGATGCGCAGGAAGTCAGGCGCGAACTGCTCGTTCTGGCCGATGTCGACAGGGTGGACACGATAGGCCAGGCCCAGTTCTTCCAGAGCGATGGGGATCTTGCGGCCGTTGGGCGTGCCCCAGGTGTAGAGATCGATCATCCGCGCCTCCGCTCGCTGTCCGGACTTGAAACGCTCCAGATCCCTTCCTGGGTCATGTCCCGGTAGGCGAAGGCCGCGGCGCAGGCTAGGGTCGCGCCATGGTCGCCGTCTCCGAAATCGCCTCCTCCGAAGTGCTGACCGCGCGCGCGGTCGACATCCTGGCCAAGCTGGTGGCGTTCGACACCACCTCGCGGCTGTCGAATCTGGCGCTGGTGGAGTGGGTCGAAGCCTATCTCGGCGAGCTGGGCGTCGCCTCGCGCCGCGTGCCCAACGCCGACGGGACCAAGAGCAACCTGCTGGCCAGCATCGGACCGGCGGTCGAGGGCGGGGTCGTACTGTCGGGCCACACCGACGTGGTGCCGGTCGACGGCCAGCCCTGGACCAGCGATCCGTTCGTCCTGACCCCGCGCGACGGACGTCTCTACGGGCGTGGAACTTGCGACATGAAGGGCTTCCTGGCCCTGGCGCTGGCGGCCGCGCCGGATCTTGCCCGATCAAGCCTGAGCCGCCCTGTTCACCTGGCTTTCTCCTACGACGAGGAGGTAGGCTGCCTGGGCGCGCCCGACATGATCGAAGTCATCACCCGCGAGCTTCCCCGTCCCGCCCTGGTGGTGGTGGGCGAACCTACCGACATGGTCGCCGTGCGCGGCCACAAGGGCATCGCCAGCTTCCGCGTCACCGTGACCGGCCGCGAGGCCCATTCCAGCCTGACGCACCTGGGCGTGTCGGCCAATATGGTTGCGATCAAGCTGATGAACCACCTGGTGCAGCTTTCCGAGCGGCTGGAGCGCGAGGCCGATCCCACCTCGCCCTACATGCCCAAGGGCGCGACCCTGACCATCGGTCAGGTCAACGGCGGCACGGCCGTCAACATCCTGGCCCGCGAGTGCGTCTTCATCTTCGATCTGCGCGTCCCTGGCGGTCCCGATCCCCGCGAGATCCTGGCCGACTTCTTCGCCCTGGCCCAAGCGCTGGACGCCGAGATCAAGGTCAAGGCTCCGGAGGGCGGCGTGTTGGTCGAGACGCGATCGCTGACCCCCGCCTTCACGCCCGAGGAGAACGGCGCGGCCGAGGCCTTCGCCCGTCGCATCGCCGGCGATAACGGTCCGCCGCGCGTGGTCCCCTACGCCGCCGAGGCGGGCCAATTCCAGGGCGCGGGCTTCTCGACCGTCATCTGCGGCCCCGGCTCCATCGACCAGGCCCACCAGCCCGACGAGTTCGTGGAGATCAGCCAGATGGAGCGCGGCGGGGCCTTCATGCGGCGCCTGATCGAGGACCTTTCCACGGCCGGATGACGATACGGCGGCCAAAGAAGGCCACCGGATCCCAAGCCATAACCCGGAGGATGTCGAGGGTTCCCGCTCGGCGCTTGGCCTGGATTTCGCGTCGCGAGGCCAGGATCGGGTCCAGGGCGCCGCGGGTTAGGGCGGCCCTGATCCCGCGCCAGGCCGGTCCGGCGTCGCCGCGCCGCAGGTGCAGCAGCAGCAGGCCCGCCGTCACCGCCGCGTGCAATGGAGCCGTCAGCCACAACAGCACCGGCGGCGTATTCTTCACGAAGGTCCAGAGCCGGTTGCGCGAGCCGTGGAAGATGGCGAAGTCCGAGCGCACGCCTGTGCTGGCCGAGCCCACATGCTCGACCACGGCGTCGGGCAGAACCAGCGTGGCCTCGCCGGCCAGCCGCAGGCGGTAGCCCAGGTCGACGTCCTCGCAGTAGCAGAAGAACCGCTCGTCGAACCCGCCCAGGCTTAGGAACAGGTCGCGGTCGATCATGGTGGCGGCCCCGCAGGCCGAGAACACTTCGCCCTCGCGCAAGTCGGCCGGCCGGCGACGGCGATAGCCGCCTCGGAACGGGATGCCGGCCGAGGTCATGACGTCGCCGGCGCCGTCCATCAGGTCCGGCTCGTCGGCCACCATCTGAAGTGAAGTGAAACAGGCGACGGCGGGATGGCGCTCCGCCCCGGCGACCAGAGCCGCCAGCCAGTCGGGCTTGGGATAGGCGTCGGGGTTGAGCAGCACCAGCCAGCGCCCCTGCGCTTCCCCAGCCGCCAGATTGTTGCCGGCGGCGAAACCCAGGTTGGCGCCGGGCTCCAGGAACCGTATCGAGGGATCGGCCGCGGCCGCCGCCTGGGGCGCGCCGTCGGTGGAGGCGTTGTCGACCAGCAGGATCTCGAAGTCGGTGAACGTCTGGGCGCGCAGCGCCTCCAGACAGCGCTTCAGGGTCGGGCCGCTCTGGTAGGAGACGATGACGATGCTGGCGCGGGGGGCGAGGTCACTCTTGCCATTGCCGTTCGGGCGAGCCATGCCTGACGCACTCATATCTTGAAGAGTTGAATCATGAAGATCACGCCCATGGCGATCCCTGAAGTGCTGCTTATCACGCCGGCGCGTCATGGCGACGAGCGGGGTTGGTTTTCGGAGACGTTTCGTCAATCGGCGCTGGAAGAGGCCGGATTCACCGGCGGGATTTTCGTGCAGGACAATCACGTACGCTCGACCACGCGAGGCATTCTGCGCGGTCTGCACTTCCAGAAGCCGCCCCACGCTCAAGACAAGCTACTGCGCTGCGTGCGCGGCGCGATCTTCGACGTCGCAGTCGACATTCGCCTCGGCTCACCCACCTTTGGTCATTGGGTTGGGGCAGAACTGTCGGCTGAAAACGCCCAGCAGTTGCTGGTCCCCAAGGGCTTCGCCCACGCCTACTGCACTCTGACCGAAGAGTGCGAGGTGCTCTACAAGGTCACGGACTATTACGCACCGTCGACAGAAGGGGCCTTGCGGTGGAATGATCCTGCCGTGGCCATCGATTGGCCTGTTTCGACCGATCAGATCACCACCAATGCCCGCGACGGCGCGGCGCCGCTGCTGGCCGACATCGACACGCCCTTTGTCTACGACCGGTTCGCCCTGGGCCTCGTCGACTGATCTGGCTTTCTTCAGCTCTCCAAAGTTCAAGGATCATCGGGCGAGAGACGTGCGATGGCTATCGAAGCCATTCCGCACCTGATATTGCGCTTCTCGCGTGTACATTGGCTGACGCTCACGGAGGGGCCGAAGCTCAAAACATCACGATGTCGGTCTGGAAGGATTAGGGCGTGAAGGTACTTGTTACTGGGGGTGCGGGTTTTATCGGTTCGGCGGTGTGCCGCCTCCTGATCGAGGAGAGTGGTGATCAAGTCGTCAATGTCGACAAGCTTACCTATGCCGGCACCCTGACCTCGGTGGCTGAAATCGCCACCTCGCCGAATTACAGCTTTGTGCAGGCGGACATCACTGATCGCGCCGCGATCAAGGCGATCTTCGAGGCTCATGCACCCGAGGCGGTGCTGCACTTGGCCGCCGAGTCGCACGTCGATCGTTCGATAATCGGGGCCCGCCCGTTCATCGATACGAACATCGTCGGCACTTACGTGATGCTCGACTGCGCATTGGACTACTGGCGCGGCCTAACCGGCACGGCCAAGGCGGCCTTTCGCTTCGTCCACGTTTCCACGGACGAAGTCTATGGCAGTCTGGGAGCAGACGGCCTGTTCGAGGAGACGACGCCCTACGCGCCCACCTCACCCTATTCGGCTTCCAAGGCGGCGGCCGACCATCTGGCCCTAGCCTGGTTCCACACCTACGGCCTGCCGGTGCTGGTCTCCAACTGCTCCAACAACTATGGGCCCTACCACTTCCCCGAGAAGCTGATCCCATTGATGATTCTCAACGGCCTGGAGCGTCGACCGCTGCCGGTCTATGGCGACGGGACAAATATCCGCGATTGGCTGTACGTCGAGGACCATGCCCGCGCCCTACGTACGGTTCTGGAAGCCGGCCGCCCGGGCGAGAAATACAATGTTGGCGGCCGCAACGAACGGACCAACCTGCAGGTCGTGCAGGCGATCTGCGGCCTGCTCGATGAATTGGCGCCCTCCGCCGAGGGTTCGCACAGCGACCTCATCACCTATGTCGCCGATCGCCCAGGTCACGACCATCGTTATGCGATCGACGCCACCAAACTGGAAAACGAACTGGGTTGGAAAGCCCGCGAAACGTTCGAAACCGGTATTCGCAAGACGGTCGAATGGTACCTAGCGCGATCTGATTGGTGGCGCCCGCTACGAGAGGCCTATGACGGCCGCCGCCTGGGTTTGCCGACCGTTAAGGCCAGCTGAGGCCCATGTCCGCTCCAATTCTCATCTTCGGGCGCAATGGTCAAGTCGCCCGAGAACTGGCCTTGCTGGCCGAGTCGAACGGTCGCGTCATGACTTTTGCGGGCCGCGAGACTCTCGATCTGACTGATCACGGCTCTATCGAAGGCTTGATTGCCGCGGTGGCGCCCTCGGCGGTGATCAACGCTGCAGCCTACACCGCCGTGGACCGCGCCGAGAGCGAAGCCGACGCCGCCTACTTCTTGAATCGCGACGCCCCGGCCGCCATGGCCCGTGCATGCGCGGCCCGTGGCCTGCCATTCGTGCACTTCTCGACGGACTACGTCTTCGACGGCGCGCTGGGCCGCCCCTACACCGAAACCGACCCCGTAGGACCAACCAGTGTCTACGGCTCCAGCAAGCTGGCCGGCGAACAGGCGGTCAGCGCGGCCGGCGGCTTGGCGGCCACCCTGCGCACCTCGTGGGTCTACAGCCGCCACGGCGCAAACTTCGTTAAGACCATGCTGCGCCTCGCCGCGGACCGCGACGAACTGAGCATCGTCGCGGACCAATTGGGGCGACCGACTTGGGCCCGCGACTGCGCCGAAGCCGCCTTGCTGACGGCCGACGCCCTGGCCGCAACGCCTTCGCTGTCCGGGGTCTACCACCTAAGCGGCGCAGGCGACGCCACCTGGGCCGACCTGGCGTCGGCGGTTTTCGATATTTCGGCCGCGCGCGGCGGCGTCAGCGCCCGGGTCAAGCGGATCACCACCGCCGACTATCCCACCCCCGCCAAGCGTCCAGCCAATTCGTGCCTGGATTGCGGCAAGATCGAAGCCGTCTTGCCGTGGCGTTGCCGCCCGTGGCGCGACAGCTTGGCGGCCTGCATGACCGAGATGGAGCTCTAGTGGCTATGAAAGGCATCGTCCTCGCCGGCGGATCCGGCACGCGCCTGCACCCCCTGACGAGGGCGGTCTGCAAGCAGTTGTTGCCCATCTACGACAAGCCGATGGTCTACTATCCCATTAGCACCCTAATGCTGGCGGGGATCCGCGACATCCTGATCATCTCGACGCCCAAGGACATCCCGCTGTTCAAGGACCTGTTGGGCGACGGCTCGGAGTGGGGGGTGCGCTTCGAATACGCCGTCCAGGAAACGCCACGTGGCCTAGCGGACGCCTTTATCGTCGGCGAAAAGTTCATTGGCGACGACAAGTGCGCCTTGGTCCTAGGCGATAATCTGTATTTTGGCCACGGCCTGAGCGAAGCCCTCATCGCCGCCTCGCGATCCGACGCCGGCGCGGTGGTGTTCGCCTATCACGTGCATGATCCTGAGCGGTATGGCGTGGTTGAGTTTGATGAGCAGGACCGGGCGGTCACCCTTGAGGAGAAGCCCGTCAAGCCGGCCTCGAACTGGGCGGTCACCGGCCTGTACTTCTACGACAACCAAGTGGTCGAGATGGCGCGCCACTTGCCCCCCTCGCCGCGAGGCGAGATCGAAATCACCGACATCAATCGTCTCTACATGGACAAGGGCCAACTGTCCGTTTCCAAGCTGGGTCGAGGCTTCGCATGGCTGGACACGGGAACTCATGACAGCCTCGTCGAGGCCACCGAGTTCATCCGCGCCATCGAAAAGCGTCAGGGACAGAAGGTGGGCTGCCCCGAGGAGGTGGCCTTCAATCAGGGCTGGATCTCGGCGGAACAGCTCAACGCCATGGGCAAGACCATGGGTAAGACCGAGTATGGTCGTTACTTGATCGACTTGGCCAAATAGTCCGCGTCCGCTTCGTCCGAGACCTCGGGCCGCTCGATCCTAAGTTGTCACCCAAACAGCGCCGATATAATCGTCGAAACGAGCGCCTGCAGGGGGAACAAGCGACAGATGGCCACGATCACCGGTACGCAGGCTAGCGATACGCTGACAGGTGGAACGGCCACCGATTTTATCGATGGACTGGGCGGTGACGACTACATCGTCGACAAAGGCGGCGATAACGACATCATTCGCGGCGGCGCCGGCGATGATCAGTTCTGGGTCGAGCGCTCCTACACTGGCGCGGGCGGACTAATCACCCTGGACGGCGGCGCGGGCGACGACTGGATCACTGCCGCTGGCTACTTCCATGCTCCCGCCTATGACTGGCGGGTCGACGCTGGCGACGGCAACGACCACCTCGAACTACGCTTTCTGACCCGCTTCTCCGTCGAACTGGGCGCGGGCAATGACTACGCCTATATCGACATGCCGATGTCGGGCGGCACGATCTCGCTGGGTTCAGGCGCCGATCGCATCACCTTTGCCTCCGACTACGGTCGAAACCCCGGAGTCGGCGATCGCTACCTAACGATCAGCGGCCTAACCGGCGACGACCAAATCGATCTAAACGCCCTCTCCTCGCGTATGATCAACTGGGATAGGGTTACCAACCTGTTCGCCAGCGGGCACCTGCGCGCGACCCAATCCGGCTCGGACGTGTTAATCGACATCGACACCGACGGAGCGGGCGGTGCGTACGACTGGTTGCCTCTTCTGCGCCTCACCGACCGAACTCTGGCCCAGCTTACTCCGCTGAACCTCAGCGGCATGAGACTGGACGGCAGTGCGATCAGCCTGACCTACACCACGACTGCCAGTTCATATTTCTATTTCAACGGCAGCTACGGCAATGATCATCTGACCGCGCGCGAAGTAGCGGCCGTAGACGGAGTGGTGGGCTACGTCTCTATGAACGGCTTGGCGGGCGATGATGTCCTGGTGGCCAATAGCACCGGCTCGGCCCTGACTGGCGGGGACGGCGACGATCATCTGATCGGCGGGGCCGGTAACGACAGCTTCGAAGGCGGTAGCGGCAACGATGTGATCGAGGGCGGCGGCGGAAACCACAACGTCCTCTATTTCGTCGCCCCTGACTCGACCGGCGCGACCTTCGTACTAGGCCAGGCGGGACCGCAAAACACTGGCTTCGGCTGGGACACAATAACTGGAGTCCAAGAAGTCCGCGCCACTATAAACGCCGACCACCTGAGCGTCGATCCGTCGGTCACCGAAGGCGTCTTGTTCTATGGAGGCAGCGGCGACGACGTACTGATCGGCGGCGCGGGCGACGATCAACTCTACGGCGAGGCAGGCGACGACCGGGCTTTCGGCGGCGACGGCAACGACAAGTTCTACGACATGGACGGCGGCAACGACGTCTATGATGGCGGCGAGGGCTACGACCTCATCGTTTATGCTTACAGCGACCGCGGGGTGACGGTCGATCTGACCGTCGCCACCCCGCAAGCCGGAAATCGCGGCGGGCTGGATGTCGTCCTCAACATGGAGGCCTTGTATGGTTCGGCCTACGCCGACACCCTGTTGGGAACTAACCAGGCCAACGTGCTCTGGGGTAACAACGGCGATGACATCCTCATCGGTCGCGGCGGGAACGACGAACTTACCGGTGGCGCGGGAAATGACATTCTCGATGGCGGGGACGGCGACGATACGCTGATCGGCGGCTTCTATATTGACGACCCAATGGCCGGCGACGACACGCTGATCGGCGGCGCCGGGTTCAACTACCTGACCGGTGGCGTTGGCCGCGACACCTTCGTGGTCGGGAAGGGCCACGACGTCATCTTGGAGTTCCAGTTCGGCACCGATATTCTTTCGGTTGACAACCTGTTCGTGCTCAAGGTCTCGGAGAAGCTGGTCGTCGGTACGGACAACCAAGTTTTCTTCTCCCAAGTCTACGTCACCCTGTCCAACGGCTCAGAGCTCGAATTCCAACGCATTCGCGCTTCCGATATCACGAATGCGCTCTTCACCGGCCTTCAGACAGCAACTCTGGGCGACGTCACGGCCGACACCCTCTTCGGCACGGCGGCCGCTGATTGGATCGAAGGCCAGGCCGGCGCGGACAAGCTGTCCGGTCTTGGTGGAACAGACCGGCTATCGGGCGGCGACGGCGACGACACTCTCCACGGCGACCGGGGTGGCGACGTCCTGTCCGGAGACGCAGGCAATGACATTCTAGCGGGCGGCGCGGACGCGGACCTCCTATCGGGAGGCGACGGTGGTGACACCCTGTGGGGGGGCGACGGCGATGACAATTTGGCCGGGGACGATGGCAATGACGTTCTGGATGGCGGCCTGGGCAAAGATACCGTCGACGGCGGCGCTGGCGACGACACCCTAATCCTGGGGCGAGACGGCGACATTCTTGACGGCGCGGCCGGCTCGGACACCCTTGTGCTGACCTCAGGCTTCGGATCCTATGTGGTCACCGCCGATGGTGACGGCTGGACCGTGCGATCCGGAGCCACGTCCACGACAGTGCGCAACGTCGAATTCGTCAGGTTCGACAACACGACGAAGACCTGGGCCGAGTTCGCCGCACCGGGCACGATCAATGGCCTGATCTACGCGGCCTCCTACGTCGACCTGGCTAAAGCTTTCGCGACCAACGCCACCCTCGCCGTTCAGCACTATGGAGGCCAAGGCAGGCTGGAAGGCCGCGCGGCCGCCCTGTTCAATCCGCTGATCTACGCGGCCTCCAACAGCGACCTGACCCTCGCGTTTAGGGCCGACGCTGGCGCGGCCTTGAACCATTATCTGGTCCAGGGAGTCTACGAGAACCGGCCGACCACCGGCTTCGACCCACTGATCTACGCCGCCAGCAACAGCGACCTGGCACGGGCCTTTGGGGCCGACGCAACCGCCGCAGTCAATCACTACCTGGTCCAGGGCGTCTACGAGCACCGCGTCATAAACAGCTTCGACCCGTACCGTTATCTGGCGTCTAACATTGACTTGCTACGCATGTTCGGAGCGGACGCCGCCGCGGCGACACGGCACTACCTAATCCAGGGGGTCCGTGATGGCTTGAGCTGGACGAGCTTCGATGCCCACCTCTATGCCGCGTCCAATCCCGACGTCGCGGCCCGGGTCGGCGCCGATCTCAACGCAGCCGCCCGCGATTATGTCGAGCACGGCTTTGACTCTGGCCTGGCGATTACTGGTTTCGACGCCCGGGCTTACACCGCCAGCTCGGTCGACCTGGCCCGAGCCTTCGGCTTGGACGCCGACGCCGCGATCACCCACTATTTGCTGGCAGGTCGCGCTGAGGGACGGCCCACGGGGGGCTTCGATTCGGTCGCCTATTTGCTCAGCAACCCCGATCTTGCCGGCCGCACCCCCGAGGCGGCCCTAACCCACTGGCTGGAAGGCGGAGCCAGAGAAGGCCGGGCCGGAGACGCGCCGTTCGGCCGCGACCAAGTATTCGGCCACACCCTGACGACCGATGGCGCCAGAAGCACCCTGACCGAGGGCGATCGCGATTGGTTCGTCTTCCAGGCGAATGCGGGGCAGTCCTTGCATCTGTCGATCGCCAATATTGACGGCGGCCCCATTGGCGCGACCTTGGCCGTCTATAACTCGCTCGGTCGCCTTGCGGCGGTCGACAGCAATGCCGACCACGCGCTGGATATCACGCCCACGACGACAGGATCCTACTACGTGACGATCGTCGATGGCCCTGGCGCCGCTGACGCCGGCATGTACGCCCTGCACATGGATATCACCGGATCGGCGACGCCCGACGGCTGGTTACTGTAGGTGGCGGCCCCTACGGCGCAGGAGAGGTGCGGTCACACGCCGCGCAGGCGGGCCATCAGCCCCTTGCGAGCGGTGGGTTTGCGACAGGCGACGATATTGAACTGACCGGGGGTGTCGTCGCGGAGCATCATGTCCTTGTCCGTCAGGTGGCCGACCATCCGGCCTTCCTGCATGACGTATGTGTCTTGGCCAGCCCAGCGGACAATCTCCAGCCGCTCGTCCCGCGCCAATGCTAGAGTTTCCTTCAGCGTATAATGTTTGAAGTGGAAATGGTTGCCGCTCGGCGCATGCGGCAAAAGATCCTCGTTGGGAGTCGAGAAGACCAAGGTCCCACCCGGCTTGAGGCTGGCGGCGAGCGCTGCGAAAAAAGTACCTCCGTCCGGCACATGCTCGACCGACTCCAGGGAGACGACAAAGTCGAACGCCTCTTCGGGCAGATTGAACGGCCAGTAGGCGTGGGCGAACCGGACCGAGGGTGTCGTGAAATGCTCGGTGGCAAAGACCACGGCCTCCTTCGAACCGTCCAACGCCAGGACGTTGCGGTTCTTGGACAAAAGCCAGGCCCCGTAGCCGTTGCCGCAAAAAGCGTCCAGACCGAAACCATGGCTTGGGATCAGGCGGTTGGCCCACTCATAGCGGTATCGATGATCGGCCCGGATGTCGTCATAGGTGGACGCGGTCTGGCGCTCACCGGAATGAAAACTCAAGTCATGATCCATCGAAAGCTCCTCAACCGCTCGCGTTAGTAGCAGGCTGTCGTCTGTTTTCAATCGCGCGCCAAAACCACGTCCCCGCCTTCGAGGTTCTGAGCCCATTCGGCCAGCACTAGCGGATCCCCTTCATCTCCTGCCGCAAGCTGGGCCTGCCCGACCAACCGCCGCGCCGCCCATACCGCCGCCCCGCGAACCACCGGAGATGGGTCGGACAACAGCGGTTCGACCGACGCCATCAGGGTCGGGTCGCCGCTGTTGCCGATGGCGTAGAGCACGTTGCGCACGAAGCGGTCGCGCCCGATGCGCTTGACCGGGCTCTTGCTGAAGAGGGCGCGGAACGACGCATCGTCCAGCGCCGCCAGTTCGGCCAGTGACGGTTCCTTCAACGTCTCACGGGCGTGGAACTTGGCTTCGGCCGACAGGCTGGCGAATTTGTTCCACGGACAGGCGGCCAGGCAGTCGTCGCAGCCATAGATGCGGTTGCCCAAGGCCGGGCGGAACTCGACTGGGATCGGGCCGGCCAGTTCGATGGTCAGGTACGAGATGCAGCGGCGCGCATCCAGGCGGTGGGGAGCGGGAAAGGCTCCCGTCGGGCAGATGTCCAGGCACGCCCTGCATGAGCCGCAGTGGTCGCGCTCGGGCGCATCGGCCGGCAGGTCCAGGGTGGTCAGCACGCTGCCCAGGAACAGCCAAGAGCCGAATTGGCGCGAGACCAGGTTGGTGTGCTTGCCCTGCCAGCCGAGGCCTGCGCGTTGGGCCAATGGCTTTTCCATCAGCGGCGCGGTGTCGACGAAGACTTTCACCTCGCCCCCGAACCGGCCGTGCATCCAGCGGGCCAGTTGCTTGAGGCGCTTCTTGATCACCTCGTGATAGTCGTCGCCCTGAGCGTAGACGCTGATCGCCGCGCAGGCGGGGTCCTCCAGAGCCTTCAGCGGATCGTGCTCGGGGCCGTAGTTGACGCCCAGCACCACGGCCGAACGGGCGTCGGGCCACATGCCGGTGGGATGGGCGCGCCGGTCCAGCGTCTCCTCCATCCATCCCATGGCGCCGTGGAAGCCCTCGGCCACGAACTCGCGCAGCCATTGGCCGTTGGGCCAGGCGTCGGACGCGCTGGCGAATCCGCAGGCGTCGAAGCCCAGCTTCAGAGCCTCGGCGCGGATCTCGTCTCGCAGGGCTTGCAGATCGGTCTGGCTAGAAGTCGAGATCGTCATAATGCGCGGCCGGCGCGAGGCCGGGCCAGCGATCGGCCAGGATGGGCCGGAAGGCCGGCCTCGACTTCAGCTTCATGTACCAGGTCTTGGTCGCCGGGAAGTCCTTCCACGGCACGTCGCCGAAATAGTCGATCACCGAGAAGTGGGCGGCGGCGGCGAAGTCGGCCAGGCTCATGCGGCGGCCGGCCAGCCAGTCGCGCTGGTTCAGCAGGCCTTCCACATAGGTCAGGTGGTGGCGCAGGGCCTCGCGGCCCCTGCGCAGCGACGAAAGGTCCGGCGCGCCCAGCCGCAGCAGGCGCTTCTCCATCTTCTCGTGCAGCAGGAAGCCGTTGACCTCGTTGTCGAACTTGCGGTCGAACCACTGCAGCAGGCGGCGCGCCTCGGCCCTCTCGCCGGCTTCGCGACCCAGCAGCGCCGGTTCGGGCTCCTGCTCCTCGATGTGTTCGAGAATGGCGCGGCTCTCGGCGATCACCGTGGTGCGCTGGTGCTTGGTCTCGACCAGCACCGGCGGCACACCCGACGGGTTGAGCTTGAGGAACTCCTCCGGCCCCTCCCAGTAGCGGACCTGGGTCTCGACGAACGGCAGGCGCTTTTCGCCCAGCGCCAGGCGCACCTGTCGCGACGACGGGTCCAGGGGGAAGTGATGAAGGGTGCGTTCGACGCTCATGCCCACGCGCATTCAGGCTGCATCGTTCGATCGATGCGCCGCTTTGCTTAACAACAGCTTGCTGAACGACGGTTATCGGCGCCGTTCGCGTCCAAATTAAGTGTACGGGAACGATTTTCCGCCTTGGCGGGGGCTCAGCCCTTGGCCGTCATGCGCCCGATCAGGTTGGTGGTGCTCTGTCCGGCCTTCAGGTCGGCCAGCAGGATCTTGCCGCCGTAGCCCAGCACCACGTCGGAACCGACCACGGTCTCGATCGTATAGTCCGCGCCCTTGACCAGAACGTCGGGCCGGAAGGCCTTGATCAGCTCCAGCGGCGTTTCCTGGTCGAACAGCACGACCAGATCCACCGACGACAGCGAGGCCAGCACCGTGGCGCGGGCGGCCTCCTTCTGGACCGGCCGGGTAGGCCCCTTCAGGCGCTGGACCGAGGCGTCGGTGTTCAGTCCGACGATCAGCCGGTCGCAGGCCGCCCGGGCCTGGGCCAGCAACGAGACGTGGCCGGGATGCAGCAGGTCGAAGCAGCCGTTGGTGAAGCCCACCTTCAGGCCACGCGCGCGCCAGCCGGCGACGACCGCCAGGGCCCCGTCCAGGTCGGCGATCTTGTCGGCGGCCGGGTCGGCGTGGGCGCCGCGGGCCACGCCCACCAGTTCGTCGGCGGTGACCACATCGGTGCCGACCTTGGCGACCACCAGCCCGGCTGCCAGGTTGGCCAGGCGGGCGGCGTCCAGCGGCGAGGCGCCGGAGGCCAGCGACAGAGCCAGAGTGGCGGCCACCGTGTCGCCTGCGCCCGAAACGTCGAAGACTTCCAGCGCCGTGGCCGGCAGGTGGGCCGGCGCCTCGCCCCGGACGGCCAGGGTCATGCCCGCCCCGCCCCGGGTGATCAGGGCGGCGGCCAGGTTGGGCGCCTCGGCCAGGATAGCGTTGGCTGCCTCGGCGGCGGCTTCGTCGCCCGCGCCGGTCACGCCCGTGGCCTCGGCGGCCTCCCGGCGGTTGGGCTTGATGAGGGTCGCGCCGTCGTAGCGGGAGAAGTCGCGGCTCTTGGGATCGACGATCACCGGTTTGCCTGCGGCGTTGGCCGAGGCGATCGCCGCGCGCAGCACCGCAGGGCTCAGCACGCCCTTGGCGTAGTCCGAAAGCACCACAACGTCGACCTCGCGCACATGAGCGTGGAAAGCCGCCAGCAGGGCTTCGGCGTCACAGTCGCCACGATCCTCGCGGTCGGCGCGCAGCATCTGGTGCGAGCCGGAGATGTAGCGGGTCTTCTCCGTGGTGCGCCGCTTGGGATCGACGATCAGGGCGCTGTCCAGGCTGGGCTCACGGTCGATCATCGCCGTCAGGGCGCGGCCGGCGTCGTCATCGCCGATCACGCCCACCAGCACCGAACGCCCGCCTAGGGCCGCGACGTTGCGGGCGACGTTGCCCGCGCCGCCTAGCATCGCCGTCTCGCGCTCGATCGCGATCACCGGCACAGGCGCCTCGGGCGAGATGCGGTCCACCGCGCCGTAGACAAAGCGGTCCAGCATCACGTCGCCCAGCACCAGAACGGTGGCGTTCGCGAAAGCTCGCGGCAACTTGGCCAGGGTTTCGTCCATCGGGTCGGGCTCTTCTTTCGTCGGAAGAGCGCCATTTGGCCCCGCAGGGCGCGTGGAGCAAGGGGTCTAGGCGCCCGCCGCCTCGCTGAACGCCCCCGCATGGGGCTCGGCCACCCCCCGCGGGTCGGGATGGATCAGGATATCGGCGGTGGGGAAGGCCTCCAGCACGCGAGCCTCGGCCTCGACCATCAGGGTGTGGGCCTGGGCCAGGGGAATCTCGGGATCAAAGTCCATGTGGGCCTGGACATGGACATAGGGGCCCGAGGCGCGCGTACGCAGTTGGTGCACCCCTTTAACGCGCGGGTCGGCGGTCAGCAGGTTCAGGATCCGGGCGCGGTCGTCGTCGGGCAGTTCGCGGTCCATCAGCTGATGGCTGGCCTCGCGGAAGACGCCGATCGCTCCCCACACGAGCCATAGCGCCACGATCAGGCCGGCGGCGGCGTCCACCCAGGTCAGGCCCAGGAAGCCGGCGGCGGCGATGCCGAGCAGGCTGACGGCGTTGGACGCCAGGTCGGCGGCGTAGTGCGCCTTGTCGCCCGACACGGCCACCGAGCGTGTGCGGCGGGTCACTTCGTGCTGGGCGCGGATCAGCAGCAGGGTCAGGGCGATCGAGACGATCATCACCCCGATGCCAAGCCCTTCGGCGGCGATGGGTTTGGGGTGGAGCATGTTCCTGACAGCTTCCTGGCCGATCAGGGCGGCCGAGGCGAAGACAAGGCCCGCCTGGGTCAGGCTCGAGAAGGCCTCGGCCTTGCCGTGGCCGAAACGATGCTCGGCGTCGGGCGGGGCGACGGCGTAGCGGACGGCGAAGAACGTCACCAGCGACGCGACCAGGTCCAGGGCCGAGTCGGCCAGAGAGGCCAGCATGGCCACCGACCCGCCGGCCCGCCAGGCCGCGCCCTTGATGACGATCAGGATCGAAGCCGTGCCGACCGACAGGGCCGTCACCCGGCGGGTGAGCTTGGCCGACTCGGCGGCGGTCAGGGCGGTCTGAGGCTCGGACATGCCGCCCTTGTAACAAGCGCCATCGCGCCACCCCAGCGCGAACGACTCGCGCGAGACGTTCGCAGGGTTTCAGCGCGACGGCGCCGCTCAGGTGAAGGTTCAGGCCGCCTGTCTCGTTCGCGGCCCCACATAGATCGACTGGGGCCGAACCAGCTTGCCGCTGGCCAGCTGTTCGCGGGCATGGGCCAGCCAGCCGACGGTGCGCCCCATGGCGAACACGCAGGTGAAGCTGGCCGGCGGCAGGCCGAGAGCCTCCAGGAGCAGCGCCGTATAGAACTCGACATTGGTGTCCAGCGGCCGTTCCGGCTTGTGCTCGCGCAGGATTCGCAAGGCCGCCTGCTCCACGGCCTCGGCGAAGACCAAGCGGCCGGGCAGGGCGTTCGAGGTCTGGGCCAACTGGCGAACCGCCGCCTTCAGGGCGTCGGCGCGCGGGTCGCGGACCCGGTAGATGCGGTGGCCGAAGCCCATCAGACGGTCGCCACGCACCAGGGCGCCCTTCAGCCAGGCCTCTGCGTTGTCGGGCGTTCCGATGGCGTCCAGCATCTCGATCACAGGGCCGGGCGCGCCGCCGTGCAGCGGCCCCTTCAGGGCCGATATCCCGCCCAGCACGGCCGAGGCCAGTCCTGCGCGCGTGGAGGCGATCACCCGGGCGGCGAAGGTCGAGGCGTTCAGGCCATGGTCGCTGACTGTGACCAGATAGGCGTCCAGGGCCCGCGCCTCGCCGTCCGAGGCGGGGGCGTTGCGCGTCATGCGCAGGATGTCGGCGGCGTGCGACAGGGCCGGATCCGGCGCGACCGGCGTCTGGCCGGCGGCGACCCGCAGCACGGCCGGAGTGAAGACCGCCGGGGCGGCGGCCAGCAGCAGCGCCGTGTTCAGGTCTTCGCCATCGGGCAGGCGTGCGATCAGAGCGCGGACGGCCTCGACAGGGTCGCGCCGGGCCAGACCTTCGTCCAGGGCGGCCGTCTCGGCGAAGGCGCGCAGGCGCGCGGCCCCCAGCGCCGGAGCCAGGTCGGGCGGCAGGTCCTCGAAGAACCCGTCCAGAAGCAGGTGGGCCACGTCCTCGAACGCGGCCCGATGGGCCAGCGCCTCGACGGGGTAGCCCCGGATGGTCAGGCGGCCGGCCAGACCGTCGACGTCGGATAGCACGGTGCGCGCGGCCACGACGCCTTCCAGGCTTTCGGCAACAAGATCCTTCGACATTTTGGATCTCCTTTCGGCACCAGATCACGGCGGGAAACCTTGATCGTCAATCTTGATCAATATAATCAACGTGACATGGCCGAATGGATCGATGCCGAGCAGGCGATGGCGATCCTGGGCGTGCGCGCCCAGACGCTCTATGCCTATGTCAGCCGCGGGCGGGTGGGGGCGAGCGCCCATCCCGACGACCCGCGCCGTAGCCTCTACCGGGCTTCGGATGTGGCGGCGCTGGCGGCCCGAAAGGCGCGAGGACGGCGCGCGGCCGACGTCGCGGCCGAGGCCATCGCCTGGGGCGAGCCGGTCCTGCCTTCCGCCATAACCACGATCATCGACGGGCGGCTCTGGTATCGCGGTCAGGATGCGGTCGACCTGGCCCGCATGCACAGCCTGGAGCAGGTCGCTCGCCTGTTGCGCGGAGGGCACGGCGCACCGCTGAAGAGCCCTGAGTCCAGGAAGCCGAAGAAAGGCGAGACCCCGCGCGCCCGCCTGTTCTCCACCCTTGCTGCCCGGGCGGGAATCGATCCGCCGGCACGAGGCCGCGCGCCCCTGGCCCTGGCGATGGAAGCCGCCGGCCTGCTGGAGGCGGCCGCGGACGCCGTAGCCGGAGCGATCGGCGAAGGCTCCATCCACCAACGCCTCGGGAGCGCCTGGAGCCTGGATGGGACGGGTGCGGACCTCGTACGCCGGGCCCTGGTGCTGCTGGCCGACCACGAACTCAACGCCTCGACCTTCGCGGTGCGGGTCGCGGCGTCCACGGGCGCCAGCCTCGCCGCTTCGGGCCTGGCGGGGCTGGCGGCCCTGTCGGGACCGCTGCACGGCGGCATGGCCGCCCGGGTCGAGATGTTCGTCGACGAGGCGGCGCGACGCGGACCGGCTAAAGCCGTGGCCGATCGCCTGGCGCAAGGCGCAGCCATGCCGGGTTTCGATCACCCGCTCTATCCGGACGGCGATCCGCGGGCGGAAGCGTTGCTGGCCGCGTTCAAGGTTCCCGCGCCGCTGGCGGCGCTGCGCGAGGCGACGGAGGCGACGACCGGCCTTCGCCCCAACATCGACTTCGCCCTGGTGGCCCTGTCGCGGGCCCTGGCCTTGCCGGCGGACGCGCCGTTCAGCCTGTTCGCCGTCGGCCGCATGGCCGGTTGGCACGCCCACGCGATCGAGCAGCTACAGACAGGCAAGCTGATCCGGCCCCGGGCGCGGTACGTGGGGACGCGACCGACCTCCTGATCCCTACGATCCCGGCAGGCGGCCGTCCACGAGGCCATCGCTGCCTTCCAGGATCGCTGCGATGTCGCCGTCGCGGACGACAAGGTCCTGGAGCGCCCTATCGGCCCCGCAATGATCGACCGCCGCCTTGATCGACCGTCGGAGGGCCTCCTGAACGAGCCGGATACGGATCGGCCCCGGCTTGTTCAGGGCCTCGGTCGAAAGATGTTCCAAGCCCGAGTCGGAGGGACATCCTTCGACGTCGACCACCGTGAAAGCCTCTGTCGCCGTACGGGTGACCAGCAGGCGAACGCCGCCGACATCGGCCTTGGCCCCACAACCCTCCACATGGTTCCAGCCCGTGAAGTTCCCATCGCGGCGGCAGGTCAGCCGCCACGGACCGATCGTCCACGGTTCAAGAGGGTCGTTCTGCCAGGTCGGCTCGACCTGCGCCGCCGCCAGGACCATCAGGATGGCTAGCATGGACTCTCACCCCGGTTGAGAGGTCCATGCTAGCCCGCCGTTGGGGTAGTGCTAAGCCCGCTCGTGGACAGCCTCTTCGGCCGCCAGCGGTTGGGGCAGGCGCGAGACCATTTCCTTGGGGCACACCTGCCAGAACAGGTCGCGCACCCGGTCCCAGTCGCGCAGCAGGCTCGCCGCGAAGCTGGAGTCGGTCTCGCGGGCGTGTTCGGCCAACAGCGAACGCAGCACGCCTTCCCAGTAGGGCGAGGCCAGGCGCTGGACCAGGATGCTCTCCGGATTGATCTTCGACTCGAACCGGTCGTGCTGGTCCAGGACGAAGGCCATGCCGCCGGTCATGCCGGCCCCGAAGTTGTCGCCGGTCGGTCCCAGGATCACCACCTGGCCGCCGGTCATGTATTCACAGCCGTTGGCCCCGCATCCCTCGACCACCGCGGTTGCGCCCGAGTTGCGGACCGCGAAGCGCT
Organism: Caulobacter sp.; assembly: GCA_017745235.1. Lineage (GTDB taxonomy): Bacteria > Pseudomonadota > Alphaproteobacteria > Caulobacterales > Caulobacteraceae > Caulobacter. The sequence continues at coordinate 1,832 of JAGHZU010000016.1, read as the reverse complement.
CGCCCGCCTGGCCCGCCGCGAACAGGCGGCCCGAGGTGGCCCCGAACAGCACGGTGTTGCCGATCAGGGTGTTGGTCTCCGGCGCCGCCAGACCGCGCGCCGGCTTGATCACGATCGTCGCGCCCGACAGGCCCTTGCCGACATAGTCGTTGGCCTCGCCGGTCAGTTCGATCCGCAGGCCCTGGACCGCGAAGGCGCCCAGGCTCTGGCCGGCCGAGCCCTTCAGCTGGACGGTCAGGTGGCCGGCGGGCAGGCCCTTCATGCCGAACTTGCGCACGATGTGGCTGGAGGTGCGGGTGCCGATGGTGCGAGCGGTGCTGCGGACCGTGTAGGTCAGCTGCATCTTCTCGCCGCGCTCCAGCAGGGGAGCGGCGTCGCGCACGATCTGGGCGTCCAGCGTGTCCGGCACGGCGTTGCGGCCAACCACGGTGTTGTAGGGCTTGTTGGCGCCCGGATCGGCGCGGACCAGCAGCGGGTTGAGGTCGAGGTCGTCGAGGTGCTCGCCGCCGCGCGACACCTGCGCCAGCAGGTCGGTGCGGCCGACGATTTCCTGCAGCGACTTGAAGCCCAGGCCCGCCAGGATCTCGCGCACTTCCTCAGCGATGAACGTGAAGAGGTTGATGACCTTGTCCGGCGTGCCGGTGAACTTGGCGCGCAGGGCCTCGTCCTGGGTGCAGACGCCCACGGGACAGGTGTTGGAGTGGCACTGGCGGACCATGATGCAGCCCATGGCCACTAGCGAAGCCGTGCCGATGCCGAACTCCTCGGCGCCAAGCATGGCGGCGATGACGATGTCGCGGCCGGTGCGCATGCCGCCATCGGCCCGCAGCACGACGGAGTGACGCAGGTTGTTCAGCGTCAGCACCTGATTGGCTTCAGACAGGCCCATCTCCCAGGGACCGCCGGCGTACTTCACCGAGGTCTGGGGCGAGGCGCCCGTGCCGCCGACGCCGCCGGCGACCAGGATCACGTCGGCCTTGGCCTTGGCCACGCCAGCGGCGATGGCGCCGATGCCGGTGGCGGCCACCAGCTTCACCGTGACGCGGGCGACCGGGTTGATCTGCTTCAGGTCATAGATGAGCTGGGCCAGGTCCTCGATCGAATAGATGTCGTGGTGCGGCGGCGGGCTGATCAGCATCACGCCGGGCGTGGCGTGGCGCAAGCGCGCGATCATCTCGGTGACCTTGAAGCCGGGCAGCTGCCCGCCCTCGCCGGGCTTGGCGCCCTGGGCGACCTTGATCTCCAGCTCCACGCACTGGTTCAGGTACTCGGCGGTGACGCCGAAGCGGCCCGAGGCCACCTGCTTGATGGCGCTGTTGGGGTTGTCGCCGTTGGGCAGGGGCTTGTAGCGGGCGCTGTCCTCGCCGCCCTCGCCCGAGACCGACTTGGCCCCGATGCGGTTCATGGCGATGTTCAGCGCGCCATGGGCCTCGGGGCCCAGGGCCCCCAGGCTCATGCCCGGCGTGACGAAGCGCTTGCGGATCTCGTTGACGCTTTCGACGTCGTCGGTCGAGATCGGGTTGCGGTCCGAACGCCAGTCCAGCAGGTCGCGCAGCTGGATCGGCTTCTGGGTGCGCAGGCCGTTGCTCCAGCGGCGGTACAGCTCGTAGTCGCCGGTGTCGCATGCGCTCTGCAGGGTGTGGATCAGGCGCGCCTCGAAGGCGTGGGCCTCACCCGAACGGCGCAGCTTGTAGAGGCCGCCCACCGGCAGGGTGACGGCCGCCTGGCTCCAGGCCTTGCGATGCAGTTCGACCGCCTTGCTCTCCAGGCCGGCCAGGCCGATGCCCGAGATGCGCGAGGGCATGCCCGGGAAGAACTCGGCCGCCAGGGCG
>JAGHZU010000167.1 GCA_017745235.1 Caulobacter sp. | reverse complement strand
CGGTAGTCGGGGGTTGCTGATTCAAGGCTTCTGAAAGGGAGCCTTGAGATGGCCAAGCAGGTTCAGTGGCTTAGCGACGAGGAGTGGGCTCGGATCGAGCCGCTGCTGCCGCGCGGGCGTAAGGGCGCGCACCGCGTGGACGATCGCCGCGTGGTCTCTGGCATCGTCCACATGCTCAAGAGCGGGGCGCGTTGGCGCGACTGCCCGCCGGAGTTTGGTCCCTACACGACGGTCTACAACCGCTTCAACCGCTGGAGCCGCCAGGGCCTGTGGCTGCAGATGTTCGAGGCCCTGACAGGGCACACGGGCATCTACGGGGCGGCGATCGACGCCACCCACATCAAGGCGCACCGCTCGGCGGCCGGCGCAAAAGGGGGGCCTTCCTCCAAGCCATAGGCCGCTCACGCGGTGGCCGCACCACCAAGGTTCACGGCCTGGTCGATGAGCGCGGCAAGCCGCGGGTGCTGCTGCTCAGCGCTGGGAACATCAACGATATCAGCATGGCGGCGGCCCTGATCCAGGCCGCTGGGCCATTCCGTCGTCTGCTCGCCGACCGCGCCTACGACGCCAACCACTTCCGACAGAGATTGGCTGAGCGCGGCGCCGAGGCGGTCATCCCGTCGACCACCTCGCGCAAAGTCCCCATCCCCTATGACGCCCAGGCCTACAAGGATCGCAACCGCGTTGAGCGTATGTGGTGCAGGCTCAAGGACTTCCGTCGGGTGGCTACTCGCTATGACAAGCTCGCCAGGAACTATCTCTCCGGCGTCCTAATCGCCGCCCTCTGCGCTT
>JAGHZU010000166.1 GCA_017745235.1 Caulobacter sp. | reverse complement strand
AGGTAGAACTTGCCGTTGGCGGCAGTCACGCTGGGATCGGAGTGGAAGCCCGACAGCACCGGGTTGCGGAAGCTGCCTTCGGGCAGCGGCGCCTCGAAGGCGGCATCGCGGCCGGTGTACTCGAACCAGTCGAAGTACACCGGCGCCAGGTCGGAGCCGCTGGCCGCAGCAGTCGCGGCAGCCGGGGCGGCCGGTGCAGCCGGCTCCCTGCCGCAGGCGGCCAGCAGCAGCGCGGCGACGCCGGCGGCGAGGATGCGGGCGGCGGTACCCGGGCGGGTCCGGCGTGTGTTGCGCTTGCTCATCGATACATCCCCTTGGATGGACTTCGTTACCAGTCCCACATCGAGCCGTCTTCCAGGCGCGCGATCGGCAGCTGCTTGGGCGAGTACGGGTACTTCGCCGCCAGCTTCTCGTCGATGTCGACACCGATACCGGGGGTATCGCCCACGTAGAGGCGACCGGCGCGCAACGCGTAGTCGTGCGGGAAGACCGCGTCGGTCTCGTCGGTGTGGAACATGTATTCCTGGATGCCGAAGTTCGGGACCCAGGTGTCGAAGTGCAGCGCCGCGCCCATGGTCACCGGCGACAGGTCGGTGGCGCCGTGGAAGCCGGTGCGCACCGAGTGCAGCGCGGCGAAGTCGGCCAGGCGGCGCACGTGGGTGATGCCGCCGCCATGGACGATGGTCGTGCGGATGTAGTCGATCAGCTGGTTCTCGATCAGGTGCTTGCAGTCCCAGATCGAGTTGAACACCTCGCCCACCGCCAGCGCGGTGACCGAATGCTTGCGGATCAGCTCGAACGACTTCTGGTTCTCGGCCGGGGTCGAGTCCTCCAGCCAGAACAGGCGGTACGGCTCCAGGTCGCGGGCCAGGCGCGCGGCCTCGATCGGGCTCAGGCGGTGGTGCACGTCGTGCAGCAGCTCGACGTTGTTGCCGTGGTCCTTGCGCAGCTGCTCGAACAGCTTGGGCACCACTTCCAGGTAACGCGGGGTGTTCCACACGGTCTCGGCCGGCAGTTCGCTCTCGGCCGGCTCGTAGGCCTTGCCGCTGGAGATGCCATAGGCCTTCTTCACCCCCGGCACGCCGCACTGCGCGCGCACGGCGAGGAAGCCCTGCTCGATGAACTTGCCGACCGCATCGGAGGCCTCGGCGATGTCGCGGCCATTGGCATGACCGTAGACCAGCGCGCCTTCGCGCGAGCGGCCGCCGAGCAGCTGGTAGACCGGCAGGTTGGCCATCTTGCCGAGGATGTCCCACAGCGCGACGTCGACCGCGGCGATCGCGCTCATCGTCACCTGCCCGGGCCGCAACTTCGTCACCCTGAAGATCACCACCCGCTC
>JAGHZU010000165.1 GCA_017745235.1 Caulobacter sp. | reverse complement strand
CAGGTCCAGCCATGGTTATCGCTCTGCAGCGCCGTGGCGGTGAAGCTGGGCACCGCGCCGATCGCGGTGGCGAGGTTGGCCGCCATCTGCAGGTGGAGCATCTCCTGGATGAACACCGAGAAGACGATGTTGAACGCCTTCTTGTTGCCCCAGCCCTTCTTGCCAGGCTTGTGCTCGAACACCGCGCTGGTCTTGGCGCCGGGCCATTGCCGGCCCTTGTAGAAGCTGTTCCCCTGGCTGGTGATCGGGTGCATGCCGGTGATCGAATAGAGCGAAGTCATGTAGAGCGGGATGGTGAACAGCTCGACATTGACCGCGGCCTGCGCGATCCAGCGCACCACCAGCTTGTCGGTTTCGAGGAACTTCAGAGGGCGCGCGGAAAGCTCGCCGGCAACGTGCGTCAAATGCATGACAATCCCCCAAGCTTCGCAGAACTGCGATCATGCTTGGTTCCACCAACATAATTGGCCCGTCAATCGACGAAAGAACCAATATAGTTG
>JAGHZU010000164.1 GCA_017745235.1 Caulobacter sp. | reverse complement strand
GCGCTACGGGATCGGGCCCTGGGCCGGCCTGGAGTCCGTCCGGCTGATGGACGAGCGCATCTTCCCGGTCTGCAGCCCGGCGCTGCTGGCCCGCCACCCGATCGAGAAGCCCGAGGACCTGCTGTCGGCCCCGCTGCTGCGCCACACCGACCTGCCATGGTCGATGTGGTTCCGGGCCATGGGCATCGAGCCGCCCGAGTTGCGCCCCGCCCTGGGCTTCGACGGCTCGGCCATGATGCTGGACGCCGCGGCCCAGAGCCTGGGCTTTGCCTTGGCCCGAGGCGGCTACGCCAAGCGCGACATCGACGAGGGCCGCCTGGTCCGCCCCCTGCCTGGCGAGATCGACGTCGAGACCGGCCACAACTTCGTCTGGCGCCAGAACAATCCCAAGCTGCCCAGGATCCTGAAACTGCGCGACTGGTTCCTGGCCAGGACCGAAGGCGAGCGGGGCCCTCGATGAGCCGCCTCTTCCTGCTGCCCAGCGCCACGCGCCATTCCGCCGAGG
>JAGHZU010000163.1 GCA_017745235.1 Caulobacter sp. | reverse complement strand
CCTTCTTGGCCGGCTTGTCCACCACCACGTGCTTGCCTGCGGCGAGCGCGGCGATCGCCAGTGGCGCATGGGTGTCGTTGGGCGTGGCGATCACCACCAGGTCGATCGCCGGATCGGCGAACGCCTGCGCGGGATCGGCGACCACGCGTGCATGCGGATGGCGCTGCGCGACCTTGTGCGGATCGCGCGATGCCACCGTGTGCAGGCGCAACCCGGGCGTGGCGGCGATCAACGGTGCGTGGAAGACGCTGCCGGCCAGGCCGTAGCCGAGCAGGGCGACATCGAGGTCGGTGGCCATGGCCGTGTCCGCAGTGGGTGCGGGCATTAACACGGATGCGCCGGCGCCAGCGTCTCGAACAGCGGCCGCAGCCGCTCGCAGGCCTGCGCGTCGCCGCCGACCATCAGGCTGTAACCCTCGGCCAGGCCCCACACGCCGCCACTGGTGCCGCAGTCGAGGAAGTGCACGCCCCACTGGCGGCACAGCGCAGCGCGACGCTGGCTGTCCTG
>JAGHZU010000162.1 GCA_017745235.1 Caulobacter sp. | reverse complement strand
GGCACAGGTCGCGCACGTCGGCGAACGGCCGCTGCACGCGCGCGGCCATGATCGCGTTCGCCACCGCCTCGGACATGCCCGCTATCTGGCGCAGGCCAAGGCGCAGCGCCGGCTGCCCGCCATCGTCGCGGCCACGGCGCGCGTGCCCGCCTTCCAGTGTGTTGTCCCAGTCGCTGTGGACCACGTCCACCGGCCGCACCTCGATCCCGCGCCGCTCGCCACGCCCGCGCCGCGCGTCCTGCACGATCTGGCTGGCCGAATAGAAGCCCATCGGCTGCGCGTTGAGCAGCGCGCACCGCCCAGCGCGCGGCGTTGCGGTGGCCGGCCAGCGAATCCAGCGCGCCTGCCTCGGCCAGCGCATCGCGCGCCTTCGCGTCCAGGCCGGCGCGCAGGCACAGGTCGCGCACGTCGGCGAAGGGACGCCGCGCACGTGCGGCCATGATCGCATCCGCCACCGCTTCGGACATGCCGGACACCTGGCGCATGCCAAGGCGCAGTGCCGGCTGCC
>JAGHZU010000161.1 GCA_017745235.1 Caulobacter sp. | reverse complement strand
GCGACGCAGCCGAACTGTTGAGCGCGGCCACGGTGTTGCCGTCATAGACCTTGTCGAGCGCGACGACGCCATTGATCGTCAGCAGCCGTGGATCGATCGTGCCCGCGCCGCTGGCGCTCGTCGGCAGCACGTAGTTGGCGAGGTCGGTGCCCAGGTCCGGAGCGATGAAGCCCGCGATCGAGGCGGTGACCGAGCTCGCGTCGACGTTCTCGGAATCGTAGGTCCCGGCCGTCTGCGTCACCGTCGCGCCCTCGCTGAGCACGAAGCCGGTGAGCTGGTAGTTCGCGTCCGTCAGCGTGGCGACGTCGTCGCCGTCATAGGTCTTGGTCGGATTGCCGATGATCGCCGCGGTCAGCGTCGCCTGGGTGATCATCCCGAGATTGCCGGTGATGCTGGCATCGATGAAGTAGTTGCCGCCTTGCGCGCCGGTCAGCGTCAGCCCGTTGACCGTCACCGGCTTGGCCGTGCCGACATCCTTGCTGTCGTCGTACTGGCCCGTCACACCCGAGGTC
>JAGHZU010000160.1 GCA_017745235.1 Caulobacter sp. | reverse complement strand
CATCATCCGTAGCCACAACCGCCTTGTGGGCTCCGTGCGCGGCGTCGATGGCATCAAGACGGGTTATACCCGGGCGGCAGCGCGTCCAGCAGGGCGCCGTCGAAGGCATGGCCGGCGAAGCGCGCATCCAGCTGCTGCGTGTCCACGCAGCACAGGTGCGCACGCAGGCCGTCGGCCTGCATCCGCCGCGCCAGCGCGGCCGTGTCGGAACCGAACAGGGGGGTCAGCAGTTCCCAGCCTGCCGCGGCCAGGCGCTGTTCGCGGTACGCGCGGATGTCGGCCAGGAACAGGTCGCCGAAGGCGGCCGTGCGCAACCCGGGCCAACGCGCCGCGGCCTCAGCCAGCGCCCGCGTCATGACCTCGTCGTAGGTGGCGTTGTCGCACTGCGCGGGGATCGATGCCTCGAGCAGCGGCAGTCCCGCGGCGGCGGCCTGCGCATGCAGCACCTCCACCCGGATGCCCTGCATCGACGCGCGTGCGTACTCGCGGGTCACCGTGGTCAGTAGCCCCACCAC
>JAGHZU010000015.1:46449-127071 GCA_017745235.1 Caulobacter sp. | reverse complement strand
CCCTATCTGCCGTGGGTGTACGAGACTTGAGAGGATCTGTCCCTAGTACGAGAGGACCGGGATGGACACACCTCTGGTGGACCTGTCATGGCGCCAGCTGTGCAGCAGGGTAGCTAAGTGTGGAATAGATAACCGCTGAAAGCATCTAAGCGGGAAACTAACCTCAAAACAAGGTCTCGCTGAGAGCCGTGGAAGACCACCACGTTGATAGGCCGGGTGTGGAAGCGCGGTGACGCGTGTAGCTTACCGGTACTAATAGCTCGATAGGCTTGATCGTTCTTCAGTCAAACCCATGACTGAACTCTACCAAGACAACGATGTCTTCTTATCTGATCGGCTGCTCAAAAAACGCAGCCGACAGCATCCTTTTTGCTGACCTGGTGGCTATGCCGGGGGTTCCCCACCCGATCCCATTCCGAACTCGGTCGTTAAGTCCCCCAGGGCCAATGGTACTTCGTCTCAAGGCGCGGGAGAGTAGGTCGCCGCCAGGTCCGCTAAAAGGATGCTTCACCAGAAGCAAAGTTCGCTTCGGTTCCAAAGTCCTAAACCCTGCCTCCGATCGTCTTTCCCCCCGACAAGCTTGGCCATGGCGCTGAAATGTTCATGCGCGAATGTGCGACTTTTCTGCCACTGTTGGTGGCGATCAAGTCTCGTTTCGCTCCTGTCACGCGAAAATTTATCAAGCAGATCGGGTCTCGCCCGAGATTCTGCGATCAAAGCCTGTAGCGCGTTCCTCGGATTTGCGTCATGAGAGCAGGGTGGAAGGACGCGGGTCGCGGAATTGACCCGTCTACGAGGTTTTGAGGATAAGATGGCGAACGGTGTCGTTAAGTGGTTCAACCCGGCCAAGGGCTTTGGCTTCATTCAGCCCGAGGACGGCGGCCAGGACGTGTTCGTCCACATCGCCGCGGTTGAACGTTCGGGCCTGGCGGGCCTGAACGAAGGTGACCAGGTTTCCTATGAGCTGGAAGAAGACCGCCGCTCGGGCAAGACCTCGGCCGGCAACCTGCGCGTGACGGGTCAAGGCGCGGCTCCGGCCCGTCGTCCGGCCCGCGACTTCGGCGCTCCGCGCGGCGGCGGTGGCGGCGGCTACGGCGGCGGCCCGACGGGCGAAGCCGGCACGGGCGTGGTGAAGTGGTTCAACAGCACCAAGGGCTTTGGTTTCATCCAGCCCGACAACGGCGGCGGCGACATCTTCGTGCACATCTCGGCCGTCGAACGCGCCGGTCTGCGCGGCCTGAACGAAGGCCAGCAAGTCGGCTACGAACTGGAACAGGACCGCCGCTCGGGCAAGACCTCGGCCGGCAACCTGCGCATCCTCTAAGGATCTCGCCGGGGCGCGGAGCGCCCTGACGGACCCGAGGGTTCCAAGATCAGGCCCCGGTGGGGGTCTCTCCCAGTCGCTGAGACTGGGCTGAGGCTTCTGCGGGGCCTTTTTGCGTCTGAAGACCGCTTCACAAGCGATCGCCTGGGAACAACCGAATACGAAAAGGCCGCCGGCGCGGAAACGCCGGCGGCCTTCGTCGTGTCGGAGGCCGGTCGTCAGATCAGCCGGTGCTCGCGCTCGCTGGCGGCCTGGTTCACGGCCAGGGCGGTCATGTTGACGATGCCGCGAGCGGTGACGCTGGGCGTCAGCACGTGCAGCGGACGGCTCATGCCCAGCAGAACGGGGCCGACCAGCAGGCCTTCGGTGGCGGCGCTGAGCAGAGTCAGGCCGATATTGGCCGCGTCCAGGGTGGGCATGACCAGCAGGTTCGCCGAGCCCTTCAGGCGGCTGTCGTGCACCAGGCGGTCGCGCAGGGCCTGGGAAAGGGCGGCGTCGGCGTGCATCTCGCCGTCGACTTCGAGATCGGGCGCGCGCTCGCGCACCAGGGCCAGGGCTTCGCGCATCTTGCGGGCGGTCGGCGAGTTGGAAGCGCCGAAGCTGGAGTGCGACAGCAGGGCCGCCTTGGGCGTCAGACCGAAGCGGCGCACGGACTCGGCGGCCAGCAGCGTCATCTCGGCCACCTGCTCGGCGGTCGGGTCGACGTTGACGTGGGTGTCGCAGAAGAACAGCGTGCCGTTGTCGATGATGAGGGCCGATAGGGCGTAGATGCGGCCCACGTTCTCGCGCTTGGGAATGATGGGCAGCACGTAGGTCATGTGCTGCCACCAGTCGCCGCTGCCGCCCACCAGGGCCGCGTCGACGTGGCCGGCCTGCAGCAGCATCGAGGCGGCCACCGTGCGGCGACCATGGACGCGGCGTTCGGCGGCCAGAGGCGGCACGCCCCGGCGCCCCACCAGGCTCTGGTAACGCTCGACCAGGGGCTGGAAGATCTCGCGGTCGGCGGCCGGGTCCAGGATCTCGATCGCGCCGTCCAGGTCGAGCCGCAGGCCCATTTCGGCCGCCTTGGCCCTGATGGCCTCGCGCCGACCGATCAGCACGGGGCTGGCCAGGCCGTCGTCGACTACGGTCTGCACCGCGCGCAGTACGCGCTCGTCCTCGGCCTCGGCATAGGCCACGCGGACCTTGCTGGCCTTGGTCGCCTTGCGGGCGCGCTCGAACACGGGCCGCATCAACTGGCCGGAGCGGTAGACGAACAGCTCCAGTTCAGCGAGGTAGGCGTCGAAGTCGGCGATCGGGCGGGTGGCCACGCCGGTGTCCATGGCCGCGCGCGCCACGGCCGGCGCGATCTGCAGGATCAGGCGCGGGTCGAACGGCTTGGGGATGATGTAGCTGGCGCCGAACATCGGGGCCGCGCCGCCATAGGCGCTGGCCACCACTTCCGAAGCTTCGGCCCGGGCCAGTTCGGCGATGGCCTCGACGGCCGCCACCTTCATGGCCTCGTTGATCTCCGAGGCGCCTACGTCCAGCGCGCCGCGGAAGATGAAGGGGAAGCACAGGACGTTGTTGACCTGGTTGGGATAGTCGCTGCGACCCGTGGCCATGATGGCGTCGGGGCGTTGGGCCGCGACGATCTCGGGCAGGATTTCCGGCTCGGGATTGGCCATGGCCAGGATCAGCGGCTTCTCGGCCAGCAGCGGCAGCCATTCGGCCTTGAAGACCCGCGGCGCAGACAGGCCCAGGAAGATGTCCGCGCCCGGCAGCACGTCGGGCAGGGCGCGCGCGTCGGTGGGCCGGGCGTAGCGGGCCATGTTGTCGGGCATGTCGGGCTCGCGGCCGGCATAGACCACGCCCTTGATGTCGGTGAGGGTCACGTTCTCGACCGGCAGCCCCATCGACACCAGCAGGTCCACGCACGCCAGGGCCGCCGCGCCCGCGCCCGAGGTGACCAGCTTGATGTCCTTCAGTTCCTTGCCCTGCACCAGCAGGGCGTTGCGGACCGCCGCGGCGCAGACGATGGCGGTGCCGTGTTGGTCGTCGTGGAACACCGGGATGTTCATCCGCTCGCGCAGCTTGCGTTCGATGACGAAGCACTCGGGGGCCTTGATGTCCTCGAGGTTGATGCCGCCGAAGGTGGGCTCCAGGGCGGCCACCACCTCGATGAAGCGGTCGGGGTCCAGGGCGTCGACCTCGATGTCGAAAACGTCGATGCCGGCGAACTTCTTGAAGAGGACGGCCTTGCCTTCCATCACCGGCTTGGAGGCCAGGGGTCCGATGTTGCCCAGGCCCAGCACGGCGGTGCCGTTGGAGATGACGGCCACCAGATTGCCCCGGGCGGTGTAGTCGCGGGCCGTGTCCGGATCGGCGGCGATGGCTTCGCAGGGAGCGGCCACGCCCGGCGAATAGGCCAGGCCCAGGTCGCGTTGGGTGGCCATCCGCTTGGTGGCTTCGATCGCCAGCTTTCCGGGCCGCGGAAGACGGTGGTAGTCCAGGGCGGCTTTACGGAAATCCTCGTCCATCGGTCTTCTTTCCTCGGCGACTGCGCAGGTGGAGCGGCGCGGATCGTCTCGTGGCGTGTGCGCGATCCGTCTGGGCTTAGCTACCGGGGTTGGCGCGTCATTTCCAATCCTACGGGCCGAACGGCGGCGTTTTTTGGCGGACGCGTGTTCGAACGGCGATCCCCGATGGCCTCATAAGTAATAAAAGACTTATATAGCGCCCAAGCGATGGGCGTTCGGCGCCGTGTGGCGAGGCGGTTCGGCTTCATGCGGGCGTCGAGCGGGCGTCGGGCTGGACTTGTCGGCGGCGCCGGTTCCAGCATCGCGCCGAAGGACTACAATGGCGTTTTCGGACGCCGAGCGAGGACAACGCGCATGAGCGGCCTGACGACCCACATACTCGACCTGGCGGCCGGACGCCCGGCGGCCGGGGTGGCCGTGAGAGTTTCCGCGCGCCGCGGCGGCGAGGTCGTTCCGATGGCGCAAACCCTCACCGACGCCGACGGCCGCGCCCGTCTGGTCGAGGGCGCGGACCTGGCCGCCGGCGGCTATCGCCTGGAGTTCGAGGTGGCCGACTATTTCAAGGGCTCTGGCGCGGCCGTCAGCGATCCCCCGTTCCTGGACGTGGTGGTCATCGATTTCGCCGTGGCCGACGCCAGCCAGCACCATCACGTGCCGTTGCTGGTTTCGCCGTTCGGCTATTCCACCTACCGAGGCAGCTGATGGGCCAGACTGTCCGCTTCCTGCTCAATGGCCAGGTGGTCGAGGCCCGGGGCGTCGATCCCACGCGTACGTTGCTGGAACACCTGCGGGGCGAGCTGCGCCGCACGGGAACCAAGGAGGGCTGCGCCGAGGGGGACTGCGGCTCGTGCACCGTACTGGTGGGGGAACTGAACGACGAGGGGACGGCGGCCTGGCGGGCGGTCAACAGCTGCATCCAGTTCGTGCCGATGCTGGACGGCAAGGCGGTGATCACCGTCGAGGGCCTGGCCGGCGACACGCTTCACCCCGTGCAGGCCGCCATGGTCGAGCACCATGGCTCGCAGTGCGGCTTCTGTACGCCGGGCATCGTCATGTCGCTGTACGGTCGCGCCGTGGCGGCAAAGGGCGCCGACGCGCCTGTCAACGAGGTGCTGGCCGGCAACCTCTGTCGCTGCACCGGCTATGGCCCGATCATCGCCGCCGCCGAGGCGATTCCCGCCGAGGCCGCGCCGGATGTGGCGGCGGCCCTGGCGCCGCTGCGTCGCGATGAGGCGCTGAGCCTGGCTTACGAGGATCCTATCGCCGGCCAGGCCCGCCGCTGGATGGCGCCGCGCAATGTCGAGGAGCTGGCGGCGGCCTATGCCAACCATCCCGACGCCGTGATCGTGGCCGGAGCCACCGATATCGGCCTGTGGGTCACCAAGCAGCGGCGTCCGCTGGAGACCCTGATCGACATCGGCCGGGTCGAGGACCTCAAAAGGATAGAGGCCGTCGACGGCGGCCTGCGCATCGGGGCGGGCGTGCGCTATGTCGACGCCGTCGATAGCCTGGCGGCGCTCTATCCCGATCTAGGCAAGATGATGCGGCGGCTGGGGTCCACCCAGGTGCGCAACAGCGGCACGATCGGCGGCAACATCGCCAACGGTTCGCCGATCGGCGACATGCCGCCGGCTCTCATCGCCGCCGGCGCGACCCTGGTGCTGCGCAGGGGCGACGAGCGGCGGGAGCTTCCGCTCGAAGCCTTCTTCATCGACTACGGCAAGCAGGACCGCGCGCCCGGCGAGTTCGTCGAGGCGGTGATCGTGCCGCCGCCCGGGCCGGACCTGCTGTTCAAGGTCTTCAAGCTGTCCAAGCGCTTCGACCAGGACATCTCGGCCATCTGCGGCGCCTTCGCCATCGAAATCCGCGACGAGGTCGTGGCCTCGGCCCGCATCGCGTTCGGCGGCATGGCGGGCACGCCCCGGCGCGCGACGGCGTGCGAGGCGGCGCTGGTCGGCCGTCTCTGGAACCCCACCACGATCAAGACGGCCGTCGAGGCTCTGGCCGGCGACTTCACGCCCCTGAGCGACGCCCGCGCCTCGGCCGCCTATCGCGCCCTGACGGCTGGCAACATGCTGCGCAAGGCTTACATCGAGTCCGCGCGGCCGGACCTTGAGACCCGCGTGCCGGAGGCGGCCCATGGCTGACGCCTCGTCCATGGCCGAGCCGGTCGTCTTCCAGGGCGTGCACGCCTCGCTGCCGCACGACAGCGCCCTGCGCCACGTCAGCGGGGCGGCGATCTATGTCGACGACCTGCCCGAGCCGGCGGACCTGCTGCACGTCCATCTGGGCATGAGCAAGCGAGCCCACGCCAGGATCGTGTCGATGGACCTGACCGCCGTGCGCGCCAGCCCCGGCGTCGTGGCCGTGCTGACCGCCGCCGATATCCCGGGCGAGAACGACGTCAGCCCGGTGATTCACGACGACCGCCTGTTCGCCGACGGCGAGGTGGTGTGCGTGGGGCAGAGCCTGTTCGCCGTGGCGGCCACATCGATCGCCGCCGCCCGCGCCGCCGCCGCCAAGGCCGTGGTCGAGTACGAGGATCTGCCGGCGGCCATCAGCATCGGCCAGGCCCGCGCCGCTGACCTGAAGATCGAGGCCAGCCAGCGCATGGCGCGCGGCGACGCGGCCGCCGCCCTGGCGGCCTCGCCCCGGCGCCTGCAAGGAACCATGGCCATCGGCGGCCAGGACCACTTCTACCTCGAGGGACAGGTGGCCCTGGCCACGCCCCGCGAGGGCGGCGACGTCCACGTCTGGTCGTCCACCCAGCATCCCAGCGAGGTCCAGCACCTGATCGCCCGCGTGCTGGCCGTGCCCCACACCGCCGTCACCGTCGAGGTGCGGCGCATGGGCGGGGGCTTCGGCGGCAAGGAAACCCAGGCCTCGCTGTTCGCGGCGGCCGCCTCCCTGGTGGCGGTCAGGACCGGCCGTCCGGCCAAGTGCAGACCCGATCGCGACGAAGACATGATCATGACCGGCAAGCGGCATGACTTCGAGGTCGCCTACGATGTGGGCTTCGACGACGAGGGGCGGCTGACGGGTCTGTCGCTGGAACTGGCGTCGCGTTGCGGTTCGACCACCGACCTGTCGCCGGCCATCAACGACCGGGCGATGTTCCACGCCGACAACTGCTACTTCCTGCCCGCCGTCGAGATCCTCTCGCACCGCTTCCGCACCCACACCGTCTCCAACACCGCCTTTCGCGGGTTCGGCGGGCCGCAGGGCATGGCGGCGATCGAGCGGGTGATGGACGCCGTCGCCCAGGCCACGGGGCTGGACCCGCTGGAGGTGCGGCTGCGCAACCTCTATGGCGGCGAGGGACGAAATCTCACCCCGTATCAACAAACCGTCGAGGACAACGTCGCCCCGCAGCTGCTGGCCGAGCTGGCCGCGTCCTGCGACTACCAGGCCCGCCTGGCCGCGATCGACGCCTACAACGCCAGGAGCCCCGTGCTGAAGAAGGGCCTGGCCCTGACGCCGGTGAAGTTCGGCATCTCGTTCACCACCACCCACCTCAACCAGGCCGGGGCGCTGATCCACCTCTATGCCGACGGCTCGATCCTGCTGAACCATGGCGGGACCGAGATGGGGCAGGGGCTGTTCGTGAAGGTCGCCCAGATCGTCGCCGAGGCCTTCCAGGTTCCGGTCGACCGCGTGAAGGTGACCTCGACCGTCACCGACAAGGTGCCCAACACCTCGGCCACGGCCGCCTCGTCGGGAACGGACCTGAACGGCATGGCGGCCCTGAACGCGGCCAACGCGATCAAGGCGCGGCTGGTGGAGTTCGCCGCCCGCAAATGGGGTTGCGCCGAGGACGAGGTGGTCTTCGCGCCGGAGGGCGTGCGGGCCGGGGCGACGCTGGTGTCGTTCGCCGAGCTGTGTCGCCAGGCGCACATGGGCCGGGTTTCGCTGTCGTCGACCGGCTACTACGCCACGCCCAAGATCCATTACGACCGGGCGACCCATACCGGCCGGCCGTTCTACTATTTCGCCTACGGCGCAGCCTGCAGCGAGGTGGTGGTCGACACCCTGACCGGCGAGATGAAGGTGACGCGCGCCGACATCCTGCATGACGCCGGCCGCTCGTTGAACCCGGCCATCGACCTGGGCCAGATCGAGGGCGGCTTCGTCCAGGGCATGGGCTGGCTGACCACCGAGGAACTGGTGTTCGGCGCCGACGGCCGGCTGCTGACCCACGCCCCCTCGACCTACAAGATCCCCACCTGCGGCGACCGGCCCGACGTGATGAACATCCGCCTCTGGGAGCCCGGCCGTAACGTCGAAGCCACCGTCCACCGCTCCAAGGCCGTGGGCGAGCCGCCGCTGATGCTGGCCCTGTCGGTGCTGAGCGCGATCAACCGGGCGGTGGCCAGTGCGACCCACCACAAGGTGTTCCCCAACCTGGACGCCCCCGCCACGCCCGAGCGGATCCTGATGGCGGTGGAAGACGTCAAGCGACGCGCGGCGGAGCTGGGCGCATGAACTGGGCCCGCAGCTCGCTGGCGCGTCTGGACCTGGGCGAGCCTGCCGCCCTGGTGACCATTCTTGCGACCGAAGGCTCGGCCCCGCGTGACGCCGGGACCAAGATGGTGGTGTGGTCCGACGGCCAGGACGGCACGATCGGCGGCGGCAATCTCGAGCATCAGGTCGCCGACCAGGCGCGCAGGATGCTGGCCGCCGGCCGGCCGTTCGCCGTGCAGGACTATCCGTTGGGGCCGCTGCTGGCCCAGTGCTGCGGCGGTCGCGTACGGCTGATGATCGAGCGTCTGGAAGCCGCCAGCCTGGACTGGCTGGGCGAGGCCGCCCGCCGCCTGGACGCCGACCAGCCGTTCGAGGTGCGCACCCGTTTTTCGCCCGGCCTGCTGCGCAAGTCCGTGCGGCCGCTCGCCCACGCCGAGGGGGGCGAGGCCTCCGCCATCACGCTGGACGGAGCGGCCCTGACCGCGCGCGGCGAGCGTCCGGGCGAGGGGCGCGAGCTGGTGGAACGCACCGACGCCCCCCGTCCGCCCGTGCTGCTGTTCGGCGCGGGCCACGTGGGCCAGGCCGTCGCCCGGGCCCTGGCGCCCCTGCCGTTCCGCCTGTCGTGGTTCGACACCCGCCCCGAGGCGGCCGAGGTTCCCGGCGTCGTGATCGGCTCGCCGGCCGAACTGGCGGCCGCGGCTATGGGGGCGGGCGAGGACGCCTTTATTCTCGTCATGACCCACGACCATAATCTGGACTATGCCCTGACCTCGGCCGCCTTGGCCGGCGGAGGTTTCGGCTATCTGGGCCTGATCGGCTCGGATACGAAGAAGGCCCGCTTCCTGGGCCGCCTGCGCCGCGACGGATTCGCCGAAGTCGCCGTCCAGCGCATGATCTGTCCGATCGGCCTGCCGGCGCTGAAGGACAAGTCGCCCGAGGTCATCGCCGTGGCGGTGGCCGCCGACCTGCTTATCCGGGCCGAGAGCGCCCGCCGTGAACGCGTAAAGGATCACCAGCTTGCAAGCGTATAGGGCGTCGATCTTCCACCTCGAGGACGATCCGGCGATCACCGACGGGGAGGCGCACGCCTTCCACGAGGACGGCCTGCTGCTGGTCGAGGACGGCCGCATCCTGGCCTGCGGGGCTTGGGACAAGCTGCATGACGAGATCGGCGCCGCGCCGGTGGAGGACCTGCGCGGCAAGCTGATCGTCCCAGGCTTCGTCGACACCCATATCCATTTCCCCCAGGTCGACGTGATCGCCGCCCACGGCGAGCAGTTGCTGGACTGGCTGGAGCGCCACACCTTCCCGGCCGAAGCCGCCTTCGCCGACCAGGGCCACGCCGAGGAGACGGCTGAGTTCTTCGTCGAGGAGCTGCTGCGCAACGGCACGACCAGCGCCCTGGTGTTCGGCTCGGTGCACAAGGCCTCGGTCGAGGCGCTGTTCGCCTCGGCGCTGAGGCGCGACATGCGGGTGATCGCCGGCAAGTCGCTGATGGACCGCAACGCCCCGCCGGGCCTGACCGACACGGTCGAGAGCAGCCGCGCCGACATGGAAAGCCTGATCGCCGATTGGCACGGCAAGGGACGCCTCGGTTACGCCGTCACCCCGCGCTTCGCCATCAGCTGCAGCGACGCCCAGCTGGAAATGGCCGGCCAGGTGCTGGCCGAGCACCCGACGGTGTGGATGCAGACCCACCTGTCGGAGAATCTGCGCGAGATCGCCGACACGGCGAGGCTGTTTCCCGAAGCGCGCGACTATCTGGACGTCTACGCCCGTTTCGGCCTCGTCGGGAAACGCTCGGTCTTCGCCCACTGCGTCCACCTAGGCGCGGACGCCTTCGACCGTCTGGCGCAGGCGGGCTCGGCCATCGCCTTCTGCCCGACCTCGAACCTGTTCCTGGGCTCGGGCCTGTTTCCGCTGGAGACGGCCTGCCGCCACGGCGTGAAGGTGGGCATGGGCACCGACGTCGGGGCGGGCACCACCTTCTCTATCCTCCACACGCTGGGCGAGGCCTACAAGGTGGGCCAGATGCGCGGCGAGGCGCTGGACCCCTTCCAGGCCTTCTACCTGGCCACCCTGGGCGGCGCCCGGGCCCTGGGGCTGGAGGGCGAGATCGGAAGCCTGGAACGCGGCAAGATCGCCGACTTCCTGGTGCTGGACCTGGCGGCCACGCCCCTGCTGGCCAGGCGTCTGCCTCAGGCGCGGAGCCTTGAGGACCGGCTGTTCGCGCTGACGATCCTGGGAGACGACCGGGTGGTCGAGCGAACCTACGTGGCGGGCATGGAGCGATACCGGCGGGGCTGATCCCCACAGGCCGCTCGAAGCCACCTCCCCCAGAGGGGGAGGATCTCGTCCGAGCAGATGCTTCCCCTTTTGGGGAGGTGTCAGCGAAGCCGACGGAGGGGGCTACGCCCCCATCGTCTCCGCATACAGCTTCAGCAGCCCTTCGGCGTTAACACCGACGGTGATCGCCTGCACCGGCTGGTCGTCCCAGGCCGATGGGCCGAACAGCTCGCCGTCGACCTTCTGGCAGGTCTGGCCCAGGGCGATGCCCTCGGTGACCACGCGGATCGCGCCGGCGCGGGTCTGGAACAGCGAGGGATCGATCACGTAGGCCACGGCCGCGGCGTCGTGCACGCAGCAGCCCACGATGCCGTCGCGGCCGCCATAGAACGCCGCATACGGCTTGGAGATGGCGTTGAGGAACGCGCCAGCCGGACCGGCCGAGGCTTCCAGCGCGTCCATGAAGGCCGGGCTCATGATCACCTGGGTGGTGACGTCCAGGCTGACGGTCGTCACGTGCCAGGGGGCGGTGAAGACCTGGTCGGCGGCTTCCGGGTCGTTCCAGATGTTGGCCTCGGCCACCGGGGTCACATTGCCCGGCTTGCCGGCCACGCCGAACGCGCCGCCCATGATGACGACGTTCTTCAGCAGCCTGGCCACTTCCGGATCGGCCTTGAGGGCGAGGGCCAGATTGGTCAGCGGACCCACCGCCACCAGGGTGATCTCGCCGGGGTTCTCGCGGGCCAGGTCGATGATCGCCTGGTGGGCCGGCTTGGTCTCCGGCTGGGCGGCGACCAGGCCGGTCAGCTCCACGTCGCCCAGGCCGTTCTCGCCGTGCACGAAGGTGGGAGAGGGGTTGCGCGGCCGGGTCAGCGGCTTGTCCGTGCCCTTGAACACCGGAGCCTTCAGGCCGAACCGCTGCTTCAGGTAAAGAGCGTTGCGCGTGGTGGTGTCGATGTCGGCGTTGCCGAACACGGTGGTCACCGCCACCAGGTCGAGCGCGGGGCTGGCCTCGATGAAGAGCAGCGCCATGGCGTCGTCGATGCCGGGGTCGGTGTCGAAAATGATCTTGGTCGGGGTCGTCATCCGAGGGACTTAACTCATCGTGGGGGCGAGGGGGAGACCCCTCAAACGAACCATGCTCCCGGCGCGGGCCGGGAGCATGGCGGGACGATGGCGATCCTCGGAGGCGTTCGCCCGGCGAGAGCCGGGCGAGGCTCGCGGGGATTACCGCTTGGCGCTGATCGAGATGCCGACGATGCGAGGCTCGTTGACGAAACCGGTCAGGTTGTTGAAGTCGATGGCCCCGCGCAGGTTCACCTCGTTGGTGATGTTGCGGGCGAACAGAGCCACCTCATAGGCGCCGTCCTGCTTGGCGTAGCCGAGCTTCAGGCCGCCCTCGAAGGCGCCTTTCGAGTAGAACTCCTTGGACTGGTACAGGAAGATGTTGGTGTAGCCCTGCTTGAACCAGTCGGTGTAGGCGAACAGCTCGCCGTCGCCGATCGGATAGCTGTAGCGGGCGGTGAAGTTCAGCACGTACTTGGGCGCGTTCGGGAACGGGTTGCCGTTCACCAGCGCCTGGCCCGCGCCGTTCAGAGGATCGGTGACGGTGCACTGGGCGCAGACGGCCACGGCCAGGTTCTTGTCTTCGATCTTGGTGTGGTTGTAGCTGTAGCCGGCGGTCAGCAGCAGGTTCTGGGTGACCTTGAACTCGCCGTCGAACTCCACGCCATAGGCCTTGCCCTTGTTGGCGTTGATCAGCAGCGTGTTGTTGCCGGCGCCGCCGATGGCGCTGAACTGCGGGTCCTTCTCGGTGTAGGTGAAGGCCGCGCCGTTGAAGCGGATGCGGCGATCCAGCAGTTCGCTCTTGAAGCCCGCTTCGTACGACTGGATCGTTTCGGATTGGGCGACCGACGGATTGGAGCCGAACACCACGTCTCGGCCCTGGATGGTCGGGCCGCGGAAACCGTGGGCCGCGCGGGCGTAGAGGTTGAAGTTGTCGGTCACGGTGTAGAAGGCCGACAGGTCCCAAGAGACCTTGCCGTCCGACACTTCGATCTGCGGCGCGGTCGAGCCGACGACGGTCATGGTCTTCTTGTCGTCGGTGTAGCGCAGGCCGCCGGTGATCTTCAGGGCCGGGGTCACCTGGTAGGTGGCCTGGCCGAAGCCGGCCCAGGCGGTGTTCTTGTGATGCAGGGTCGCCTTGGCGAAGCCGGCGTCCGTGGTCAGCAGCATGCTGGAGTGGAAGTAGTAGCCGCCGACCTGCCAGGTAAAGGCGCCGTCGGTGTCCGAGGCCAGGCGCAGTTCCTGGGTGTACTGGTCCAGGTCGTCGATGCCGTCCTTGGTGTCGGAATCGAACGGAATGAAGCCGGGGCCGACGCCCGCCACGCCGCCGTCGATGTCGCCGCGGCTGTAGCCGTTGGTGGTTTCGTAGGCGCTGATCGAGGTCAGCTTCACGCCGCCGAAGTCGTAGTCGATCTTCAGCGATTCACCGTTGCCGTCGTACTTCTGGGGATTGTTGCCGCCGCCGTTGTAGAACACGGCGTCGCGGTCGAAGTTGCCGTTGATCTTGTTGCTGCCCTTGGTGAGGATGTTGGCGCGGAAGATCGCGGCCGTGCCCTTCAGGGTGCGGTTGTGGGCGCTCAGCAGGACGTCGAGGTTGTCGGTGGGCGTCCACAGCAGTTGGCCGCGGATGGCGTATTCGTCATAGCCGCCCATGGCGTCCTTCACGCCGGTGTAGGTGTTGTCGATATAGTCGTCGCGGTGCTGGCCCAGCACGGCGATGCGGCCGGCCAGCTTGCCTTCGACCAGCGGGCCGCCGACGCCGCCCTCGGCGGTCCAGCTGCCGTACGAGCCGTAGGTCACCGTGCCGTTGGCCTTGAAGGTCTGGCTGGGCTTCACGGAGTCGAACTTGACGATGCCGGCGGTGGTGTTGCGGCCGAACAGGGTGCCTTGCGGGCCGCGCAGCACTTCCACCTGCTCGACGTCGAAGATCGGCGTGCTCTTCAGCACGACGTTTTCCATGACCACGTCGTCCATGATCACCGAGACCGGCTGCGAAGCGGCCAGGTCGAAGTCGGTGTTGCCCAGGCCGCGGATGTAGAAGCGCGGCGCGGCGCGGCCGTTGGAGCTTTCCACGAACAGGCCGGGCACGCGGCTCGACAGGGCCAGAACGTCCTCGCCGCCGGCGAACAGGGCCTGCAGCTTTTCGCCGCCCATCGTGGCGACCGAGACCGGAACTTCCTGAATGTTTTCAGAGCGCTTCTGGGCGGTGACGATCACGTCGTCCAGGGTGACGGAGCCGGTTTCCTGGGCGAAGGCCGGCGCGGCCAGGCCGGCGGCGACGACGAGGGCGGCGAGCGCGCCGCCGTGGCGAAGATGATGGCGGATGGTCATGTGCTTATCCCCTTGGTGCGTCGCGGGGTCGACGCTTGAAGGTTGCAATGCACAATGCCGAAGGCGAATCCAAAGGTTTGATGACGTATTGGCCGCTGTTCGGTGAAGTTTTGCGCCGATATGTCACTATTTGACCACGCGGAAGCAAAGGCGCCCAAAAGCAGATCACAAGTCATAAGTTTATTACTTATGATCATTGGGCGGACGATCCGGCGCTTACGGAGCAAGGCGTTGGTCGACGCCGCCCTGAAGCAGCGAAACGTGCGCGGAAACGATTTTCCAGCCGTTTTCGGTGCGAACCCAGGTCTGGCTCTGACGGCCGGAGGTTTTTGCCCCTTCGCGCACGAATTCGACGTTGGCGACGGCGAAGTCTCGCCCAAACGTGGTGATTTCAGTCCTGAGGCGCGACCTTTGGGGCGAGCCGCCGGCGCGGCCGATTCGAAACGCCGCGATCGCCTCGAAGCCGTAGAGGTTTTCGGCCACCCCATAGCGTACGGTCTGCGGCGCGTCCCGGAAGAAGCCGTCCAGCGCGGTTACGTCGTTGTCCATCAGCGCCTGCTCGTAGGCGTCTACGGCGGCGGACACCTCGGCGTGGACGTCCGGATCGTCGATGATCATGCCGCACGCTCCGCCGGGCGATGGGCGGCGACAATGCCGGCCTGCTCCAGCCGCAGGGCCGCGGCCAGGGCCAGGTCCTCGCGCCAGGCCGGCGCGATCAGTTGGACGCCGATCGGGGCCTTGCCGGGCCGGTTCACCGGGGCGGCCACGACCGGCAGGCCGATATAGCTGATCGGCTGGGTGTAGGCGCCCAGGTTCTTGCGCACCGAGACCAGGCGTCCGTCCATCTCCATGTCGGCCTGGCCGATGCGCGGGGCGGGGCACACCGAGGCCGGGGCCAGCAGGATGTCGAAGTCTCGAAACACCGCCCGGGCGGCGTCGCGGAACGCCGGGCGATAGCGACGGGCCGCCTCGGCCACGCCCTCGGGCAGGAGAGCGCCGGCCAGCAGGCGATCGCGCACCGCCGGGTCGTAATCCATGGGCCTGGCGCGCAGGTCGGCCGCGTGCAGTTGAGCCGCCTCGGCCGGGGTCAGGCAGAAGGCGGCCGCGCGCGCCTGCTCGGCGCCGGGCAGCTCGACGCCGCGCCGGGCTTGGAGGGCGTCGGCCACGACCTCCACCGCTTCCAGCACTTCGGGAAAGGCCCCTTGCGCGAACCAGCCGCCCAGCAGGCCGACGCGAAGGGGCGCGTCGGCCAAGGCTTGCAGGCGGAGGGCGACCGGTTCGGCGGGCCGACGGCAGAGCGGATCCTGAGGATCGGGGCCCTGCATCAGATCGTAGCCGAGGGCCAGGTCCGTCACGTCGCGGGCGAACGGCCCCACGTGGTCCAGGCTCTCGACGAAGGGGTAGGCGCCATGGCGCGACAACCGGCCCAGGGTGGGCTTGAGGCCAAACACCCCGCACAGCGAGGCCGGCACACGGATCGAGCCGTTGGTGTCCGAGCCCAGGCTCAGCGGAACCAGCCCTCCGGCCACGGCGGCGGCCGATCCGCCCGACGAGCCCCCGGCGACGCGGTCGAGGTCGTGCGGATTGTGCGTCGGCCCGTCATGGGCGTTCTCGGTGACGAAGCCGTAGGCGAACTCGTCCATGTTGGTGGCGCCGACGAGCACGCCGCCGGCGGCGGTCAGGCGGGCCACGGCGGTGGCGTCGCGCGTGGCGGGCGGCGCGCCCCGCCGCAGCCCGGCGCCGGCCAGGGTGGTGACGCCCTCCACGTCGAACAGGTTCTTGGCCGCGAACGGCGCGCCGGCCAGCGGTCCCACCGGGCGGCCAGCGGCCAGGTCGGCGTCGATCGCCTCGGCCTGGGCCAGGGCGCGCTCGGTGAAGACGGCGGTGAAGGCGTTCAGGGCCTTGTCGTAGGCGGCGATCCGGGCCAGGGCCGCGGCCACTTCGGCCCGGGCGGTGGTGACGCCGCTGCGCACGTCGGCGGCGATGGCGTGGGCCGAGCGCCAGCTCACGGCTCGAACGCCTCGACGGGACCGGCGGGGGCCAGGGAGGCGAAGCTCGCGGCCTGGCGGCGCAGCAGGGCCAGGTTCTCGATCACGCCGGGCCGGCATTCGGCCGGGATCGCCAGGGCCAGCTCCCGGGCCCGCGCATCGGCGTACGTTGCGACGGCCGCATCGTCTTCGAGGGCGAGAAAGGCTTCCAGCGCGGGATCGGCCGCCATGCGGGCAAGCTCCACAAGTAAGAAAAATCTTCATAACCGGGATATGCCAAACCCGCCAGAGGCCACGGGCCGGAAGGACGCGCCCCGCGGCGGCGCCCGCCTATCGGCGCGTCATCCGCCGCCGCCGGGCGCCTGTCTCATGGGCGCCGAGGCCGGGAAGCCCAGCGCGCGCGTCAGGCTGCTAGGGCCGGGAAGCCCGGGCGGGCCAAATGGCAAGGAGTAATAGAAGGCTTACTTCCGTGCGCCA
Source organism: Caulobacter sp. (assembly GCA_017745235.1). GTDB lineage: Bacteria > Pseudomonadota > Alphaproteobacteria > Caulobacterales > Caulobacteraceae > Caulobacter. Next base: position 110,620 of record JAGHZU010000015.1, on the reverse strand, counting down.
TCGCCTGTCCTCCACGCCCGACACCATCCGCTTCGGCATGTTCGACGCCGCCTTCGATCCGGTGCTGACGATCGACCCGGGCGACACGGTGGTGGTCGAGTGCGTCTCCGGCGGTGTCGAGGTGATGCCGTCGCCCGGCGGACGGTGGACGATTCCGACGGCCCTTCAGGCCATTCACGACGCCCGCCCCGAGCGGATCGGCCCGCACATCCTGACCGGCCCGGTCGCCGTGCGCGGGGCCGAGCCAGGCGACACCCTGGAGGTGCGGATCGAGGCGATCGCGCCCAACAATGACTGGGGCTACTGCGCCGTACGCCCCCTGGCCGGGACCTTGCCCGACGAATTTCCCGACCGCTACGTCAGCCACATCGCCGTCGACGCCCAGGCGGGAACCTGCAAGCCGGACTGGGGCCCAACCCTGCCGCTGGCCCCTTTCTTTGGCACGATGGGCGTGGCGCCGCCGCCGCGCTACGGCCGCCTGTCCAGCCGCGAGCCCCGCGAGCACGGCGGCAACATGGATTGCAAGGAGCTTACGGCCGGTTCGATCCTGCGCCTGCCGGTCTGGGTTCCCGGCGCCAACTTCTCGGTCGGCGACGGCCATGGCCGCCAGGGCGACGGCGAAGTCTGCGTCAACGCGCTGGAGATGGGCCTGACGGGCACCTTCACGTTCGGCCTGCTCAAGGCGGCCGAGGTGGGCGCGCGGACCTGGCCCTCGGCCGAGACCCCGACCCATCACTTGACCTTCGGTTTCAACGAGGACCTGGACCTGGCCATGAAGCAGGCCCTGCGCGCCATGATCGACCTGATCGTCACGCGCACCGACCTGACGCGGGTGCAGGCCTACCAGTTCTGCTCGCTGGCCGTGGACTTTCGCGTGACCCAAACGGTCAACGGCGAAAAAGGCGTGCACGGGATGCTGGGGAAGGGAATCTTGTTCTGACCTCGGGCTTAAGGCTTGTGGATCGAGATGAACCCGGCGCTTTCGGCATTGGGGAAATGATCGCACACCCCGGTGCCGCCGATGTCGATCGGAAGCCCGGTCGAGAGGGCTGTCAACAGTACGGAGAGCAACGCCTGGCCGGCTGAGTTGGATGTGCTCAGCGTCCAGGCCTGGCCGCCGGCGGTCGCGCAAGCCGGCAAACCGTTGCGCGCCGTATCGACATAAAACACCACCGTTCCGTTGTTGTTAGGCGCGATGTTGATGACATGGACATTGGCCACCGAACTAGCCTGGACAGGCTGGGCCAGAGCCAGGGATGATAGGAACAGGGCGGCCAGGACGAGCCGGCTGAAACTGATGCGCATGGAACCCCCGAGGACCTGCGCCGAGAGCTTAGCTCGTCGGTCGCCCGTCGATTATACACGCCCAGCGATCTGCGCAATCATTGCGGGTATCTTTTCCAGCGCTCGCTAGCGTCCCGAAGTCAGATAACCTTCCAGCACCGCCAGCGCGTGCTCCAGCCGCGCGCGGCGCCATTCCGGCTTGCTCATGTCGGTGTCCAGCGTCACCGACAGCGACCAGCCGTTGGCGAGGTGGAAGCGGCTCATGGCCGCGATGGTCACATAGATCTGGGCCCAGTCCAGGTCGTCGCGGAAAAGGCCCTGGGCCTGGCCGCTCTCGATCAGCCGCTCGATCGTACGGCGCAGCGGGAAGGCCGTCTCGGTCACCTTGCGCGACTGGGCCACGAACTTGCCCTGCATCAGGTTCTCGTTGCGCAGCAGCCCGTCGATGCGCGGGTTCTTCTCGAAATAGTCGAACGTGAAGCGCTGCAGCTCCAGGAAGCCTTCCAGCGGCCGGTCGAAGTCGATCTTCAGCTCGGCCTCGCGCCCGCGCAGATCCTCGTAGGCGCCTTCCAGCACCGCCAGGTACAGGCCCTTCTTGTCGCCGAAATAGTGGTAGAGCATTCGGATGTTGCACTTGGCGGCCTTGACGATCCGCTCGATGCGCGCGCCCGCGAAGCCGGCCTGGGAGAACTCCTTCAGCGCCGCCGTGAGGATCGCCTTGCGCGTCTTCTCGGCGTTGCGTTTACGCGGCGCCGGGGCGGCGGCGTCCTCGGTCTGGGGCGCTTCGGGCGTCTCGGCCTCGGTCGTCACGGGGTTTTGGCTCCGGCCTTGATCCAGGCGCCCAGCTGGGCGCGTTCCGCATCCGTAATGTGAGTCTCGTTTCCGAGCGGCATGCTCGTGGAGTCCACCGCCCGTTCACGGATCTTCGGCGCGTAGCGGGCCATGCCCTGGGGGGTGTCGAACGCCGCGCCGTTGGGCGGGGCGGTGAAGCCCTTGTGAGTGGGCGTGGCGGAATGGCAGGTCACGCAATGCTTCTGCACGATCGCCTGGGCCACGGGGAAGGGGACGTCGGACGCCACCTCGGCCGGCTTGGGCTTGTGGCTGGCCACGGCGCTGGCGGCCACCACCAGGGCCACGCCCAGGAAGATGAAATCCGGCTTGATGACGCCGTGGTGGCGCAGGTTGAAGAAGTGCCGGATCGAAACGCCGCCGGCGCTGATCAGGGCCAGCAGCAGCCACGCCAGCGGATGGCCCGTCACCACCGGATAGTGGTTGCTGATCATGATGAAGATGACCGGCAGGGTCATGTAGTTGTTGTGAACCGAGCGCTGCTTGCCCATTGCGCCCAGGCGGGGGTCCACGTCCCGTCCCGCCAGCATGTCGGCCACGATCCGACGCTGGTTGGGGATGATCACCAGGAAGACGTTCCCCACCATCGCCGTGCCGATGATCGCGCCCACGTGGATGAAGGCGCCCCGGTCGCTGAAGAGGTGGGTCAGCGCGTACGCCGCTCCCGTCAGACACAGGAACCAGACGGTCCCGAACAGGCGCGGGCGCTGGCCCAGGGGTGAGCGGCACAGGGCCTCGTAGACCAGCAGGCCGCCGAGGATGAAGGCCAGGCCGGTGGCGATGGCCGCCGGCTGGCTGAAGGCGTGCTTTGCCGGGTCGATCAGATAGACCGGCGCGCCCACGTAGTAGAGCACCGTCAGCAGCGCGAAGCCCGACAGCCAGGTGGTGTAGGCCTCCCATTTGAACCAGTGCAGGTGGTCGGGCATGTGCGCCGGGGCCACCATGTACTTCTGCGAATGGTAGAAGCCGCCGCCGTGTACGGCCCACAGCTCGCCCTTCACGCCCTCCTTCTCCGGGACGGGCGGACGCAGGTTGTTGTCCAGCCACACGAAGTAGAACGAGGCCCCGATCCAGGCCACGCCCGCGATCACGTGCAGCCAGCGCAGGCCAAGATTCAACCAGGTCGTCAGGTCGTAGTCCAACTAAGCCGCCCCCCAGGCCGTCGGCGCGCTCATCAGCCCACCGCGTCCAGCAATCGAAGTTTGGAAATCAGGCCGATCTGCTTGATGGCCTCGGCGATCTCGACGTCCCGGTCGTTGGCCAGCCGCGCGGCCATGGCCGCCAGGATCGAGGCCTTGTCGTTCAGCCGCACGGCGATGATGAACGGAAAGCCGAACCGCTCGCCGTAAGCCGCATTCAGAGCGTGGAAGCGCTCGAACTCCTCCGGCGTCAGCCGGTCCAGCCCGGCGCTGGCCTGCTCGGCGTTGCTCTCGGCGGTCAAGGCCTTGGCGATCGCCGCCTTGCCCGCCAGTTCGGGGTGGGCTCGGATCAGGGCCAGCTTGTCGTCGGCTGAGGCCGCTTCCAGTCCCGCCATCATCGCCGCGTGCATGGCTTCGACGCTGGCGAAGGGCCGCGCGTCCCAGGCGCGCTCGACGACCCACGGCGAAAGCTCGAAGGCGAAGCGCAGGACCTGGGCGAAGGCTTCGCGGTCGAGGGTGTTGAGGTGGGCGAGGGTCAGCATTTCACCCTCCGCTCATCCTCGCCAGGGCGGGGATCCGAGCAGACCGTCCGCGCCTTCTCCCGAAGCTCGGCTTGGGTCCCCGCTTTCGCAGGGATGAGCGGCCTATGCGGCATCGGGCGAGCCCCCATACGGATGCGCCGCGATCCAGTGCCGGGCGATGTCGATCCGCCGCGCCACCCACACCTTCTCGTGCGAGACCACGTGCTCCAGGAACCGGCGCAGGGCCATGATCCGGCCGGGCTTTCCCACGATCCGGCAGTGCAGCCCTATGCTCATCATCTTCGGCGCGGTCTCGCCCTCCAGGTAGAGGGCGTCGAAGGCGTCGCGCAGGTAGGCGAAGAACTGGTCGCCGCTGTTGAAGCCCTGGGGCGCGGCGAAGCGCATGTCGTTGGCGTCCAGCGTGTAGGGCACGATCAGCTGGGGCTTTCCGTGCTGGTCGTCCCAATAGGGCAGGTCGTCGGCGTAGCTGTCGGCGTCGTAGACGAAGCCGCCTTCCTCCACGACCAGCCGGGCGGTGTTGGGGCTGGTGCGCCCCTGGTACCAGCCTAGCGGCCGTTCGCCCGTCAGCCGCGTATGGATCTCGATGGCCCGGGCGATGTGCTCGCGCTCGACCGCCTCGGGCACGTGCTGATAGTCGATCCAGCGATAGCCGTGGGTGGCGATCTCCCAGCCCGAGGCCAGCATGGCCTCCACCGCGTCGGGGTTGCGCTCCATGGCCTGGGCCACGCCATAGACGGTCAGCGGCAGGCCGAAATCCTCGAACAGTCGCCGGATGCGCCAGAACCCGGCGCGTGAGCCGTACTCGTAGAGGCTTTCCATCGACATGTGCCGCGCGTCCGGCACGGGCAGGGCTCCGACCATTTCCGACAGGAAGTGCTCGGCCTGGGGGTCGCCGTGCAGCACGCTGCGCTCGGCGCCTTCCTCGTAGTTCAGCACGAACTGCACGGCGATCCGCGCGCCGTTCGGCCAACGGGCGTGGGGCGGGTTGGCGCCGTAGCCGATGAGGTTGCGGGGATAGGTCATGGAACCTCCCTCGCCAAGGGGAGGCCCTCACGTGTCACCGCCCTCACGCCCAAACCTCCGCCGCCGCATCCACCCCGGCCCCGGCGGGCGCGGCGTAGCCCTCCCACCGCAGCACCGACTCCAGCGCCGACAGCGTCGTCAGCACGGCGTGCTTGCGGGCGTTCACCCCCATCGCGCCGATTCTCCAGACCTTGCCCGCCAGCGGCCCGAAGGCCGTGCCGATCTCGATCTCGAAGTCGGTGCGCATGCGGGCGCGGACGCGGTCGCCGTCGACGCCGGGCGGGATCACCACGGCGGTCACGTTGGTCATCTTGTGGGCCTTGTCGCCGTAGACGCTCAGGCCCATGGCCTCGACCCCGGCCACCACCGAGGCCCCGGCCCGGGCGTGGCGGGCGAAGCGGGCCTCCAGGCCCTCCTCCAGCACCACCCGGGCGCACTCGCGCGCCGCGTACAGCATGCTGGCCGCCTCGGTGTGGTGGTTCAGGCGCTTGTCGGACCAGTAGTCCATGATCATCGCCAGGTCGAAATAGTTGGAGGCGATGCGTCGGCCGGCGCCGACGGCCCCGCCGGTCGCCAAGCCCTTTTCGACGTGGCGACGCGAGGAGATGTGCTCGGCGGCTCGGTCGCTGATGGTGATCGGCCCCGAGCCCGACGGACCGCCCAGGCACTTCTGGAGACCGCCCGTGACGATGTCCGCCCGCCAGGCGTCGACCGGTACCGGCATGCCGCCGATCGTCGCCGTGGCGTCGACGTACAGCAACGTGTCGTAGCGCCGACAGATCTCGCCGATCGCCTCGATCGGCTGGGCCATGGTGGTGGAGGTGTCGCCGTGGACGCAGGCCACCAGCCGGGGCCGCACGCGCTTGACCGCGTCCTCTACGGCCTGAGGATCGACAACGGTTCCCCACTCGCCGTCGACCAGGGTCACGCGCGCATCGCACCGCTCGGCGATCTCAGACAGCAGCAGGCCGAAGCGGCCGGCGTTGACCACCACGACGTCGTCGCCCGGCGCCAGGGTCGAGACCAGCGCCGCCTCGATCGCCGCGCGCGAGGTGCCGTCGACCAGGAAGGTCCAGCGGTTCTCCGTCTCGAACACCTGGCGATACAACGCCATGGTCTGGTTCATGTAGCCGGTGAATTCGGGATCGAACTGTCCCAGAAGCTGCACCGACATGGCCCGCAGCACGCGCGGGTGGGCGTTGATAGGTCCTGGCCCCATCAGCAGGCGAGCGGGGTGGTCGAGTTCGCCGAAGGTGTCGGTCATGCGGACCTCTGCAGGGAATTGCTGGCGGCCAGCCGCTCGACGAACGCCAGCATCGCGCGTGCGGCCAGGGCGCAGTCGGCCTCGGTGACGGCCTCGCGCGGGTTATGGCTGATCCCGCCCTCGCAGCGGATGAACAGCATGGCGGTGGGGCAGAGGTCGGCGATCACCATGGCGTCGTGGCCGGCCCCGCTGGGCAGGCGGCGCGGCGGCTGGCCGGTCTCGGCGACGGCGGCTTCGAGCAGGGCGGTCAGGCCAGGATCGCAGGGGCTGGCGGCCAGGGCCTGCATCAGGGTCACCGAAGCCGACAGTCCGCGCCGTGCGGCGATCGCCTCGATCTCGGCGGTGATCGCCTCGGCCGCCGCGTCGCGCGTGGCCTCGACCTCCGCCCGGATGTCCATCGAGAACTCGACCGCGCCGGGGATCACGTTGAAGGCGCCGGGCAAGGCGGTCATCCGCCCCACGGTGCCGACCAGGCCGTCGCAGCCGCCCCTGCAGATCCGCTCCAGGGCCAGCATCGCCTCGGCTGCGGCCGGGCCGGGATCCTTGCGCAGGGCCATGGGCGTCGTCCCCGCATGGCCGGCGACGCCCTCGATCCGCACCATCAGCCGCTTCTGGGCGGCGATGGCGGTGACCACGCCCAGCGCCAGATCCTCGGCCTCAAGCACCGGCCCCTGCTCGATGTGAGCCTCCAGGAACGCCAGGACCTCGCCCGGCTTGCGCGCAGCCTCCTCCAGGCGGGTCGGGTCCAGGCCGAACGCGGCGAAGGCCTCGGCCAGCGAAACGCCGTCGCCGTCGACCATTTCCATTACCTGGACGTCGACCGTCCCCGCCACGGCGCGGCTGCAGGTCATCGAGGCCGGAAAGCGCGACCCCTCCTCGTCGCCGAACGCGACCACCTCGACCGCGAAAGGCAGGCGGCGGCCGGCGCGGTTCAAGACCTCGACCACGTCGATTCCCAGCGTCACCCCCAGCGCCCCGTCGTAGCGGCCGCCGTTGCGCACGCTGTCGATGTGCGAGCCGATCAGGAGGGCCGGGGCGCCCGGCGCCGCGCCCTCGTAGCGTCCCACCAGATTGCCCGCCGCGTCGATCCGCGCGGCCAGGCCGGCCTCTTCCATCCAGAACTTCAGGGTGTCCAGCGCGGCCTTGTGCGCGGGCGTCAGGAACCGCCGCACCAGCATGCCCTCGGCCTCGCTGTAGGGCGCAGCGCCCATCAGGTCGCAGCGCGCCTTGGCCCTGGCTCCAATGTCGAAGGCTTCCGCCACCCGGTCCGGCTCCCCTTTAGTCGTCCGATCCATCCACGACCTTTGCCTAGCATCGCCCGGCGGCCAAGCCCGCGATGATCGGCGGCGCGCGTCCGGATCGTCCGCGAATGCCTCCACAAGCGCCAGACCGAACGGCCGGCGCCTCAAGCTAAGTCATAAATCACTTACTTGTGGAAGGTGTTCGCCGAGAAGGTCGGGGGCCTTCAGGTCTCCGCCAGCGCCAGCCGCCGCCGCGCCAGGGCCTCGGGGACCTCGTCGCGCAGGAACGCCATCATCTTCTCGCGCACCTCGCAGCGCAGGTCGAAGGTCTTGGGCGCGCTGCGGGCGCTGACCAGGCAGCGCACCTCCAGCACCTGGGCCGTCACGTCGGTGACCTGCAGCGCCACCACCCGGCCATCCCACAGGGGCGAGGCCTTGGCGATCTCCTCCAGCTTGGCGCGCAGGCGCTCGATGGGGGCGGCGTGGTCGACATAGAGCATGGCCGTGCCGATCAGGGCCGCGCTCTCGCGGGTCCAGTTCTGGAACGGCGTCTGGATGAAGTAGCTGAGCGGCAGCACCATGCGCCGCCAGTCCCACAGCCGCACCACGACATAGGTGGCGTTGATCTCCTCGATATTGCCCCACTCCTTCTCGACGATCACGGCGTCGTCGATGCGGATGGGTTGGGTGATGGCGATCTGGATGCCCGCGATCAGGTTGGTCAGCAGCGGCTGCAGCGCCAGGCCGACGATCACCGAGGCGGCTCCGCCCGCCGCGAGCAGGCTGACGCCCCATTGGCGGACGCCGGGGATGGTCATCAGCGCCAGCCCCGCCGTCACCAGCCCCACCACCACCGCGCAGGCCCGCCGCAGGATCTTCACCTGGGTCAGGTGCTTGCGAGCCAGCAGGTTGTCCTCGACCTCTATGTTGAAGCGCCGCATGTAGAGCGCCGCGCCGATGTCCAGGGCCGTCATCACGATCCAGCCCACCAGCACGATGAACAGCACCAGCAGCACGCGCTTGGCGCCGGCCGCCTGGCCCGCCGTCATCGGGGCGACCGAAGCCGCGAGGCTCAGGGCCGCAACGATGAAGGCCAGCCGCGTGGGGCGGCGGGTGCGCACGGCCATCGCCGCCCAGAACGCGTCTCGCGACACCCAGCGGCGCACGATCCTCACGAGCACGTCATGGACGGCCAGGGCGAACAGCACCGCCGCCAGGGTCAGGCCCAGGCCGATGGCCCAAGGCGGAGCCCAGGCCACGCGCAGCGCGAGGTCGAGAAGCCAGGGAGGGGAGTCGGGCATGCGGCCCTAACGTCCGGCGCGCGTGGTCGGCTCCCCGGCCAGGCTGAGGAGCCCTACGCTCCCAGCCACGCCTCCAGGTCCTGCAGCGCACGCACGCTCATCAGGCGCTTTTTGGCCCGGCCGCGTTCCTTCAGCGGGATCTTCTTGCCTTCCTCGTCCACCTTGGGGGCCTCGAGCGGAGGCAGCAGGCCGTAGTTGATGTTCATCGGCTGGAAGTTGCCGCCTTCCAGATGGCCGCCGGTTATGTGTTCGACCAGCGCGCCCAGGGCGGTGGTGGCGGGCGGCGCCTCCAGCGGCGCGCCCTTGCGCTCGGCGGCGGCGAAGCGCCCGGCCAGCAGGCCGATGGCGGCGCTCTCGACATAGCCTTCCACGCCCGTCACCTGGCCCGCGAAGCGCAGGCGCGGGGCGACCTTCATGCGCAGGCTGCGGTCCAGCAGCTTGGGCGAGTTGATGAAGGTGTTGCGGTGCAGGCCGCCCAGGCGGGCGAACTGGGCGTTCTCCAGGCCCGGAATCATCCGGAAGACGTCGGCCTGGGCGCCGTGCTTCAGCTTGGTCTGGAAGCCCACCATGTTCCACAGCGTGCCCAGGGCGTTGTCCTGGCGCAGCTGGACGATGGCGTAGGACTTCACGGTCGGGTCGCGCGGATTGGTCAGGCCCACCGGCTTCATCGGTCCGTGGCGCAGGGTCTCGCGACCGCGCTCGGCCATCACCTCGATCGGCAGGCAGCCGTCGAAATAGGGGACGTTCTCCCACTCCTTGAACTCGGCCTTGGGACCTTCCAGCAAGGCGTCGACGAAGGCCTCGTACTGCTCCTTGTTCATCGGGCAGTTGATGTAGGCGGCCGCGTCGCCGCCAGGGCCTTCCTTGTCGTAGCGCGACTGGCGCCAGGCCACGTCCATGTTCACCGAGTCCAGGTGGATGATCGGGGCGATGGCGTCGAAGAACGACAGCTGGCCCTCGCCGCCCAGCTCCAGGATGGCGTCGGCCAGGGCGGGCGAGGTGAGGGGGCCGGTGGCCAGGATCACGCTGTCCCATTCGGCGGGCGGCAAACCGGCGACCTCCTCGCGAACGATGGTGACCAGCGGATGGGCCTCCAGCCGGCGGGTGACCTCGGCCGAGAAGCCGTCGCGGTCGACGGCCAGGGCGCCGCCCGCCGGCACCTGGTGCTGGTCGGCGGCCGACATGATGATCGAATCGCAGCGCCGCATCTCGGCGTGCAGCAGGCCCACGGCGTTGAACTGCCAGTCGTCCGAGCGGAACGAGTTGGAGCAGACCATCTCGGCAAGGCCGTCCGTCTGGTGGGCGTCGGTGCGGACCTTCCGCGTCTGGCCTGTCGCTTCGCCGCTCGCGGGCTCGTCGCGACGCATTTCGTGCAGGACGACCGGAACGCCGGCCTGGGCGATCTGCCAGGCGGCTTCGGAGCCGGCCAGGCCGCCGCCGACGACATGGATGGGGGCGGGCGAGGTGGGGGTGGTGCTCATGCGCGCCCTCTTACCCCCGCTGGCCACGAGACGAAACCTGCGTATAGGTTGCAGGCGGACCAAGGGGTGAGCTGAGGGGCGACGATGGCGAGGTTTTCTGCGGCTGAGGCGGCGGTGTCGGGTTTCGGGGTGATCGCCCGGGCGCCGGTGGCGGTGCTGGTCTGGGGCGCGGTCATGCTGGTGACGGTCTTCCTGCCGGTCCTGGGCCTGATGGCCGCCATGGCGCCGCAGCTGATCGAGCTGTTCGCCAACATGCCGCCCCCTGGCGCCTCGGCCGACGACGCCGAGGTGATGGCGCGGATGATGCGCCTGCAAAGCAGCATGATGGGTTTCAACGCCCTCAGCTTCCTGGGCGGGGCGGTCATCAAGGGCGTCATCGGGGCGGCGGTGTTCCGCGCGGTTCTCGAGCCCGACAACAAGCGCTGGTTCTATCTGCGCCTGGGGTCGCAGGAACTGTGGGTCGCCCTGGTGACCCTGGTCCAGGGCGTGCTGTTCATGATGGCCTATTTCATCGTGCTGCTGGTCGTGGCCCTGGTCTGCGTGATCCTGGTCCTGATCTGCAAGGCGATCGGCGGCGACGCCGGCATGGCCGTGGGAATTCTGCTGTCGGTCCTGTTGGGCCTCGCCGCCCTGGGCGCGTTCGTCTGGGCGGCCCTGCGCCTGTCGATGGCCGCGCCCATGAGCTTCGCCCAGAACAAGTTCCTGCTGTTCGAATCCTGGCCCTTCACGCGCGGCCAGGTCGGGCGGCTGGTCGGCATGTGCCTGCTGCTGCTGGTGCTGTTGCTGCTGGCCGAGATGGTGGTCTACGCCGTGGTCGGCATCGGGGCCTTCCTCACCTGGGACAGCCTCACGGCCCTGGCCGAGCGGCTCAAGACCCTGCCGCCCCAGGCCTGGGCGGGCGTGCTGTGGCCGATCGCCACCCTCGGCGTGGTGGTGCTGTCGTTCCTGGGGGCGGCGGCCATGGCGCTGTTCTACGCGCCCTGGGCCAAGGCCTACCAGGAGCTGACGGCCTCGGGCGTGTCTCAGGAGACGCCCGCGTCCGTCTGACGGGCGCGGCGCCCGGGCAACGCCGGGCGAAATTCAGCGTGACAGCCGCCCCGACTCGTCGCCAAGCCGAAGGCGAACGGCTTAGACTCCGTGCGGGCGTCGGATGTTCGCGCTGGCCGCGGACCGGAAAGGGATCTTGATGAGCGACGGAACGGCGGGGATCGGACGGACCATCCGCGCCGGGCTGTCCGGTTGGGCTCCCGGCGTCCGGGACGCCTGGGCGGCCCTGGTCGTGGGCAGCCTGGCCAGCCTGACGCCATCGCTGCTGTCTCCCGGCCTGTCGTTCCTGAGCCTGCCGATCGAACTGGCCGCCACCACCCTGGCCTACGGCGCCCTCTACCGCCTGGCCTTCGGCGGTCCCAAGGGCGTCAAGGGTCTGCGCTGGGGCGTGGCCGAATGGCGGCTGCTGGCCACCGAGCTGCTGGTCACCGCCGTGCTGACGGTGCTGGCGGCGGTGCTGTCGGTCGTGGTCGGGGCCGTGGCCATGGGCGTGGCCCGCAGCGCGCCGGCGGAATTCGACACCCTGTCGCTGGAGGCCTTCCGCGGCGCCATGTCCGGCTGGGGCGGCATGACCGCCAGCCTGGTGGCGATCGCCGCCATGCTGCTGATGGTGTGGATGTTCGTGCGGCTGGCCCTGGCGCCGGCCGCGACCGTGGCTCTGGGCCGCATCCAGGTGCTCAGCGCCTTTCCCCGCACGCGCGGCGCGGTGCTGCTGCTGGTCGCCGTCGGCGTGGTGCTGTCGGCGCCGGCCTGCATTCTGGTGATGGTCATCGGCTATCTCAGCGCCGTGGCCGGACTGCCCGACGTGGCGCCGGTTTCGCGCCTCATCGGGGTGGTTCTGGTGTTCTTCTATCTCATCCCGGTCTGGACGGCGGCGCTGGTCCACGTCTATCGACATCACGTCCCGCCGACCCCGGCTCCTGGAAGCGTCAGGTCATGACCACCTTCTCGCCCGTCAAGGCCGCCGTCGAAGGCGTGCGTCTCACCCGCCAAAAGCCGCTGATCGTGCTGGCCTGGGCGGCCTGCTACTTCCTGATGCTGGTCGCGCTGGGGATCGTGGTGGTCTACGCGTTCGGCGGCTCGGTGCGGGCCGACATGGCGCTGCTGTCGCGGACCAACGACCTGAGCCAGCTGGTCGGCGTGGTCGCCCGCCGCCAGGGCATGCTGCTGCCGCTGATCGCCTTGGCCGTGGCCCTGCAGTCGGTGATCTCGGTGGCGATCATGCGCGCGGTGGTCCGGCCGGACGAACGCCGCCTGGCCTACATGCGCATCGGCAAGGAGGAGGCCCGCCAGTTCGTGGTCGCCCTGGTGGGCTGGGCCGTCGCCCTGGTCGTCACCGCCATCCCCAGCGCTGTGCTGGTGCTGGTGGGCGCGGGCCTGATCAGCCTGGGCGCGGTCGAGACCAACCGCTGGGTCGAGGTGCTGGGCGCGATCGCCGTGGCCGGCCTGTCGATCTGGTTCGGCGTGCGCCTGTCGCTGCTGTCGATCACCACCTTCGCCGAAGGCAAAATCGACCTGAAGCGCACCTGGGCCCTGACCGACCACCACTTCTGGCATCTGCTGGGCATGTACGCCCTGGCCTTCGTGATCACCATCCTGGTCAGCGTGGCCCAGACCATCGTCGCGGGCGTGGTGCTGGCGGTGGCCGGCGGCTCGACCAGCCTGGTCATGCTGGCTCTGACGGGCCTGGCCAACCTGCTGCTGGCCCCGTTCTTCTTCACCGTGCAGATGGTCATCCTGACGGCCGCCCCGGCGCGGGCCTATTACGACCTGCACGAAAGCGAGCTGGCGCCCGAGGTTTTCGCCTAGGGCGCTTCCTTCGGAAACCGCGCGCGGCGAAAGGCGTCACGCCGCCGCGCTGAGGCGAACAGACACCGGGCTGTCCCGGCCGGCGCCCGCTCGGTTCCCTCCGCGCGCGACCGGGGCTCGGCCGCTTCAAACGAACGTTGGAATTGGCCGCGGCGTTTGCACAGCGCCAATCACGGTTTTGGCCGGGTTCGCACTGTCGTTCCGCCGCGAAGCTTGTTAGGCGTGTTCCGGATTGAGAGAGGCTTTGGGCGCATGGACAGGTTTTCGGCCACGGACGCGGCTTTGGCGGGTTTCCGCGTAGCGCGCGAGAAACCCAAGGCGATCCTGGTCTGGGCGCTGATCATGGCGGTGCTGTCGTTCGGCGTCGCCGCCGCGGCGGCCGCCAGCTTTGGCGACAAGCTGACCGCCCTGCAGGAGGTCGTCAGCAGCCAGTCCGATCCCGACCCTCAGGCCATGATGGCGATGATGGGACCGATGTGGCCGCTGTTCATCGGTTCGATGGTCTATGTGCTGATCACCAACTCGGTGCTCTTGGCGGCGGTGAACCGCCTGGTCCTGCGCCCGCACGACAACAAGGCCGCCTATCTGCGCCTTGGAATGGACGAACTGCGCCAGGCCGTCGTGCAGGTGCTGCTCTACGTGATCCTGTGCGCGGCCTATTTCGTCGGCGTGGTGGTCTTGGCGGTGTTGGCCGGTATCGGCGCGGCGATCGGCGGCAAGGTGCTCGGCATCTTCCTGGGCGTGTTGTCGTTCTTCGCTGTTGTCGGCGGACTGATCTTCCTGTCGCTGCGGCTGTCGTTCGTCAGCACCCTGGCTTTCGACACCCGCCGCATCGACCTGAAGGGCTCGTGGAAGATGACCGAGGGCAAGGCCTGGCCGCTGTTCGGGACCTACGCCGTCGCGGCCATCCTGGCGTTCGTGGTCTATCTGCTGCTGCTGGTCATCATCCTGGCGGTGACGGCGGCGTTTGGCGGCCTGAACGCAGCTGGCGACGCGTTGCAGCAGGACATCAATTCCCTGGCCTCGGTGCTCTCGCCGGGGGGCGTGGTGCGCGCGTTGCTGTCGGGCCTGATGTCGGTGCTTCTGTCGCTGATCGTCTTCGCCCCAGCTCCCAGCCTCTACGCCCTGTTCAAGGGCCGCGACGAGGTCGAGACGTTCTCCTGACGCGGCCCCTCATCTGACACGGGATGGCCGTGCGCAACGCCCGGCTTGCGCTCTCGCCTCTCGCAACGCAAGGATGCGCTCCTGTTTCAAGGGGGCGTTTCAATGACTTTCAAGGCGACGGAAGCCGCATTCGAGGGCTTTCGACTGATCCGGCGCGAACCGAAGACCATCGCGGCGTGGGCGGTGGCGGCGCTGGTTCTCGGCGTGGCGCTGGCCCTGGGCATGATCGCCACGGGGTTCGGCGGCGTCCTCGAGGCGCCGACGCCGGAGTCGATGACGCCTCAATGGTGGGGCAAGCTCCTGGCGTTCGAAGGGGTGGCGATCCTGGGTACGCTGGTCACGACCTCGATCATGGGCGCGGCGGTCTACCGCGCCGTCCTGCGTCCCGAAGAGGCGCCCCGCACCCGCCTGCGCCTGGGGCCGGACGAACTGCGCCTGACGCTGCTGTCGGTCATCATGGCCGTGATCTTCACGGTGCTGAGCGTGCTGCTGATGATCCCCGTGGGCGTGATCATCGTCGCTATCGCGGCCGGCTCGGGCGGCTTTCAGTCTTCACCGGACAGCGGGGCGACGCTGGGCGTGATCGCGGCTGTGTTGCTGGCCTATCTGCTGCTGCTGCTGGGCCTGAGCTTCTTCGCCGTACGCCTTTCGCTGGCCGGCGCCCTGACCTTCGCCGAGCGGCGGCTGAACGTCTTCGGTTCGTGGAGGCTGACCAAGGGCAAGTTCTGGAAGCTGCTGGGCTGCTACCTGCTGGTCCTGGTCATGCTAATCCCGTTCTACATGGTGATGATGGCCGTCTACGGCGGCGTCACCTTCGCCTTCTCGGGCGGCGACCTGGGACGGGCCATGAGCGAGATCAGCAGGCCCGACCTCAGCTCGATCAAGGGCTATTTCAACGCTTCGCGCACGGTCTACCTGGTGGTGGTCTCGATCTTCAGCGGCGCGATGTATGCGGTGATGTTCGCGCCCGCGGCGGCGATCTATCGCGACCTGGCCGGACAGGGACCCGAGAGCAAGGCCGACGTCTTCAGCTGACGCCGGCCCTGCGCTTCATCGGATGGTGAGCCAGCAGGCCGGTCAGGCCCGCTTGCTGGTCTTCAGGGCGGCCACCCGCTCAAGCCGGCGCTCCTCATGGCGCGCCAGAAGCTCCTTGAGGTAACGGCCGGTCCAGCTGGCCTCGACGCCGGACACGTCCTGGGGCGAGCCGACGGCCACGATCTGGCCGCCGCCGTCGCCGCCTTCCGGACCGAAGTCCAGCAGCCAGTCGGCGGTCTTCACGACGTCCAGGTTATGCTCGATCACGACCACGGTGTTGCCCTGGTCGACCAGCTCGTGCAGCACCTCCAGCAGCTTCTTGGTGTCCTCGAAGTGCAGGCCGGTGGTCGGTTCGTCGAGGATGTAGAGCGTGCGGCCGGTGGCCTTGCGCGACAGCTCCTTGGACAGCTTCACCCGCTGGGCTTCGCCGCCCGACAGGGTGGTCGCCTGCTGGCCCACCTTGATGTAGCCCAGGCCCACGCGCTTGAGCGTTTCCATCTTGTCGCGGATGGGCGGCACGGCCTTGAAGAAGTCGGCCGCCTCTTCCACCGTCATGTCCAGCACGTCGGCGATGGTCTTGCCCTTGAACACCACGTCCAGGGTTTCGCGGTTGTAGCGCTTGCCCTTGCAGATGTCGCAGGTGACGTAGACGTCGGGCAGGAAGTGCATCTCGATCTTGATGACGCCGTCGCCCTGGCAGGCCTCGCAGCGGCCACCCTTGACGTTGAAGCTGAAGCGGCCCGGGCCGTAGCCGCGCGCCTTGCTCTCCGGCAGGCCCGCGAACCAGTCGCGGATCGGGCCGAAGGCGCCGGTGTAGGTGGCCGGGTTCGAGCGCGGCGTGCGGCCGATCGGGCTCTGGTCGATGTCGATGACCTTGTCGAAGTTCTCCAGGCCTTCGATCCGCTCGTGGGGCGCGGGGGCGTCGCTGGCGTTGTTCAGGCGGCGCGCGGCGGCCTTGTACAGGGTCTCGATCGTGAAGGTCGACTTGCCGCCGCCCGACACGCCCGTGATGCAGGTGAAGGTCCCCACGGGGATTTCGCCGGTCACGGTCTTGAGGTTGTTGCCGGTGGCGCCGACGACGCGCAGCATCTTCTTCTTGTTGATCGGCCGGCGCTGCTCGGGCACCTCGATCTCGCGCGCGCCGGTCAGGTACTGGCCGGTGATGCTCTTGGGGTTGGCCATGATCTCGGCCGGCTTGCCCTGGGCGATGATCTCGCCGCCGTGCACGCCCGCGGCCGGGCCCATGTCGATCACGTAGTCGGCCGTGAGGATCGCCTCCTCGTCGTGCTCGACCACCAGCACCGAATTGCCCAGGTCCCGCAGGCCCTGCAGCGAGGTCAGCAGGCGCGTGTTGTCGCGCTGGTGCAGGCCGATCGACGGCTCGTCCAGCACGTAAAGCACGCCCGTCAGGCCGCTGCCGATCTGGCTGGCCAGGCGGATGCGCTGGCTCTCGCCGCCCGACAGGGTGCCCGAACCGCGCGACAGGTTGAGGTAGTCGAGGCCGACATCGACCAGGAACCGCAGGCGATCGTTGATCTCCTTCAGGATCCGCCGGGCGATCTCCAGCTGCTTGTCGGTCAGGTGGCCTTCCAGGGCGCAGAACCAGTCGCGCGCCGGGCGGATGGCCAGGTTCGAGATCTCGGCGATGTCCTTGCCGACGATCTTTACGGCCAGGGCTTCGGGTTTCAGGCGCTTGCCGTGGCAGACCTCGCAGGGGGTGTCGGACTGG
This sequence comes from Caulobacter sp., assembly GCA_017745235.1. Classification (GTDB taxonomy): domain Bacteria; phylum Pseudomonadota; class Alphaproteobacteria; order Caulobacterales; family Caulobacteraceae; genus Caulobacter. Next base: position 93,712 of record JAGHZU010000015.1, on the reverse strand, counting down.
TAGCGGCCCAGCTCCTCGCGCACCCAGCTGCTGTCGGTCTCGCGCCAGCGGCGCTCCAGGTTCGGCAGAACGCCTTCGAAGGGCTTCTCGACCTCGTATTTGCGGGCGTTGTCGTCGTAGACGAACTTGATCTTCTCGCCGCCCGAGCCTTGCAGCACGACGTTGCGGGCTTTTTCCGGCAGCTTGTACCAGGGCTCGTCCATCGAGAAGCCATAGTGCCGCGCCAGGGCCTGCAGGGTCTGGGTGTAGAGCGGCGAGGGCCCCTTCGCCCACGGCGCCACTGCGCCCTTGTGCAGGCTGCGCTCGCGGTCGGGGATCACCAGGTCGGCGTCAAAGGCCAGCTTGGCGCCCAGGCCGTCGCAGGCCGGGCAGGCGCCCGCCGGGTTGTTGAACGAGAACAGGCGCGGCTCGATCTCGGCGATGGTGAAGCCGCTGACCGGGCAGGCGAAGCGTTCGGAGAACAGCAGCCGCCTGGGCTCCTTTTCGCCTTCCTCGACGGTGGCCCATTCGGCGACCGCCAGGCCGTCGGCCAGGCGCAGCGCCTGCTCGATCGAGTCGGCCAGGCGCTGCTCGAGGCCCGGCTTGGTGACGATGCGGTCCACGACCACGTCGATGTCGTGCTTGAACTTCTTGTCGAGGGCCGGGGCGTCCTCGATCGGATAGAATTCGCCGTCGATCTTCAGCCGCTGGAAGCCGGCCTTCTGCCACTCGGCGATCTCTTTCTTGTACTCGCCCTTGCGGTCGCGGACGACCGGGGCCAGCAGGTAGAGGCGCGTGCCTTCCGGCAGGGCGGTGATCTTGTCGACCATCTGGCTGATGGTCTGGCTCTCGATCGGCAGGCCGGTGGCGGGCGAGTAGGGAACCCCGACCCGCGCCCACAGAAGGCGCATGTAGTCGTGGATCTCGGTCACCGTGCCCACGGTCGAGCGCGGGTTGCGGCTGGTGGTCTTCTGCTCGATCGAGATCGCCGGCGACAGCCCCTCGATCAGGTCCACGTCGGGCTTGCTCATCAGCTCCAGGAACTGGCGGGCGTAGGCCGACAGGCTTTCCACGTAGCGGCGCTGGCCCTCGGCGTAGATGGTGTCGAACGCCAGCGAGCTCTTGCCCGAGCCCGACAGGCCCGTCAGCACCACCAGCTCGCCCCGCGGGATGTCGACGCTGACATCCTTGAGATTGTGCTCCCGCGCGCCGCGCACGCGAATGAAGTTCAGTTGTTCAGCCATGTTTTCCGGAACGCTCGGGGGCCTCTGAAGGGGCCGCGGGACGACGCCTGTATGTAGGGCGCGATCCGCCGATTAACACAAGAACAAGGTGCGAACAAACGTCGCGCTGGCGGCATTTGGCGGCAGTCTGCTGACATCAGGTGTCAGCAGACTTCGACGGCGGCGCCTTCACGCCCGCTTAACCGCCTTTGGAAGCGAGACCTTCAGAACCGGCGGCGTATGAGCCTGGGCGAGGCCGCGCGTCGGGCGCCGCCTCGCCAGAGGATCTCACGTGGCCAAGGCGGCGGCGAAGACGGACGGACCCGCTCCGGCGGCGGCGCCCAAGGGCAAGAAGGGCAAGGGCCCCAAGCCCCGCACCATCGTGGCCGACCTGATGACCTGCGCCCTTTGCGTGGGCTGCGCCGTCTGGGCCTTCAAGGTCATTGTCGCCCTGGGCGCGCAGAGCTTCTGATCCCGGACCCGGGAGCGGCGACCGCCAGTTCCGCCTCGCGCGATGAGCGGGGCGTGGCGGCAAGCTCAAACGCCCGTTCATCCTGGTTGGAACGTTTGTTTCGTTCTGCGCCTCCGTGCGCCCGTTCCTTGCGCGGGAGCCTCGCAATGAACGTAAAACTTGCCGAACCTCGTTCGATCGCCTAGAAGGCCTGCTCCCGAAACCAATGGAGGTCGCCATGGACCGCGTGACGCAAACCCGCTCCGCCCTTTCCGCCGATCTCTTCCCGATGGTTTCGCATGCCCGCCCTGATCACGCTCGACAACGTCGCCGCCGCCGCGCCTGACGGCCGCGTCCTTTTCGAAAATCTGAACCTCGCGATCGGGGCCGAGCGGATCGGCCTGGTCGGCCGCAACGGCGTGGGCAAGTCCACCCTGCTGTCGCTGATCGCCGGGACCCGCGTTCCGGCCTCGGGAACGATCGCCCGCGCCGGTACGGTCGGGGTGCTGCCCCAATTGCACGCCCCGCCGCCGGGCGCGCGCCTGGCCGACCTGCTGGGCGTGGCGCCGGAATGGGACCGCCTGTGCCGCATCGAGGCCGACGAAGCGTCCGACGACGACTTCGCCGAGGCCGATTGGACCCTCCCAGGCCGCATCGCCTCGGCCCTGGGCGAGGTGGGTCTGTCGCGCTGGGACGCCTCGTGCCCGGCCGACCGGCTCAGCGGCGGCCAGGTCACCCGCGCGGCCCTGGCCGGTCTTCTGCTGGCCGCGCCCGACGTCATCCTGCTGGATGAGCCGACCAACAATCTCGACGCAGCCGCTCGCTCGCTGCTGACCGACGTGCTGCGCCGCTGGAAGGGCGGGGCGGTGGTGGTCAGCCACGACCGCGCCCTGCTGCGCGGCATGGATCGGATCGTCGAGCTGTCCAGCCTGGGCGTCAGCGCCTACGGCGGCGGCTGGGATCTCTACGCCGAGCGCAAGGCCGCCGAGACCGCGGCCGCCGAGCACGACCTGGAAACCGCAGACCGCGAGGCGCGCCGCGTCGCGCGCGACGCCCAGCAGGCCCGGGAGCGCAAGGCCCGCCGCGACGCCGCCGGCCGCCGCTTCGCCGCCAAAGGCAGCGAACCCCGCATCCTGCTGGGCGCCCAGGCCGAGCGGGCCGAGAACAGCGGCGCGCGCGATGGGCGCCTGGCCGATCGCGCCGCCGAGGCCGCCGCCCAGGCGCGCGAAGCCGCCGAGGCTCGGGTCGAGCGCCTGCGCCGCCTGGCCTTCGACCTGCCCTCGTGCGGCCTGCCCGCCGGGCGCGAGGTGCTGGCTTTCGACGCGGTGGGTTTCGCCTATCCGGACGGTCCGCCCGTGCTGGCCGACCTGTCGTTCCGCATCGCCGGTCCCGAGCGGGTGGCGGTGGTGGGCGGCAATGGCGCGGGCAAGTCCACCCTGATCCGCCTGGCCACCGGCGCCCTCCAGCCTACCGCCGGAGCGATACGGCGCGGCGTCGAGGCGGCCCTCCTGGACCAGCGGGCGGCCGTGCTCGAGGACGACCTGACGATCCTGGAGAACTTCCGCCGCCTCAATCCCGCAGCCGGCCGCAACGAAGCCCAGGCCGCCCTGGCCCGCTTCCTGTTCCGCAACGTCGCCGCCGACCAGGTGGTGGGCGGCCTCAGCGGCGGCGAGCGCCTGCGCGCCGCCCTGGCCTGCATCCTGATGTCGGCTCGTCCGCCCCAGCTGCTGATCCTGGATGAACCCACCAACCACCTGGACATCGACTCCGTCCAGGCGGTGGAAAACGCCCTGGCCGGCTATGACGGCGCCTTGCTGGTGGCCAGCCACGACGAGGACTTCCTCGAGGCGATCGGCGTGGAGCGCTGGGTGGAGCTGTAGCGATCCGTCCTCCCGGCGAGGGCGAAGAGGCCTCTGTGACTTTCTGTCATTGCTAATCACTCTCAACAGCAGCTATACGGCGCCCTCGATTTGTGAACCGTCGGGGCGTCCGTCATGCCAATCTTCTCCGCGCGCGGCCTGCGCGCCGCCGCCCTGGCCGGGCTTAGCCTGTCGGCCCTGACGTCGGCCGCCGCCCACGCCCAGGCTTCGTCGGGTCGCGAGAAGGCCGACGCGGTGGAGCAGGTGGTCATCACCGCCGCCCGCACCAAGCTGCCCGCCAGCGCCCTGCCGCTGACCGTCGACGTGATCGACAGCGAGGCCCTGAGCCAGCAGGTCGCCATCGGGGGCTCGATCGTCGACGCCGTCTCGACCCTGTCGCCGTCGTTCTCGCCGACCCGCCAGAAACTGTCGGGCGCGGGCGAGACCCTGCGCGGCCGCTCGCCGCTCTACGCCATCAACGGCATCCCGCAGTCGACCCCGATCCGCGACGGCTCGCGCGACGGCTACACGATCGATCCGTTCTTCATCGAGCGCGTCGAGATGATCTACGGCTCCAACGCCCTGCAGGGCATCGGCGCCACCGGCGGGGTGGTCAACCAGGTCACCGTCGGCGCGCCCCGGTCGGACGGCGTCTCCGGCCGTACCCTGGTGCAGGCCAGCGCGGGCCACGGCCTGGGCGACAGCATCGGCGGCAAGATCGCGGGCCTGGTCGGCTGGCGCGAGGGCAAGTTCGACGCCACCGCCGGCGTCGCCTACGAAGCCCGCGGGGCGTTCTATGACGGCGACGGCCGTCGCGTGGGCATCGACACCACCCAGGGCGACGTCCAGGATTCCAAGACCCTGTCGCTGTTCGGCCGCTTGGGCTGGCAACTGGGCGAGACCACCCGCCTGGAGGTGGTGGCCAATCGTTTCGAGTTGAAGGGCGACGGCGACTACGTGGTGCTGACGGGCAACCGGGCCGCCCGCGTGCCGGCCAGCAGCGTTCGCGGGACACCGCTCGGCAAGCCGGCCGCCAACCGCGTGGAGACCCTCTCGGCGTCGCTCACCGACAGCGATCTGGTTGGCGGCAACCTGGTCGCCCAGGTGTTCTACAACAACAGCCGCGACACCTTCGGCGGCGACAGGAGCTCGACCTTCCAGGACGCCTCGATCGCGCCCCTGGGCACGCTGTTCGACCAGTCGTCCAACCGCTCGCGCAAGCTTGGCGCGCGCGCCAGCTACGAGCGGACCGTTCCCGGCTTCGAGGCCCTGACGGCGACGGTCGGCCTGGACGGCCTGACCGACCGCACCGAGCAGGCCCTGATCCAGACGGGCCGGCTGTGGGTGCCGCCGACCAAATTCGAAAGCATCGCGCCCTTCGTTCAAGGCAACCTCAAGCTTCTGGACGGCAAGGTGCGTCTGAACGGCGGCGCGCGGTTCGAGAACGTCACGCTGAAGGTCGACGACTTCACCACCGTGGCCAGCTACGGCTCTCGCAAGGTCGGCGGCGGTTCGCCCGAGTTCAGCGCCACCCTCGTCAACGGCGGCGTGGTGGTCGAGCCCACCCGGGGCGTCCGGTTCTACGCCAGCTACGCCGAGGGCTACACCGTGCCGGACGTGGGCCGCATCCTGCGGTCGATCAACAAGGATGGCGTCGACGTCGACAACTTCCTCGACATCAGCCCCATCGTCTCCAACAACCGCGAGATCGGCGCGGAATACAAGCGCGGCCCGTTCGACGCCACGGCGACATACTTCTGGTCCTCGTCGAAGCTGGGACAGTTCCTGGTGGCCAATTCCTCGGGCATCTTCGACGTCCAGCGCCAGCGGGTCGAGATCGAGGGGCTGGAACTGAGCCTGCGCGCCCGCACCCCCATCGAGGGTCTGATCCTCTCCACGGGCTACGCCCGCCTGCGCGGCAAGAGCGACACCGACCTGGACGGCAAGGTCGACAAGAGCCTGGACGGCGCCAACATCTCGCCCGACCGCCTGAACCTGGCCGCCGACTACGAGGTGGGCAAGTGGGCGCTGCGCCTGCAGATCCAGTCGTATCTCAAGCGCGACATGCAGGGCAGCTCGGTGAAGGACGACTTCAGCGGCTACACCCTGGCCGACGCCTTCGTGCGCTACGAACTGCCGGTGGGGACCCTGTCGCTGGGCGTGCAGAACCTGCTGGACAAGCAGTACATCAGCTACAACTCCGACACGACGATACCGGGCAACGACAAGTTCTTCGCCGGCCGCGGCCGCACCGCGACGCTGGGCTGGGAAACCCGCTTCTGATGAAGATCCTTCGCCTTCTCCACCGTTGGACCGGCGGGCTGATCGGCCTGCTGCTGGCGGTGCTGGGCCTGACCGGGGCTTTGCTGGTGCATGAGGACGCCTTCCTGCGCGCCACCGTGCCCCACGCCGCCGACGCCCAGCGCCAGGATACAGCGACCCTGGCGGCGATGGCGACCAAGGTCTTCGCCGCCGAGGACCGACCGCGCTCGATCGTGCTGGCCACCTCGCGCATGGGCCTGAACAAGCTGGCCTACAAGGGCGAGAAGGCGGCCTATGCCGACCAGGACGGCAACATCGTCCAGGCCTGGACCTCGAACTGGTCGCGGCCCGAGGTCTGGATCTTCGACCTGCACCATCACCTCTTCAACGGCGACGCGGGGGAAATCGTCGGCGGGATCGCGGGCCTGGCGGGCCTGGGCTTCGTGATCACGGGCCTGATCCTGTGGTGGCCCACGCGGCGGATGTTCCATGTCCGCCTCTGGCCCCGGATGATGAAGCGGGCCGCGATCGTCCATCACCACCGTGACCTGGGCGTGCTGGTGGCGCCGCTGCTGGTGCTGTCGCTGACCACGGGCGCGACGATGAACCTGAAATGGTTCTCCAACGCCGTGCGCGCGCCGTTCTCCTCGGCCGCGACCATGGAGCAGGCTTCCAAGCCGCCGAAGATCAAGGGCGGCAAGCTGGCCGAGGACCTGGACTGGACCAAGGTGATCGGGCAGGCCAAGATCCGCTTCCCCGGCGCGGAGGTGCGCACGATCGGCCTGCCGGCCAAGCCCGGCGGCCTGGTTGCGATCCGCCTGCGCCAGCCGGTGGAATGGCTGCCCAACGGCCGCTCCATGGCCTGGTTCGATCCCGCCGACGGCCGCATGGTCGCCTCGCGCGACGCCCTGGGCCTGCCGCTGGGCTCGCGCATCGCCAACGCCGACTTCCCGCTGCACGCGGCCAAGGTGGGCGGGCTGCCGTACCGCCTGGTGATGACGGTCTCGGGCCTGACCCTGGGCCTGCTGGGCACGCTGGCGGTGGTGACGTTCTGGGGCAACCCGGCGGGTCTGCCCAAGCGGCGGAAGAAGAAGGAGCCGAAGGCGGCGTGACCGAGGGGTTTTTTACGCCCGCTGGTTCAGCGTAATCGCCGTGCCGCTTTGCTGGTACGCCGCGCCCTGCGAGCCGGGGCCGTAGCCGGAGGCCTGGGGACGCTGGACGGCGATTTCCTCGGCGATGGCGCGCACAAGGCCCTCGGTCACGTGGCGGGCGGCCGCGACCGCGCGGCCCTGGCGGGCAAGGACGGCGTCGAACGCTTCGGTGGCCCGCATCAGGCGCTGGCGACGCTGCAGCGAGGCGCCCGAGACCAGGCTCACGGCCGCACGCACCCGGGCGGACTCGTGACGGTAGACGTTGGCCAGCTTGGCGATCTCGTCGACGAACCGCGCCGCCTCGTGCGGGCGGCGGGCTTCGAAAGCCGAGGACTGCTGGGCGATCAGGTCGGTCAGGCGCTCGGTCAGGATGATCAGCTGTTCGACGCGGTCGTCGCAGTCGGTGGCGTTCAGGGCCATGGGCCTACTCCTTCAGACCTTGCATCTTCAGCATTTCCTTCTGGACCGTGGCGGCCAGGCCGACGCCGCCGGCCTTGGTGACCTGCTTGGCCATCTCCTCGGTCAGGAGGGACTTGAACATCTCCTCGCCGTTGCCGCCGCCGAAGGGCTCGGAGGTTTTCACCCCCTCGAACATCGACTGCATCATCACCGACAGGAACGAGGTCTCGAACTTCTGGGCCGTCTCCTTGATCTTGCCGCGGCGCAGGAGCTCGGCGGTGGAGGCGGCGGTCGGGCCGGCGGTGTCGATCGCGGGGGCGGTGAGGGAGGACAGGGCGCTCATCACATCACCTCGATGTCGGCTTGCAGGGCGCCCGAGGCCTTGATGGCCTGCAGGATCGAGATCATGTCGCGCGGAGTCACGCCCAGGGCGTTCAGCCCGCCGACCAGGCTCTTGAGCGAGGCGCCGCCGCCCAGGGTCAGCAGCTTGCGGCCCTTCTCCTCCTCGACGCTGACGGTCGATTGCGGGACCACCGTGGTGCGGCCCTGGCTGAACGGGGCGGGCTGGCTGACGGCCGGGGTCTCCTGGACCGAGATGGTCAGGTTGCCCTGGGCGATGGCCACGTGGCTGATGCGCACGTCGTCGCCCATCACGATCACGCCGGCCACCTCGTCGATGATCACCTTGGCGGGGGCGTCGGGTTCGACCTCCAGGTTCTCGATGGCGGTCACGAAGCTGATCATGTCCATGCCGGCCGGGGCGCGGACGGCGACGATCGTGGGGTTCTGGGCCTGGGCGCAGCCGGGGAAGCGGCCGTTGACGGCGTCGGCGATGCGGCGGGCGGTGGTGAAGTCGGGGTTGCGCAGGGTCATGCGCAGCACGTCCATGTTCACCATCTGGAAGCCGGTCTCGCGCTCGATGATGCCGCCGGCGGCGATGCGGCCGGCCGTCGGAACGCCCTTGGTGACCGAGCTGCCCGAGGCGCCGCCGGCCGAGATCGAGCCGGTCTGCACCGTGCCCTGGGCCACCGCGTAGGTCTGGCCGTCCGCGCCTTGCAGGGCGGTGACCAGCAGGGTGCCGCCCAGCAGGCTCTTGGCGTCGCCCAGGGTCGAGACCGTCACGTCCATGCGCGCGCCGGTCGCCGAGAAGGGCGGCAGGTTGGCGGTGACCATGACCGCCGCGGTGTTCTTGGTGTTGAGGTTGCCGTCGCGCACGTTCACGCCCTGGCGCTCCAGCATCGCCTCCAGGCTCTGCTTGGTCATGGGCGCGTTGCGCAGGCTGTCGCCGGTGCCGTTCAGGCCCACGACGATGCCGTAGCCGACCAGCTGGTTATCCCGCACGCCCTCGAAGGCGACGATGTCCTTGATCCGCGACTTGGCGTCGGCCGGGCCGGCGATCACCGCCACGGCGGCGAGAGCAAGGCCCAGAACGGAGGCGAAGAATGAACGAGACATGGCGATCCTGCGTCGGGGCGACTTCCCCGAACCGCCTCATGCCAGAACCGGGCCAACAAAAAGATCAATGAAATCAGTGGAAAGGCGGCGAAAATCTGCCTGCGACAATCCGGTCCGGCAGATTCTGCCCGGCATTAACCATACCGCAAGCGGCGGCTCGCAAGATGCCGTTAACCGGTGAGGTGAGACTCCCTGGTTTCGACAGTCGGAGCAGCGTTGGTCATGAAGGTTTCGGGCACGGGGAGCGTAGGGGCGACCGGCGCATCGCGGGCCAAGCCGGCCGGCGGCGGCTCGGGATTTTCCCTGCCTTCGGTCGGCGCGGCGGCTCCTGCCGCGGGCGTGGCCCAGGCCGGTGGCGTTGGGGCGATGGCCGGCGTCGGCTCGCTGGACGCCCTGCTGGCCCTGCAGGCGAATCTGGATCCCATGGAGCGCAAGCGGCGGGCGGTGAAGCGGGCCGGCGGCCTGCTCGACATTCTCGACGCCCTGAAGCTGGCCACCCTGGACGGCGATGTCTCCACCGGCACCCTGGCCCGGCTCAAGGCCGCCGTGCGCGAGCATCGCGAGGCGACCGACGATCCGAACCTGGAGGCGATCCTCAACGAGATCGAAACCCGGGCGGCGGTCGAGGCCGCCAAGCTCGAAGCGGCGCGAGGCTAGAACCCATCATGGAATCGCCCGTTGATACTGTCAGGTTCGGGCGATGCTCCTCGGGCGCCGCGTTCGCGAAAGTCGCTGAACGCGCCGCTCACGTGAGGTTCATTGAACGAAGCTATCGTTTTGGTATAAGCACCCCGCCTGCCATGGGCGGAGTTCATCGGGGCGTGAGGCGTTAATGCAAACGGCCACTGTACTGAAGGCGCCGGACTCGTATCGTCCTACGGACGACGAGCCCTTCATGAACGAGCGGCAGCTCGAATACTTCAAGCAAAAGCTGCTGGCTTGGAAAGAAGAGATCCTTCGCGAATCTCGCGAAACGGTCTCGCATCTGCAAACCGAAACTGAGAACCACGCCGACCTCGCCGACCGAGCGTCGTCGGAAACTGACCGGGCGCTGGAATTGCGCACCCGGGACCGCCAGCGGAAGCTGATCTCCAAGATCGACCAGGCGTTGCGTCGCGTCGAGGACGGCTCCTACGGCTACTGCGAGGAAACCGGCGAGCCGATCGGCCTGGCCCGGCTGGATGCGCGGCCCACCGCCACGCTCAGCCTGGAAGCCCAGGAACGTCACGAACGCCGGGAACGGGTTCATCGCGACGACTGAGGTCTCGGCCTCGATCGATGTGTTTCAAGCGGCCTCGCCCACAAGGGCGGGGCCGCTTTCGTCTTCGCTAGGGCCTGGCCCTACCACAGGGTGGCCGCCGCGCGCTCGGGCCAGGCGTCGTCATAGGGCTTTCCGCCCACCGCGCCGGCGGTCATGGCCGCCAGCATCGCGCCCGGCGTGGGCAGGGACGCGGGATCGACCTGATTTTCCGGCTTCCAGAGGCCCGAGCGGACGATGGCCCGCGCGCACTGGAAATAGGCCTCGACCACGGTGACGACCAGGCAGGTGCGCGGGGCCTTGCCGTCGACTGCGAAGCTTTCCAGCAGGTCGGGATCGGCGCTGATCACCGCCCGGCCGTTCACCCGGAATGTCGTGCCCGAGCCGGGGATCAGGAACATCAGCGCCACGCGCGGATCGCGCACCACGTTGCGCAGGCTGTCGATGCGGTTGTTGCCGCGCCGGTCGGGCAGGATCAGCGTGCGCTCGTCGGCCACTCGCACGAAGCCCGGCTGGTCGCCGCGCGGGCTGCAGTCCAGCCCCTCCGGCCCAACGGTGGCCAGGGCCAGGAACGGCGAGGCCTCGACCAGGGCGCGGTATTCGGGAATGAGCCGGTCGGCGACCTTCACGGTCGAGGCGGCGACGGGCGCGGGCCGGTAGAGCGCTTCCAGCGCCTCCAGGCTGTCGACGATGGTCATCGGAATCCCCTTGGCGGGTCGGCAGAATAGCCGCCATGGAGATTGGGGAAAGGCCTAAGCCGCCGCCCCGGTGGCCAGGGCGCAGGCTTCGGCCAGGCGATGAGGCGAGATGGGCTTGTCCACCACGGTGCGCGTGCGCGCGCCCAACTGGTCGGCGTTGCCGGTGACGTAGACCACGGGGATCGGGCCCAGACGGGCCATGATGGCGGTGACGGCTTCGACGCCGGTGCCGCCTATGATGCGGTAGTCGGCTGTAATGAGATCGGGTTGACGCTTGAGGGCGCAGTCCAGCGCGTCCTGCGGACTTTCGGCGATGTCGAAGCTCTCGAAACCTTGTTCGAGCAGCAACGCCTCGACTTCGAGGGCGATGAGGATCTCGTCCTCGATGATCAATGCATGCCTTGGGGACATGTGAACTGTACGCCGCCGTTTTTCCTTGCGTCCCTGAATTCCAGTAAAACCCTATGATTCCTCCGGTGGCTAATGCTTTTTACGGTTTAGCTTACTGAAAATGCCCTAGCGACGCTGATGCGTCTTGTTCGCAAGCGTAACCGGGTGGCTTTGGTCTTCTGACAACGATGTCACTTGGAGCGAACACTTGGATCATCTGAGGGGGATATGTTGATTACACGACGTTCGATGAACGTGGTGTAAGCTTCACCATGGCGGCGGCGCGCACGGCCTCCCTTGCTTCCCCTGGGGCGAAGTGCGCTAAGCAGGGAGAAAAGCAGGAGCGAACGTCCGATGGCGCAAGACACCCCCCTGATCCTCACCGAGAAGCGCGGCCACGTCGCGGTTCTGACCCTCAACCGTCCCGACGCGATGAACGCCCTGGGCGCGCCCGGCGACGGCGACCAGGTGGCGGCCGCCTGCGAGGCGATCAACGACGACCAGGACATCCGCTGCGTGATCCTGACGGGCGCAGGGCGGGCCTTCTCGGCCGGCGGCGACGTCAAGGCGATGAAGGCGCGGGAGGGGGCGTTCGGCGGCAACGGCGTGGCCGTGCGCGACGGCTATCGCAAGAACATCCACCGCATCGTGCGGGCCATTTACGGCCTGGAGGTCCCCTCGATCGCCGCCGTCAATGGCGCGGCCATCGGCCTGGGCTGCGACGTGGCCTGCATGACCGACATCCGCATCGCCGCCGACACCGCCAAGTTCGGCGTCACCTTCCTCAAGCTGGGCCTGATCCCCGGCGATGGCGGCGCCTGGCTTATGCCGCGCACCATCGGCATGAGCCGCGCGGCCGAGCTATTGTTCACCGGCGACGTCATCGACGCGGCCAAGGCCGAGGAATGGGGCCTGGTCAGCCGGACCGTCTCCGCCGACGTCCTGATGGGCGAGGCCATGGCCCTGGCCGAACGCATCGCCGCCCAGCCGCCGCACGCCCTGCGCATGGCCAAGAGCCTGCTCAAGCACGGCCAGACGGCCAGCTACGACACCCTTATGGAAATGAGCGCGGCGGCCCAGGCCATCGCCCACCACACCGAGGACCACATGGAAGGCGTCGACGCCATTCTCGAAAAGCGCTCGCCCGTGTTCAAGGGCGCCTGAGGCATGGGCAAGGAAGCCAAGGGCGTCTGGGGCCAGCTCTCCGGCGGCGACGGGCCGGGCAAGCTCCTGTGGGAGCCGCCCAAGCTGATCTTCCGCGGCGCGGTCGAGGGCAACTTCCAGGGCCACGCCCTGCGCGGCCTGCGGGTCGAGGGCGATGACCTCGTGCTGAACGACGGCACCCGCTTCACCCTGGACGCCGGCCAGGCGGCGAAGTGGCTGCACGCCATCCAGAACCCGCCCGGCCGCCTGGACAAGCTGGGCGTCAAGGCCGGCCAGACCGTGGTGATCGAGAACCTGGACGACGCCGACTTCCTGGCCGAGCTGCGCACCCGCGTCGCCCCGGTCGACGCCTACGAAAACGTCGACCTGCTGTTCCTGGGCGTCGAAGACCTGGCGGACTTCGACCAGCTGGACGATCTGGCCGGGGGGCTGGCTCCCAAGGGCGCGATCTGGATCGTGGCGCAGAAGGGCAAGGGCGCGCCGCTGAAGGACGCCGAGATCCTGGCCGAGGCCCGGGCCCACGGCCTGGTCGACACCAAGGTCTGCGCCTTCTCCAAGACCCATACGGCCCTGCGCTTCGTACGGCCCAAGGGCGGCGCCCCGCCCAAGCCGGCCCCGGTCGAGGACGACGACGAAGGCTTCGACTTCGTGGATTGAGGAGCGTTCCCCTCGTCGCCATCCCGGGCTCGTGGATGGCGGCTCAGCTTCGCGATCTTAGGGCTGCGACCGTGAGCGGGCGTTCCGAGCCTGAAATCGCGCACGCAAGCTCTAAAAACGTGCACAAATGTGCGAAGTTGGGCCGTGATAGTGCCGGTTTCTGAGTAAGACGGATTTCTTTCCGCCGATTTTCGCCTTGAAATGCACGTTTATGCACGATATGACGTGCGGCATGAACGATACGCCTCCCGTTGCTCGTCGCGAACTGATCGCCCGGCGCCTGGACCAGGGCCAGACCGTCGTGGCGGCGGTGCTGGCCGAGGAGTTCTCGGTTTCCGAGGACGCCATCCGGCGTGACCTGCGGGCCCTGGCTGCCGACGGGCGCTGTCGCCGGGTCTATGGCGGCGCCTTGCCGATCTCGCCCATCTCGGCGCCGATGAACGTGCGCGCCGTCGAGGACGTCGAGCGCAAGCGGGCCCTGGCCCGCGCGGCCGCCCGCCTGGTCGGGCCCGGCGAGGCGATCTTCCTCGACAACGGCAGCGCCAACCTGGCCCTGGCCGCCGAATTGCCCGACGACCTGGGCCTGAGGGTCATCACCAATTCCGTGCCGATCGCCTCGGTGCTGTTCGAGCGCCAGAGCCTGGATTTCATGATCCTGGGCGGTGAGGTGAACCGCGAGGTTGGCGGGGTGGTCGACGCTTCCGCGGTGATGGCGGTCCAGCAGCTCAGCATCGACCGCTGCTTCCTGGGCGCCTGCGCGCTGTCGGCCCGGCATGGGGCGTGCATCTTCGACGCCGGCGATGCGGCCTTCAAGCGCGCCCTGGTCGGAGCCAGCGAGGCCATCGTGCTGATGGCGCTCAACGAGAAGCTCGAGACCCGCGCCCCCCACCGGGTCGCGCCGCTCGAGGCCTTCGACACCCTGATCCTCGAGGCTGACGCGCCGCCGCCCGTTCGCGACGGCCTCGCCCAGGGCGGGGCCAGGATCATCCTGGCCTAGGCCAGCTCGCACCTATCTATCCGGAGCTCACCATGGTGACGCCGTCCTCCCCGGCGGCGCGTCTCGCCACGCGCCTGTCCTTCCTCGTCGCCGGCTTCGGCGTGGCCTCCTGGGCCCCGCTGGTGCCCTTCGCCAAGGCGCGACTTGGCATCGACGACGGAGCCATGGGCATGATGCTGCTTTGCCTGGGCCTGGGCTCGGTGCTGACCATGTCGGCGACGGGCGCGCTGGCCGCCCGGTTCGGCAGCCGGCCCATCGTCATCCTGGGCGGCCTGGGCGTGGCCGTGTTCCTGCCGTTCCTGGCGGTGGCTGGAACGCCTCTCGCCCTCGGCTCGGCCCTGTTCGCTTTCGGCGCGGCCCTCGGATCGCTGGACGTGGCGATCAACGTCCACGCGGTCGACGTCGAGCGGGCGGCGCAGCGGCCGCTGATGTCCGGCTTCCACGCGCTCTACAGCATCGGAGGGTTCGCGGGAGCGACCTCCATGACCCTGATGTTGTCGGCCGGCCTGGCCCCGCTGGCGGGGGTGCTGGTCAACGCCGCGCTGATGCTGGCGGCCATGGCGCTGGCCGCGCCGCGCCTGGTGCGGGCCAAGGGCGATCCGGAGGGGGCGAGGTTCGCCGTTCCGCGCGGCGCCGTCGTTTTGCTGTCGCTGCTGGCCGGGGCGACGTTCCTGGCCGAGGGCGCGATGCTGGACTGGAGCGCGCTGCTGATCACCAAGGCCGGACTGGTGGCGGTGGCCCAAGGCGGGATCGGCTACATGCTGTTCTCCATCGCCATGACCGCCGGCCGCTTCGCCGGCGACCGGACCGTGGCGAAGCTGGGCGACCGCGCCGTGCTGCGGTGGGGCGGGCTGGTCGCGGTGGCCGGCTTCGCGGTGCTGCTGACCGTGCCCGTCGCCTGGCTGGCCCTGGCAGGCTTCGTCCTGATCGGCCTGGGAGCCTCCAACATCGTGCCGGTGCTGTTTCGCCTGGCCGGAACCCAGACGGCCATGCCTTCGGCCCAGGCGATCTCGGTCCTGTCGACCATCGGCTACGCCGGCATCCTGATCGGCCCCGCGGGCATTGGCGGCCTCGCCAGGACCACCGGACTGCACGGCGCCTTCTGGCTGCTGGCCATCCTGTTCGCCCTGACCCCGATCCTGGCCGGCCGGGTGACCGACCGCCCGGCCTGACCCGCCTTTCCCCGCAACGACGCAAGGAGTCCGTCATGACAGAACCCGATCGCGCTCCGGTCTTCCGCGGCCGCGCCTACGCCGCCTTCCTGTTCGACATGGACGGCACCCTGCTGGATTCCTCGGCGGTCGTGGAGCGGGTGTGGACGGCCTGGGCGCTGCGTCACGGACACGACCCGGCGCAGGTCCTCGCCGTCTGCCAGGGCCTGCAATATCGCGACAGCCTCAGCCGTTTCGCCCGTCCCGGCATGGACATCGAGGCCGAGGCCCGCTGGCTGTTACAGGCCGAACTGGACGACACCGAGGGCGTGGCGGCGATCGCCGGCGTCCAGGCGCTGCTGGCGGGGCTGGACCCGGCCCGCTGGGCGATCGTGACCTCCGCGCCCCGGGCGCTGGCCGAGACGCGCCTGCGCGCCGCCGGCCTGCCGATTCCCGATCACTTTCTCGCCGCCGAAGACGTCCGGCGGGGCAAGCCGCATCCGGAGGGTTTCCTGAAGGCGGCCGAGCGGCTGGGCGCGCCGATCGGCGAATGCCTGGTGTTCGAGGACTCGCCCGCCGGCGTCGCGGCCGGCAGGGCGGCCGGCGCCCGGGTGGCGATCGTCGGCGACCTGGCGGCGCCCTTCGAGGGCGCCCTGGCGATCCGCAACTACCTCTAGGCACGGACAGGTCGGGCGGGAGGCCGCGGAAGGTCAACCCGGATCAGGTCGGTAGGGACCGGGCGCGCCCATGGGGATCAGCGGATGGCCCCATGTCGCCATACGGCGAAACCCCCACATCGGCGGTCGAATTGGCGGAGGGAGCGCTCCTAAGCCGCCACCTTCGCCGAGGCCGGGACGCGAGCCTTGGAGAACTCCATGGCGCCGTCGTCGACCTTGCCGTGGCGCAGGGTCATCATGTCCATGGCGTAGTTCTGGTGCACCTTCCACGGCGTCCTGGCGCCCTGCTTGGGCAGGATCTTCAGGGCCCGCTGCACGTAGCCCGACGAGAAGTCGAGCCACGGCTCGACCTCCATCTGGCCCTCGGGCAGGCGCGGGGTGCAGATCTGGGCGCCGGTGCGGTCCATGTATTTCAACAGGCGGCAGACATATTCCGCCGTCAGGTCGGCCTTCAGCGTCCAACTGGCATTGGTGTAGCCGAAGGTCGAGGCCAGGTTCGGCACGTCGCTGAACATCATGCCCTTGTAGCTGGTGGTCTCGTGCGGAGCGATCTTCCGGCCGTCGACCACCATCTCCATCTCGCCCAGCAACTGCATGCGCAGGCCCGTGGCGGTGACGATCACGTCGGCCTTCAGGGTCTGGCCGGACTTCAGCAGCAGGCCGTCCTCGGTGAAGGTCTCGATCTGGTCGGTGACGACCGAGCTGGTTCCCGCCTTCAGCGAGTCGAACAGGTCGGCGTCGGGCACCAGGCACAGGCGCTGGTCCCACGGATTGTAGCGGGGCGTGAAGTGCGTGGCCACGTCGTAGTCCGGCCCCAGGTAGTCGCGAACGAGCCCCAGCAGTCGCTCCTTGGTCTTCTCCGGCTTCTTGCGGGCGATGTTGAAGAACAGCATCTGCATCAGCACGTTCTTCCACCGCGTGATGCCGTAGGCGGTCATGGCGGGCAGGTGGCGGCGCATCCAGTTGGCCAGGCCGTCCTCGGCCGGACGGGAGACCACATAGGTCGGCGAGCGCTGCAGCATGGTCACGTGCGAGGCCGTCTTGGCCATTTCCGGCACCAGGGTCACGGCGGTCGCGCCGCTGCCGATCACCACCACCGACTTGCCGGCGTAGTCCAGGTCGGTGGGCCAGTGCTGGGGATGGACCAGCCGGCCCTTGTAGCGCTCGACCCCCGGGAAGTCGGGCGTATAGCCGGCGTCGTAGTTGTAGTAGCCGCTGCACATCGACAGGAAGCCGCAGCTGACCTGGACGATCCGGCCCTCGTGCTCGGCCTCGACGGTCCAGGTCGCCGTCTCCGACGACCAGCTGGCGCGCTTGACCTTGTGGCCGAAGCGGATGTGCGGGGTGATGCCGTTCTCGTCGGCCGTCTCGCGCACGTAGCGCAGGATCGAGGGGCCGTCGGCGATGGCCTTGGCCTCGCGCCACGGCTTGAAGGCGTAGCCCAGGGTGTACATGTCGCTGTCGGAGCGGATGCCGGGATAGCGGAACAGGTCCCAGGTGCCGCCGATGGCGCCGCGGGCCTCCAGGATCGCGTAGGACTTGCCCGGGCAGTCGCGTTGCAGGTGGTAGGCCGCGCCGATGCCCGACAGCCCCGCGCCCACGATCAGTACGTCGAAATGCTCGATCGCCATCCGCTTCCGCCCTTGCTCATGTGGTCCGGTTCTCCGGACGCTTGTGATATGTGAACGCTGTTCACTATCAAACGGCCGTTTATCCCTTACGTCAACCGACACAATTGACGGGCCTGTCGGTTTTCGTTGCAAACAGCCGTTCGGGACGCGTATGCGCTCGGGCCATGTCCTTGCGCGACTTCGGTTTGCTGGTCCTGGTCTGCCTGGTCTGGGCCTGCAACAACATCATCTCGAAAATCGTGGTGGCTCACTGGGGCGTGCCGCCGCTGTTCTATGCGGCGGTGCGGTTCGCCATCGTCGCGGCGGTGACGGCGCGGTGGCTGCTGCCCGCGCCCCGGCCGGCCTGGCGCATCGCGGTGGTCGGCCTGCTGATGGGGGCTGGGAACTTCGCCCTCCTGTTCATGGGCTTCAAGACCGCCTCGCCCTCGGCCGCGGCGGTGGTGGTGCAACTGGGCGTGCCGTTCACGACGATGCTCTCGATGCTGATGCTGGGCGAGAGCGTGCGCTGGCGGCGCGGCCTGGGCATCGCCCTGACCCTGACGGGGGCGGTGGTGGTGATGTGGAACCCGCACGGCCTGCAACTGTCGCCCGGCCTGTGGTTCATCGTCGGCTCGGCCTTCACCGGCTCGCTGGGGGCGGTGATGATGAAGCAGATCGAGGGCGTGAAGCCTTTGCAGTTCCAGGCCTGGGTCGGGGCCACCTCGATCCTGCCCCTGGCGGCGCTCAGCGTCCTGATCGAGCCGGGCGCCCCGGCCGCCGCCATCCACGCCGGCTGGCCCTTCGTGGCCGCGGTGCTGTTCTCGGCCCTGGTGGTCTCGGTCCTGGCCCACACCGCCTATTACGGCCTGATCCAGCGGTACGAGGCCAACCTGATCGCCCCGCTCACCTTGATGACGCCGCTGCTGACGATCGGCCTGGGCGTGGCGGTGACACACGATCATTTCGATATTCGGATGGGAATCGGCACGATCCTGGCGCTAGTGGGGGTTCTGATCATCGCCCTGCGCAGGAACCAGGTGATGCCGCTGCTGCTTCTGACGAGGAACCGTTCGCAATGAACCTCATCGACGCCCCCTCGCCGAATTTCGACGCCCGCAAGGCCGTGCCCGACTGCGTGGTCCTGCACTACACCGGCATGCAGAGCGGCGAGGCGGCCCTGGCGCGGCTGTGCGATCCGGAGGCCAAGGTCAGCGCCCACTACCTGGTCGAGGAGGACGGACGGGTCTTCCGCCTGGTGCCCGAGGAGCGCCGGGCCTGGCACGCCGGCGCGGCCTTCTGGAAGGGCGTCAAGGACATCAACTCCGCCTCGATCGGCATCGAGATCGTCAATCCCGGCCACGAGTTCGGCTATCGCGACTTCCCTGACGCCCAGATCGACGCCGTCATCAACCTGCTGGCCGACATCCGCTCGCGCTGGACGATCGACGACGACCGCATCCTGGGCCATTCCGACATCGCCCCCGGCCGCAAGATCGACCCGGGCGAACGCTTCCCGTGGAAGCGCCTGGCCGAGGCCGGCCATGGCCTCTGGGTGGAGCCGCCGCCGTCGCCCGGCGCGCCGCTGGGGCGGGGCGAGGAGGGGACCGGCGTCTTCGCGCTCCAGGCCGGCCTGACCCGCCTGGGCTACAATTGCGCCCCGTCCGGCGTCTACGACGAGTGGACCGAGACGGTGGTGGCCGCCTTCCAGCGCCATTGGCTGCAGAGCCGCTTCGACGGGATCGCCGACGGCGAAACCCGCGCGCGCCTGGTCGCCCTGTTGCGGGCCGGCGGCTGATGCATCCGGCCAAGGCCTTCCGCGTCGATGACCGCACGCGCCTGCTGGACTTCGTCCGCGCCAACGGCTTCGTGACCCTGGCCGCCGCTGTCGGCGGCCGCCCATTCGTGGCCCAGGCGCCGGTGGTGGTGCGCGAACTCGGCTTCGGCGCCGGAGGGGGCGAGGTGGCGCTGGACTTCCACCTCTCGCGCGCCAACGCCTTGGCCCCGCACTTGGTCCAGGGTTTCCGCGCCGTCGCCTTGGCGGCCGGGCCGCACGCCTATGTCAGTCCAGACTGGTACGGGACCGACGACCAGGTCCCGACCTGGAACTATGTCAGCGTCGAGGCCGAGGGCCTGGTGGCCCCGCTGTCCAACGACGAGTTCGTGGCCTTGCTCGACGATCTTTCGGCCCAGGAGGAGGCCCGCCTCCTGCCCAAGACCCCCTGGACTCGCCACAAGATGACCCCCGGCCGCTTCGAGGCGATGATGCGCGGCATCGTCGGCTGCCGACTGACGGTCGAGCGCCTGGAGGGCACGTTCAAGCTGGGCCAGAACAAGACGGACGCAGAGCGCGCCGGGGCGATCGCGGGCCTGGGCGAGGATCCGGTGGCGGCGCTGATGCGAGCGGCGCAGGAAAACGGGTAGACGGCTTCCAGGCTCGCGCGGCGACCAGGGCTCCGTCAGGGCGGTCCGGATGAGGAAGCTCAGGGTCTGAAATCGCCTGGATTGGTGTCGGAACGTCTCGTCCCCATCCGTCCTCGGGTCGCAGCGATCAAGAGGAGGACGCCATGAGAGACCTGATCCTGAAGATGTCGATCTCGCTCGACGGGTTCGTCAGCGACCTGGAGGGGCGCAACGCCTGGATGTTCGGCGCCGACCAGGAGGCCAAGGCCTGGTCGGTCGAGATGCTCTGGACGGGCGGGCTGCACATCATGGGCTCGCGCAGCTTTCGCGACATGGCCGCCTGGTGGCCGACCTCGACCGACGCGTTCGCCCCGCCGATGAACGAGATCCCAAAGGTCGTCTTCTCGCGCCAGGGCCTGGACATCCTGAAGGCCGCGCCAGGTCCGGCCCTGGAAGAGGCCCACGCCCGCGCCGGCGCCACGCAGTCGGCCGCGCTTCAGCCCGGCGGCGAAAGCTGGAGCCAGGCGCAGGTGGCCGGCGGCGACCTGGCCGAGGAGGTCGCCCGGCTGAAGGCCCAGCCGGGCAAGCCGATCATCGCCCACGGCGGCGTCCGCTTCGCCCGCAGCCTCGTCGCCCAGGGACTGGTCGACCAGTTCGTCCTGGCGGTGGCGCCTGTGGCCCTGGGACGGGGCCAGGCGCTGTTCTCCGACCTGGCCGCGCCTCTGCGCCTGGAGCTGGTCAGCGCGCGCGCCTTCCCTGGCGGGGCGATGGCCCAGGCCTACCGGCCGGCATGAGGTCCGGCCGGGTCTTGACTCTATAAATTACATTTGTAATTCATTCTCCGGCGACGGAAAGAGCTCAGGAGGATGCGCATGTCGGTTCAGGTGCTGGAATCGGTCTTGGCCGACGCTGCGACGCCTCAGAAGGTCGTCCTTGTCGTCCTGATGCTGGCCGTGCTCGCCGGGCCCGTCCTGGCGGCGCTCGCCCGCGTCCGGTCCGGTCCCTGGCGTAGCCTCATCTCCGGCCTCGCCGTCGCCGGTCCCGCCTTGGGGCTGCTCGTGGGGGCGCTGAACAGCTTCCACATGGCCCGCACGGTCCAGAAGCTGCCCTACGATGTCACGGTGCGGCAACTGGCCCCCGGCGTGTTGGAGGTCGCCGTCTTCGTCGCGCTCGGCGCCGTCGTCGGCCTGGCCGCCGTCGCCTCCCTGGCCGCGGCCGGGGCGCGCCGGAACCTTCACGCCGACGGATGAAAGTTGACCTGCGGGCCATACGCCGTCAAAGACCGTCCCGGACCAGATGGTCGGACGGCCGCGGCGCTCTCGCAGCGTCGAGGAAAGTCCGGGCTCCACGGTGACAAGGCGGCGGGTAACGCCCGCCGGGAGCGATCCCAGGGATAGCGCCACAGAAAGCAAACCTCCTCCCTACGGGGCGGGAAGGGTGAAAGGGTGGGGTAAGAGCCCACCGCGGACCTGGCAACAGGGACGGCATGGCAAGCCCCGCCTGGAGCAAGACCGAATAGGGACCCCGCTCCGGCCTCGCGTCGGATAGGCCGTCACTGGCTGAGAGGGTCCGGGTAGGTCGCGAGAACCGTCCAGCAATGGGCGGTCCAGAGGAATGGCCGTCTCGCGCCTTCTTCCCCTCGGGGAGGCGGGCGTAGACAGAACCCGGCTTACAGACCGTCTGGTCCATTATCGCAGGCCGTCACGAAGATGGCCCAAGCCCGCCTGCCGCAGCGACGCGGGCGGCGGCCCCCCGGGGGGGCTGCCTTTGGGCCGACCGAGGTGATGTCGGGTAGGGGCGCGCTTGAGCCCTCTCTCAAAGATCGAGGGTTCCGATGAGCGCCCAGCGTCCGCAACGGGCTGGGTCCGGAAATTGGCGCCGACGTCGAGGGCGTGCCTTGGGCGCCTGGCCGCGAAGCGGGCGTCCGTTAGGTCTGGAAGGGGTGGTTAGGAGAACTTGCAGCTCCTAATGTGTCTGAATGCTCGCCACTGACAAAATCCAGATAGCGTTGAACGACCGAGGAGCTGGTTGGTCCGATTGCGCCATTACCGTCGGTCCAAAGGCCTTTGTGCTGGAGGGAATCAGCGACACGACGGATGTCCTTGGAGACCCGCTAAGAGCAGCCCTGGAAATCGCTACCGGCGGATCATTCTCGCGCGCCGGCTTCGATAGAGAGCCGCATGAGTGGCGGCTTTTGCTTACTCACCGCTGGGAAGGAATGCCTCAGCGGCGGGTCTTTAGGCTCCGCGTCCTTGAATTCGAAGATATCTACGCCTGCGAACCTGATGAGGTCGGCCACGAGTGTTTTACCACAGAGTGCAATGCAGAAGCGTTCGTGGTGGCTGTTCGCGACGCGGTGGCCGCTGCTCTGGCAAACAACAGGACTGATGAGTTCTCTGCGGACAGCGTATTTAGATCTCGGGCGCTCGCGGCGTTGAACGCGGCGATCGCAATTACCGCCCCTCTCAACGTCCGATTTGGGTCGTTTTCGGTCGTTCCGGTAGACAGCGCGGATTACACCCGTAGGCTCAACTGATCGACGGTCGATAGAGATCATATGCTGAGCATCGTACTGCTGTTCACGCTCGCCTCATATTCCGGCGCGCCGCATCGCTTACCGCCAAGCGCAT
This sequence comes from Caulobacter sp., assembly GCA_017745235.1. Lineage (GTDB taxonomy): Bacteria > Pseudomonadota > Alphaproteobacteria > Caulobacterales > Caulobacteraceae > Caulobacter. Next base: position 71,301 of record JAGHZU010000015.1, on the reverse strand, counting down.
GGGCTTCGAAGCCCACCGCAAATGACATCACACGCTGCATGCCTGACAGTACTGACATCCCACCGGGTGAAGTGCTGCTGGTCTGCAAAGTGCGTGCTGACGGCTATCTGGCAGACTGTCAGGCCCGGAGCAGTAGAGAGCCTAGATTAGAGGAATGGGCGCTTTGCGCCGCACCGAAGTTTCAAGCTACGAAACGCTACCGGGGTGGAAAAATCGAAGTGCCGCTACGCTGGGCTTCTCCCCGCTAAGGTCTGCCGAGGGTTGGGAGCAGCCCCATCCGCCCTCATGCGTCAGCGCGGCTTACTGCGAAATCATTGAACTGCGAGGACGCCAATTCTCGTTCGATGACCCGAGAAGCGATCCCGTAGTCCACGACCAAGCACAATACCTCCATCGATCCAGAGCCGATCGATCCTCCGTCGCAATGACCTAGGCCGAACCATCCCGTCACCTCGTTGAGGAAGTCCTCCAGCGCGTGCCGCCGACGCACGTCGCCTTTCGTCCCCATCCCGGCAATTTCCTTACTGACGAGGAGGCGGACAAGCCGCGCTTCCGTAATTGGTGCGAAGCCATTCGCCTTCGCGTCAGCGGTGATGGCGTCGATCACTTCCCTCTGGCGAGTAGATCCTGCTGCGGGATGTCGCGAAACCGAGCCCTTTTCGCCGCAGAAGCCGACATGCTCGACGACGCTATCACCATCGATCCAAGCTTCTCGATACAGCAGCTGTGTGTCTCGGCTCTGGTAGAGCTTGACCGCCGGAATGGCTTCAGCGGCCTTCTGGTGCTCGACATAGGCCTGGACTTCCGATGGTTGGAGCACTCGAACACGCGCGTTCGCGGCGACCGGGACGAGGGTGCCTGGCGGCTGGAAGCCGATGGACAACCGCTGCCCATACTCGTCCTCGCAGGCATAAACGGGTTTGAGAGCAAGCAAGTGTTTCGGAGGTGACTCCGCTAGCTTCTCCGCCTCGCTTTCGATCAATCGTGACAAGACTGATCGCTCTTCGGCGGTCAATCGCGTCTTGTGAACCGCCGCAAGCGCGATCTGCGCCGCCTTGGCCACCGCGCGCATCCGATCGGCCCATCGCTCACCGATCCACGCGCCATAGTCGAGATAGGCTTCAGTAAAAAAGATGCCGCTGTCACGGGAAAAACTGGCGCGCCCCTTGCTGGGTGGCTGCATGACGGGATGCGCCACGCCAAAGCAGAATGCCAGCTCGCTGATCTTCTCGAATCGAGCTTCGCGTTCACAGGCCTTGGCAAGCGCATCGCTGAACGCCTCTACCGTCTGATCCATCGCCTCCTGAATGTCCGCGCTGGAAAACATCAGACGCATTGTGATGAGCATCGGTGCGTCGCCTCACGTAGTTCGAGCGCAGAGAAGCCATGAAACGTGATGTCCGCCTAGGGTCGGGTCTGGAAATATCCCGCAGCCAGCAACCTGACCTTGAGGCATCACGCGAAAAGCGGACACCGCCTGGGTCGGTTCGGGGTCGCCTCCGGAAGCTAACGTCGCGCCGGCCACCGGACCTTCGTCCTAAGGGCATGGCGGGGCGGCGACGCCCTAATGTCCCGCCGGCCGGCCTCCAGGCGGTGGTTGCCGTTCAGTTCAGGCCACGCGGCGACGCTTCTTGTCGTGCGCTAAAAGTGGGACGCAGCCCCACCTTGCCCGGTCTTTGCTGGCCGAGGCGCCGGTTTCCCCATGTCCGCAAGGGTTCGCGTTGAGGCCAGCTCGCTGCAAACCTTAACAAGTTCCATGTATGTTCTGTTGATAAATAATCTGGGCCTGTGAAGGACCGCCTGAATACCTTTGTTTTGGCGGCGGATTAGGGTTTGGTGTCATTGTTTCCCAATCAATCCCATGTTAACCCAATCGCGTCGGGTCGATCGTGGCTGGGCGGCCGGCAATGGGCTCAAGCAGGGGTAGTGGGGTGTTTCTCTCGACGTTCGAGAAGCAGCTGGACAGTAAGCGGCGCATCGTCGTGCCGCAGGACTTCCGCGCCGCGCTCTCGGGTCCGTTCGACGGGATCTTCTGCTTCCCCTCCATCGAAGCCGATTGCCTGGAAGCCGGCGGCAAGAGCCTGTTCGACCGCTATCAGGGCGTGATCGACGAAATGCCGTTCGGCGACCCGATCCGCTCGGCCCTGGAAACCAGCGTCCTGGGCGGCATGGCCCGCCTGTCGTTCGACACCGCCGGCCGCATCACCCTGCCCGACCATCTGTGCGACATGTTCGGCCTCACCGACTGGGTGGCCGTGGTCGGTCTGGGCGAGCGGTTCCAGATCTGGTCGCGCGAGGCCTTTCAGGCCCACCGCGCCGCCCAGCGCGACCTGGCCCGCGAGGGCCTGGCCGCCCTGCGCGCCCAGCAGCGCACGGCCCGCCTCGCCGGGGGCGCGGCGTGAGCGAGGCTCCCCACATCTCGGTCCTGCTCGACGAGGTCGTCGAGGCCCTGGCGCCCAAGTCCGGCGACGTGATGGTGGACGGCACCTTCGGCGCGGGCGGCTACACCCGCGCGATCCTGGCCACGGGCGCCTCGGTCGTCGCCTTCGACCGCGATCCCAGCGTGCTCCGGTTCGCCGAACCCATTAACGCTTCGTTCAGCGCGGCGGATGGTCGCTTTCGGCTGATTCAGGACCGGTTTTCGCAAATCAGCGCGTATCTGGGGGAGGCGTCGGTCGACGGCGTCACCCTGGACCTTGGCGTATCCTCCATGCAGCTCGACGAGGCTGAGCGCGGCTTTTCCTTCATGCGCGACGGTCCGCTGGACATGCGCATGGGCGCGGACGGCCCCACCGCCGCCGACCTGGTCAACACGCTGGGCCACGCCGAGCTGGCCCGCATCCTCTACGTCTATGGCGAGGAGCACGCCTCGCGCCACATCGCCAACTTCATCGTCAAGCGCCGGGCCGAGCAGCCCTTCACCCGCACGCTGGACCTGGCCGCCGTGATCGAGCGCGCCCTGGGCGGCCGCAAGGGCGCCAAGGTCCATCCCGCCACCCGCTCGTTCCAGGGCCTGCGCATCGCGGTCAACGCCGAACTGGAGGAGCTGGAGGAGGGTCTCGCCGCCGCCGAGCGCGTGCTCAAGCCGGGCGGCCGCCTGGCGGTGGTCAGCTTCCACTCGCTGGAAGACCGCATCGTGAAGAACTTCCTGGCCGAGCGCGCCGGCCGCACGCCGGGCGGCTCGCGCCACGCGCCGCCGGTGGAGCAGGGCGCCCCGGCCAGCTTCCAGCTGATCTCGTCCAAGGCTGTCGCGCCCGGGGAGGCCGAGCTGGCGGTCAATCCGCGCGCCCGCTCGTCCAAGCTGCGCGCGGCCGTGCGTACCGCCGCGCCCGTGTGGAGCGCGTCGGCATGAGCCTTTCGGCCATCTTCGAGCGTCGCGTGCGCGGCTTCCGCCTGGTGGAGGTGGTGTGCCTGGCCGTCCTGCTGGTGCTGGTCCTGGGCGTCTACATGGCCAAGACCTTCGCCGGCCGCGAGCGCGCCCAGATCGCCTCGGTCGAGAAGCAGATCGACGACGAGAAGATCCGCGTGCGCCTGCTCAAGGCCGAGGTGGCCTATCTGGAGCAGCCGCGTCGCATCGAGCAACTGGCGGCCGGCATGCAGCTGCTGCCGATCAAGCCCGAGCACGAGACCACCGAGGACGCGCTGATCGACGTGGCGCGCCGCAATCCCGTGCCCACCCGCCAGGCTCCGCCCCCGGTCAGCGCGGCCGGCGACGTGGCCGCCGCCGAGGCGCCCGAGGCCACGCCCGACGACTATCCCGCCCCGGTGGAGGCGCCGCGATGAGCCTCTCCAACCTCGCCCCGGGGGCCGCGCCGGCGGCCTGGCGCTGGCTGATCGAGCGTGTCTGGCGCCTGGAGCACGCCTTCGAGCGCTCCCGCGCCGCGGCCAAGCCGGAAGACGACACCCGCATCCGCATCTTCTTCGTGCTGGCCCTGTTCGGGCTGGCCTTTTGCGTTCTGGGCGTGGGCGCCACCTGGGCGGCGCTGTTCTCGGACGTGGGCCGCAACGGCTACCTGGCCTCGACCGACGGCGCGCGCGGCGATCTCGTCGACCGCAACGGCCAGCTGCTGGCGGTCGACCTGACCCACTACGCGCTCTACATCGATCCCAAGGAAGTTTGGGACGCCCGCGCCACGCGCAAGGCCCTGGCCAAGGCCCTGCCGCAGGTGCCGGCCAAGCGCCTGGCCCAGGCCATCGAGGGCGATCGCCGCACCTTCCTCGTCGGCGGCATGACCCCGTCGCAGAAGGACGCGATCTTCGACCTGGGCCTGCCGGGCGTGCAGTTCGAGGAGCAGGCCCGCCGCGTCTATCCGTTGGGCTCCAGCGCCGCCCACTTCATCGGCTTCGTCGACAAGGGCGGCAAGGGCCTGTCCGGCGCCGAGAAGGCCCTCGACAAGCAGGTGCGCGAAGCCGCCGCCCAAGGCCCCGACGGCGCCATCCCGCTGTCGATCGACCTGCGTGTGCAGGCCGCCCTGGAGGACGAGGTCCGCAAGGCCGCCATCGAGTTCCAGGCCAAGGACGCCGTGGGCATCGTCACCAACGTCCATACCGGGGAGATCCTCGGCATGACCAGCTTCCCGGACTACGATCCCAACCAGCTGAATCTGGCGTCCAACGAGCAGATGACCAACCACGCCGCGGCGACGGTCTACGAGATGGGCTCGACGTTCAAGGCGTTCACCGTGGCCATCGGCCTGGACACCGGCGCGGCCACACCGGCCTCGACCTTCGACGCGCGCGAGCCGTTCAAGCTGGGCTACCGCACCATCCACGACTTCCACGCCGCCAAGAAGATCCTGACCCTGGTCGAGGTCTTCCAGCACTCGTCCAACATCGGCACCGCGATCCTGGCCGAGCGGATCGGCGGCGAGCGCCTGAGCCACTATTTCGCGGCCCTGGGCCTGACCAGGCCAGCCAAGGTGGAACTGCTGGAATCGGCCCGTCCGCTGACGCCGAAGAAGTGGGACGACGATGCGGTGGCCTCCACCTCGTTCGGCCACGGCATCAACGTCTCGCCGCTGGCCCTGGCCCAGGCGATGGGCGCGCTGCTGAACGGCGGCACGCTGCAGCCCCTGACCATCCTCAAGCGCCCGGCCGGCGTGCGCCCCGAGGGCCCGCGCGCGGTGTCCGAGGAGACCTCGGCCCAGATGCTGCAGATCATGCGCGCCAACGTCACCGGCGGCAGCGGCAAGTCGGCCAACATCCCGGGCCTGTCGGTGGGCGGCAAGACCGGCACCGGCGAGAAGTACGATCCGGCCATCCGGGGCTACAACCACCAGCGCCAGGTCTCCTCGTTCGCCGCGGTGTTCCCCACCGAGGGACCGATCGAGGCCGACCGCTACTTCGTGCTGGTCCTGCTGGACGAGCCCAAGGGCAACGCCAAGACCTTCGGCTTCTCGACCGGCGGCTGGGTGTCCGCGCCGGCCGCCGGCCGCGTGATCGACCGCATCGCCCCGTTCCTGAACGTCAAGCGCAAGAACGACATCCTCACCATCGCGGCCCAGCCGCAAGCAGTCGCCACGTCGGAGGCGGGACTTTGAGCAAGACGCTTTCGCAATTGCTGAACCGGCCGTTCGAGGTCGACCCGGTGATCACCGGCGTCACCGCCGACAGCCGCAAGGTGCGTGAAGGGTTCCTGTTCGCGGCGCTGCCCGGCAGCAAGGTCGACGGCCGCAGCTTCATTCCCGGCGCCATCGCTTCGGGCGCGGCCGCCATCCTGGCTCCGGACGACGTCCAGGACCTGCCGGTCCCCGCCGCCCACGCCGCCGACCTGCGCCGCGCCTACGCCCTGGCCGCCGCCAATTTCTGGGCCCTTCAGCCCGCCGTCTGCGTGGCCGTCACCGGCACCAATGGCAAGACCTCGGTGGCCGGCTTCTGCCGCCAGATCTTCGCCCGCCTGGGCCACAAGGCCGCCAGCATGGGCACCCTGGGGGTGGTCGTCAGCCAAGCCGGCCAGCCGGACATCCAGCTGACCCCGCCTGGCCTGACCACGCCCGACGCCGCCGACGTGGCCGAGATGATGGCCAAGCTGGCCGGCATGGGCGTGACCCACCTGGCCGTGGAGGCCTCGTCCCACGGCATCGACCAGCGGCGCCTGGACGGCGTGCGCCTGGCCGCCGCCGGCTTCACCAACTTCACCCAGGACCACCTCGACTATCACGGCACCATGGGCGCCTACCGCGCCGCCAAGTTGCGCCTGTTCGAGACCCTGTTGCCGCGCACGCGCACCGCCGTGCTCAACGCCGACAGCGACGCCTTCCCGGCCTTCGCCTCGGCCGCCGTCACCTCGGGCCAGACGCTCCTGACCGTCGGCCACGAGGGACAGGGCCTGAAGCTGGTCTCGCGCACTCCGGTGCCGGAAGGGCAGCGGCTGACGATCGCCGCCCAGGACCGCGAGTTCAACGTGCTGCTGCCCCTGGCCGGCGATTTCCAGGCGTCGAACGTGCTGGTCGCCGCGGGTCTCGTCCTGGCCGCCGGCGAGGACCTGGACGCCACGATCGAGGCCCTGGGCCACCTGGAGGGCGCGGCCGGCCGGCTGCAACGCGTGGGCACGGGCGCCAACGGCGGCGAGGCCTATGTCGACTACGCCCACACGCCCGACGGCCTGGAGACCGTGCTCAAGGCCCTGCGCCCGCATACGCGCGGCAAGCTGATCGTGGTGTTCGGCGCCGGTGGCGACCGCGATCGCGGCAAGCGGCCCCTGATGGGCGAGATCGCCGCGCGCCTGGCCGACGTGGCCATCGTCACCGACGACAATCCTCGCTCGGAGGAGCCCGCGTTGATCCGCGCCGCGATCATGGACGCGGCTCCCGGCGCCCGTGAGATCGGCGACCGCCGCGAGGCGATCCGCGCCGGCGCCGCCCTCCTGTCCGACGGCGACGTCCTGGTGGTTGCCGGCAAGGGCCACGAGCAGGGCCAACTGGTAGCCGGCGTGAACCACCCCTTCGACGACGTGGCCGAGACCTTCCAGGCCCTGGAGGCCGCCCATGGCTGACGTCCTCTGGACCGCCGACGAGATCGCCAAGGCCGCCGACGGCCAGGTGCTGGGCGACTTCTCGGCCACCGGCGTCTCGATCGACAGCCGCAGCCTCGAGCCCGGCGACCTGTTCGTGGCCCTGACCGGCGCGCGCGACGGGCACGAGTTCGTCGTCCAGACCATCGACCAGGGCGCGGCCGGCGCCCTGGTCTCCAAGCCCGTCGCCGTGCCCGCCGTGCTGGTGGACGACACCTTCCAGGCGCTGGAACGCCTGGGCGTGGCCGCCCGGGAGCGCGCGTCGCAGGCGCGTCGCGGCGCCGTCACCGGCTCCGTCGGCAAGACCAGCGTCACCCGCGCGGTCGAGGCCGGCCTGCGCCGGGCGGGCAAGGCCCACGCCTCGGTCAAGTCGTACAACAACCACATCGGCGTCCCCCTGACCCTGGCGCGCATGCCGCGCGACACCCAGCGGGCGGTGTTCGAGGTGGGCATGAACCACGCGAACGAGATCGTCCCGCTGTCGCGGTTCATTCGTCCGCACGCGGTGGCCATCACCACCGTGGGTCCTGTCCACCTGGAGAACTTCGCCGACGGCGAGGAGGGCGTGGCCCGGGCCAAGGCCGAGATCTTCGCCGGCATCGAGCCCGGCGGGGTGGCGGTGCTGAACGCCGACAATCCCTGGTTCCCGCTGCTGAAGGCCGAGGCCGATAAGGCCGGCGCCCAGGTCTGGAGCTTCGGGACGGGCGAGGGCGTCACCGCCCGCCTCGCCGCCTTCGCCGCCTCCGAGGGCGGGGCCGAGATCACCGCCGTGGTCCGCGGCGAGACCCTGCGTTTCCCCATCCTGCAGACCGGCGTGCACTGGGGCCTCAACAGCCTGTGCGTGCTGCTGATGCTGGAAGCCCTGGACGTCGACCGCGAAACCGCCCTGGCGGCCCTGGCCGAGTTCGCCCCGATCGAGGGCCGCGGGGCCGAGCGCCGCGTGCGCGTGGCGGGCGGGGCCTTCACCCTGGTGGACGAGAGCTACAACGCCAATCCCGTCTCGATGAACGCCGCCCTGGCGACCCTGGGCGCGCGCGAGGTGGCGGGGCGCCGCATCGTGGCCCTGACCGACATGCTGGAGCTGGGCCCCGAAAGCGCCCGATTCCACGCCGAACTGGCCCGGCCGATCGAACAGGCCGGCATCGATCTGGTGTTCTGCGCCGGATCGTTAATGAAATCTTTATGGGATGCGCTTCCGCCGACTCGGCGGGGCGGCTACGCCGAAACCGCCGCCGAACTCGCGCCTCAGGTCGCCTCGGCGATGCGGGCCGGCGACGTGATCATGGTGAAGGGTTCGAACGGATCCAAGGCGGGGGCCGTGGCCTCCGCCCTGGCCGCGCTCGATCTCGAAGGACAGGGCTGATGCTGTACTTTCTCTACGAGTTGCTGTCGCGCGGCGGGCACGAGCACGTCCCCGTCCTGAACCTGCTCAAGTACCTGACCTTCCGCACCGGCATGTCGATGCTGACCGGCTACGTCGTGGCCGTGGCCATGGGCTCGCGCTTCATCCGCTGGATGAAGGCCAAGCAGGGCAAGGGCCAGCCGATCCGCACCGACGGCATCGCCCGTCACGTCACCGAGAAAGCCGGCACCCCCACCATGGGCGGCTTCATGATCCTGGCCGGCCTGTTCGTGGGCTCGCTGCTGTTCGCCGACCTCAAGAACGTCCACGTCTGGGTGGTTCTGGGCATCACCGCCGCCTATGGCGTGCTGGGCTTCATGGACGACTACGCCAAGGTCACCAAGCAGACCACGGCCGGTCTTTCTAGCGGCCAGAAGCTGGCCGCCCAGTTCCTGGTGGCCATCGTCGCCTCGATCGCCCTGATCGTCTTCGCCCCGCGCGACTCCATGACCCCGGGGCTGGAAACCTCGATGGTCTTCCCGATCTTCAAGAACCTGGTGATCAATCTCGGCTGGTTCTACGTGGCCTTCGCCGCCGTCACCATCGCCGGCTTCTCCAACGCCGTGAACCTGACCGACGGCCTGGACGGCCTGGCCATCGTGCCCGTAATGTTCGCCGCCTCGACCTTCGGCCTGATCGCTTACCTGGTCGGCAACATCAAGTTCGCCGACTACCTGAACCTGCACTACGTGCCGACCATCGGCGAGCTGGGCGTGATCTGCGGCGCCATCATCGGCGGCGGCATGGGCTTCCTCTGGTACAACGCCCCGCCGGCCAAGATCTTCATGGGCGACACCGGCTCTTTGGCCCTGGGCGGCGCGCTGGGCGCGATCGCCGTCTGCGCCAAGCACGAGCTTGTGCTGGGCATCGTCGGCGGCCTGTTCGTGGCCGAGGCCCTCTCCGTGATGATCCAGGTCGCCTACTTCAAGAAGACCGGCAAGCGCATCTTCCTGATGGCGCCGATCCACCACCATTTCGAAAAGCTGGGCTGGGCCGAGAGCACCGTCGTCGTCCGTTTCTGGATCGTGGCGATGATGCTGTCGTTCGTCGGCCTGGCCACGCTGAAGCTGCGCTAGGGAGGGACGCGCCATGATCCCGGTCCGCGGTTTCGAGGGTAAGACCGTCGCCGTATTCGGCCTTGGCCGGACGGGGCTGACAGCCGCGCGCGCTCTGATCGCCGGCGGCGCCAAGGTCGCCTTGTGGGACGAGAAGCCCGCCAGCCGCGAGGCCGCCGTGGCCGAGGGCCTGAACGTGGTCGACCTGCAGGCCGCCGACTGGAGCCAGTTCGCCGCCCTGATGCTGTCGCCCGGCGTGCCGCTGACCCATCCCAAGCCGCACTGGACCGTCGAGAAGGCCAAGGCCGCCGGCGTCGAGGTGCTGGGCGACATCGAACTGTTCGCCCGGACGGTGAACCTGGCGCCCGAACACAAGAAGCCGAAGATCGTCGCCATCACCGGCACCAACGGCAAGTCCACGACCACGGCCCTGATCGGCCACCTCTTCAAGCAGGCCGGCCGCGACACCCGCGTGGGCGGCAACATCGGCACGGGCGTGCTGGGCTTGGAAGATATGCACGGCGGAGCCGTGTATGTGCTTGAACTCTCGTCCTACCAGCTGGACCTGACCTCCAGCCTCAAGCCCGACGCGGTCGTGCTGCTCAACATCTCGCCCGACCACCTGGACCGTCACGGCGGCATGGACGGCTACATCGCCGCCAAGCGTCGGATCTTCCTCAACCAGGGCAAGGGCGACACCGCCATCATCGGCGTGGACGATCCCTGGTGCGCCCAGATCTGCACCGAGATCACCGCCGCCAACCGCCGCACCATCTGGCCGATCAGCGCCGGCAAGGCCATGGGCCGCGGCGTCTACGCCTTGCAGGGCGTGCTGTACGACGCCACGGGCGAGCGCGTGACCGAGATGGCCGACCTGCTGCGCGCCCGCAGCCTGCCGGGCCGCCACAACTGGCAGAACGCTGCGGCCGCCTACGCGGCCGCCCGCGCCCTGGGCATCTCGCCCCAGCAGGCGGTCGACGGCCTGATGACCTTTCCGGGCCTGGCCCACCGCATGGAAACGGTCGGCAAGATCGGCAAGGTCCGCTTCGTCAACGACAGCAAGGCCACCAACGCCGACGCCGCCCGCCAGGCGATGTCCAGCTATCCGAAGTTCTACTGGATCGCCGGCGGCGTGCCCAAGGCGGGCGGCATCGACGACCTGGTCGACCTGTTCCCGCGCGTCCAGACCGCCTACCTGATCGGCCAGGCGGCCGAGGCGTTCGGCAAGACGCTGGATGGCAAGGCCCCGGTGCGTCAGTGCGGCGATATCGACACCGCCGTCGCCGCCGCCTACGCCGATGCGGCCGCCAGCGGCGAGGAGGCCATCGTCCTGCTCTCGCCGGCCTGCGCCTCGTTCGACCAGTTCGCCGACTTCGAGCAGCGCGGCGAAGCCTTCCGCGCCGCCGTCAACGCCTTGGGCAAGGCTCCGGCGGCCTCGGCCAAGCGGGCTTGAGGCCTTAAGGCCGCTCCTCCCCGTTTTCGGGGACGGGCGGAACCGGGGGAAGAGTCCATTCGTCGCATCGGCGCCAAGCGCCGCCACAACACTCGATTAACCCTAAGCCCCGACCCTTCCGTCATGAACTACCAGACCACCCACACCTTCGCCCGGACCGACCGCTCGCGGCTCGGCGTGTGGTGGTGGACGACGGACCACTGGCTGCTGGGCGCCACGGCGATCCTCGTGACCGTGGGGGTCCTGCTGTCGTTCGCCTCCAGCCCGGCGGCGGCGGCCCGGATCGGCATCGACGACCAGTTCCATTTCGCCGTGCGCCAGTGCGTGTTCGGCATCGGCGCGGCCGTCCTGGTGCTGACGGTCTCGATGCTCAGCCCGCGCGGCATCCGCCGCTCGGCCTTCTTCATCTACCTGGCGGCCATCGCCGTCATGGCGGCCCTGCCGTTCGTGGGCCACACCGCCAAGGGCGCGGCCCGCTGGCTGGTGATCGGCGGCTTCACCCTGCAGCCGTCCGAGTTCATGAAGCCGGCCCTGATCGTGCTGGTCTCCTGGATGTTCTCCGAGGGGCAGAAGGGCGAGGGCGTGCCCGGCGTCTCCATCGCCTTCGGCCTCTACTTCATTGCCGTGGCCCTGCTGCTGGTCCAGCCCGACGTCGGCCAGACCGTCCTGATCACCATCGCCTTCGGAGCGGCGTTCTGGATGGCCGGGGTGCCGATCTCGTGGATCATGGGGCTGGGCGCGGTGGCGCTGGCGGGCCTGGGCTCGACCTACTTCCTGTTCGACCACGTCCACGCCCGGGTGCAGAAGTTCCTCAGCCCCGACCAGGCCGACACCCACCAGATCACCCGCGCGGCCGAGGCCATCCATGCCGGCGGCCTGTTCGGGCGCGGACCGGGGGAGGGCGTGATGAAGCGCCACGTGCCCGATCTGCACACCGACTTCATCTATTCCGTCGCCGCCGAGGAATACGGCCTGGTCTTCTCCCTGGCCTTGATCGCCATCTTCGGCTTCGTGGTCGTTCGCGGCCTCTACAAGTCGATGAAGCTGTCGGACCCGTTCGAGCAGGTGGCCGCCGCGGGCCTGTTCGTGCTCGTGGGCCAGCAGGCCTTCATCAATGTGGCCGTGAACCTCAACATGATCCCCACCAAGGGCATGACCTTGCCCTTCATCAGCTATGGCGGCTCGTCGATGCTGGCCATGGGCCTGACGCTGGGCATGGCCCTGGCGTTGACGCGCAAGCGTCCAGGGGCCTATGGCGGGGCGGGAGAGTTCGACCAGGCGGGGGGCCTGGGCTGATCCCGCCCCGGAGGCCCGTCTTGTCGAAGTTCGTCTTGCCCGTGATCCGCTCGCGTATTGGAGCCCGTAGATGAGCAAGCTGGCCGTCGTCGCCGCCGGAGGCACCGGTGGACACCTGTTCCCCGCCCAGGCCCTGGCCGAAGCCCTGGCCGCGCGCGGCTGGCGCATCGTGCTGGCCACCGACGAGCGCGGGGCCCTCTACGCCGACAAGTTCCCTGCCGACGAACGCCTGGCGCTCTCGGCCGCCACCGCCAAGGCCGGCGACCCCATCGGCATGATCAAGGCCGGCGTCGTCGTGGCCCAGGGCGTGATGCAGGCCCGCGCGGCCTTCAACCGTCTGAATCCGGCCGTCGTCGTCGGCTTCGGCGGCTATCCGGCCCTGCCGGCCCTGCTGGGCGCCCTGACCCAGAAGCGTCCCACCGTCATCCACGAGCAGAACGCCGTGCTGGGCCGGGTCAACCGTTTCCTGGCTCCTCGCGTCAACGAAGTGGCCTGCGCCTTCCCCACGCTGCAGATGGCCAAGCCCGCCGTGAAGGCTCGCGCCCACGTCGTCGGCAACCCCGTGCGTCCGCCCGTGCGCGCCCTCTACGACGTGCCCTACATCCCGCCCGAAGTGCAGTTGCGCATTCTCGTCACCGGCGGCAGCCAGGGCGCGCGCCTGCTGTCGGAGCTGATCCCCGAGGCCGTGGCCAAGCTGCCTGAGGACCTGCGCGGCCGCCTGAAGGTGTTCCAGCAGGCCCGCGCCGAGAGCATGGAAGGCGCGCGCAAGATCTACCGCAACGCCATGGTCGACTGCGAGGTCGCCCCGTTCTTCCGCGACATGGCCGGCTATCTGCGCCAGGCCCATCTGGTCATCGGCCGCTCGGGGGCCTCGACCTGCACCGAGCTGGCGGTGGCCGGCCGGCCCTCGATCCTGGTCCCGCTGAAGATCGCCGCCGACGACCACCAGCGCTTCAACGCCAAGCTCCTCGAGGAAGCCGGCGGCGCGGCCGTGTGCCTGGAGGACGAGCTGACCGTCGACGCCATGGCCGGCGCCCTCAACGCCCTCCTCAAGGATCCCAACCGCCTGGCCCGCATGGCCGCCGGCGCCCGCAGCGTGGCCAAGCCCGACGCGGCCGAGGACCTGGCGGATTTGGTGGAGCGGACGGCGCGGTGAGCCGCCTTCCTCCCCCGCGAAGCGGGGAAGGAAGAGCCGGGCCTCAGGACGCCCTGAAGCCCTGGCGCAGCTGGGCCGCCAGGCCCACGGGGTCGAGCGGGGCCTTGGTCAGGCCGTCGGCATAGGGGCAGGCCTCGCCGGAATAGTAGGCGAAGCACTCCTGCCACTCCGGCGTGCCGCGCTGGAAGTTCGGATCGCACATGATCCAGCCGTACTGGATGCACAGGGTCGGCTTGGCCTGGGCCGCCGGCACGGCGACGACGGCGGAAGCCAGGGCGAAGACCCCGGCGGCGATCGCGAGGGTCTTCGACTTGATCGTGATGAAGGACATCGGACGCTCCTGATGCGCGCCATGATGGCGAGCCTGGAGTGATGCAATCTCAAGGTAATATGTTCGTCAAGTTGAACTCGGAGTTGAGTTCTGCTCTTTGTCTCCTCCTTGAAAGGTGAAGCAGAGCGTCACGGCTCAGCGCCCGTCTCGATCAGCGGCCGGCCGATCGCCACCGCCTGCTCGACGCTCTCCGCCACGGCCACGCCCGCATAGGGCCGCCGCCCGTCGCAGACCACCCGCGCCACCGCGTCGTCGGCGCTTCCGGGCGGGATCGCCGCCGCCGGGCGCAGGTCGCCGCTCAGCGGGCCCTCGCGGCCGCCTGCGCGTATGCTGGAAAAGCCCGCATGGGCGATCGTGCGGGCGGCGCAGTCGATCACCTCGTGCCGCCACCCGCCCCAGAACTCCTCCGAGCCCGCCGTGAAGCCGGCCTCGGTCACCTGCAGCACCCGCACGCGCGCCACCCGGCCCGTCCACTGGACGCCGCCCATGTCCACGAAGCTGGCGAACCGCCCCACGTCGGCCAGCCGCAACGCCAGCCGCGCCTCCTGGGCGAAAGCCGGGCAGGCGAGGACGATCGCTCCTCCCCCGAGCAGCGCAGCGAAACGGGGGAGGTGGCGCGGCGCGGATGCGCGCCGCGACGGAGGGGGCGTCACGCGTCGGCCGGACGCCCCCTCCGTCCCCTTCGCGGCCGCCTCTCCCGCGTCGCGGGGGAGGAGAGAATCCACGGCTTCTGCACCAAACATCCCGTTTCACCCCCGCCACAAATCGTCTAATCCGCTGTTCATGATCCAGCGTCGACGACCCGTCCCCTTCGAACTCGGCCCCGTGCACTTCATCGGCATCGGCGGCATCGGCATGTCCGGCATCGCCGAGATCATGATCCGCATCGGCTACACCGTGCAGGGCAGCGACGCCAAGGCCAGCGCCAACACCGAGCGGCTGCAAAAGCTGGGCGCGCGCATCTTCATCGGCCACGATGCGGCCAATGTCGAAGGCGCTTCGGCCATCGTCTATTCGACGGCCGTGAAGGGCGACAATCCCGAGATGGTCGCCGGCCGCGACAAGCGCCTGCCGCTGGTGCGCCGCGCCGAGATGCTGGCCGAGCTGATGCGCCTGCAGTTCAGCGTCGCCGTCGGCGGCACCCACGGCAAGACCACCACCACCTCGATGGTCGCGGCCCTGCTGGACGCCGGCGCCCTGGACCCCACCGTCGTCAACGGCGGCATCATCAACGCCTACGGCACCAACGCCAAGGTCGGCGAGGGCGACTGGATCGTGGTCGAGGCCGACGAGAGCGACGGTTCGTTCCTCAAGCTCAAGTCCACCGTCGCCATCGTCACCAACATCGACGCCGAGCACCTGGACCACTGGGGCGACTTCGAGGCGGTGAAGCGCGGCTTCCAGGACTTCATCGAGAACATCCCGTTCTACGGCTTCGCGGCGGTCTGCACCGACCACCCGGAGGTCCAGGCCCTGACCTCGCGTATCGAGAACCGGCGCCTGGTCACCTATGGGACCAACCCGCAGGCCGAGGTCCGGGTCAGCAACATCCAGATGGGCCCCGACGGCGCCCAGTTCGACATCGTCGTCTCGCCGCTGTCGGGCGAGCCGGTCCGCTATGACGGGCTGAAGATGCCGATGGCCGGGCACCACAACGTGCTCAACGCCACCGCCGCCGTGGCCGTGGCCCGCGAGCTGGGCGTGGACGCCGACGCCATCCGCGCCGGTCTCGCCGCCTTCGGTGGCGTCAAGCGCCGCTTCACCACCACGGGCGTGGCCAACGGGATCCGCGTGGTCGACGACTACGGCCACCACCCCGTCGAGATCGCCGCCGTTCTGAAGGCCGCCCGCGCCGTCAGCCAGGGCAAGGTCATCGCCGTGGTCCAGCCGCACCGCTTCACCCGCCTGCGCGACCTGATGACCGAGTTCAGCAGCTGCTTCAACGACGCCGACACCGTGATCGTCGCCGACGTCTACACCGCCGGCGAGCAGCCGATCCCGGGGGTCGACCGCGACCACCTGGTCGAAGGCCTCAAGAAGTTTGGCCACCGCCGCGCCCTGCCGCTGGAAAGCCCCGCGGCCCTGCCGGCCCTGATCGCCCAGGAGGCGCAAGCCGGCGACCTCGTCGTCCTGCTGGGCGCGGGCGACATCACCAGCTGGGCCTACGCGCTGCCGGGGCAACTGGAAGCGCTGGCGAAGTGAGCTGGAAGGCCTGGCTTGGAAGGCTGCGGGCCAAGCCTCCGGCCAAGCGCAAGGCGGAAGGATATTGGGCCCTGATCGAGCCCTATTGGGATGCTGTCAGCATCTATGACGGTCCCGAGGTGTTCGAGCGCCAGTTTTCGGTTTTGCCGGTGACCGCCAGGCATCTCTTCGCTGCGCATTGGTTGGTGAGCGAGGTCTGCAATGGCGGCTTTTCTCAGCTGTTTTTCAACTCGACCGGCGTTTTGGCGCCGGAAGCCGTTGAAGGCCTCGAGCAGATCGGCTTGCCGGGGATGGCGGCGATCTCGGAGGAAGCCATGGCCTGGTTTGGAGGTGACTATCCTCGGGATCGAGACGAACGTTGCGAACGTCTCGCCGCGTTCGAAGAGGCCCATGGCGAAGATCATGGCCCCGACTGCCCGGTGTGCTCCATAGACGACCGCTTCTATACGTTGCTGTCGACGGAAAACGGCGGCTTCGATGAAGCCGCCAATCTATTTGCAAAGCAAAACGATCAGCTGAACCGATGACCTGGAAAACCCAACTCCCCGCCGTTCGCGGCAAGCTGCTGGTCGACGAGACCCTGGCGCCGTTCACCTGGTTCCGGGTCGGCGGTCCGGCGGACGTGGTGTTCCTGCCGGCCGACGAGCAGGACCTGGCCGACTTCCTGAAGGCCCTGGAGCCGGCCGTGCCGGTGCTGGCCATCGGCGTGGGCTCGAACCTCCTGGTCCGCGACGGCGGCGTCGAGGGGGTGGTGATTCGCCTGGGCAAGGGCTTCAACACGGTCGAGCCGCTGGGCGGCAACCGTATCCGGGCGGGCAGCGCGGTGCCCGACGCCATCCTGGCCCGGAAGGCGGCGGAAGCGGGCGTCGCGGGGCTGGAGTTCTATGCCGGCATTCCCGGCACCGTCGGCGGCGCCACGATCATGAACGCCGGCTGCTACGGCTCGGAGACCGCCAATGTGCTGGTCTCGGCCCGGGTCATGGACCGCCAGGGCGTGGTGCGCGAACTGAGCGCGGAAGACCTGCATTTCACCTATCGCCACAGCGCCCTGCAGGACGGCGAAACCGTCATCGTCCTGGACGCGGTGTTCGAGGGCCTGCCCGATGCGCCCGAAGCCATCAAGGCCCGCATGGCCGAGATCACCGCCCGCCGCGAGACCACCCAGCCGATCCGCGAGAAGACCGGCGGCTCCACCTTCAAGAACCCGCCGGGCTACTCATCGTGGAAGCTGGTCGACGAGGCCGGCTGGCGCGGCAAGCCCTTTAGCGTTGATGGAAAGAGCGGTGGCGCGATGTTCTCACCCCTGCACAGCAACTTCCTGATCAACACCGGCGAGGCCACCGCCGCCGACCTGGAAGGCCTGGGCGACACCGTCCGCGCCGACGTCCTGGCCAAGACCGGCGTCCAGCTGGACTGGGAGATCAAGCGCATCGGCCGCAAGGGGTAGGGGCGCCTCACAAAGATTACCGATAGTTCATCCGGCTGTTGCCTATTTCCCGTCCGGAGCGGTGCTATGAGAGCCCAAACGAGGGAGTTCCCATGCGCATGTTCCGTACGCTGCTGACTGCGGCCGCCGCTTCCGCCCTGCTGGCCGGCGTCGCCCACGCCCAGGACGTCAAGACCGCCCAGGCCCTGGCCGACAAGGCCCTCCTGGACCGCACCGCCTGGGACATCACCGAGGACCTGACCACCACCATCGGCCCGCGCATCGTCGGCTCGCCCGCCATGGCCCGCGCCAAGGACTGGTCGGTGGCTAAGTTCAAGGCGCTGGGCTTCACCAACGTCAAGGTCGAGGAGTTCGCCAAGCCGTCGTGGACGCGCGGCGAGGAAAGCGCCGAGTTGGTCGCGCCCTATCCGATGAAGCTGTCGATCGTGGGCCTGGGCCGCACCGTGCCCACCGGGCCCAACGGCGTCGAGGCCGAGGTCGCGCTGTTCAAGACCTACGCCGAGATGATCGCCGCGCCCGAAAGCGCGATCAAGGGCAAGATCGTCGTCATCACCCAGCCCATGGTCCGCGCCCAGGACGGCTCGGGTTACGGCGTGGCCGGGATCTCGCGCCGCACCGGCCCCGTCGAGGCCGCCAAGCGCGGCGCCGTGGGCCTGCTGATCCGCTCGGTCTCGACCTCGGACTCCACCGTGCCCCACACCGGCGTCACCGCCTTCGGCGACGAGGTGGCCACCATCCCCGCGGCCGCCCTGGGCGTGCCCGAGGCCGAGCAGCTGGAGCGCCTGGCCGCCAAGGGCCCGCTGCGCATCAAGCTCAAGCTGGCCTCCAGCGTCGACCCCAAGGCCGTGGCCTGGAACATCTCCGGCGAGATCAAGGGTTCGGAAAAGCCCGACGAGGTCATCGTGATCGGCGGCCACCTCGACAGCTGGGACGTCGGCACCGGCGCCCTGGACGACGCCACCGGCATCGCCATCACCACGGCCGCGGCCAAGCTGATCGGCGGCCTGCCCAAGCATCCCAAGCGCACCATCCGCGTGGTGATGTTCGGCTCGGAGGAGAGCGGCGGCTCGTCGGAGGCCTATCTGGCCGCCCACAAGGACGAAGTGCCCAAGATCGTGCTGGCCGGCGAGAGCGACAGCGGCGCCGACCGCATCTACAGCCTGCAGCTGCCCAAGGGTTCGGCCGGCCATCCGGCCATGAAGGCCGCCGCCCAGGTGCTGACCGGGCTGAAGATCTATGTCGACCGCGCCCCGCCCTCGCACGCGGGCGCCGACATCGAGGGCCTGGAGGAGTCCGGCGTGCCGGTGATCGCCCTGAACCAGGACGCCAGCCGCTACTTCGACTACCACCACACCATGGACGACACCCTCAACAAGGTGCGCCCCGACGAACTGGCCCAGAACGTCGCGGCCTGGGCCAGCCTGGTCTACCTCGTCGCCGACAGCGACATCGACTTCCGCGCGCTCTCGGCCGCCGCTCCGGCGACGGCGGGCCACTAGGGCGCGGCGTCATCCCGGACAGCCTCGCGGGCTGTCCGGGACGGCGGCGACGCCAGGCTGGCGCAAGTCACCCTTTCGCGTACTTCCAGAACCGGCCCTTGCCTTCGGCGATCCAGGCCAGCGCTTCGTCGATGCGCTTGTCTCGCGTCGCGTCGGTTTTCGCCTCGCCGATCCAGGCGTTGTATTCTTTCCGGAACGACGCCGACTTGCTCTCGAACACGGCCTGGACCGACGGATGGGCCGCGAGGCGCTCGGCGAAGGCCGGCGGCATGTCGACGGTCTTGGGCGTCGCCGCCGGCTTGCGGGGCGCAAGCTTCACGCCGCGCTCGTTCAGCGACATGGCCTCCCGGATCCAGGCGACGAGCTGATCGTCGGCGGGCAGATCGGCCAGGCTGGTCAACTTGCCCATGAAGCGCTTGGCGGCCGGCAGCTCGGC
Source organism: Caulobacter sp. (assembly GCA_017745235.1). GTDB lineage: Bacteria > Pseudomonadota > Alphaproteobacteria > Caulobacterales > Caulobacteraceae > Caulobacter. The sequence goes on along the minus strand of JAGHZU010000015.1, from coordinate 52,012 downwards.
GTTCGCCTTGAGCCGCTCATCCGCCATCAGCGAGTCCTTCCAGAACGAGAAGGAGCAATGCGACCTGTAGGCGGCGAAGATGCACATCATCTCGCCGTGGTAGTCGAAGTGAGGAATTCCCCACTTCATGACTTCCACCACCTCCGGGCAGGTCGAACGGATCAGGCCGCGCAGATGCGCCAGGATGGGCTGGGCGAAGGCCTGGGAGGCTTCGCCGTACGCGTCAAAGTCGGAAACGGACATCGCAAACTCTCGTCCTCATCGAACGCCTTGGGCGTCCGGATGACCGAAGGGATCCAGCGCGGGCTATCCGGGCCGGAGGGGCTATTGCATCGCGGAAGGGTTCATCCAGACGAACTCCCAGACATTCCCGTCAGGATCCTCGATGTGGCGGTTGAACATGAATCCAAGATCTTGAGCCGGATTGGGGTCGGCGCGCCCGCCGGCCGCCACGCCCCTTTCGATCGTGGCGTTGACTTCGTCTTTGCTGTCAGCCGTCAGAGCGAACAGGGCCTGGCTTTCGCGCTGGGCGTCGCCGACCGGTCGCGCCGTGAACTGGCTGTAGTGCTGATGGGTCAGCAACATGACCCCGATCGAGTCCGAAAACATGATCGAGCTGGCCTGCTCGTTCGAGAATTGCGGGTTCAGCACCCCGCCTAGCGCCTCATAGAACCGGGTCGCGGCCGGCAGATCGCGCACTGGCAGATTCACGAAAATCATTCTAGCCATTGATCAATTTCGCTCCAAAGGCGCAGTACTGGTCGGTCTAGTACTGTGCTGAGGCGTATCATGCGCGGAACGGAACCGTCTAGTACTGACTTGAGGATGGCACGATGGCTGAAGGCGAGACCCGATCGGCGCGCAAGGAGCGCGACATCGTCGAAGCCGCCACCGTGGCGTTCGTCAGCCGCGGCTACGATGGAACCAGCATGGAGGAGATCGCCACCAAGGCTGGGGTTTCCAAACAGACGATCTACAAGCATTTCACCGACAAGGAGACGCTCTTCGGAGAGGTCATCCGGGCTTCTGCGGCCCAAGCCACCAGCGCCTTCGACACGGTCGCGGCGATGCTCACCCAGGCCGAGTTCCTGACGGGCGGCCTGCAGCAGGTGGCGCGCCTCTTCATGACGACGCTGATGGATGAAGAGCGCTTGAGGTTGCGGCGCCTCATCATCGCCAATGCCGATCGGATGCCTCAGCTAGGCCGGGACTGGTATGAGAAGGGCTTCGAGCGGATGCTCGCTTCGATGGCTTCCTGTTTCCAGCAACTGACGGATCGGAACCTCCTGCGAACCCCTGATCCGTATCTGGCGGCCAGCCATTTTTTCGGAATGCTTCTCTGGATTCCGATGAACGAGGCCATGTTCACGGGAAACAAGACGCCGCGCTCCAAGGCCGAACTTGAGCGACATGCCGACGCCACGGTCGAGGCGTTTCTCGTCGCTTATGGCCCGCAGGCGCACGGCTCGCGCTGACGACGCCGTTCGCGCCCCTGCACCACAACCTCAAACCCCCTCCCTCCGGCCTCCAACGGCCGCCGCTAGACCCGCGACGGTTGGCAGGGTCCTCCTGGATGGCTAGGAGGGACGCCTGTCCTTCCGATCGAGCGCCTCATGACCGACACGACCTCCGCCGCCGCTCCCCTGGCCGGCCGCCACATCGCCGTGCTGCTGGGCGGCCCCTCGTCGGAGCGCGAGGTCAGCCTGGTCTCGGGCAAGGCCTGCGCCGACGCGCTGGAGCGCCTGGGGGCCAGGGTCACCCGCGTCGACCCGGGCAAGGACGTCGCCCAGGTGCTGACCAAGGTCGCGCCCGACCTCGTCTTCAACGCCCTGCACGGCGAGTGGGGCGAGGACGGCTGCGTCCAGGGCGTGCTGGAGACGCTGAAGCTGCCCTACACCCACTCGGGTGTCCTTGCCTCGGCCCTGGCGATGGACAAGGCCAAGGCCAAGGCCGTGCTGGCGGCGGCCGGCGTGGTGGTGCCCGGCGGCGGCCTGTTCAACCGCCACGACGTGGCCCGCGACCACGTCCTGCCGCCGCCCTACGTGGTCAAGCCCAACGCCGAGGGCTCGTCGGTGGGCGTCTACATCATCCTGGAGGGCGCCAATTCGCCGCCGCGTGATTTGGCCGCGGACAGCTGGACCTTCGGCGAGGAGGTCATGGTCGAGCCCTATGTGCGCGGGCTGGAACTGGCGGTCGCCGTCATGGGTGAGTCAAATGGTCCCAGGGCCCTGGCCGTGACCGACATCCGCTCGTCCACAGGTTTCTACGACTACGAGGCCAAGTACTCCGAAGGCGGTTCGATCCACGTGCTTCCGGCCCCGATTCCGGACGCCGTAAGGGATCGCGCGATGCGCCAGGCCGAGCTGGCCCACACCGCTCTTGGTTGCCAAGGCGTGACTCGGTCGGACTTCCGTTATGACGACATTAACGACCTTCTGGTCCTTCTAGAGGTCAACACGCAGCCCGGCATGACGCCCACTTCGCTCGCCCCCGAGCAGGCGGCCCACGTCGGAGTCTCGTTTGATCGTCTAGTTTTGTGGATCGTGGAGGACGCTTATGCCCGCGGCAGTGCGGGGGGGATCGTCTAAGCCGGCGAAACCCCGGGCCGAAGCGCCCGCAGGTCCGAAGTCTCGAACGGCCGCGCGCAACGGCGCGCCGCCGGCGGGGAAGCTGCACGCCGCCCGGGGCGGCGTGGGCGTGTCGCCGCGCCTGGCCCTGACCGTGGCCGGCGGCGCCCTGGTGGTGGCCCTGATCGCCACCCTGGCCACCGGCCACCGGCTGCAGCACCTGGGCCAGGCCATGGGCCGGGGCGTGGACGGCGTGTTCGCCGACATGGGCTTCAAGCTCAAGACCGTGCACATCGAGGGCGCGTCCCCGATGGCCAAGGCCGACATCATGGCCGCCACCGCCCTCTACCAGGAGCAGCCGACCCTGGGGCTCGACCTGGACGATCTGCGCGCGCGCGTCGAGAACGTGGGTTGGGTCAAGAGCGCCAAGGTCATGCGCCTGCTGCCCGACACCGTCTATATCGCCGTCGAGGAGCGCCCGGCCCTGGCCGTGTGGCAGCACTCGGGCGTGCTGCGCGTGATCGACGGCGAGGGCCGCATCATCCGCGAGGCCGACGCCGCGCGCTTCCCGCAGCTGCCGCTGGTGGTGGGGCAGGGGGCTGACCAGGCCGCCGGCGCCATCCTGCCGGCCGTCAATTCCCGGCCGCGCCTGCGCGATCGGCTGGAGGCCCTCGTGCGCGTCGACGACCGCCGCTGGGACCTGCGCCTGAAAGATGGTTCGCTGATCCAGCTTCCGGCCATTGACGAAGAGTCCGCGCTGATTCAATTGGATCAGCTCGACCAGAGACAAAGAATTCTCGATCTCGGTTTCGCGCGGATCGATCTGCGCGACCCCGAGATGGTGGCCGTGAGGCCTCGCGACGCGGTGCTGCCCGGGCAGCCCGTGGCCGGCGGGGCGTGAACATGAATGTGTGTGTGAGGTGGATTTAGCGATGTCGCGACTGGATGACCGGAAACAGGCCCGTGAAGGCCTGAAGGCGACGCTCGTGCGCCAGCCGGCCGTCGCGGCCGTCGACCTCGGCGCGTCCAAGGTCACCTGCTTCATCATGAAGGCCGACGGGATCCACCGCGACAACCGCACGCTCAGCACCGCCGGTGTCGGCTACGTGCAGTCGCGCGGCGTGCGCGGCGGCGCCATCGTCAACCTCGACGAGGCCGCCCAGGCCATCGCCCAGGCCGTCGAGCGCGCCGAGACCGTGGCCGGCGTCAACGTTCAGGGCGTTTCGGTCTGCACCGCCGGCGGCCAGCTGGCCAGCCACCGGGTGCACACCCAGGTCTCGCTGGGCGCGCGCCCGATCGCCGACGCCGACCTGTCGCGCGCCATCGCCTCGGCCCTGGCCCAGGTGCGCATCCCCGGCCGCAAGCCCATCCACCTGCTGCCCATCGCCTGGTCCGTGGACGGACAGAAGGGCATCCGGGATCCTCGCGCGATGTTCGGTCGCGCGCTGGGGCTCGAGCTGCTGGTCGTCTCGGTCAACGAGAACATCTTCCACACCCTGGCCCACTGCGTCGAACGCGCCCACCTGACCTTCGAGGGCATCGTCGCCGCGCCCTTCGCCTCGGCCCTGGCGGCCCTGGAGGAGGACGAGATGGACCTGGGCGCGGTCTGCATCGACATGGGCGGCGGCTCCACCTCCGTGGCCGTGTTCAACAACGGCGCCCTGTGCCATGTCGACAGCCTGGCCGTCGGCGGCGGGCACGTCACCCAGGACATCGCCCGCGGCCTGCAGACCTCGGTGGCCGGCGCCGAGCGTATCAAGACCCTGCACGGATCGGCCATCGCCTCGGCCAACGAGGACCGCGAGATGATCGAGGCCCCGCCGCGCGGCGACGATCCCGGCGCGGGCCCCGTCATCGCGCCGCGCTCGCTGCTCAAGGGCATCATCCAGCCCCGGGTCGAGGAGACGCTGGAGCTGCTGCGCGAGCGCCTCAAGGCCTCGGGCGCCCCGGTCGAGCCGGGCGCGGGCATCGTCCTGACCGGCGGCGCCAGCCAGCTGGCCGGCGTGCGCGAGGTCGCCGTGCGCGTCTTCGATCGTCCCGTGCGCCTGGGCCGTCCGCGGCGGGTGCCGCACCTGGCCGACGCCGCTTCGGGTCCGGCCTTCTGCGCCGCCGCCGGCGTCCTGCACCGCACGGCCTTCGGCCCGCGCGAGGTGGTCTCGCCCAAGGCCCTGGCCGGCGCGGCCATCCGCAAGCGCCCTATGGATCCCAACGCCAGCCCCGTGGCCAAGGCCGCGGCCTGGCTGCGCGACAATCTCTGACCGTCTCCAGCTTGAACGGCCTTCATCGGGCCGCTCGCCGGCAAGCTTGGCTGAGTCGCCTTCCCCTGGGAGGCGACTTCATTTTTCTGTGGCCGGGCAGATTTTTCGACTTGTCGGGTCGCGCCAAGAACAGCGGCCAAGTCTTAATTGATTTTAAGCATGACCGTTTACGATCTAAGTGTCGGAAACACCTGACGGTGTAGTTTCCGACCCCGCGAAAACGGGATTTCCCAAAGGCTTTTCGGTCAGCGGCGTTCCGCCGCACGCGCCCGTGGGCTACCTTCGGGAGCCCAGGGATTCCCTAGTGATTCCTTTGGATAAGTGGAATTTTCCAGCCGCTTAGGGGTCGACCGAGGGCCGACTCAGATTATGCAGTTAACCACCGATTAAGGTTGGTGGTTGTTCTGTTAACCCGATCGTCGAGATGACTCCCGGCGGTTGATCCGCTCGGTAGTTGACGAATTCGGCGTTTAGGACGCGAGGGTCCCATGGCTATTTCTCTTTCCGCTCCGCGCACCACTGAACTGAAGCCGCGCATCGTGGTCTTCGGCGTCGGCGGCGCGGGCGGCAACGCTGTGAACAACATGATCGAGGCCGGCCTCGAGGGTGTCGAGTTCGTCGTGGCCAACACCGACGCTCAGCAGCTCCAGTTCGCCAAGACCGACCGTCGCATCCAGCTGGGCGTGCAGGTCACGCAAGGGCTCGGCGCCGGCGCCCATCCCGAAGTGGGCATGAGCG
>JAGHZU010000015.1:0-46421 GCA_017745235.1 Caulobacter sp. | reverse complement strand
GCACCGGCGAAGACCGCGCCCTGATGGCCGCCCAGAACGCCATCGCCAACCCGCTGCTGGACGAAGTCTCGCTGAAGGGCGCCAAGGCCGTGCTGGTCAACGTGACCGGCGGCATGGACATGACCCTGCTGGAAGTCGACGAGGCCGCCAACGCCATCTCCGACCAGGTGGACGCGGAAGCCAACATCATCTTCGGCGCGGCCTTCGACCCGTCGCTGGACGGCGTGATCCGCGTGTCGGTGGTCGCCACCGGCATGGACGGCGCCTCCATCGCCCAGATCGAGCCCAAGCCGGTCGCCCGCAACACCCACGCCCAGCCGCTGATCGCCGAGACCTCGCGTCCCGCGCCGCAGCCGGCGCCGGCCCCCGCGCCGACCGTGGCCGAAGCTCCCAGCCGTCCGGGCATGCGCTACGAGCCGCGCCCGATCGAGCGTCCGAGCCCGGTCTCGACTGCGTCGTATGCGCCCGAGCCGGTCTATGAAGAGCCCGCCCCGATCGTCGAAGCCCAGGAAGACCTGCACTTCGAAGAACCGGTGATGGAAGCCGCGCCTGAGCCCCGCGTGGCCGCCCCGGCCCCGCGCGTCACCCGCATCGTCGATCCGATGGTCGCCGAGGCCGAGGACGAGCCGCTGTACAGCGAGGCCTACGAGGATCGCCGCCAGCAGAAGTCGGGCGGCTGGATGAGCCTCTTCGGCGGCGGTCGCCAGCGTTACGAGCAGCAATCCGCGCCCCAGCCCCAGCAGCGCCAGACGGGCTCGGCCCGCCCGCAGCTGCAGCCGCTGGACCAGCCGACCACCGACGAAGGCGAGGACCTGGAAATCCCCTCGTTCCTGCGCCGCCTGGCCAACTGAAAAGCGCCCAAGGCCTGATTTTAGTAAGCGTACCAGTACAGCGTAACCGAGACCCCCGGAGCGAAAGCCCCGGGGGTTTTGCTTTTTGGGGTGTGAGTCTCTCCGGTCTTCTTCTCCTGGGCAGGGCGGCCGGCTCTCGGTCGCTCCGAGCAGATCCTCTCCTCCGGCGAAGGTGGCCCGGAGGACCGGAGACGGTTACACAGTCACAACCTGCCAACTCCTCGCGCCAGACGGTCACGATGAAGCTCACCCGCGCCGACCGGAAGATCCTGGAGATCCTCCAGCAGGACAGCTCGGTCACCAACGTCGAACTGGCCGAGCGCGTGGGCCTGTCGCCCAGTCCGTGCCTGCGCCGGGTCAAGCAGCTGGAGGCCTCGGGCCTGATCAGCGGCTATGTGGCCCTCCTGGACCGGCGCAAGGCGCGGCTGGACCTGCTGGCCTATGTCGAGGTCCAGGTCGATCGCCACAGCGAGACCGCCGCCGAGGCCTTCGCCGACGCCGTCCGACGCGAGCCGATGGTCGTGGGCTGCCACGCCATGACCGGCGGCTACGACTACCTGCTGCGCGTGGTGGCGCCCAATCTCGACGCCTATGCCGAATTCACGATGAAGCGCCTGCTGAAGATGCCGGCCGTGAAGGACATCCGCTCCAGCTTCGTCCTGGAGACGATCAAGGACGCCACCGCCCTGCCGCTGGACTACCTGGAATAGGTCGCGATATCCCCAGCTGTGCACAACCGATCACGGTCGCGTTAACGTCTGCAGCCGAAATGTGGCGCCGCTCGTTCCTGAATCCGCGAACGCAGGAAGCGTTCCGTGGAGACGGGTCATGGCGAGGCACGACATTCACCATTTCCGCAACCGCCGGCCCCCTCGGACGATGTTCATCGTCCTGGGCCTGGGGCTGTGGCTGACCCTGGGGCTGGTCAGTCAGGCGGCGTTCCAGCTTCTGGGTTAGGCACGGCGAAGTTTGTTGCGACCGCTTCAATTGGTCGCGAGCGCGGTCGCCGATTCTGACGTAACTTGACCATAAGGAGCGGAGCCACGCTCCACACCGGGAGGGTTCGTCCATGCGTGAGCGTCTCGTCCACCGCCTGCGGGAGCGGCGCTTGCCTCCGCCCGGCCTCATCATCCTGGGACTGGCCACCTGGCTGGGCCTGGGCCTGCTGGCCAAGGCCGCGTTCCACGCCGTGGGCTGAGGCCCTTTCCCATCCAAGAACCGTTGACGCCGGGCCGCCCGAAGGTCATGGACCGGGCATGTTCCGCCAGCGCCCCGACTCCGATCTCTTCGTCGAAGGCTGGGTCGTGGCCGTGATGGTCGAGGTCCCGGGCGAGCGCGTTCCGAGGGCTCACTACTTCGCCGTCGGCAAGGCCGACCGCGCCCAGGCCGAATGGGCCGCCGTGGACCTGGCGATGAACGCAGGCCCGGTGGCCTCCAGCCCCGTTGGCGGCCGAGAGCCCGTCGAGGCCCTCAAGGAAATCGTCGCCTATCGCATGCGCGACCTGGGCCTGAAGCCCGGCGAGGCCCGCGCCCTGGGCGACAAGCATCCCCGCCGCTGGCTGATGGGGTAGGGGCTCGGCCTGGATCAAGGCCGGGTGTCGTCCCGGAACCTTGCAGAGGCTGACCGGGACGACTGAAAGGCCGGGGTCAGGCCCCGCCCATGGTCTGGAACCCATGCGCCTGCGCCAGGGTCTCGCCCGCGGCGATGCGCGCGGAGGGGTTGGGGCGCGGCTCCGCCACCTTGGTTAGGCGGTTGCGGTCCACATGCTTGAACGGCTCGTCCCGCCCGCGCACCTGCAGCATGGTGGTGGAGACGTACGACCAGCCGCCGTCAGCCTCGAACTTCACCTCCAGCTCGTAGGAATCGGTGCGGAACGCCCACTCCAGAAAGTCGGTCGAGCAGATGCCGTAGCCCGGGCCGCCGCGGTCGGCGCGGATCCGCAGGCCCGAGCCGTCTTCCGCGGCCTTGCCGCTGGCCAGGGCGGTCTGGCCGCGCGGGATCGCCAGGGTCTGCATGATCAGCCCCGTCGCCGGCTCGTACAGCCAATAGCCGACCTGGTCATGGAACGTGGTGTCCTCGTCCGAGGCCACGATGTGCACATGGTAGCGCAGGCCGTAGAACAGCTGCGGCCCGTTGGCCTGTGGGTCGATGGGCTGCATCTCGATACGCTCGAGATAGTCCCGCCGCTCGGGCCCCTCGGCCTTGGGATTGACGTCCACGCCCTTGCGGCCTTCCCAGACGCCCGCCAGCCGGCGCAGCGGACCCAGATTGGCCAGGGTGTCGGGATCCACGTCCTCCGGCTCGGTGAAGATGTCGTCGGGAAAATCGATCATCGCGCCCCTCCTTGCAGCCGTCGCGGCCGGTCTCGACCGCTGGCTGTATCGGCGTGGGCGGAGGCGTCAAGGGGCCAAGGGGGCAAGTCCCTCTTCGGGGCGGCGTAAGGCCTTTCCTTCCGCCCCTCGCCACGCCATCCTCCGCCCCAACAAACGTTGGAGGGGTGGATGTCTCGCAAAGTCCTGGCCGCACTGGGCCTGATGATCGGTTTGGGTCTGTCGGGCGCGGCCTGCGCCCAGTCCCCGGCCTCGGCCCCCGCCGCGCGCCCCGCGCCCAACGACTACACCAAGGACGAAGCCTGGCTGTGCCGTCCCGGCCGCCAGGACGCCTGCGCCCTTGACCAGACGACCACCGTGGTCGCCGCCGACGGCAAGACCACGACCGAGACCTTCAAGGCCGACCCCAAGGCCCCGGTGGACTGCTTCTATGTCTATCCCACCGTCTCCACCGACACCGGCATGAACAGCGACATGGTCGCCGACTTGCCTGAAAAGAGCGTGGTCAACCAGCAGCTGGCGCGCTTCGGCAAGGTCTGCCGCCTCTATGCCCCGCTCTATCGTCAGGTGACCCTTGCGGCCCTGCGCAAGGTGATGATGGGCCAGGCGTCGGGCGCCGACGCCCAACTGGCCTATGACGACGTGCGCGACGCCTGGAACGACTATCTGGCGCGCGACAACAAGGGGCGGGGCGTGGTCCTGATCGGCCATTCCCAGGGCTCGCGCATCCTTCTGGACCTGATCGCCAAGGAGATCGACGGCAAGCCGGTGCAGAAGCAGGTGGTCTCGGCCCTCATCCTGGGCATGAACACCCCCGTCGACCCGGCCAAGGACAGCTACGGCTCGCTGCCCCTGTGCCGCAAGGCGGGCCAGACCGGCTGCGTGATCTCCTACGTCTCGTTCCGCGCCGACAGCCCGCCTCCGGCCTCCAGCCGCTTCGGCAAGGTCGAGCAGCCCGGCCTGAAGGCCGCCTGCGTCAACCCCGCCGCCCTGGCCGGGGGCTCGGCCCCGTTGCACGGCTACTTCAGCAACATGACCATCATGGGCACGCCGATGAAGCCGGCCACGGTCTGGACCAAGACCTCCACGCCCGAGACGCCGTTCGTCAGCCTGCCGGGCCTCGTCAGCGGCGAATGCGTCGAGAAGGACGGCTTCGACTACCTGGCCGTCACCGTCCACGGCGATCCCGCCGACGCTCGCGCCGACGACATCCCCGGCGACCTGCTGGTGCTGGGCGTGCGCCTCAAGGACTGGGGCCTGCACCTGGTCGACGTGAACCTGACCATGGGCGACCTGGTCGAGGTGGTGGGCGTTCAGGCCAAGGCGTACGCGGGGAAGTAGGGCGGCGAAGCGGACGGCGGCGGAGCCGCGCGAGCTCCGTCGCCCGGCCCTATTTCGCCACCGACTTGAACACCGTCACCCCCAGCAGCAGCATCACGACGAACACCACCAGGAACAGGAAGAACAGGATCTTGGCTACGCCGGCCGCCGCGCCGGCGATGCCTGTGAAGCCCAGGGCGCCGGCGATCAGCGCGATGACGGCGAAGATGAGGGCCCATTTCAGCATGATGCGTTTCCTTCGTTGCGATGGCCCGCCGGACACGGGCTTCACAAAGTCGAACGCGGCCCTACGTTCGCTGTTCCTTGTCTTCGCCGTCCCAGGCCGGTAACCCACTCCCCATGGCGTCCAAGCCCGAAAGCCCGACCGAACCCTTCAAGCGCGCCCTGGCGCACGCCGCCCGCTCGCTCGCCGAGACGCCGGACCTCGAGGTCGTGTTCTCGGGCGAGGGGCCCAGCCTGGTGGGCAAGCGCGCCGTGCTGCCTCATCCGCCGCGCGACCTGAACTCGCGCGAGGCCGCCCGCATCCGGGGGCTGGCCGACCAGATGGCCCTTCGCCTGGCCCACCACGACCCGCTGGCCCACGCCCGCGCCCGACCCGGCTCGCCCGACGGCCAGGCCGCGTTCGAGTCGATCGAGCAGGCCCGGCTGGAGGCCATCGGCTCAAACACCCTGGGCGGGGTGCGCACCAACCTGACCGCCGCCCTCGAGGACCGACTCGAAAAGCAGGGCCTGACCCGCAACGTCGCCACAGACCGCCAGTCGGCCCCGATGGCCGAGATCCTGGGCCTTATGGTGCGCGAGCGCCTGACCGGCGACGCCCCGCCCGACGGCGCCAAGGCCCTGGTCGACATCCTGCGTCCCGATATCGAGGCCCGGGCCGGCAAGGACCTGGACCGCCTGGCCGCCGCCATCCACGACCAGGCCGCCTTCGCCAAGGTCACCCGCGAGATCCTGCGCGACCTCGACCTGGGGGAGGACCTTTCCGAGGCCGAGGACAGCAACGATGAGGACGAGGGCGAGGAGGAATCCCAGACCGACGCTCCCGACGAGGACCAGGGCGAAGGCGAGGGCGAGCAGAGCGACGGCTCCACGCCGCAGGAGGCCGAGACCTCCGATCGCGAGACCGAGGCCGGCGACGAGGACACCGTCCAGTCCGACGACCAGGGCCCCGCCGAGGACAGCGACGACACGCCCGACCTCGGCGACGGCGCCAAGCCAGCCCGTCCCGACGCCCCGCCGGCCGGCGCGTCCGAGCCGCTCTACAAGGTCTACACCACGGCCTATGACGAGGTGGTCCCGGCCGAGGACCTGTGCGATCCCGACGAACTGACCCGCCTGCGCGCCTATCTGGACCAGCAGCTGGCGGCCTTCTCCAGCGTCGTCTCGCGCCTGGCCAACAAGCTGCAGCGGCGGCTGCTGGCCCAGCAGAACCGCGCCTGGACCTTCGACCTGGAGGAGGGGATGCTGGACGTCGCCCGCCTGACCCGGGTGATCGTCGACCCCACCGCTCCCCTGTCGTTCAAGCAGGAGGAGGACGTGGAGTTCCGCGACACGGTCGTGACCCTGCTGATCGACAATTCCGGCTCCATGCGGGGCCGTCCGATCATGGTGGCGGCTGTCTGCGCCGACATCCTGGCCCGCACGCTGGAACGCTGCGCGGTCAAGGTCGAGGTGCTGGGCTTCACCACCCGCGCCTGGAAGGGCGGCAATTCCCGCGACGAATGGATCAAGGACGGCAAGCCCGCCGCGCCGGGCCGCCTGAACGATCTGCGCCACATCATCTACAAGGCCGCCGACGCGCCCTGGCGCCGGGCCCGCAAGAACCTGGGCCTGATGATGCGCGAGGGCCTGCTGAAGGAAAACATCGACGGCGAGGCCCTGATGTGGGCGCACCAGCGGCTGGTCCACCGGCCCGAAGCCCGCCGCATTCTGATGGTGATCTCCGACGGCGCTCCGGTGGACGACTCCACCCTCAGCGTCAATTCGGGCCACTATCTGGAGCGCCACTTGCGGCAGGTGATCGCCGAGATCGAGACCAAGAGCCCGGTCGAGCTGATCGCCGTGGGCATCGGCCACGACGTCACGCGCTACTACCGCCGCGCCGTCACCATCGTCGATGTGGAACAGCTGGGCGGCGCCCTGGTCGATCAGCTGGCGGGCCTCTTCGATGAAGAACCCAAGGCCGTGGGCCGCACCCGCGGCCTGCTGGCGGCTCCGCCCACGGTGCGTCCTTCGGCTCCGGCCGCCGCCCGCAAGGTCCCCGCGTGATCGGAGCGCGCCTGGCGCTGATCCTGGGCCTGGGCGTCGCCACGCTAGGCCAGTGCGGCCGTCCCGCGCCGACGCCCGTCGTCACGCCCGTGGCCCCGGTCAAGGTCGGCCCCGAGATCGGCCTGACGACCACGCCCGTGCCGCTCAGCTCGGCCGTCCCGCCGCCCGTCGCCATCGGCCGCTTCGTCTATGCGGGCGGGATCGCCATCACCAGCACCGACACCAGCCGCCTGCATGGTCTGTCCGACCTGCACCTGGATGGAACCGGCGGCCTGCTGTCGGTGTCGGACGAGGGCGACCTGTTCGAGGCGCGCCTGCAGCTGGACGAGGCCGGACGCCTGGTCGGCCTGACGAACGGCAAGCTCTCACCGCTGCAGGGCCAGGACGGCAAGCCGCTGCAGGGCAAGGAGTGGGCCGACGCCGAGGGCGTGACGGTGCTGCCCAATGGCGACCGCCTGGTCAGCTTCGAGCGCCGCCACCGCATCTGGCTCTATCCGCGCCAGGCCGACGGAACCTTCGGTCCGCCGCGCGAGGCGCCTAAGCCCGCCACCACCTTCCCCGAGAACGAGGGGATGGAGGCCATCGTCGCCTATCCCGTCGCCGGTCCGGACGCCTATCTGGTGGGCGGCGAGGAGGGCGAGGTGTGGCTGTGCCGGCTGTCGGCCGCGTGCGAGACCCTGGCCCCGCAGCCGCCGCCGGACTTCACCTGGGGCCTGACCAGCTTCGCCGCCTTCGACGGCAAGGCCATCGCCGCCCTCTACCGCGCCTACGACCCGATCCGGGGCTGGCGCGCCCAGGTGCGCTTCCTGGCGGACCCCCGCGCCCCGGCCAACCGCCAGTACCCGATCGCCAGTCTTACGCTCGACGGCGCGATCACCCGCGACAACTTCGAAGGCGTGGCCCTCAGCCGCTCGCCCTCGGGCGCCACGCGCGTCTACCTGCTGTCCGACGACAACGACGCCGGCTCCCAGCGCACCCTGCTGCTGGCCTTCGACTGGACTCCCGCGCCGCCGGAGCCTCCCGCGCCTCCGCCGAAGAAGCCGGCGAGGCGCCGCTAGGGCGCGGCCTGTTCGTCCTCCTGCGGGAGAGGAGCGACGTCTGGCGCAGGCCAGTCGCCCCCTCAAAGGTAGTTTCTCTTGAAACTCAATATTTTGGTTGCGGTGACAACGTTGTCATGTTAGCGGTATCAAAGACGGGATGAGCGGGCGAGATCCCCAAGGCCGTCAGAGGAACGCTTCGGGAGGTGGTTGTCATCCAACCCCCTTTCGGAACTGAACCATGAAAACTCTGTCTGTTCTGGCCGCCTCGGCCCTCGTCGCCCTGACCGCCACCTCGGCCTTCGCCGGCGAAGCTCGCGTCAAGGTTCGCGGCCGCAGCGACGCCGCCATCCACGCCGACATCGTCAGCGCCGCCACCAGCATCTGCCGTCAGGACCTGGGCGTTGGCCCGGACGCCGCGGACGCCATGCCCTACTGCGTGCGCGACGTGACCCGCGACGCCGTCAAGCGCGCGGGCAGCCCCACCCTGATCGCCTACGACAAGTCCGCGTGGGCCGCCGGCCGCCTTCAGCGCGCCAGCTACTGATCCCCCGGGAAGGGCCCGGTCTCGCGCCTGTCGGGGCCAGGGACCGGGCCATCCCGCCGTCTTCGACCGCCTCTCGCAGGGGCGAGTGGAAACCGGTGTCGGGAATCCACCGATTTATTTCCTGCAGTGCAACATTATCGTTGATAACTGATCGGGGTGCGCCTATATGCGCCTCGAAGGCGGCAGAGCGGGCGAGATCCTGGACCAGTCGCCGAGGGGGAACGCGTCGGGACGGGTCTTGGAATCACCCGTTGTCCTGGAATCGTCCCATGATCCGCTCCATCGTTCTGGCCGCCTCGGCCGTCGCCCTGTTCGCCGCCGCTCCCGCCGGCGCCGCCGAAGTCCGCATCAAGACCGCCGGCAAGGCCCCCGCCGAGCTGCGCGCCGAAATCGTGAAGGCCGCCAGCGCCGTCTGCTGGAAGGACGTCCGTGGCGAGTCGCTGGCCACCTACCTCTATCCGTCGTGCGTTCGCGCCTCGGTCAACCAGGCCGTCGCCAAGCTGAACAACCCGGAACTGGTCGCCTACAACGCCGCCAACCCGGCCGTCTATTCGCGCTAAGCGTACCGAGGGGCGCGTAGCTTAAGCCCCTCTCCAGTCAGCGAGTCGAAAAGCCCTCCCCGCCATCGGGGAGGGCTTTTTGCTGCGCGCCCGGCCTGGCGCCCCTCCATCGTATGCGGGCGGATGTAAGCCCAAGCCGACGCTCACGTGCTCTGCCGGTCCGTCCGTCCGAAACGGCCGACGGGACCAGCTTCGGTTCACGACCCTAGTCGGACGCGTGCTGCATTGTTTCTGCAACTCCGCTAGCTAACGTCAGGCAGCGAAGTGGAAGAAAACATGCTGCAAGAGAAGTCACCGGCGTCGGGATTTGCCACCGTCGCGCTCGCAGCAGCCGTAGCCGCCCTGACCGCGACTTTGCTCACTACCGCCATTCTGCTCCAACCCAACCCGCTTCAGGATTGGATGTTCGCGCTACAATACGACGCTCTATCACCTAGCTGGCCCCGGATCGGTATCGCAGCGGCTCTCATGTTTGTCGCGTTTGGCGCCAGCATCGCGATTTCGGCTTGGCTATTCATGAAAGTGCGCGCGCACTTTCCGGGAGCGACTGCAGCGCATCTCGTAGTTGCGGTCGCCGTGCTGACTTTTCTCGGAGCTATGGCCTTTGAAGTCGTTTGGGGAATTCCCGGGGGCTTCGGAAATCTGTCGGCATCCAATGCCGGTGGCCTAACACTCGAAGATGGAATGCTAACGCCGCACGGGTGGGTCACTGCCGCGCGCCGAAGTGTCGTAGCCGCCAGCGTAAGCGCCATTATGGGCGTGGCCTTTTTCGCCATCTATCGCTCGCGCGGACAGCAGCATACACGCGGCGCACCCTCCACCCATGGCGGACCTTGCGCCTAGAAGCAGCACAGAGCATCACAGGGACGTATGGGATCTATCTCTATGCCGAGCGCCACGGAAGCCGTGAAAGTTATGGATGCCGCCCTGCGGCCTCACGGATTTCATAGGAAGAGCAAAACGTGGACGCGTCGCGCCAGCGACGTTCATCACGTGATCGATGTCCAAGTTTCCAAATCTGCGGACACAGCGACGATCAATGTTGGCGTATTCGATAGTGATGTGCATGAGGCCTGCTGGGGCGAAGCCGCCAAAAGCATCACGGAACCATGTGCCGTCTTTCGCACCCGCATTGGCCACTTGATTGGCGATAGAGATATATGGTGGCCGTTGGGCAGCGGCGAAGACGCCGCGCTGATGGCGAAGACCTCTCTCGAAGCTGCGCTCCCCTTCTTGGATCGCATTTCCGATCGGAAGGCGCTCCTAGTGGAAATGACTGACGCGCAGAACATGCCATCCCAGAAGTTCGCCCAGGATACGCCATCCCGGAAGTTACGGTCGATCCAGATTGCAATCTTGATGGCCTTTGACGGTAGGCTCGGTGAGGCAAAAGATCGCCTTGAAGATCTTGAAAGCGATGGCGGGCCTTGGGCTTTGCGCGCGGCAGAAGTCCGAACTCGCCTCACCGCGAAGTTCGGCTAACCACCTGTAGCTGACTTATCCAACATCCGCCCTGGGCGGCCGGGCTAAAGGTCTGCCCTCGGCGCGGCCGACAATCCCCGTTCGCGACCCAGGTCGGGCTCTTCGGCGCCGAGCAAGCTTGCCTGAATCCTGTCCTGCGGTGCAGCTTAGAGCTGACTTTCAGCGAGACCGCTAATGCAAGTACTTCCCGACAGCATGCTTACAATCGCTACGATTCTTTCCATTGTTCCTTCGCTGTTACTCGCCGTGCCTGGGGCGATGATCCTGGCGAGGGTCGGGCATAGCCCTTGGTGGGCGCTGCTTGTGTTTGTCCCGCTAGTGAACTTTATCGCTCTCTGGGTTTTCGCCTTTGGTCGGTGGCCTGCGAGCACACCCCGAACGTAGGTCCGCCTTCCGCCCTAAGCCGACATCAAATCCGCCCGCTCGTACGTGGGTTGTCGGTAGCGGTGGATGTCCCCACACAAAGGCCGGCGGGGATGCCGTCGTTTTAACAGATCCCAAACGCGAAAAGGCCCGCGAGGCGAACCTCGCGGGCCTTTCGTCGGCGATGAGGCCGGAAGTCTTAGGCGGCGGCCGCGGCGGCGACCTTGGCCTTCACCTGGCGCTTGATCTTCAGGGCGCGCGGCGACAGCTGCTCGTCCTTGGCGCCCAGCAGGAAGGTGTCCAGGCCGCCCTTGAAGTCCAGGGTGCGCAGCGCGGCGTTGCTGATGCGCAGCTTGAAGGTCTGACCCAGCGAGTCCGACTGCAGCGAAGCGGGCGACAGGGCCGGCAGGAAGCGGCGCTTGGTCTTGATGTTCGAGTGGCTCACGTTGTGGCCGACCATCGGACCGATCCCGGTGAGTTCGCAACGGCGCGACATGGTGGATACCTTGGCTGGGCGAAGCCAAAGGCTCCGCGAACATAAATTCGGGTACGCGGGGGGCGGACCGCCGCGCGAGAGCGGGCGATATAGGCGAAGGGGGCTCCTTGAGTCAAGGCTTGCCGGGGGGATCGCGCCGAACGCCGCGACTTCAGCCCTTTCCCGCCGCCGGCCTTAAGCCCGCCTTCAAGCGCGGTTCATTTGGCGCTCTATATAGAGCAGGCCGAAGGAGATCGACTGCATGCGCTTGTCCGCCCCTGTTCTGCTGGCCTCGTCCCTGGGCGCCGTGGGCCTGGCCCTGGCCGCCGCCGTCGCCGTCGCGGCCCCCCAGATCGCAAGCCAGGCGGCCGCCAAGCCCGCGGCCCACGTGACGATTCTCCCCGGCCAGTGGGTCTACAGCTATCGGGTCGGCCCGATTCCCGCCGGCTCGGACGACCGCTGCCTCAAGCAGGCCGATGTCGAGCAGTTCGCCCGGGGCATCTGCACGCGCAAATATGTCTGCGACTACGAGACGGCCGTCGTCCAGGACGGCAAGGTGCGCCTGAAGGGCACCTGGACCGACAAGAAGAACCGCGTGGCTCCGGTCTCCGCCAGCGGGTCCTACACGCCCGAAAGCTTCCGACTGAACGTCCAGATGAAGACCATCAACGGCATCCCCCTGGCGGGCGTGATGGAGGCCAAGCGGGTCAGCGCCACCTGCAGCGCGGACTAAGGCGCCGGCGAGCGGCCTTCCGCGAACGCCGTTTGTGGTTAATCGGCTTTAAGCTACAATAGATTGTAGGGAACAAAGGCCGAATTGGCGGGAGTCGCTGATTCGGTCATGATTCGTTTCGCTCGTGTTCGGGTGAAGGTTAGCGGCCGTTAACGCTGAAGCTTGGGGGCTCTCTCGAGCGGTCGGATCGCCCCCGTTTCGGGCTCATCGCGCCTTCGTGCGTGATTCCGGAAGCGCATGGCGCTGTCACCGCCGCTTCAGCGGGGCCACCGAGAATTCCAGGTCGAACAGGGTGGGGGCGTCGGTCGTGCGCGCTCTCTCGATCGTCAGCATCCGCGCCTTGGTCTGCAGGCCGCCGGGCGAGGAGAAGCCGCCGGGCTTGCCGTCGGCGCCCAGCACGCGATGGCAGGGCACGATGATCGGCCAGGGGTTCTCGCCCATGGCCTTGCCGATGGCCCGCGCCGCGCCCGGCTCGCCCACGGCCCGGGCGATCTCGCCATAGGTGATGGTCTCGCCAGGCGGCACCGCCCGGGCGATCTCGTAGACGCGCCGGTGGAACGGGCTGACCACGTCGTAGT
The DNA here is from genome assembly GCA_017745235.1 of Caulobacter sp. Lineage (GTDB taxonomy): Bacteria > Pseudomonadota > Alphaproteobacteria > Caulobacterales > Caulobacteraceae > Caulobacter. Next base: position 33,855 of record JAGHZU010000015.1, on the reverse strand, counting down.
CCAGCTCCACGTCGGCCAGGTCGTCGCGCCCGCCGGCCAGCAGGTCGTTGATCCGCTCGATCACCTGCTGGATCTCGGCCGGCGGCGGGGTCTCGACCGCCTCGGGATGGCGCCGGCGCAGGCGGTCCCACGAGGCTCCCGGCGTCGGGTCCGGAAGCTGCGCTCCCACCAGCCCCTTGCCGCCCCACGCCAGGCCGCACAGCCCAATCGGCGTCTCGAACAGCCAGAAGCCTTGCGGAGCGGGCGAGGGGGTCATGCCATGACTATAGCAGCGGGCGCGGGCGAGGGGAGGGGCGCGCGATGAGGGAGTCCGATATCCGCGACCTGGCTTCCTGGCGTCACTCCAGGCCGTTCCCAATCGCCATGTTCGCCCTTACGGTTCCCGTTTCTTGCTCTCGGGGGAAACCGTCATGCGTCGCGCCTTCGTCTTCGCCGCCCTGCTCGCCAGCGCGGCCGCTCCAGCGCTGGCCGGCGACATCCTGGTCCACGGCGGACCGATCCATACCGGCGTCGCGACCGCTCCCACGGCCCAGGCGGTGCTGATCCGCGACGATCGCATCGTCTTCGTCGGCGACCTGCCCGCCGCCCGCGCCAAGGCCGCCCAGGGCGCGCGCGACGTCGACCTGAAGGGCGCAGCCGCCTATCCCGGCTTCGTGGACGCCCACGCCCACCTGACCGGCATCGGCCTGCGCGAGTTGACGCTCAATCTCGACAAGACGGACTCGATCGAAGGCCTGGTCGCCGCCGTGAAGGCCTATGCCGCCGGCCATCCCGCCGGCCCGATCTACGGCCGGGGCTGGATCGAGACCCACTGGCCCGAGAAGCGTTTCCCCAATCGCGCCGATCTCGACCGCGCCGCGCCCGGCCGGGTGGTTGTGCTGGAGCGGGCCGACGGCCACGCCGTGGTCGCCTCGACCGCCGCCCTGGCCAAGGCCGGGGTCACGAAAGACACCGCCGCTCCAGCCGGCGGCCAGATCCTCAAGGACGACCAGGGCCAACCCACCGGCATGCTGGTCGACCACGCCCAGAGCCTGGTGGCCGGGGTGATCCCGCCGCCGTCCGAGGCTCTCAAGCGCCAGGCCCTGGAGACGGCTGGCGCCCTCTACGCCTCGCGCGGCTGGACGGGCCTGGGCAATATGAGCGTGGAGGCGCCCGACCTGGCGATCCTGCGCGGCCTGGCGGCCGAGCGGAAGTTCAGCCTGCGCGTCGACAACTACATGGACCCTTCCGGCGCGGCCGAGGTGCTGGCCAAGGGGCCGTCCGCCGACCCCACGGGCCTGATCCGCGTGCGCGGGATCAAGCTCTACATGGACGGCGCGCTGGGCTCGCGCGGCGCGGCCCTGCTCGAGCCCTACAGCGACGCCGAAGGCCTGGGCCTGCAGCTGACCCCGCGCGACAAGGGCCTGGCCCTGATGAAGCAGGCCAGAGCCGTTGGCGCCCAAGTGGCCATGCACGCCATCGGCGATCGCGGCAATCGCATGACGCTCGACTGGTTCCAGGAAGCCCTGGCCGGCGACACGGCCGCCCGCTGGCGGATCGAGCATTCGCAGATCGTGGCCGACACCGACGTGCCGCGCTTCACCAGGCTGGGCGTCGTCGCCTCGATGCAGCCCAGCCACGCCATCGGCGACCTCTATTTCGCCCCCGCGCGCCTGGGCAAGGACCGCCTGCACGAGGGCTATCGCTGGAAGGATTTCCTGGACGCGGGCGTGGTGGTGGCCGCCGGCTCCGACGCGCCGGTCGAGGTTGGCGATCCCCGCATCGAGTTCTACGCCGCCGTCTACCGCCACAGCCTGGACGGCTTCGCCAACGCCGACTGGCATCTGGAGGAGGCGGTCACCCGCGATCAGGCCCTGCGCATGCTGACCTGGGCCCCGGCCTACGCCGCCTTCGCCGAGCAGGACCGCGGCACGCTGGAGCCCGGCAAGAAGGCCGACATGTCGGTGTTTTCGAAGGACCTGATGACCATCGCCCCGCCCGAGATCCTGAAGGTCGAGGCCGTGATGACCATCGTCGACGGCAAGGTGGTGTTCGAGAAGCGGTGAGGGGAGCACGGCTAGCGACTGTCATCCCGGGAAGCGCGTCGCGCTTGTCCGGGGACCCAGGGACACCGCACGGCTTCTGTCCAGTCTCCTGAAGCGGTTGGACGGGAAAGCTACCGCACCACCGTCGCCTGTCGCGCCGTCAGCAGCCACCCCTCGCCCTCGGGGCGCCACAGCTCGGTGAAGCGCCGCCGCACGGTCTGGCCGGCCAGCGGATTGGGCGGCTTGGGCACGACGGTCTCCTCGCCCATCAGCAGCACCATTTCGCCGCGCAGCGAGGCGTGTTCGATCAGCCGCTCGTACTGGCTGTAGGCGATCTTGCCCTCGGCGTTCAGCTGCACCACCACGGCGCGGGGCGCGACCACATTGACCGGATTGTTGACCACGACTTCCGGCGCGAGAGCCGCGGCGAAGACTGCGTACTCGTCGGCCACCAGCGCCGCGTCCACCTTCTCGACCACGCGCATCACCGCCGCGATCCGCGCCTCGCGCAGCGCCTCGTGAACCTCGGGTCCAGCGGCCTTCCAACGGGAATTCTGCACGGCTGAAGCCTCCATCCCAGGACATTTCTAGAACGTCTGGAAAGCTTCGGCGTTGCGGGCGAGGCTCAGAGCGTCGCCAGATGGGCGTGCAGGACGGCGACCTCGCTGCGCAACGTTTCCAGGCAGCGCGATTTGAGGGCGGCGGGATCCTCATCGGTCCACAGCTCGCCCCTCAGCACGTCGTCGAGAGTGTCGTAGGCGCCGTACACATACTCCAGGCCCAACTCCTGCTCGGCGAACACTTCGTCGGGCCGATCGTCGAGGCGGTGGGGGTGGACGACCAGGCGGCGTTCGGCGACGGACTTGAAGCGCCCCATCACCAGGTCCATGGCCTCGATGAACCGTTCGTCGGGCTGGACCATGGCGACGGCCAGATGCAGGCGCAAGGCGATGGGCAGGGCGCCCTCGCGCGTCAGCGGCGGGCCGGCCAGGGCGACCAGGGCGCGCTCGAAGCCGGCGGCGACGTCGGCGAGGCGCGGGTGGATCTCGCCGGCCAGGACCGCCACGTCGGGAGCGTCTTCGTCCAGATCCTGCTCGAGCCAGTCCCCGCAGACCTTCACCACGTCGCGCGCCGTCAGCAAGCCCAGGCGCCAAAGGGCGGCCAGTTCGATGGGTGACGCGGCGGCGACGATGGCGGACATGCCCTATCGATGACCGATCCGTCCGGGAGCGTCCAGCGCTTCACGCCCCCCGCTTGCCCCGTCGCGATTCCCATCCCACCTTTGGATCATGAGTGACCGTTCCACAGGCCTGGCCCCTTCCAAGCTGACGGCGGTGCTCGGCCCCACCAACACCGGCAAGACCCACCTGGCCGTCGAGCGGATGCTGGGCCACGCCTCGGGCATGATCGGCCTGCCGCTGCGCCTGCTGGCGCGCGAGATCTACGACCGCATCGTCAAGCTGCGCGGCAAAGCAGCCGTTGCATTGATCACCGGCGAGGAGAAGATCGTCCCGCCGCGCGCGGCCTATTTCGTCTGCACGGTCGAGGCCATGCCGCTGGGGCGCGAGGTCGAGTTCGTGGCCATCGACGAGATCCAGCTGTGCGCCGATCCCGAGCGCGGCCACATCTTCACCCACCGGCTGCTGCACGCCCGGGGCAAGTTCGAGACCATGCTGCTGGGGGCCGGGACCATGGCCCCGCTGGTGCGCCGCCTGCTGCCCGACGCCGAGATCGTCAGCCGCGAGCGCTTTTCGACCCTGACCTATTCGGGGTCCAAGAAGCTGACCCGCCTGCCGCGCCGTACGGCGGTCGTGGCCTTCTCGACCGACGCCGTCTACGCCATCGCCGAGCTAATCCGCCGGCAAAGGGGCGGGGCTGCGGTGGTCATGGGCAGCCTCTCGCCCCGCACCCGCAACGCCCAGGTCGCCCTCTACCAGTCCGGCGAGGTCGACTTCCTGGTGGCCACCGACGCCATCGGCATGGGCCTGAACATGGACGTCGACCACGTGGCCTTCGCGGGCCTGCGCAAATTCGACGGCAAGCGCACCCGCTGGCTGCACCCGCAGGAGGTGGGCCAGATCGCCGGCCGCGCCGGGCGCTTCACCCGCGACGGCACCTTCGGCGTCACCGGCGATTGCGAGGAGATGGACGAGGACCTGATCGAGGCCGTCGAGAACCACCACTTCGAGCCGGTCATGGGCGCGGAATGGCGCAACGCCCGCCTCGACTTCGGCTCGCTGCACGGCCTGCTGCGCTCCCTGGCCGAACCGCCGCCGCGCGGCGGGCTGAAGCTGGCCGAGGAGGCGCTGGACGAGCGCACGCTGCGCAAGCTGGCCCAGCAGGACGACGTCATCGCCCGCTGCAAGGCCGACCGCTCGGCCCTGCTGCGCCTGTGGGACGTCTGTCAGACGCCCGACTTCCGCAAGACCACCGACGACGACCACCAGCGGATGGTCCGCACCCTGTTCGACGACCTGACCACGGGAAAGAAGCGCCTGCCCGAGGACTGGATCGCCGGCCAGTTCAAGGCGCTGGACCGCACCGACGGCGAGATCGACAGCCTGGCCGCGCGCCTGTCGGGCGTGCGCACCCTCAGCTACATCGCCAACCGGGGCGACTGGCTGCACAACCCGGTTCACTGGCAGGGGATCACCCGCCAGCTCGAGGACCGGCTGTCCGACACCTTGCACGAGAAACTGATGGCCCGGTTCATCGACCGGCGCACCAGCGTCCTGATGCGGCAATTGGGCGACCGCGAGGTCCCGCTGGCCGGGGTCGGGGCCGACGGCTCGGTCACGGTCGAGGGCCACGTGGTCGGGCGCCTCACCGGCGTCACCTTCACGCCCGAGAAGGGCGCGACGGCGCTGGAGGAGAAGGCCCTGCGCAACACCGCCCAGCGCGCCGTCACGCCCGAGATCGCCAAGCGGCTGGGCCAGCTGGCCGCCGAGCCGGACGGCGCCCTCGCCCTGACGCCCGACGGCGCCCTGCTGTGGAAGGGCCAGGCCGCCGGGGCCGTGCATTCGGGCGGCGACCTGCTGCATCCCCGCGCCCGCCTGCTGGGCGAGCTGGGCGACGCCACCGCCCGTGAGCGGGCCGAGCGACGCCTGGACGCCTTCCTGGCCGCCGAGGTCGACCGCAAGCTGCCGGCGTTGCGCAAGCTGGAACGGGCCCTGGCCGGCGGCGACCTGAAGGGTCTGCCGCGGGGCCTGGCCCACCGCCTCCTGGAGGCTGGCGGGGTGCTGGACAAGCGCGCCGTCGATCCCGAGCTGAAGGCCATGAGCCAGGCCGAGCGCCGGGCGCTCAAGGCCCTGGGCGCGCGCATCGGCGCCTTCTCGCTGTTCCTGCCCGGCGTGCTGCGGCCGGAAGCCCTGACCGCCGCCCGCGCCCTGACGCCCGGCGGCTGGCGCGCGGCCAGCGAACGCCTGGCGCTGGCGCCCCAGCCCGCCCCCGACGCCCGCGCCCTGTCGGCCAACGGTCTGCGCCACGTGGGCAAGCACCTGGTTCCGGTCGAGATGCTGGAGCGGTTGGACGCCCTGCTGCGCGAGGGCCAGCGGCCCGGCGGGGTGGTGCTGAGCGACGCCGCCCGCGAGACCCTGGGCTGGACCCCGGCGGAGGCCGCCGCCGTGCTGCGCGCCCTGGACTACACCCCGGCCATCCGCCCCAAGGAAGGCGACCCGATCGTCTGGAAGCGGCGCGGCGCCCAGCAGGTGGAGTCCAGGATCACGCCGCGTCCGGACTCGCCCTTCGCGGCCCTGGCCAAGCTCACCGAGCCGCCGCCGCGCCGGCGACGTCCCCGCCGCCGCAAGCCGGCGGCCCCGGCCAAGGCGGCCTCATGAGCGACCACGACTCCGGCCACTGCCGCGCCGACGTCTGGCTGTGGCACGCCCGTTTCTTCAAGACCCGCTCCCTGGCCGCCCGCTTCGTCGACGAGGGTCGCATCCGCCTGCTGCGCTCGGGCGCGGAGAGTCGTGTCGACAAGCCCTCGCGCGGCCTGAAGACCGGCGACGTCCTGACGTTCGCCGTCGGCGGCCGGCTGATCTGCGTGCGCATCGTCGGCTACGGCGAGCGCCGCGGCCCCGCCACCGAGGCGCGGGAGCTTTATGAGGTGGTGGAGGGATAGCCTCCCCGCGCGGTGGAAGGTCGCCCGAAGGCCGGATGGGGCGAAGCCCCGACTGCCTACCTCGCCGCCTTGGCGTAGGCGCTGATCGCACGGGCCATTTCGGGCGAGGCGGCGACCGGGGCGGCCGGGATCGCCGAGGGGCCGCCGGCCAGCCACGCCTTGGCCTCGTCCGACAGGGTGACGGTGTCGCGTGGGGCGGGCGCCTTGGGCTGGACCGCGTCGAGGTCGGCCTGCAGCCGGGCGCGGTAGTCCTCGACCGAGGCCGGACGCGGCGCGGGCGCCTGGATCCCCACCTGCAGCGAAGCGACGATCTGCTGGTGATCGGCCGACAGCCCGTCGAAGGCCTGCAGCATCTTCTGCTGCGGCGCGGGCGGGGCGGCGTCGGCCCCGGGCCAGGCGGCCTTGGTGAAGGTGTTGACGGCCGTCTGGATCGTGCGTGCGAACGGGGAGTCGGTCAGGGCCTGGGTCAGGCCGGCGCGCTCGGCGTGGCTGGCCCCGGCCCAGCGGCTGGAGAGGGCGTGATAGGCGTCCAGTTGCCGGCCCACGTCGCCGCCCGGATCGTTGACGGCCGCCGTCGCGGCGGCCACGCCGCCGGGAAACGCGATGGGCGCCTGGCCGCCCGGGCCCTGGATCGAGGTGAGCTTCATCTTGCCGCCATCCTGGCCTGGAGACGGTGAAGGTCGGGTGAAATGTCCTCTCGAGGCGGGCCCTTCGGCCCCGCGACCGACTGTCGCGGTCGCCCGTTACCGCCCGAACCCCTCAAGGAAGCCGGGCACCATTCCCGCCGGCATCGGCCGGCTGAAGTGATAGCCCTGGATCTGGTCGCAGCCATAGCCGGCCAGGGTCTGGAGCTGGAGGTGGTCCTCCACCCCTTCGGCCACCACCTTCATGCCCATCGACGACCCCAGGGTGATGACGGCCTTGACGATGGCGGCGTCCTCCTGGTTCTGGACGAACGACTTGTCGATCTTCAGCCGGTCGATCGGGAACTGGCGCAGGTTGGCCAGGCTGGCGTAGCCCGTCCCGAAGTCGTCCAGGGCGATCATCACCCCGGCCTGGTGCAGCTGGCGCACGGTCTCGCTGACCGTTTCCGAACCCCAGCCCATGTAGACGTTCTCGGTGACCTCGATCGTCAGGCGCTCATGCGGCACGTTCCAGCGCGCCAGGCGCTCGTGCACCTCCTGGGCCAGGCGGCCGCTGCGGAACTGGGCGGCCGAGATGTTGACGGCCACGCGGCCGAACTCCACTCCGTGGTCCAGCCACTCGCGCATCTGGCGCAGGGCCGTCTCGAACGCCATGTCGCCCAGCTTCAGCGACAGGTCCTGGTCTTCGAACGCGGCCATGAAGCGGTCCGGCGTCAGCACCCCCTGCTCGGGATGGTCCCAGCGCATCAGCGCCTCGAAACCCACCACCGCGTGGCTGCCGATGTCGACCACCGGCTGGTAGTAGAGCACGAACTCCCGGGCCGCGATCGCCGCGCGTACGTCGCGCAGCAGCTCCACCCGCTGCTCTAGGGCCGAGCGCATCGAGGGATCGAACACCACGCTGCGGTTGCGGCCCTCGTCCTTGGCCCGATAGAGCGCGATGTCGGCGTTCTTGATCATGTGGGTGGGATCGGCGTCCGGATCGCCGTGCAGGGCCGCCCCGATGCTGGCGCTGACCGAGAAGCTTCGGCCGCCGTGCTCGATGGGGCGGCGCAGCAGGTCCTGCAGGGCGCCGACCGGCCGCATCATGTCGGCCTCCGAATGCAGGCCGCGCAGGATCACCGCGAACTCGTCCCCGCCCAGCCGCGCCACCGTGTCGCCCGCCCGGAACGCGGCGTGCAGCATGTCGGCCAGCCGCTTGAGCAGGGCGTCGCCCGCGTCGTGGCCCAGGGTGTCGTTGATGTCCTTGAAGTGGTCGACGTCGATCATGATCAGGCCGAACAGCTCGCCCATCATCTCCGAGGCGTCGACGGCCTCCTGGAACTTGCGATTGAAGTAGGCGCGGTTGGGCAGGCCCGTCAGCGGGTCCTTGAACGCCAGGTTCTCGACCGCCTCGGTCTGGCGGCGGCGGTCGGTGATGTCCTTGAACAGGTTGACCAGCCGCTCGGGCTTGCCGTCCGCGCCCAGGAACTTCTTCCCCACCGAGCGCACCCAGGTCTCGACGCCGTCGTCGCGGTTGAGGCGGAACTCGAACACCTGGGCGTGGCCGTCCTTCCGCGCCCGCATCAGTTCGGCCATCTTGTCCCGGTCGTCGGGATGGACGATGTCCAGCGGGTCGTTCTTGTAGACGCACCACTTCTCGAGTTCGGGCGAGGTGCCCGAGCAGTAGACCTCGCCGGTGCGCAGGTCGACCTCGCGCACCATCAGGTCGTCCAGCTCAAGGGCCATCTTCAGGCGCTGCTGATCGCGCTCGGCGCGCAGGGCCGTCTCGGCGTAGCCGCTGACGTCGCGCGCGGTGACGATCACCGCCAGGGTCGTCCCGTCCTCGCCGCGCGCGGCCGCGAACTCGGTGCGCCAGATGCGCGACTCGCTTCCCGGCGCGCCCTGGCCGACGGCGCGATAGCGGGCGAAGGCGTCGCCCTGCTCGACGCAGCGCTCCAGGCTGGCCAGGTCCTCGGGATTGACCAGGGCGCGGCGGAAATCGTCGCCCACCTGCAGGTCCGGGGTCAGGCCGTGGGCGGTCCAGTCGACGCTGACGGCCGCCAGCCGATAGTCCGCATCCACCAGGGCCGCCGCGAACGGCGCCCGGCGAACGAAGGTTTCGAACGCATGCAGGGTCTCGCCCAGGTCGTGGACGGCGCCGGCGTCGGAAGTCGAGACCTGGATGCGCAAGGCCGCTCTCGTCATGTGTCGGGTTTCCGACTTCTTGTTTGTTTTCCTTGGCTTGGTTGTGACCCAGCTTCGATAAGAAAGGGTAACGTAACGCCGGTATGCGGCGATCCGGCGCCATTTATGCGGTCGTTCGGGGCGCCGTCTGGGGCAGGTGTGAGAATTCCTCGCCCTTCGCGCAGCCAAGCCGCATTGACATTCCGGCCCGCGACTTCGAAAACGCGGCCCTCTCGCGCCCTCGTGGTGTTCCTGGCCGAAACGTTCCGAGCCCTCGATGACCTACATCGTCACTGACGCCTGCATCAAATGTAAGTTCATGGACTGCGTCGAGGTGTGTCCGGTCGACTGCTTCTACGAAGGCGAGAACTTCCTGGCCATCAATCCGGACGAATGCATCGATTGCGGCGTCTGCGAACCCGAGTGCCCGATCGACGCCATCAAGCCCGACACGGAGGACGAGCCGGACGGCAAGTGGCTGCGCATCAACGCCGAATATTCCAAGGTCTGGCCGAACATCACGGTCAAGGGCGTGCCCCCGGCGGACCGCGAAGAGTTCGAGCGCGAGACCGGCAAGTTCGAGAAATATTTCAGCGAAAAGCCGGGCAAGGGCTCGTAATCGGGCCCAAATCGCACTGACTCGGGCGGCTAAACAGGCCGCAAGCCTTTCATCAAGCTGAATTTTATGATATTGTCCCTCTCGACGTAATGGTCGCGAGCGTTCGCGCCTGCCCGTCGTGTGGACGACATCAGCCGGGAAACCGGCGCGCCCGATCGAAGGCGAAGGGTGACTTAGCAGCTATTCCAAATCCGACGGTTTCTTGCCCCGCAAGCTTTTGCGGGCCGGGTCGCCGTCTGCGTTCGGGATTGGTGATTGGCTTCCTTCAAGGCCAGCGTGACGTGCGATTTGGGCTTCGGCCCGAACTTATTGAGGACGAACGAATGAGCAAGAGCGGTCTGGAATTCTCGGTCGGCGATCACGTCGTCTATCCCGCGCACGGCGTGGGCAGCATCCAGGGCATCGAGACCCAGGAAGTGGCCGGAATGTCGCTCGAGGTCTACGTCATCACCTTCGACCACGAGAAGATGACCCTGCGCGTTCCGACCAAGAAGGCCAAGGCCGCCGGCCTGCGTCCGCTGGCCGAAGGCAACACCGTGTCGCAGGCCCTGACCACCCTGAAGGGCCGCGCTCGCGTGAAGCGCACCATGTGGTCGCGCCGCGCCCAGGAATACGAAGCCAAGATCAACTCGGGCGACCTGATCTCGATCGCCGAGGTGGTTCGCGACCTGCACCGCGCCGAGAACCAGCCGGAACAATCCTACTCGGAACGCCAGCTGTATGAATCGGCCCTGGATCGCATGGCCCGCGAAGTCGCCGCCATCGAGCGCATCGACCGCGAAGCCGCCATCGGCATCCTGACCAAGTCGCTGCTGAAGACCGCCGCCTGAGGCGCCTCTCACGGCTGAAGGACAGCGCCCCCGGACGAAAGTCCGGGGGCGTTTTCTTTTGGATCCCCCTCCAAGGGGGAACTGGTCCGCAGGCCCGCTCTGGATCGGCATTCATCCGAACCGCACGGCGGCGGAACTCACCCCACCCGAACGCTCGTCATCGAGATCGCCGCGAAGATGTCGTCGGTGAAGAACGACACCGGCTCGCCCGGCGTCTGCGCGCCCAGCACGTAGAGCAGGGGCAGATAGTGCTCGGCGCTGTTGATCGAGGCCTCGGCGTCGGGACCCAGGCTGCGCCAGTCGATCAGGGCGTCGTGGTCGCCGGCCGTGATCAGCGCCTTGGCCCGTTCGTTGAAGCGCGGCGCCCAGTCCGGAACCTCGCCGGTTCGGAAGTTCACCGCCCGCAGGTTATGGACGATGTCGCCGCTGCCCACGATCAGCACGCCCTCGTCGCGCAGGGCCGCCAGGCGCTTGCCGGCCTCGTAGTGCCAGCGCTCGGAGCGGCCGCGATCCAGGCTCAGCTGCACCACCGGCACGTCGGCGTGCGGATACATCGGCCGCAGCACGCTCCAGGCGCCGTGGTCCAGGCCTCGCGTGGGGTGCAGCACCACCGGGTCGGGCGACAGCAGGTCCGCCACCCGCTCGGCCAGGGCCGGATCGCCTGGCGCGCCGTAGCGCACGTCGAACAGGGCCTGGGGAAAGCCGCCGAAGTCGTGGATCGTCTCGGGTCGTTCGGCCGCGCTGACCGCGCTGGCCCCGCGCGTCTCCCAATGGGCGCTGACCATCAGCACCGCCTTGGGGCGCGGCAGCTCCTGGCCCAGGCGCGCCCAGGCGCGGCTCCAGGCGTTGTCCTCGATGGCGTTCATCGGCGAACCGTGGCCGAGGAACAGGACGGGCAGGCGGGTGGACATGGCGATCGCTCTAATCTGAAACTTTATTGGTTACAGATGGGGCGCGTGGCTTTCTCGCGCAAGCACGGCCGGAAGCCGGCGCGCCCGACGCCTACTGTCGCCCGAACAGCCGGCCCAGGAAAGACGGCTTGGGCTTCGCCGGTCCGTCCAGGAACGACAGGAACAGCGCCTGGGTCGGGGCGTTGCGTGGGGTCCGGCTGGGGCCGAACGTGCACAGCATGGTCTCCGGATCGCCGTCCTTGCCGATGGTTTCGCCGTCCTTGATGATCGGGCCCCGGGCCAGCAGGTAGTTGCAGACGGCGTTCAGCTGGCTGTTGACCAGCTCGGCGGGGCGCGGGGCGTTCCACACTTCCAGCTCGTAGCCCAGGAACGGGGCCAGGCCGCCCTTGGTGATCGACACGTCGCCGTCCTTCAGGCTGTGCAGGGCGGAGTAGGTCCAGAACGCCAGCGGCACCTCGTTGCGCGCCACGAAGCCCCGGTCGCGCAGCACCGAGGCGGGCGTGAATAGCGTGCCGTTCACCCCGTTCCACACCGACACGATCGACGGGTTGTCCTCGACGAGCAGGCTGGCGATCAGGCTCGAGGCCTTGGCCCGCAGCGCAGCGGCTTCCCAGCCTTCCGACGTTCCGCTCGCGATCACCCAGTGGGCGTGGTGGCCGGCGGCGCGTTCGCCCTCCTCGTACCACCACGACCGCTGCCGCGCCTCCTGAACCAGGGTCGGATCCAGCGGCGCGCCCAGGTCCATCAGGGAGATCAGGCCCCCATGAGGTCCCGTGCAGATCAGGGCCATGGTCTGGTCGGTGACCGCGTCAGGATCGCCGTCGGCCGCCACCTCGGTGTGGCTCCACACATGGGCCTTGTCGAGCGCGTTGAGCCATCGCACCAGTTCGTTGGGACGGATCTTCAAGGGGCCGTCCGTCAGCAGGGCGATCACGCGCGTTCTCGATCTGGTTGGTCTGCAATCTGCAATAGAGCCCGGGCTTCGGCGAGGCCAAGCTCGGCGCGGGCGGTTCTCCCGCGACGCCGGGCGCACTATCTCGGGTCCACGCCAAGGAGAAGCCCATGTCCCGCTGGATCGACCGCCGCGTCCTCGACCTTCTGGCCATCGAGGTTCCGATCCTCCAGGCGCCGATGGCCGGCGCCACCACGCCGGAGATGGCGATCGCCGCGCGGCGGGCCGGAGGCCTGGGCGGCCTGCCTTGCGCCCAGTACAGCATCGAGGAGGCCCGCGCCGCCGTCGCCCGCTACCGGAGCGAGGTCGCCGGGCCGGTGAACCTGAACTTCTTCAGCCACGTGGCGCCCGCGCCGGATCCCGTAGCGGCCCTGGCCTGGCGCGCCCGCCTGGCGCCCTACTATGTCGAGAGGGGCCTGGACCCTGCGCCGATCCCGCCCGTCGCCGGCCGCGCGCCCTTCGACGAGGGGTTCTGCGCCCTGGTCGAGGAGATCCGCCCCGAGGTCGTCAGTTTCCACTTCGGCCTGCCCGCCCGGCCGCTGCTCGACCGCGTACGCGCAACCGGCGCGAAGATCCTGTCCTCGGCGACCACCGTGGCCGAGGCCGTCTGGCTGGAGGCCGAGGGCGTGGACGCGGTCATCGCCATGGGGCTGGAGGCTGGCGGCCATCGCGGCAATTTCCTGGACGTTTCCGACGACGACCCGGCCATGATCCGGGCCATGGCCGCCCAGGTCGGTCTCTTCGCGCTGCTGCCGCAGGTGGCGGACGCCGTGCGGGTTCCGGTGATCGCCGCCGGGGGCATAGCGGACGGGCGCGGGATCGCCGCCGCCCTGGCCCTGGGCGCCAGCGCGGCGCAGATCGGCACGGCCTATCTCTTCACGCCGGAAGCCAAGGTCCCCGCCGCCCACCGCGCGGCGCTGGAGGCCGCCCGCGACGACAACACCATGGTCACCAATCTCTTCACCGGCCGTCCGGCCCGGGGCGTGGCCAACCGGCTGATGCTGGAGCAGGGGCCCCTGTCGCCCGCCGTCCCCGCCTTCCCCCAGGCCGGGGGCGCCCTGGTTCCCCTGCGCGACGGCGGCGCCTCGCCCGACTTCACCAACCTCTGGTCGGGCCAGTCCGCCCGCCTGGCTCCCCGGGGCCTCGACGCCGAGACCCTGACCCGGCGGCTGGCCGAGCAGGCCCTGGAGGCGATGGGACGGTAGGCGGCGCGCAGATCCTGGAGGGGCAGAGCCCGTCACCTCCCCAGACACCGCTCATCCCAGCCCGGGAAAGCACCCACCGCGACGCCGGGTCGCGCCGATGCGCGCGTCGCGTGCTTTCCCGTCGCCCCGGGCTTTGTTAAGGCACGGACGTTGTGAACATGCCCGTCCTTCCCCCCGACGCCTCCGGCGCGTCGACCGTGCAAGAGGTCCCGCCGGCCGCCGCCCGTCCCGCGCGGCCGTCCACCCGGGGCGGGGCCCTGGATTTCCTGCGTTTCGCCGCCTCCCTGCTGATCGTGCTCTACCATTTCGGCGCCGAGGGCCCGATGCGGATCGAGCGCTTTTCCCAGGTGTTCTCGCGCGGGTTCCTGGCCACCGACTTCTTCCTGATGCTGTCGGGCTACGTGCTGGGCCGGGCCTACGGGGCCTCGACCCTTTCGGGCCGCATCAGCCACGGTCGCTTCTGGATCCGTCGCGTCGGCCGCGTGTGGCCCGGCCACCTGGTGGTGCTGGCCATGATGGCCGCGCTGGTGCTGGTGCTGAACGCCATGGGCACGGACGCCCACAAGCCCTCGCGCTTCGCCTGGGACCAGCTGCCCGTCCAGGCCCTGCTGGTCCACGCCTGGGGCTTCAACAGCGACGGCTGGAACCTGCCCAGCTGGTCGCTGTCGGCCCTGGTGGTCTGCTACGCCATCTTCCCGTTCCTGTGGCGCGCGGCCGACAGGATCCGCCATCCCTGGGTGCTGCCCCTGATCGGAGCGGCCGTTGTGCTGGCCTTCGAGATCGTGGCCCGCACCGTCTTCGACCACGCCCTGGCCGACCTCCAGTTCCGCTACGGCGTGATCCGCGCCCTGCCGATGTTCATCCTGGGCGTCTGCCTGGCGCGCACGGTCGATATGGACTGGCCCTCGGAAAGGGCCGCCAAGGCGCTGCTGATCGGCGGCTGCGTGCTGCTGGCCGCCATGCAGCCGCTGGACCGCTACGCCCTGCCCGACGAACTGATCTTCGACCTGCCCTGCCTGGCCGCGATCGCCGCCATCGTGCTGGGCGCGGGCCGGCTGCCCGTCAGGCGTCCCCAGGCCTGGATCGAGGAGGGCGCCAAGCTCTCCTTCGCCCTCTTCATCACCCACATCCTGGTGGGGGTGATCTACTGGAGCGCCGTGCACGAGCTGATCGACACCGTGCCCATCGGCATCGGCTGGCAATGGCTGATGTGGCTGGCCTCGTTCCCGATCGCCCTGGGCGCGGCGTGGCTCTTCCACACCTACATCGACCAGCCCCTGCAGGACCGCCTCGCGCCTTGGCTGCGGGGACGGTGAAGGTGGCCAGGCCCGTCCTGGCGTCGTTGAACGCCGCCGACGCCCGCCGGATCGACGCGCTTACCCTGAAGCATTGTGCGGACCCGTCCTCCTACAACGAGCTGCCCCAGCTCCGGACCCTGTTCTCGCGCGGCTATCTGGACGAACTGGAGACGATCCTGGCCGAGGCCGCACAGCGCGGCGACCACCGGCCCACGATGGTCGAGGTTTCCATCGGCTGGATCGACAAGACGCCCGTGGCAGACGCCGGCTTTGGGCGCAAGGTAGAGCTTGGCGATGCGGTGCTGTTCGCCCGTGAGGAAACGCGGCGCCATCCCTCGTCGCTGGCCGACTCCACCGCCCGAGCGGTGTTCCTGCAGGCCAAGACGGCTCGCAGCGTCGCTCAGATGAGAGCGCCCACGGTCCCGGTCTTGCCCGAGGCCGGCAGCACCGCGCGCGAGCTGGCCCTGCTGTCGGCCTGGCCTACCTTTGACCTCTATCCGGCGGGCGCAGCCCTCAAGCCGCTTCTCAAGACGGTCGCCTTGCCCCAGCGCTCGGCCCCGCCACCCTACGGTTGGTACGTCGCTGCGCCCGGCCAGACTCCCGACGATCCCGAAGCCCCATGGTTCTCCTGGTGGATGGCGGGGGCGGCCGAGCGTAACCGCCTTTGCGACGTGTCGTTCGGCGATCTGATGGTGGCCTTCCTCACCGCCGACGCGCCGCCTAACCAGGCCACGGTCGTGGGCGAGACGTTCCGTCAAAGGCTCAGGCCGAAGGGCGAGGAGGCTGACCCCGAATGGTCCAGGCTGTGCAACGCCGTCCTCGATCTGGCCAGCACGAAGCCCGCGCCCGGCTCGATGGCGGGGGCGCGCCGTCTCCAAGGGATCAGTCCGGTGGCGTTGGAGTTTGTCTGCAATGAGGGATTACGTCGGCGGCCCGATACTGTGCGCCAACTCTGCTGCCTCGAGCGGGCGAAGGCGTTCCTCGATGTGCCCCCGGCGCTGGACCATCCCGATCCCGAGGAGCGGCCCATGATCGCGGTGATGGTCACGGTCACCCGCTATGAAGAGGCCGAGCCGCCGCTCGAGCCTCGCGAGCGTCCTCGGCGGCGTTGATCCCGGCAAGGAAGGAGAGGGCCTCAGCTCATCCGCTGCTTGGCCACCAGCGCCGCCAGGCCTTCCAGGATCGGGCCCTGCATCGAAGGATCGTCGCCCGCGCGGTGGAGCAGCTTGATCGAGGCCACGTGCACCCTGGCGCCGGCCAGGACCGCAGGGGTCAGGCCCGGCGCCTCGTCCAGCAGGGCGCACAGCGAGCGGGCGGCCACCTCGACCGCCTGGTTCCGCTCCGCGCCGCTGAGGCTCAGGATGTCGGCGGCGCGGGCGTAGAGATCCTCGATCAAGGACGGGCTGGCCTCGTCGGCCAGCAGCGCGTCCATCGCCGCGATATAGCCGTCGATGCCGTTCAGCGAGGGCTCGCGCAGGGTCTCCAGCGTCGCCTCGGCCCGCTTGAGCGCCTCGGCCACGTAGATCCCGCCCTTCTCGGCCATCAGCAGCCCCAGGCGGGGGCGCATGCGGCTCTTCTTCACCTGGCTCATGCAGTCGACTTCATAGGCTTGATCAGGGCGTCCAGCTCATCCTGGGTCATGTTCTGGCCCTCGGCCTCGCCCAGTTCAATGGACGTATCGTCGCGGCGGCGGCCGTTGGGGAACTCCACCGGCGGCCCCAGATTGCGCCAGCGGCGGTCGGGGCCGATATAGGCGTCGCATTCGATGAACAGCCGGTCGCCGCGCGCCACCCACAGGATGCGCTCCAGCATGATCGCCGGCGAGATCGGCTTGGTGATGATGAAGTTGGCGCCGCAGTCGCGGGCCTTTTCGACCTGGCTCTGGCGGGTGTGGGCTGACACGATGATGGCCGGCGTCTGGCGCTGGGCCTCCTCGGCCTCGCGCCGCAGCCAGCGGATCAGGTCGTAGCCGTCCATCTCGGGCAGGGCGGCGTTGGTCAGGATCAGGTCCGCCGGGTGGTAGCGCAGTTCCTCCTGCGCCTCCTTGCCGTTGGCCTTGCGCACGATGTTGCGCAGCCCGAACGAGGTCAGCACGCCCACCAGGATGTCGAGAGACTGCGGGTTGTCGTCGACGATCAACGCCCGAGCCTTCTCGAGATTGATGTACTGGCTCGGCTGCACCGGAACGCTCCGTCGTCCCCGACAACGGGACGGGGAACCCTTGCCTGAACAGCGTTAATAAAACGCTGTCGGGTTAGCGGTCCCGCGCCCAGCCTCCGCCAATTCCCGAGCGCTTTCTACCCGCTCATCCCCGCGGAAGCGGGGACCGAGGCTGGATCAGCGACCTCCACCGAGCCGAAAGCCATCCCCAATTTGCTGGGGATGGGCCCGGGGGCGGCGGAAAATCAAACCGCGTCCAGGCCGATGTCCAGCACCGGCGCGGAGTGGGTCAGGGCGCCCACGCTGATCACGTCCACGCCGGTCTCGGCTATGGCCCGCACGGTGGTCAGGTTCACCCCGCCGGAGGCCTCCAGCACCGCCCGGCCCTTGGCCAGGGCCACGGCGGTCTTCAGGTCGTCGAGGCTGAAATTGTCCAGCATCACCACGTCGGGGCCGTGCTTCAGCGCGTCTTCCAGCTGGTCCAGGCCGTCGACCTCGACCTCGACCTTCACCAGATGGCCGGCGAAGGCGCGGGCCCGGCGCACGGCCTCGCCCACACCGCCGCAGGCGGCCACGTGGTTGTCCTTGATCAGGATCGCGTCATCCAGGCCGAAGCGGTGATTGACTCCGCCGCCGCAGCGCACGGCGTACTTCTCCAGCGCCCGCAGCCCCGGGGTGGTCTTGCGGGTGTCGACGATCACCGCGCCGGTGCCCTCGACCAGGCGCACATAGGCTCGCGTCAGGGTGGCCACGCCCGACAGGCGGCCCAGCAGGTTCAGTCCCGTGCGCTCGGCCGCCAGCACTGCACGGGCGTTCCCCTCGGCCCTGGCCAGCACAGCGCCCGGCGCGGCGTCTGCGCCGTCGGGCGTCACCACCTCGAACGCGGCTGTCGGGTCCAGGGCCGCCAGGGCCAGGCGCGCGCACGACAGGCCCGACACCCGGCCGTCCTGCCGCGCGGCGAACACCACCGACAGCCGCGCCTCGGCGTCGATGCAGGCCTGGGCGGTCACGTCGCCGGCCCGGCCCAGGTCCTCGGCCAGGGCCATGTCGACGATGGGGCGGACCAGCAGGTCGGGGAGGGGAGTCATCGAAAGGGAAGGCACGCTCAAGGCAGCTCCGGCGTCGGAAGGGGATCTCAGGGGCGGCGCGCCTATTCCGCGGCGTAGCGCAAGCCGGCCTCGGAGGTGGCGAGGGTGACGAAGGTGCGTTCGGCAAGGCTCGTGGCGGGGAAGTCGGCGCGGAAGTGGCCGCCCCGGCTTTCCTGGCGGGCCAGGGCCGCGCGGGCGATCAGCTGGGCGGCGACCAGGGTGGGCGCCGCGCCATGGGCGGCCTCCAGCGCGTCCAGCACGGCGGTCAGGCGGGTCAGGCCCTCGGCGTCGCGGATCACGCCGGCGTCGCGGCTCATCGCCTGGCGCAACTGGGCCAGGGCCTCGCCGGGCAGGTCTGGGGCGGGCAGGGCCGCGACGGGGGCGCCGCCCATGGCCAGGGCCTTGGCCGCCCGGCCGGCGCGCGCGCCGAACACCGCCGCTTCCAGCAGGCTGTTGGAGGCCAGGCGGTTGGCGCCGTGCACGCCGGTGGCCGCGCATTCGCCCGCCGCCAGCAGGCCCGGCAGGCTGGTGCGGCCGTCCAGGTCCGTGGCCACGCCGCCCATGTGGTAGTGCACGGCCGGCGTCACCGGGATCGGCTGGACGCGCGGGTCGATCCCCGCGCCCCTGCAGGCGGCGAACACGGCCGGGAACTCGTGAGGGAAGTGCTCGCCCACGGCCGCCGTCGCGTCCAGGAACGCGCCACGGCCCGCGGCGCGCTCGGCGTGGATGGCGCGGGCCACAACGTCGCGCGGCGCCAGTTCCTTGGCCGGATGGTAGTCGGCCATGAAGGCGCGGCCGGTCCTGTCCCGCAGGATCGCGCCCTCGCCGCGCAGGGCCTCGGTGGCCAGGGGGGCGGGATCCTTGCCGATGTCGATGGCCGTGGGGTGGAACTGCACGAACTCCGGATCGGCGATCTCGGCGCCGGCCAGGGCGGCCAGGCCCAGGCCCTCGCCGCGCACCTGTGCGGGGGTCGTGGTGACGGCGTAGAGGCCGCCCACCCCGCCGGTGGCCAGGATCACGGCCGGGGCCAGGATCTCGACCAGGGCTCCGTCGATCTCGGCGATCAGCCCCACCACGCGGCTCGTCGCGTCCTGCAGCAGGCGGCGGGCGCGGGCATTCTCGCGCACGGCGATGGCGGGCCTCGCGCGCACCGTCGCGATCACGGCGGCCATGATCGCCGCCCCGGCCCCGTCGCCGCCCACCCGGGCCACCCGCGCCCGGGCGTGGGCGGCTTCCAGGCTCAAGACGAAGCTGTCGTCGGGCCTGCGGTCGAACGGCGCGCCCAGGGCCGCCAGGGCGCGCACGGCGTCGGGGCCCTCTGTGGTCAACAGGTCGACGGCCTCTGGATCGCACAGTCCCGCGCCCGCCGCGATGGTGTCGGCGGCGTGCAGGGCGGGGGCGTCGTCGTCCGACAGGGCCGCGGCCATGCCGCCCTGCGCCCAGGCGCTGGAGCAGCCGGTGGCCAGGGGCGCGGGCGACAGCACCAGGGCCTTGCCGCCATTGTCCGTGGCGGCCAGGGCGGCGGAAAGGCCCGCCAGGCCCGCCCCGAGGATCACGGGGCCTTCGAAGACGATACGCTCAACCATAGCAAGCTCACTCCGAAGTCCTTCCCGCGACACAGGCGAGGAAGGAACGGGTTTCGTCAGATCAGCTCCACGTCCACGTGGTGCTTGGCCTTCACTAGGTCGTAGCGGGCCGGGACCGCCGGCGGCGGCAGGTCGATCATCCGCTGCACGGCCAGGCGGGCGCGGTCCAGGACGTCGGCGTCCACCGTCACCTCGAACTGGTCGTGGACCAGGGCGTCGTAGATGTTCTGCAGGCTGATGCGCTTCATGTGCGGGCACATGTTGCAGGGGCCGATGAACTGGGTCCCCGGGCTCTCGGCCTGGACGTTGCTGGCCATCGAGCACTCGGTGATCAGCACCACCTGGGCCGGCTTGCGCAGGGCCACGTAGTCGTTCATCGCCGCGGTCGAGCCGGCGAAGTCGGCGGCCTCCAGGATCTCGGCGGGGCACTCGGGGTGAGCCAGGATCTCCGCGCCCGGCCAGGCGTCGCGCATGTCTGCGATGTCGCTGGCGGTGAAGCGCTTGTGCACCTCGCAGTGGCCGGCCCAGGCGATGATCTTCACGTCGGTCTGGCGGGCCACGTTGCGGGCCAGGAACTCGTCGGGGATCAGGATCACCTTGTCCACGCCCCACTCGCGCGCCGCCCACTCCACCACCTGCACGGCGTTGGCGCTGGTGCAGCAGATGTCGGTCTCGGCCTTCACGTCGGCTGTGGTGTTGACGTAGGTCACCACGGGGATCCCCGGGTGGCGTTCCTTGATCAGCCGCACGTCCGCGCCCGTGATCGACGAGGCCAGGCTGCAGCCGGCCTTCAGGTCGGGGATCAGCACCGTCTTCTCCGGGGCCAGCACCTTGCTGGTCTCGGCCATGAAGTGCACGCCGGCCTGGACGATCACCTGGGCGTCGCACTTGGCCGCCTCACGGGCCAGGGCCAGGCTGTCGCCCACGAAGTCGCCCACGCCGTGGAAGATCTCGGGGGTCATGTAGTTGTGGGCCAGGATGACCGCGTTCTTCTCGCGCTTCAGCCGGTTGATCTCGGCGATCAGCGGCGCGTGAAGGCGCCATTCCATCGGCGTGACGTGGTGCTTGACCTTGTCCCAGGCCGAGGCGGTGGCGGCCTCGACGTCGGGCGTGAACGCCAGGGAAGCAAAACCGTCGGCCATCTGATCCTCGCTTATGCTCAAACTGAGCATTTCCAGGGCATCAAAAAACGCCTGGCTCCAGGAGAGGGCTTCCCCATCGCGAGGAACCGGGCGTGAACGCTTTTGCTTAAATTGAGCAAAAGGGTCTGAGAGACATATAGACCCTCGTCAGCCCCTTGCAAAGGGCCGACGCGAAATCAGTGAACGGAGGAGGTGGCGCGCCGCTCCCAGGCCTCGTCCATCGCCCGCGCCAGGGCGTCCAGGGCGTAGGGTTTGCGTAGCAGGGGCCAGGGCGTCTCGTGCGCCCGCATCAGCTCCTGGCCGGTGTAGCCGGAACTGAGCAGGATCGGCAGCTCCGGACGTTCGGCCCGCAGCGTCATGGCCAGGTCCACGCCGCTCTTGCCGCCGGGCATCATCACGTCGGTGATGACCATGCCCAGGGTGGGGTCGTTGCGGGTGATGGCCAGGGCCTCGTCGGCGTTGGCGGCGCGGCTGACCATGTGCCCCAGCTCGACGATCATCGCCTCGATCAGGTCGCCCACCTCGGCGTCGTCCTCGACCAGCAGCACATGGGCGGTGGTCCGCGTGCTGGGCGGCGGGGCGACATAGACCTCGATCGGGGTGAAGGCCTCGCGGACGGGCAGCAGCATGGTCACGGTCGCGCCCTCGCCGGGCTCGGACTCGATCGTGACCTCGCCGCCGCTCTGGCGCACGAAGCCATAGACCTGCGACAGGCCAAGGCCCGTGCCCTTGCCCACCGGCTTGGTGGTGTAGAACGGCTCGAACGCCCGCTGCACGGTCTCGGCGTCCATGCCCTGGCCGGTGTCGCGCACCGAGACGCTCAGATAGCGGCCGGCCGGCAGCTCGCCGCGCGCCTCGGGCAGGTCGACCGGGCGGCTCATCACCAGGATCCGGCCGCCGGCCGGGGTGGCGTCGCGGGCGTTGACCACCAGGTTCAGCAGGGCGGCCTCGAACTGGCCGGAGTCGGTCAGGGTGGTGCGCTCGCCGGCCTTCAGGTCCAGGAACAGCTCCACGCTCTCGCCGACCGCCTTGCGCAGCAACCCTTCGCTCTCGGTGATCATCGCATCGATGCGGCAGATTTCCGGGTGCAGGGGCTGGCGGCGGGCGAAGGCCAGCAGGTGCTGGGTCAGCTTCTCGCCGCGCCTGGCCGCCGACTGGGCCGCCGTCAGCATCCGCTCGCGCCGCTTTTCGTCGTCGGGATTGCGCTCCAGCACGTCCAGGGCGCCGATGATGACGGTCAGCAGGTTGTTGAAGTCGTGGGCCACCCCGCCGGTCAGCTGGCCGATGGCCTCCAGCTTCTGCGACTGGGTGAGGGCGGCCTGGGCGGCGTCGCGCTCGGCCAGGGCCTCCTGCACGCGGTCGGCCAGCAGTTCGTTGAGCCCCGTCAGCTTGGCCTCGGCCTCCTTGGCCTCGGTCACGTCGAAGGCGATGCCGATGAAGCCGTTGAAGACGCCGCCGGGACCATAGCGCGGCTGGGAGAACGACTTGAGCCAGCGCATCTCGCCGTCGGCCCGGCGATAGCGCCCCTCCAGGCTGAACGGCAGGCGCGAGGCCTCGCCGGTGATCTGGGCCTTCAGGATCTGGGGCAAGTCGTCGGAATGCAGCCGCGAGCGCCAGTCCAGCACCAGGGCCTCGTCGTAGTCGACCCCGGCGAAGGCGGCGTAGGCGGAGTTGACGAACGCCCGCACCCCGTCGTCGCGGGTGATCCACATCAGGGCCGGGGCGCTGTCGGCCAGGGTGCGGAAGCGCTCCTCGCTCTCGCGCAGGCGTTCCTCGGCCTGGCGGCGCTTGGTGACCTCGAAATTGACGCCGATCATCCGCACCGCGCGGCCGGTGGCGTCGCGTACCACTTCGCCCCGGCCGTGGATCCAGCGCTCGCCCTCCGGCGAAAGCATGCGGTACTCGATCTCGTAGGCGGTCTTGCTCCGGATCGCCTCGCGGATGGTCGAGCGCACCGAGTTGCGGTCGTCGGGGTGGATGGTCTCCAGCAGCGCTTCCAGGTCCACCGGGCCGGTGGTCGGCAGGCCCAGGTTCGCGCGCGCCCCGGGCGACAGGGCCAGGTCGTTGGCGACCACGTCCCATTCCCAAGAGCCCACGCCCGCGGCGGTCTGGGTCACGGCCAGCCGCGTCTCGGCCTCGACCTGGCGTTCGCGGGCCCGGGTCAGGTCGGCCATGGTCCGGCGCAGCGCCTCGGCCACGCCTACCGTCACCCCGGAGGTCAGCCCGTACAGCACCAGGGTGGCGGCCTCGGTGTCGTCCAGCACGCCGTCGGGCCCTCCGGACCACAGCCACAGCGCGAAGGCTCCGCCCGTTATCAGGGGGACCACTCCCCAGCGCCAGCCGGCGTACAGCGTCACCAGGATCATCGCGGGGAAGAAGGTCTGGGTCACCCCGATCGACCCGCCCAGGCCCAGCAACGCCACCCGCAGCCCCGCAGCCACGCCGATCGCCCCCAGCGTCAGCAGGGCCGCTCGCCACCATGGCGGTGGAACTGTTGGATTGATCCACGCGCTAAGCAGATGGGGCGTATTGCGCCCGCGGTCCGCGGCGGGTGGCGGGGGGTTCTGCATCTTACTCCGCGCCAACATATCGTCTTGCCAAGAGCATGGACACGCTTACCTAAGACACGCAACACGGGAGATGGTGATGGCGACGACCCTGAACACCGGTTTTACGGCGAAACAACGGACGGACATCGCCGCAGGGCTCAACAAGGTGTTGGCCGATAGCTACGCGCTTTATCTCAAGACACATGGTTATCACTGGAATGTCCGCGGCCCGAACTTCCAGGCTCTGCACGTATTGCTGGAAGGCCAGTACACGGAAGAGTGGGCAGCCCTGGACGCCATAGCTGAACGGATTCGCGCGCTGGGCGAACTGGCCCCGCAGGGCTACGCCGCTTTCGGCAACCTCTCCAGCATCAAGGACGGCGACGGCGAGAAGGACTGGGAGGGCATGGTCCAGGAACTGCTGGCCGACAACGAGACCGTGATCGCCACCCTGCGCGCGGCCTTCCCCGCCGCCGACGAGGCCGGCGACGAAGCCACCGCCGACCTCTACACCCAGCGCCTGGCGGCGCACGAGAAGCACGCCTGGATGCTTCGCTCCACGCTCGGCCGGAAGTGATCCTGGCGGAACGCTTCGTGCCGACGACCGCGCGATCGTTTCCATTCGACAAGGCCGCCGGGGCGCTGCTGGCCCTCGGCGGCCTTTCCGCGTGCGCCACCTACTACGTTCCGGCGGGGGCCGGGCGCGCCGCCGGCATGGCCACGGTGACCCGCGCCCTGTCCGACGCGGGCCTGGCCCGCTTCACCGCCGACATGGACCCGGCCATGCTGGCCCTGGCCCGCCGCCACGACCCCCGCCCGCACAAGGACTTCTGGGGCCGGGTGCGGGGATGGGAGGTCGTCGACGTCCGCGTCGTCCCCCGCCTGGGCGACCGCGATCCGGACTTCGAGGAGGCCCGGCTCATCAACAGCTACAAGCCCTCGGCCCCGCTCGACATCGAGCCGGCCAGGCCCTTCATGCTCAGCGGTCCCGCGTCCGAACGGACCAAGGCCCTGCGCTGCATGACCCAGGCGGTCTATTACGAGGCGGGGTTCGAGCCCGTGGCCGGCCAGCAGGCCGTCGCCCAGGCCGTGCTCAACCGCGTGCGCCACCCCGGCTATCCCAAGTCGATCTGCGGGGTGATCTACGAAGGCGCCTCGCGCTCCACCGGCTGCCAATTCAGCTTCACCTGCGACGGCTCGCTGCAACGGGCGATCAGCCCGGCGGTCTGGGCCAACGCCGAGATCGTGGCCAGGCGGGCCCTGGCCGGCTTCGTCATGAAGGACGTCGGCACCGCCACCCACTACCACGCCGACTACGTCTATCCGTACTGGGCGCCCACCCTGGTCAAGCTGCGCACGGTGGGGACCCACGTCTTCTACCGCTGGACGGGCCTCGCCGGCCGGCTGGCGGCGTTCCGCGGCCGCTATTCCGCCAACGAGACCGTGTCGGAAGACATCTTGATGGGGGCGGATCCCCGCACGCTGGAGGCCGCTCCTCCCGGCGTCCTGGCCACCCTGGCCGCCACCGGCGGGGTCCTGCCTGTGGCCACCGGCGAGCCGGCCAAGATCGTCAGTCCCGAGGGCGTGGTCGAGATCCTGCCTCCGATGACGGGCGATCCGGCCGCGGCCATGCGCGGCGGTCGCCGCCTGCCCACGCCCGAGGAGATCGAGAAGATCAACAAGGCTCTCGGCGTTCTGGAAGCCCCCAAGGAGGCCGTCGTCCAGACCGTCGAGGCCGCCGCGCCGCCGCCGCCGCCCCCACCGCCGAAGGCGCGGCCGCCCAGCCTGCTCAATCCGCTGAACTAGGGCGGTTGTTCGGCTACAGCCGGCCGCGCTTGCCCGCCTTCAGCCGTTCCAGCGCCCGCCGCGCCTGGATCGCCTGGGCGGCGATCGCCGGCAGGTCGGGCGTCTCGCTCGCCGGGAGGCCGGCGGACAGGCCGGGTCGCTCGGGCTTGCGCGGGATCATCAGCGCCACCTTGCGCGCCGTGGCCGCGAATTCCCCACACAGCCTCACCCGCTCACGGGCCTGGCGGATCTCCTCGGGATCCTGGCTGGCGTCGATGACCGCCCACGCCGCGTCCAGGGCGGCCATGAGCTGCAGTTGAAGGGCCTGGTTCCAGGCGGAGGCGTCGATCTGGTTCATGCCCCTAGTGTGCGGCCGTTCCGGAGTCCGAGGACCGGAAACGTGCGTTTTCCTGTAGCGGACTGAAATCGTTGGAGTTCGTTTCAAGAAATGCGGGGATAAACCTGCACGGAGCCGGTCTTCCTGGCGAAGGGAGGAGGGGCCGGATCCTTCTCCTCTGGGGGCGAAGGACCGGAGAGGGAAGACCCGCACAGAAGGCCCTTTGGTCGCTTCGCGGCAGCTCCCCCAGGCGGGAGAGTCTCCGCCCAACCCTGTGGATAACTTTTTCCGCTCATCCCGGCGCAAGCGGACCCTTCATGTCCAACCGAACCGCCCCAATCATCACGATGCGCCCCGACGCGCGGCCCTGGATCCCGATTGTCGCAGGGGTGACCATTTCGTTGGCATAATGTGACCATCCAATCAGAATATACGGTCACAATCGCCACGTTCTGCTTTCCGGCCCGCGCTAGCCTGACCTCCGTTCGCCAAGGAGGAGCGTGGCATGCTGGCCGTCGATCAAAAGTCCCTGTCGCGCTCGGTCGCCAGCCCCGTGCGGCCCGCCCTGGAAGGCGTGCAGGCCTACAAGGCCGGCATGACCCTGGCCGAGGCCGCGCGCCTGGCCGGCCGGCAGGACCTGTCCAAGCTGGCCAGCAACGAGAACCTGCTGGGTCCCAGCCCGCGCGTCGCCGCCGCGGTGACCGCCGCCGCCCTGAACCCCGAGATCTATCCCGATCCCTATTGCGAGACCCTGCGCGCGGCGATCGGCGGCCGCCTGGGCGTCGACGCCGGCCGCATCGTCGTCACCCCGGGCTCCGAAGCCCTGATCGACTACCTGTTCCGCGCCGTTCTGCATCCGAGCGACAGCGTGCTGCTCAGCTCGCCCACCTTCCCGGCCTACCAGATCTTCGGCCGCTGCGCCGAGGCCGCCTTCATCGACGTGCCGCGCCTGGCCAATTTCGATCTCGACGTTCCGGCCTTCGCCGCCGAGGCCGCCAAGGGGCCCAAGCTGCTGGTGCTGTGCACGCCCAACAACCCGACCGGCAACGCCATGACCGCCGCCGAGGTCGAGGCGATCCTGGCCGCCACCCCGACCACCACCCTGGTCTTCGTCGACGAGGCCTATCGCGAATACCACCAGGCCTTCGACGCCTTCGCCCTGCTGGACGCCTGGGGCGGCCCCTGGGTGTCGGCCCGCACCTTCTCCAAGGCTTACGGCCTGGCCGGCCTGCGCGTCGGCTACGGCGTCTGCTCGTCGGTCGAACTGGTCGGCTACCTGGACCGCATCCGCCCGCCCTTCAACGTCACCGCCGTCAGCCAGGCCGCGGCCCTGGCCGCCTGGGACGATGTCGAGCACCTGGAGCGCACCGTGGCCCTGACGATCGCCGAGCGGGGCCGGGTCGAGGCGGCCCTGGACGCCATGGGCGTGGAGCGCGTCGCCAGCCAGGCCAATTTCGTCTTCTTGCGCGCCGCTGCGGGTCCCGATGTCGTCGCCACGCGTTTGTTGCACGAGGGGATCATCGTCCGCCCCACGCCGGTGCCCGGCGGCTGGGTGCGCATCACCATCGGCCGCCCCGCCGACAACGACCGCCTGATCGCCGCCCTGCCGGCCGCTCTGGCCCTCTGATCCTTCGGAGCTTCCTCACATGAGCATCTCGCCCGAAAACCCCCTCGGCCTCGACGGCTTCGCCTTCGTCGAGTTCACCAGCCCCGAACCGGCCGCCATGAAGGCCCTGTTCGAGCAGATGGGCTTCGTCGCCGCCTCCACCCACCCGACCAAGGCGGCCACCCGCTACAAGCAGGGCCGCATCAACCTGATCGTCAACGACGAGGCCGTCGGCCAGGTCGCCGCGTTCCGCGCCGCCCACGGCCCCTCGGCCAACGGCATGGCGTTCGGCGTGGCCGATGTCGAGCAGGCCTATGCCGAGGCCCTCAAGCGCGGCGCCGTCGCCGCCGATCCGGCCGGCTCGCTGCTGGGCGAGGGCGCGCGCGTGCTGGAAGGCATCGGCGGCTCGCTGCTGTATCTGGTGGAAGGTCCCGAGGCCGTGTTCTCGACCTGGAACGCCGTGCCGGGCGCGGCCGAGGCCGAAGCCGCCAACAGCGTGGGCCTGGATCTCCTCGACCACCTGACCCACAACGTCCGCAGGGGCCAGATGCGCACCTGGTCGACCTTCTACCGCGACGTCTTCGGGTTCGAGGAGCAGAAGTACTTCGACATCAAGGGCCAGGCCACCGGCCTGTTCAGCCAGGCGATGATCGCTCCCGACAAGGCCATCCGCATCCCGCTCAACGAGAGCCAGGACGACAAGAGCCAGATCGAGGAGTTCATCCGCCAGTACAACGGCGAGGGCATCCAGCACCTGGCCCTGACCACCGACAACATCTACGAGACCGTCGAGAAGCTGAAGGCCCGCGGCGTCAAGCTGCAGGACACGATCGAGACCTATTACGAGCTGGTCGACAAGCGCGTGCCGAACCACGGCGAGGACCTGGAACGCCTGCGCAAGAACCGCATCCTGATCGACGGCAATGTCGGCGAGGAAGGCCTGCTGCTGCAGATCTTCACCGAGAACCTGTTCGGCCCGATCTTCTTCGAGATCATCCAGCGCAAGGGCAACGAAGGCTTCGGCAACGGCAACTTCCAGGCCCTGTTCGAAAGCATCGAGCTGGACCAGATCCGCCGCGGCGTGATCACGGTCGAGGCCTAGGGGCCTTTCACAAATCCCTTCCTTGTCATCCCGGCCG
This sequence comes from Caulobacter sp., assembly GCA_017745235.1. Classification (GTDB taxonomy): domain Bacteria; phylum Pseudomonadota; class Alphaproteobacteria; order Caulobacterales; family Caulobacteraceae; genus Caulobacter. The sequence goes on along the minus strand of JAGHZU010000015.1, from coordinate 5,694 downwards.
AAGCGTAGCGTAGAGCCGGGACCCCGGGGGCTGGGCTGATGCGGTGCGGTTCTCCTGGGTCCCGGACAGCCTCTGCGAGGCTTCCGGGATGAAAATGATAATGATGGCCAGAGGGTCACGGAAACGCTGATGGACCTCACCTACCAATCCGGCTTCGGCGCCCACTTCGCCACCGAGGCCGCGCCCGGCGCCCTGCCGGTGGGCCAGAACTCGCCGCAGCAGGTTCCGTTCGGCCTCTATGCCGAGCAGCTGTCGGGCACGGCCTTCACCGCTCCCCGCCACGAGAACCGCCGCAGCTGGCTCTACCGCCTGCGGCCCAGCGCCGGCCACGGGGCCTACGCCCCCTATCGCCAGGCGCGCCTGGAGAGCGGCCCGTTCGACGGTCCCGTCACCCCCAACCGCCTGCGCTGGGATCCGATCGCGGTTCCCGACCATCCCGCTGACTTTGTCGACGGCCTGGTCACCCTGGCCGGCAACGGCGACGTGGCGACCCTGTCGGGCATGGCCGCGCACCTCTACCTGGCCAACCGCTCCATGGTCGACCGGGTGTTCTACGACGCCGACGGCGAGCTGCTGATCGTGCCCCAGCAGGGAGCGCTGCGTCTGGTCACCGAGTTCGGCCGGCTGGACATCGCCCCCGGCGAGATCGCCGTGATCCCGCGCGGCGTGCGCTTCCGCGTCGAGGTCGACGGCCCCGTGCGCGGCTATGTCTGCGAGAACTATGGCGCGGCCTTCCGCCTGCCCGAACTGGGTCCGATCGGCTCCAACGGCCTGGCCAATCCCCGCGACTTCCTGGCCCCCGTCGCCGCCTTCGAGGACGTCGAGCGTCCCACCGAGGTGATCCAGAAGTTCCAGGGCGGCCTCTGGACGGCCACCTGGGACCACAGCCCGCTGGACGTGGTGGCCTGGCACGGCAATCTCACGCCCTACAAGTACGACCTGTCGCGCTTCAACACGATCAACACCGTCAGCTTCGACCATCCCGACCCGTCGATCTTCACGGTGCTGACCGCGCCCAGCGAGATTCCGGGAACGGCCAACGTCGACTTCGTGATCTTCCCGCCGCGCTGGATGGTGGCCGAGCACACGTTCCGCCCGCCCTGGTTCCACCGCAACGTGATGAGCGAGTTCATGGGCCTGGTCACGGGCGCCTACGACGCCAAGGCCGGCGGCTTCTCGCCGGGCGGGGCGTCCCTGCACAACTGCATGAGCGACCACGGTCCCGACCTGGCCAGCCACAAGGGCGCGACCGAGGCCGAGCTGAAGCCGCACAGGATCGACAACACCCTGGCCTTCATGTTCGAGAGCCGCTGGGTGATCCGCCCCACGAAATACGCGCTGGAGAGTTCGGCGCTTCAGGCCGACTATGACGCCTGCTGGACTGGTTTCCCCAAGGCCCGGTTGCCCTAGACCAAGACGGGGCTAAACCAAGACGAGAAGGAAGCGCTGATGAAGCTAGCGTCTCTCAAGGACGGCCGCGACGGCCGGCTGGTTGTGGTGTCCAACGACCTGGCCTGGTTCACCGACGCCGGGACCATCGCCCCGACCTTGCAGGCGGCCCTCGACAACTGGGAGCGCTGCGGGCCGATGCTCGAGGCCCTGGCCAGGAGCGTCGAGGATGGCGGCGTGCCGTTGGAGCGCTTTCACGAGCATGACGCGGCCAGCCCGCTGCCCCGCGCCTACCAGTGGGTGGACGGCAGCGCCTACGTCAATCACGTCCAGCTGGTGCGCCAGGCCCGCGGGGCCGAGATGCCGCAGAGCTTCTGGACCGATCCGCTGATGTACCAGGGCGCGTCCGACGGCTTCCTGGGTCCGCGCGACGCCATCCCCCTGGCCGACGAGGCCTGGGGGTGCGACCTGGAAGGCGAGATCGCCGTCATCGTCGACGACGTGCCGCTGGGCGCCTCGCGCGAGGAGGCCCTGGCCGCCATTCGCCTGGTCATGCTGGTCAACGACGTCTCCCTGCGCGCCCTGATCCCCGCCGAACTGGCCAAGGGCTTCGGCTTCCTGCAGTCCAAGCCCGCCAGCGCCTTCTCGCCGGTCGCCGTCTCGGTCGACGCCCTGGGCGAGGCCTGGAACGACGGCAAGCTGCACGGCGCCTTGCTGGTCGAGCTGAACGGCCGGGACTTCGGCAAGGCCGACGCGGGCGTGGACATGACCTTCGACTTTGGGACCCTGGTGGCCCACGCCGCCAAGACCCGCTCGCTGTGCGCCGGCACGATCGTCGGCTCGGGCACGGTCAGCAACCGCGACGCCGACGGCGGTCCCGGCAAGCCGATCGCCGACGGCGGCCTGGGCTATTCCTGCCTGGCCGAGGTCCGGACGGTCGAGACCCTTCTGACCGGCCACCCCAAGACGCCGTTCCTCAAGACCGGCGACACCGTCCGCATCGAGATGCGCGACGCCAAGGGCCACACGATCTTCGGCGCCATCGAGCAGACGGTGGGCGGTTGAGCGACGTCGAAAGCGCCGGGCGGGTCTGGACCACCCCGGCGGGCGTGCGGCTGGGTCCGCTGGACCTGATCCCCGATCCGGGCGCGCGCAACTACGTGCTCCAGATCGGCGACAAGCGCTTCCACGGCTTCGTGGTCCGCCGGGGCGGGGAGGCGTTCGGCTATGTCGACCGCTGCCCCCACGCCGGCCTGCCCCTGGCCCAGGTGCTGGACCGCTACCTGACCGACGACGGCGGCCTGGTCGCCTGCTCCTGGCACGGCGCCCTGTTCGAGATCGACACCGGCGCCTGCGTCGGCGGCCCGTGCGTAGGCGCGCGCCTCTCGCCCTGGCCCGTCCGCGTCGAGGGCGGGGCGATCGTCACGGCCTAGGCGCGGTGCGAGATCAGTCGCCGCAGTCCCAAATAGACGATCGCCGCCACGACGAAGGCGGGCAGGGTGGCGCCCAGGCCGGGCGCGAGGCGGCTCAGCGCCTGGTAGGCCGCGATCCCCACGGCCCAGGCGGCCAGGCCCGACAGGTTCAGGGCGCTGATCGTTCCCGCCTCCAGCCGCCGGCGCCGCACGATGAAGTGGTCGGCCAGCAGCACGCCGAACAGCGGGGCGAACACCGAGCCGATCAGCAGCAGGAAGCTCTCATAGCGGGCGATGGGGGCCAGCAGGGCGATGGCGGTGCAGATCGCCCCGAAGGCCAGGGCCAGCCGGGCGGGCTTCAGCCGCACCAGGGTCGCGGTCGAGATCGCGGCGGAGTGGATGTCGGCGAAGGTGTTGTCGGTCTCGTCGATCACGATCAGCAGCAGGGCGATCCCGCCGCCGCTGGCCGCCAGCGCCGCCAGCAGCAGGCCTTCGCCGTTCCCGGCCGTCAGGGCGTAGCAGGCCCCCAGGCTCATGAACCAGATGTTGGCCAGCAGGTAGCCGGCGGCGCTGCCCCTGAACATGCCGCCGGGCGTGCGGCCGAAGCGGGTGTAGTCGGCGATCAGCGGCAGCCACGACAGGGGCATGGCCACGACCAGGTCGACGCCCGCCCCGAAGCTCATCTCGCCCGTCCCGGCCTTGGCCAGCAGGGCGGCCAGGTCGTGGTCGGCCAGCAGCCGCCAGCTCAGCCAGCCCGCGCCCGCCAGCAGCAGCCACAAGCCCCAGGCGCGCAGGAAGCGGCGCACGAACGAGACGGGCCCCATGATCGCCAGGCCCGTCGCCAGGGCGCCGAACAGCAGGGTCCAGATCAGGGGATGGGAGACGCCGAAGGTCTGCCGGGCCAGGGCGTCGGCGGAGTCGCGCATGGCGATGATCTCGAACGCGCCCCATCCGGTCAGCTGCACGGCGTTCAGCACCGCCGGGATCGCCGCGCCGCGCGCGCCCAGCGCCGGCCTCAGCGAGCCGATGGCCGAAAGTCCGGTGTCGGCCCCCACGACCCCGGCGGTCGCCAGCAGCAGCACGCCCAGCACCGAGCCCGTGACGATCGCCGCCAGGGCCGCGCCCAGGCTCAGGCCCGGAACCAGGAAGGCCCCGGCCTGCAGCACCAGCAGCCCGATGCCCAGGCTGAACCACAGCGAAAAGGCGTCGGCGGCGCGGAAGACCCGGCGGTCTTCCGGCACGGGCGTCAGGGGGGCGTAGGTGTCGTGGTCGGAAGGGGCCATGAGCGTCTGTCTATCAGGCGTCTGCACCGAAACTCCACGGCCCTTTCGCCATCCATGGAAGGCCTCGCCACGATCAGGGGACGTCGCATGGCTAGGTTGGCGCTCATCATCAGGAGCCCGACCATGCCTTTCGACCAGATCCAGGTGCGCGACTACGCCGTGGTCATCCACGCCGGCAACGACGAGTGGACCTGGCAGGTGATGGATTTCGAGGCTCAGGTCGCCGCTCAGGGGCTGGCTCCCGATCGCGAGAGCGCCTGGCGCAGCGGCATGTTCGCGGCCGGCGCCCTGGGCGCGTTCGCCCGCATCGGTCGCCGCGTCTGAGCAGCCTGGATCAGGGCAAAAAGAAAGGCCGCCTTCCAGGAGTAGAAGACGGCCGAAAGTCGCATAGGAGGAAACGCCCAGAAGGGCTGAGGTCTCTATAGCTCAACACATCATCCGTGACAACGTTGTCATGGAAAAAATTTCGCGGGCTGCTGAAAACCCTTGTTTCTGCGCGTTCGAACCCTTGGACACGGCGGGCGCCAGGGCCAAGTTCGAAGGCCCGATCGAGAGGAGCTTCGCCGATGAGTCTGTCCCTGCGCCTGGCCGTTCCCGAGGATCTGCCCGCCCTGCGCGACCTGATGAACGCGTCGATCGCCGAACTTCTCAAGCCGTTCCTGCCGCCGGATGCTGTGACGGCGTCGTTCGACATCATGGGCCTGGACAGCCAACTGGTCGCCGACGGCACCTATTTCGTGGTCGAGGACGACGGCGCCCTGGCCGGTTGCGGCGGCTGGAGCCGGCGGGCGACTTTGTTCGGCGGCGATCATTCCGCCGGGCGCGACGCCGCGTTGCTGGACCCGGCGCGCGATCCGGCCCGGGTCCGGGCGATGTACACCCATCCCGATCACGTGCGTAAAGGCGTGGGGCGGATGATCTTGGACGCCTGCGAGGCCGCCGCGGCCGACGAGGGCTTCGTTCGCGCCGAGATGGCGGCCACCCTGGCGGGCGAGCCGCTGTACCGGGCCTGCGGCTACCAGGAGATCGAGAAGTTCACCGCGCCGACCTCCGCGGGGATCGAAGTGCCGCTGGTCCGCATGGGCAAGACGCTGGCCGTCATGGCTCAATAGGACAGGAAAAAAGGGCGGGTCGTGAGACCCGCCCTTCTTACGCAGACTCGAGAGCTTGCTCCGATTAACGGAACAGGCTGAGGATCGACGAGGTCGACTGGTTGGCGATCGAGAGCGCCTGGATGCCCAGTTGCTGCTTGGTTTGCAGCGACTGCAGCTTGGCGCTTTCCTTGGCCAGGTCGGCGTCGACCAGGTTGCCCACGCCGGCGTCGAGGCTGTCTTGCAGCTTGCCGACGAAGGTCAGGTGGGTGTCCAGGCCGGTCGAGCTGGTGCCCAGCGAGGCCAGCTTTTTGGTGGCCGTGCCCATGGCGCTGTCGATCGTGGCGATCATGCTCTTGGCGGCCGAGGCGCTCGAGAACGACGAGCTGGCGGTCAGGCCCAGGCCGACGAGCGACAGGGTCTTGGATTGGACGGTGAACTGCGAGCCGTCGGCGTTGGCCAGGAAGGCCAGCTTGGTGGTCGAGCCGTCGGCGATCGACACGCCGTTGAACTTGGCGT
>JAGHZU010000159.1 GCA_017745235.1 Caulobacter sp. | reverse complement strand
AAGCAGGGCCTGATGGTCCTCGGACGGATCGGCCGCCCCCACCGCCTGATACTGGTTGTAGACCGGCGGCAGGCCCTGTCGGTGCTCCGCCGCATCGGCGAAGCCCAGGCGGGTCTTGCGCGGCGTCACCGTCAGGTGGGTCGACATCGGCCAGTAGCCATAGAACCGCTGGCCCACCGCCACGTCCGGATGGCTGGGCGCCTCGACCCGCGCGAAGCCCCAGACCGGCACTCGCCCCCAGCCCTCGGCGGCCGGGAAGAAGTCCCAGTAGCGCATCGCCTCGCCGAACAGGGCGTAGGTGACGTTGTTGGAGGTCAGGGCGAAGCGCTCGATCGCCAGCCGCACCTGACCGTCCTCCGGGTCGGACGGCTGCGCCTCCACGACCTTGGCCCGCCGCAGGTCGCCCTTGTCGACCACGAAATCCCAGCTCGTCATCGGTGTCGCTCCTTCGCGAGGATCGTCTCACGCCAAGCAAGCTAATCCTGTCTCGTGACAGATCGTCAAACATTTGTTTGAACCCCCTCCACCACCCCTGGCTTCATTGTCACCGGAGACAATGTTTTCGTTGCGAGGTCGGGCGCGAAGTCCCAAGTCGGGTCGCAGTCCCGCTCACGACCGGATACGGACCAT
>JAGHZU010000158.1 GCA_017745235.1 Caulobacter sp. | reverse complement strand
GCCGCCGAGCGACCGGATCAAGGTGTTCGAGCGGCTGGATTTCGCCACCTTCGCCACCGGCGCCACCGGCGCGGCCGGGCTGGCGGTGGTGCTGTCCTTCGGCCGCGTGCTGTGGTGGACCGAAACGCCGTGGCTGGGCGTGGTCCTGGCCGCCTCGATCGTGCTGCTGTGCGCGGCCGGTGCGATCGAGCACGGTCGCCGCAACCCGATGATCAACCTGCGCTGGCTGGCTAGCGGCGACCTGGCGCGGCTGGCGGTGTCGATCCTGCTCATCCGCATCTGCCTGTCCGAGCAGAGCGTCGGCGCGGTGGCGTTCTTCCAGCAGCTGGGCCTGACCAACGACCAGCTGCGCACGCTGTCGCTGGTGGTGCTGGCCGGCTGCCTGGCCGGCATCGCGATCAGCGCGCTGACCCTGCGCCCGCAGAACCTGGCGCAGCAGCTGATCGTGGCGGTGGCGTTCGTCGCCATCGGTGCGTTCATGGACGCGCGCGCCACCAGCCTGACCCGGCCGCCGCAGATGTACC
>JAGHZU010000157.1 GCA_017745235.1 Caulobacter sp. | reverse complement strand
GCTCGACGGCGCGGGTCGCGCCGTCCCAGCCGACGACGGTCGCCGTGGTGCCGTCGACGACCACGACGCCGGTCTCCATGATCGCCGCGCCGGCTTCGCGGGCGATGGCGATGACCGTTTCCCGCAGGTCCGCGGTGATCTTGATCATCGGGCGGCCAGCCAGGCGCGTGCGATGAACAGCGCGGCCAGCGAACGGCCTTCGGAAAAATCGTCTCGCAACATCAGCTGTTCCAGTTCCTGCAGTTTCCAGGGAATGACTTCGAGTTCCTCCGGCTCGTCGCCGGGCAGCTTCTCGGGATACAGGTCGCGCGCCAGCACCAGCCACGAGACATGGCTCATATAAGTGGGCGCCAGGGTCAGGCCACGCAGCACATCGATCCGGCGCGCGCCGTAGCCGGCTTCTTCCTTCAGTTCGCGGTCGGCGGCCTGTTCCGGCGTTTCGCCGGCATCGATCCGGCCCTTGACCAGGCCGAGCTCGTAGCGGTGCATGCCTGCCGCGTATTCGCGCACCAGCAGCACGGTCTGGTCG
>JAGHZU010000156.1 GCA_017745235.1 Caulobacter sp. | reverse complement strand
GGGTGGTGATCTTCAGGGTGACGAAGTTGCGGCCCGGGCAGGTGACGATGACTTTGGCATCGACGATCTCGCGGTCGTTCTTGGAACCGTGGGTGGTGGTTTCGGTCTTGGATTGCGTGCTCATCGGGAACTCGTGGTGGTTGTTCTTGGGACTTTTCGAGGGATCTTTGAAGGATCTATTCGATGGGGATTTCGAACGGGCCGACGGGCAGGCCGGCTTCGTCGAACAGGTTGACGACCGGACTGTCGGCCCAGGCATAACGGACGCGGGTCGGATGGGACACGGTCGAGAACAGCTCGACCCGATCCGGCTGCAGTTCGGCCAGCGCGTACTGGCAGGAGCCCGCCTCACCGCAGACCTCGAAGCCGATGGGCTTGCCCGCGCTGTAGGCGACCAGCGCTCCGGTCACGTCGCCGAACGCCACGGTGACGAGGCTTCCCTCGGCAGCATTGCCAAGCCGCTTCGCCGACAGCGGCACCGGACCGTGCTCGACGATCTTCTCGCCATAGACGACGTGACGCGCGGCGC
>JAGHZU010000155.1 GCA_017745235.1 Caulobacter sp. | reverse complement strand
AGGCGGCATGGGCCAGGTCTGGCTGGCCGAGCGCGCCGACGGCCTGTACCGGCGCCAGCTCGCGCATGGCCATGCCCTGGCTGCGCTGGGCGCCACCGGCATGTTCGAACAGGCCGAGCACGAAGCGCTGCAGCGCCTGCGCGCGCGCGGCCTCGTGCCGGGCCTCGTGGGCATGCCACAGGGCCAGGCCCAGCGCCGCCAGCAACGCCAGCACCGCCAGCGAACCCAGGGCGACGCCCCAGGTGTGGCGCTGCAGGTATTTCTGCAGCTGGTAGCCGATGCGCGGCGGCCGCGCCTCCACCGGCCGGCCTTCGAGATGGCGTTCGATGTCGCGCGCCAGCGCCTCGACCGAGCCGTAGCGCCGGGCCGGGATCTTGTGCAGGGCCTTCAGCGCGATGTTGTCCAGGTCGCCGCGCAGGCGCCTTGCCTGCCGCCGCGCCTGCGCCGCCTCCAGCTGGCCGGCTTCGGCCAGCCGCTGCACCGCCACCGACGGCCGTGGCGGCGAGACTTCGAGGATCACCCGCTCCCATTC
>JAGHZU010000154.1 GCA_017745235.1 Caulobacter sp. | reverse complement strand
GCGAACGGCTCCAGCACCGCGAACGACTGCACGTCGGTCTGGTCCTGGCGCGCGTCGCTGCGGCCCGGCGAGAACGGCACGCTGACGTTGACGCCCGCGGCCTTGGCCGCCTGCTCCACGCCCACGCCGCCGGCCAGCACGACCAGGTCGGCGAGCGAGACCTTCTTGCCGCCGCTGGCTTCGATGTTGAAGTCGGCCTGGATGCGCTTGAGCGCCTTGAGCACCTTGTCCAGCTGCGCCGGCTGGTTCACCGCCCAGTCCTTCTGCGGAGCCAGGGCGATGCGTGCGCCATTGGCGCCGCCGCGCTTGTCGCCGCCGCGGAAGGTCGAGGCCGCCGCCCACGCGGTGGACACCAGCTCGGCCACCGACAGGCCGGCGTCGGCGATCTTCTTCTTCAGCGCGTCCACGTCGGTGGCATCGACCAGCGGATGGTCGACAAGGCGCAGCGGCTGACCCTGACCGCGCCGGAGATGACCGTGCTGGTCGGCGGCCTGCGCGTGCTCGGCGCGAACGCCGATGGCTCGAAGAACGGCGTGCTGACC
>JAGHZU010000153.1 GCA_017745235.1 Caulobacter sp. | reverse complement strand
GATGAAGGAACGACCAGACAACGACAACAGTCTGCTAAGGGCGGGGAGCGGTCGCTAGCCCGTTAGTTCGGATCGCCAGTAGAAGCCCGCCTCATCTGTTTCCAAGAGGAAACCGAATTCCAAATCTCGAACTACCATGCCGTTGTGCATTACATCGTCCGGATTGCCGTGCTCATCCGCGTCGCCAGAAACGAAGACAAATCGACGACCCACGGCGCCTTCAAGCGTAAGCCCCAAGTGAGCCAAGTCCTGGACGGTGCCATAAGTTGGACGGTATCCGCGCTCCGTCATGCGGGCGTTGAAGTCGCAAAAAATCTCGGGATCGGATGATTTTGCACGCGTACCCATTTGAGCAATGTAGCTCAGCTCCTGAATGTCTCAATTGGGTCGAAAGCTGACATTGGCTCGGCTCCGTAGGGCCGCAGTCCAGCGCCTAGAAGTCCACCGCCACGCCCTTGCGCTCCCAGTCCCCGAACCGGGTCGGTTCGGGGCCGTCGCGGCCGCCTTCCTCGGTGGGCAGGGTCCGGGCGTGCTCGGCCTCACGG
>JAGHZU010000152.1 GCA_017745235.1 Caulobacter sp. | reverse complement strand
CGCTCCCCCTTCTCGCCCTCGTGGCCCTGCTTCCCCTGGCAGCCTGCGGCGGGAACGAACCGGCATCGCCGTCCTCCGACGGAACCGCCGCGGCCGCTGCACCGACCGGCAGCCCACTGTCCAGGAAGATCCAGCAGGCCATGGCCGAGGCCAGCCGCGAATTGGCCACCAAGAACATCAGCGTCGACCGGGAAGCGGGCAAGCCCAAGGCCGAGATCAGCCCGCAGGGCGACTTCCTGGTCGACGGCAAGGCGGTTCCGGTCGATGAGGCGCAGCGCAAGCTGCTGCTCGCGCACCGCGCCAACCTCATCGCCGTGGCCCAGGCAGGCATCGCGGTCGGCATGCAGAGCGCGGACCTGGGCATCGAAGCCGCCACCGGCGCGCTCAAGAGCGTGTTCAGCGGCAAGGACGAAGAGTTCGGCAAGGAAATGGAAGCGCGCGGCAAGCGGGTCGAGGCCGAGGCCATGAAGATCTGCGCGCGCCTGCCGGCCCTGCTCGAATCACAGCAGGCACTGGCCGCGGCGCTGCCGGCCTTCCAGCCCTACGCG
>JAGHZU010000151.1 GCA_017745235.1 Caulobacter sp. | reverse complement strand
ACTTAATAAACAAAACTCGTGTCCTGCGCGGCGAGGGCGGTCCGCCCCCCGACAAAAACGCTCTCGAAAAACCCGGAAAAATACTGTCGGGCCGTCCTGAAAGCGGAGGCTCGGCCGGTTCACGATGGTGGCCGAAGTCCTACTTGTGGATCGCCTTATGACGCATCCGTGACCGACTCGCAAGCGCGCCCGGCGCCGCACGTTGAATTTTGAGCGCCGGCGCGTCAGACACAATGGTTAATGCTTTGATTACAAGGAAAAAACGCGACAGTCCCGAAAATCGGTCCGCAGACGAATATTCGCCCCTCGGGACAGAGTTCCGCAACGTCGGTCTCAAAGGAACCCCTGTCGCGTCACGCCGTTACTTTAGCGCGAAGGTGTAATTGTCTCGGAGGACATAATGTCTGCTCTACGCTGGGTTCCGCTAGGGGTTGCGGCGGCGCTAACCCTGTCGGCCTGCGGCCACAACATGGAGCAGAGGGCGGCCACCGGGGCGATCGCGGGAGCCGTCGTCGCGGGGCCGGTCGGGGCCGTTGTAGGGGCCGGCGC
>JAGHZU010000150.1 GCA_017745235.1 Caulobacter sp. | reverse complement strand
AGCGCGAGCAGGTGGCCCATCACCAGGGTCACGTACTGGAAGCTGGACCAGATGCTGCAGCAGCACGCGCAGCGTGCCCTGGCGCCGCTGGTGCGCGCTCGACGGGTCCGCCTCGCCGCGCACGAACGAATCGGTTTCGGCCATGTTCCGGCGCAGCCACGAGGCGGCCAGCGCGGCGAACGCACCGATCGCGAACGGGATCCGCCAGCCCCATTCGCGCAGCTGTATGTCATCCAGCAGCAACTGCAAGGCGAGCAGCACCGCCAGCGCGAGCAGGTGGCCCATCACCAGGGTCACGTACTGGAAGCTGGACCAGAAGCCGCGATGCTGGCGGGCGTGGTCACCTTCTACCGGCACGAGGCGATCGAGCGCCTGCGCAATCCGGTGCAATTGTTCGACGCCGCCGGCCTGGCGCTGTTCGCGGTGCTGGGAACCGGCAAGGCGCTGGCGTTCGGCCTGTCGCCGTTCGCCGCGACGTTGCTCGGCATGTTCAGCGGCATCGGAGGCGGCATCGCCCGCGACCTGCTGGTGGTACGCACGCCGGTGGTG
>JAGHZU010000014.1 GCA_017745235.1 Caulobacter sp. | reverse complement strand
CCGCATCGCCATTCAGGTGACGCGCGCGGCCGACGTCTACGACTACATGGCGGGCGGCGCGTAAACCCGTCGCGGCCCCGAAGTTTCGCCAGAAGAAACTTCCGGCTTCCCAAAGCCGATTCAGTTTGCTACCTGCCGCGCCTCACCACGAGCGGTCGTGGCGGAATTGGTAGACGCGCAGCGTTGAGGTCGCTGTGGGGCAACCCGTGGAAGTTCGAGTCTTCTCGACCGCACCAAGGTGGACAACGGATAGAGCGCTTCGGGCGAAATCGGTTTCCGACTCGTCAGGAGCGCTCTAACCATTTCCGGGGAAGGGTTCGCCCTTCGCAGCTTCAGGTCACGCGCTGGACGTAACGTCTTTGAGTTCAGGAGGTCCCAATGTCCCGGGAAACAGCCGACCTGACCGACGACGCGCGCCATAACCTGCACATTCCCGAGCCCGAGACCCCGGAAGACCTGGAAGAACTCGCCCTCGGCGACGACTACGCTCTCAATCCCGACTACGTGGAGATGGTGATCGACGCGGCCGATCGCGGCGACACCGCGCGCCTGCGCGAGCTGGTTCACGCGCTGGAGCCGGCCGACGTCGCCGACCTGATGGGCTTCCTGTCGGCCAACTACCGCGAAGAGGTTATCCCGGTCCTCGATCCGGAGTGGCTGGGCGAGATCATCGCCGAGTTGGACGACAACCTGCGCGAGGAGGTGCTGGACGTCACGCCCGCGCCGACCCTGGCCAAGGCGCTGGAGGAGCTGGACTCCGATGACGCCGCCGACGTCATCGACGACCTGGACGAGGGCAAGCGCGCCCAGGTGCTGGCCGCCATGGACGAGGGCGACCGAGCCGCCATCGAGACGACCCTGTCCTACGAGGACGAGACCGCCGGCCGCCTGATGCAGCGCGAGTTCCTGGCCGCGCCCCAGTTCTGGACCGTGGGCCAGACCATCGACCACGTGCGCGAATTCGGCGATCACCTGCCGGAGCTGTTCTTCGACGTCTATGTGGTCGATCCGGCCTATACGCCTGTCGGCGCCCTGCCGATCAGCCAGTTGCTGACCAGCAAGCTGGAGACTCCCCTGGCCGAGATCATGGAGCCGGTGACCGAGATCACCGTCGACATGGACCAGGAGGAAGTCGCCTACATCTTCGACAAGTACCACCTGATCAGCGCTCCGGTGGTCGAGGCCGGCGGACGGCTGGTGGGCCAGATCACCGTCGACGACATCGTGGGCGTCATCCGCGAAGAGGCCGAGGAGGATATCCTGGCCCTGGCCGGCGTGAGCGATGCGGGCCGCGACGCCAACGTGGTCGAGATCGTGCGCGCGCGCCTGCCCTGGCTGCTGTTGAACCTTGTCACCGCCACCATCGCCGTCAGCGGCGTGGCCGTGTTCCAGGGCGAGATCGCCCAGCTGGTGGCCCTGGCGATCCTGATGCCGATCGTCTCGTCGCTGGGCGGCAACGCCGGCACCCAGACCCTGGCCGTGGCGGTGCGCGCCCTGGCCAGCAAGGAACTGACCACGGCCAACGCTCGCCGGATCATCCTGCGCGAACTGGGCGTGGGCCTGGTCAACGGTGCGTGCCTGGCGCTGGTGATGGGGACGGCGACCTACTTCTTCTTCGGCCCCAGCGACCACCACGACAAGCTGGCGATCATCGTGGCCCTGGCCCTGGTGACCAACATCTTCACCGCGGCCGTTGGCGGCATCCTGGCGCCGTTGGCGCTGGCCAAGATCGGGCGCGACCCGGCCGTTTCATCATCGATCTTCGTGACGTTCCTGACGGACTTCACCGGCTTCTTCGCGGTGCTGCTGATCGCGGCCCTGTTGCTGCACTAGCCCTAGACGGGACGGGGCGCGGCCAGGGGCGAGAAACTGTCGGCGCGAGCCCGAGCCCAGCTGTCGGCGTAGAAGCCGCCCGGCGCGCGACCTTCCAGCAGGTCGCCCGGCTCCAGGAACGTGTGCAACTGCCGGAACTGGCGGATTTCGGTGGCGCTGACCCGACGCACCAGGTGGCGGGGCGTCAACTGGTCCGGATGTTCCAGGCCCGCGGCGGCCAGCATGTCGGCCAAGGCGTGCAGGGTCTGGCGGTGGAAGTTGGCTACACGCTCGGCCTTGTCGGGCACCACCAGGGCCTTCTGGCGCAGCTTGTCCTGGGTGGCCACGCCCGTGGGGCAGCGGTTGGTGTTGCAGCTCAGCGACTGCACGCAGCCCAGGGCGAACATGAAGCCGCGGGCGGCGTTGGCCCAGTCGGCGCCGATGGCCAGGACGCTGGCGATGTCGAAGGCGCTGACCACCCGGCCGGCCGCGCCGATGCGGATCTGGTCGCGCAGGCCCGCGCCCACCAGCACGTTGCGCACGAACAGCAGGCCCTCGCGCATGGGGGTGCCGATGTGGTCGCTGAACTCGGTGGGCGCCGCGCCGGTGCCGCCCTCGGCGCCGTCCACCACGATGAAGTCGGGCCGCACGCCGGTCTCCAGCATCGCCTTGACGATGCCCATGAACTCCCATGGCTGACCCACGCACAGCTTGAAGCCCACGGGCTTGCCGCCCGACAGCGCGCGCAGCTGGGCGATGAACGCCATCAGCTCCAGCGGCGTGGCGAAGGCGCTGTGGCGGGCGGGCGAGACGCAGTCCACGCCCACGGGCACGCCCCGTGTCTGGGCGATCTCAGGCGTCACCTTGGGACCCGGCAGCACCCCGCCATGGCCCGGCTTGGCGCCCTGGCTGAGCTTGATCTCGATCATCTTGACCTGATCGGTGCGCGCCTGAGCCTCGAACTTCGCCGGATCGAAGCGTCCGTTCTTGTCGCGGCAACCGAAGTAGCCGCTGGCCACCTCCCAGACGATGTCGCCGCCGCCTTCGCGGTGATAGGGGCTGATGCTGCCCTCGCCGGTGTCGTGATAGAAGCCGCCGATCCGCGCGCCGTTGTTCAGGGCCCGGATGGCGTTGGCGCTGAGCGAGCCGAAACTCATGGCCGAAATGTTGAACACCGAGGCGGAGTAGGGGCGGGCGCACTGGTCGCCGCCGATGGTGATGCGAAAGCTCTCCGGATCGCTGGCCTTGGCCGGCGCCATCGAGTGGGCGATGAACTCGTAGCCGTCGCGATAGACGTCCAGCAGCGTGCCGAACGCGTGCTCGCCGGCCAGGCCCTTGGCGCGCCGGTAGACCAGCGAACGCTGGCTTCGAGAGAAGGGCGCGGCCTCCTCGTCGGCCTCGAACAGGTATTGGCGTAGCTCGGGCCTGACCGTCTCGGCCAGCCAGCGGATGTGGCCGATGACCGGATAATTGCGCTGGATCGAGTGGCGACGCTGGACGAGGTCGATCACGCCCAGCAGGCTCAAGGCCCCGCCGATCCCGGCCAGCCACCAGGCCCAGGCGCCGCGCGAGAGGAGGACCAGCCCGATCGCGGCCATGCAAAGACAGAGCAAGAAGGCGGCGTATCGGCTCGGGCGCGGCGTCTTCATTGGGCGTCTCCGGCAAAAAGTCGCATGGAATCGTGCGATCTCACGCACCATCTAGGCGTGGCGAGCGCAAGATCATTGATGGAAACGAGCGTGGGACGCGTCCCGCGGCGCCCTTCTTGCGCCGGATCGCCCGAACGCATCTGCGTCTGTCTCAAACTGGGTCATTCTTGGCGATGAAACCGCGTTATCAGGTCTCCCGCGCCGCCGTCGATCTCATCAAGAGATTCGAGGGTTACCGGATGAAAGCCGCACAGCTGCCCGACGGGCGCTGGACGCTGGGCTATGGCCATACCCTGACCGCGCGGGCCGGAGCCTCCGTCTCGGAGCAGGACGCCGAGGCCCTGCTGCTCTACGACCTGATCACGGTGGCCCACGCGGTCAACGAGAACGTCTACACGCCTCTGAACCAGAACCAGTTCGACGCCCTGGTCTGCTTCGCCTTCAACATCGGGACCGAGAATTTCGTCCGCTCCGCCGTGCTGCGCCGGATCAACGAAGGCGCGCTGCTGCAGGCCGCTTGCGGCATGGAGATGTGGCGCAAGGCCGATTTCGAGGGCGAGCGCATCGTCATCGACGCCCTGGTGCGCCGCCGCGCCGCCGAGAAGACCCTGTTCCTGACCCCGGTCGACGGCGACTGGGTGGCCGCCCCCAGTTCGGTCCTGCGGCCCAAAGTCGACTACGACGCCAGCAACCTGGTGCCGACGCAGACGCCCGCCACGGTCACGACCTCGCTCGAAGGCGACAAGGCCGTGGCCCACCGTGAGGATGCGCCCGCCGCCCTGCTGGCCGATCCCAACGGGCCGAGCGCTTCCGAACAGGCCGCTGCCGCCGTGGGCGCGCGGCTGGAGGCGATCCTGCCCGAGACGCCGCCGATCGCGCCGCCCGCGGTCGCCGCGCCCGCTGCGCCGGTCCAGGATCTGGTCCTGCCCGAACCGCCCGTTCCGGTCGCCGCCCTGGCTCCCGCGCCCGCCCTGTTCCAGCAGGCCGCGCCAGCGACCGTGTTCCACCTGACGCCTGAACCGGCGCCGGCCGGACCGCTCGCCGCGCCCGAACCGGTCGAGCCTGCGCCGACTTCGCCCGAACCGTCCCTGTTCGGGACGGCGCCGGCGGACGCCGAAGCGGGCGGGTCGCTGTTCAATCTGGGCGGCTTTTCCACCAGCGCGGCCGAGGTCGACCTGCCGACCCAGGATGTGGCCATGGTCGACGCCCAGCCGCACGTGTTCGGCGGGGTGACCCTGCTGGTCAGCCTGGGCCTGCTGGGCCTGGGCCTGTTCGGCGGCGGCATCGTCTGGAACCTCAGCGTGGGCGCCAACGAGGGCCTGTCGGCGATCAAGCTGTTCGGGTGGGCCGCCAGCGTGATCGGCATGATCTGCTTCGCCACCTCGGCCTACCTGCTGATGCGCCGACTGGGCGATCCCGAGCCGCAGGTCGAAGACTAGGCTGGACCCTTCCCTAGCGTCATCCGAAGCATGAACGCCCGCGGGTCTGCTTGATCCGCGGGCGTTTGTGCTATGCAAGGCGTCATGACCAATCAAACCGCACCTTCGATGGACTTCGCGCTGGGCGAGACGGCCGATGCGATCCGCGACACCACCGCCCGCTTCGCCGCCGATCGCATTGCGCCGATCGCCGCGAAGATCGACGAAACCAACACCTTCCCGCGCGAGCTCTGGGTCCCGATGGGCGACCTGGGCTTGCACGGCATCACGGTCGAGGAGGAGTTCGGGGGGCTCGGCCTGGGCTATCTCGAGCACGTGGTGGCCATGGAGGAGGTCAGCCGCGCCTCGGCCTCGGTGGGCCTCAGCTACGGCGCCCACTCCAACCTTTGCGTCAACCAGATCCGTCGCTGGGGGACGCCCGAGCAGAAGCGCCGCTACCTGCCCAAGCTGATCAGCGGCGAGCACGTCGGCTCGCTGGCCATGAGCGAGGCCGGCGCCGGTTCGGACGTGGTGTCGATGAAGCTGAAGGCCGAGCAGCGCGGCGACCGCTATGTGCTGAACGGCACGAAGTTCTGGATCACCAACGCCCCGCACGCCGACACCCTGGTGGTCTACGCCAAGACCGATGAGCGCCGGATCACCGCCTTCCTGATCGAGAAGGGGATGAAGGGCTTCAGCGTCAGCAAGAAGCTGGACAAGATGGGCATGCGCGGTTCGGACACCGCCGAGCTGGTGTTCGAGGACTGCGAGGTCCCGGAAGAAAACGTCATGGGCCCGGTGGGCGGCGGCGTCGGGGTGCTGATGAGCGGCCTGGACTACGAGCGCGCCGTGCTCAGCGCCGGTCCCCTGGGCATCATGCAGGCCTGCCTGGACGTGGTGCTGCCCTATGTGCGGGAGCGCAAGCAGTTCGGCCAGCCGATCGGCGGCTTCCAACTGATGCAGGGCAAGGTGGCCGACATGTACGTGGCCCTGAACTCGGCCCGCGCCTACGTCTATTCGGTGGCCCGGGCCTGCGACGCGGGCAAGACCACGCGCTTCGACGCTGCGGGCGCCATCCTGATGGCCTCGGAGAACGCGGTGAAGGTGACGCTGGAGGCCATCCAGGCCCTGGGCGGCGCCGGTTACACCAAGGAGTGGCCCGTCGAGCGCCTGGCCCGCGACGCCAAGCTCTACGATATCGGCGCTGGGACCAACGAGATCCGCCGCTTCCTGATCGGACGCGAGCTGATCGGGGCCTGACGGCCCCCGAAACCCTCCGTGTCCGGATGCGAAAAGGGCCGCCCCGATTGCTCGGGGCGGCCCTTCCATCGTCGTGGCCGCGTTCGCGGCGTGACTTAAAACCTTAGGCGGTTCAACGCCTTCAGTTGGAGACCTCGATCTTCAGGCTCCAGGTCACTTGCGACCGCGGTTGGAGACAATGAGACACTGGATCACCTCCTTTCAGTTGTTGAACAACACAAGGAGGAATATGGGCGCCGATCGCCGGTCTGCAAAGGGGGAAAGTCGCGACCTGGGGTCGCAACGTGCAAGTGGCGAAATGCTGATCAGAGCAGCGCGACGCCCACGACATCGGTCGGAGCGCCAGAACACGATGCGCCGTTGGAGGCCAGACGGATAACCAAGGTTCGATTGGCCGCCTTGGCGGTCAGGGCGATGGACAGATAGGACGCCTTGTCCGGATTGTTGTTGAGGATCGTCCCTGCCATCCCGTTCGTGAGATAGATGTACAGCGTGCCGCCATCGCCGAAATAGAGGTAATTGACCTGGCCCTGGCATTCGGTGAAGGCCGAAGCCGGCGTCGCGGCGACGAGGCATGAGGCCGCGCCGATTAGTGCGGCGATGAACTTCTTCATATCGAATAACTTCCCCAGGGTTGCGAGACTCGACTGCTATTTGAGCCAAGCTGTCGGCGCAACCGGTCTAACCTGAGCTGCGGATGGGCGGTCAGGGCAACCACATGCCTGAGATGTCATAGTTCGTGGCGGTGCAGACGCCGTTGTCCTTGGCCATTCGGAAGATGATCGGCTTGTTCTGGGCGCGCGCGGTCAGCATGATCGAGAGATAAGCTTCCCGATTGGGATCGGTCTTGTCGACGACGAAGGCTCCGCCTCCTTCGAGATTGATCCAGATGTAGCCCTCTTGCGCGTAGAAGGCGCCGAGGACCTTGGCCTGACATTCGGTGTAGGCGGCCGCCGGCGAGGCCGCAGCCATCAGGACCAGCGCCACCGTCGCGGCTTTCAAGCGTGTGAACATGACTTCCCCCGATACTTCCCCCGATTTTCGCGAAGAAGGTATTGCGATTCGAGGGGAAGACCGGCGGAGCTAAGGCACTCCCGGGTCGCGCAAAGGGGGGATTATGCGCGACCCGGGGCCGCATCATCCGTCAGGCGTAGAGGGCTCGCCCAGCGAGGATGATGAGGGTCCAAAGGCCGAGGTTGAAGCCCAGCATGGCCACGCGGTGCAGGTGCAGGGACGGAGCCTTGGCTGCAATGGCGACGGCGGTGCGCATGGATGGGGCCTTCTGTCTGTCTGGTGCGCTGGTTCTCCAGCGGTCATGACAAATATAAGAAACGCTCGTGCGTGGACCCATGCGACAAATGCTCCGGATCGGTGCAGAAACGGAGGCGAATTGTCGCAGACCGTGCAGGAAGCGTGCAGATGCCCACCTGGGACCCCGACGTCTACCAACGCTACAAGTCCTATCGCGACCGTCCCGCGCTGGACCTGATGCTGCGCATTCCGCGCGATCTGGCCCCGCGCGAGATCTGGGACCTGGGTTGTGGTACCGGCGAGCACGCCGCGCTGCTGGCCGCTCGCCACCCCGACGCCCGCGTCCACGGACTGGATTCCAGCGCCGAAATGCTGGAACGGGCCAAAGGCCAGAGCGGCCGGGTGGACTGGGTGCTGGGCGATATCGCCAGCTTCAGGCCCGAGGTCGCGCCGGACCTGATCTTCACCAACGCCGCCCTGCAATGGGTGGGCGATCACGCCACGCTGTTCCCGCGCCTGATGGCGACCCTGGCGCCCGGCGGGGTCCTGGCCTGCCAGATCCCGGTGGTGCTGGACGAGGGGTGGCGGCGCAGCCTGCGCGAGACGGCGGGCGAGGGGCCTTGGGTCGAGCGCCTGGCCAAGGTGGACCGCGTGCGCACCCGCACCGACCCGCGCGACTATCACGACTGGCTTTCGCCGCTGAGCGAGGACCTGGATGTCTGGATGACCACCTACGTCCACGCTCTGGGCGGCGAGGACCCGATCGTCGACTGGACTTCGGGCACAAGCCTGCGGCCCTACCTGGAGGCTCTGACCGATCCGGAGGAGAAGGCGGCGTTCCTGGCGGCCTGGCGCAGCCGACTGGCCGCCGACTATCCGCGCCGCGACGACGGGGTGACCCTGTTCCCGTTCCCGCGCCTGTTTATCGTCGCCCGTCGCTGATCCTGGTTTGCTCGGCCAGGCTGGGCCGGCGGCGCATCGCGGTGACCGGACGCCCCAGGCCGTCCAGCGCCTGGCCGGCCGCAAGGTAACCGGCCGTGACGGCGGGTTCGAACGCCTTCCAGTCGCGGATGTCGATCTTGTCCAGCTTGGGTGTGATCAGCACGTCCGAGGCCTCGCGGCTGGCCGTCAGATCGCGGCCGGTCGAGACGGTGGCCGCACGCATCAGCAGGGCCACGATCGGCGGGCCCTTGCGCCACTCGCCCGAGACCAGCCAACGCCACAGCGAGGCGGGGCGGTCGACGTCGTCGGCGGTGATGCTGCGGCCGCGAGTGACGTCCACCCCGATGATCGGCCCAAGTTGGAAGGCGCGCATCACGTCAGCGGGGAAGTTCTTCATCACCGCCCCGTCGACCAGCACCTGGGTCCCGTCGGCCACCGGCGGCAGCACGCCCGGCAACGAGATCGAGGCTCGCAGCGCATCACGCAGAACGCCCTGGCGATGCAGGTGATAGGCGCCCGAGGTCAGGTTGGACGATACGCAGAAGAATGGCAGCCACAGGTCGGCGATCTCGATGTCGTCGAAGTGTTCGTGCAGGCGCGTTCGGACCTTCTCGCCTCGCGTCATGGCCACCAGGGGGAAGGCGATGTCGTCCAGCGGACTGGATTCCACGAAGGCCTTGCGGATTCGGGTCTCCATCTCGCCGTCGTCCCAGCCCATGGCCAGGCCCGCGGCGATCACCGCGCCCATCGAGGCTCCGCCCACGAAGTCGATCGGCACCCCGCGCTCGCGCAGGGCTTGGATGGCGCCAATGTGGGCGTAGGCCCGCGCCCCGCCGCCCGACAGCACCAGGCCCACCGACTGTCCGGTCAGCACCCGCGCTAGCCGCTCGACGTCGGCCAGGCCGTTCTCGCGGACGTGAAACAGGCGCGCGGCCTGGGTGGCGTTCAGCCATTCGGCCGAGCCCTTGGGATGGCTGACCCCGGCGGGCTGCAGCAGGATCAGGTCCACCAGTTTCTGCGCCGCCAGCGGGCCGGAGGCGTAGGAGGGGATCACCGGCGGCGGCCGGCGGTCGCCGCGTCCCACCCGGAACAGCCGGTCCACCTGGCGGCCCACGACGTGCTTCCAGGCCGTCTCCTCGGCCTCGGCCACATAGAGTACGAAGTCGTGGCTGCGCTCGACGCTGCTGAACCACTCGGTGGGCGCCAACAGGGCCGCGCCGCCTTCCACCGTGACCGAATAGCCCAGGGCGCCGATGGCGTGGGCGATGCGCTCGACGATGGGGCGGATGGGCTTGCCGGACTCCACGCCGATGAAGCCGTAGACCGACGGATCGCCGATCGAGGCGTGGGCGCCGGCTTGGCGGGCGCGGCGGATCATCAGCCGCGAGAGTTCGATCATCACGTCCGGATCGCGCTCGACGGCCTCGAAGAATGCGGCGCGGGGCAGGGCCAGGATTTCCGAATCGCGCAGGGCCACAAGGTTCGCCGAGTGCGGCGCGCCGGCGATCATCGCCATCTCGCCGGCTGGTTCGCCGGGACGGATCACCCCGAGGAACTGCGATTCCTGACCTTCTTCCCGTCGGAACGCGCCCAGGCGGCCTGTGCGCAGGAAGTAGAGATAGTCGGCCGCCTCGCCGGGTGCGTAGAGTGTCGAGCCGCCGGGCAACGAGAACCAGGCGGCGTCGCCGTCGCGATGCTCTTGCGCGAACAGACGCGCCAGGGCCGTATCGGCCATGAAGTCGGGCAGGGTGACCACGGCGCGACGCTAACTTGAACCGCGGACCTTGGCCATCTCAGGTCAAAAACTGCGGCTTTCGGTGGGAAACGGAAAAGGCTATGCCTCGCTAATGCCGAAGATGAACACGGGTATTGACCGAAACGGCGAGTCTTTCGCCAAAAACGCAGCGCACAACCGCGCCCTGGTCGAGACCCTGCGCGAACGAGTCGCGCAGGCGGCCCTGGGCGGTCCCGAAAGCGCCCGCCAGCGCCACGCCTCGCGCGGCAAGCTGTTGCCGCGGCAGCGGGTCGAGCGGCTGCTGGATCCCGGCTCGCCCTTCCTGGAGATCGGCCAACTGGCGGCCTGCGATCTCTATAACGGCGAGGCCCCCGGCGCGGGCGTCATCACCGGCATAGGCCGGGTGTCGGGCCGCGAGGTGATGATCGTGGCCAACGACGCCACGGTGAAGGGCGGCGCCTATTTCCCGATGACGGTGAAGAAGCACCTGCGCGCCCAGGAGATCGCTCAGCAGAACCGCTTGCCCTGCATCTACCTGGTCGACAGCGGCGGCGCGAACCTGCCTCACCAGGCCGAGGTGTTTCCCGACCGCGACCACTTCGGCCGCATCTTCTTCAACCAGGCTCGGATGAGCGCCCAGGGCATCGCCCAGATCGCCTGCGTCATGGGCTCGTGCACCGCCGGCGGGGCCTATGTGCCGGCCATGAGCGACGAGACCGTGATCGTCCGCGACCAGGGCACGATCTTCCTGGCCGGTCCGCCTCTGGTGAAGGCCGCCACGGGCGAGGTGATCAGCGCCGAGGAGCTTGGCGGGGCCGACACCCACGGCCGACGCTCCGGCGTGGTCGACCACGTGGCCGAGAACGACGAACACGCGTTGGAGATCGTCCGCTCGATCGTCGGCAACCTCAACACCACCAAGCGGGTCGAGACCGAGATCCGCGATCCCAAGCCGCCGATCCATGACCCGGCCGACCTCTACGGCATCGTGCCCACCGACGTGCGCGCGCCCTACGACGTGCGCGAGGTGATCGCCCGCGTCGTGGACGGCAGCGAGTTCGATGAGTTCAAGGCGCTCTACGGCACGACCCTGGTCTGCGGCTTCGCCCGCATCTGGGGCCAGCCGGTGGCGATCCTGGCCAACAACGGCGTGCTGTTCAGCGAGAGCGCCGTGAAGGGCGCGCACTTCATCGAGTTGGCCTGCAAGCGCAAGATTCCGCTGGTGTTCCTGCAGAACATCTCGGGCTTCATGGTGGGCGGCAAGTACGAGGCCGGCGGCATCGCCAAAGACGGCGCCAAGCTGGTCACGGCCGTGGCCTCGGCGGAGGTGCCCAAGTTCACCGTCCTGATCGGCGGCAGCTTTGGGGCCGGCAACTACGGCATGTGCGGCCGCGCCTATAGCCCGCGCTTCCTGTTCACCTGGCCCAACAGCCGCATCTCGGTGATGGGCGGCGAGCAGGCGGCCAGCGTGCTGTCGACCATCAAGCGCGACGGCATGGAGGCCAAGGGCGAGACCTGGGCGGCCGAGGACGAGGAGGCCTTCAAGGCCCCGATCCGCGCCCGCTACGAGGCCGAGGGCGACCCCTACCACGCCACGGCGCGCCTGTGGGACGACGGGATCATCGATCCAGCGCAGACCCGCGACGTGCTGGGCCTGGCCATCAGCGCCAGCCTCAACGCCCCGATCCCGGACACCACGTTCGGCGTCTTCCGGATGTAGGCCGGGCGCAAGGAAAGGTTTCGCCATGACCAACCCCATCGCCGATCCGACCGTCGAGGTGATCGACACCGACGCCGCCTCGCCCCTGGTGCGGGTGGACGCCACGCCCGAGGGCGCGGTGACCGTCTGGATCAACCGGCCGGCCAGGAAGAACGCCTTCGACGCGGCCACGATCGCCGCTCTGCATGAAGCCTTCGAGACCCTGCATGGGGCCGAGGGCGTACGGGTGGTCTTCCTGCGCGGCGTGGGCGGAACGTTCAGCGCCGGCGCCGACCTGGAGTGGATGAAGGCCGCGGCCGGCTGGAGCGAGGACGACAACCGCGATGACGCCCTGGGCCTGGCTCACATGCTCAAGGCGCTGCACGACATCCCGGCCCTCACCGTGGCCCTGGTCGAGGGCGCGGCGTTCGGGGGCGGGGCCGGCCTGGTGGCGGCGTGCGACCATGCGCTGGCCACGGCCGACGCCCGCTTCGCCTTCTCGGAGGTGAAGCTGGGCCTGACGCCGGCCACCATAAGCCCGTACGTGATCGCCGCGATCGGTCCGCGCACCGCCAAGCTGCTGTTCGCCACCGGGCGGGTGTTCGACGCCGACACCGCCTGGAGCCATGGCCTGGTGGACGAAGTTTTCGACGATGTCGCCGGGCTGGACGCGGCCCGCGACGCGCTCATCGCCGAGGTGGGCGCCTGCGCGCCGGGCGCCATCGGCGACGCCAAGGCCCTGGTCAACGACTTCGCGGGTCAAAAGCTCGATCGGGGGTTGATCGAGGAGACGGCGAGGCGCATCGCCCGTCGGCGGGTTTCGGATGAGGGGCAGGAAGGCGTGCGCGCGTTCCTCGAACGCCGTAAACCGGGCTGGACGAACTAGAGTCGAGGGCAGGGGGCGTAATGACGGGCGAACTGGAAGCGGCGGTCGCGGACTCTTTCACGGACGTGTTCCGCCGAAAGCAGAAGCCGTTCACCAAGCAGGGGCAGCCCTGCGCGAACTGCGGCACGCCGCTCGAGGGGCCGTACTGCCACGCTTGCGGCCAGAACAGCGACACCCATCACCGCACGATCCTGCATCTGATCTGGGAGGCCATCGAGGGGATGTTCCACCTCGACGGCCGCTTGGCGCGCACCCTGCCGCTTCTGTTCTTCAAGCCCGGCGTGCTGGCCAAGGACTACATGGAAGGGCGCATCGCGCGGCACGTGCCGCCGTTCCGGACCTTCCTGGTCGCGCTGCTGCTGTTCATCTTCGCCGCCGAGCACGCCATCCACGGATTGCGGCACCACCAGGAACTGAAGGAAGAGCAGGAGGCCGCGGCCCTCGCCACGCCGCAGGGGCGCAAGGCCAAGGCCGACGAGATCCGCCAGGAGGCCGGCGCGGACCGCCAGGCCCGGCTTAAGGAGGCCGTCGCCGATCGTGACGAAGACCTGAAGGATCCCGACGAGGACAAGGCCAGGACGGCCCAGCGCTACGACGAGCATGTGCGGGAGGCGCAGGAGCGCTACGCCGCCGAGATCGTCCGCGCCGACGCTCTGGAGAAGAACCCCAACGCCGGCGCCGACTACCTGGCGCGTCACAGGAAGAAGGGTGACGAGGCGGCCGATCAGATCCGCGCGCTGAATTTCGAAAGCGCCGACAAACTGCAGGACAGCGCCCAGAAGCTCGCCCAAGCCGAAAGCGACGGCGACAAGACCGGCGTGGTGGCGCCCAAATTGGTCGAGAAGGCCGAGACGGCTGGCGCCAAGGACTCAGCCAAGCACTGGTTCAAGGACGGCCTGGCCAAGGCGCTCGAGAACCCCGAGTACTATCTGCTGGTGATGTTCGGCTGGGCTCACCGGCTGGCGGTGCTGCTGCTGCCGATCCTCGGTCTCTCGCTGGCCTTCGTCTACATGAACAAGCGCCAGTACTTCATCTACGACCACCTGATCGTGGCCACCAACCTTTTGTCGTTCTCGTTCCTGACCTGGGCTATCGTCTTCGTTGCGCCCGCCGCCCTCGCGGGGCCGCTGGTGCTGGCCGTGCTGGTGTGGACCCCGATCAACCTCTTCCAGACGCTGCGCGGCGGCTATGGCTCGAGCATCATCGGCGCGGGCCTGAAGACGCTGGTCGTCTGGTTCATGAGCGTCTTCTCGTTCGGTACGCTGCTGACGGCGTTGCTTCTGTTCACCCTTTCCCAGATGTAGGCCCCGACCCGTGCTCTCTTCCGTCCTCATCGCCAATCGCGGCGAAATCGCCCGTCGTATCATCCGCACCGCCCGCGAGCTGGGCGTGCGGACGATCGCGGTCTATTCCGAGGCGGACGCCCATGCGCCGTTCGTAATGGAGGCCGATGTCGCCATCCTGATCGGCCCGGCTCCGGCGCGTGAGAGCTATCTGGTTCCGGAGAAGATCATCGCCGCCGCCCGCCAGACGGGCGCGGAGGCGATCCATCCCGGCTACGGCTTCCTGTCCGAGAACGCCGACTTCGCCCAGGCGGTGATCGACGCCGGCCTGGTCTGGATCGGCCCGCCGCCCTCGGCGATCCGCGCCATGGGGCTGAAGGACGCGGCCAAGAAGGTGATGATCGAGGCCGGCGTGCCCACCACACCCGGCTATCTGGGCGAGGATCAGTCGGCCGAGCGTCTGACGGCCGAAGCGGCCAAGATCGGCTTCCCGGTGCTGATCAAGGCCGTGGCCGGCGGCGGCGGCAAGGGCATGCGCAAGGTCGAGAGGGCCGGGGATTTCGCCGCCATGCTGGCCTCCTGCCAGCGCGAGGCCGCGGCCAGCTTCGGCGACGACCGCGTGCTGCTGGAAAAGTACGTCACCCGTCCGCGCCACATCGAGGTGCAGGTGTTCGGCGACAGCCACGGCGAGGTCGTCCACCTGTTCGAGCGCGACTGCTCGCTGCAGCGACGGCACCAGAAGGTGATCGAGGAGGCTCCGGCCCCCGGCATGGACGAGGCGACCCGCGCGGCGGTCTGCGGCGCGGCGGTCAAGGCGGCCCGGGCCGTGGGCTATGTCGGCGCCGGCACGGTGGAGTTCATCGCCGACGCCTCCGAAGGGCTGCGGGCCGACCGCATCTGGTTCATGGAGATGAACACCCGCCTGCAGGTCGAGCATCCGGTCACCGAGATGATCACCGGCCAGGACTTGGTGGAGTGGCAGTTGCGCGTCGCCTCGGGCGAGCCCCTGCCGCTGAGCCAGGACGAGATCGCCATCGACGGCTGGGCCATGGAGGCCCGCCTCTACGCCGAGAACCCGGCCACGGGCTTCCTGCCGTCCACCGGACCGTTGACCCACTTCCGTCTGCCCGAGGGCGACGTGCGAGTCGACAGCGCGGTGGAGGAGGGCGGCGAGGTCACCCCGTTCTACGACCCGATGATCGCCAAGCTGATCGCCCATGGCGTCGACCGCGAGGACGCGGCCCATCGCCTGGCGGAGGCCTGCCGCCTGGTCGAGGTCTGGCCGGTCAAGACCAACGCCGCGTTCCTGGCTCGCTGCGCCAGCGATCCGGATTTCGTCGAGGGCGGGGTGGACACCGGCTTCATCGAGGCGCGGCTGGAGGAACTGACCGAGCGCGAGTTCACCGACGCCCCGACCCTGGCGGCCATCGGCCAGCGGCTGGAGGCCTTCATGGAGGCAGACGTCCGCAAGACCGACGTCTGGGCCAGCGCCCCCTCGCGTCTGCTGGGCTTTCGCATGAACGGCGCCCGGGCGGCCATGGACCTGCCGCTGCGGGTGGACGGCAAGCCCGTGCCGCTGCGCGTGGCCCTGGTCGGCGGCGGCGCGACGGCGGGCGACGACTGGTCATGGGACATCACGGTCGAGGACGGCCGTCCGCTGGACGACGTCGACGTGCTGCCCGGGACCTATGGCGACGACCCGCTCTACGTGTTCGAGGGCGGCGACGTTCGGGAGTTCGACTTCACGCCCAAGGTCGGCGGCGGCGGCCATGTGGCGGCCTCGGACGGCGCGATCCTGTCGCCCATGCCGGGCAAGATCGTCTCGGTGGCCGTCGCGGCCGGCCAGAGCGTCACCAAGGGCCAGACCCTGCTGATCCTCGAGGCCATGAAGATGGAGCACGCCCTGGCCGCGCCGTTCGACGGCGTGGTGGCCGAACTGTCGGCCGTGGCAGGGGGGCAGGTCAGCGAGGGCGTGGTGCTGGCGAAGCTGGAGCCGGTCGCCTAAGTAGGCCGCCATGCCCCTGCACATCATCAAGCTCGTCGTCGGCTGCGACAACATCGAGGAACTGGTCGCCTGGCACGCCGAGGCCGATCGGCCCTGGATCATGCACACCCGCATGACGCCCAAGCGCATCGACGAGGTGCTGGACGGCGGGTCGCTGTACCGGGTGATGAAGGGCCAGATCGTCTGCCGCCAGCGCATCCTGGCCATCGACACGGTGGGCGACGGCCAGGCCTCGCGCTGCGAGGTGACGGTCGATCCCACGATCGTCCGCGTCGCCCCGACCCCGCGCCGCCCATTCCAGGGCTGGCGCTACCTCAAGCCCGAGGACGTCCCGCCGGACCTGACCGAGGCCGAGGCCGCCGAGATGCCGGCGGATCTAGCGCGGCAGCTGCGGGAACTGGGGGCCTGGTAGGGAAGCTGGAGAGGTGACCTTGGGGCGGCTTTCGACCCGTTGCGGACATCTTCCAAGTTCGCCACCTTCGACCGGCGAAGATTATGGGCGGATAGTTGGACATGCGTTGGCTAGGTGCACTTCTCGCGCTATTTGCGCCTTCCGCTCACGGTGCCACGTCCGCATGGCCGCCGTTGCCTAAGTCGGGCTTCGTAAGCGGTAGGCTCGCGACCGAAGCTGATCTCAAGCGCGGTGACGCGATCTTCCTTTCCTTGGTGGACGGAAAGCCTTCTGGCTCGCCCGCGCGCATCCATGTCCCGCAGTTCGCTCACCTCATCGAGGAGAATGGCGCACGACGTCCCGTCGTCATCATACAGGCCGAGACAAACAAGCAAGGCACCCTGTTCGGTGCGAAAGACGCGCAGGGGAACGAGTACGTGGCCACCGAAGCGGAAATTGTACTGCTCGGTTCATTGCACCCGTAGCAAAGGCCGCTATGTCCCTTTTCGACCCATCTACGACATTTCAACGAGAGGTGTAAGCTAGGGTAGAGAGAGCATAGGACGATCAGGAATGCAGAAGTGGGTCTACGTAGTCAGCGGGTTGGCGGCTCTAGCCATCGCACTCAGCTCTGGCTACTTTGTTGGTGAGCATCTGCTGTGGGTTCACACCTTCGGATTGCCTATTCTCTCCAGCACGGGGCTTGTAACGTTCAGCATCGCTTGCATCTGCGGCGTGTCGGGGGCGGTGCTCATGCTCCGAAAGCTCGTTGCGATACATTCGGCAAGGGGCAGCTAACCACCCCTTCCAGGCCTTGGCGGCTAGGGGCCAAGGTCCGTCCGGGGCTTAGGAGCTGACTTCCGGACCCGACCCTAGTCGGGCGTCAGCTTGCTGAGCCTGCGGCCGCCAACCACCACACCCTGGCTTCCGCTTCAGCGCGGGCTGTGCTCTCATCATCATAGATGCCGCAGTCTGGGCCGGTGACGCCCCATGCATCCGATTCCGTGTGTTTTGACTGCTTTCGATAGGTCGTGAGGCCGTCGCTCCGGCGGACTACAACAATGCGTTCCTTGCCGTCGGGCCTCTCAAAGCTGCCAAGGATGCGTTCGTCGGACATGCCCAAGCCTAGAAGGTTGAACTTTCGCAATCCACCCCGTCGGACATCAGGACGAGGTGGATTTCCAGTCATCCCAGCTTGCCCGCAACGCCGCTAGCCGATCCTCAAAATCGCCGTTGCCGTTCTGGAGCTGGGGAAATCTTTCCACGCCCCAGTCAGTGGACTCAAGCATATGCGCCACAGCGACGTTTTGACTCAGGCCGAGCTGTGCTTCCAGCTTAGCGATTTCGGTCGGGTTAGTTGCGAGAACCAATGCTTCGGCCTTCTTGAGTTGAGCAAGCCAATCTTCCAGTGACGCAGTCACAGGCGTGTCTCCGGTGAACGGTATGCCTTAGCTGCTGAATTTTAGGTCCGCAAACCACCCCTTGCCGACATTCAAGTATTCAGCTCTCACCCTAACGCTTCGTCATCCCGCGCTTCATGCGCGGGAGCCATGGTTCAGCTTTCACGTGGGCGCTGGAGTTCGATCCATTGGCCGCGGACAAATGGGTCCCGCGCAAGAAGCGCGGGATGACGGTAAGTGAGGCGGCTAACCACCCCCCAGCGGAGGGCCGGGATGCCTACGGGGAGGGGGCCGCCCGCTCACCCCACCGCCATGTTGTCGATCAGGCGCGTCTTGCCCAGCCAGGCGGCCACCAGGATGCGGCCCTTGGCTCCGGTGATCGGGCCGGGGCCCAGGCGCGACAGGTCGTCGGCGTCGCGCACGTCGACATAATCCACCTGGCGGAAGCCGGCGGCGGTCAGGGCCGCCACGGCGCGGGCTTCGGCTTCGTCGACCCTGCCGCCCTCGGCCACGGCCTTGGCGGCGGCCTTCATCGCGTCGGGCAAGGCGACGGCGGCCGCCCTCTCCTCAGGGCTGAGGTAGGCGTTGCGCGAGGAGAGGGCCAGGCCGTCGTCGGCTCGGGCGGTGGGGGCGCCAACGATCTCGACCGGAATGTCCAGGTCGCGGACCACGCGCTTGATGACCTGGAGCTGCTGGTAGTCCTTCTCGCCGAACACGGCCAGATCCGGCTGGGCCTGGTTGAGCAGCTTGGTCACTACGGTGGCGACGCCGCCGAAGAACAGCGGGCGGGCGGCGCCCTCCAGCGGTTCGGACACGCCCGTCAGGTTCACCGTCGTGGAGAAGCCGGGGGCGTACATCTCGGCCACGTCGGGCGCGAACATCAGGTCGCAGCCCACGCTGGCCAGCAGCTCGGCGTCGCGGGCCTCGCCGCGCGGGTAGGCGTCGAAGTCCTCGTGCGGGGCGAACTGCCTGGGATTGACGAAGACGCTGGCCACCGTGCGTCGAGCCCGCTTCTGGCCCAGGCGCACCAGCGACAGGTGACCTTCATGCAGGGCGCCCATGGTGGGGATCAGGGCCACGCGCTCGCCGGCGGCCTTCCAGGCGCCGACCTGGGCGCGCAGTTCGGCGACGGTGCGGACGATTTTCACCGTTGGGGCGGTCATGGCGGCTCCTGCCGTAAAACAGGCGTTGGCTTATGACGGAGACCGCTTTCGACGTCCACCTGCGACAATGGGTCCACAGGGAAGCGACCTGGGATTGACGTCATGCCCTCTCAGGGCGTCTGCTCCATGTTAATCTTTCATTGAGAGTCGCCGAGTCGGGCGAAAAGAAGGAAAGAAGCATGGCCGAAACGCGCGTCATCGTCGTCGGCAATGAGAAGGGCGGGGCGGGCAAGTCCACCATCGCTGTCCACCTGGCCACGGCCTTGCTGTACGGCGGCGCCAAGGTGGCCCTGCTGGATCTCGACCTGCGTCAGTGCACCTCGATGCGGTTCTTCGAGAACCGCAAGGCCTGGGTGGCCGGCAACGACGTGACCCTGCCCGAGCCGATCCCGTTCCGCCTCAGCGAGGACGACGTGGCCCTGGCCGCCGCGCCCGAAGCCGAGCAGGTGGCCAAGTTCGAGGCCGCTTTCCTCGCTGCGCGCGAGGCCGCCGACTTCGTGCTGATCGACACCCCTGGCGGCGACACCCAGATCTCGCGCATGGCCCATGGGCTGGCCGACCTGATCGTTACGCCGATGAACGACAGCTTCGTCGACTTCGACATGCTGGGCCACGTCGATCCGGTGACGATGGAGCTGCAGAAGCCCAGCCTCTACTCCCTGACCGTGTGGGAGGCCCGCAAGGCCCGAGCCCTGGCCGGCCAACGCCAGCCCCTGGACTGGGTGGTGCTGCGCAACCGCCTGGCCACCACCGAGGCCCGGAACCGCAAGCGGGTCGAGGACCGGCTGACGGCGCTGTCCAAGCGCGTCGGTTTCCGCATGGGCCCGGGCCTTCGCGACCGCGTGATCTATCGCGAGCTGTTCCCGTTCGGCCTGACGATCGCCGACCTGTCGCCCCAGGTCCGTCCGGTGCCGGTGTCGCTGCAGCATCTGGCCGCGCGCCAGGAGTTGCGGGCCCTGATGCACTCCCTTGGCCTTTCGGCCTATTCCGGGGAAACTCTGCTCGCCGCCCAGTAGGTCCAGTTCGGATCCGGTTCGCGGCGTCGGGATCAGGCGCTGAATGTTCTATCTGTTGCTAGGCGGGCTTTTCCTGGCCTTCGTCCTGTCGGGTCGCGCTACGCGCCTGCTCAAGGGTGACGGCTGGCGGATCGGTGCGGGCGTTGTGGCCATCGCCGCTTTCGCTGGCGCGGCTTACGCCGCCATCCGCGGCGTGTGGGAGGTGGCGGCCATCCTGCTGGTGCTGGCCCTGTGGACCGCCACGACGGCCCGCCAGCGTCCCGCGATCCGCAAGGCGACGGGTCCGGTCAAGGACATCGGCCTGGCCGAGGCGCGCTCGATCCTGGGCGTTGGTCCTCAGGCCAGCCAGGACGAGATCCAGGCGGCGTACGCGCGGCTGATCCGCATGGCCCATCCTGACAAGGGCGGCACGGCCGGCCTGGCGGCGCAGCTGAACGCCGCGCGCGACCGGCTTCTCAACGGAAAATAGGCGCGCTGCCCGCTTAGCGCGGGGCCAGGATCATGCAGGGCTGGCGCTTGGCGCTGATGGCCGCGCAGGCGCTGCGGGCGGCCTCCGCCGTCAGGCCCTGAAACTGGGCTCGGAAAGCCCCGCCGGCCGCGCCCTCGACCGCGCCCTCGGCGTCGGCCACGAACTTGGAGAAGCGCGAGCGGACCAGGGCCAGCTGCTCGTTGGCCAGGCTCTTGGAGCGGAAGGCGCCGACCTGGACGCCCCATTCGCCCTTCGGCTTCTTCGGCGCCGGCTTTGCGGCCGCCTGGGCCGCGCGCAGGTTCGGCGACACCTTCAGCGGCGCGGCCGGCTTGGGATTGTCGGTCAGCACGATCTTCAGGCCGGCCTGGTCGCCGTCGCCTTCCTCGGACGAGGGGCGCATGATCGGGCCGGTCGGCTCGTCCTCATACAGGTTGGCGGCGATGGTCGTGCGCTCCCCGTGCGAGCGGCGCTTGAGCACGTCGAAGCCGGTGGTCAGCAGGTCTTCCATGTTGTTGTCGCGCCAGGCGGTCGACGAACCGCCCAGGACCACGGCGATCAGGCGGCGGCCGTCACGCACGGCCGAGCCGGCCAGATTGTAGCCCGAGGCGTTGGTGTAGCCGGTCTTCAGGCCGTCGAAGCCGGGCATGTTGCTCAGCAGGCGGTTGTGGCCCGGGATGTAGCGGCCGCGGAACTCGAAGCCCTTGATGCTGAAATAGGAATAGTACTGCGGGAAGTCGCGCATGGTGGCGCGCGACAGGATGGCCAGGTCGCGAGCCGTCGAAATCTGGCGGCTGTCGGGCAGGCCCGAGGCGTTCACGAAGCGGCTGTTGCGCATGCCCAGTTCCTGGCCGCGCAGCGTCATCAGGGCGGCGAAGCGCGACTCGCTGCCGCCGAGTCGCTCGGCCATGGCCACGGCGATGTCGTTGGCCGACTTCACGGTCATGGCGCGGATGGCCTCGTCGACGCTGATGCTGTCGCCGACGGGAACCCCCAGCTTGGTGGGCGACTGGGCCGCGGCGCGGGCCGAGATCGGCACCCGGTCGGTCAGCTTCAGCCGGCCTTCCGAGAGAGCCTCGAACGTCAGGTACAGCGTCATGACCTTGGTCACCGACGCGGGGTAGCGGGGGCTGTCGGCCCTTTTGTCGTAAAGGACTTCGCCGGAATTGGCGTCGATGACGATCGCGGCGTACTTGGGCTCGGCGGCGTTCAGCTGCAGGTACGGAATCTGGGCGGCCGAAGCGGGAGCGACCATGCCGAGAACGGCGACGCCGGCCAGGGCGACGGCGGCCAGGGCGGAGCGGGCGGACTTAAGCTTGGCGAACATGGGTACTGCGTCCGTCATCTGAACTGAGCGGTTCCGCACCGCCACACGCGTGAGCCTAGCATGCGCGCCGCCGCCTTTCGCTAAAGTAAACAAGTGGTGAGCGATTTCGCCGCAGAGATGGATAATTTCAAGACGTTGCGGCGAAGCTTCGGTCTGTGGAGCGGGGCTGATCCTTGCTTCACCTAGGGTTATGGTGCGCCGCACAAAATCCTTGACTGCTGCACTGCAACATGAGACACCGGCGTTGTCCCAAGCGCAGGGGGCGGACCGTGTCGCGTCGGAAGTTCTCGTCGGTCCCCTCGTGCCCCGCCACAGTCAGGAGCCTCCCCATGGCCGCGACCGAGACCCTCAAGAAGACCGTCGAGCAGTTCAGCACCGCCTCGAACCAAGCGTTCAAGGACGGCGTGGAAAAGTCCTTGGCCGCCCTGGCCGAAGCCAACACCCATTCCAAGAAGAACCTCGAGGCGCTGGTCGCCTCGGTGACCGCCGCGACCAAGGGCGCCGAAGCCCTGGGCGCCGAGGCCTTCGCCTACTCGAAGAAGGCCGCCGAGGACCAGGTCGCCGCCGCCAAGTCGCTGGCCGCCGCCAAGAGCGTCCAGGAAGCCGTCGAGCTGCAGACCGCCTGGGCCAAGTCGGCCCTGGAAGCCTACATCGCCCAGGTCAGCAAGGCCTCGGAGATCGTCTCGGCCTCGATCAAGGACTCGGTGAAGCCGCTGAACGAGCGCGTGACCGCCACGGTCGAGAAGTTCCAGGCCGCCCGCTAAGGGCGCACCGGCCTTAAAGCCGGACACCTGAAGTTCAAGAGGCCCGGACCGGGAACGGTCCGGGCCTTTTTTCTTGTTCTGTCATCGGGTCGCGCTAAGCATGGGCTCTCGTTTACGGAGTCTGTGATGTCGAAGGTCGAACAGCGTCTGGCGGAACTCGGGATCACCTTGCCGGAGCCGGTGGCGCCGGTCGCCAACTACGTGACCTTCGTCCAGGCCGGGAACCTGGTTCACATCTCCGGCCAGATCTCGCTGGACGCGTCCGGCGGCGTGAAGGGCACGGTCGGGGTCGATGTCGACCTGGAGACCGCCCGCCAGGCCGCCCGCATCTGCGGGATCAACCTGCTGGCCCAGATGAAGGCGGCCGCTGGCGGCGACCTCGACCGCGTAAAGCGCGTGGTCAAGCTGGGCGGGTTCGTCCAGGCGGGCCCCGACTTCATCGACATTCCCAAGGTCATCAACGGCTGCTCGGACCTGATGGTCGAGGCGTTCGGCGACGCCGGCCGGCACGCCCGCTCGGCCGTGGGCGTCTACAAGCTGCCGCTGGGCTTCGCGGTGGAAGTCGACGCCGTGGTGGAGCTAGCCTGATGAAGCCGCGGCCCCGGCCCGGAACCGAGGTGTTCGGCGAGGCGTGGGAGCGCCTCTTCGAACCCGCGATCGCCCATCGGGGCCTGTGGTCGCCCGATGGCGCGCCCGAGAATTCCCTCGCCGCGTTCCAGGCCGCCTGCGCCAAGGGCTACGGCATCGAGCTGGACGTCCAGCTGACCGCTGACAACCACGTGGTCGTCTTCCATGACGACACCCTGGAGCGGATGACGGGCGTGGAGGGGCGCCTGCGCGACCGCAACGCCGCCGAACTGGTCGAGCTGAAGCTGAAGGGCACGGACGAGACGATCCCGACCCTGGCCGACGCCCTGGCCGTGATCGGCCATCGCGCCATGGTCCACATCGAGCTGAAGACCCCCTTCGGCGAGGTGGGCGAACTCGAGAAGCGCGTTAGCGATATCCTGCTGGACCACAACGGGCCCACCGCGGTGATCGGCTTCAATCCCTATTCCCACGCCTGGTTCGCCGAACACCAGCCTCAGATCCTGCGCGGCCTGGACAGCTACAGCTGGGACGACGAGAGCGCGCGCCGCCTCTCGCCCGAGATCCGCAAGTCGCTGGCCGCCCTGGAGCAGGTCGAGATCGCCCGGCCCGACTTCCTGGCCCTGGGCCTGGATATGTTGCCGAGCCCCCGCGCCGACGTGCTGCGCGCCAAGGGCATGCCGGTGGTGGCCTGGACCGTCCGCTCGGCCGAGCAGTGGGAGGGCGTCAAGGACCACTGCGACAACCTGATCTTCGAGGGCTTCGCCGCGTGACAGCCGTCAAGGCGGAGGTGCGGGTCCATCGCCGCATCGCCGAGATCGGCCGGGAAGCCTGGGACGCCTGCGCGGCCCCATCCGGCGATCCGTTCGTCAGCTTCGACTTCCTCGATATCCTGGAAGAGAGCGGCTGCGCGATGGAGCGCACCGGCTGGGCGCCCCATCACCTGAGCGTGGAGGACGAGCAGGGGCGGGTGGCGGCGGTCATGCCGCTGTACCTGAAGTCCCACAGCCAGGGCGAATACGTTTTCGATCATGCTTGGGCCGACGCGTACGAGCGGGCCGGCGGCCGGTACTATCCCAAGCTTCAGTGTTCGGCGCCGTTCTCGCCGGTGACCGGACCCCGCCTGATCGTGCACCCCGACGTGGATCCCGACGAGGGGCGTTCGGCCCTGCTGGGCGGGGCTCTGACCCTGTGCGATCGGCTGAAGGCCTCGTCGCTGCACGTGACCTTCCCGCGCCAGGACGAGTGGGACTGGATGGGCCAGCGCGGCATGCTGCAGCGCCAGGATCAGCAATACCACTGGTTCAACCACGACTACGCCGACTTCGAGGCGTTCCTGGCGGCCCTGTCGTCCAACCGCCGCAAGACCATCCGGCGTGAGCGCCGCGACGCCCAGGCGGGACTGGAGATCGTGGCCCTGACTGGCGCCGAGCTGACCGAGGACCATTGGGACGCGTTTTTCGGCTTCTACATGGACACCGGCGGCCGCAAGTGGGGCCGGCCCTATCTGAATCGGCGCTTCTACTCGCTGCTGGGCGAGCGGATGGCCGACAAGGTGCTGTTGATCATGGCTCGGCGGCCCGGCGGCGACTGGATCGCCGGGGCGCTGAACCTGATCGGCGACGACTGCCTCTACGGTCGCCATTGGGGCTGCGTGGAGGACGTGCCGTTCCTCCATTTCGAGCTCTGCTACTATCAGGCCATCGAGCACGGCATTCGCTTGGGCCTGCCGCGGGTCGAGGCCGGCGCCCAGGGGCAGCACAAGATCGCGCGGGGCTATCTGCCCAGCCCGGTCTACTCGGCCCACTGGATCGCCGACCCCGCGCTGCGCGAGCCCGTCGCCCGGTACCTCGAGCGCGAACGCAAGGCGGTCCAGGCCGAGATCGAGGCCCTGACGGAAGAGTTCTCGCCCTTCCGCGAGGAACGATAGGGGCGGGTCAGTTCAGGCGGACCTCGCCGGTCTTGTCGGCGTAGTCCTGCTTGGGGTCGGCGCCCAGCAGCATCTTCAGGCCCGCGAACAGGCTGTTCTCGTTCAGCCAGACCTGCCCCTCCCGCGGATCGAACCGCAGAAGCCGAATCTTGGGATCGTCCTTGCCGGTGAACCACGCGGCCACGAAGGGATTCCAAAGGCGATCGATCGTGGCCCGGTCGCTCGAGACCGACAGGTCGCCGTCGACCGTGGCGAACAGGTCGTGGCCCTTGGAGGCGAAATGGATCAGGGCGCGGCGGCGGGAGCCGGTCGCCTCGACCAGGTCGTTGTCGGCGGCCGTGAAGAACCAGACGGGCCCGCCCTCGTCGCTCTCCAGTTGGGCGGTCATCGGTTGGCCGCCATCGTCCTCGCCGACCAGGCCCAGCATGACGGTGCGGTCGGACTTCAGCGCCTTCCAGAACTTCGACTTCAGTTCAGCTTCATTGGACATGGGGTGTTCCTCCGTAGGTGAACCCAACGGAGGGGCGGCCTGCCCGTTCCAATCACGACCGTTCCCACGCCGCCTTCAGCAGGGCAAGGACCTCATCGTCCACCTCGGCGGGGGAGGCGAGGAGGAGTCTGGTCTTCAGGCGTTCGGACCAACTCTCGTTCTTCGGCTCCTGGAGGCGGGGCGAGAAGTCCGCCGCGACCGCCAGGCCCAGAAGAACCTTGCCGCCCTTCACCGGCTTGGCGGCGGCGAACTGGAACTCGCGCGACCAGGCGGTGAAGCTTTTGCGCTGGCCGGTGATCAGGTCCGGAAGCTGCGCGACGGCGGCTTCCAGCGCCTCCAGGATCGCCAGCGAGGCCGGGTCGACCCAAAGCGCTCGGCGGAGCGACGCCGGATCGCCCCAGGTGGAACTGGCCGAGGGGAAGGCCTCGGCGAGGATGAAGCTGGCGTGGTTGACCCCAGGCCATGGTGCTCCTTGAACCACAGCTGGCGAGCGCGGGGCTTGGTCTCGGGGCAGGCCTTGGCGATGGCGACCCATTCGGCCAGGGACCTGCCCGTCTTGCGCTCGATGCCCTCGCGTACCGAGGCGAACCACTTCTTCTGTCGTTCGGTCAGGTGTTCGCTCATGCGGAAGCGCTTTCGAAATGGTCGATCAGGGCGGCCAGCAGGCGCTCGCGCCCGCGCTCCGGCCGGTCCAGGTGGACGAAGTGGGTGGCGCCGGCGAGGTTCACCGTTCTGACCGAGGGCGAGCGGGCGGCGTCGACCGCGAAGGCTTCCAGGTCGGACGGGCGGCTCCAGAAGTCATGCTCGGAGCGCAGCAGCAGGGTGGGGGCGGTGATCGAACCGGCGTCGTACAGCCGCCGTCCGCAGGCCTGGTAGAAGCTGTCCTCCAGCGCGCCCAGCGGGGCCCGGAAGCGCGGCGGGTCATGGCGGCCGCTATCGGGATCGCTGTCGATCACCGCCGTCGCCAGAGCCTGGGCGATGGCCGGATCGCGCCAGGCGTCCTTGTCGGACGAGGGAATGTTGCGCTCCCACACTCCCAGCAGCGAGGCGGCCGGATAGAGGGCGTAGCCGCCGGTGGCCGGGTCGAAGCGGCGCGGCTGGCCGGGCTGGGCGAAGTTCGATCCCGGGCCGAGCATCGTGTGGACGTCGCCGCCGCCGTAGAGGGCGTTGATCGTCGCAAGGCCCGCCACAGTCTCAGGGCGCAGGGCGGCGTAGAAGCCGGCCCACATCCCGCCCGTGGCCCAGCCGACCAGGCCCACGCGCTCGACGCCCGTGCGCAAGGCGACCAGGCGACGGCAGGCGTCGACGTCGCGGACCACCTCGAAGGCACGTGAAAGAGGACGGCTCTGCTCGGGCGGCCTGTTCATCGCCTCCGAGCGCTGAGAGCCGCCATAGCCCCGAGCGTCCAGCAGATAGACCGCGCGATTCAGTCGCCGGGCCAGGTCGGCGGCCAGGGAGCCGCCGGCCACGGGCAGGTCGAACGAGGCCACGCCCGGCGCGCGGGCCCCATGCAACAGGATCAGCGGCGCACCGCGCGGCGCGGCTGGCCGGATCTCCCGGACGTGCAGGCGCACGCCGTCGTCGGCGACGGCGCGAAGAGACTCGCGGCGCAGGTCGTCGGCGGCCAGGGCGGGACCGGCCGCGCCGAGAGCGGCTCCCGCCGCCAACAGCGCGCGCCGCGTCGGGCTCGTGGTCATTTGCGCGCTTCTCCCGGTTTGCTAGGTACGTTTCCGATCCAGCCGGAGACGATCATGAGCCTTCACGGAAGCTACGACGCCGACAACATCTTCGCCAAGATCGTGCGCGGCGAGATCCCGGCGGTGAAGGTCTACGAGGACGACAAGGTCCTGGCCTTCATGGACGTGTTCCCCCAGTCGAAGGGACATGTGCTGGTGATCTCCAAGACCAGCCAGGCGCGCAACCTCCTGGAGGCCGAGCCCGAAGTGCTGGCCGACCTGATCGCTGTCGTCCAGAAGCTGACGCGGGCGGTGACCACGGGCCTGAAGCCCGACGGCGTCGTGGTGACCCAGTTCAACGGCGCGCCCGCCGGTCAGACGATCTTCCACCTGCACTTCCACATCATCCCGCGCTACGACGGCGTGGCCCTGGGGCGTCACGGCGAGGGCATGGCCGATCCAGAGGAACTGAAGGTTCTGGCCGGAAAGATCGTCGCGGCGCTTTAGGCGGAACCTTAGGTTTGGCTACGACCGACTATTGGAGTTGGACGGCGCATTCCGAGGGACGTTGCGAGCCCGATCTAAGCCGGAGCAGTCGAACAAGCCTTGGCGCCGTTCGCCGCTCTTAGCGATCGCCGCTGGCGTTGGCCGCTATTTCCAGGCCTTGCTCACGCTGAAGGCGGTCCCACCGATGTCAGGC
Source organism: Caulobacter sp. (assembly GCA_017745235.1). GTDB lineage: Bacteria > Pseudomonadota > Alphaproteobacteria > Caulobacterales > Caulobacteraceae > Caulobacter. The sequence goes on along the minus strand of JAGHZU010000014.1, from coordinate 63,087 downwards.
GTCGGCGTGAAGGTGACCGATAAGCTGCGATCCTGGCCGCACAGACGCAAGGGCCAAAGCTCTGTCCAGGCGCCCTTGGCGTCCGGTGGGGAGGTGATGCTGACCTCGCCCCATTTGGCGAGTTCCGGCGCCAGTGTCTTGTCGCCGCATGGCGACGGGAGATTGGCGACGGTCAGGGCGGTGACGAAGGCGTCGCGCTGCAGAATTAGGCCGGATCGGCTCAGGCCTGGAAGGCTGGCGATCATCAACAGTTTCTGGTCTGCAGTGCGCAAGACAGTGAGGTTTTGGATCGAGTCTCGGCCGCAACCGCTGACCTTGACCCGCTCATGGATCAACGGCGTGACGTTGTATTTGGCGGCCAGGGAAGGCGGAAACGAGGCGTCGTCAAACGGGATGCCGGCCACCGAGGTCACGGTGGCTCCGGGGCAGGCGTCGTTGTTGGTGGCGTAGGCCTCTATGGCCTTTTCGCTCAGCAGGGCGGCGTAGGCCGCCTGGTCGCTGGGCGCGGCCTGGACTGTCCGATCTCCCAGTCCGATCACGGTGACGGCGGCGAGCATGACGGGAATGAACATTGGGAACGCTCCAGGGTTGTCCGCCTGCGTAGGTGGGTGACTTCCCACGGTCAAGCTTTCGGCGGGTCCCAATAGCAAAGAGGCCCGGATTTCCCCGGGCCTCTCGCTGTCGTCCTGATGATCTATATGCGCTACTCGGCCAGGGCCGGTTCGGCCTCGTCTTCCTTGGAGCCCTTGCCGGGCTTTTCGGGATTGGACTCGATCTCGAAGCCGATCTTGCCGTTCTCCAGCACCACCTTGACGTGGCCGCCGCGCACCAGGCGTCCGAACAGGATGTCGTCGGCCAGGGGCTTCTTGATGTGCTCCTGGATGACCCGGCCCAGCGGACGGGCGCCGTAGAGCTCGTCGAAGCCGTTCTTGGCCAGCCAGTCGGCCGCGTCGTCGGTCAGCTCGATCGTCACGTTCCGGTCGGCCAGCTGGGCCTCCATCTGCATGACGAACTTCTGCACGACCTGACGGATGATCTCCGGCGTCAGCGGCTTGAAGGCCACCACGGCGTCCAGGCGGTTGCGGAACTCGGGCGTGAACAGGCGCTTGAGGGCGGCCTCTTCCTCGCCTTCGACCTTGGCGCGGCCGAAACCGATCGACTGGCGCTGGGCGTCGGAGGCCCCCGCGTTCGTGGTCATGATCAGGACCACGTTGCGGAAATCGACCTTCTTGCCGTTGCTGTCGGTCAGCGTGCCGTGGTCCATGACCTGCAGCAGGATGTTGTAGACGTCGCCGTGAGCCTTCTCGATTTCGTCGAGCAGCACGACCGCGTGCGGATGCTGGTCGACGGCGTCGGTCAGCTGGCCGCCCTGGTCGTAGCCGACATAGCCGGGAGGGGCCCCGATCAGGCGGCTGACGGTGTGGCGCTCCATGTACTCCGACATGTCGAAGCGGATCATCTCGATCCCTAGCGTGGAGGCCAGCTGCTTGGCGGCTTCGGTCTTGCCCACGCCCGTCGGACCGCTGAACAGGTAGCAGCCGATCGGCTTCTCCGGTTCGCGCAGGCCAGCCCGGGCCAGCTTCATGGCGCTGGCCAGTTGGGTCAGGGCCTCGTCCTGGCCGAAGACGGCGCGCTTCAGGTCGGTCTCGAGTTCCTTGAGGGCCTCGGTGTCCGACTTGCTGACCGACTTGGGCGGGATGCGGGCGATCTTGGCGACGACCGCCTCGATTTCCTTGACGCCAATGGTCTTCTTGCGACGGCCTTCCGGCAGCAGCATCTGGCCCGCGCCCGCCTCGTCGATCACGTCGATCGCCTTGTCGGGCAGCTTGCGGTCGGTGATGTACTTGGCCGACAGCTCAACGGCGACCTTCAGGGCGTCGTTGGTGTACTTCAGCTTGTGGAAGTCCTCGTAGTAGGTTTTCAGGCCCTTGAGGATCTTGATGGTGTCTTCCACCGTCGGCTCGTTCACGTCGATCTTCTGGAAGCGACGGACCAGGGCCCGATCCTTCTCGAAGTGCTGGCGGAACTCCTTGTAGGTGGTCGAACCCATGCAGCGCAGGCTGCCGGAGGCCAGGGCCGGCTTGAGCAGGTTGGAGGCGTCCATCGCCCCGCCGCTGGTCGCGCCGGCTCCGATCACGGTGTGGATCTCGTCGATGAAGAGCACCGCGTTGGGATGGTTCTCCAGCTCCTTGACGACCTGCTTGACGCGTTCCTCGAAGTCGCCGCGATAGCGGGTGCCGGCCAGCAGCGCGCCCATGTCGAGCGAGTAGATGGTGGCTTCCGCCAGGACTTCGGGGACCTGGTGGGTGATGATCTTGCGCGCCAGGCCTTCGGCGATGGCGGTCTTGCCGACGCCGGGGTCGCCCACCAGCAGAGGGTTGTTCTTGGTGCGGCGGCACAGGATCTGGATCGCGCGTTCCACTTCGTTCGCGCGGCCGATCAGGGGGTCGACCTTGCCCTGGCGGGCTTTTTCGTTGAGGTCGACGCAATAGGCTTCCAGGGCCTCGCCACCGGTCTTGGTGTTGGGCTTGTCCTGGTCTTCCTCGATCGCGGCGCCCTTGGCGGCCTTGGGTTCGGACGCGCCGGCCTTCTTGGCGATGCCGTGGGCGATGAAGTTCACCGCGTCGTAGCGCGTCATGTCCTGCTCTTGCAGGAAGTAGGCGGCGTGGCTCTCGCGTTCCGAGAAGATGGCCACCAGCACGTTGGCGCCGGTGACTTCCTCGCGGCCCGAGGACTGGACGTGGATGACCGCGCGCTGGATCACGCGCTGAAAGCCGGCGGTCGGCTTGGCGTCGTCTTCGTCGTCCACGACCAGCGAGGCCAGTTCGACGTCGAGATAGTTCACCAGGCTTTTCTTGAGCGCGGCCAGGTCGACGTCGCAGGCGCGCATGACGCCCGCGGCGTCATCGTCGTCGGTCAGCGACAGCAGCAGGTGTTCGAGGGTGGCGTACTCGTGCTTGCGCTGGTTGGCGTACGCGACGGCGCGATGCAGGGATTCTTCGAGAGGGCGTGAAAAAGAGGGCAAGGGGAGGCTCCTCAATCCTTTTCCATGGTGCACTGCAGGGGGTGCTGGTGCCTGCGGGCTGAGTCGATCACCTGGGCGACCTTGGTCTCGGCGACTTCGTAGGTGAAGACTCCGCAGACCCCGACACCGTGCTGGTGTACGTGCAACATGATCCGTGTCGCGTCTTCGCGCGACTTGTTGAAGAACCGTTCGAGCACGTAAACGACGAACTCCATGGGAGTGTAGTCGTCATTCAAAATCAGTACGCGATACAGCGAAGGCTTCTGCGTCTTCGGCTTCACTTCCGTGATGACCGAAGAACCTGCGCCGTTATTCTGTCCGCCTTGCTTCCGCTCGGCCATCGAACCGTTTTCTCCCGGCGAGCGAACGACCCGCCTTCTAGGATTAGATATGGAAACGCGACAGCTTTGAAAGGGGTTGTCGCGCCGCTGCGCCGCTTTAGCACAGGGGCGCCGCGCAATTCGGCTCCTCGCTTGGGATAGCGACGATGAAAGCCGATGGTTGCCTTGGCGAGGCGCGGAAATGGGGACCCGTTTCGGGTGGCGCAAGGGGCGGTTTCGCGCGACTCACCCGAGTCGCCGCGCTGCTGTTTTGAGAACGGTCCCGGCTCTGGCATGAGGGAGCCGAAGGAGACTCGCCCGTGACCGACGTCCGCACCCAGAAAGAGCGCATGCTGGCCGGCGACCTCTATAATCCCGTCGATCCCGAGATCGTGGCCGATCACGAGGCCGCCGTAGCCTGGATGGCGCGATACAACGCGCCGGACCTGCCGGTGTCCGAACGCCACGCCCTGTTGCGCGAAGGCCTTGGCCAGGTGGGCGAGCGCGTGATGATCCGCCCGCCGTTCCACTGCGACTACGGCTACAACATCGCGATCGGCGAGGGGGCGTTTCTCAACTTCAACTGCGTGATCCTGGATGTCACCCATGTGACGATCGGAGCCGGCTGCCAGATCGGCCCGCACGTGCAGATCTACGCCGCCGACCATCCGCGCGATCCTGCCGAGCGGCGCACCGGGATCGAGTTCGGCCGTCCGGTCCGCATCGGCTCCAACGTCTGGATCGGCGGAGGCTCGATCGTCGTGCCGGGCGTGACCATCGGCGACGACGCCATCATCGGCGCCGGCAGCGTGGTCACCCGTGACGTGCCCGCCGGCGCCACCGTGGTGGGCAATCCTGCGCGGGTGCGCCGCTAGGCGGGGGGAAAGGGACGCCGAGTTCGTTCGACGGATCCCCAATAAAGCGCTGTCATACCGGGAACCTCGAAGAGACTGTCCGGGATGGCATCCAGCGGGAGGGCCGCCGCACAAAAAAGCGCTCAGAGCAATCTGTGCTGGGCTGGCGGCGGCGCCTCCGGCCCCAACGCCTCGCCCCGGCGGCGCAGTTCGGTCTCGGCGCTGAACCGGGTGTTAGGGTCGCGATCCCGGGCCAGGACCCGCAGCGGTTCGCCGCCAAGCGCGCTCCACGGCCTGCCCCGGTCGGGGCCCGCGGGCACGCGCGGCAGCAGGCCGGGTTCGAGGCTCCAGGCCAGCAGCTGTTCCAGCGAGGCCTCGTTCAACATGTCGCGCAGATGGTGGGCCGTGACGTAGGCGTCGGGCAATGCGCGGTGGGCGGGCAGGCCCAGCTCGCGCACCAGCCCTTCGGGCATGCGCTGATAGCGCAGCATCTGGTTGGAGAAGCTGGTCAGGTGAGGCCAAAGGCGCAGGGCGCACTTCCACGTGCAGATCCATGGCGCGCCGCCCGTGAACCGGGGCGTGCAGTAGCGCTGCTCGAACGCCGCGCGATGGGCGGCCAGGGCCTGGACGCCGCCTTCGGGCCTGAGCACGTCGCCCGCGACCGCCTTCCAGAACGGCGCGCCGGCGACGTCGGCGTCGATGATGTGGTGGACCGACATGGTCTCCGCCGTGATCGGCCGCCCCGGATTGACCAGCAGGCCGCCGCGTTCCTCGGCGATGCGCCAAAGGCCCTCCGGAGACTGCACGACGTCCTGCCAGCCGATCTCGCAGACATCGTGCGGACCGTTTCCGGCGGTCTCCAGGTCGACGACGCGGATGCGGGGCAGGGTCATCTACCGGATATGGGCCTCATTTTCCGGTCGACCAATACGCCGCGTCCAAGCGCCTCAGGCCTTCTCGACGAAGCTGTCGATCACCTTCTTGTCGCCGGCCTTCTCGAAGGCCACCGACAGCTTGTTGCCCTCGATGGCGGTGATCTTGCCGTAGCCGAACTTGACGTGGAACACGCGGTCGCCGCGCTGATAGGCGCTAGATGCGGAGGAGGGGGCCGAGACGGCCACCAGTCGTCCCTCGCCCTCGATTGGCGCCGACCGCGCCGCCGAGCCGCCCGAGCGCCAGGTCGAGCCGCGCTCTGAGAAGCCGCCGCGCTCAAAGGACGACACCCGGTCCTGGGCCCGCTTCCAGCCGGGGCTGGAATAGCTGCCGGCGGTGAAGGTGCTGGAACCGGGATCGTCCCAACGCGAGGCCGCCGTCTGCTGCATGCCCGGACCGCCGCTGTAGTAGCCGGTCTCCGAGCCCGCATCGACGTGGGCCAGGGGCAGTTCGTCGACGAAGCGGCTGGGCAGCTGGCTGGTCCAGCGGCCGTAGACCTGACGATTGGCCACGAAGCTGATCCGCGCCTCCTCGCGGGCGCGGGTGATGCCCACATAGGCTAGGCGCCGCTCCTCCTCGAGACCCTTCTCGCCCTTGTCGTCCATGCTGCGCTGGCTGGGGAACACGCCTTCCTCCCAGCCGGGCAGGAACACCAGCGGGAACTCCAGGCCCTTGGCCGAGTGCAGGGTCATGATCCAGACCGCGTCGTCGCCGGCGCCCTTGTCCAGGTCCATCACCAGCGACACGTGCTCGAGATAGGCCTCCAACGTATCGAAGGCGCTCATCGACTGGACCAGTTCCTTCAGGTTCTCCAGCCGGGTCTGGCTGGTAGGGCCCTTGTCCAGGCGAAGGGCGTCGGTATAGCCGCTTTCCTCCAGCACCTGCTCCAGCAGGCGCTGGTGCGAGATCACGGTGGCCTGCTGGCGCCAGCGGTCGAGGTCCCGCAGGAAGTTCGACAGCGCCGTGCGCGTGCGCGCGGGCAGGTCATCGCCGCCGATGATCACGCGGGCGGCCTCGACGGTGGAGATGCCCTCCAGCCGCGCGATCTGCAGCAGTTTCTGCACCGAGGTGTCGCCGATGCCGCGCTTGGGCACGTTGACGATGCGCTCGAAGGCCAGGTCGTCGTCGGGCGACTGGATCAGGCGCAGATAGGCGTGGGCGTCGCGGATCTCGGCGCGTTCGAAGAAGCGCGGGCCGCCGACCACCTTGTAGGGGATCTGCAGCATCACGAAGCGCTCTTCGAAGGCGCGCATCTGGAAGCTGGCCCGAACCAGGATGGCCATCTGGCTGTACTTGCGGCCTGCGCGCTTGGCCTTCTCGATCTCGTCGGCGACCATCCGGCTCTCGGCCTCGCCGTCCCAGACGCCGCTGACCTTGACCTTCTCGCCGCCCTGGACCTCGGTCCACAGCGTCTTGCCCAGGCGGCTCTTGTTGGAATTGATCAGTCCCGCGGCCGCCGCCAGGATGTGCTCGGTGGAACGATAGTTGCGCTCAAGCTTGATGACCTTGGCGCCGGGGAAGTCGCGCTCGAAGCGCAGGATGTTGTCGACCTCCGCCCCCCGCCATCCGTAAATCGACTGATCGTCGTCGCCGACGCAGCACACGTTCTGACGGCCTTGGGCCAGCAGGCGCAGCCACAGGTACTGGGCCACGTTGGTGTCCTGGTACTCGTCGACCATCACGTACTGGAAGCGCCGCTGGAACTCGGCCAGCACGTCGGGATTGGCCGTGAAGATGGTGATGTTGTGCAGCAGGAGGTCGCCGAAGTCGCAGGCGTTGAGGATGCGCAGGCGGTCCTGGTACTGCCGGTAGAGGCTGACGCCCTTGCCGTTGGCGAATTCGCCGGCCTCGCTGGGCGGCACGCGGTCGGGCGTCCAGCCGCGGTTCTTCCAGGCGTCGATCAGGCCGGACAGAGCGCGGGGCGTCCAGCGCTTGGCGTCGATGTTCTCGGCCTCGATCAGTTGCTTGAGCAGGCGCTCCTGGTCGTCGGTGTCGATGATCGTGAAGCTGGACTTCAGGCCCACCAGCTCGGCGTGGCGGCGCAGGATCTGAGCGGCCACCGAGTGGAAGGTGCCCAGCCAGCGGAGCCCCTCGGCCTCGTCGCCGATGATGTGGGTGATCCGCTCGCGCATCTCGCGCGCAGCCTTATTGGTGAAGGTGACCACCAGCAGTTCCCAGGGCCGAGCGCGGCCGGTGGCCAGGATGTGGGCCAGGCGCGTGGTCAGCACGCGCGTCTTGCCCGTGCCCGCGCCGGCCAGCACCAGGACGGGGCCCTCGGTGGCCTCGACGGCGGCGCGCTGCTCGGGGTTCAGGCCTTCCAGATAGTTCGGCGTCGGACCGCCAGGCGCACGGGGGCGGGCCAGATCCGAAATGCGCGGGGCGGGCAGGTCGTCGGTCGGGAAGGGCGAGTCGAGATCGGAAGACATGGAACATATGTAGCACAAAGTTCCGCCGGCTTAAGGCCTCGCGCCCGTCTGTCGCGGCAGGAACCCGGGGGCGGCGCTCCCCGTTTCGCCTTCGGGACGAAACAAAGGGAGATCAAAGTGGCCGAAGGTTCGAACTCGGGCGGGGGTAACGCCGGACTGGCCTTCATCGTCGGCGCCTTGCTGGTGGTCGTGGCGGTGCTGGCGTTCTTCATGTTCAGCGGCGGCATGACTCAGAAGAAGAAGGTCGACGTCGATATCTCCGCGACCGCGCCCAAGCTGCCGGACGCGCCCAAGACGCCGGAAGCTCCGGCGCCGAAGCCAGCGGGCTAGGAGGCGGCCGTGGCGCGCCATCCTCATGAGCATCTTCATCGCGGCGAGGTTGGCCTGGCCGGCGGGACGTTGCTGGCCGTCGTATTGCTGGTGGCCCTGCTTGTCCTTGCCGGCTGGCGGTCGGGTCTTCTGACGCTGGATCCGGACCGGTTGGCCGTGCGGTTGCCGGAGATCCCGAGCCGGCCCGAACGCTCGCCCAATCCCAACCCGCCGCCCATTCCCCGTCCTGGGCCGGGCGTGGAGCGCTAGACGACGCCGGCGGTCCCGGCGATGCCGCGTTGCAGGGCGAACACCCGGCAGGCCGAGGCCAGCGGGCGCTCGCCGCGATCGGCGTCGATGCGCTGGATCAGGGCGGCTATGCTGACGGAGTCCACCGCGGCCGCGCCCTGAAGTACGGCCCAGAACTCGGGTTCGAGGGCCAGGGACGTGGCGTGTCCGGCCAGGTTGATCGATCGCTTCTTCAAACTACCCATCGGCCAGTCCCCATTCGCGTAGCAGGGGTCGCTGAACCCACTTGAATAAAGATGACGCTGTGTCATCTTTATGGGGTCCAGCAGGAGCATGCCCTATGAACGCCGCTACGCAAGTCCTCGACGCGCAAAAGGTTCGCGAGCCCATGCGTCGCCAGCGAGACGCCTTCAACATGCAGCCTTTGCGGGCTCTCAAGGCGGTTCGGCGCCTGATCGCGGACAAGGAGGACACCGCCCAGGTGTTCGAGATCATGCGGGCCCTGTCGGGCAAGGCGATCCCCAGGGGCTATCGCCGCCTGCTCAGCACGCCGCAGGGCGGGCGCATCGCCTATGAGCGCGACGAGTTCGCCGAGAGGCTGTCGGACCCGGCATGGCTGGCCCAGTTCGGTCCTGGCACCGTAGGTGCGGCCTATCGCGACTTCATCGCTCCCCGCGGCCTGTCGGCCGAAGGGCTGGCCGAGGAGAGCCGCAAGGTCAAGGAAGCCGACGTCGACGCCGCCCATCCGCTGGCCTGGTACGCCCGCCGCATGCGCGACGTGCACGACGTCTGGCATGTGCTGACCGGCTACGGGACCGACGCGCTCGGCGAGGTCTGCGTCGTGGCCTTCTCCTACGCCCAGACCCGCAGCCTGGGCTTCGCCGTCATCGCCCTGGCCGGCGCCCGACAGTTCGCCAAGCAGAAGTCGGGGCTGCCCTACGGCCAGGCCGTTCGCGAGGCCTGGAAACATGGCCGCCAAGCCTCCTGGTTGCCCGAGGTGGACTATCCGGCCCTGTTCGCCATGCCGCTGGACGAGGCCCGTCGTCAGCTGAAAGTGGCCCCCGCCGCCGCCTACGAGAGCATTCCCGTCCAGCATCGCGACCGGTTTACGGCCCAGGCGGCTTAGCGGCGTCACGCTTCAGCGGCGAGCGTTCGTCGCTCAGGCGGCCTGGCTCCAGCGCCGCGTAGTGGGCGATCATCGGGTCGGACTGCGCCTGCTCCAGCACCCAGTCGCGGAACGCCGCGACCTTGCGCACGCGCGCCCGTTCGGTCGGATAGGCCAGCCAGTAGCCGCCGTGATAGCGCGCGACGATGTCGAACGGCATCACCAGCCGGCCCTGGGCCAGTTCCTGCGCGAAGAAGATCGGCGAACCCAGGGCCACGCCCTGGTCGGCCAGGGCGCTGGCCACCTCCAGCGCCTGGGCGTCGGCGGCCAGGCGGGGGGCGTGTCGGTCGCCGTCCATCTCGACGCCCGCCGTCTCGAACCATTCGCACCACTCTCGCGCCAGGCCGATCCGGGGAACCTCCAGCAAGTCGGCGGGATGTTTCAGGCCGCCGACCGAGGCCAGGAAGGTCGGCGTGCAGAGCGGTGTCTGGACCGACGGGACCAGGAAGTGCGTCGTCAGGCCCGGCCACTGGCCCTGGCCGGCGCGCAAGGCCAGGTCGATCGGCTCGCGATGCAGGTCGACCGTGCGGCTGGACGCCTCGATCCGCACCGCGATCTTCGGATGGGCGATCTGGAAACCGCCCAGGCGAGGCGCCAGCCAGTGACCGCCCAGGCTCTGCATCGTGGTGATGGCCAGCACGCCCTCGTCGGCGTCGACCAGGTCGGACACGGCCGCCCGCAGCAGGGCCATGGCGTCGGTGGCGGCCCGTGACAGGCGTTCGCCCGCCGGCGTCAGGGCCACCTCGCGCGGACGCCTCAGGAACAGCGGCTGACCCAGGCGGGCCTCCAGCGCCTTCACCTGCCAGCTGACCGCCGCCTGGGTGACGCCCAGTTCGTCGGCCGCACGGGTGAAGCTCTTCAGGCGGGCGGCCGCCTCGAAGATCCGTATGGCGCTGAGCGGCAGGCTGGCGAGGATGTCTGGCATAAGTGAGGCTTATGCATAGGCAAGGAAGCCGCGTTTGTCACCTGGCGAGAGAACGGCGATTTTCCCGGCGTCGCCTCGCTGGAAGGACGCCGATGATGGACGAAGCCCTCAAGACCCATAAGGAAACCACGTTTGGCTGGGTGCTGGCCGTGCAGCGCTGGCTGGCGGCGCGTGACAAGGCGCCGGCGTGCAAGGCCCGCCGCTACCTGGCGCCGCGCTAGGTTTCAATCCTCGCGCTTGGCGCCGTCCAGGTCGCGCCTGAGCTTGTCGGCCTTGGCGGCGTCCAGCGCCTTGTCAGCCTTGGTGCGGCCGAACTTGGCGCGGTTCTCGACGGCCTTTGTCCTGGCCGCGTCCTTGGCCTTGGCCTTTCGGGCTTGGTTCAGGTTGACGATCTCGGCCATGGCCCGGCTCTCTACTTCTTGACCGGCGTAGCCGGACGGATGACCAGCGTCGACTGCAGCCGCAGCGTCTGTCCCTCGCGCAGCACGAAGGGCGCGCGGCCGGGGAAGACGCAGTTCTGCATCGACAACTCCTTGCGCAGGATCCAGCGGCTGATCGGCGTGCCGTTCGCGCGGCAGCTCATTCCCACGGTCCAGGCAGGAGCGCCGGGAACCTGCATCCAGGCAAAGCCCATCGACTTGCCGGCGTCCACGGGGCCGAGCGTCGGCGTCACGGCCTTGCCGTCGGAGCCGAAGGCCAGCAGGTCGGGCCGCACCAGGCGGATGGAGAAGCCGCCATAGCCCTTCTCGTCGTCGCTGCCGCCCAGGGCCAGCGTCTCGACCCGCGAGGTGATCACCGTGTCGAAGTCGATGCGCCTCGCCCCGTCCTTCAGGCGGTAGACCCGAACCTTCGTGGTCTCGCGCGCCACATAGGCCACCTCTGGCCCGGAATTGACGATCCAGTCGGCGTTGACCACCAGCGTCCCGCCGCCGACACTGTCGCCCTTGAAGCGTTTCTCGCGGACATGGAAGGTCAGGCCCTTCATGTACCAGCCGTCGGCCACGTTCTTGCCGTCGACCAGCACCTGGTGCCAGCTCCAGAACACCCCGCGCTGGTGCAGGTGGTCGGCGGGGCGGTCCTCGGTCAGCACCGTGCCGTCAGGCGCGTAGAGCGGATGGACGTAGTTGAGGCGTCCGGGCTCGCGGGCTTCGTCGGCCGGCTTGGTGCGATAGAACAGGACGCTCTTGCCGCCGTCGGTGAGGGTCACGCCGTCGTCGGCGAACACAGCGTCGACGCGGGGCAGGGGAGCCGCGGCTTGCGTCGCCTGCGAGGCGGCCGGCGCCTGGGCCAGGACCGGACCCGCCGCAGCGGTCATCAGCAGCAGGGCGGCGGCGAGCGGGCGGATCATCGACGTCTCCAAAGAGGGGGCGCATCACTGATAGCCAGGATGGCCCGTCCAGCAAAGGCGGTGATCGGTGGCGGAAACTTGACCGAGCCGCGATCCGTTCTGGGGAAAGGTCCATCTCGAGGAGGAAAGCGATGATCGACACCTCTCTGATCCGCGAGCACCAGGAAGTGGTCGGCTCGGACGGCGGCCACGTCGGCCGGGTCGACCACGTGGTCGGGCTGGAGATCGAACTGGCCAAGTTCGACCTCGGCGGCGGCCTCAAGCACCACATGATCCCCGTCACCTGGGTTGATCACGTCGACGACGAAGGCGTGCACCTGAACCTGACCAAGGACGCGGCCAAGGCCGCCTGGCGCGAAAAGCACTGAACCTTCCAGGCCGATTGACAGGCCGCCCGCGCTGAACGATCCCTCGCCCCGTCTCGGGCGAGGGATTTTTCCATGTACACACTCTACTACAGCCCCAGCACGGCGGCCCTGGCCCCGCACTGGATGCTGATCGAGATCGGCGCGCCGTTCGAACTGGTCCTGACCGACACCGCCACCGGCGCGCACAAGCAGCCCGAGTATCTGAAGCTCAATCCGGCCGGGGTGGTGCCCACCTTGATCGTCGACGGCGCGCCCATGTGCGAGAGCACGGCGATCTGCATGCTGCTGGCCGAGCGTCATCCGGAAAAGGCCCTGGCCCCGGCGGTCGAGGCGCCGGAACGCGCCGCCTACCTGCAGGCCATGGTCTATCTGGCCAACACCGTGCTGCCGGCCTTCCGCGCCTGGTTCTATCCGCACGAACCGGCGGGGCGGGACGCCGCCGAGGACGCCCAGGCGGCGGCGCGCTCGCGCATCGAGGCGGCGTGGGATCGGATAGACGCCCAACTGGCGGCGGGCGGTCCCTATCTGCTGGGGGAGAAGCTGTCGGCGGCGGACTTCATGGCCACGATGCTGATGCGCTGGTCGCGCAACATGCCCCGGCCGGCCACCGCCTGGCCCAATATCGCGCGCTACCTGGGGCGGATGCGGGCCATGCCGTCGCTGCGCGAGGTCCACGCCCGCGAGGGGCTGACCGACTGGATCGACGGCTAGGCGTCAAGGCCAGGCCTGGAAGCGGCGTCCGGAGGCCGACCCTCCGGACGCCGGTCCGTCTTCTTACTTCACGCTGGCGCAGAAGCGCTGGATGCGCGCGCAGGCGTCTTCCAGCACGTCGTTGCTGGTGGCGTAGCTGATGCGGAAGAACGGCGACAGGCCGAACGCCGCGCCATGCACCACGGCCACGCCCTCGGCTTCCAGCAGCTCGCCGGCGAAGTCCTCGTCGGTCTCGATGACCTTGCCCGACGGAGCGGTCTTGCCGATCAGGCCCGCGCACGACGGATAGACGTAGAAGGCGCCTTCCGGGGTGGGGCAGTGCAGGCCGGTGGCCTGGTTCAGCATCGACACCACCAGGTCGCGGCGTTCCTGGAACAGCTTGGCGTTCGGCTTGATGAACGCCTGGGTGCCGTTCAGGGCCTCCAGCGCCGCCCACTGCGAGATCGAGCAGGGGTTGGACGTCGTCTGGCTGATCATCTTGCCCATGGCCTTGATCAGCGGCTCCGGGCCGCCGGCATAGCCGATGCGCCAGCCGGTCATGGCGTAGCCCTTGGAGACGCCGTTCATCGTCAGGGTGCGGTCGTAGAGCTTGGGCTCGACCTGGGCGATGGTGGTGAACTCGAAGTCGTCGAACACAAGGTGCTCGTACATGTCGTCGGTCAGCACCCACACCTGCGGGTGGCGCAGCAGCACCTCGGCGATGGCCTGCAGCTCGGCGCGCGTATAGGCGCCGCCCGACGGGTTGGACGGGCTGTTGATGATCAGCCACTTGGTCTTGGGCGTGATCGCCGCTTCCAGGGCCGCGGGGGTGATCTTGAAGCCGCTCTCGGCGGTGGTCTCGACCGACACGGGCGTGCCGCCGGCCAGCAGGGTCATGTCGGGATACGACACCCAGTACGGCGCGGGGATGATGACCTCGTCGCCCGGGTTCAGGGTGGCGACCAGGGCGTTGTAGATCACCGGCTTGCCGCCCGGGGCGACGTGGATCTGGGCCGGCTTGTAGTCCAGGCCGTTCTCGCGCTTGAACTTGGCGCAGATCGCCGCCTTCAGCTCGGGCATGCCGTCCGGGTCGGTGTACTTGGTCTTGCCGTTCTTGATCGCCTCGATCGCGGCGTTCTTGATGTTGTCCGGGGTGTCGAAGTCGGGTTCGCCGGCGGAAAGGGCGATCACGTCCCGGCCGGCCGCTTTCAGGGCGCGCGCCTTGGCGCTGATCGCGATGGTGGCGGACGGGGCGATGCGCCGCAGGGCGGCGGACTCGAGCGACATGGTTTTGGACTCCCCTGGAAGACCGGTTTCAGGATTGCGGCGGTCTTTACGCCCGTGCTTGCCACGGTGCAACGCGGCGAGACCCTGGAAATCGGGTTCTTTCTCGCTTTTGCGACACTGTGGCCGCCAGGGGACGTTCGGGCCGTCAGGCCGCCCTGCGCAGGTGGTCGACGAACGCCTGCAGATGGCGGCCCATGTAGGCGCGGCTGCTCTCGGCCAGCACGCCGTCGATGATCTTGGTGTGGGCCTGGCCGACCAGCATCTCCGACAGCGGCCAATATTCCGCCGAGCACTTGCGAAGCGACTGGCGCAGGGAGTCCTGGGCGCGGACCGTGCCCGTCACGCCCGGCGAGGCGCCCACGATGCAGACGGTCTTGCCCGCCAGGACCGAGGGCGAGCCGCGCGAGGCCCAGTCGATGGCGTTCTTCAGCACGCCGGTGACGCCGCCATTGTATTCCGGACAGGCGATCAGCAGCCCGTCGGCGGCGGCGATGGCCTGTTTCCAGGCGGTGACCGGCGCCGGATCGCCAAGGGCCTCGACGTCCTCGTTGAACAGCGGCAGGTCGTGCAGGCCGAAGATCTCGATGCTCACCCCCTCGGGCGCCAGTTCCTGGGCGGCGCGCAGCAGGGCGGTGTTGTAGGAGGCCGCCCGCAGGCTGCCCGAAACGCCGAGAATCTTCATCGTGGGCTCCGTTCGTTTGGACGGAACCTGCCAGGGTTCGACGCCTGGCGGCTAGGCGGAATTCGCCGAAACGGCGCCGGCTAGACCGCGCGGGCCTTCCTGCCGCCGTCCAGGCCGAGTTGGGCGGCCAGGTGCGACCACAGCCGCTCGATCTCCTGGCCGGCCGGATTGGCGGCGTCCCACTCGGCGACGGAGCGGCCCCGGGCGATGGCCTGCTGGTAGATCGCCCGCGAGCGCAGTCCCACCGGCGCGACCGGAAGGCCGCAGAAGCGCAGGGCCTCGACCGCCTTCTGGACGCCGGCGGGCTCCTGCGAGCCGCGCTTTGGCGGGGCCTGGTTCAGCACGATCAATCCGGCCTTGCCCAGGCGGCGCACCATCTCGGCCGAACGCGCCACCGCGGCGATGTCCAGGAAGGTCGGGCGGCACACCAGCACGCACAGGTCGGCCGAATTGACCGCCAGGGCGACGTCGGCGTCGGGCGCGGCGGGGGTGTCGATCAGCATCACCTGGCAGCCGTCATTGGCGGCGTGCGACTTGATCTGGAACAGCTTGCCGGCGTTGGCCTCGGCCAGGGTCGGGCCCGGCTCGGCGCGGGCGCGCAGGGCGTCGGTTGCCGAACGCTGCGGATCGATGTCGGCCAGCAGGGTCTTCCAGCCGGCCAGATGGGCGGTCAGGGCGAGGTTGATCGACAACGTCGTCTTGCCGGCGCCGCCCTTGCGGGAAATCACAGCCAGGGTCTTCACGTTCCCATGCACTCCCCAATGCGCCTGGTCCGGACAGTATGCCTGTGGATAACTTAGCCGGTCGTTACGACAGCTTCGCAACGACAAGGCGTGGGTGGGGGAAACTTGACCGCAGGCTGGGCGGGTCTTGGCCCGCCCGCTCGGGAAATGCGCGTCTCGTGGGCGATTTGGGCGTTCCCCGCGCTTGACCGGGGACTGGCCATGGGCGACGCAGGCGAATGCTTCGCCGCCTGATCGACTTCGTCACCAACATGGACGCCCGCGCCTGGCGCACGGTGGCGGTGTCCTTCGTGCTGTTCGGCGGGGTGGGGGTGGTCTTCTTGTTCGGCGCCCAGCTGCTGGGCCTGAACGGCGAGGTCACGGTCGAGCAGTGGCTGGGCGCGGCGCACGGTCCCTGGGCGCTGCCGGTGGCCGTCAGCGCCTTCGCCGTCCTGGCCTTCATCGGCGTGCCGCAATTCGTTCTGATCGCCGCGGCGGTGGTCGCCTTCGGCCCCTGGACCGGCTTCGCCTACAGCTGGATCGGCACGCTGGTCTCTTCGCTGGTCGGGTTCTGGATGGGCCGGGCCTTCGGCGGCCGCCTGCTGAAGGACCTGGCCGGCGACGGGGTGAACAAGTTCATGAAACTGATCGGGCGCAACGGCTTCCTGGCCAGCCTGATCGTGCGCCTGGTGCCCTCGGCCCCGTTCATCGTCGTCAACATGGCCGCCGGGGTCACGCCGATGAAGGTGCGCGACTTCACCGGCGGCACGGCCATCGGCATCGTTCCCAAGATCGCCCTTACGGCCTTTGCGGGAAACTCGATCGTCCAGGCCATGCGGGGCGGCGGCAAGCAGCATATCGTCATGCTGGTGATCGCGGTGGTGGTCTGGCTGGGCGCTGGCCTGATCGCCCGCTCCTGGCTGAAGAAGCGCGAAGCGGAATCGGAATAGCCGCCAGGCGCCCGTTTTCGTCCTCGCCGGAACCGCCTCTATCGCAAAAGGCGAACTCCGGGCCGGAAGAACGATGGTCCGCCAGGGAAACGATCGCGCCGGCTTGCTGAGGTATGGGGAAGTTTGGCGTCGTGTTTGCCGCAGCTGCCTTTCACGCCTCCCAGACTTTAGCGTGATCTTGGAATAATCTTGCGGGGCATGCGACGGATTGCGCGTGTGGCGCAAAATGCTTGCCGCAATTTGGGCGGCTGTGTAGAAGTCTCGCCATGAACGTCGCGCGCCAACTGCTTTCGCTTCGGCTTACCAACCCCTGGGCGCTCTAGGGGCCGCGCATCGTCGTGGCCGGGCGCGCAGGGGATGACTGAACCCAAAGCCGCCCGCACGCAGACAAATTCCGACGAGTAGATCCATGAACTCCGTAACGCCCGGCGCTTTCGACAAGCGCGACAACGTCGTCATTTTCGACACCACCATGCGCGACGGCGAGCAGTCGCCCGGCGCTTCGATGTCGCTGGACGAGAAGCTGGAGCTGGCCAAGATCCTCGAGGAGATGGGGGTCGACGTCATCGAGGCCGGCTTCCCGATCGCCTCGAACGGCGACTTCGAGGCCGTCCGTGAAGTGGCCAAGATCGTCAAGAACTCGACCATCGCCGGCCTGTGCCGCGCCCACCAGGTCGACATCGATCGTTGCGCCGAGGCCCTGAAGCCCACTCAGCGCGGCCGCATCCACGTGGTGATCGCCACGTCCGACCTGCATATGAAGCACAAGCTGCAGATGGAGCCGGACGCCGTCATCGACGTGATCGCCCGCTCGGTCGGTCACGCCCGCAACCTGCGCGACGACGTCGAATGGTCGGCCGAAGACGCCACCCGCAGCGACCGTCAGTTCCTGCGCCGCGCCGTCGAGACCGCCATCAAGGCCGGCGCCACCACGATCAACCTGCCTGACACGGTGGGCTACACCTACCCGTCGGAATACGCCGACCTGTTCAACTGGATGGTCAACAACGTCGAGGGCGCCGACAAGGTGATCTTCTCGACCCACTGCCACAACGACCTGGGGCTGGCCGTGGCCAACAGCCTGGCGGGCGTCCAGGGCGGGGCTCGCCAAGTGGAATGCGCCGTCAACGGCCTGGGCGAGCGCGCCGGCAACGCCGCCCTGGAAGAGATCGTCATGGCCCTGAAGGTGCGGGGCGATCGCCTGCCGTTCCAGACGGGCATCGACACCACCCACATCACCCGCGCCAGCCGCTACGTCTCGGCCATCACCGGCTTCCCGGTGCAGTACAACAAGGCCATCGTCGGCAAGAACGCCTTCGCGCACGAGAGCGGCATCCACCAGGACGGGATGCTGAAGAACCGCGAGACCTACGAGATCATGACCCCGGAGTCGGTCGGCCAGGCGCCGTCCAGCCTGGTCATGGGCAAGCACTCGGGCAGCCATGCGTTCCGCGCCAAGCTGAAGGACCTGGGCTACGAGCTGGGCCAGAACGCCCTGAAGGAGGCCTTCGGTCGCTTCAAGGACCTGGCCGACCGTAAGAAGCACGTCTACGACGACGACATCATCGCCCTGGTCGACGACGCCCTGGCGCGTGGCTCCGAGAAGATCCGGGTGGCCCGCCTGCGCGTGGTGGCCGGCACGGACGGCCAATCGGCCGAGCTGACCCTGGACGTCGACGGCGTGTCGAGTACGGCCGAGGCGACGGGCGATGGTCCCGTCGACGCCGTCTTCAACGCCATCCACAAGATCGTGCCGCACAGCGCCGCCCTGCGCCTGTTCCAGGTGCATGCGGTCACCGAAGGCACCGACGCCCAGGCCCAGGTCTCGGTGCGCCTGGAAGAGGACGGCCGCATCGCCACTGGCGCGGCCGCGGACACCGACACCCTGACCGCCTCGGCCAAGGCCTATGTGAACGCCCTGAACAACCTCATGGCGCGCAAGGAAAAGAGCCGGCCGGAAGCGGCGATCGCCAGCGGGTTCTAGCAACGACACTGCCGTCCCGGGTGCGCGCTTGGCTCATCCGGGACGACGGTCGCAGCTTCAGGCCGCCGCCCGCGCGCTGAACGGCCGGGTGGCCAGCAGTTCCGCCGACAGGTGGGCTTGCGGCTGCACGTCCAGGCCCAGGGCCCGCAAGTCGCTCGCCAGGCGTTCGCGCAGTTCCAGGTCGATGATCGCCCCCGCGTCGATCACCACCACCCCGCCGGGACGCAGCATGGCCATGGTCGAGGCGACGGCCGCTCGTGCGTCGGGAACCGTCGAGCAGCCCACGATCAGCAGCACGTCGCTCTGCTCGTCGGCTGCGCGGCAGGTGGCCCGGCGGGCGGCCTCCACGCGATCGTAGCCGCGTCGCCACAGCACGCTCATCGCCTCGCCCGCGTCGGGTCCGGTCACCGCCACGAAACACAGCGGCGTGGCCTGGGCCAGGGCGAGCATGCGCCCAAGGGTCTGGTTGATCCCGTCGGTCGGAACGCCCAGCAGGAACTGCGCGGCTTGACGGAACGGATGGGACGACATGGTCGAAACCTCTGCGACTGGTCGAGCCCGTCACCGGACGAGCCGACGGGCAGGGTTTGCGCCCGGCAGGCCTAAGACCTCCATTCGGAAACACGCCGTCCGCATAAGGGCGGCATAAAGGGACAGCCATGATCTGGATCCCCATCACCATTTTCGCGTCCTTCGCCCAGGTGGCCCGTAACGCGGCCCAGCGCTCGGTCATGGGCGGCACAGGGCCTTGGGGCGCGACCCTCGTACGGTTCCTGTTCGGCCTTCCGTTCACCGCCGTCTTCGTGACTGTGGCCTTCGCCCTGACCCAAGGCGAGCAGCCCCATGCAGGCGCGGCGTTCTGGATCCCGGCCCTGATGGGCGGGGCCAGCCAGATCGCCGCGACGGCGGCGCTGCTGGTGGCCATGCGGCGCGCCGGCTTCGCCGTGGCCACCGCCGTGCAGCAGAGCTCCATCCCCCTGGCGGCCCTGCTGGGCTGGCTTGTCTATGGCGAGCGGTTGACGGCTCTCGGCTGGACGGGCGTGGCCCTGACCAGCGTGGCTCTGCTGGTGGTCACCTGGCCGCGCACGGGAGCTTCGGGCGACCAGCCGGTCAGCGGCGGGCTGTTTGGCCTGTTGTCGGGCCTGGCCTTCGGGATCTCGCTGAACGCCTTTCGCCAGGCCGGCCATGCGCTGGAGCCGAACCATCCGATCTTCGCCGCCGTGGTGACCCTGATCATTGTCCAGGCCGTCCAGACCTTGGGACTGAGCGCCTATCTGGCGGTCACCGACCGGTCGGCCCTGGTCGCCGTGGCCAAGGCCTGGAAGCCGTCTTTGGGGGCGGGGTTCTGGGGCGCGGCGGCGTCGACCGGCTGGTTCATCGCCCTGGCCCTGGCGCCGGCCGGGCAGGTGAGGGCGGTCGGGGTGGTCGAGGCTCCCATCGCGGCGTTCGCCGGACGCCGTCTGTTCGCGGAGCGGTTGACCCCCGTGCAGCTGCTCTTCGGCCTGGTCGCAGCGGCCGGCGTGGCCATGGCTGCGCTCGGCTAGAAAACGCCATGTTTCTGGTTAGACCTTCCCCGCGCCGCCGTTCTGCGAAAACAGGTGAGCCAGGGCCTCTAATAGACCTTGAAATCAACGCTTTCGCAGGGCAAACGGGCTTTCGTCGAGGCGCCGAACGGCGGTCCGGCGACGGCGCGGCGTGGGCCAGCGCTCCCGCCGCGTCTTGGGCGCTCGTCAAGGGACAAAACCCGCAATCGCGGGAATCATGTTGTCCTCGTTAGGATTTGAAGTAGGAGCCATCTTTCTTCCTGTTTGTCGCCGCCCTCAGCGGCTTCGATAGCTCCGCTTCGCCTGCATAGACGTCCGCCTTCGCCCCCCTATCCCTCAGTCAGGGCTTTCAATGTTCTCTTCCCTCTTCGGCGTTATCTCGAACGACATCGCCATCGACCTGGGCACCGCCAACACCCTCATCTACATGAAGGGCAAGGGCATCGTGCTGAACGAGCCGTCGGTCGTGGCCCTGCGCAATGTCGGTGGTCGGAAGATCGTTCATGCCGTCGGGATCGAGGCCAAGCAGATGCTGGGCCGCACGCCCGGCCACATGGAAGCCATCCGTCCGATGCGGGACGGGGTCATCGCCGACTTCGAAGTCGCCGAGGAGATGATCAAGTACTTCATCCGCAAGGTTCACAACCGCAAGGGCTTCGTGAACCCCAAGGTGATCGTGTGCGTGCCGTCGGGCGCCACCGCCGTGGAACGTCGCGCCATCAACGACAGCTGCCTGAACGCCTCGGCTCGTCGCGTGGGCCTGATCGACGAGCCGATGGCCGCCGCGATCGGTGCCGGCCTGCCCATCCATGAGCCGACCGGCTCGATGGTCGTCGACATCGGCGGCGGCACCACCGAGGTGGCCGTGCTGTCGCTGTCGGGCATCGTTTACAGCCGTTCGGTCCGCGTCGGCGGCGACAAGATGGACGAAGCGATCATCAGCTACATGCGTCGCCACCATAACCTGCTGATCGGCGAGACGACCGCCGAGCGCATCAAGAAGGAAATCGGCACCGCCCGCGCGCCGGCCGACGGCGAAGGCCTGTCGATCGACGTCAAGGGCCGCGACCTGATGCAGGGCGTGCCGCGCGAAGTCCGCATCTCGGAAAAGCAGGCCGCCGACGCCCTGGCCGAGCCGGTCGGCCAGATCGTGGAAGCCGTGAAGGTGGCCCTGGAAGCCACCCCGCCGGAACTGGCCTCGGACATCGCCGACAAGGGCATCATGCTGACGGGCGGCGGCGCCCTGCTGCGCGGCCTGGACGCCGAGATCCGCGACCACACCGGCCTGCCGGTCACCGTGGCCGACGACCCGCTGTCGTGCGTGGCCCTGGGCTGCGGCAAGGTGCTCGAACATCCCAAGTGGATGAAGGGCGTCCTTGAGTCCACTCTGGCCTAGTCACCCACCTCTGAGTCGGGCGCTCCGGGGCGCCGGGAGAACGAGTTCGTGCCCTTTCGCGAAGGTCCGCTTGGCGACCTGAAAGTGCCGCTTACCTGGACCGCGGCCGTGGCGCTCATCGTCGCGGTCGTGATCGCGGTGGCGTTTCTTCTGGCCGATCGTCGCGAGACCCTGCAGCAGCAGGCCTACGGCGTCACCCGCCAGACGGTGGACACGGTCTCCAAGCCGGTCAGCGGCGTGATCGCCGCGCCCGGCCGCTGGACCGGCCTGGGCGTGGACGCCGTCCGCAGCTACTTCTTCGTGGCTTCGGAGAACCGCCGGCTGAACGCCGAGCTCAAGGAGATGCGGGCCTATCGCGACCAGTATCTGGCCCTGGTCGACCAGAACGAGCGTTATCGCTCGCTGCTGGGCCTGCGCACCGATCCGCCGATCCCGATGGTGGCCGCCCGGGTGGTCGCCGACAGCCGTGGGCCCTTCGCCAACACCCGCCTGGCCGACAGCGGCTCCGAAAAGGGCGTCGTCGTCGGCAATCCGGTGATGAACGAGCGCGGCCTGGTCGGCCGCGTGGTCGGCGTCTCGCATGGCGCCAGCCGTGTTCTGCTGCTGACCGACATCGCCTCGCGAACGCCGGTGATGATCGACCGCACCAACGCCCGCGCCATCCTGACCGGCGATGGCGGTCCCAACCCCAAGCTCGAATATCTGCGCGGCGTGGACCCGATCAAGGAAGGCGACCGCGTCGTCACCTCGGGCGACGGCGGCGTGGTGCCGCGGGGCCTGCCGGTGGGCGCGGCGGTCAAGGGCCTGGACGGCCGCTGGCGGGTGGTGCTGTTCGCCGACGACACCGCCATCGACTATGTGCGCATCCTGCTCTTCAAGGACTTCGCCCAACTGGCCGACCAGAAGGCGCTGCTGACCCGCAGCCTGCCGCCGGTCACCACCGAAGACCCGGATCTGTCGATCCTGGGGCCGGCCGCGACGGCCGCAGCCTCCGCCGCTCCCAAGCCGGCCGCTCCGGCGACCACTGGCGCGACGACCTCGCCGGCGAAGCCCGCGACGACCCCGGCTGCGACGAGCACGGCCACGACCGCCCCCAAGCCGGCGGCGACCACGCCGCCCAAACCGCGCGCGGCCACGCCGCCGGCCGCCACGGGCGCGACGCCGCCCGGCGGAGCCATATGACTATGGGCGGCGCGCGGCCTCTCCATCCCGGCCGCTGGCTTGGCGTGCCGATGCTGCTGGTGGTTCTGGCGACGATCCTGTTCGCCGCTCCGATCCGCATCTACGGCCTTCAGTTGCCCGAGCCGGTGTTCGCCATGGTCCCGGCCTTCGCCTGGGCCCTGATCCGTCCGTCGATCCTGGCGCCGTTCTGCCTGCTGGTGCTGGGCCTGTTCCTGGACCTGTTCTGGGGCGGCCCCAGCGGCCTGTGGGCGCTGTCCCTGCTGGTCGCCTACGCCACCGCCCTGGTCGGCCGCAACATGATGACCGGCCAGAGCCGCCCGATGATGTGGGCCTGGTTCGCCGGCGTCACCGCCGTGGCCATGACCGGCGCCTTCCTTTTCACGATGCTCGACAGCCTGGCCATGCCCAGCCTGCTGGCGGTGTTCTGGCAGTTCCTGGTGACGGCCCTGCTGTTTCCCTTCGCCCACCGGCTGATCGACCGGTTCGAGGACGCCGACGTGCGGTTCCGGTGAGGCGATGAGCGAACCGTCAATCTTCTTCTTCGAGGTCAACGAGCGTCAGGGGGTCTTCCATCGGAGGGCTTTCCTGATGGGCGGTCTGGCGGGTGCGGGTTTGCTGGCCCTGGGCGGACGCCTGGCCCAGCTGCAGCTGATCGAGGCCGCGCGGTACCAGAAGCTTTCGGCCGGCAACCAGTTCAACTACCGCCTGGTGCCGCCGCCGCGCGGCCTGATCCTCGACCGCAACGGCGTGGCCCTGGCGTCCAATCGGCCCAACTTCAGGCTGATGGTCACGAAAGACGCCGACATGGATCCGGAGGCCACGCTGGACGACTTGTCCAAGCTTGTGCCCATCGATCCCGCGCGACGCTCGCGCCTGCTCAAGGACATCGCCCGCGCGCCCAAGAAGGCCCCCGTCGCGGTGATGGAGGACATGACCTGGGAGGAGTTCTCCCGCGTCAACATCCGCGCCCCTGAGCTGCCGGGCGTGACCGCCGACATGGGCGAGGTGCGGGTCTATCCGTTCGGCGGGGCCTTCGCCCACGTGATCGGCTACGTCTCCAAGGTCTCCGACCGCGACCTGGAGAAGGCCAAGGACGATCCCGACCAGGAACTGCTGCACCATCCAGGCTTCCGGATCGGCAAGCAGGGCGTCGAGAAGGCTCTGGATCGCGAGCTGCGCGGTCGGCCCGGCGCCACCAAGGCGGAGGTCGACGCCCAGGGTCGCGTCGTGCGCCTGGACCCGGAAGGCGACATTCCGGCCACGCCCGGCAAGGAAGTGCGCCTAACCCTGGACGCCGACATCCAGAACCGCGCGCTCGAGGTGATGGGCGAGGAGAGCGGCGCCATCGTCGTGATGGACGTGCGCAACGGCGACCTGCTGGCCATGGTCTCGGCTCCCAGCTTCGACGCCAACCGCTTCGTGAAGGGGCTGTCGGGGCCCGAATACAAGGCCCTTGCCGAGTACGAGCGCAAGCCGTTGCTGGACAAGGCGCTGAGCGGCAACTTCCCGCCCGGTTCGACCTTCAAGCCCACCGTGGGCCTGGCCGCCCTGACCGCCGGAATCGACCCGGAAGTGCGCGTGGCCTGCGGGGGCAGCTGGTATTACGGCGGGCGGACCTGGCGCTGCTGGCAGAAGAACGGCCACGGCTCGCAGAACCTGCACGAGGCCATCAAGAACTCGTGCGACATCTACTTCTATCAGACCGCCCTGAAGATCGGTCCCGACGCCATCGCCTCGGCCGCCCGGGCCATGGGCTTCGGCGAGACCTTCGACATCGGCATCCCAGGCCAGCGCAAGGGTCTGGTGCCCGACCGCGAGTGGAAGAAGCGGGCCAACAAGAAGAATCCGGCCAACCAGATCTGGTTTCCGGGCGAGACGCCCAGCTATGGGATCGGGCAGGG
Organism: Caulobacter sp.; assembly: GCA_017745235.1. GTDB lineage: Bacteria > Pseudomonadota > Alphaproteobacteria > Caulobacterales > Caulobacteraceae > Caulobacter. The sequence goes on along the minus strand of JAGHZU010000014.1, from coordinate 38,827 downwards.
CGCGCTTAGCGTCAACGCCCTGCAGCTGGCGGTGATGACCGCGCGCCTGGCCAACGGCAAGAAGGCTCTCAACCCGCGTCTGATCAAGTCGGTGGGCGGCAAGGAAGAGCCCAGCGGCGCGGCCGTGCCCGACCTGCCGTTCACGGCCGAGCACCTGAACTACGTGCGTGGCGGCATGGCGGCCGTGGCCAACGACGTGCGCGGCACCGCCTACCGCCAGAGCCAGCTGGGCCTGGGCGACGTGCAGATGGCCGGCAAGACCGGCACGGCCCAGGTGCGCAGCTACGACAAGGTCGCCAGCCGCAAGAGCGACAGCGTCGCGTGGAAGCTCAAGGACCACAACCTGTTCGTGGCTTTCGCCCCCTATGACGACCCGCGCTACGCCGTGGCCGTCATCGTCGAGCACGGCGGCCTGGGCGGCGCCACCGCCGGCGCCCCCCGCGCCCGTGAGGTGATGCGCGTGGCCCTGCTGAAGGATCCGGAGATCCGCGCCCGCATCGAGCATCCCGCGCCCCTGCCCGAAGAGCCCGTCGAGGTCGATGGAGCCGTGGAGGGCGCCGCGCCCGAGGATCCCGTGATCGATGTTCCGCCGGCCGCTCCCACCGAGCAGGCCGCGCCGCTCGTGCCCGCGCCCACGCCAGGAGTTCCGCGATGACCCTCAGCGGCGGCCTTTCCCGGCCCGGCGAACGCGACCGGCCGATCATCAAGTTCATGGAGATCGACTGGACCCTGTGCCTGGTCCTGGCCCTCATCGCCGGAGCCGGCGCGCTGATGCTGTTCTCGATCGCCGGGGCCTCGTGGGAACCGTGGGCCGACAAGCACCTGCTGCGCTTCGGCATCTATTTCGTGATGATGATCATCCTGGCGATGGTCGATCTGCGCGTCTGGTTCACCATGGCCTATCCCATCTACGGGATCGCCCTGCTGCTGCTGGTGGCGGTGGAGTTGGTCGGCGACGTGTCGCTGGGCGCCCAGCGTTGGCTGCAGCTCGGGCCGGTGCGCTTCCAGCCGTCCGAGATCATGAAGATCGGGGTCGTACTGGCCCTGGCGCGCTACTACCACGGCCTTTCGGCCGACAGTGCGCGCCTGTCGTGGAAGCTGCTGATCCCGGCGGGCCTGATCGGCGTTCCGACCCTGCTGGTGGCCCACCAGCCCGACCTGGGCACCGCCGTGCTGATCGCTCTCCCGGGCCTGGCGGTGATGGTGCTGGCCGGCCTGTCGTTGCGGCTGATCATCGCCGGGATCGTGGCGGGCCTGGCCGCCTTGCCGCCCTTCATCTTCTTCGTGCTGCACGACTACCAGCGCAACCGGATCCTGACTTTCATGGACCCGGAAAAGGACCCGTCCGGCAACGGGTACCACATCATGCAGTCCAAGATCGCCCTGGGCTCGGGCGGCCTGCTGGGCAAGGGTTTCGGCCTGGGCTCGCAGAGCCAGCTGAACTTCCTGCCTGAAAAGCAGACCGACTTCATCTTCGCCACCCTGGCCGAGGAGTTCGGCTTCGTCGGCTGCGTCAGCGTCCTGTTCCTCTACGGGGTGGCCATCTTCATGGCGCTGCGCATCGCCTCGATCAGCCACAGCCACTTCGGCCGCCTGGCCGCGGCGGGCGTGACGGCGACCTTCGCCCTCTACGTGCTGATCAACGGCGCGATGGTGATGGGCATGGCCCCCGTCGTGGGCGTGCCCATGCCCATGCTCAGCTACGGCGGCACCGTGATGCTGACGGTCATGGTCGGCTTCGGCCTGGTCCAGGCCGTGCGCGTGCACCGCTACACCGAAGTCACCAGCGGCAAGGGCTCGCTGATGTAGGGCGCATCGGACGGCCTTCGGGCCGTTCGCGCGTCCGAGCCCTTCGTCCGCCCCACCCGGACGTTTCTCATGACCCTCGTTTCCGATCTCACGGGCCGCGGCTTCGTGATCACGGGCGGCCCCGGCGCGGGCAAGACCACGTTGGTCGAGGCGCTGGCCCGTACGGGCGTGCGCGTCATGCCCGAGGCCGGCCGCGCGGTGATCCAGGATCAGGCCGCCATCGACGGTCCCGGCCGCCCCCAGGTCGATCCGATGCTGTTCGCCGAGCTCCAGCTGGCCCACGACCTGGCCCGCCACCGCGAGGCGGCGGTCGGGGAGGGGCCCGTCGTCTTCGATCGCGGGATCGTGGACGTGGTCGGCTACCTGCGCCTGATCGGCCGCGAGCCGCCGCCCCACCTGCTGCGGGCGGCGCAGCGCCTGCGCTACGATCATCGCGTCCTGGTGGCGCCGCCCTGGGCCGCCATCTACGCCAATGACCCCGAGCGCACCCAGGATTTCGCCGAAGCTGTCGCCACCCACGCCGCGGTCAGCGCGGCCTATGTCGAGGCCGGATACGACCTGGTCGATCTGCCCCTGGCGGACGTGGAGGCCCGCGTGCGGTTCGTGCGCGAGCGGATCGGGCGGCTGGTTGATCGGTAGTTTACACGCGTGATTTTAAAGGTCATGCTCTGGCTATTGCGCGAGGGGAATGACCATGACGCGATGGATGGCGATGGCCGCGCTGGCTCTTGCCTTGGGCGCGGCGGGCGGAGCTTTTGCCGGCACGCCCTATCCGGTGAAGATGACCTGCCCGGTTGGCGGGGAGAAGTTCACCTTCACCGCCACCATGTCCTATAGCACCTGGGGGACACGTCCAGACGGCAAGCCCTACGGCAGTTGGGAGTTTCCCGCGCCCATCCCGGAGTGCCCGGGCAATCGCTTGGTGATGTTCACCGAGTTCAGCAAGGCGCAGGTCAAGGCCCTAGAGCCGATTCTCGTCTCATCCGAGTACAAGGCGTTGGCTGACGATACGAGCTACTATCGCGCATTATGGTTAGCCAGGGCGCTGAAGATGCCCGACATCCCCGAAGATTCGATCCTGCTGCAAGCTTCCTGGCAGGCTGACGGAGATCCGGTCCGTAAGGCCCGCTATCAGCGCGAATTCGTAGCGGCGGCCGATGTCGCGCCCGCTCGCCCCGCCGATCCCGACTGGATGGGTTTGCAGGTGCGTGCAGCCAACGCTGAGCGTGAGCTCGGCTTGTTTGACGCCGCTGCGGTGCGTCTGGGCCGCCTGAAAGGCTACCTGGCTACGCCTTTCCCCGAGCCAAAGGTTCTCAATCCCGAAGGCAAGCCAATCGATCTCGAGGCCGAGCGAAGAGGGTTGCTGAGTTTCATCGACGCAGAGAGCGTCGCCGTCACGCGGAAGGATGCTGACCCAGAACCACTGGACTTGCTCGCGCCCCGGATCGCGGCGATGAGATGTATGGCTCTGGCTGACGAGGGCAAGAACGTGCCCGAGGCATGCGGAAAAGCGCCGCTGGACGCGCTGATCCGGAGCGAAAGAGGGGACATCGAGTCTCCGAGCTCTACTTCCCCTTCAGCGCCCGGCCCGTAACCACAGCCGCCGCGCCGTACTTGCCGCGCAAGCCATCGATCACGGTTTCGCTCTTCAGCGCCTTGCGCTCCTCGCCTGCGAAGAAGTCGTCGGCGGCGCCCTCGGCCGGTACGAATTCGGTCAGGCCCGCCCCGATCAGGCGGTAGTGCAGGCCCTTGGGTTCGGCCGCCAGCAGCTCGCGCGCCACCTGGAACAGGGTGCGGGCGGTCTGGGTCGGCACGGCCAGGGTGCGTCGGCGGGTGTGGATCTTGAAGTCGGGCGTGCGCAGTTTCAGCGTCGCCACCCGTCCGGCTACGCCGCCCGCCCGCGCCTGCCGGGCCACCTTCTCGCACAGGGGCCAGAGTTCGTCCTCCAGGTCCTCGCGCTTGTAAAGGTCGTCGTTGAAGGTGGTCTCGGCGCTGATCGTCTTGCGCTCCTGGTCGGGATCGACCGCCCGGGCGTCGCGTCCGTGGGCCAGGTGGTGCAACCGCAGGCCGCCTGCGCCCAGCACCTGGACCAGATGCTTGAGGTCCGCCCGCGCGATGTCGCCGACGGTCTTGAAACCCTCTTTCGCCAGGGCCGCCACGGTGGCGGGGCCTACGCCCGGCAGGATCGACACCAGCTTTGGGGCGAGGAACTCCACCACTCCCACCGCGCCGATCACCGAAAAGCCGCGCGGCTTGTCCAGTTCCGAGGCGATCTTGGCCAGGAACTTGTTGGGCGCCAGGCCGATCGAGACCGTCAGCCCGATCTCGTGTTCGATCTCGCGCTGGACCTTGGCCAGCATGAAGGCCGGCGGCGCGCCGTGCAGGCGCTCGGTGCCCGACAGGTCGATCCAGGCCTCGTCCAGCGACAGCGGCTGCACCAGGGGCGTCAGGGCCTCCAGCTTGGCCATGATCCGCCGGCTCTCGGTCCTGTACTTGGCGAAGTTGGGCTTGATGACCACGGCCTCGGGGCAGAGCTTCAGCGCCTTGTACATCGGCATGGCCGAGCGCGGGCCGCTCATGCGGGCGATGTAGCAGGCCGTCGTCACCACGCCCCGCTTGCCCCCGCCCACGATCACCGGTTTGTCGCGCAGCGAGGGATCGTCGCGCTTCTCGACCGAGGCGTAGAAGGCGTCGCAGTCCAGGTGGGCCATGCTGAGCTGGTCCAGCTCGTCATGGAAGACCGTGCGGGGCGAGCCGCAGGAGGGGCAGCGCTGAACCTTGGCCCCGCCCGTCCACAGACAGTCGCGGCAGAAGGTCTTCATGGCAGGATTAGCTTGCGCTCTATGGCCGCCTTCAGGTCGGGCCACAGGTCGATGCGGGTATGGCGCTCGGGGGCGGTGGGGGCCAGGGGGCGCAGGCGTTCGTCGGTCACCATCTGGAAGCGGTTCACCCAGGGGGCGTGCTCTGCCACCGAATCCAGCTGCGGCAGCAGGTCGTCGACGAACACCGAGGGGGCGACCGTGCGGCGGGCGAGGTCGGCCGCCGAGGGGCCCTTGGGGCCGCTGTTGATGACCAGGTGGTAGTCGAAGCCGTGGGTCTTCAGCCAACGCGCCCGCGACTGCCGCCCGTGCTCGGGCGCGTTGGTCAGGATCACGATATCGGCGCGGGTCGAAAGATCGGCCAGGGCGTCGGCCGCGCCGATCGCCGGCAGCAGGTCATCGGCCCCGTCGCGGAAGAAGTCGTCGAACAGCATCTTGCCCGCGATCAGGTCCAGGTGCTGGCTCTCGCCCGGACGATAGATGTTCTGGAACAGGGCGTAGCGGTCGACCCGCAGCTCGAAGCCGTGGCGGGCGATGAACGCGCCGAAGCCGGCCATGAACTGGGCCAGGACTTCGTCCACGTCCACGATCAGCAGCGGGGCGTCGGGGCGAACGGTGCAGGACTGAAGGTCGGAAAAACTGGGTTCCATGATCCGGAGTCGGTGGGCGAAAACGCGATTAGCGCGGGCTTAAGGATATTCGTGCGATCTGGAACCCAGAAGCGGCGCGAATCCCTTACGCGTCGCCACGGACCGGAACGGTCGGGGTCAGGATGACGAAGAAGGTCCTCATCGTCGAGGATAACGAGCTGAACATGAAGCTCTTTCATGACCTGCTCGAAGCCCAGGGCTATGAGACCCTGCAGACCCGCGAGGGGCTGCAGGCTCTGTCGATCGCCCGGGAAAACCGTCCCGACCTGATCCTGATGGATATCCAGCTCCCCGAGATTTCGGGCCTCGAAGTCACCAAGTGGCTGAAAGAGGACGACGATCTGTCGCATATCCCCGTGGTCGCCGTTACGGCATTCGCTATGAAGGGCGATGAGGAACGCATCCGCGAGGGCGGGTGCGAGGCCTATATCTCCAAGCCGATCTCGGTGTCGCACTTCCTCGACACCATTCGGCGACTGCTGGAAAGGTAAGGGCCGTGAGCGCGCGCATCCTGGTCGTCGACGACATCGAGGCCAATGTCCGCCTGCTCGAGGCCAAGCTTTCGGCCGAATATTACCAGGTCTCCGTCGCCTATGACGGTCCTACGGCCCTGTCGATCGCGGCGGCCGAGTCGCCCGACATCATCCTGCTGGACGTGATGATGCCCGGCATGGACGGCTTCACCGTCTGCCGCAAGCTCAAGGAAGATCCGGCCACCCGCCACATCCCCGTCGTGCTGGTCACGGCGCTGGACGGCCGCGCCGATCGCATCCAGGGCCTGGAGGCGGGCGCCGCCGACTTCCTGACCAAGCCGATCGACGACGTCATGCTGTTCGCCCGCGTGCGCAGCCTGACCCGCTTCAAGCTGGTGATCGACGAACTGCGGCAGCGCGAGGCCTCGGGCCGTCGCATCGGCGTGATCGCAGGCGCCGCCTCGCGCCTGGACGGCCTGGGCGGCCGCGTCCTGATCGTCGACGACAACGAGCGCCAGGCCCAGCGCGTGGCCGCCGAACTGGGCGTCGAGCATCGTCCGGTCATCGAATCCGACCCCGTGAAGGCCCAGATCAGCGCCGGCGGTCCGGTGGACCTGATCATCGTCAACGCCGCGGCCCGCAACTTCGACGGCCTGCGCTTCGCCGCCGGCCTGCGCTCGGACGAACGCACGCGCCACCTGCCGGTGCTGGCCATGGTCGATCCGGACGAGCGCCAGCGCATCGTCAAGGCGCTGGAGATCGGCATCAACGACATCCTGGCCCGGCCGATCGACCCGCAGGAGCTGGCGGCCCGGGTGAAGACCCAGATCCAGCGCAAGCGCTACACCGACTACCTGCGCCAGAACCTGGATCACAGCCTGGAGCTGGCCGTCACCGACCAGCTGACGGGCCTGCACAATCGCCGCTACATGGCCGGCCAGCTCGACTCGCTGGTCAAGCGCGCCAGCCTGGGCGGCGACCCCGTCGCGGCCCTGCTGATCGACATCGACCACTTCAAGAAGATCAACGACACTTTCGGCCACGACGTGGGCGACGAAGTGCTGCGTGAGTTCGCCCTGCGCCTGGCCTCCAACGTCCGCGCCGTCGACCTGCCTTGCCGTTACGGCGGCGAGGAGTTCACGGTGATCATGCCCGACACCCAGCTGGCCGACGCCCTGCGCATCGCCGAACGGATCCGCATGCATGTCTCCGGCTCGCCCTTCCGCGTGGCCCACGGCGAGGAACTGCTGACGGTGACCATCTCGGTCGGCGTCTCGGCCACCAGCGGCTCCGGCGACACGCCCGACGCCCTGCTCAAGCGCGCCGACGAGGGCGTTTACGAAGCCAAGCGCTCGGGCCGCAACGCCGTGGTGGGCAGGGCCGCCTGACCTTCGTCCCGCGATGAGCCGGGGCGTCAGGGCTTCCTGACCACCTTGATCTCGTACATCCGCGGCCACAGCTTGCCCGTCACGATCACCCGGTCGGTCTTGGCGTCGTAGGCGATGCCGTTGAGGACGTCGGCCGAGGCGCGCTCGTCGGCGGGCAGCAGGCCGGTCAGGTCTATCCAGCCCTTTACCTTGCCGCTGGCGGGATCGATGCGGGCGATGCGGTCGGTCTGCCAGACATTGGCCCAGACCTCGCCCTTGATCCATTCCAGCTCGTTCAACTGATCCACTTCCTGGCCCTGGTCGGTGACGGTGACGCCGCCGGTCTCCTTCAGGGTCTCGGGGTCCAGGAAGCGCAGGCGGGACGTGCCGTCGCTCATGATCAGGCGCTTGTCGTCGCGCGTCAGGGCCCAGCCCTCGCCGGCGTACCGGAACTCGCCGCGGGTCTCGAAATCGTCGATGCCGTAGACGAAGCCCAGCTGGTTCTTCCACGTCAGCTCGATCAGCCGATCCTTCCAGTCGACGATCCCCTCGCCGAAGAACTGGCTGGAGATCGAGCGCTCCAGCAGCACCTGGCCGGTCTCCAGCACGCTCTTGCGGATTGACGACGCGCCGTTCAGGCCGGTGCTCTCGTAGACGACCCCGTCGCGCAGGAAGAGGCCCTCGGTGAAGGCGTTGGGGTCGTGGGGATAGGTGCGCACCACGTCGTAGCCATAGACGGGCGTGGAGCCGGCGCAGGCCGCCAGGGGAGGGGCTCCGGCCAGGAGCGCGAGGAAGGCGATCAGCAGGGGGCGGCGACGCATGGCCAAGGCTTAGCCCAGCGGCGCGCAAAGAAAAGTGGTGCGCAAAGAAAAACGCCCGACCTTGCGGCCGGGCGTCTTTGAAACTCGCGGTGAGGCGATCTTACTTGATCTTGCCTTCGCGGAATTCCACGTGCTTGCGGATGACCGGATCGTACTTCTTCAGCACCATCTTCTCGGTCTTGGTGCGGGCGTTCTTCTTGGTGACGTAGAAGAAGCCGGTGTCCGCCGTCGAGTTCAGGCGGATCTTGATCGAAGCCGGTTTGGCCATGGTCGAATCCCTGCGGTAATCGCGCAGGTCCCCGCGCGGTCGAAATGAGAGGCGCGGAACATACTCACCAGCGCCGCAAAGTCAATTGCCCGATGCGCACCGTTTGTAAGGGAAATCGACGGACCGGGCCTTGCCGCCGATCTCGCCCTCGATCCGACCCGTCACGGCGTCCGGGCCAAGCCGCCGGTAGATCACGCGCTGGGGGAAGTCGTGGGCGGGGTTCTCGAACACCGCCTCATTGGCGTCCAGGCTCTTGAGGGGGAAGGTCGCCGTCTCCTGGCCGGACGGCTCGGCCACGTAAGCCAGGGAGCCCTCCGATTCGATGATGCGGGTGTATTCGTACTCCCGCAGCCTGCCCTCGCGGGTGGTGCGGCCCAGGCCCAGCATCACCCCGCCGCCGGGCGCCATCCACAGCTCCTCGACCGCGCCGTTCGGTTTCTGCTGGACCCAGCAGCCCTGCAGCCAGGCCATCCTGTCGATCGTGGCGGGCGGACCGGCCAGCGAGGCGGCGAAGATCAAGGCGAGCATGGGGGACCTCCGGAAGAGCCCGCCGCTACAGATAGCTCAGCTGTCGCGACCCGTTCAGGAAGCGCATGAATGGGGCCGGGCGTCCAGGGTCCGCCAGGCGCTGGGCCGCCTCGTGCACGACGAAACGGGTGATGTTGGGCAGGTCCAGGTCGCGGGCCTCGTCCAGGTCGAACCAGCCGATCTCGTCCAGTTCGCCGCAGTCGGGCTGGCGCTCCAGGCTCAGCAGGGCGCTGGCGGGAGCCATGAAGAACCGCGCGTCGAAGCGGCGGGTGCGATAGGGCGGAGTGATCGCCCGGGCCACGAACGACAGCGGCGCCAGGTCGGGCAGGGCGCCCTGGGCCAGGAACGGCCGCCAGGCCCCCGCGGCGGGCCGGGAAGGAGCCGGCCTGGCCAGCAGCAGCCCGGTTTCCTCGAAGGTCTCGCGCACCGCCGTCAGGGCCAGGGCGCGGGCCAGGCGGGCGGGATTGGGGTGCCGAGGCTCCAGCCCCAGCCGCGCCGCGGTCTCGGGCGTCAGTTCGCTGGCAGAGGGCGCGGCGTAGTCGCCCCTGTCCACCCGGCCGCCAGGGAACACCCACTTGTCGGCCATGAAGGCCAGGCCCCGGTTGCGGCGGCCCATCAGCAGGCGCGGCTTGGGGCCGTCGTCGCGCACGATGATCACCGTGGCGGCGTGGCGCGGCCGCAGCACGCCCGCATTGGGGTCGCGCACGTCGCCGTCGTTGCGGGTGTCGAACTGCGGGTCGATCGGCTCGTCCATGCCAGGAGCTTAGACCCGACTCGCCGTCACGCCATCCGTCCCTTGCGGAAGGGTCAGCGCCGCTTGCCGCGCCGCACGCCCTTGGGCAGGCCGCCACGCGGCTTGACCGGCGCGCGCGCTCGTACGCCGAGACGCGGGCGCGGAGCCTTGGGGTCGGCCGGCTGGGGATCGCTGAGCATTTCGAACAGCAGGCCCCCGGTCACGGGCGTGGCTTCCCGCAACCGCACCTCGACCGGCAGGCCAAGGGGCCAGCGCCTGCCCGTGCGCTCGCCCACCAGGGCGTGCATGCGATCGTCATGGACGAAGTACTCCTCGCCCAGGCTCGACACCGGAACCAGGCCGTCGGCGCCGGTCTCGTCCAGCTTGATGAACAGGCCGAAGCGAGTGACGCCGGTGATGCGGCCCGCGAACACCGAGCCCACCCGGTCGGCCAGGAAGGCGGCGATATAGCGGTCGGTGGCGTCGCGTTCGGCCGCCATGGCCCGGCGCTCGGCGTGGGTGATGACTTCGGCGGTGTCCTTGATCTGGGCGATGTCCTGATCCGTAAGGCCGTCCGTCCCCAGGTTCAGCGCCCGGATCAGGGCCCGGTGCACGATCAGGTCGGCATAGCGCCGGATCGGACTGGTGAAGTGGGCGTAGCGGTCCAGGTTCAGGCCGAAGTGGCCCATATTGTCGGCCGAGTAGTGGGCCTGCATCTGGGTGCGCAGGACCACTTCATTGATGATCGCCGCATGCGGGCTCTCCCGCGTATCCTCCAGCAGCTTGTTGAATCGCGCGGTGCTCGGGGCCTCGCCCTTCGACCACTTGATCTCCAGCGTCTGCAGGAACTCGCCCAGGCTCTGCACCTTCTCCAGGCTCGGGGTGTCGTGCACCCGGTACAGCAGGGGCATGCGCTTGGATTCCAGCGTCTCGGCGGCCGAGACGTTGGCCTGGATCATCATTTCCTCGATCAGCTTGTGGGCCTCGAGGCTGGCGCGGCGGGTGATCGAGGTGATCTCGCCGTCCTTGATCACGATGCGCCGCTCGTCGCTCTCGATGGCCAGGGGCGAGCGCGCCTCGCGACCCTTGCCCATCAGGCGGAACGCGGCCCACAGCGGCTTGAGGATCGGGTCCAGCAGCGGTCCGGCCTTGTCCGGATCCTGGCCGGCGGGCGGCAGCACGCCGTCGATGGCCGCCTGGGCCTGCTCGTACGACAGCTTTGCGGCGCTGCGCATCAGGCCGCGCACGAACCTGTGGCTCTTCTTGCGGCCGGTCTTGTCGAACACCATCCGCACGGCCAGCGTCGCGCGGTTCTCGCCTTCGCGAAGCGAGCACAGGCCGTTCGACAGCGTCTCGGGCAGCATGGGCTCCACGCGGTCGGGGAAGTAGACGCTGTTGCCCTTCTCGCGGGCGTCGCGGTCCAAGGCCGAGCCGGGCCGCACATAGGCCGCCACGTCGGCGATGGCCACCCACACCACCCAGCCGTCGGGATTGCCTGCGTCCGGGTCGGGATGGGCGTAGACGGCGTCGTCGTGGTCGCGGGCGTCCACCGGGTCGATGGTCACGAACGGCAGGTCGCGCAGGTCGTCGCGGCCTTCCAGCGTCGGCGGCTGGGCGGCGGCCGCCTCGGCCTCGGCGGCTTCGGAAAAGCCGGTGGGGATGCCGTGGCTGTGAATCGCGATCAGCGAGGCGGCGCGTGGATCGTCCTCGCTGCCCACCACCTCCAGCACCCGGCCGTACTTTGGTCCATAGCGGCCGCTGCCCGTGCCCACCTGGGCCAGCACCAGGTCGCCGTCCTTCAGGTCCTTGGCGTCCTGGGCGTCCAGCAGCAAGGTCTCCTTGGACTTGCGGTCCACGGGCTCCACCCGAACCTCGCGGCGCTGTTTGCGGATCACGCCCAGCACCTTGTGAGCGCTCTGGCCCAGGCGCTTGATCAGGCGGGCCTCGGTCTCGCCGTTCTCCAGCTTCTCGAACCGCACCAGCAGGCGGTCGCCCAGGCCCGGCGCGCCGCCTGTGACCTCGCCCCTGCCAGGCGCCAGGCGCACCGGGCGCACGTCTTCCTCGGCCTTGGTCAGTTGCACGAACAGGTCGCCGTCCGCGTCGCGCTCCACGACATCGACCACGCCCACCGGGGGCAGGGCGCCGGCCTCGGCGAAGCCGCGCCGTCCGCGCTTGCCCAGCGAGCCGTCGGCCTCCAGGCCTCGCAGCATCTCGCGCAGCGCCCGACGATCCGCGCCCTTCAGGCCGAAGTGGCGGGCGATGTCGGCCTTCTTCGACTCCCCGGCGTCGCGCAGGAACGCCAGCAGCGTCTCCCGATCGGGCAGGCCCTGCGGAACCTTGGCGGCTTTGGAGGCGGCGGGGAACTTGGACGACTTGGGCGTGCGGGGTTTGGCCATGACCATGATCTAGCGCGGACCGCCCCCTGAACCCAAGGGAAAGCGCTCAAGCGGTCGACCGAGCAGGGGCTTCGAAGCGTGTCATCAGGCAAAAACCCACGTCGCCGGTCCGTGGAACGGCGCGACGACGGCAAACCGGTCGCGAGCGCCCCGCCGCCAGGTTAGCGCTGCGCCTTGGCTGGCACGTAGGTCAGGCCGAAGGCGTCCTCGCCGACGGGGCCGCTGGACACCAGGCGCAAAGGCGGGCGGGGGCCGGCGAAGAACGGTTGGCCAGAGCCCAGAACGAACGGCCGGAGATAAAGCCGGTACTCGTCGATCAGGCCCAGCTCGGTCAGGCTGCGCGCCAGGTTTGGCCCGGCGACCTCGATCTCACCCTCGACCTCCGCCTTCAACTCGCGCATCGCCGTTTCCAGATCGCCCTGGACCAGCGTGGCGTTGGGGCCGACGGTCTTCAGCGTTCGCGACACCACCCATTTGTGCTGGCGCCGCCACACAACCGCGAACTCCTGCTCCTCGGCGGTCCACTCGGGGCGGTCCTCTTCCCAGTAGCGCATCAGCTCATAGATTTCGCGCCCGTACACGCTGCCGGCCAGGTCGCGCACCCAGGCGTAGAAGTGATGGAACAGGGCGGGGCCAGGCTCCGGCAGTTTGAGGTGGTCGACATAGCCGTCCAGCGACTGAACCATTCCGAAGACGAACTTCGCCATATCGCGACCTCCGGGTCCTTCAGGACTATCCTAGCCGAGCCGCGAGGGGCCAGACAAACGGGGCCGGATCTCGGACGGCCGGGGCCCTAGTACAGGTCTTCGATCCGCTGCGGCGGGGTGGTCGGCGGCGGCTCGGGCTTCTTCTCGGCAGGCGGCGGGGCGGGAGGGGTTTCGACGACCGGGGCGGCGGCCGGGGCCTCTTCGACCGTCTCGACGGGCTTGGGCTTGGGCGCGGGCGGCGGGGGAGGCGGCGACGCGATCTCGATCGTCGGCTGGGCGTCGCGCACCGGTACGCCCGAAACCTCGGCCAGGGGCTGGGTCGGCGCGGCCTTGTCGCGGCTGTCGTCGTCCAAGGCGTTCTTCAGCCCGAACGCAAACCCCGCGACGCTGAGCGCCGCGAGGATCACGACCACCAGGGGCAGCGGAAGAGGGCGTTCGAGCGACGTCATGACCCCAGCTTAACTCCTGAGCGCGCCGTGCGTCACGCCTTGGCCTTGGCCTTCTTGGCGGCGGGTTTCTTGGCCGTGGCGGCCTTGGCGGACGTCTTTTGGGCCGGCGCCTTCTTGGCGGCCGTCTCGCCGTCCTCGGCCTTCGCGGCCTTGGCTGTCTTGGCGGGCGCCTTTTTGGGCGCAGCCTTCTTCGCCGGCTTCTTGCCGCCGCCCTTCGCCGCTCGCTCGGCCAGCAGGACCACCGCCTCGTCCAGGGTCAGGGCCGCCGGATCGGCGCCCTTGGGAACGTTGGCGTTGACGTCGCCGTGCTTGATGTAGGGACCAAAGCGCCCCGAAAGCACTCGCACGGGCTTGCCGTCCTCGGGGTGGTTTCCGAGTTCGGCCAGGGCCGCGGCCTGGCCGCGCTGGGGACGTCCGCCGCCAGCGCGCTTGTCGGCCAGCAGGCTGACCGCGCGGTTCAGGCCGATGTCGAACACGTCCTCGGGGTTTTCGAGGTTGGCGTAGGTGCCGTCGTGCAGCACGAACGGCCCGAAGCGACCCAGGCCCGCGGTGATCATCTTGCCGTCGTCGGGGTGGGGGCCGACCTCGCGCGGCAGGGACAGCAGGCGCAGGGCCTTTTCAAGGTCGACCGCCGCCGCCGTCCAGCCCTTGGGCAGGCTGGAGCGCCTGGGCCTGTCGCCGCTGCCCTCGGCCGCCAGTTCCTCGACATAGGGACCAAAGCGGCCGTTCTTCAGCCACACGGCCCGGCCGGTGGCCGGGTCGATGCCCAGTTCCTTGTCGGCGGCCTCGGCCTCGCCTTCGCCGTCGCCGCTGGTGGCCAGCTGGCGGGTGTAGCGGCACTCCGGATAGTTCGAGCAGCCGATGAAGGCGCCGAACTTGCCGGTCTTCAACGACAGCTGGCCGGTCCCGCAGGTGGGGCAGGTGCGCGGGTTCGACCCGTCGCCCTTGTCGGGGAAGATGTGGGGACCCAGCGCGTCGTTCAGCGCGTCCAGCACGTTGGTGGTGCGCAGCTCGGCGATCTCGCCGACGGCGGCGTGGAAGTCGCGCCAGAAGTCGCGCAGGAACTGTTTCCAGTCCAGCTTGCCGTCGGAGACGAGATCCAGCTGTTCTTCCAGCGCGGCGGTGAAGTCGTACTCGACGTAGCGGCGGAAGAACTGCTCGAGGAACGCGGTGACCAGCCGGCCCTTGTCCTCGGGCACGAAGCGCTGCTTTTCCATGCGCACATAGGCGCGGTCGCGAAGCACCCCCAGCACCGAGGCGTAGGTCGACGGACGCCCGATGCCCAGCTCTTCCATCTTCTTGACGAGGCTGGCTTCGGAATAGCGCGGCGGCGGTTCGGTGAAGTGCTGGTCGGCGCGGGCTTCGATCACCTTGGCGGCCGAGCCTTCCTCGATCATCGGCAGGCGGGCGCTGTCCTCGTCGCCCTCGTCGTCGCGGCCTTCCTCGTAGACGGCCAGGTAGCCGGGGAACAGCACCACCTGTCCGGTGGCGCGCAGGCCCGTCTGGCCGTCGGCGCTCTCCAGGTCGACGGTCGTGCGCTCGATGCGGGCGCTTTCCATCTGCGAGGCGATCATCCGCTTCCAGATCAGCTCGTAGAGGCGGCCCAGGTCGGGCTCCAGGCGCAGCGAGGCGGGGTTGCGCTTGAGGCTGGTCGGCCGGATGGCCTCGTGGGCTTCCTGCGCGTTCTTGGCCTTGGCCTTGTAGAAGCGCGGCGTCTCGGGGACGTAGCTCTCGCCATAGACGTTGCCGATGACGCTGCGGGCCTCGGCGATGCCTTCGGGCTCGACCGACACGCCGTCGGTCCGCATGTAGGTGATGAGACCCACGGTCTCGCCGCCGATATCGATGCCTTCATACAGCTTCTGGGCGGCCTGCATGGTGCGCTGGGCCGAGAAGCCCAGCTTGCGTGCGGCTTCCTGCTGCAGGGTCGAGGTGGTGAAGGGCGGGGCGGGCGAGCGCTTGCCCGGCTTCTTCTCGACGGCGGCGACCTTGAACACGGCCTTCTGCACGGCGGCCTTGGCCGCCAGGGCCGAGGTCTCGTTGGCCAGGTCGAACTTGGTGAGCTTCTTGCCCTCGTGCTTGACCAGGCGCGCCAGGAAGGGCTCAGAGCCCGTGGTCACGTCGGCGTCGACGCTCCAGTATTCCTGGGTCTTGAAGCGTTCGATCTCGATCTCGCGATCGACGATCAGGCGCAAACACACCGACTGCACGCGGCCGGCCGAGCGGCTGCCGGGCAGCTTGCGCCACAGCACGGGCGAAAGCGTGAAGCCGACCAGGTAGTCCAGGGCGCGGCGGGCGAGATAGGCCTCGACCAGCTCCATGTCGATGTCGCGCGGATTGGCCATGGCCTCCAGCACGCTCGACTTGGTGATGGCGTTGAACGTCACGCGCTGGACGGCCTTGTCCTTCAGGGCGCGTTTCTTGTTCAGCACCTCCAGCACGTGCCAGCTGATGGCTTCCCCTTCGCGATCCGGGTCGGTGGCCAGGATCAGGCGGTCGGCCCCCTTCAGCGCGTCGACGATGTCGGAGACCCGCTTGGTGGCCTTGCCGTCGACTTCCCAGCTCATGGCGAAGTCGTTGTCGGGCTCCACCGAGCCGTCCTTGGAGGGCAGGTCGCGGATATGGCCGTACGAAGCGAGAACCGTGTAGTCGGACCCGAGGTATTTATTGATGGTCTTGGCCTTGGCCGGGCTCTCGACGACGACGACGTTCATTAGGACCTTTTGGCGCCTGGGAAATGGGCTCGCCTCCAACGCGAACCGGGGAGGCAAGGGCCGGAAAGTGGGGGCGGCCCCGGGGGTCTGTCAACGGCGGCTTTGGCTGGAAGCGCTTCGCCGTCGCAGCTCTCTCTTAAGAGAGAGGATTTTTGGCGCCGATTTCACCGCCTGGGCGGCGTGGCCTGGAAATCGCAAAGCGCCGGGTTCCTGGACGCTTCCGGCGTCAGGACCAGATGCTGGTAGTGCGCCTCGCCGGATCCTTGCGGCAGGAAGGATACGGCGTGTTCGGGACCCTCGCCCTCGCGCACGATGAGGTCGTACGGCTGCGTGGCGTCGCCGTTGACGCCTCTGCGCTTGCTGACGATCACCGCGCCCTCGTGCAAGCCGGCGCGGGCGGCTGGGCTGTCGGGACGCAGCCTGGTGACAGTGCGCACGCCTGCGCCATCCACTTGCGGCTCGAAGCCCAGGTCGAAGGTCGGAACGACAACGTCCTCCACACGGGCGCAAGGGGCGAAGGCGTCGGGCGGCAGGCGGATCGGCTGACCCCTGTCGATGTGGGCCTTGATATCCGGCGCGACGTCCAGCCCTTGAGCCTTGGCGGCCTCGACGAAAGCCAGGGGCAGGGGCGTATCGGACGATCGGGCGTGCAGGGCGGCCTGGGCGTGGAGGACGGCGTCCAGGCTCGAGCCGGAAGCCCGCAACCGCTGGTCCCAGATCGCCGCCAGCAAGGCTCCGCGCTGGTAGGCCAACCTATCCTCGCCCGATCCGGACCAGAACTTGGCGGCGGCCTCCTCGCCCGGCATGGCGATGATCGGCGAGGTCCCGTAGCGCAAGAGGGTCTCATTCCAGGCGTCGAGGAAGGCCTGGGGCGTGACCTGTCGTTGACGCATCATCAGCCGGCGGGCGTAGAAGTCGGTGAAGCCCTCGCTGAACCAGTAGCCCTGCGGGCCGATGACCTTGCCCAGGCGGCTCGGGTTCCAGGTGTGGAAGATCTCGTGGGCCAGCAGCACGCGCACCTCGTCCAACGACAGGTTCGGCGTCAGGGTCATGGCGAAGCCCTGGTGCTTGCCCGTGCCCGAGAACGTGCCGCCGTCATCGATGGCCAGGCTCTGCGCGGTCACCAGGAAGGGGGTGTCCGGGACGTCGCCGAAGAAGTCTCGCTCCGCGCGCACGATGGCGTCCAGGGCGCTCGCGAAATCAACGTCGGCGAAGGGATAGGTCCCGCGCAGGGCCACGCGCACGGGGCCGCTGCGGACGATCCGCAGATCGCGCCCTCCGATCAGCACGCTGTCGCGCGGATCGGCGTCCTGCCCGTCCTCCAGGTTCGACGCCAGGGTGAACGCCTTGGGCCAGGCCTTGCTCCACTGAAAGCGCACGGGCGAGTCCTCGCGCCCCTCGACGATGACCATGACGCTGGGGCCGTCGGCGTAGAACCACGACGGCCGCAACCAGGGTTTCGAGGGATAGCCGTCCGATTGTCTGGGCTCGTGGGGCAGCGTGGCGTTCACCGTGTACCGCAACACAAGTCGGCGGCCGGGACGCGCGCGGATCATGCGGGCCCCTGGGCTGTCCTCGACGACGGAGTCGGCGCCCTCGACGGTCAGGTCGGATAGATTGCGCCATAGCTCCGTGCGGCCCATCCATTTATCAGGCAGCTCCAGGCGCGTCTCACCGTCGGCGTCGGCGTTGAAGGTGATTGTCACCCCCAGCCCGATCAGGTCCTGGCCGGACAGGCGCGGCGAGACTTCGTAGGTGATGGGCGTCCGCTTCGACGTCGCGGCCCTTTCAGACGCGGCCAGGACAGGTGACGCCGCGACGAAGGCCAGCGCGACCAGCGCGCTCGAAACCCAGGTCCTCAAGCGATCAGCCCCCAAAGCCCGCCACCAACCCACCCGGCAGCAGCTCGGCCCGTTCGGCCAGGGCCAACTCCACGAGCGCGGCCATGACCGCCGAGGTGGGCGCCTTGGTGGCGCGGACCAGTTCGTCGCGGGAGACCGGCGTGGGAGAGAGCAGGCGGGCGATCTCCTCGCGCAGGGCGTCGTGGTCCAGATCGGCGGGCTCGTCGGGATCGTAGGTCCGTTCGCGCTCGCGCAGGTGCGTCTGGCCCGACAGCGCGCGCAGTATGTCCTCTACGCCCTCGCACAGGATCGCGCCCTGGCGGATCAGGTCGTTGGGGCCCTTGGCGCGCGGGTCCAGCGGCGAGCCCGGGACGGCGAAGACGTCGCGGCCCTGTTCGGCGGCCAGGCGGGCGGTGATCAGCGAGCCCGACTTCAGCTCGGCCTCGACCACGACCACCCCCAGCGACAGGCCCGAGATGATGCGGTTGCGGCGGGGGAAGTCCTTGGCGATGGCCCGTCGGTCAGGCGCGCTTTCGCTGACCACGCAGCCCTTCTCCGCGATGGCCGCGTGCAGGCGATCGTGCTCGGGCGGATAGATGTCGCTGACGCCGCCGCCCAGGACCGCCACGGTGCCCGTCGCCAGCGAACCCTCGTGCGCGGCGCCGTCCACGCCGCGCGCCAGGCCGGAAACCACGACGTAGCCGTGCCGGCCCAGCTCTGTCGCCAGTTGGCGGGCGAACCGCTGGCCGCCGGCGGAGGCGATGCGCGCGCCCACGATGGCCAAGCTGGGCTGAGGCAGCAGTTCGGCCCGACCCAGGGCCCACAGCACAGGAGGCGGCGGGTCCAACGCGGCCAGGCGGTGGGGAAAGTCAGGTTCGCACGCGCAGATCAGCCGCGCGCCCAGCCGGTCGCCGCTGTCCAACTCGCGCTGGATTTCGTCAGGGGACGGTGGTCGCAGCGGACCGGCGCGCCCGGCGCGGCGGGCCAAGTCGGGCAGCGCCGCCAGGGCGCGCTCGGGCGAGCCGAAACGCTGCAGAAGATGGTCGAAGGCGACGGGGCCGACCGTCTCGGTGCGCGCCAGCCGAAGCCAGGCCAGGCGCTCGATGTCCGAGAGGCGGCGCGGGGTCACGCGTCCTCGGTCTTCTTCTTGCCGATGCGGGGCTCCTGGCCCTTCAGCAACCGGCCGATGTTGTCCTTGTGGCGGATGAAGATCAGCACGGCCATGAACAGGCACAGCGCCACGAACGGATAGGGGCGGTCGGTGGCCAGGGCGAAGGGCGCGGCGAAGGCGGCGGCGACCAGGGCGGCCAGCGAGCTGATGCGGAACAGGGCCGCCACGGCCAGCCAGGTCACGGCGGCCAGCACGCCCACGGGCCAGCAGGCCGCCAGCAGCACGCCGTAGAACGTGGCCACGCCCTTGCCGCCGTTGAACTTGAGCCAGACCGGGAAAATGTGGCCGGCGAAGGCGGACGCCCCGGCCAGGGCCACCACTACCGGATTGCCGTGGCTGAGCAGGTGGGCCAGACCCACGGCCAGCGCGCCCTTGCCGCCGTCGCCCAGCAGGGTGATGGCCGCCAGGTCCTTTCGGCCCGAGCGCAGCACGTTGGTGGCCCCGATGTTGCCCGAGCCGATCTTGCGGATGTCGCCGGCGCCGCCCAGGCGCGTGGCGATCAGCCCGAACGGGATCGAGCCCAGCAGGTAGCCGCCGACGACGGCGATCGCGAGGGTCAGATATGCGGCTTGGGCGAGATCTTGCACTGAATACGACCTATGGGTGATTGGTAGATGCCCGGCGAAGCTTGGCCATGGCAAGGGCGAAAACGCTTGTTTCGCCGCTTTATAGCGGGGGCGGCGGACGAAACTCCACCGGTTTTCCTGGCTCCCTAGGTGAGCCAGGGCCCTGGCGGACAATCACGACGTCGTCATCGCGTAGCGTTCATTTTTTCTGGACACATCCAGGAGTTGCTCGGAATGGTCGCCTTCCGACCCATGGGAGGGGATGTCATGGCGGCCTGGAAGCCGAGCAGCGTGTTGGGCGATCTCGTTTATGCGGCGGGGTTCTCCTACGACCCCGACCAGGACATTCTCTATTCGCGCAAGGACGCGCTCCAGCGGAACGTCGGCTACGGCTATCTCTACGACGATGCGGCCCTGGCCGCCGACATGGTCATCGATTGCGAGCCGATCTTCTTCCAGGCGCGCGGCAAGGACTGGATGGTCGAGCTCTGGAAGGGGCAGTACATCCTGGAGACCGGCTGCGAGGTGGGCGTCTACACCCGTTCCAGGCCGCCGCCCGCCTATTACGCGATCCTCGACAAGGTGGTGGGAACCCGGCCCCACGATCCGGCGAACGGCCATTATTTCCAGTGCGCAGACGACGCCGACATGCTGACGATCAGCTTCACGCTCTATCGCGACGGCAAGCCGGTGTTCTCGCGAGGACCGGAAAAGCACTGGTGGCTGACGGGCTTCAAGTGGGGCGTCTATTCCACCCCCGAGCAGTTGAAGATGGAGGTCGCCTTCAACCTGCCGCCCGACGTCCATGGCCCCTTCGTCGCGGCCCTGCGCAAGCGGGGTTATGTGTTCGCCGACGACGGCGCCAACGTCCGCTTCACGTTCGACAAGCCGTTCTCGCATCAGCCGCGGATCGGTCATCCGCAACTGGCCAAGGCGCAGGCGGCCCAGAAGGCCGTCGTGGCCACCTACGTCGGCTACAAGCTGCCCAGCAACGACCCCAACAAGGTGCCGCCCGAGAAGGCCCAGGGCCTCGGCGCGGCCGTGGCGGCCAAGTCAGCGGACCTGCTCGGCGCAATCCTGGCCGAGGGTCTGCGCAAGGCCGGCAAGTCGGCGGCCGAGGTGGCGAAACTGATCGCCAATGAACTGAGGATCGCGGCCGACCGGATCGAGCACTGGGTGACCCGGGCCGGCTACGACATCATCCAGTGGGTGCAGTCGGTGTTCACCGCCATCGGCAAGGCGCTGACGATGGACTTCTCCACCGCGGTCGAGGTGCGCAACCTCACCCACAATGGCGTTCTGCCCGTCCACCTGACCCTGGTCGCGTCAGGCGCCAAGCAAGGACGGTGGGTGGTGCCGCCGCCCGGCGTGATTCCCGCCGGAAGGGTGGGGCGCTTCTATCTCAAGGACAATCTGGGCGCGCTCGGCAGCATCGGACAGGCGACCTACGCCTATGTCGACGCCCAGGGACGGAACCAGAGGGTTACGTTCGACTTCGGCTGCCCCACCGGCTTCGACGACAATTTCGCCCGGTCCAGCCAGTCGATCTTCAACGTCTTCGCCAAGTCGGGCGACGGCAACCCCCGCTGGGGCGGTCCGGGCCAGGTGCCGAAGAAGAAGCATCCTCTGTACGTGGCCTATGTGTGGGCGAACGGTCCGGCGCCGGGGTGAGATATCGGACCGTCATCCCGGCCGAAGGGTTGCCTGGCCGGCCGTAGAGTTGGGACCCAGGGGCGGCGGGCGCGGCGCTCCTTCGACCCCCGGGGCGTGGACAGCCTCTGCGAGGCTTCCGGGATGACTACCCCTCGGCGCGATGCACCACGCGGCCGTCCACCAGGGTCATCAGCACCTGGCCCTGCAGGCGCCGCCCGTCGAACGGCGAGTTCTTGGATTTCGACAGCAGCTTGCCAGCGTCGATGATGACCGGCGCGTCCAGGTCGCACAGCACCAGGTCGGCCGGGGCGCCGGGCGCGATACGGCCGGCGTGCAGGCCCAGCAGGGTGGCCGGGGCCAGGGTGACCGCGCGGATCAGGTCGACCAGCGGCAGGCGTTCGTCGTGATAGAGGTTCAGCAGGGCCGGCAGCAGGGTTTCCAGCCCCACCGCCCCGGGCGCGGCCTCGTCGAACGGCAGCCGCTTGTCCTCGGCCGGGGCCGGGGCGTGGGCCGAGACGACGATGTCGATCAATCCCTCGGCCAGGGCCTCGATCAGGGCCTGGCGGTCGTCCTCGCCGCGCAGGGGCGGCGTCACCTTGGCGAAGCTGCGGTAGTCGCCGATGTCCAGCTCGTTGAACGACAGGTGGTTGATCGAGACGCTGGCGTTGATGCGCAGGCCCTTGGCCTTGGCGCGGGCCAGGGTTTCCAGCGCCTGGGCGCTGGTGATCTGGTCCACCAGCAGGCGGCCGCCGGTGGCCTCCAGCAGGGCCACGTCGCGCTCCAGCATGATCCGCTCGGCCATCGGCGAGATCGAGGGCAGGCCCATGCGGCCGGCGAACTCGCCGCCGATCGCCGCGCCGCCCTTGGCCAGCCAAGGGTCCAGCGGCCGGTGGGCCAGCACGGTGTCGAAGCCCTTCGCATAGGTCAGCACGCGCTGCATGACCTTGCTGTCGACAATGGGACGGTCGGCGTCGGTCACGTAGACGCAGCCGGCTTCGCGCATCAGGCCGATCTCGGCCATCTGCTCGCCCTTCAGCCCCTTGGTGGCCGCGCCGGCGCACAGGATGCGGGCGCTGTCGATGTCGCGCGCCCGGCGCAGGATGAAGTCGACCACACTGGGATCGTCGACCGCGGGGTCGGTGTCGGGCTGGACGACGATCGCGGTGACGCCGCCGGCCGCGGCCGCGCGCGCGGCGCTGGCCAGGGTTTCCTTGGTCTCCGCGCCCGGCTCGCCCGTCTTGACGCGCAGGTCGATCAGGCCGGGCGCCAGCATCGCGCCGCCGCAATCCACCACGCGGACGTTCTTGGACAGCTTGCCGAACTCGCGGTCCTTGGCGACGTCCGAGATGACGCCTTCGGAGACGATCACGCCGCCGGGGCCGTCGTAGCCGCTTTCCGGATCGACCAGGCGCGCGTTGATCAGGGCCAGGGGCTGGGGCGAATTCATTGTCCGTGCTCCTCGAGCCGGTGGGCAAGGGAGGCCAGGACGGCCATGCGGGCGGCCACGCCCATCTCGACCTGATCCTGGATCAGGCTGATCTCGGGATCGTCGGCCACGTCGGAGTCGATCTCCACGCCCCGGTTCATCGGGCCGGGGTGCATGACCTTGGCCTTGGGCGCGGCCTTGGCCAGCTTCTCGCGGTCCAGGCCGTAGAAGCGGAAGTATTCGCGGGTCGAGGGCACGAACGCGCCCTGCATGCGCTCCAGCTGCAGGCGCAGCATCATCACCACGTCCGCGCCCGCCAGGCCGGCCTTCATGTCGTGGTGCACGGTCACGCCCCAGCGCTCGGCCTGGGCCGGCATGAGCGTGGGCGGGCCGACCAGGCGCACGCTGGCGCCCAGGGTGTGCAGCAGGGCGACGTTCGAGCGCGCCACGCGGCTGTGCAGCACGTCGCCGCAGATCGCCACGGTCAGGCCCGAGACGCGGCCGAAGGCGCGGCGGATCGACAGGGCGTCCAGCAGGGCCTGGGTGGGATGCTCGTGCTGGCCGTCGCCGGCGTTGATGACGCTGCCGCTGACCTTCTGGCTGAGCAGGCTGGCCGCGCCCGACGAGGCGTGGCGCACCACCAGCAGGTCGGGACGCATGGCGTTCAGCGTCACGGCCGTGTCGATCAGGGTCTCGCCCTTGGTGATCGACGAGGTGCGCGGGCTCATGTTGACGACGTCGGCGCCCAGGCGCTTGCCGGCGATCTCGAACGAGCTCTGGGTGCGGGTGCTGTTCTCGAAGAACAGGTTCATCAGCGTCCGGCCCTTCAGGATGTCGAGGGACTTGGACTGCTGGCGGTTGAAGGCCACGAACGCGTCGGCCAGGTCCAGCAATTCGGTGGCCTGGATGGCGTTCAGGTCGCCGGCCGAGAGGAAGTGGCGGCGGGGGAACGAGAAGATGCGCTCGCGGATCGTCGCGACCGCGTCGGCGGGCTCACGGGGCGGGGGTTTGGCCGTCATGAGTGCGCGTCATAGGCGGCTTTGGGCGGGGAGGGAAGTTCCCGCGTGGCCGTGGGGGTCCCGGACCGGCCGCCGGTCCGGGACGGGGCGCTTCAGGCCGAGGTCGAGGTCCAGACCTCGTTGGCCTTTCCGCCGCTCCAGCTCCACAGTCCCACCGCCGTGCCGGCGGCCCAGCTGTTGCCGAAGGCGTTGAGGTTCAGGTTGGTGTCCGCCGGCGGGCGGACCGCGGCGTTGACGTTGCCCAGCACCTGGAAGGTGTTGGCCGAGTGCGGCTCCAGCGACATCGGGTTCAGCACGATATGCGCCCCCTGGCTGACCGACTTGGGAGCCGCGCAGAGGTTCCGCGCGGGGTTGTACAGGAACGAGGCCTGGACGCCCGGCATGAACAGCCATTGCCATTGCTGCAACGGGCTGCCCGGATCCAGCACGTTCAGGATCAACTGACCGCCGATGTCCTGGCTCTTGGGGTTGATGGACAGCGCAAAGCCTGTGCCCATCGTGATATTGAAGACTCTTGCCATCTTCGCCTCCTTGAATTGTGTTTCCGGATTGCGCAGCGCTGGGTCGAGTTGCTAGCAGGGCGCCGACGATGTGAATATCGACGGGCTACTCAGTTTGGGCGTCCGCGCCTGTGTTCCGCGTTCGCTTGGGGATTTCGGATGTTGGTTGCTTCCGCCGTCGCTTCGCCGGGCGAGGATCGCGTTCGTCGTCTCGAGGTCGCGCGCGCCTCGCTGGTCTTCCTGCGCGACGTGGTCGACATCACGCGCGGCGACCACGAGATGCTGGACGCCCTGATCTTCACCGCGGCGCTGGACGCCAACATGGCGCTGGTCGACCGCGACGCCTCGCTGCACGGGGCGTATGGCGGGGCGACGGCCTCGGCTCCCGACGCCTTGCGGCGCCCCGTCAGCATCAACGCCGTGGCCCAGTCGTTGGGCCTGCCGTTCGAGACGGTCCGCCGCCGGGCCCTGAAGATGGCGCGGGAGGGGCGCTGCGAGATCGGCCCCAAGGGCATAGTGGTGCCCCATCGCTCGACCAGCGCCGCCGCCTACGAAGCCGAGCAGTGGGCCCGCTTCGAGCGCATGCGCCTGTTCCATCAGGCGCTCCGGAGCCTGGGCGTGACGCCGGCCGGTGCGTCGCGGCCGCCGCCCGACGCGCCCCTGGTGCGGGCGGTGAACTGGGCGGTTTCGGGCTACGCCTTGCGCACCTGCGGCGGCCTGATCGCCCTGACCGGCAACGTGCTGACCAGTCTGGTCCTGCTGGAGCTGACCCTGGCCAACATGGCGTCGCTGCCGGCCTCGTCGTTGGAGAAGTGGGCGCTGGACCCGGCCCGCATCGGCCGCCCCGTCCGGATCGCCGCCCTGTCCGAAGCCATGCGCCTGCCGGGCGAGACGGTGCGACGGCATCTCCAGGCGCTGGAGGCGTCGGGCTTCTGCGCCCGGGGAACCAGCGGCTTCACGGCCCAGGCCCCCGGCGAGGCTGTTCCTACCCTGCTGGGCCTGGCCGAGACCAACCGCGCCGACCTGCGCCGGCTGCTGGACCGCCTCGACCAGTTGGGCGTCCTGGCGGCCTGGACCGCCGAGCCGGCTACAGCCCCCTGATCCGCTCCAGCGCGCCCTGCAGGATCCAGCCGGCGGCCATCTTGTCGACCACCTCGCCGCGGCGCTTGCGATTGACGTCGTGCTCGTCGATCAGCACCCGCGTCACCGCCGCCGTGGACAGGCGCTCGTCCCAGAAGGTGATGGGCAGGTCGGGGCGCAGGCGCAGCAGGTTGCGGCCCAGCGCGCGGTTGGACTGGCAGCGCACCCCCTCGGTGCCGTCCATGTTGATCGGCAGGCCGATCACGATCCCCGCGGCCTTGCGTCCGTCCATCAGCTTGAACAGCGCCTCGGCGTCCTGGGTGAACTTGGCCCGCTTGATGACGGCCAGGGGGCTTGCGACGGTCAGGGTGACGTCCGACACGGCCACCCCGATCGTCTTCTCGCCCGGATCCAGGCCCACGATCGGCTTGTAGTCGGGGATGGCGGCGGCGAATTCGGCGATGTCGAGAACAGGCATGTGGCTTCATATCACGGGGAACGTCTTGTCAAAGCGCCCCTCGCATGGCTAACCCACGCGCTTGGATTTCAGGAGGCCCCCATGGCCATTGACGCCGCCACCGTGCGGAAGGTCGCGCGGCTCGCGCGCATCGCCGAACCCGAAGAGCGCATCGAGGCCCTGGCCCAGGAGCTCAACGGCATCATGACGTGGATCGAGCAGTTGGCCGAGGTCGACACCGACGGCGTCGAGCCGCTGACCAGCGTGGTCGGCTCGGCCCTGCCGCTGCGCGACGACGTGGTGACCATGGGCGGCGACGCCGCGCTCGTCACCGCCAATGCCCCCAAGTCCAAGGACGGCTTCTTCGTCGTGCCGAAGGTGGTCGAATAATCATGACGGCTCTGACGAAACTGACCCTGAAGGGCGCCCTGGACGGCCTGGCCGCCAAGGACTTCACCTCGGTCGAACTGACCCGCGCCCACGTCGAGGCCGTCGAGGCCGCGCGTCCGCTGAACGCCTACATCCTGGAGACCCCGGAAAAGGCGTTGGAGATGGCCGCCGCCTCCGACGCCCGCCGCGCCAAGGGCGAGGCCGGTCCGCTGGACGGCGCCCCGCTGGGCGTGAAGGACCTGTTCTGTACGCAGGGCGTGCGCACCACGGCCTGCTCGAAGATCCTCGAGAACTTCGTGCCGGGCTACGAGTCCACCGTCACCAGCCAGCTTTGGCGCGACGGCGCGGTGATGCTGGGCAAGCTGAACCTCGACCAGTTCGCCATGGGCTCGTCGAACGAGACCAGCTACTTCGGCCCGGTGACCAACCCCTGGCGCGCCAGCGGCAGCAACAAGGCCCTGACTCCGGGCGGCAGCTCGGGCGGCAGCGCCGCGGCCGTCGCCGCCGACCTGTGCCTGGGCGCCACCGCCACCGACACCGGCGGCTCGATCCGCCAGCCGGCGGCCTTCACCGGCACCGTCGGCATCAAGCCGACCTACGGCCGCTGCTCGCGTTGGGGCGTGGTCGCCTTCGCCAGCTCGCTGGACCAGGCCGGCCCGATCGCCAAGACCGTCGAGGACACGGCCCTGCTGCTGACCTCGATGTCGGGCCACGATCCCAAGGATTCCACCAGTCTCGACATCCCCGTTCCGGACTTCACCCAGTTCGTCGGCAAGTCGATCAAGGGCCTGCGGATCGGCATTCCGAAGGAATACCGCGTCGACGGCATGCCCGCCGAGATCGAGAAGCTTTGGGCCGACGGCATCGAGTGGCTGAAGGAAGCCGGCTGCGAGATCGTCGAGGTTTCGCTGCCCCACACCAAGTACGCCCTGCCGGCCTACTACATCGTGGCCCCGGCCGAGGCCTCCTCGAACCTGGCCCGCTACGACGGCATGCGCTATGGCCTGCGCGAGGACGGCGCCAATCTGACCGAGATCTACGAGCGCACCCGCGCCGCCGGCTTCGGCGACGAGGTCAAGCGCCGGATCCTGATCGGCACCTACGTGCTCAGCGCCGGCTACTACGACGCCTACTACCTCAAGGCCCTGAAGGTGCGTCGCCGCATCGCCGAGGACTTCGACAAGGCCTGGGAAAAGTGCGACGCGTTGCTGACCCCCACCGCCCCGTCGGCCGCCTTCGGCCTGGGCGAGAACAGCAACGATCCGATCGCCATGTACCTGAACGACGTGTTCACGGTCACCACCAACCTGGCGGGCCTGCCGGGCCTCAGCCTGCCGGCCGGCCTCGACGCCAACGGCCTGCCGCTGGGCCTGCAGATCATCGGCAAGCCGCTGGACGAGGGCACGGTGTTCTCGGTGGCCGGCGCCATCGAGAAGGCCGCCGGCTTCACGGCCAAGGCCGACAAGTGGTGGTGATCCGCTCCTAGCGGAGACGAGAAAAAAGGGCGGCCCCGCAAGGAGCCGCCCTTCTTTTTTGTCCATGCGTCCGCGGCCTACATCGGCGCGTCGGGCGTGACGGGGGTCACGGGAGCCGGGGCCGGCGCGGGGGGCGTCGCACTGGGAGCCGAAATCACCGGCGGCGGCGCGGCCGGGGCGGCGATCGTGGCCGGAGCGGGAACCGAGGCGCTCACATTGGCCGAGGCGGAGGCGGCGTCCGGGGCGCTTTCGGCGGTGCTTTCGACCGGCGCGGCGCGACGGGCGGGCGCGGCCTTGCGGACCGGGGCGGGACGCGGCGCCGGAGCGGCCTCGGCCACCTGAACCCGGGTGGGCGCGGTCACCGGCGCGGGGGCGGCCTTCGGCATCGGCGCGGGCTTGGTCTCGGGGAGCGGCTGAGCCTGGGCCACCTTGGCCGGCGGGACTTCGTCGGTGGTGGGGGTCTGAGCCGGCTGGCTCATCATCGCCCAGGCGAGACCGCCCGCCACGATCGCCAGAATGGGCAGACCCACGATCAGCGCCGTGTTGGACGAAGTCTTGCGCTTGGCCGGGCGAGCATAGACGGGCGCGGCGGCAAACAGCGTCGAGCCTTCGGCGGTCGAGTTGACCGTCGTGCTGGGGGACACATAAGGTTCACTGGCGTCGAGGTTCAGAACAGCCATGATTTCCTCCTGCGATTTATTCGCTCGGAAAAATCAACGAGGAGTTCTTCTCTTGGTTCCGGTTGGCCAAGAATGACCTCCGTATCGCCCAGAAGCGGTCATTTTTCGACGTTGCCGAAAATAGTGGTTTCCACGCCCAATTCTTCTCTGTCCCTCCCCCTTGTGGGGAGGGTGGTCGCGTAGCGGGTCGGGTGGGGGGTGACATCATGAGCGTTAAACGCGCCAGAGCCTTACGGAAGGCGATGTCGCTGCAGGAGGTGCGCCCGTGGGGTCGGCTTCGCGCTTTGAAGGCTGATGGCTTTCACTTTCGGCGGCAGGCGCCGCTGCTGGGCTACTACCCGGACTTCCTTTGCCTGAGCCGTCGGCTCATCGTCGAAGTCGATGCACCCCACCACGAGGTGGTGACGCACTTTCGAATTCCGGGTTGATAAGCGCGTCAACGGAAGGCGGCGTGCCTGGGCGAAACGAAGGAAATCGCCCATGTATCACCGACCCGACATCATCCACCTGCGCCGGGGCGCGCAGCAGCTCTCGATTGGCTGCGAATTCGAAGATGGGGCGGCGCGCTACGTCGGCTCCATCGACGGCAACCGCTGCGTGACGTCGATCACGCGGGAGGGCGCGGTCTTCGCCTTGCTCCGTCACGTAAGGCTGACGTGATCACTGAATTTATGAACAGTCACGTCGTCTTTCGGGCTCATAAATTCGCCTATGGCGTCTGTGAAAATCATTCTCCATTAGTGGCTAAGCTATGGACTGAACTGAAACCCTAAAATGGTATTTCATCGTCTAAGTCCGCACTAAAGCTTTCGCGTGGGCTCGTAGGTTGCTTCCGTTCCTCACGAGGGCGGCGCGGCGGGAGAAGAATCTGCGGCGGATCAAAGGGCGGAAGGTGGCGTTGATCATCGCTCGCCGCCTTGGCTTCGGCCAAAGTCGTCCACATCGTATTGACCAGCTTTTGAACCGCCGGACTTTCCATGAATTGGAGCGCATTAGCGCCAATCGACATGGCGCCAATGAGAATGCTCGCTAGTTTCCAGAGCGGGACGCGATTTGTGTCCAACGCTTCCAAGAACTCACGCAACTTGGCATGTAGCGCAGCCTTCTTTGATTCCGTCAGACTGTCGTTGTTATCTATAGCTGTTTGCAGCGCATTTACGTGTGAACGCAGCTTGTCTTTAAGCGTCTCAGGAATTGCAACGCTGTCGCGACGTTCGCGGATCGCATTTCCATGAATCAACTGCGTCATGAAGTGAGCAAGGTCAGCTTCAAAGCGCCGAATTGCCTTGTGATCGTAGGTTTCCGGGTCAGGAACTTCCATGGCTCTGAACGGGTCTACGCCATATGCTTTGGCAACACCGATGATGTAATTATGAAAGGCGAATTTTTCGTCTTGAACGCCACGCCAACCATCTTGGTCACCGTCGTATTGGCGAAGGCTTTCCTTGAGGCGCCTTTGCGCTATGCCGATGTAGTAGGCGAAGGCTGAGGTCGGGTCTTCTGGCGCCTGCGCTAGGTCTTCGGCTGAAACGAATTCAAACACGTCCATCGTGGAAGGCCCCCTTCACCACTTAAGGTAAGGGAGTTCGGCGAGCCTCGCTACTGGTAGCGAGTAGCGCTAGAGGAACTGGACCAAACGGATTGGGTGGCCGGGCGAATTGGAAAGCTGGCAAGGCGCACGCTTTACTAACTCCCGGATTCGAAGTGCGTCACCACCCCACCACGAAGGGCTTGAACAGATTGAAGGGGACGGTCACCGCGACCAAGTTTTCCATCGGTCGGGCTTCCAAACCTTGCGCTTCACGACCCGTGCGGTGCATGAGGATGTCGACGCGGTCATGGGCATGATTTGTCAGGCCTTGAACGCAGCGAGCCCCACCCGACCCCTTCGGGGCCACCCTCCCCACGAGGGGGAGGGACGGGTTCTGAGTTAGACGGCCGCCCTCGCGGCCAGGAATTGAGACATGACCGAAGCCGCACCTACCAAAGTGATCAAAGGCCGCACCGGCGATTGGGAAATGGTTCTGGGCCTGGAGGTCCACGCCCAGGTCGCCAGCAAGTCCAAGCTGTTCTCGGGCGCGGCCGTCGGCTTCGGCGCGGGTCCCAACCAGCAGGTCAGCCTGGTGGACGCGGCCATGCCCGGCATGCTGCCGGTCCTGAACAGGTACTGCGTCGAGCAGGCGGTGAAGACGGGCCTGGGCCTCAAGGCCCAGATCAACCTGAAGAGCCGCTTCGACCGCAAGAACTACTTCTATCCCGACCTGCCCCAAGGCTACCAGATCAGCCAGTTCGACCAGCCGATCGTCGGCGAGGGCGTGGTGGTGGTCGAGCGTGACGACGGCACGACCTTCGACGTGCGCATCGAGCGCCTGCACCTGGAGCAGGACGCGGGCAAGTCGCTGCACGATCAGGATCCGAACGCCACCTATGTCGACCTGAACCGGGCGGGCACGGCGCTGATGGAGATCGTCTCCAAGCCCGACATGCGCACGTCCGAAGAGGCCGCCGCCTACGTCAAGAAGCTGCGCACCATCCTGGTCTACCTGGGCACCTGCGACGGCGACATGGAGAAGGGCAACCTGCGCGCCGACGTGAACGTCTCGGTTTGCCGTCCGGGCGACTACGAGAAGTTCCGCGAAACCGGCAGCTTCAAGCATCTGGGCACGCGCTGCGAGATCAAGAACGTCAACTCGTATCGCTACATCCAGCAGGCGATCGAGTACGAGGCCCGCCGCCAGATCGAGATTCTGGAAGACGGCGGTACGATCGACCAGGAGACCCGCCTGTTCGACCCGAACAAGGGCGAGACCCGCTCGATGCGGAGCAAGGAAGAGGCGCACGACTATCGCTACTTCCCTGATCCCGATCTGCTGCCGCTGGTCCTGGACCCGGCCTGGGTCAAGGACCTGGAAGCCGGCCTGCCGGAGCTGCCGGACGCCAAGAAGGCGCGCCTGCAGAGCCAGTACGGCCTGTCGGCCTATGACGCGGGCGTGCTCATCATCGACGCCGATCGCGCCGACTATTTCGAGGCCGCGGCCAAGGGGCGCGACGCCAAGCTGGTGGCCAACTGGGTCACGAACGAGCTGCTGGCCAAGCTGTCGGCCGCCGGCACGCCGTTCACCGACTCGCCGCTGCCCTCGTCGGACATCGCCCAGCTGGTCGAGTTGATCGAGAACGGCACCATCTCCTCGAAGATCGCCAAGGAGGTCTTCGAGCACATGTGGGCCGGCGAGGGCCGTCCCGCCGAGATCGTCGAGAAGCGCGGCCTGGTCCAGATCAACGATACCGGCGCCATCGAGGCGGCGATCGACAAGCTGATCGCGGCCAACCCCGACAAGGCCGAGGCGGTGAAGGAAAAGCCCCAGGCCATCGGCTGGTTCGTGGGCCAGGTGATGAAGGAGACCGGCGGCAAGGCCAACCCGGCCACCGTCAACGAACTGCTGAAGAGCAAGCTGGGCCTCTGACGACATCTTCCCCGCGTGCGGGGGGTGTCCGACAGCTTCAGGAACAGCAAAAAGGGCCCGTCGCGGAACCACGCGACGGGCCCTTCTCGT
Organism: Caulobacter sp.; assembly: GCA_017745235.1. GTDB lineage: Bacteria > Pseudomonadota > Alphaproteobacteria > Caulobacterales > Caulobacteraceae > Caulobacter. The sequence continues at coordinate 7,281 of JAGHZU010000014.1, read as the reverse complement.
TTGGCGGGAGCCCGCCCCTCGCCCTAGTTGGAGGGCGTTTCCGTGGCTGGAGACGAGGCGGGAGCCTCGGCGCCGGCTTTCTTGTGCTTCTTGTGCTTGCGCGCCGCGTCGTCGGTCGCCGAGGGGGCGGCCTCGGCGCTGGACGAGGTGTCCGACGTGGCCGAGGTTGGCGAGCCGCTGGCCGTGGCGCTGTCGGCCTGCGACGTCCCGGCGCTGTCCGAGGCGGTCGAGCCTGGGTTCGGACTCGAATAGGAGCCCAACGAGCCCGCTCCCGAGGACGAGGACGGGGCGGCCTGCGTGCTTTGGGCCGTGGGATCGGTGGGAGCCGCTTGCTGGGCCAGGGCGGAACCCGCATAGCCGGCGGCGGCGAGCGTCAGGGCGGCGGCGGTGAGGCGAAGGGTCGTCTTCATGGGAACGTCTTCGGTGCTGACACGTCGGGGTGTGACGTGACGAGGACGCTGGCGGTCCTTTGCGGTCGAAATGACCCCTCAATCAGGCCATTTCGCCGGATCCATGGCGAGCCTGCGGCGAGCATGGCCGCATCGCGGCCACCTCAGGTCGTGTTCAAGTGCAGCGAGGAACAGGCGTCCGCGGCCAGGACGAGGAAGCATGCATGACAAAGGGCCGTCCCTTGCGGAACGGCCCTCGATCGTCAACGAGGCTGGGGGCGTGCCTAGTTGTTGATGATGTCGAAGATCAGGCCGGTGGCGATGGCCGCCAGCACGTAGTCGTTGCCCGTGCGGTACCAGTAGTAGCCGCGGGGCGGCGGACGCAGGTGATAGCGGTCGTAGTCGTAAACGACATAGGTCCGCTCGCGGTAGTAGGGCGGCAGGTAGCCGCCGCGGCGCCAGGCGGTGTAGCCGGGGCGGAAGCCCGGGCGGCCGTAGTAGTAGGCCGGCGGCGGGCCGTAGCTCCAGCGGTTGTTGTAGTAGTAGCCGTTGTGGCGGCCGCCATCCCAGCGGTCGTGGCGGTCCCAACGGTCGCCGCGATCCCAGCGGCGGTCGTCATGGCGATCCCAGCCGTTGTGGCGGCCGTTGTCGTGGCGACCGTCCCAGCGCCCGTCGCCGCGCCCGCCGTGTTCCCAGCGACCGCGATCCTGCGCCGAGGCGTCGGTCGCAGCGACGGCCATCGGGCCGGCCACAGAGGCCACCGCGGCGATCGTGAGCAGCAAACGCTTCATAATCCGACTCCTTCTCGGTCAGGCGCGCCTCCGAGGCCGCGCCGTTTCCCTCGACCTTGAGACCATCCTCGTCCCTCGTGGCTGAACCTGATCTGAACGGCGCCGTCAGTTTCCCGGATGTTCGATTTCAGGCGCGGACGGGGCTTGGCGGGGCGGGGAGGGGCGGCCATGTTGGGCGCATCCTCAAACGAAACCTTCGCGAAGAAGCGCCAGGGAGCCCGCCGATGAGCCGTCCGATCGATCTCTACTACTGGCCCACGCCCAACGGCTGGAAGATCTCCGTCGCCCTTGAGGAGATGGGGCTGCCCTACAACCTCATTCCGGTGAACATCGGTGTGGGCGAACAGTTCAAGCCCGACTTCCTGGCCATCAGCCCCAACAACCGCATGCCGGCCATCGTCGACCCCGACGGTCCCGACGGCCAGCCGATCTCGGTCTTCGAGTCCGGCGCCATCCTGCAATACCTGGGGCGCAAGACGGGCCAGTTCTATGGGAACGGCGAGCGCGAGCGGGTGGCCATCGACCAGTGGGTGATGTGGCAGATGGGCGGCCTGGGCCCCATGGCCGGCCAGACCCACCACTTCCGCCAGTACGCCGCCTCGATCATCAGCGATCAGCGCCAGATCGCCTACGGCGCCATCCGCTACACCAACGAGACCCACCGCCTCTACGGCGTGCTGAACAGGCAGCTGGAGGGGAAGGATTTCATCTGCGGCCAATTGTCCATCGCCGACTTCGCGTGCTGGGGATGGGTTGTTCCCTGGAAGAACCAGGGCATCATTCTCGAAGAGTTCCCGCACGTGAAGGCGTGGTTCGAGCGAATGGGCGCGCGTGAAGGCGTCCAACGCGGCTTCAAGGCGGGGGCGGAATTGCGCCGTCCGGCCCTGCAAACCCCCGGAAAGGCGCAGGAAGAGGCCCGAAAGGTCCTCTTTGGCCAGCGCGCCCGTTAACGCGCTGTATACGGCGGTTTACATTCAGTAACACCGGTGAACGAGTCATGTATTCATGGCTTCGATTCATGATGTCGATGCGCTTAACTATATCTTCAGTCGCTGTGGACTTTTCTGCTCTCACAGGGCGAGGCCATCTGGTCTGCCCAGGGGAAATGGGGACTGAAGACCATGATGATGAGCATCGAACCGCCCGCCGCCATCCACGGCATCCCGCTGCCCAGCGTGGAGTCCACCGGCGACGAACTGTTCCGTATGGGCCTGCTGTATTCGACCGGTCAGGGCGGCGCGCCGCTGGACTACGTCTCGGCCCACATGCTGTTCAACCTGGCCGCCATGCGCGGTTCGGTCGAGGCCAAGGTCTATCGCAAGGAACTCTCGCAGGAGATGGCCAGCGAGGACGTCGCCGAAGCCCAGCGCCAGGCGCGCGAATGGCTGGCCCACGGCTGAAGACTCCCGAGCCCGCGTATCTGGGCTCGAGGGTCTCCAGTTCTCAGTTTCCGCTGAAGCCGTTGATGGCGTAGCTGAAGCTGATCGGGAGCAGATCCCGGAAATACTGCTGCATGAACAGACCCGCCTCGGCCACGCCGCTGCGGGGCACGTAGACGATGTCGAAGCGGCGCAGGGGCACGAAGTCGGCCCGCCCGCTGCTGATGCCCGCCAGCAGGTCCGCCGTGCGCAGCATCGCCCGGCCCTGGGGGCCGCGGCGGATGATCACCACCGAACCGCGCTTGGCCGAGGGCTTGAAGCCGCCCGCCTGGATGATGGCCCGAAGCGCGTCGCCGTCGCCGGCCATGTCGTAGACGCCCGGCGTGCCCACCTCGCCGCCCACGAACACCTTCAGCGGCACGGTCGACTTGACCGACACCTGCGCCTGCGGGCGCAGCAGCTGGGTGGAATAGGCCTGGGTGATGGCCCCCTCCAGTTCGGCGATCGTGCGGTCGGCCGCCATGACCGGACCCACCAGCGGCAAAGAGACGCGGCCGTCCGGCTGGATCACCAACGACTTGTTCAGCTCGCTGGCGGAAGGAATGGTCACCTCGATCTCGTCGCCCGGATAGAATCGGTAGTCGGGCTCGTCGTCGCTCCAGTCGGCATAGCCGATATTGGCGAAATCCGCCGTCGGCCGGGCCGCGGGCGTGATCGGCTCCTGGTCCACGTGGCCGCAGGCCGAAGCGCCGCCGGCCGTGACGAAGAGGGCGAGGGCCGCCTTGAGGGTGGTGCGCCTGTGCATGCGACAAGTCTTAACAGGAATGGGTAACGAAGCCTTAAGCGGCAGACGGCCAGGGTGCGATCGAAGTTGAACCCATCGGATTCGCATGTCGACGACGAGCGCCTGGACCAGCGTGCCGCATGACACCCCGTCGCGTAGCGACTGGGCGGCCCGCGCGCGCTATGCGCCGACCGATTTCGTCACCCTGCTGTGGCGCGAGCGCTGGCTGATGCTGGGCGTGTTCCTGGCCATCTTCCTGCTGGGCCTGGCCTTCGCCACCACCCTGAAGAAGACCTACACCGCCAGTTCCAGTCTCTTCGTCCGCCTGGGTCAGGAATATGTCTACGAGCCGCGCGCCGGCGACGCCGCCCGCGGCGCGGTGCCTGACGTCGATCAGGTGATCCAGTCGGAATCGGAGATCCTGGGCAGCGGCGAGCTGCGCGAGCGCGTCATCCGTCAGGTCGGCTTCGGCAGGATCTTCCCCAGCGCCGCCAACAAATACGCCAGCGCCTCGCCGGAAGGTAAGCGCAAGCTGATGGCCGAGGGGCGCGACAGCCTGGCCCGCAACCTCAAGATCGAAACCGCCCCCGACAATTCGATTATCCGCCTGTCGTATTCCAACCAGGACCCCGAAGTGGCCGAGAAGGTGCTCAACACCCTCCTCGAGCAATACCTGGTCTACCGGCGCACGCTGCTGATCAACGGCAGCGACAGCGGCCTGGAACGCCAGCGCGAGATCTTCACCCAGAAGCTGGCCCAGACCGACGCGGCCTATCAGGCCTTCCTGTCGGGCAACGACATCGGCGACTTCGCCGCCCAGAAGACCGCCCTGACCCAGCTGCAGGCCCAGGCGGAGTCGCAGAAGTACGCCACCGACGCCCAGCTGAAGGACCGCCAGGGGCGCCTTGCCGCCGTCTCGGCCGAACTGGCCCGCACCCCGGCCACCACGGTGCTCTACAGCGACAGCGACATGTCGGCCTCCAGCAAGCTGGCCCAGTTGAAGCTGGATCGCGAGGGCCTGCTGGCCCGCTACCGCCCCGACGCCCAGCCCGTGCGCGACGTCGAGGCCCAGATCGCCCAGCTGGAGCAGGGCGTGTCCAGCGGTCGCACCAACGGCGAGGGCGCCCGCCGCAGCGGTCCCAACCCGATCTGGCAGACCCTGCAGTCCACCCGCAACGACCTGACCGCCGAGGTTGCGGCCCTGCAGCAGTCCCAGGCCGCCTACGCCCAGCAGGTCCAGGACGTGAACCAGCGCCTGCTGCGCCTGGCCGAGCTGGAGCCCACCTTCAACCAGCTCTCGCGCGACCGCGACGTGCTGTCGTCCAACGTCCGCGACTTCACGGTCAAGGAGCAGCAGGACCAGGCCCAGCGTCAGATGTCGGCCGAGGGCAGCGACAACATCCGTATCGTCCAGCGCGCCGTCGCGCCGTCCACGGGCAAGAGCCTGAAGAAGCCGGTCCTGGTGCTGGCCTTCCTGTTCGCCGCCTTCACCGCCGCCTGTGCGGGCCTGGTGCGCATGTTGCTGCGCCCTGGCCTCCAGACCCCGGCCTCGGCCTCCCGCACCCTGGGCCTGCCGGTCCTGGCCACGGCCCCGCTCAAGCGGGCCTGAGGCTGCTTCGGGGGAGCGAGGCGGCAAGGAACGTAAACAACCCTTGTCCTCCAGCGCCCTCCCGTCTCATGAGCGCTTTCGTCGCCTTTCGCGCGAAGGCGTTACGGCGTTAGGGTAAACGGTCTTGAACGCGCGGCGATTCGGCGAATGGTGGATTTGAACGTCGAGATGGCGGAGTTGTGGGGGTCGCTCGGCGCCCCCGCGCCCGGCCGTGCGCACGTCGTCCAGTTCGTGGCCGCGCGTCGGGGGGAGGGGACATCGACCGCCGCCCGCGAGTTCGCCCGCTTCGCCGCCAAGCGCGCCGGTCGCAAGACCTGGCTGGTCGACCTCGACCTCATCACCTCGCCGCAATACCAGGCCATCGCCGCCGATCCGGAACGCTACGGCCCCCTGGGCTCGGGCGCGCCGGCCTCGCCCGATGGTTCGGCCTTCTTCACCGTCCAGCCGCCCGCGCCCAAGCCTGGCGGCGGGGTCTGGCCCGACGCCAAGTACCTGACGGCCCACAGCGTCGGCGGTCCGCGCTTCTGGGTCACCCGTTTCAACCGCGAGGCCCTGCGCGGCCGGCAGAAGGTCCACGTCCTGCCGGGCGTCGAGTACTGGGCCGCCCTGCGCCGCCATGCCGAGATCATCGTCGTCGACAGTCCCTCCGCCGACCGCTCCCAGGCCGCCCTGACCCTGGCCCAGCATATGGACCAGACCGTGCTGGTGGTCAGCGCCCAGCAGCCGGACGTAAGGCCGCCGGGCCTGCTTCGCGACGCCATCGCCTCGTCGGGCGGCCGCTGCGCGGGCGTGTTCTTCAACCAGGCCTCGGTCGAGCCGCCCCGGTTCCTCAAGGCGATCCTGCCGTGAGCCTCTACCGTTCGGCGGCCCTGGCGCCGCCGCCGGCGCGGCTCACCTTCGTCCAGATCCTGCTTTTCATCGTGCCCGTGGCCGCTTTGCTGATCTACAGCGGCGGCTGGGAGCTGCCCCTGGTGGGCGAGACCGCCGACGCGGCGGGCTCGGCCCTGCTGCGCGTGGGCTACCTGCCAGCCTACGCCGCCGGCTTCGCCCTGATCGCCCTGCGCCCGGGCTCGACCTTCAAGGTGGCGATCCGCCAGCCGTTCCTGATCGCGCTGCTGTGCATCGTGGCGGCCTCGGTCTTCTGGTCGGTCAATCCCGACCAGACCGCCCGGCGGGGCTTCGCCCTGATCTGCACCACCCTGGGCGGGATCGCCCTGGCTGCGCGCTTTCGCTGGCCGCAGCTGGCTGAGGTGATGGCCGTCTGTTTCGCGGTGTTGATCGTCGCCTGTTTCGTGGTGTGCTTGGCCGTGCCGCGCATCGGGGTCATGACCGAGCTTTTCCCGGGGGCCTGGCGTGGCCTGTGGCGCGAGAAGAACGGCCTGGGCGGCAACATGGCCTTCGGCTTCTGCATTCTGGTCGCTGCGGCCTTCCTGAACCCGCGACGGGCTAGGCTGTGGGGAGCCTTCGCCTTTCTGGCCCTGGTGCTGGTGCTGATGTCCACGTCCAAGACCTCGCTGGTCTCGCTGATGTTGGGCGCGGCGGCCATCGGCTTTGTCTGGATCGCCCAGCGCAGTCCAGCGGCCGGCGCCGCCGCCACCTGGACCGGTGTCACCGGCGTGGTTCTGATCGGGGCGTTCATCCTGTTCGCCTCCGACGTCTTTTTCGCGATCCTGGGCAAGGACGCGACCCTTACAGGCCGAACCAAGATCTGGGACGCGGTCATGCGCGAAATCCAGGAGCGTCCCTGGCTGGGCTACGGCTATCAGGCCGTGTGGGGCGACAAGAGCGGGTGGGGCCCCTTCGCCTGGATCAGCAAGAACGCCGGTTTCCAGGCCCAGCACGCCCACAACAGCTGGCTGGAGCAGTGGCTGGGCCTGGGCCTGTTGGGGCTGGTCAGCTGGGGCCTGTTCTACCTCCAGGCCATGACCCTGGCCGTCATCGCCGTCTTCCGCGACCGCGGCGCCTTGCTGGCCTTCCCGTTCCTGGTGGTCTTCAGCCTGGTGGCCCTGACCGAGAGCATCGCCCTGATCTACAACGACTTCCGCTGGGTCCTCTTCGTCACCTTCGCAGCCAAGCTGGCCTTTCCCGACCGGGAAGTGGAGTAGGGGGTTCACTCTCCCCACCACCTCCGCTCATCCCCGCCTTCGCGGGAATAGGCGGTCCAGGGGCAAGGTTAGAGGGGCGGAGGCTTGTCTTACGCACACCTCATCCGCGCCTAACCCGCTGAAATTCCTCAGGACAAACCCGAACTCTCCGCACGGTCTCAGGCTGCGCTATTCTTAAGCCACCTCGTCGCGGTGGAAAGGGCGCATGGCCGGCGACCGATGCG
>JAGHZU010000149.1 GCA_017745235.1 Caulobacter sp. | reverse complement strand
GACAGCGTCGGGCCGGTGACGGCCGGCACATAGGCGCAGAATCCGGCGCCGGGCACGAAGAACAGGCACGGCGAAAGCGCCCCGGTCGAGCTCGAATAGGCGATCGTGGCATTTGGCCCGATGACGTAGTGCGGCTGCCCGTATCCCGGGGCGCCCGGGGTCGCGTATTCGGTGTTGTTGAACGTCGAATATCCCTTCGCGCACCACGAGCGCACTTCCGCGCAATTGCCGATCGCGGAGGTGTTCTGGTATTCGGCGCCGACGATGACATGACCGCGCCCATCGGCGAAGCCGGTGCCGTAAGCCGCCGCGGCGTGCCAGTCGTCGCCGTCTCCGTGGGTTGTCACGCTGTAGTCGGCCTGGGCCTTGAAGCCCTCCAGACTCTTGTCGAGGATGATATTGACCACGCCGGCGATGGCGTCGGAGCCGTATACCGCCGAGGCACCGCCGGTGACCGTCTCGGTCCGGCCAACGAGCATCGAGGGCACCAGGGTGACGTCCACGCCGCCGCCGGCGGTGGTCGCCACCACCCGCTTGGTGTCGATCAGCGTCAGCG
>JAGHZU010000148.1 GCA_017745235.1 Caulobacter sp. | reverse complement strand
ACCTAAGATCGGCCCTGACGTCGCTGTACGCCGCCCTGAGCGGTCGCGAACGTGCTCGATCGAAATCTCTAAGGCGCCGATACGCCAGAAACGGTCGCCCGCTACGGCTCGCTATTCGGTCAAGAATACGCGCCAGACTCCACCCGACTTGCCATGCTTAGGGGTGAAGCGATGTCTATCTCTATGAGACGACGGACCATCATGGCCTGTGCGATTGCTAACCCTCGCGGGCCGCTGCCTAAGGTGTTGGCAAGCTGGCCCAGCGTCGTTTCACCGGAGCCCTCTTCGATCAGTTCGATGGCGCGATAGCCAACCTATTGGGCCAACTTAACGCGGGCCGGCTAAGGCGTTGAAATCCCTCAAGAGGGTGTTTTTGCCAACTTGGCGGTTCCAACTTAAGACTGGCCGCAGAACGCCCGATCCAACTTAAGACCGTCCTCGGCTTGTCGTCCGAGCAGCCTAGTCGATCTGAAAATGCAATGATTACAGGGGCCTGACACTCAAGGGGCGCCACCACAGCGCAAGCCTTACGGAAGCGCGACGTAAACAGGCGGAACC
>JAGHZU010000147.1 GCA_017745235.1 Caulobacter sp. | reverse complement strand
GTACTGCCAATCCTGAACGATGTAATCGAGCGGGAATTGCTCCTTGCGGAATGTGCCGACGACATCGAGAAGCCGCTGCTGGGTGGCATAACGTTCCTTCGACATGAACAGGCCAAAGGCCTGCTTGGGATACATCGGAGCTGAGCCGGTGAGACGGCGATAGGCGCCGACCACGGCATCCATGTTTCCGCCTCCCATGAAGTAATAATCGACCCCGCCCGGTGCGCTTTCGGCCCAGAGCCTTGCCCCATCGGCATTGTCGGTGAAGCGCATTTGCGAATAGGTGTCCCACAGGACGCCATAGCCTTCGGTCGACATCATGACCGGGATGATGATGCCGATGTTGGTCTGAACCAGCAGGAGTTCCTTGCCGCGCCGGTTGACCTCGTCGTCGTTGGTAAAGCCGAAGCCGTAGATGGCTTCGTCGGGCTTCAGGGTGAAGCGGTTTTCCACCTCGTAGGTTGGCGCATCCGAGATCGTCCGTGGCGTCACCGATTGCGGTGCGCCCGCCTTTTCGCGGGTCAGCAGCTTTCCGGATCCATCGTAAAAGAGGATGGCGC
>JAGHZU010000146.1 GCA_017745235.1 Caulobacter sp. | reverse complement strand
AGGCGGTGTCCAGGGCGAAGGGCCCGGAGAGGCCCCGGAAGCCGTCCGAGGCCGCCGCGACGACGGTGGGCACGCCGTCGACCATCGTGACCGGCAGGCCGCCTTTCCGCCCCCTCAGGGGGCTTCCAGGCCGCTCCAGGCGCAGGCGGCAGGGCGAGAAGTCCAGGGTCACTTTGTAGCGGTCCAGGATGTCGGCCCCGATGATCCCGACGATGGGCGTCGAGAAGCCCACGGCCCGGTAGTCCAGGCTCTGGACGGTGATGAGGGCCGCATCGACCCGTCGGCCCGCCAAGCGCACGGGTAGGACCAGAGCGGTCTCGGTGAAGCCGGCGCGCTGGGCGATGTCGATGTGCAGCAGGGTGTGGGGCGCCGACAGGTCGATGACGTAGTCGCCGGCGATCCCGTCGATCGCGGCCGGGGCGACGACCGCGCCGTTCTCGAACCAGCAGGCGGTCTCGCCGGCCCTCTGTGATCCAGCCCAGGCCGGACCGCCGCGCGCCGCCAGCAGGCTCAGGATCAGCAGGGAGGCGACGCGACGCATGGGCCGATCCTGCCAAGGTT
>JAGHZU010000145.1 GCA_017745235.1 Caulobacter sp. | reverse complement strand
CCGGCGCCGCCGCTGCGCCCGCGCCCGCCGCCGAGATAGGCCGGACCAGCGAGATCGACCACGCCCTGCTGTGGGGGCGCACGATCGACCAGGTCAGTTCGGTCATGGCGATGCGGCTGGGCTTCCAGGTCCGGCCCGGGCGCGACACCGACGGCGTGGCCAATCGCTACGTGCGCTTCGCCGACCGCAGCTACCTGGAACTGTTCGGCATCGAGCGGGCCGACGCGCGGATGGATCCGGGCATGCAGGCCGACCAGGCGTCGTTGCACGGCGGCGCCGGTGCGCGCACCTTCGGCCTGCGCTCGTCGATCCTGGAGCGCGCGCACACGCTGCTGCAGGAAGGAGGCTTCGCGCCGACGCCGATCTTCAGCGCGTCGCCGGACGATCCCGATGGCGACGGGCCGTCGAAGCCGCCGCGCTGGCGCCTGTTCGCGTTCGAACGGCCGGCCTTGTCCAGCCATCTGTTCTTCATCGACTACGCCACCCTGGAAGCGACGCCGGCGCGCGTTGTCGACACCGCCGTCGCCTACGAGCAGCCCAACGGCGCACGTGCACTGGACGGG
>JAGHZU010000144.1 GCA_017745235.1 Caulobacter sp. | reverse complement strand
GGCCGATGCCGTGGCCCTGCACCCGCTCGTCGCCGCGCACGCCGCGCTGCAGCACCTTGGCCACGTCCTCGGCGGCGATGCCCGGGCCGTCGTCGTCGACCGCCAGGACCAGGCCGGCGCGACGGTTGGGCGCCGACGGCCCCGGCCGCGCGGTCAGCAGCACGCGGTGCCGCGCCCACTTGAAGGCGTTTTCCAGCAGGTTGCCGAGCAGCTCCTGCAGGTCGCCGGCCTCGCCGTAGAACTGCACGTCGGGCGCGACCTCGAACTCGCACAGCACGTTCTTGGCCGCGTACACCTTCTCCAGCCCGCGCACGATCTCCTCGGCGGTGGACTCGATCGGCACCGGCGCGGAGAACAGCTTGTGGCCGCCGGACGCGGCGCGCGCGAGCTGGTAGGACACCAGGTCGTTCATGCGCTTGAGCTGGGCGTCCAGCTCCTGGCGCAGCGCGACCTCGCGCACGCCTTCGCCGCCATCGCCGGCGTCGAGCTGGGTGCGCAGCACCGCCAGCGGCGTCTTCAGGCTGTGGGCCAGGTCGGCCAGGGTATTGCGCTGGCGGTCCAGGTT
>JAGHZU010000143.1 GCA_017745235.1 Caulobacter sp. | reverse complement strand
CGGCATGATCGCGCTGCTGTTTTATGGCGGCTCGGTGCTCGCCGTGCTGCCACACGGCGACGGCATTTCCTGGCAGTCGCACCTTGGCGGCGCGCTGGCCGGGGTACTGGCCGGCGTGCTGTTCCGGCGGCTCGACCCGATGCCGCCGCGCAAGCGCTACAGCTGGGAGATCGAGGCCGACGCCGAAGCGGCCGCGGCGCGCGAGCGTGCCGAGCTGGAACCGCCGCCGGCCGAGGACGTGCCCGTGCTGTGGCAGCGTGGCGACGAGCGAACGTGTCGCGGTGTCGCCGGGCAGGTAGGCCGCACCGGTCGCATCGACCTTGGCGAAGGCGAAGTTGATCGCATCGAGCTTGCCGGCGCTGATCGGCGGCAGTTGCGGCTCGTCGACCACGTAGCCGATCACCTGCAGCCGTGCGGGCTGTGCCGATGCAGTGGAGGATGGCGGCGAAGCCATGCCCGGCACGGGCAGGCCGATGACCAGCAGCAGCGCGAGCCGGCGCAGGCGTGCGGACAGGCCGCGATGCGGACAGGCCATGTCGTCCCCGGAATGGTGGCAGGGCCGCCAC
>JAGHZU010000142.1 GCA_017745235.1 Caulobacter sp. | reverse complement strand
GGTATCAACCGACCGGCGTCAGCAGGAACACGGCGGTATCCCGCGGCGCGACGGTGACCTCGAGCGGTTCGCGGGTCGTGCCGCGGTCCCCGCCGGTCCAGGCATCGGCGATGCGATAGTGCCGCTCGCCGATCTTGGCGAACTTCTGGTTGAGGTCATCGCCGAGCGGCTCGCCGGCGAAGTCGATCGTGTGGCGGCGCTCCGCGTCGGAGCGATTGAGCACCGCAAGCGCCCACCGGTCATCCGCCAGCGGGCGTGCCCAGACCTCGAGCTCGGCGGTGCGGATCCAGGCGAAGCCCTGCAGCCCGAGCGGGTCCTGGTCGATCGCTACCAGCCGCGGGTTGGTCAGGATCACGGCGATCTCGGGCTTCATGCCGACCACGTCGGTGCCGGCGATCAGCGGCGCGGCGAGCATGGCCCACAGGGCGAAGTGCGAGCGGTTCTCGGCCAGCGTCGGCAGGTTGCCGACTTCCATCATGTCGGGATCGTTCCACGCGCCGGGCCGGGCGTACTTGCGCAGGCCCGCCTGCTTATCGAGGATCGCGAGAATGCCGAAGCTGGTCCAGCT
>JAGHZU010000141.1 GCA_017745235.1 Caulobacter sp. | reverse complement strand
GCCGACTACAAGACGGCCGTCCCGGAACTGATGGACGCCCTGACGGCGGCGGGGAAGTAGCCGCTTGAAACTACCGGGCGGTGAGAGCGTCGAGATCGATCCCAGGAAACTGGTCGACTACGCGCTCTCACCGACCCATCCGGTGGCAAACACAAAGCCCGCCTCTTCGCTTCTCGCCTGGGCCTGACCCAGGCTGATGCTCCCACGCTCGAAGCCGCGTTGCGCACTGCCGTCGCTTCCCACGAGGCCGACCTCATCAAGTCCGACGCTTGGGGCCAGCGCTGGCAGGTCGACTTCATGTTCCAGTTCGGCGCTTTGTCTGCGATGATCACCAGCGGCTGGATCGTTCCGGGCGATGGATCCCGCACCCGTTTGACCTCGGTCTTCATCGCGCGAGGCCTTTGATGATTGAAGAACTCGATACCGTGGCCTTGCTGATCGGCAGGCCTGAAGCCGGCCTTGAGAAGGGGCTGATGGGCACGGTCGTCGATGTGCTGGGTCAGCATGAGGCCTTTCAGGTCGAGTTCGTCGATGACGATGGCTATACCTTCGGTCTGGAAACTGTCTC
>JAGHZU010000140.1 GCA_017745235.1 Caulobacter sp. | reverse complement strand
GGTCGAGCCGCTGTCGCTGGACGAGGCCTATCTCGACGTGACCGCGGCGAAGACCGGCCTGCCCAGCGCCACTGCGGTGGCCGAGGTCATCCGCGCGCGGATCTGCGAAGAGACTTCGCTGACCGCATCGGCCGGGGTGGCGCCGAACAAGTTCCTGGCCAAGATCGCCTCGGACTGGCGCAAGCCGGACGGGCTGTTCGTGATCCGCCCGCACCAGGTCGAGGCCTTCCTGACGCCGTTGCCGGTCGGGCGCATTCCAGGCGTCGGCAAGGTCATGCAGGGCAAGCTGGAGGCGCTGGGTGTCGCCACCGTCGGTGACCTGCGCGCGTTGCCGCTGGAAGAACTGCAGCAGCGCTTCGGCAGTTTCGGCGCGTCGCTTTACCGGCGCGCGCGTGGCATCGACGAGCGGCCGGTCGAACCGGACCAGCCGGTGCAGTCGGTTTCGTCGGAAGACACCTTCGGCGAAGACCTGCCGCTGGAGGCGCTGGAACCGGCGATCCGCGAACTGGCGGCCAAGACCTGGCAGGCCGCGCGCAGGACCGAGCGGATCGGCCGCACTGTGGTGCTG
>JAGHZU010000013.1 GCA_017745235.1 Caulobacter sp. | reverse complement strand
GACGATGGCGCTGCTGCGCTTGGCCTCGCGGGCCGCGCCCAGCGACTTGCGAAAGCCGGTGACGACGACGGCGTCGACCGCATCCGCCGGCTCGGCGGCCGGGGCGGCGGCGGGCGCGGCGGCGACCGGCGCCGGAGCGGCGGCCACGGCCTGCGGCGCGGCCACATAGGTCGTCGGAGCGGCGGCCACGGTCAGCTCACGAGCGACGCGGATCTTCAGGCCGACGTGCTCGACCTCGATCTCGCTCAGGCCGGTGTCCTTCAGGATGTCGGCCAGCTTGCGGACCAGGCGGGCGTCGATCGACGGAGTCTCGACCGGATCGGCGGGGGCCTTGGAATTGGACATTGAAGGTTACCTTGTGTCTTGAGCCGGTCTGGACCGGCCTAGTTGGCGCCGACCAGGCCGGCAGCGGCCTCGATCGCCAGTTCATAGCTCGCCGCGCCGAAGCCGGAGACGATCCCCGTCGCCGCGAGCGAAACATAGGTGTGGCGGCGGAAATCTTCCCGAGCCGCCGGGTTGGACAAGTGACACTCGATGACCGGGATGTTCAAGGTCTTCAGAGCGTCGAGCAGGGCGATGGACGTGTGCCCATAACCCGCCGGATTGATCACCAACGCGCAGGCTTCCGTCCGGGCTTCCTGCACCCAGTCGATCAGCACGCCTTCGTGATTGCTTTGCCGAAAGACGACGGAAAGACCCCGAGCGACCGCCCGCGCCTCGCAGCGCGCACGGACATCGTCGAGCGTGTCCTTGCCGTAGATCTCGGGCTCGCGCGTTCCCAACAGGTTGAGATTGGGCCCGCTCAGCACATGGATCGGTTTTACCATTCGGCTCCGCCGTCGATTCCGGGAGGTCTTGTATAGCCGGTTCCGTCAGGTCACAAGCAGGGCTCGCTTCGGAGGTGACATGAGGCTTCTACTGAACGGCGAAGATCGCGAAATCGCGGGGATCGCCAGCATCGCGGACCTGGTGGCCTCGCTCGGCCTGGATGCCCGCAAGGTGGCCGTGGAGCGCAATCTGGAGATCGCGCCGCGCTCGACCTACGCCGAGACGAGGCTCGCTGACGGCGACCGTATCGAGATCGTGACCTTCATCGGCGGCGGCTAGGCTTCCGTAAGGGCGCGAAGGGTTTGAAACCCTGGACCCGCGAGCGTACATGCAGGCCATGAACGCGCACGTCCCCCCCGAATCCGTCGCCGCCGACTCCGATGAAACCTGGACCGTCGCCGGCCGCACCTTCCGCTCGCGCCTGATCGTCGGCACAGGGAAGTACAAGGACTATGCCACCAACGCCGCCGCCGCCCGCGCCGCCGGGGCCGAGATCGTCACCGTGGCCGTGCGCCGCGTGAACCTGACCGATCCCAGCCAGCCGTTGCTGGTCGACTACGTCAAGCCGACGGAATTCACCTATCTCCCGAACACGGCGGGCTGCTTCACCGGCGAGGACGCCGTTCGCACCCTGCGCCTGGCGCGCGAGGCCGGCGGCTGGGACCTGGTCAAGCTGGAGGTCCTGAGCGACCCCAAGACCCTGTTTCCCGACATGGAAGAGACCCTGCGCTCGCTGAAGCTGCTGGTCGCCGACGGCTTCCAGGTGATGGTCTACTGCTCGGACGATCCGGTCTACGCCAAGAAGCTGGAAGAGGCGGGCGCGGTGGCGATCATGCCGCTGGGCGCGCCGATCGGCTCGGGCCTGGGCATCCAGAACCGCGTGAACCTGCGCATCATCGTCGAGAACACCAAGGTGCCGGTGCTGGTCGACGCCGGCGTCGGCACGGCGTCGGACGCGGCGATCGGCATGGAGCTGGGCTGCGACGCCATCCTGATGAACACCGCCATCGCCGAGGCCAAGGACCCGATCCGCATGGCCAAGGCGATGAAGCACGCCGTCATCGCCGGTCGAGAGGCGTACCTGGCCGGGCGAATGCAGAAGCGGCTGTATGCGGATCCGAGCTCGCCGCTTGCGGGGCTGATCTGATCAAGGCCTCCCCCTGAGGGGGAGGCTTTCGACTAAGCCGCCGCCTTGGCCGCTCGGGCCTCCCGCAGGAGGTTCCACGCCCGCAGCGCCATCTCCAGGCGCGACACGGCGAAGAGGCCCACGCCCAGCACCATGAAGCCGTCGGTCAGCAGCACGGCGTTGACGTGCCAGGCCTGGGCCTCGCTTTCCAGCAGCGTGCGCAGGCCAAAGCGCACCACGAACAGGGCCAGCAGGAACAGGATCGCGGCCGGCGAGGGCTTGGTGTTCAGCAGGTGGGTTTCCGGGTCGATCGTGATCGGGATCAGCTTGCCGCGCCACCAGCCTATGACCGCCCCCGCGGCGAAGATCGCGGCCAGCCAGAGCCAGTCCATCCCATGCGGCGTCACCTGGGCGAACAGCGCGGCCGCGCCCAGAAGCATCAGCGCGGGCAGCACCCACATGAATTCCAGTTTCAATCGCCGTTCGCGGTTCATCGACCGGAAGCGCAACGCGAAGATGACGGCCACCACCACGACGGTGATCAGCATCTGGATGTTGGAATGGTTCAACGGACGCCCCCGAGGCACATGACCAGCCGCCCCGAGCGGCTGTCCTGACCGAAGCTTTGGCGCGGCTAGGCCTGGGCTTCAAGCGCCTTGTCGATGGCCTCGGCGATGTTCTCCGGGCTCTCGGCCCCTACGACAGCAAGCCGCCCGCCGAAGATCGTGAACGGCACGCCCGTGACGCCGCCCTGGACCGCCATCGCGTGCTCGCGGGCGATGACTTCCTTGTCCGCGCCGTCGCTCAGCAGTTGCAGGATCAGCACCGGGTCCATGCCTGCCGCTGCGCCGACATCGGCCAGCACGCGCGGGTCGCCGATGTCGCGTCCTTGGGTGAAGAAGGCTGCGAACAGGCCCTCGACCACGGCGTCCTGCGCCCCTTGGCCGTGGGCCCAGCGTATCAGCCGGTGGGCGGCGCTGGTGTTTGGGGAAACGGCGATAGCGTCGAAATCGAAGACGATGCCTTCCTCGGCGCCGGCCTCGACCAGGGCCGTATGGACCGCCTTTAGCTTCAGGGCGTCCTTGAACTTGCCGGCCATGTAGGCCTTGCGGTCGACGCCTTCCTCGGGAAGCGTCGGGTCCAGCTGGTAAGGACGCCAGATCAGCACCGGCTCGACGTCCGGCCGCAAGGCCAGGGCCGACTTCACGCGCCGCCAGCCCAGATAGCACCAGGGGCAGACGACGTCTGCGACGAGATCGATCAGCAGGGGCTGGCCCATGGCGGGGTCCTTCCTGGCTAGGCGGTGCGCTTCTGCAGGGCCTGGGCGGCGGCGCGCTCCAGGGCGTGGACGGCGCTTTCGCCGGCTTCGATCTGCGCCACGCCGATGTCGAATTCACAGACGAAAGGCGGACGATCGTCGCCGGCGTCGAAGGCGGTGCAGCCGATGACGGCGGCGATCCGCTCGGCGGCGGCGCGGCCGGCGGCCTGGTTGGTGGCGGGGAGGGCCAGGGCGAAGACCTCGGGCGCCAGGCGCGCGGCGGTGTCCTCGACACGGACCAGGCGCCCCACCATCGAGCCGATCTGCGGGATGGCGCGGTCCAGCCAGCCGTTCTGGCGAGCCCAGACCGTGTCGGGACGATCGGCCACGCGCAGCACGCATATGGTCAGGGAGCGGGCGCGTTCGCGGGCGGCGCCGGCCAGGCGGGCCAAATGGGCCGCGAAGAGGTCGCGGGTGAACAGGCCCGTGGCGGCGTCCATCAGGCCTGAACTGCGCGCCTTCTCCAGCGCGCCGCGAATGGCTTCGCCTCGACGGTAGTTGCGGGCCAGTTCGATGACACGCTTGGCGGTCTCGACCTCGGGCGTCTCGGGTGAGGCCACATCGGACACGCCGCGATGGAACGCCTCCGACATCGTCACGTAGCTCTCCGCCTTCAGATAGAGCAGGGCGGGGATATGGAAGAGGCGGGTGTTCCGCCGCATGCCCGCCGCGATCGACAGGGCTTCCTGCTGGTTGTCGCCGGCCCACAGGACCACGGCGTCAAAGGCCCGCTCGTGCAGATAGTCGAAGGCGGTGTAGGCGGTGAACGCGCCCACCACGTCGGCGCCGCTGCGGGCCAGGGCGTTGGACAGGGCCAGAAATTGCGGGGCGGGCTCGCCGATGGCCAGCACGCGGAACGGCTCGGAGCCCTGTTCAGGCAGGTCCAGCCGGCGACCACGGTCGCCGAAGGTCGCCAGGCGGAGCTCGAACTCCTCCTCGGCGATGGCGGTGCGCACCAGGCTTTCCAGGCGCAGGACGGCCTGGGAGGGATGCAGCGGCGGCGACAGCGTCAGGTCGAAGGCCTGGCTACCCTCCGCTCCGGGCTCGCCGATGGCGATGACGGGCAGGCGGCGGGGGGCTACGGCGGCTTTCAGTCGGCGGGACAGGGAATGGGAGTCGGGACCGGCGCTCTCGAGATCGACGATCACAGCCTCGATGTTCAGGTCGCCCAGGGCCGCCAGGGCGGCGTAGGGGCCGCGCGCGGTGATGGTCCGCCAGCCGAGCCGATCGAGCCCCTCGGACAACGGTCCGGCGCGGGAATCGTCTCGCGCAACGATCAGGATTCGGGCGTTCACCGCCAACTCAAGCCTCCGCCCCGGACACCGGCTGTAGCCCCGCGACGCGATGTCGCCGAGATTCGACGCCGCAACATAGCAGAGGCCAAGGCGGCTCATAGGTGCGCATCGCCGCAGGGAGCGTGTCGACGGTGGATCAAAACGCCCTTGCATGACCGAAGGTCAGGACCGTTCAACTGTGGTCGAAGTCGCGGAGTCGGCAGGAGGAACGCATGGCCCGGGGACCCTTGTCCGGCCTGAAGGTGGTGGAATTCGCCGGGATCGGCCCGGGGCCGTTCTGCGGCATGCTGCTGTCGGACCTCGGCGCCGACGTCGTGCGGGTCGACCGCAAGGGTTCGGGACGGGGCTCGCCGGCCGATGTCACCGCCCGGGGACGCCGTTCCGTGGCGTTGGACCTGAAGCACCCGTCGGCGGTCGAGACCTGCTTGCGGTTGATGGAAGGCGCGGACGCGCTGATCGAGGGCTTCCGGCCGGGCGTGATGGAGCGCCTGGGCCTGGGGCCGGACGTGGCCTTGGCCCGCAACCCCAGCCTCGTCTACGGCCGCATGACCGGCTGGGGCCAGACCGGTCCCTACGCAAAGGCCGCGGGCCACGACATGAACTACATCGCCATCACCGGCGCCCTGGCCGCGATCGGTACGCAGGACAAGCCGGTTCCGCCGCTGAACCTTGTGGGCGATTTCGGCGGCGGGGCGCTCTATCTCGCCTTTGGCCTGCTGGCGGGGGTGATCCATGCGCGCTCGACCGGACAGGGCCAGGTGATCGACTGCGCCATGAGCGATGGCGCGGCTTCGCTGATGGCGATGTTCTACGGCTTCAAGGCGGGCGGCATGTGGAGCGAGGGGCGCCGGGCCAACCTTCTGGATGGCGGGGCGCACTTCTACGACACCTACGAATGCGCCGACGGAAAGTGGATCTCGATCGGTTCGATCGAACCGCAGTTCTACCTGCTTCTGCTGGAGAAGACGGGGATCACCGATCCGCAGTTCCAGCACCAGATGAGTCGCGACGAATGGCCGGAGTTGCGGGAAAAGCTGGCCGCGGTCATCCGGACCAAAAGCCGCGACGAATGGTGTGAAATCATGGACGCCACCGACGTCTGCTTCGCCCCGGTCCTGACCATGGACGAGGCTCCGTCGCACCCGCACAACGCGGCGCGGCAGACCTTCGTCGAGGTGGCCGGCGTCACCCAGCCCGCACCCGCGCCGCGCTTTTCGCTGACGCCCGGCGCGATCCAGGGTCCGCCGCCGGCGATCGGGGGCCACAACGACGCGGCCTTGTCGGACTGGGGTTTTTCGCCCGAAGCGATCGCCGCGCTCAAGGCCGAGGGCGCGCTCTAGAACCTGACGGAGGGGCGCCTGATCTCATTCAGGTGCGGTTCAGGCGACAGGGCGCAATTTGCGTGTGTGACCGGCCGTTGCGCCACCCCGTCCCTCGATGCGGCGACCGGTTCAGGTTCGTCCTGCGGAGACGCGCCGCTTTCCCTGAAGCGGCGCGTCTTTGACGTCGAGAACCCAGTTTTTTCCACGCAAAGCTTGCGAACCGGCGGTGGCGAGGCCAGTTTCCGCCGATGAAGTCGCCCCAGGACCGTATTCGCTTTCGAGATCTCGATCTCGATCCGATCCACTGGGTCCGCGAAATCCTCCGGGTTCTGGGCCTGGCCCTCCAGCGGCTGTGGGGGCGCGACGTCATGCTCTATGTGGGCGGCGTCTCGTTCTTCATCCTGCTGGCGGTGTTTCCAGGCCTGGCCATTCTGATCGGCGTGTTCAGCCTGCTGCTGACGCCCGAGCAGGCCACCCACCTGACCGACAAGCTCTCATACCTGATGCCCTCGGGCGCCAGGCCGATCATCCAGAACGAGCTGGAACGACTGGCCCATGCGCCTGAGAAGGCGGTGTCGCTGCAAAGCGGCGTGGTGCTGATTATCGGTATCTACGCCGCGCACCGGGGTTTCAAGGCGCTGCTGGCGGGCCTGTCCTTCATCCACGAGGAAGAGGACCAGCGGGGTTTCTTCGGCTTCAACCTGATGGCGCTGATCGTGCTGATCGCCGCCTTCGTGCTGCTGTTCGTGATGTCAGGCGTGTTCCTGACCTTCCGACTGCTTTCCAGCACTCTGGGCCTCAAGCCGCTGGCGGGCGTGTCGTGGATCCAGAGCGAATGGACCTGGGCGACCCTGGGCCTGGTGTGCGGCATGACGCTGATCTACCGCTACGCCATGTCGCGTGCGCCTGTCGGCTGGCGCGCCTCGGTCTCGGGCGGGGTCGCTTCGGCGCTGCTCTGCGTCTTCATGTCGTGGGCCAGCGCCTTCTACGTCGAGCGCGTGGCGCACCTGGGCGCGACCTACGGCTCGATCTCGGCCGTGATCATCTTCCTGATCTGGCTGTCCTGGAGCGTGAACGCGGTCTTCTTCGGCGGAGCGCTGGCCACCGAGATGGAGGTCGCCCTCGACGAGCGGCCCAGGGCCCTGTTGGAAGGCCCCAAGCCGATCGCCCTCAAGGCGCCTTCGCCACCAGAAAGCTGATCGCCCCGTTCGGCGCGTCGACCACCTCGATCACGTTCGCCCCCGCGCTGGCGGCGAAGTGCGGCACGTCGATGCGGGCCAGCGGATCGTCGGCCAGCAGGCGCACATGGCCGCCCGGCGCGGTTTCTTCCAACGCCCGGCGCAGGCGTAAAGTTGGGACGGGGCAGCGATGTCCGCGCGCGTCGACCAACCGGGCCTCGGGGATGGAAGTCTCAGACATCGAAGACCTCCTCGGCCTGGGCCGCGCTCAGGATGCGGTGCTCGCCCGGCGCCAGGTCGTCAGGCAGGGCGACGCCGCCGATCCGCTCTCGGTGCAGGGCGGTTACGTGGTTGCCGACCGCGGCGAACATGCGACGCACCTGATGGTAGCGTCCCTCGGTGATCGTCAGCCGCGCCTCGCGCTCGCCCAGCACCTCCAGTTCAGCCGGAAGCAACGGCTTTTCCTCACCCTCCAGCATGAGCGCGCCTTCGGCGAAGGTCGCCCCCTCGGTCCCGTTCAGCGGACGGTCGAGAACGGCGCGATAGACCTTGGGCACGTGGCGCTTGGGCGAGATCACGCGATGCAGGAAGTCGCCGTCATCGGTGATCAGGATCAGGCCCGAGGTGTCCTTGTCCAGGCGGCCGACGCTGGACAGCGCAGGGTCGCGGGCCTGCCAGCGACGCGGCAGCAGGTCGTAGATCCGCTCGCCGTCCTCGCGATGCGAGCAGACCACGCCCAGCGGCTTGTTCATCATCAGCACCAGCGGGGCGGGAGGATCCACCGGAACGCCGCGGATCTTCAAGTGCTGGGGCAGGTCGGCGGTGACGGCGATCTTCTGGGCGCTGTTCTTCAGGGCCACGCCGTCCAGCGTGACCTTGCCGCCGGCGATCAGGGCCTGGACGTCGCGCCGTCCGCCGTAGCCCAGATTGGCCAGCAGCCGGTCCAGGCGCGCCATCAGCGGCTTGCTCACTTGCGGGCCTCGTAGACCTTGAAGCCGCCGGCGTCGGCGATGGGGCGCACCGTCTTGAAGTGCTCGCCCAGGACAGCCTCGTAGGGCAGGTGGCGGTTGGCCACGACCCACAGTGAGCCGCCCTTGCGCAGCAGCCCCGCCGCCGTGCGGATGAAGGCCTGACCCAGGCTCTTGTCCTCGCCGCCGCCTTCATGGAAGGGCGGGTTGGAGACCACGAAGTCCAGTTCCTTCAGTTGCAGGTCGCCGTGACGGACATCGGCCTGGCGCACCTGGACCCGAGGGTCGTCGACGTTGCGCTTGGCGGCCTCGACGGCTCGGCGGTCCAGGTCGACCAGGGTCAGGGCCGTGACCTTGGGCGAGGCCAGCACCGCATGGGCCAGCACGCCGACGCCGCAGCCCAGGTCGGCCCCGGCGCCGGCCAGGGGCGGCAGGGATTTCAAGAGAAGGGCGGTGCCCTGATCCAGGCGATCCCAGCTGAAGACGCCGGGCTGGGTCCATAGGCCGTCTCCATCCAGTCGCCGGGGCGAGCCCTCGGCGATGGCGGCGTCCAGGCCCTGCACGTTGGCGGGCTTCAGGGCCACGCAGATTCGATGGTGCCGCTTGGAGCTTTCGCCGACCTTGCAGCCAAAGCCCGTGAGCTCCTTGTTCAGGCGCAGGCCGCCGCGATCCTTCAGCGCCAGGGCCGTCAGCCGTCCCTCGACCTTCAGCGCCCGCAGGGCCTGCGCCAGGACATAGCGCCGCTCGGCCGCGCCGGCCGGGGCCAGAATCACGATCTCTTCCAACGAACCCTCGGGCAGGGCGCCCAGGTCGGCCGCGCCGATCACCATGGGCGAGACCTGGACGGCGTCGCCCGGGACGTCCGTCACATCGTAGGACGGGAAGCCATAGACGGCGGCGCGGGGCGTATCGGGCATGAAGCGGGTCTCGGGAGATCTGGCGGGCAGGGTGGGATTCGAACCCACGGTGGACTTTCACCCACGGCGGTTTTCAAGACCGCTGCCTTAAACCACTCGGCCACCTGCCCGGAGCAGGGGGCTGTATCAGAGGTCGCGCGTCGGCTCCAGTCTGTTTGGTCGCACCTTTCATTAACCAGGTCTCAAGTCTCGTGAACGACCATCCAACTTGATTTCAGGTGGTTGGAGCAGGCTGTTGGCTTTCGGACGCCGAGTGCTGGGCGATACGAGAACGTGGCGACGCTTGGCCCTGATCGTTCTGGGCTGCGCGGGCCTGGCCGCCTGCGCCACGCCGCTGCCC
The DNA here is from genome assembly GCA_017745235.1 of Caulobacter sp. Classification (GTDB taxonomy): domain Bacteria; phylum Pseudomonadota; class Alphaproteobacteria; order Caulobacterales; family Caulobacteraceae; genus Caulobacter. The sequence goes on along the minus strand of JAGHZU010000013.1, from coordinate 222,294 downwards.
ACCCGCTTGCCTCAGAACGTCGCTGCCTCCAAGCCCTACAACGGCCCGCCGCCTCCCGGCTCGACCAAGGGTTTGCGCGGCACAGAAAAGCCCTATCAGATCAAAGGGATATGGTACTATCCCAAGGCCGACCCGAACTACGACGAGAGAGGAGTCGGATCGTGGTACGGCGAGCAGTTCCATAACCGCCGCACGGCCAATGGCGAGATCTTCGACATGAACCTGCCGTCGGCGGCGCACAAGACGTTGCCGCTGCCGAGCATTGTCGAGGTCACCAACCTGGACAACGGTCGCAAGATGAAGGTGCGGGTCAATGACCGTGGCCCGTTCGTCGATGATCGCATCATCGATCTTTCGCGCGCCGCGGCGGATCAACTAGGCTATCGGCGCGCTGGAATCGCCAGGGTGCGAGTGCGCTACATCGGGCCAGCCGACAAGACGCCCTTCGATCAGCCGCGCATGATCGCCTCGGCCCCGCCACCCGAACCACGTCCGACGTCGCGGCAGCCCGTCCCGTACACGGTTCTCGCCGCGGCTGAGCCATCTCCGCCCCCTCCCGCGCCGCCTCCCGCGCCTATGTCGGCGCCGCCGGTCGTGGACGATCCTCCCGTGATCGCCGCGCCACCGTCAGGTTTCCGCGTCCAGGCCGGCTCGTTCGCCAATCGCGACAACGCCGAACGGGCCATGGCCCAGCTCAGTCAGGCCGGCCAGGCGTCGATAGAAGCGATAGAGCGCGCCCAGGGCGTGCTGTACCGCGTGGTGGTCAAGGCCGGCGCGGACGAGGGCGAGGCTTATGGGATGCGCGACCGGGTCGCCGCGCTCGGCTTTTCCGACGCAACGGTGCTGCGACCTTAGATTTTGGCCTGAACGGCTCTGGACAAGACGGACGTTACGGCCGACATCGAGCGGGTGACGCGAGGAACCTTCATCAGTTTCGAAGGCGGCGAGGGGGCTGGAAAGTCCACTCAGATCCGTCGCTTGGCCGAACGCCTGAAGGCGGAGGGCGCCGACGTGGTTCTGACTCGCGAACCGGGCGGCAGCCAGGGCGGCGAGCAGATCCGCGAATTGGCCCTGAACGGCTCGGCCGACCGCTGGTCGCCCGTCACGGAGGCGCTTCTGATGTACGCCGCTCGACGCGACCATATCGAACGCGTGATCCGTCCGGCGCTGGATCGTGGGGCCGTGGTGCTGTGCGACCGCTTCGCCGACAGCACCCGGGCCTACCAAGGCGCCGGCGGCGAGGCGCCGATCCTGTTGATCAAGGCGCTGGAAGAGCATGTGCTGGGCGGAACGACTCCCGACCTGACCCTGATCTTCGACATGCCGGTCGAGACAGGCCTGGCCCGGGCCGCGGCGCGTGGGGGCGAGGCGCGGTTCGAGTCCAAGGGCCTGGAGTTTCACAAGCGCCTGGCCGAGGCCTTCCTCGAGATCGCCCGTCGCGAACCCGAGCGCTGCGTGGTGATCGAGGCGGACGACACGATCGAGGCCGTCGGGGCCGACGTCTGGCGCGCGGTCTCCGAACGCCTGGGGCTCTGACGCGTGGACGCACCGCCCCATCCCCGCGACGTGTTCTCGATCGACGGCGTCGACGCAGCCGAAGCGGCCTTCATCGACGCCTATGATCGGGGACGCCTGCACCACGCCTGGCTGCTGACCGGCCCCGAAGGGGTGGGCAAGGCGACCCTGGCCTATCGCATGGCCCGCCGCTTGCTGGGCGCGCGGCCCGACCCCGCGTTCGGACTACTGGGCTCGGCGCCCAGCGACTTCGTCAGCCGCCAGGTCGCGGCCCGCTCGCATCCCGACCTGATGGTGCTGGAGCGCGAAACCGACGACGGCAAGGCCCGCAAGTCCATCCCGGTGGACGAGGCGCGCCGCCTGCCGGAGTTCTTCGCCAATTCGCCGGCCGTATCTCCGTATCGGGTGGCGATCATCGACGCCGCGGACGATCTGAACGTCAACGCCGCCAATGCGGTGTTGAAGACGCTGGAGGAGCCGCCGCCGCGCGGGGTGATCCTGCTGATCAGCCATTCGCCAGGGCGGCTGCTGCCGACCATCCGCTCGCGCTGCCGCCGACTGCCGGTGCCCGCGCCCGACGTGGCCAAGACCGCCGCCATGGTCGAGCATCGCGCCGGCGTCAGCAGCCGCGACGCCGAGCGCCTGGCCCGCATGGCCAAGGGCGCGCCGGGGCGGGCGCTGCAACTGGCCGCCGCCGGGGCAATCCAGGCCGACGACACGGCCGGCGAAATCCTGCGCGGACTGCCCAACATCGACGAAGGGGCCTTGCTGGCCCTGGCCGACACGTTCAAGGGCGCCGAGGGCGTTCAGCGGTTCGAGCTGCTGTTCGATCGCCTGGGGGACCAGATCCACGCGATGGCCACCGGCATGGCGGGCGATCGCGTTCCGGCGGGCCTGGATGGCTGGGTGGCGGCTTGGGAGAAGATCGTGCGCACCCCCGGAGAGGCGGAGGCGGTCAACCTCGATCGCGCAGACGCCTTCTGGTCGGCGATCTCGGACTTGCGCGCCGCCGCGCGGGCGGCCATGTGACCCCATGCTCATCGACAGCCACGTAAACCTGCACGCCCATCAGTTCGACGAGGACCGCCAGGCGGTCATGGACCGCGCCCGCGAGGCCGGCATCGCGCTGATGGTGACCATCTGCGACAAGATCCCGTCGTTCGAGACCGTCCACGGCCTCGCCGTAGCCAATGACGACATCTGGTGCACCGTCGGGGCCCATCCGCATGAGGCCAAGGACCACGTCGACCTGGCCACCCAGCGCCTGGTCGAGCTGGCCGCCCGACCCAAGGTGATCGGCATCGGCGAGACGGGCCTGGACTTCCACTACGACCTGAGCCCGCGCGACATCCAGGCGCAGGTCTTCCGCGCCCACGTCGCCGCTGCGCGCGAGACGGGCCTGCCGTTGGTGGTCCACACCCGCGAGGCCGACGAGGTGATGGGCGAGATCCTCGAGGCGGAGCACGCCAGGGGGCCGTTCAAGATCCTGATGCACTGCTACACCAGCGGCGCGGAACTGGCGAAACGCGCCGCGGCCCTGGGTGCGTGGTTTTCGGTCTCGGGCATCGCCACGTTCAAGCAGGCTCAGGACGTTCGCGACATCATCGCCGACATGCCGGCCGAACGGATCATCCTGGAGACCGACTGCCCGTACTTGGCGCCCGTGCCGATGCGCGGTCGCCGCAACGAGCCCGCCTACCTGCCTCACGTGCTGGACAAGCTGGCCGAGATCCGGGGATGGACCCGGGCCGAGACCGAGCAGCGGACCGAAGACGCCTTCTTCAACCTGTTCGATCGGATCCCGCGCCCATGACCCGCCGGCTGGAGTTCACCATCCTGGGCTCCGGCTCCTCGGGCGGCGTGCCCCGCGCCGACGGCAACTGGGGCGACTGCGATCCGGACGAGCCCAGGAACCTGCGCACCCGCTGCTCCATGCTGGTGCGCCGGCTGGGAGGGCAGGGGGCCGAGCAGGACACCACGGCCGTGGTGGACACCGCGCCTGACTTCCGCCTGCAGGCGGTGCGGGCGGGCGTGCGGCGGGTGGACGCCTGCCTGTTCACCCACGACCACGCCGACCAGGCCCACGGCATCGACGACCTGCGCCCGTTCTTCCTGAACAGCCGCAAGCGCGTGCCGACCTATATGGACGCCTATACGACCGACAGCCTGATGAGCCGGTTCGGCTACATCTTCCAGAGCCAGGGCGGCTATCCGGCGATCTGTGACGCCCGGCCCACGCCCGAGCACGGGATCGACTTCGACCTGGACGGCCCCAGCGGCCCGATCCCGGTCAGCACCTTCGACGTCGATCACGGCGAGATCCGCGCCGTGGGCTACCGTTTCGGCGGCGTGGCCTATACGCCCGACGCCATCGACTTTCCCGAAGAGAGCTGGGAAGCGCTGGCGGGCCTGGACGTCTGGATCGTGGACGCCCTGCGCTGGACGCCGCACCCCACCCACGCCCACGTCGAGAAGGCGCTGGGCTGGATCGAGCGCGCCAAGCCTAAGCGGGCCATCCTAACGAACCTGCACATCGACCTGGACTATAACGCGCTGGCGGCCCAGCTGCCGCTTGGCGTAGAGCCCGCCTATGATGGAATGAGCTTCGTCATCGAAGGCTAGGCGAGGGGTTTCTCGGGCCTTTATATTTCCCTTATGCCGCCAGGCTTCATCCGCATGGAGCCCTTACGCGGCTTCGTGGTCCTTCAGCAGCGTTAGCTGGAGGCCGAAGATGGCTGATCTCATCTTTTTGGCGCTGGGCGGCGGGCTGTTCGCAGCGTTCGCCGCTTTCGCCGTTGCATTGAGGCGCGTTTGACCATGCTGGTGAACGTGCTGTGGGGAGCCGGGGCGCTTGTCGTCGCGGTCTACATGGTCGCGGCGATGCTGCGGCCCGACAAGTTCTGACGGAACTCATTCCATGAATTGGCAAGGCTGGGCGGAGATCGCCCTGACGCTTGGACTGGCGGTCGCGATCGGCTGGCCGCTGGGCGTCTTCATGTCGCGCGTCTGGAACGGCGAGCGCACCTGGCTGGACCCGGTGCTGCGGCCGTTCGAGGCGTTTTTCTACACCGCCTGCGGGGTCGACCCGAAGAAGAGCCAGAGCTGGCACAGCTATGCTGGCGCGCTTCTGGCGTTCAACCTCGTCGGATTTCTGGTGGTCTATGGCGTCCTGCGCCTGCAGGGCGTGCTGCCGATGAATCCGCAGGGCTTTCCGGGCCTGTCGGGGCACTTGGCGTTCAACACCGCCATCAGCTTCGTCACCAACACCAACTGGCAGAGCTATGCCGGCGAGTCGACCATGTCGACGCTGAGCCAGATGCTGGTTCTGACCACCCAGAACTTCGTCTCGGCCGCCACCGGCGCGACCATCGCCGCGGCCCTGGCGCGCGCCTTCGTCGCCAACCGGGGCGAGGGCGTAGGTAACTTCTGGGCCGATCTGATCCGCACCACACTTTACGTGTTGCTGCCGGCCGCGTTCGTCCTGGCCATCGTGCTGGTCGCCCTGGGCCTGCCCCAGACCCTGTCCGCCGGCGTCACCGCCCATACCCTGGAGGGTGCGGATCAGAAGATCTCGCTCTACGCCGTTGCCAGCCAGGAGGCGATCAAGCAGCTGGGCATCAACGGCGGCGGCATCTTCAACGCCAACTCCGCCCATCCGTTCGAGAACCCCACGCCGCTGACCAACCTGATCACGGCGGTCTCGATCAATGTGCTGGGCTGGGCGGCGTTCTTCGCCTTCGGCCGCAGCGTGCTGGCCAAGAAGGATGTGCGGGCTCTGGTGATCGCCGCCTCGATCCTGCTGTTCGCCGCCGGCGCCGGCATCTACGCCACCGAGACCCAGCCGGCCCCGGCCCAGGTCGCCGCGGGCGTGGACGCCAGCGTCAACATGGAAGGCAAGGAAACCCGGTTTGGCGCGCCCGCCACGGCGGCCTGGGCCGCCATGACCACCGGCGCGTCCAACGGCTCCGTCAACGGCATGCACTCCAGCCTGATGCCCCTGGGCGGCGGCATCGCGATGTTCCTGATGCATCTGGGCGAGATCCTGCCCGGCGGCATCGGCTCGGGCATCGCGATCATGGTGGTCATGGCCGTGTTGGCGGTGTTCGTCGCTGGGCTGATGGTGGGCCGCACGCCGGAATACCTCGGCAAGAAGATCGAGGCGCGGGAGGTGCAGCTGTCCATCCTGGCGGTGCTGGCCATTCCGGTCTGCGTGCTTGGCTTCTCGGGCGTCGCCGCGGTTCTGCCCGAGGCGTTGAAGGGGCTGATGCACAACGGCCCTCACGGCCTGTCGGAGATCCTCTACGCCTACACCTCGGGCACGGCCAACAACGGCTCGGCCTTTGCGGGCCTGACCGCGAACGCGCCCTGGTGGGACGTCACCCTGGCGATCGCCATGGCCGTGGGCCGTTTCGCCCCCATCGTCGCGGTGCTGGCCATCGCCGGCTCCCTGGTCGCCAAACCCAAGCTGGCCCCCTCGGCCGGAACGCTGCCGACGCACGGCGGCCTGTTCGTGGGCCTGCTGATCGGGGTGATCCTGATCCTCGGCGGCCTGCAATTCTTCCCTGCCTTGGCCCTGGGGCCGATCGTCGAGCACTTCCAGGTGCTCGCCGCGGTCGCCGGCCACTGATCGGACCTTTCATCATGACCACGATCGAAACCCACGCCGGGGAGGGCCGGCGCAAGGCCAGCGCCCTGGCGGGCGGTCTGTCCTCCGCCGTCCTGGCCCGCGCGGCCAAGGACAGCTTCGTCAAGCTCGACCCTCGCAAGTTGACGGGCAATCCGGTGATCTTCGCCACCTGGCTGGTGGCCCTGCTGTCGACGGTCTCGGCCGTTGCGGCCCTGGCCGCCCACCAGCCCGCGAGCTTCGCCATCCAGGTGTCCGCGTGGCTGTGGGCCACCGTGCTCTTCGCTAATCTGGCCGAGAGCGTGGCCGAGGGCCGGGGCAAGGCCGCCGCCGACAGCCTGCGCGCCACCCGCGTGACCACCAACGCCAAGCTGATCGTCGACGAGAAAACCGGCACGATCATCCCGACCCCGGCCCACAAGCTCGCGCCGGGCGAGGTGATCCTGGTCGAGGCCGGCGATGTAATCCCGACCGACGGAGAGATCATCGAAGGGATGGCCAGCGTCAACGAGGCCGCCATCACCGGCGAGAGCGCCCCCGTCATCCGCGAGAGCGGCGGCGACCGCTCGGCCGTCACCGGCGGCACCACGGTCGTCTCCGACTGGATCAAGGTGCGCGTCACCGCCCAGCCAGGCTCGACGTTCCTTGACCGCATGATCGCCATGGTCGAGGGCGCAGACCGTCGCAAGACGCCCAATGAGATCGCCCTGGCCGTCCTGCTGGCCGGCCTGACCCTGATCTTCCTGATCGCTGTCGTCACCCTGCTGGGCCTGGGCAAGTTCTCGGGCGTGACCCTGGATCCGATCGTGCTGGGCGCGCTGTTCATCACCCTGATCCCCACCACGATCGGCGGGCTGCTGTCGGCCGTCGGCATCGCGGGCATGGACCGCCTGCTGAAGGTCAACGTCCTGGCCACCTCGGGTCGAGCGGTGGAAGCCGCCGGCGACGTCGACACCCTGCTGCTGGACAAGACCGGCACCATCACCTTCGGCAATCGCATGGCCACCGAGGTGATCCCCGCGCCGGGCGTTCGTCCCGAAGCGGCCTTGCGGGCGGCCATCAGCGCCTCGCTGGCGGACGAAACTCCGGAAGGCCGCTCGATCATCGAGCTGGGCCGCAACCAGGGGATCGTCCTGGACATCCCGGCCGGCGCCACGGCCATCGCCTTCAGCGCCTCCACCCGCCAGTCGGGCCTGGACGCCGACGGCCAGTCCTGGCGCAAGGGCGCGGTCGACGCGGTGTATCGCTCGCTGGCGCTGGATCCCAAGCAGGTTCCGGCGGAGGTCAGCGGCGCGGTCGATCGCATCGCCCGCTCGGGCGGCACGCCGCTGGCGGTCAGCGAGAACGGCGTCCTGGTCGGGGTCATCCACCTCAAGGACGTGGTCAAGCCGGGCGTGAAGGAGCGCTTCGCCGACCTGCGCCGCATGGGCCTGCGCACGGTGATGATCACGGGCGACAACCCCGTGACCGCCGCCGCCATCGCTTCCGAAGCCGGCGTCGACGACTTCCTGGCCGAGGCCACCCCCGAGGACAAGCTGCGGCTGATCCGCGAGGAGCAGGGCAAGGGTCGCCTGGTCGCCATGTGCGGCGACGGGGCCAACGACGCCCCCGCCCTGGCCCAGGCCGACGTCGGCGTGGCCATGCAGACCGGCGCCCAGGCCGCCCGTGAGGCCGGCAACATGGTCGACCTGGACAGCGACCCGACCAAGGTCATCGAGATCGTGGCCGTCGGCAAGCAGATGCTGATCACCCGCGGCGCCCTGACCACGTTCTCGATCGCCAACGACGTGGCCAAGTACTTCGCCATCATCCCGGCGATGTTCGTGGCCTCGCTGCCGGCCCTGGGCGCGCTGAACATCATGCGCCTGCACAGCCCCCAGAGCGCGATCCTGTCGGCGGTGATCTTCAACGCCCTGGTGATCGTGGCCCTGATCCCGCTGGCCTTGAAGGGCGTGAAGTATCGCGCCATCGGCGCTGGCAAGCTGCTGTCGCGCAATCTGCTGGTCTACGGCGTGGGCGGCCTGGTCGCTCCGTTCATCGGCATCAAGCTGATCGACCTGGTCGTCGCCGGCCTGGGGCTGGCCTGATGCTCGGCCCGATCGCCCGTGACGCCTTGATGGCCGCCGGCGCGGTCGGGCTGATTTTCCTGGCCGCGTGGTCGGCCCACTTCCTTGCTTCCTGAAAGACCTCTTTCCATGACGAAGTTCGCTTCCATCGCTCTGGCCGCCGCTTTGGTCGTTCCGGCCGCCGCCTCGGCTCAGGACGGCCCGCACCTGAGCTACAACCTCGGCGTCGCCTCCGACTACGTGTTCCGAGGCGTCAGCCAGACCAATGAGAACCCCCAGGTGTTCGGCGGCGTCGACCTGACCGCCGGCCGCTTCTACGCCGGGACCTGGGCCTCCAACGTCGACTTCAAGGACAGCACCGACGCCGAGATCGACCTCTACGCCGGCTTCAAGCCGACCCTCGGCGCCGTGTCGCTGGACCTGGGCGCAATCTATTACGGCTATGTCGGCGCGCCCTCGGGGTCGGACTACGGCAACGTCGAGTTCAAGGCCGCCGCCTCGGTTCCCGTCGGAAAGGGCGGGCTGGGCGCGGCGGTGTTCTACAGCCCCGACAGCTTCGGCGCGGCCAAGGAGGCCGTCTATTACGAGATCAACGGCAGCTATCCCGTGGCCGACCGGTGGACCGTCTCGGGGGCTGTCGGCCGCCAGACCTACGAGGGCTCGGGCGACTACGCCACCTGGAATGTGGGGGCCGCCTGGAGCTTCACGAAGACGCTGGCCCTGGATTTGCGCTACTACGACACCGACGAGCACAGCTTCGGCAAGACCTACGACGGTCGCGCCGTGGCCTCGCTCAAGGCCGTCTTCTAAGGAGGGATCGACATGTTTTCGCATCTTCGCCCCGCCCTGGTTTCGATGGGCCTGTTCACGGCTCTGCTGGGCCTGGGATACCCCTTGGCGGTGACCGGCGTGGCGCAGGCCGCCTTTCCGGCCCAGGCCAACGGCAGCCTGGTGCGCGACGCCAGGGGGACGGTCGTGGGCTCGGCCCTGATCGCCCAGGCCTTCACTCGGGCCGAATACCTGCATCCGCGTCCGTCGGCGGCCGGCAACGGCTACGACGCCTCGGCCTCCAGCGGCTCGAACATGGGCCCGCTGAACGACAAGCTGATCGAGCGTGAGAAGACCGACGCTGCGGCCCTGAGGACCGAGAACCCGGGCGTGGTCATCCCGGCCGACGCGGTGGCCACCTCGGGCTCGGGTCTGGACCCGGAGGTTTCGCCTGAGTACGCGCGGTTCCAGGCCGCGCGGATCGCCAAGGCTCGCGGCGTCGCGCCCGACCAGGTCCAGGCGGTGATCGCCGGCCAGACCCAGGGACGCCTGTGGGGCTTTGTCGGCCAGCCGCGCGTCAACGTGCTGGCGGTAAACCGGGCGCTCGACGCGCGCTTCCCGAAAGGCGGTTAGCGATTGGCGGTCGAGGAACCCAAACGTCCCGATCCCGAGGCGCTCCTGGCCGCCGCCAACAAGGCTGGCCGGGGGCGCCTCAAGGTGTTTCTGGGCATGGCGCCGGGCGTGGGCAAGACCTACGAGATGCTGCGCGCCGCCCGCCGCCGGAAGTCCGACGGCCAGGACGTGCTGATCGGCCTGGTCGAGACCCACGGACGCCGCGAGACTGAAAGCCTGCTGCGGGGCATGGACGTGCTGCCGCGCAGGCCGATCGATCATCGCGGCCACGTGATGATGGAGTTCGACCTCGACACGGCCCTGGCGCGCAAGCCGGCCCTGCTGCTGGTGGACGAATATGCTCATTCCAACGCCCCGGGCTCGCGCCATCCCAAGCGCTGGCAGGACGTCGAGGAGCTCCTGGCCGCAGGCATCGACGTCTGGACCACCCTGAACGTCCAGCACCTGGAGAGCCTGGTCGATGTCGTCCAGCGCATCACCGGCGTGCGTCAGCGCGAGACCGTTCCGGACAGCGCCCTGTCGCGCGCCGACGCCATCGAGGTGGTGGACATCACGCCCGAGGAACTGCGCGAGCGGCTGACCGCGGGCAAGGTCTACGTGCCCGAGACCGCGCGCCTGGCCTCGGAGAATTTCTTCAAGGTCGAGAACCTCACGGCCTTGCGCGAATTGGCCCTGCGCCGCGCGGCCCAGACCGTGGACGACCAGTTGGTCGCCACCATGCGCGAAAAGGGGGTTGAGGGCCCCTGGGCGGCGGGCGAGCGGATCCTGGTGCTGGTGGGCGGCGACGCCATGGCCGCCGGCCTGGTCCGGGCGGGACGGCGTCTGTCGGACATGATGATGGACGCGCCCTGGACGGCCGCGCACGTCGACCGCGCAGACCGACCGATCAGCACGCCGACGGCGGGAGCCCGCCTGCGCGACGCGCTGAAGCTGGCCGAGCAATTGGGCGGTTCGACCGTGGTGCTGAGCGGGGCCGACATCGTGGCCACCGTCATGGCCTACGCTCGGCGCAACAACGTCACCCAGATCGTGATCGGCAAGTCGGCCGACAGCCGCTGGCGTGAGCTTCTGGGCCGGTCGCTGGCCGCCGAGCTGCTGCGCCAGGCCAAGGGCGCGGCGATTCACGTGGTGACGGAGGCGCCGCACGAGCCCGTCGCCGATCCGCCCCGGCCGCGTCCGGCGCCCGGCTGGACGGCCTATGCGGTCGGCGCGGCCTGCGTCGGCGTCGCCACCGTCCTGGCCTGGGGGTTGGATGCGGCGTTCGACCGCGTCGACCTCGGGATGATCTTCCTGGCGGCGGTTCTGGCGGCCGGGGTGTTGCGTGGCCTGCGTCCGGCTCTTGCGGCGGCCACGGTGGCGTTCCTTGTCTACAACTACCTGTTCCTGGAGCCGCGCCACAGCTTCGCGATCGGGTCGCCGACCGACTTTCTGACCCTGGTGGTCTTTTGGGCCGTGGCCTTGGCGGCGGGCGGCCTGGCCGGGCGCGTGCGAGACCAGGGACGGGAGGCCCAGCGGCGGGCCTCGGCTGTTTCGGCCCTGCTGGCCGCAAGTCGCACCTTCTCGGCCGCCGCCGGGCGGGAAGCGGCCGCCAGGGCGCTTGCCGAACAGACGGCCGCAGCCGCCGGCGCCAAGGCCGTCGTGCTGATGCCGGTGAACGGCGAGCTCGAGGCCGTGGCCGGCGCGCCTGTTCTGGACGAACTGGACGCCGCCCCCATGGCCGCCGCCCGCTGGGCCTGGGAAAAGGGCGAGGCCGCCGGCTTCGGCACGGGAACCCTGCCACAGACCCGCTGGACGTTCTGGCCGCTGGAGGGCGTGCGCTCGCGGGCCGGCGTCGCCGGGGTGGAAGCTGGAGCCATGGTGGCGGGGTCGGAGGACGAGCGCCTGCTGCTGGCGTTGCTGGAGCAGGGCGCCGTGGCCCTGGAGCGCGCTGAGCTGGCGACCGAGGCCGTCGAGACCGAGACCCTGCGCCGCGCCGATCGCTTCCGCTCGGCCCTGCTGAGCTCGATCAGCCACGACCTGCGCACGCCGCTGTCGACGGTGCTGGGCGCCTCCAGCACCCTGATCGACTATGGCAAGGGCATGACGCCGGCCGTGCGCGACGATCTGCTGCTGAGCATTCGCGAGGAGGCCGAGCGGCTGAACCGCTATGTGGGCAACCTGCTGGACATGACCCGGCTGGAGGGCGGCGCCCTGCGGCTGCGCACCGATTGGACCGACGCTCGCGACGTTCTGGGCGCGGCCGCCGACCGTGTCTCGCGCCGGCTGGGCGACCGCGTGCTGGTCCGCGACTTTCCCCGCGAGCTGAGCCTGATCCAGGTGGACGCCAGCCTGCTGGAGCAAGCGATCGTCAATATCCTGGAGAACGCCATCGCCTACAGCCCCCCCGGCACCCGCATTGAGGTCGCGGCGTACGAGGACCGCTCTAATGTCGTCATCAGCATTGAGGACGAGGGCAGGGGCATACCCACCGCGCAACTGGAGCAGGTCTTCGAGAAGTTCCGCCGGATGGAGGAGCCTTCCGACCGCAGCCAGGGCGCGGGACTGGGTTTGTCGATCTCCAAGGGCTTCGTCGAGGCCATGGGGGGGCGCATCGCCGCCGCGAGCCCTATCCACGACGGGCGGGGAACCCGCATCCTGATCAGTCTGCCCAAGGCGATCGCCACGCCCCATCACCTGCTATAACTCTCCCATGACCGCCCTGCGCCAACGCATCCTGATCATTGACGATGAGCCCCAGATCCACCGGTTTCTCGGACCGGCCCTGGACGCGGCGGGGTACGAGGCTCTGCGCGCCGACAGCGGCCAGGAAGGCCTGCGCGGCGTCGCCCTCTGGTCGCCCGACGCCGTAGTGCTGGACCTTGGCTTGCCCGACATGGACGGCAAGGACGTGCTCGTCCGCGCCCGCGAGTTCTACGATGGTCCGATCGTCATCCTGTCAGCCAGAGACCGGGAGGCCGAAAAGATCGAGGCGCTGGATCGCGGGGCTAACGACTATGTCGAAAAACCCTTCGGGGTCGGGGAGTTGCTGGCGCGTCTTCGCGTGGCGTTGCGCCAGCGGCCCAAGGGCGGTGAGACCCTGGGGCCGATCCGCTCGGGCGAGGTCGAAATCGACCTGGAAAAGCGGTTGGTCACGCGCGCCGGAACTGTGGTGAAGGTATCCCCGCGCGAATATGACGTGTTGACGCGCTTGGCGTTGGCGAGGGGCAAGGTCCTGACCCACAAGGATCTTCTGACGGCCGTCTGGGGGGCGGCCCACGCGCACGACACCCAATATCTGCGGGTCTTCGTCGGTCAGCTACGCCAGAAGCTGGAGGCTGACCCCTCGACCCCACGCATGATCCTGACGGAGCCGGGCGTCGGCTATCGTTTCATCGCCGATTGACGATCAGGCCGTCGTCGGGACGGGCAGGGTGAAGCGGAAGGCCGAGCCGCCGCCTTCGGCCGGATCGACCCAGATGCGACCGCCGTGGGCCTCGACGATCGATTTGCAGATCGAAAGGCCCATGCCCATTCCAGTGGCCTTGGTCGTGTAGAAGGCGTTGAACAACTGCCCGGCGCGCTCGGCGGGCACGCCGGGCCCGGTGTCGACCACCTCGACCAGCACAGCGCCATCCTGAACGCCCGCGCGAACCGTCAGGTCGCGACGCGAGACGCCAGGTTGCTCCATGGCCTGGATGGCGTTGACCATCAGATTGATCAGCACCTGCTGCAGTTGGACCCGGTCGCCTCGGATCACCGGCAGGTCGGGCGCCAAAGCCAGGCGCAGGACGACATCGTGCCGGGCCAACTCGCGGCGGACTAGAGGGGTCACGTCCTCGATCGTCGCCCCGACCGGGACGTCCGCCATCTCCGGCGCCGACTTGGTCGACATCGCGCGAATGCGGGAAATGATGTCGGAAGCGCGTTGGCCTTCGTCGATCATCCGCTGGATGGCCGCACGGGCTTCGTCCAGGTCGGGCTCGGTTCGGCCAAGCCATCGCAGGCTGGCCTCTCCGTTGGTGACGATGGCGGCCAGAGGCTGATTGACCTCGTGGGCGATTGAGGCGGTGAGTTCGCCCAGGGTCGAGACCCGTGCGGCGTGCGCCAGCTCGGCCTGGGCCTTCTGCAGGGCGTCCTGCGCCCTCAGCCGATCGGTGATGTCGATGATGCCGACCAGGGTCGCGCCGCGCGGCAAGTGCTCGCGCGGATAGCAGCAGGTGAACAGGGCGTCGAACTCGCTGCCGTCCAGCTTCCGGAACTTGGCCTCGGCCTCGTAATGCGATTGGCGGGTCACCGCCGCCACCACGCTGGCTGCGAAGACCGCCTCGCTGGAGCGCGGCCAGAAGCGATCGACCGGCCCAAGCAGATCTTCACGGGTCCCGCCAAACAGCTGCAATGACTTCTCGTTGACGTCGACCACCTGGCTCTGGCGCATCATTTCGCGGACAAAGCCGGGGTTCTGGGCGATGTGGGCGTTGAGATCCTTGATACCTTGCGCCCGCAACTCGGCCAGGGTGACGGCCAGTTGCGAAAAATCCAGCTCCCAGAACGACACCGCCATGGCCTGGAAGACGTTGCGGAACCGGTATTCGCTGCGGCGAATGTTCTCCTCGGCGCGGCGGGCGGCGGTGATGTCGCGGCCGATTTCGAGGATCTCGACGGGCGCGCCGGACGCATCTCGCCGCAGGGCCCATCGAGCGGCGACCACCACTTCGGTTCCGTCCGCGGTCGTCCGCGTGACTTCGCCCTCCCAGCGCCCCTCGGTCAGCAGCTGAGCCTTGATCTCCTCGATCGGGGTGGGAAAACGGGTCTCCAGCAGGGCGTGAGCGTCCTGGGCGAGAGCCGCGCCGCGCGGCAGGCCGTACAGACCTTCGCAACCGGGATTCCAGAAGGTGATCCGGTCAGCGAGGTCGCGAACTTGGATCGCGTCGGCGTCGAGAAGAGGCCCCAGGGCGGGAATGGCCCGAGTGGACGTTCCGAGGTCATCGGAGAGGTTAGGCGGCGAGACGGCGAGCGAAACGTCCAGGCCTTGGGTCATGACGATCTCCATCGAGGTCACCTTTATTGACGAGCCTCGGCGACTGGTCCAGCAATCGGATCATGGGCGCCCAGATCGTACATGTGGTGGACGATGACCCCGCGTTGCGCGCGGCGCTCGACAGCCTGTTTCGGTCGGTCGGCTACAAGACGCGGCTGTTCGGGGCGGCGCAGGAGTTCATGCAGTCGGGCCAAGCCCAGGCGGCTGGCTGCCTGGTGCTGGACGTGCGCCTGCCCGGCCTCAGCGGCCTGGACTTCCAGGCCCAGTTGGCGGCGGCCGACATCCGTATGCCCGTGGTGCTGATGACGGGGCACGGCGACATTCCCATGTCGGTGCGCGGCATGAAGGCGGGAGCAGTGGACTTCCTGACCAAGCCGTTCCGCGACCAGGACATGCTGGACGCGGTGGCCTCGGCCATGGAGCGCGACCGCGTCGCCCGCGCCCAGCATGACGGAGTCGCCGACGTTCGCCGCCTGCACGACACCCTCAGCATCCGCGAACGCGAGGTCATGGACATGGTCGTGTCGGGGATGATGAACAAGCAGATCGCGTTCAAGCTGGGACTGAGCGAGATCACGGTGAAGATCCATCGGGGCAACGCCATGCGGAAGATGGAGGCTCGGTCGCTGGCCGACCTGGTGCGGATGGCGGAATTGCTGAAGGGCCCCCGCGACATTCCGTCCTAAGACCAGAGTATGATATCCCCGCGCTTCCAGTTGCGGCAAAACCCGGGGAACCTCGCGAGGGTCGTATCCTCGCGTATCGAGGATTCCCTGAGTGTCCCAGCTTCCCCTGATCGCCATCATCGACGACGACGAGGCTGTGCGGGTCTCGCTGGAAGGGCTGATCCGTTCGCTGGGTCACGCCGTAGCCTGCTTCGACTCCGCCCGCGCCTATCTGGATTCTGAAGCCGCCCGCGCGACGGCGTGCGTGATCAGCGACGTGCAGATGCCAGGAATGACCGGCATCGAATTGAAGGAGGCGCTGAACGCCTCCGGCGCGACGACTCCGGTGATCCTGATGAGCGCCTATGCCGACGACGCCGCACGGGCGCGCGGCGAACGGGCCGGCGTCTCATGTTTTCTCAGCAAGCCGTTCAGCGGGGCCAAGCTGGTAGAGTGCCTGGAGCGCGCCCTGGCGGCCTGACGGCTCAGGGCGTTCCCAGCCGGCTGACCAAGTGCGTCTGGCTGGCCGGATAGCGCTGGGCCAGGCTCTCGGCCTTCTTCGCGAATTCGGCGTCGTCCAGTGCGGTCGCGGCGGCGGCGAACAACGGCAGTCCCTCGACCCCAGCCTCCTTCGGGCGAAGTTCGCGATAGGGGAACGCCGCCTCGTTGCCGACATAGGGCGCCAGGAAATCGAATGCCGCCTTCAGGCTGCGGCCGTCGCCGGTGCGGTAGCGCCACAGGTCCAGGCCCACGCATCGCCCGAAATCAGCCACGCCGACCAGAGCTTCCAGGGCGAAGTAGCTGTAGTGCAGGGCGCGGGTGCGCTGAAGCTCCCGCGGAAGGGTTCCGTTGGGCTCGATCTGAGTCTTGATCCGTCGTGGGCCGGCCTGCGAGACGGTCCGCCGCGCCAGGGCGTCCTGGCGGGAGAACAGCGCGAAGCCGGACAGCTGGTAGTCGAACCAGGCGCCATGATTGTTGGCGGCGGCCTGCTCCTCGCGGCCGTTGGGATCGCTCAGCATCCAGGCCGTGTAGTCGGCGAACCATTTTTCCAGGCCCCGCTGGTCCTGCGTCGAGATGGCCTTGGACGGAGCCAGCAGGCCCACGCCCTCGATGACACGCAGAAGGCGGAAGGTGTCGAGCACGCCCTCGGCGCGGCCCGGCGTTCGACCCGGCACGCCCTGGGCGTACTTGGCGTTGGGGTTCATGCGCGTGGCGGGATCCAGGAACCAGGTCCGCAGCAACTGGGCCGCCTTGGTGGCGTAGCGGGCGTCGTCGGTGAAATAGTAGGCCAGGGAAAGGGCCTCGACCGCGCCGCTCATCGCCTCCAGCCGAGTGACGTCGAAGGCCTCTCCTGACCGCTCAGGATTCACCTCGCCGTCACGGCGAACGTAGGGCTCGCCATTCGGCCTGCTCGGATCCGGCCACCAGTAAGGGCCAACGCTGATATAGTCATGCTTGTCGCCGCTGGGCGGGACCCGGGTCTTGTCCATCACCGAATAGACCGGACCAGCCAGGGCCTCGTCGGCGCGCTTCATCACCACGGCCAGGGCGAGGGCCACCGACGGGTCCCTCGGATGGGCCTTCGCGAAAGCCAGACTGTCGGGACTCCAGCGGAAGGTGCGCCGCCCATCGAACGCCGCCGAGGTTCCGTCACTTCCCTTGCAGACATCAGGTTGCGCAAGAGCCGGCACGGCGATCTCGCGGGCCTGAACGACTGGAGCGCACAAGGCAAGGATGAGGGCCACGATACAGGCCGACGAACGGATCATGAAGACGAACCCCGGAACGCCCGCCTGGCTGGCGGACGTTCCAGAGTAGCCATGGTTCACGCCGCGACAAGTCCTTTGGTATGACCAATTCAAAATTGGCCAAGCCAAAAGTCAGCGCGTCGAGCGCCAGTCCGCGCCGGTGGCGGCGAACAGCCGGACCACGTCGACCAACCTCTGCCCCTGGGCCCGTACTTGAGCCGACTGGATCTCGTGCGTGCGCCGTTGGGCGTCCAGCACCTCCAGCATCGTGCCGCCGCCACGGTCGAAAGCGACCCGGGCCAGGCGCAGGCTCTCGTCAGCCTGAGCGCGCGAGCGATCGTAGGCGGCCAGGCCAGCCTCGTCCGCGGCCAGGGCCGAAAGGGCGTCGGCCACCTGGGCGAAGGCCGACAGCACCGTCTGCTGGTAACGCGCCGAGGCGGCGGTGGCCTCTTCGCGGGCTGCTTGCCGGCGGGCCTTCAGAGCTCCGCCGTTGAAGATCGGCGCCGTCAGGCCCGCGCCCAAATTCCAGCCGCTGGCGTCATAGGAGAAGATGTCGCCCGGTTTCAGCGCCCCCTGGGTCAGCGACGCCGTCAGCTTGATGTCCGGATAGAGGTCGGCCGTGGCCACGCCGATCTCGGCGGTGGCCGCGTGCAGGTCGGCCTCAGCGGCCAGGATGTCGGGCCGCTTGCGCACGAGGGTCGAGGGGAGGGCGACCGGCGCCGATCCCTGCAGGTTCAGCTCGGTCAGCGTGAAGTCCGGCGCGGTCCAGTCGGCGGGGGCCTTGCCAACCAGCAGGGCCAGGGCGTGACGGGCGGCGGCCAGCTGCCCTTCCAACGGCGGAAGCAAGGCGCGGTCGGCCTCCAGTTGGCTTTGCGCGGAGACCTTGGCCGTGGCGGTCGAGCCGCCCAGGGCGTTGGCGCGGCGCACCAGGCCGATATTGGCCTCGTCGGCCGCGATCATCTGGCGCACCGCGTCGATCTGGGCGTTCAATGTGGCGATGGTCAGGGCCTGGAGCGCGACGTTGGAAGTCAGGCTCAGATAGGCCGCATCCGAACGCCGGGCCTGAGCCTCGACGCGCGCGGCCTGGCTCTCGATCCGCCGCTTCCGTCCACCGAACAGGTCGAGGTCGTAGCCGACGCTTCCGCCTACCGAGTAGAGGCTGAAGGTCGGGTTGCTCAGCGTCACGTCGCCGAAGCTGGTGAAACCGAACGCCTGGAGGTTTGCGCGCTCGCGGTTGAAGCCCGCCGTCCCGTCGACCTGCGGACCGGCCGCGCCGCGCGCCTGGGCCAGGGCGGCCTGCGACTGGCGCAGTGTGGCGTCGGCCTCGGCCAGGGTTGGGCTGTCGACCAGGGCTTGGCGGATCACGGCGTCCAGCTTGGGCGAGCCCAGAGCCTCCCACCAGGGGCCTTGGACGGCGGCGGGAGCGGCGTCCAGGCGTGCGGCGGCCGGCGCGGCGTCGCCCTTGGCCGCATAGTCGGCGGTGGCGGGCGCGTCGGGGCGCTGGAAGTTCGGCCCCACGGTCGTGCAGGCCGAGACCAGGGCGGCCAGGCTTGCGAATGTTGCGACGGTGAGGGCGGGGCGGATCTTAGTGCTCGGCGACATGGACGGTCTCTCCCCCCTTGGACGTCTTGGGGGTTCGCATGAGGAGGATCAGGGGGGCGCACAGGATGGTGATGCCCAGCATCAGCTGGAAATCGTCGATGTAGGACAGCATCGAGGCCTGACGCGTGATCAGGGCGTTGAAGCGGGCTGCGGCGTCGGCGGTGGCGAGGGCCAGCGGCGCATAGGCGTGGTACAGCGGATTATCCGGACGCGCGTGCTCCACGAGCGCGGCGTGATGGGTCTCGATCCCGCTGACGAAGCGCGCCTGCATGATCGAGATGCCCGCCGCCGAACCGATGTTGCGGATCAGGGTGAACAGGCCCGCGCCCTCGGCCCGATGCTCCGGCTTGACGGTGGCGAAGGCGATCGTGCTCAGCGGCACGAAGATCAAGCCGGTGCCCACGCCCGACAGGAAGCCCGAGACGATGATCAGGTGGGTGTCCATGCCCAGGGTGAAGTGGGTCATCTGATACAGAGACACCGCGCTGATCGTCAGGCCCGCGAGCAGGATCAGCTTGATGCTGACCCGGCCGATCAGTTGACCCACGGCGAACATCGCGATGAACGAGCCGACGCCGCGCGGCATGCTGACCAGGCCCGTGAAGGCCACCGGATAGCCCAGCAGGTTCTGCATCATCGGCGGAAGCAGGGCCAGGACGCTGTAGAGCAGGATGCCGATGAAGAAGCCGAAGATGCAGCAGGTCACAAAATTGGTGTCGGCCAGCAGACCGCGATCGACGAACGGCTTCCGGGCCGTGGCCAGTTGCACCCCGAAGATCCACAGGGCGATGATGCCGACGATCAGGTAGACCCAGATCTCCGACGAACTGAACCAGTCCTGGCTGGGGCCGCGGTCCAGCATCATCTGGAACCCGCCGATGGCGAGGGCCAGGCTGGCGAAGCCCAGTACGTCGAACCGCTTCTTTTCGGCGGATTTCTTTTCCGACAGGAAGAAGAGAACGCCCAGGAAGGCCAGGATGCCGATGGGCAGGTTGATGAAGAACACCCAGCGCCAGTCGAGATTGTCGGTCAGCCAGCCGCCCAGGGCTGGACCCAGGATCGGCCCCAGCACCGCGCCGGCGCCCCAGATGGCCATGGCCTGGCCGTGGCGGTGAGGCGGGTTGATGTCCAGCAGGACGGCTTGGGACAGCGGGATCAGGGCCGCGCCGAACAGGCCCTGCAATAGTCGGAACAACACGATCTCGACCAGGCTGCCGGCCACGCCGCACAACATGGAGGCGGCCGTGAAGCCGGCGATCGACACCAGGAACACCATCTTGCGGCCGACGCGGTCAGCCAGAAAGCCGGTCAACGGGGTCATGATCGTGGCGGCCACGATGTAGGAGGTCAGCACCCAGGTGATCTGCTCGGCCGAGGCCGACACGCTGCCCTGGATGTGGGGCAGGGCGACGTTGGCGATGGTTGTGTCCAGAGAATTCATGATCGTCGCCAGCATGACGGCGATCGTGATCGGGACCCGGTTGGCTGCGTCGCCCTTGCCGGCGCCGGTCATTTGCGTTCGCGGCCCGAGCGGACATCGACCTTGGCCTTGGCCGACAGGCCGGCGCTGAGATGCGGCGCGCTTTCGTCCAGCGCCAGGCGAACGGGCAGGCGCTGGACGACCTTGACCCAGTTGCCCGTGGCGTTCTCGGGCGGCAGAAGGGCGAAGCTGGAACCGGTCCCCGGGCTGAAGCTGACGACGTGGGCCTTCAACTCGCGGTCATAGGCGTCGACCTTGATCGTGGCGGGCTGGCCTACGCGCATGTGCGCCAGTTGGTCCTCCTTGAAGTTCGCCTCGACCCACGGCTGGCCCGAGACCAGCCAGAACAGGGTCTGGGACGCGGCTACGCGGTTGCCGACCTGAAGCTGCTCGACCTTGGTCACCACGCCGTCGGCGGGGGCGACGATCGTCGCGTAGCTAAGGTCCAGCCTGGCGCGATCCAAGGCGGCCTTGGCCTGCATCACCTTGGGCTGTTCGTCCGACGGCACGTTCGCCCGGCCGCCGATGTCGGCCAGGGCCGAGGCGATCTGCTGGCGGACGACGGCGACCTGGCGCCGCGCCTGCTCGGCGGCGTGGGCGGCTTCGTCCGCCTGGGCCTTGGTTGCGACGCCTGCCGCGGCCAGCGACTGCTGCCGTGCGGCCTCGCGCTCGGTGTAGGACACGGCTTCCTGGGCGGCGGCGAGGTCGGCGTTGCGCTGATCGTAGACGGCGCGCGAGCCTTGGGTCTCGAAGCGTGCGGCGGCCAGGGCCGCCTCGGCCTGGGCCACGGCCACCTCGTAGTCGGCGGGATCGAGGCGGAATAGCACCTGGCCCTTCTTCACGGCCTGGTTCTCAGTGACGTCGATCTCGATCACGCGGCCCGCGACGCTGGGGCTGATCGCCGCCCGCGCAGCCTGGACGTAGGCGTCGTCGGTGCTCTCGAACTTACCGCTCGTCAGGACGAAGAAGGCCACGACACCGATGACGACGACGGGCCCGCCGATCATCAGCGGCCAGCGCAGGCGCTGGCCCAGGGTCGGCTTGCGCCGACGCGCGGCCTCTTCTTCGGCCTCGGCGATGGCCTGATAACCTTCCGCGTCGCTCACGCGCTGCTCCACGTCCTGAAGCGGCCGACGTCATGGACGGCCGCAAACTTTCGCTGAATGTCGGGAGAGGCCGGGGAGGGCCTTGCCTTCGCCGCAGATAGGTGTCCCCAAGCCATGAGCAAAATGATATTGCATCACAATGAATATGAATGATGCGCATTTCAGAAATCTGGATCTGAACCTCCTCAGGGTGCTGGACGCGCTTCTCGTGGAAGAGAGCGCCACGCGGGCCGGAGCGAAGCTGGGCCTGACCCAGTCGGCGGTCAGCCACGCCCTGGGCCGACTGCGGCTGTCGCTTGGGGACGAGTTGTTCGTTCGCGGACCTTCGGGCTTGCAGCCGACCCCGCGCGCCATCGAGATCGGAGCCTCGGTCCGCGAGGCCCTGAAGTTGCTAGAGGTGGCCGTCAGCGTCCCAGTCTTCGATCCAGCCACCTCCCAGCGCGCCTTCCACGTGAGCGCCAGCGCCTATCTCTGCACCGTGCTGATGCCCGGCGTCGTCAAGCGGCTGCAGGCTGAGGCTCCCGGGGTCGCTCTACGCATTCGGGGTGTCGAAGGCCCACTGGCCGAGGACCTGGACCGCGGCAAGCTGGACCTGGTGATCGGCGGCTTCGAACATGTCGCGCCTCGGTTCACACACACCCCGCTGTTCACCGAGACCGGGGTCTGGGTGATCCGCGCCGACCATCCCGCCGCGCGGGGCGAGATCACGCCCGGGGCTCTGGACGGATTATCCTGCCTGAACATCTCGGGCGGACACGAGGAAGAGGAGGCCAGGGCGGGCTCCCGCCGAGAGCTCGGCCTGAAACGGATCGCCAGATGGAGCACCGACTACGCCCTGACCTCCAACCGCTGCATGGAAGGACCCGTTACTGTGCCGGACGCCTCGTCGGCCCTTGTGATGGTGAGCCGCACGGACATGGCCGCGCTACTGCCGCGGCGCCTGGCCAAAATCGCCGCCCAGAACAAGCGCGCCATACTGATCGAACCGCACCACCATCCCGAGCCCGTCCTGTTCGGCGCCGTCACCCGAAGCGGCGAAAGCCAGAGCGGCCCAGTCAGCTGGCTGCTGGGCGTCATCTCGGAAGTGGCCGCCGAACTCTGACCTCACAGATCGTCAAAATGTGAAATTTGCAGGCGTGGGGTCTTTTACTCTCCGTCTCAGGGGTTTGCTTGATTTCCCTTCCCGTCGGGAAGGCGTAGCTGAGGTTTGGGCGGACGTGAATCCGGGATCGGGACGACGGTGACGGCAACGGCCACCTGCATCGCATGCAATTGCAAAGCTTCGGGCGATCGCGTCGCCGTGAGCGCTAACGCGTCGCGTGACCCCGGAGTCCCCTGGACGCCTTGCGCTGTGGTAACGCTCACGAAGGGCGACGGGGTGGACTCACCCCGCGAGTTCGCGTGGTGGGAGTGGGTCGTGGCGCAGCTTGGCCTTAGAAGTTATGGTCACACCCTTGCCGCCATCCGTCGGCAGGATCGATCCGTACCTGCTCGCGTCACAGTTTTTGCATCGGCATACCTATGACCAGCCTCGAGATCCGTGTCGCCGCCCTTCAATTTTTGAGCCTGCGCCTCTGCTCGGCCCTGTCGCTGGCGCAGCTGGAAGAGATCCGCCAGTCGACGCTGGAGGGGGTGCGCGCCTCGGATATGGAATCGATGCAGATGCAAGCCGAGTTCCTGCATCTGCTCGACGAGGCCATCGAAAGGGCGCGCCAGAAGCGTAGCGCGGAAGTCGTCGTCGATCCCGCTCGGCAGGCCTGAGCAACGCCCGAACTGCCTTCTGGCCGGCAAGCGGCGCCGTGAGGCGTTTTTGAGGGCCATATCAGGGTTTCACCCTATGGCCAGCCTCTTCGTGACAATGCAACCTGAACGCGCTCGCAGGCCAAGGCGTCACCCCCGATTTCCCTTGGCAAGCCGTCGCCCGCTCATTTCCCCCAAGGGTGAGGCGCGGTTGCGAGCCGAGAGCCGGCCGGCGTGTCCCGACGCACGTGTCCGGTCGGCTCTCCCTTTTTTCCCTGGAATGGATGCGACCGGCGCTGGGAAGCGTCAGGCGTCCGCGGCCGCGATGAACGGAACCCAGGCCTCGACCATGAGGCCGGGTTCGGCGTCAATCAGGGTCAAGTGCCCGTTCAGGAACTCAAGACGCAGCCTCATGCCCTCCAGGCCGACGCCAGGCGCGTTCTCCCGGCCGGGCGGCAGGCCCGAGCCGAAGTCGCGGACCGTCAGCAGGACCATGTCGCCCGCCAGTCGCAGACCGACGACGGCCTGTTGGCTGCCGGAATGGCGCAATACGTTGCCCAGAGCTTCCTGGGCCACGCGGTAGAGCGCGATCTCGATCGCGTGGGACAGGCGAGGGAAGTCGTCGGCCACCTCGACGCGGATGGCCAGATTGGCGCGGCGCGAAAAGCCCGAAACGAACTGCCGGATCGCCGCCGCCAGGCCCAGATGCTCCAGCGCCGGCGGATGGATCAGGTAGGTGAAGCTGCGGATTTCGTCGAGGGCGCTGGACAGCAGGTTCTCGACCTCTCCGACCACCATCGAGGCCACAGCCGGGTCGGGTGAGGCCAGCCTGCGCAGCATCAGCTTGGCGCCGGCAATGTGCTGGGCGGTGCTGTCGTGAAGTTCGCGGGCGATGCGCCGTCGCTCGTCGTCCTCGGCGTGGAGCAGCTTGGCGGTCGCTTCGCGCAGGCCGATCTCGGCGCGCCGCTGGATCGAGACATCCTCGTGGGCCACCACCAGATAAGGCTTATGCAGAAAGCCCAGCCGCACCGCCGTCATCTTCGCCCAGATCGGCGAAGCATTGAGGGGCATGACGTACTCGAAGCGGAATGGACCGGGCGCGCCCGACAGCAGCCCACGTAGCCCCGCGGCGACCGTCGCGCCTTCCTCGGTGCCGAGGGAGTCGCAGAATTCCAGGTAGTTCGCGCCGACGCCGTAATCTTCGATCCGCAGGTCGTTCAACTCGGCGAACTGCACCCAGGCGTCATTGACGGCCAGGACTTCTCCCGAACCGTCCAGCACGGCGATGTTGGCTGTCAGCGCGTCAAGCGCGGTTTCGTAGAAGGCGGGATCCGACCATCCCGCGATCCCCTTTATCGTGTGCATTTTAGACGCCTCGGGACCATCAGGCCTCGATCAGCTTGTTGCGGATGGCGTAACGGACGATATCGGCCAGCGAGTGAGCTCCCAGCTTGCGCATGATGTTGCCGCGGTGGCTTTCCACCGTCTTGACGCTGATGTCGAGCATCGAGGCGATGACCTTGTTGCTTCGGGATTCGGCCAGCAGCTGGACGATCAGGAGTTCGCGCGTCGTCAACGACTCCGAACCCTCGATCACTTCGCCCAGACCGTGCCCTCCCGGTGAGAGATAGCCGCGAAGCACCGCATCGGTGATTCCCGGGCAGAAGTATGGCTTGTGGTTCAGAAGCGACGCCACGGCGGCGATGATGTTTTCCGTGGACGCCGACTTCAGCACGAAGCCACGAGCGCCGGCGCTGAGCACCTCGCGCACCAGCTGTTCGCTGTCGTGCATGGTGAAGATCAGCAGTTCGGTATGGGTTTTCAGCTTGCGGACGTCTCGCGCGACGATCACGCCGCTGAGATCGGGCATGCTGATGTCCAGGATCATGACGTCCGGGGTAAGTTCCTTGGCCATGCGAACAGCGTCGCGACCATTTGAAGCTTCACCGCAGATGGTCCATCCAGGTTGAGATTCCAGCGCTTCCCGAAGACCAGCCCGCACGATCGAGTGGTCGTCAGCCAACAAGATCGTGGGTCCATTCGAAGGTAGCATAATGAGACTCTCGGCCAAGTGGTGCGCCCGGTATACGAGCATCTGACTGTACTTGAAATATTTCGTGAATTCGCCCGGAGCAGGCTGTGGATATTTCCGGCTCCCGATCGTGACGCGGGGCGCGCCTGTTTCCAGGGCGCCCCGCGCGGTGTCATGGAGCGTTCACGACGACATAGGTGACGCCAGAGCCCACATACTGCGGCTGGTACCACACCGAGCCGCATTGGAAGTAGGTCAAGTCGCCCCGGAACACGGTCACGCAGTTGGAGGGGAGGGTGGTCACCGTCCCGCCAATGGCGGCCGACGTCACCGCGGCGGTCGTGCCAGCCACCACGCCGACAGCTGCGGCCGTCGCGAGCGGATAGTCCCAGAAGGGATCATCGTCCCAACCCCATCCCCAGCCCCACGGGCCAGGCGGCGGCGGAGGCGGCGGCGGAGGGCCTGGATGCGGACCAGGTCCGGGACCCGGGCCGGGCGGACCTGGATGTGGCCCCGGCCCTGGTCCAGGGCCCGGGCCGGGACCCGGATGGGGACCAGGCCCAGGACCCGGATGCGGCCCGGGGCCCGGCTCCGGGTGGGGACCAGGACCAGGTCCAGGACCCGGTGGGCGGGGTCCGGCGCCGCCACCTTGGGGATGGAAGCCTCCGCCCTCTCCTCCGCCATGGAAGCCGGCTCCGCCCGGAGCGTGGATGTTCATCGCCGTCGGGTGGAAACCGCCGCCCCGGAAATGGGGAGGCGCGGCCAGGCCGGGCGAGGCCGTCGCCGCAACCAGCGCGACGGCGCTGGCCCAGGCGCCAAGCCGGCGCAGACGGGATGCGGAGGGGGTGTCGGGTTTGCGAGCGCTCATTGGTCGACCCTCGCCATGGCGATCGGCTTGGCGTCGGTCGCCGGCTTGAACGTGAAGGTGTCGGCGGCGAACTGGACGCTGGTGGTCCAGGTCAGGTCGGACGTGAAGGTCGGCTGGGCCGGATCGTCCATCGTCGTGATCTTCATGCGCAAGGGCAGGGGAGCGTCGCCGCGCTGGATCCAGACTTCCCACGACAGCCCTGGACCGCCGAAGGCGTAGTGGTCTGTGTCGCGACCGCCCACCTTTTCCTGGCCCAGGCGCTTGGCTGAGGTCACCATGTCCGTCGGCTGGACGTCCGTGCCCCAGTAGAACAGATCCGCGAGAGGCAGGATCACGCCGTACTGTTCATAGACGAGGTCGACCGTTTGATCGATCGTCGCCGGCGCCGAGATGGTGGCGAAGTACCCAACCTTGGGCGCGAAGACCGTGAACGACTTGCCGTCATAGATGAACCGGCGGGCCTTCTTCGGGGTGGTCATGTCGATGACGAACCCGTCCGGGCGTTTGACCCTGTAGGTCGTGCTCACCGGCGTGACGGCCTTGCGTCCCTGGGCGTCGACGATCTCTTCCAGACTGGCCGTCGAGACCACTTGGAAAGCCTGGAGGGACCTGAGGTAGGCGCCCATGCGACTGGCCGCCTGAAAGGCGACCGGGTCGATGGCTTGCGCCTTGGGAACGGCGGCTTTCTTGGTGGTCGCAACCTGCTCAGCGGCGTGGGTGGGGTGGGAAAGGCCTGCAGCGCCAAAGATCGCCACTCCGGCCAGGGCGACGGCTATGTTGCTGAATTTCATGATCGATCCTCCGTCCCGAGGCAGCGTTGCAGCGGTTTGTTGCGACCCGCTACTAGGTAAAACCCTTAGTAATCATCCCTAGAATCCTAGTGTCGGTCGCTTGGGGCGGATCGCCTCGCCCGACACCCGGCGCCCATGCGTCGCAGATAGGCAATTCGCCTGATTGTTCGCGTTTCACCGCCGTCGAAAGCTGACGCCACGCCTCATGTGGATGGTCGTCATGCGAACCTCACTGTTGTGTGGGCTGGCCATAGCCGTCGTTCCCTGGGCGGCCCACGCCCAGGACATCGACACGTCGACCGCTTCCCTGAGCCGCCCGGTTCAGGAGGTCGGGCGCAAGAAGGACGCCACGTTCGTGGCCATGCCCATTCCGCTGGCCAACCCGGCGATCGGCAACGGCCTGGGCGTGGCCGCGCTCGCCATCTACAAACCCGCCGGCTCGGCCCGGCCGTGGACCAGCGGTGTCGGCGGTCTCTACACCGACACCAAGAGTTGGGCCGTGGCGGCCTTCCAGAAGGCGTATCTGGGCGGCGACAAGTATCGTGTCACCGCCGGGGTGGGCACGGGCGTCTTCAACGTCGACTTCTACGGCATCGGCTCGGCGGCGGGTTCCAAGGGGCGCTCGATCAGCCTGGAACAGAAGTCGATCGGCGGCTTGGCCGAGGTGCTGTTGCGCGTTGAGGACCACGTCCACGTGGGCCTTCGCTACCGCTACATCGACATGGATACGACGGTCGACACGCTCGGCATCCTGCCGCCCGAACTGCAGCTGCCGCCCATCGAACTGGAGAGCAAGGTCTCGCAACTGGGCCTGGCCGGCGAGTT
This sequence comes from Caulobacter sp., assembly GCA_017745235.1. GTDB lineage: Bacteria > Pseudomonadota > Alphaproteobacteria > Caulobacterales > Caulobacteraceae > Caulobacter. Next base: position 194,814 of record JAGHZU010000013.1, on the reverse strand, counting down.
CGACAGCCGAGACAGCGAATACAATCCCCGCCAGGGCCTCTACGCCAACGCCCAATGGCTTTATGCCTCCGACGCCCTGGGCAGCGACTTCGAGTACGGCCGCCTGACCGGCGCCATCAACGGCTATCACGAGTTGGATGAGAAGTCGGTGCTGGCCTGGCGCGGGTCGATCTGTCGCTCCGGCTCGAATGCGCCGTTCTACGACCTCTGCAACTACGGTCAGAACAATGACCTGCGGGGCTATTCCAGCGGCCAGTATCGCGATCACGCCATGTTCGCGGTCCAGGCGGAGTACCGGCGCAACATCTACAAGCGCTTCGGCGCGGTCGGGTTCGCGGGCGTCGGCGAGGTCGCGCCCGAGTTCGGCAAGCTGAACACCAAGGACCTGCTGCCCGCCGCAGGCGTGGGCCTGCGCTACGAGGCGTCCAGGAAGTACCGGGTCAATCTCAGCATCGACTACGCCGTCGGTGACGGAACCTCGGCTCTCTATTTCTACATCGGCGAGGCCTTCTGATGCGCCGGCCGCCCGTCCCCCTTTCCAAACCTTTCACCAGGGGGCCTTGGCCCCATAACAAGGAGGCTAAGATGCATAAGATCGCTCTGCTGGCTGCTGTCGGCCTGTTCGTCGCCGGCGAAGCCCGCGCTCAGCAATTGCTGGCTGACGCCAACAAGGACGACAAGGTCACCCTCGCGGAATACCAGGACAACCGTCGCAAGTTCCTGATGCGCGCCGACCATGACAAGGATGGCAAGATCAGCGCCGCCGAATGGAAGAGGGGCGCCGACATCCTGCGCGAAGAGATCCGCGAGACCGGCACCGACGGCTGGTCGCTGATCGGCAAGGCCAACATCTTCGAAGCGTTGGACACCAACAAGGACGGCTTCGTCACCCCCGCCGAGATCGATGCGGCAACAGCGGCCCGGTTCGCCAAGCTGGACCTCAACCACGACGGCGTCATCACCCGCGCCGAGGCTCGGCAGCTGGACAGGATGGCCTCGGCCAAGCCGAAGTCCTGACGGTTATCGGCTTGGGGATCGATCCCTCGAGCCTGGCTTCCACAACCTCGCGGCGCGGTCTCCTGAGAGGAGGCCGCGTCCCGGTCGCCAGCTTCATGCCCGGCTATCCATTTCTCGGAGGCGACCGCGGCGAAAGCCCGCTGAAATCTCAGCGGGCCTTTTCCTTGAACACCTTTAGCCAGTCTTCCTTCATGCTGACCACGGTCCAGCCTCGCTCGGCGGCGGTCGCCAGGGCCACGTCCAACCGGCCCACGTGGGTGTCACGGTCGTAGGCGTACTCCCGTTCCTCGTCGTCGTGCCGCAGCAGCATGACCAGGCGCCTGCCCGGTCCGGAGTCGGCGTACTGCAGCATCGCCATGTCGCCGTCCGAATTGCCGAACGCCACGATCGGCCGGCGGCCGATATGCAGAGCGATGTTGACGGGCTTGGCGGCGTACTCGTCGAAGCTCTGGAGCTCGGCCAGTTTGCGGATCTCGGCCCGGCGGCCGTTCAGCTTCAGCTCTGTCTTGTTACTGGAGCCGATCACCCGCTCGCGGGGGACGCCGTAGACCTCCTCGCAGAAGGCGCGAACGAAATCGATCCCACCCGCGGTGACAATGAAATTGCGAAAATCGTTGGCGGACAGATAGGCGAGAAGTTCGCGCATCGGCTGGTAGGCGAGGGCGGTGTAGAGCCTCTCGAAACGCGGGTGCCTGGCTTCGGCCAGCCAGGTCCGGACTTCGACGGCGAACGATTCTTCGGTGGCGTGGGCGTGGAGTTGCAGCAGCAGTTCGACCACGGCCTGCTTGCCGCACGCGGCCAGGGCGGGAAGGTCTTGACGCATCATGGCCTGGTAGGCCGGCGTAGCCGCCAGTTCCGGATGCGAGGCGGCCATGCTCTTGGCGCGATCCATCGCAAACATGCCCTGGGTATAGAGCGGATGCTCCACCCAAAGCGTGCCGTCGTTGTCGAACACCGCGACCCGGTCGGCCGGCGGCACGTAGTCGCGCCCGCCCGGATGGGTCACACGCGCCACGAAATCGAGGATCCTGCGCCGGGCGGCCGTATCCGCCCAGCTCGGCAGCGGCGCCTTGGTCATCGCCCGTCCCCCGCACGCTCCTGCCGCACCACGCAGCGGAACCCGACATGCGAGGTCGAGGTGTCGACGGGCTGGGCGTGCCGCGCGGCCGGACGGTATCGGCGGCAGTAGTTCGGGGCGCAAAGATGCGAGCCCCCCTTCAACACCTTGCGTGCAATGCCTAAGCCGTCCGGGCCGAAGCTGTCGCGCTCCTGGCCGCCCACCGGATTTCGGGCGGCGCAGCACATCGACCCTTCAATCTTGGGCGCGGGCGTCGACCACCAGTCGGCGGTCCATTCCCAGGTGTTGCCGATCATGTCGTAGACCCCGTACCCGTTCGGCGGGTAGTGGCGCACGGGAGAAGTGCGCGACCAGCCGTCGTCCAGGCTGTTGATCTGGGGGAAGGGGCCTTGCCAGGTGTTGGCCATGTGCTGGCCCTCGACCAGGAACTCGTCGCCCCAGGCGAACTCGGCGCTTTCCAGTCCGCCACGAGCGGCCAGCTCCCACTCCGCCTCCGTCGGGAGGGACGCGCCCGCCCAGTCGGCATAGGCCAGGACGTCGGTCAGGGCCACATGGACCACCGGATGGTCGTCGAGCCCGTCCAGAGTGCTTCTTGGACCTTGAGGGTGGCGCCAATCCGCGCCAGGCACGAAAGCCCACCAGGACAACGGATGGCGAAGGTCCACCGGTCCCGGCGGCGGGGTGAACACCATGGACGAGGCCACCAGCATTCGCGGATCCGCGCCCGGATAGTCCTCCGCGCGCGGCGCGATCTCGGCGAGGGTCACATAGCCGGTGTCCCGCACGAAGCGGGCGAACTGTCGGTTGGTCACCGGCGTCGGGTCGATCCAGAAGCCGTCGACGGACACCTTTCTCGCAGGACGCTCCTCCGGATAGTGATCGTCCGACCCCATGGTGAAAACACCTCCCGGGATCCAGATCCGAGCTTCGTCCGCCTGGCGCCGGGCATTGGTCTTCAGACGGGGCGCGCGGGAGTGGGCCATGGAGCCGTCCTTTCGGGCAACGGGTGAAATTCCCTTCGTTTAGTGACCATGTCCCGCCGCCCTTGATCGATCAGGCGATCTCCCGGTTGCCTCGCGGCAAATTCCCTACGGGCAGGCTTTGGGCTCCAGGTTTCTCCGATCGTCGGACCGGCGCTTTGCCGGATGGCGCGCCCCCTTGAAGCGGACTTTTCTGGCTGGGTTCGACGAAACCTCGGGCGGCGTCCCGGAAATCCCGCCTCAAGCCCGACCGGAGATCCGACGATGAGCGACGCCGCGAAGGACGAGAGGTGGGCCACCCTGGTCGAGCTCTGTGCGGCGGTCGTCATATCGCTGGCCGCGGCCATGACCTCCTGGGTCGGCTTCCAGGCCGCTCTGTGGGACGGCGAGCAGGCCGCCCACTACACCCAAGCCGGCGCCGCCCGCGTGGCTTCCACCAAGGCCGCCACCGAAGCGGGGCAACTGGAAACCGCCGACCTCATGATGTTCCAGCAGTGGATCGACGCCTACGCACGCGATGACGAGGGGCTGCAGGCTTTCTATCGGAAGCGCTTCCGCCCAGAGTTCGCGGCGGCGTTCGACGCCTGGGTCGCCACCCATCCGCGCGTGAACGAGCATGCGCCGCGCTCTCCGTTCGCCATGCCCCAATACCATTCGCTGCGCCTGGCCGAGGCCAACGAGCACCAGAGGCAGGCGGATCAGCTTTTCGAACGCGGCCAGCGCGACAACGACATCAGCGATCGCTTCGTGCGCGGCACCGTGCTGCTGGCCGTGGCGCTGTTCTTCGGCGGCATCAGCCAGACCTTCAAGAACCTGAAGATCAAGGCGGCGCTCGTGCTGGTGGCGTTTGTGGTGTGCGCGGTCAGCGCCCTGCAGGTGTCGCACCTGCCAACGCTTTCGCTGAAGGGCTTCTTCTAGACGATCGCACGGAGACCGAACATGTACGCCACCACGCGTCGCGCCGCCCTGGGACTGGTTCTGGGCCTGTGGGCCGCCGCCTCGAGCTCCGCCCTGGCCGCCCCGGTCTCGGCCGACCCGCTGCCGTCCTGGAGCGTGGGTCCGGCCAAGAGCGCGATCATCGGCTACCTGTCCCGGGTGACGGCGCCAGGCCCCGATTTCGTGCCGCCCTCCGAACGGATCGCTGTCTTCGACAACGACGGCACGCTGTGGGCCGAGCAGCCGATCTATTTCCAGTTCGCCTTCGCCATGGAGCGGGCAGGGGAGATGGTGGCCAGGGACCCGTCGCTACGCCAGAAGCCCGCCTTCGCCGCTATCGCCGACAAGGATCACGCGGCCATCGCCAGGCTGGACGAGAAGGACCTGATGGAGGTGGCCCTGGCGACGGAAGCGGGGCTGACCACGACGGAGTACGAGGCCCTGGCGCGCGCCTGGCTGGATCAGGCCCGCCATCCCAGGTTCGGCGTTCCCTACACCGCCCTAGTCTATCAGCCGCAGCTGGAATTGCTGGCCTATCTGCGCGGCGCCGGCTTCAAGACCTACATCGTTTCGGGCGGCGATGTGCGGTTCATGCGAGCCTTCGCTGACCAGGCCTATGGCGTTCCGCCTGAACAGGTGATCGGCACCAGCCTGAAAACCCGGTTCGAACTGCGGGACGGCAAGAGCGTGCTGGTTCACGAGCCTGCGCTGGAGAGCCTGGACGACGGTCCCGGCAAGCCCAGCAACATCGATCTGCATATCGGCCGTGCGCCGCTGGTGGCCGTGGGCAATTCGGATGGCGACCTGCAGATGCTCCAGTATTCCGCTTCAAGCGCGCGGCCCAGCCTGCAAATCCTGGTCCATCACGACGACGCCGCCCGTGAATACGCCTACGACCGGGCCTCGAAGGTGGGAAAACTGGACAAGGCCCTGGACGAGGCCAAGGCCCGGAACTGGATCGTGGTCAGCATGAAGGCCGACTGGAAGGTCGTGTTCTCGCCGCATCCTTGAGCCCTCGAATTCGGGCGGCGAACTAGGGAGAACCCCCGCTCAAAGTCCGTGCTCTGGCCCATGTCGCCGCCCAGGGCGCCGTGATGATCTTTCGCGGCGCATCGGTGCGCGCCGCCAGGAGATCGCCATGCCGAAAGGAAAACCCAACATCCTCGTCATCTGGGGTGACGACATCGGGATCAGCAACCTCAGCTGCTATTCCCACGGCCTGATGGGCTACAAAACGCCGAACATCGACCGCCTCGCCAAGGAAGGCATGATGTTCACCGACAGCTACGGCGAGCAGTCGTGCACCGCCGGGCGTTCCTCGTTCATCACCGGCCAGAGCGTGCTGCGCACGGGTTTGTCGAAGGTGGGGGCGCCCGCCGCGCCGATCGGCATGAACGACAAGCTGGTCACGATCGCGGCGTTGCTGAAGGAGCAGGGCTACGCCACGGGCCAGTTCGGCAAGAACCACCTGGGCGATCTGAACCACATGCTGCCCACCAATCACGGGTTCGACGAGTTCTTCGGCAACCTCTACCACCTCAACGCCGAAGAAGAGCCGGAGATGTACGACTACTATCCGGACAAGGACTTCCCGAACTTCAAGGCCAAGAACGGCCCCCGCGGCATCGTCCACTCATGGGCCACCGACGTCGATGACCCCACCACCCATCCGCGCTGGGGACGGGTCGGCAAGCAGAAGATCGAAGAAGCCGGTCCGCTGACCAAGGCCCGTATGGAAACCTGCGACGACGAGTTCGTGGCCGAGGCCAGCCGGTTCATCCGCGACCAGACCAAGGCCGACAAGCCGTTCTTCGTCTGGCTGAACACGACGCACATGCACATGTTCACCCACACCAAGAAGTCCAGCCTGGGCCAGGCTGGCCGCTGGCAGTCGCCCTACCACGACACCATGATCGATCATGACAAGAACGTCGGTCAAATGCTTGATCTTCTGGATGAACTCGGGTTGGCGGAGGACACCATCGTCGTCTATTCCACCGACAACGGCCCGCACCGCAATAGTTGGCCAGACGGCGGCATGACCCCGTTCCGCAGCGAGAAGGACACCAATTGGGAAGGCGCCTTCCGCATTCCCGAGCTGATCCGCTGGCCGGGCAAGATCGAGGCTGGCAAGATCTCCAACGAGATCATCCAGCATCACGACTGGCTGCCGACCTTCCTGGCCGCGGCCGGCGATCCCGACATCGTCGAGAAGGTGAAGAAGGGCGTGACCGCCTGCGGGCGCACCTACAAGAACCACATCGACGGCGTGAACCTGTTGCCCTACCTGACCGGCCAGGTCGACAAGAGCCCGCGCAACCTGTTCGTCTATATCAGCGACGACGGCGACATCCTGGCGGTCCGCTACGACAACTGGAAGATCGTCTTCATGGAGCAGCGCTGCCAGGGCACCATGAAGATCTGGGCCGAGCCCTTCACCCCATTGCGCCTGCCCAAGATCTTCAACCTGCGGACGGACCCCTACGAGTTCGCCGATATCACCTCGAACAGCTACTATGAGTGGTTCCTCTACCACGCCTACATCATCTATGGCGCGTGGGCCGTCGCCGACCAGTTCGCGGCGACTTTCAAGGACTTCCCACCCGTGCAGAAGCCCAACAGCTTCACGATTGACGACGCAGTGGCGAAAATGGCGGCGGCCTCCGGCGGCGGCTGATCGAAACCTCTTCCTCCATCAGGCGTGGAGCCGGCGATCCATGATCGCCGGCTTCGCTCGTTCAAGCGAACATCGTTACCCTAAAAATCGCGCAATCTCCTTCCACACTTAGGGTTTCACCTGATTGGCGAGCGATCTGACGAGCGCAACAGTAAAACCCGAGGCCGCAACTTCAGCGGTCGCTCCGAGGCGGTTCGAACCATGTCGAGCCGGCTGAGAACGGGAGTTCGCCATGCTGCAGAGCATTCTGATCAAGAGCCTCGTGGCCGCCACCGCCATCGCCGCATGCCTGAGCATGACCGGCTGCGAGTCCCCAGGCGGCAAGGTTTCGGTCCTGCAGGGCTCCGCGCCCATCGCCCCCGGCTCGACCTATGCCTGGGCCCCGGTGAAAAATCCTGGTTCCGGTGACCCGCGGGTCGACAACGACATCGTCCGCGAGCGCATCCGCATCGCCGTCGACACCAATCTGGCCGCCAAGGGCTATCGCCAGGTCAGCGATCCCCGCCAGGCCCAGCTGGTGGTGGCCTATCACATCGGCCTCCAGAACCGCACAGACTACTCGGCGACGTCGATGGGCGCGCCGGGCGGTGGCGTCGCCTGCGGTCCTCGCGGCTGCATCGGCGGCTACGGATGGGGCATGTACGGCGCGCCGATGGACGTGGACGTGCGGTCCATCAACTACACCGAAGGCGCCCTGATGCTGGACCTGGTTGACGCCGCCAGCGGCAAGCTGGCCTGGCGCGCCACCTCGCAAAAGCGTGTCGACGCCAAGGACACGGCCCAGGACGCCATAAACGCGGTCGTGGCCGACATGACCAAGACCCTGCCGGTGGTCGCGTCGCCGGCGGGCTGAGGCCCATCGGCGACGTCTCTTCATCAGAGCATCCTTCACCCTTCTGGCCGTCGAGTTGACGGCGTTGCTGTCGGAGCCGCATCATCATGGAAGTCACCCCGAACGCATCCAAACCTTCCAAGGCCCGCTCGTCCGCCTCCCGCAGCGCTGCGCCGGAGACGATCTGGGAAGACCGCAGCTTCGCGCCCCGCAAGCCCGCCGCCGGGTTGGGGCGTGGAAACGGCTTGGCGCGCTCGGAGGAGGACAGGGCGTTCGAGGCGCAGATGGTCGCCATCGCCCCGGTGATCCGTTCCTTCGCCCGAGGTCTGTGCGGCGACGCCGCCGCCGGCGAGGATCTGGCGCAGGAAGCCCTGCTCAAGGCCTGGCTCTACCGCGCCCAGTTCACCGTGGGGACCAACTTCAAGGGCTGGGTGCTCAAGATCGCCCGCAATCACTTCTACTCGCAGCGTCGCCGCGCCTGGCGCGAGACGCCACTGGACGACGACATGATCAGCCAGATGCCGTCATCGCGGGCCGACCAGATCCCGGCGCTGATGCTGAATGACCTGCGCAACGCCCTGCGCACGCTCAGCGACGAGCAACGCCAGGCCGCGGTGCTGGTCGGGGCAGGGGGCTTCACCCATCGCCAGGCCGCCGACCTCTGCGACGTGCCGGAAGGCACGATGAAGAGTCGTGTCTGCCGGGCCCGCGCCCGCCTGACCGAGGTGCTGGACGCGGGCCACGTCGAGTACGACGAGGCGCCCGCCTCGCACGCCGCCGCCATGATCATGAGCGAACTGAATCTCCTGGCCCGGGGGCGCGACGCCGACGAGGCCTGAACGCCCTATTGGGGCAGCCGGCTTGCGTCGCCGCGCAAGCGGGCTCATGGACGGCTCCAGCGAGAGGCGTCCATGACCGAGATCCATTCCTACGACCCCAGGCAGGGCCACGGCCTGCGCCATGACCCGCTGAACGCCATCGTCGCGCCCCGGCCGATCGGCTGGATCTCGACGCTGGCCGAGGACGGCGTTCTGAACTTGGCGCCCTACAGCTTCTTCAACGCCTTCAACTACCGACCGCCGATCATCGGGTTCTCCAGCACCAGCTGGAAGGACTCCGTGCGCAACATCGAGCGCACCGGTCAGTTCGTCTGGAATCTTGCCACCCGGCCGCTTGCCGAGGCGATGAACACAAGCTCTGCCATGGTGGCGCCCGACGTCGACGAATTCGTCTTGGCTGGCCTGACGCCCGCGCCGTCGGTCAAGGTCGCGCCGCCGCGGGTGGCCGAAAGCCCCGTGGCCTTCGAATGCCGGGTGACCCAGATCGTCCAGCTGGCCGACGCCGACGGCGGCGCCATCGAGGCCTGGTTGACCCTGGGCGAGGTGGTGATGGTCCATATCGACGGGCGCCTGCTGGTCGACGGCGTCTACGACACGGTCGCGGCCCAGCCGATCCTGCGCGGCGGCGGGCCTGCCGACTATTTCGAGATCACCGAGGCCCAGAAGTTTCAGATGCGCCGGCCCGGCGGCTAGGCTTCGCCCGTCAGTTCGCGCCGGGCCTTGTCCAGTTCTTCCGCGTAGCGGCGCGTGGCGTAGGCTTCCGAGAGGATGCCGATCACCTTGCGGTCGCCGTCGACCACGGCGAGTTCGTCGGCCTGTGTGGCGTCGAACGCCCTCATGACGTCCTTGATCGACTGCTCAGGCGTCAGCGCCGTTTCGCCGTACGCGGCCAGCGACGACACCGCTTCCTGGCTGTCGTCGGGATGCGCGTAGGCGAGGGCGGTCCGCACGATCCCGGCATAGCGCTCCTGGTCATCGACCACGACGACCCGCTTTGTGGCGCCCAGCGGATAGCGTCGCCGGAACTCCGCCAGAGTCGCTCCGGCGTTCACGGTCTTGACGTCCTTGCGCATCATGCGGCCGGCGGTGAGAGGGCGCATCCAGCTGACGTCGTGGGCGCTGCGGATGGTTTCACCACGCAGGTGGAGGCGCCAGGTCGAGAACGAGTAGCCGAACGTTTCCCGAACCATGGCGCTGGCGATCAGCGAGGCCACAAGGGCCGCGGCCGCGACCGTGAAATCGCCGGTGGCCTCCAGCACCAGGAAGGACATCGTGAACGGTCCGCCGACGACGGCTACGCCGAATGCGGCCATGCCGACCAGGGCCGCGACGGTGGGGTCCAGCGACGGCAGCCAGGGCACGTAGACCGACAGCGCCGCAAAGATCTGGCCCACCAGCGTGCCCAGGAACAGCGAGGCGAAGAACAGGCCGCCCCGGAAACCCGAGCTCAGCGACACGATCGAGGCCAACGCCTTCATCGCCAGTAGCAGGAACAGCATCTTCAAACCCAGCGACGCCGTCAGGTTCAGGTGCAGCGCGCCGTGGCCCGCCGAAAGGGTCTGGGGCGTGACCATGGCCATAACAGCCAGGGCGAGTCCGCCAACAGCGGGGCGAAAAGCCTTCGGTATCAGCGATTTGGACGCCAATCCTTCAGCTGAGGCGACCAATCTCATCAGGGCGATGCCGGTCGCGGCGCAGATCAGGCCGAGCAGGGCGTATAGCCCGTAGTCGAACCAGGATTGCACCGCCGGCGTGGTGGTCTTGAGCAGATAGGGCAAGCCGCCCATACGTTCGGCGACCAGGACGGCCGCCAGAGCCGCGGCGGCAACCGGCGCCAGGTTCGCGACGGTATAGGCGCCGATGACGATCTCGAACGCGTAGAAGGCGCCGGTCAACGGCGCGCCGAACGCCGCGGCGATGGCCGCGCCGGCGCCGGCTCCCACGAGAGTCCGCATGTCCGCGCGGCGCAGGTTCAGGCGCTGGCCCGCGAAAGACGCAACGGCCGAACCAGCCTGGGCGTAGGCGGCCTCGAGGCCGACCGAGGCGCCGACGCCGTTGGACAGCATGGTTTGGCAGCAGATGAAGGCGCTGTCCTTCAACGACAACCTGCCGCCGTGCAACGCGTTGGCCTCGACCGGGTCGACGGCGGGACGCGGCCGATACTTCAGCCAGGCCCAGGTGCCAACACCGAGCACCAGGCCGCCCACAGGAATGGCCAGCGTCCGCCACGGCGCGACGACGGCCTGGGCGCTGAGCCGCTGATCCAGCGGAATATCGAACAGCAGCACCTGGAGGCCATGGGCGATCTTGGCTTGGACGACGGCCAGCGCACCGGCGACGACGCCGACCAGAATCGCCACGGCGATCAGCCAGAGTTCGCTGGACCGTATCCGCCGCCGCAGCCAGCCCAGCCAGCGCACGGACGTCGATGACGGAAGCGAAAGCTGCATGACTCGAGCATATCCGGAGTCGCACGGTCACATCGACCGTGAGGCCAGTTTAGGGTGCTGGAAGCGGGATACAACGCAGGCCGAACGCGGTAGGGCCTGAGAATCTCCCATATCAAATATTTCTGATAATATTACTTATGCGAATTATGACTTGAGGCACGAATTCGCGACTCTGTCACTGACTTGTCACTGACTCCAAACTCTGCGAGTCGCACCCGGGCTGTCACCGGTTGCCCCGACGTTCCGATTTTTTACGGATTCTGACTCAAAATCCTGCGACTGGTCTGACTCCAAAAAATGCGATCCACGCAGCGGCTTATTAGGTCGATCCGCCCGCAGCAGGAACCGCCGAAGTTGCCCAAAGAATGGCCGCCGACACCGCCGACGACCAGCGCTGCCTCAGACGTTTTGGCCACGCAAACGATCGATAGTTCATCGTTGAGACCGCACTTCTCGGCAGCTCAGTGGCCAGAAGAAGCAAGGGATCTTCCATAGCGCAGCTGACCCAGCCTACGTAGTTTTTGGCATATCGGTTTGCGAACCAATTAGCTCCAAACGGTCCCTTATCCGAAGATCGTGGTGGATGCGCCGGTTCACTCAAGAAAAGCAACGCCATGCGGACATAAAGTAACCGTTCGCGCGCGTTAACATCAAGCCACCACTTCTCTGGGAGTTCATTCGATCCAGGCAGAGATCTCCGACGCATTACTGGAGCTTCTATAAGTCGTATCGCCACCCCAGAATTCGGCGTGTACATATTGGTGGCGAGCGCGTCGACGATATCGCTCACCGCATCGGTAAGCCTATCCCTCTCGTCAACCTTCGTAGAATCTTCGAGCACATCGATCGTGTGGAGAATTAATTCTCTAGCGTCAAAGTGGGAACGATCGAGCAAATTATCTCGGGGCTCATAGGGTTGGAGATCGCCGAACAACGTGAGCTCACTGGCAATCTTGATGTCGGAGTTGCCGTGGGGAACGAGCGGCGCCCTGTGGAGAGCGCAGTACACCGCCAGGGGATGGGTCCAGGTTCGACGCACATAAGGCGCCCTGCCCTGTTCGACATCAACCGCCAGGCAATACGGACAAACCGCCCAGCAATGGGGCGGCGGGGGACCAGCTCGACAAGGCTGACGGATGAAGTCTTCCAGGATCATTGCACGCAACGCCGCGCTCTCGGTGCGCATCATCATGGCGAGGCGCGCAAGCGGCGCCAGATTCCCGCGATCGAGTTCGGCTATTGACCCATGCATCTCCTTTTCCAATTCGCGGCTCGTCAGAAGGTGGGCATCTGCCGTACGGACCAGCCACGACGAAAGCGCTTCACCGACTTCAGCCGGCGGCGCGAGCACAGAGAGATCCGGTGCCCCGTCCCATGACCTATCCATCCTCATTGCGTCGGCGACGTGTGGCCACCGCCTCGACCAGACTGGCTGAAAGCTGCTCATCATGTTCAAGGGCGGCGATCGCCGTTCGCTCGATGAGGTTGAACGTTCTCCCAAGCAGCGAACGAGAGTGAAAGAAGAGTGCATCCATCAAGGCGCGATCAACCGTTGTAGGTTTGCGTAATGGTAGATATTCGATCCGCTCCGTGACTAACTTAACGAGCCATTTTTCCTTTGTTGTCCAAGCAGGAAGGGCAACGACATCAAACCGCTCTTCCAAATGAGGATCGGATTTGATCAGCGCCTTGGCCTCTCCCGATCCAAATCCAACGATGCTGAGCTGCAATTGATTTGAGAGATATTTTAAGACATTGAGAATTGCGCGCTGATCTCTTTCTCGTTGCTCGGTAACACGCTGCAATTCATCAAGGATGATCATCCGGATGCCGCGTGCCTCGATGTGCTTGAGCACCATGGCCTGTAGACGCGAGGCTGTCGCATCTCCTCCTGTCGTGCCAAAGGCCTTGAGCATGTCCAGATATAGGCGCTTTTCAGACAGGCCATCGTTCACCTCGAGCCATAGCACTGCGCCATAGGAGTGTAGCTTCTTTAGAGGTTTGGGTGGATCTCCAGTATCTCTAGCTATGTATAGTTCGATAAAGCGCTTCTGAATGTGAGTTTTGCCCATGTTAGGGCTTGCCCAGAACAGGATCGACGGCATGCGAAGCCGTGGCGGCATGTCGAGTAGTTCGAAGAGCCGCTCCAACGCATCGTCGGCCGCAGGATAGTTGATCCAACGGTCCGTTTGGATACAAGCCTTGCGGACCACGATGTCCGCGGTCGCGAGATGACGGACATCTGGGTGCAGGTGATCGTATGGAGCGGGACTCATGCTCCCCTCCCCTCGAAGGCACCGCCCCAATCGTCATCTGAATCTTGGATCGGTCTTGTGGAGTCGCGCAGGCTCGACACGGCACGACGATCCGAGCGCAGCCGCTCTGCTTGCCTGGCGGCCGAGCCAGACCTTAATGCGGCCTGCTCAATGGTCTCCTCCATGGCGCGGACGGCTTGCCGAACGACGGTGCGATCGCGGGGCGCCGCCCTCTTCGACGTCGCCGCACGAGCCGCCGCTTTTAGCAACCACCATGTCGGCGTCGGCCCATCCCGACGGATGCGATAAGGTACAGTTATGTAACCTGTATCGGGAAGTTTGACGTACAGCTGTGAAAGGTCACGGGGATCAAATTTGGCGACGACTTTTCGAAGACCGGAGATGTAAGCTTCGCCAAGCTTCTGGCTGTAATACTCCTCATGAAAGGCCTTAATCCCCTGGCGACCGAGAGTGCGTGGAATCTCGGGAAAAAGATCGATACGGAACGCTTCCATATCATCCGGAAACTCAGGTGCTTGGCCAACTGTTCGATCAGTCCAGGCCTGTAGCGGACTCGTGCCAAGCGCGCTGTGTTCTGTTTGGTTATAGACCCCCAAGATCTGATGCGCGAAGTACATCTCCAGCTCGTCGATCCGTAGCCGAGCCGCTGCCTTGCTGTCGTAGTTGCCGCGCGCTTTCGGACTACTGTGCGTCGCCCCGGGAAGAAGCTTACACCCTCCCATCAAGCTTCCGATCAACCGCTCAACATGCGCTCCATAGCGGGTCCGTCCGGGCGGCCTGAGAAACCAGTCGACACCGTGGTTCAACAAAGCGCGCCGCAGTGAGGGGCGCGCAAATTCCTTGGCTCGGTCACTGTGCAAAAGCCGCGGGAATCCCTCGGCCGGCCAATGGTAGTCCAGACCACGTGAGGCGAGCCAAGCCGCTTTGTTGGACACAGCCAAGTCTAGTGTCGATGCCACACGGATGGCCGAAGGCGGCTCAAGCCCAACGCAGAACGACACCACCATGCGGGTGCAGACGTCGATGACGACCGTGAGCCAAGGCCGACCAATGGGCCGGCCACTCGCAACCGGCGTTGCAAAGCGCGCGGATAACGAGGAGTTCAGCGAGCAACTGAAGCAGTTGCTGGAAACCCGCTTGCCATGCGGCCGCATCATCGGCCGTCGGTACATAGCGAATGGAGGCCAGCTCGTTGATGAAGCTAGCTCCAACATTCGGAAGGGTCCGGTCGATATCTCGGACCGCTCTTAGGAGGCTGTGGCCGAAATCGCTTGGAGCAGTTCTGTGGAGGTGATAGCTCAGCCAGACGCACAAGCCGCTCTTCTGAATCTGCGCGTCGCGTCGGCTTTTGAAGATCACGCGTAAGCGCAATGATATAGGCGATGCGCGGATCGAAGCTATTTTTCCCGAAACGAGCGTCGGCGGCGTCATCGCGAATGGAGGCCAGCCGATCCATCACCGACCATGCCCACTTCAATGTCTCTGAATCATCGCTGAGCTGAAGCGCAACGGTTGCCGTCGTCGCCACACACGGCTGTCGTCAAAATAAAAGCGACTTAGCGGGGTTGAGCTATAATTTCTGGCCGGTGCGCGTTCGCCGGCAACTGCAAGCTGACTGACCACGCTGATAGGACTGTTCACTTGAGGAATAAGAGCGGTCTCGTGGACTGGGCAGTAGACATATAAGGGGTGTGTCCAGGTTCGCCGTACGTGGGGCGCCCTTCCCTGCTCCTGATCGGCGCGGAGACACTCCGGACACACAGCCCAGGTCTCGGGTGGCGGCGGCCCTGGCCTAGCCGGCTCGGCGATAAATTGGCTGTGCACCATTCGGAACAGAGTTTCGATGGAGACGCCAGTCATTCGAGCCACTCTTGGCAGGAGCGTGAAGTCTCCGCGATCTAAGGCGGCAATCGAACCGCCGATCTCTCTCTGTAACTCGGCAAGCGTCAGCAGATGAGTATCCGCTGTGCGCGCTAGCCACGATGAGATTGCTTCGCCCGCCTCGATTGGTGGAGCAAGCGCAGATAAGTCGCAGGACGCGTGTTGGACGTTATCCATTTTCGGTCGCTCGACGACGCGTGGCGACAGCTTCGATTAAATCCACCGAGAGATGCTCTTGGTTGTCGAGGGCAGCTAGCGATCCGCAACGTCGGCGTTTTCGCGTTTGGGATCGGCGGGTTGGACGGCGCTGATGCTCACGTTCAGCTGGAATCCGGCCTTGGCGCCTGTCCCGTCAGCTACTGGTTGATCTCGCCAGCGACAAATGAGGCATTTGACGATGACCGAAGTCACCGACACAGGACCCTTCTTTCACGGCACAATCGCTGATCTGCGCGTTGATGATCTTCTAACTGCGGGGTTTCGGTCGAATTATCGTCCCGATGTCGTGATGAACCACGTCTACTTTACCGCGAATGTGAACGGCGCCGGGCTTGCCGCCGAAATCGCGGCGGAACTCAGAGGGGGCGGCGCAGTCCCCCGGGTCTATGCCGTAGAACCGACCGGGGCGTTCGAGAACGATCCGAACGTGACCGACAGGAAGTTTCCCGGCAATCCCACCCGCTCCTATCGAAGCAGCGCGCCTCTAAAGATCCTTGGCGAGATCAAGGACTGGACCAGGCTGACACCAGAAGCCTTGCAGTCGTGGAGAGAGCGACTGACCGCGCTCCCCCCGGACGAGCGGGGCGAAATTATCAACTGATGCGCTGCGACAATAGTGCGCGCGCGCCTCTCGGACTCCGAGTGGAGCGCCCTCTCCTCGCCAGAAACCCACACGGGCTCCTAAGTCTTCAACTTCACCTTCACCGTCGTCGACAGGCCCGGCCGTAGGCGGGCGACCTCGGCTTGGCCTGGGTCGATGCGGACGCGCACCGGCACGCGCTGAACGATCTTGGTGAAGTTGCCCGTGCCCGGCTCGAACGGCAGCAGCGAGAACTGCGAGCCCGAGCCCGGCGCGAAGCTTTCGACGTGCCCCCTCAACGCCTTGCCGCCCAGGGCGTCGACCTTGATCGTCGCCTCCTGACCCGGGAGCATCCGCTCGACCTGGGTCTCCTTGAAGTTGGCGACCACGTAGAGGGCGTTCATCGGCACGATGGTCATCAGCCGCGTGCCGGGCTGGACGTAGTCTCCGGGCTCGGCCTGGCGGTCGCCCACCACCCCGTCGATCGGCGAGACGATGACCGCGTGGCTCTGGTCCTGGCGGGCTAGCACCAAGGCGGCCCTGGCGCGAGCCACGGCGGCATCGGCCTGGGCGAGGTTAGCGGTCAGGGTGGCGCGCTTGGCGGCGGTGACCGCCGCCTGGTCCTGACTCACCGATAGCTGGGCGCGGCTGCGGTCAGCGTCCGACTGGGCCCCAATGGCGGCGGCGCGAAAACGCTCGACGTCCCGCTTGGCCACCGCGCCGCTATTGGCGAGGTCCTCGTAGCGCTTGCGATCGGCCTGGGCGCGGACGTTCTCGGCGTCGGCGGCGGCGATCGCCGTCTGGGCGGCGCGAATGTTGGAGCTCGCCAAGCGTTGTTCGGCGTCCAGCGCGATCAGGGCGGCGCGGGCGCTCGCCGCGGCGGCCTCGGCGTTGCCGACATCAGCCTCCGCGGAAGCGACGCGGGCGTCAAACTCCTCGGGATCGATGCGCAGCAAGGCGTCCCCCCGATGGACCGCCTGATTGTGGCCGACCAGCACTTGAGATACGAGGCCCCGAACCTTTGGCGCGATGGCCGAGCTGTCGGCCTGGATATAGGCCGCGTCGGTCGAGACTGAGCCCTTGGGCGCGGCGATGAAGGCAGCGCCGCCGACGGCGACGACGATCGCCGCGCCAACCGCCAGCACAGTCTTGCGCGAGAACGGAGCTTTCCTGGCCTTGGCGGCGGCGGGCGCTTCGGTGAGCCCTTCCTTGAAGGTGGTGTCGCTCATTGGGCGGCCTCCAGACCAAGGCGGCGCTTGAGGTGCGCGCGCGAGCGTTCGAGAATGGCGTCGGAGCGGTCGGGATCGGCCTCGGCCCGGGCCAGGGTGACGGCCCCGACCAGTTCCGC
Organism: Caulobacter sp.; assembly: GCA_017745235.1. Lineage (GTDB taxonomy): Bacteria > Pseudomonadota > Alphaproteobacteria > Caulobacterales > Caulobacteraceae > Caulobacter. The sequence goes on along the minus strand of JAGHZU010000013.1, from coordinate 177,701 downwards.
CAGGGTCGAGCTGGCCTCCTCCTCGGCATAGGGGCGGCCCAGCTCCGCCAGGCGGTCGGCGACCACCTTGGTGAGATTTGCCGCACCTTGGGCGTAGCGTTCGCGCGAGGCCTCGGCCAGGCGCGGCGCATCGCCAGCCAGGTACGGCAGCGGACAGCCGCCGTTGCGGCTGTCGCGATGGCGACGCGAAAGATAGAAATCGATGAACTGCGTCAGCGCCTCGCGCGGCGGCAGGTCCCTCACCGTCTTCAGCGTCGTGATCGGCCCGCCCTCGAACATGTGGGCGATGGCCTCGGCGATGAACGCCTCCTTCGACGCGAAATGGGAATAGAAGCCGCCATGCGTCAGGCCCGCGCGGGCCATCACGGCGGCCACGCCCAGGCGGTGCGGCCCCTCCTCGCGGATGGCCCTGGCCGCCTCATCCAGAACCCGCAGGCGGGTCTTCTGCTTGTGCTCGCCGTCGTAGCGCATGCTTGCGTCCTCGATTACATGATCCATATAATATTATAGTCATCATGCTACAAGGGGCGCTCCCGTGAGCCCAGCCGCCGCCAAGCCACCGATAGACCCAGGCGCCCTGCCCACGGCCACCAAGTTCCTGATCTTCGGGGTCATGGCGTTTGGCCAGTTCATGGCCCTGATCGATATCCAGATCGTCGCCGCCTCGCTCAACGACGTGCAGGCGGGCCTGTCGGCGGGTCCCGACGAGATCAGCTGGGTGCAGACCGGCTACCTCATGGCGGAGCTCGTGATGATCCCGTTCGCCGCATTCCTGGCTCAAAGCCTGTCAACGCGATGGCTGTTCGCCCTGTCGGCTGGACTCTTCACGCTGTCCTCCGCCCTGTGCGGCATGGCCTGGGACATCAACTCGATGATCCTGTTTCGGGTGCTGCAAGGCTTCACCGGCGGAGCCATGGTGCCGACCGTCTTCGCCACAGGCTTTGCGATGTTCTCCGGACCGCAGCGAGCGATGATCCCGGCGATCCTGGGCATGGTCTCGGTGCTGGCCCCGACACTGGGCCCCACGGTCGGCGGATGGCTGACCGAAGCGGTCGGCTGGCGCTCGATCTTCTACATCAACATCGTGCCCGGAACCCTGGTCACCGTCCTGGCCATCAGCGTCATCAAGGTCGACCGGCCCATGCCCGAGATGCTGAAGACCATCGACTATTCCCACCTGGCGGCGATGGCCGTGTTCCTGGGCGGACTGGAGTACGTGCTGGAGGAAGGGCCGCGCCAGCAGTGGTTCGAGGACACCACCATCGCCGTCGCCGGTTGGGTGACGCTGGTGGCCTTCGTCCTGTTCGTCGAGCGCTCGTTCCGGTCCGGAGGGCCGGTCGTGAAGCTTTCGCCATTCCGCAAACCAACCTTCGTCTTCGCCTGCGTGTTCAATCTGGTGATCGGCTTTGGCCTTTATTCCTCGACCTATCTGATCCCGGTCTTCCTCGGACGCGTGCGCGGCTATGACAGCCTGGAGATCGGCACCACGGTCTTCGTCACCGGTATCGCCCAGATCCTGTCCACGGTCATCGCGGCGCGGCTCTCGACGCGAGTCGATCAGCGGATTGTGGTGACGGCGGGACTGTCGCTGTTCGCCGCGGCCTTGTGGCTGACCTCGCATATGACCAGCCAATGGGGTTTCATGGCCCTGCTGGCGCCCCAGGCTCTGCGCGGCTTTGCGATCATGCTGTGCATCGTGCCCAGCGTGAACATGGCGCTGTCGGGCTTCGAGATGGCCGAGCTGCGTTACGCCTCGGGCCTGTTCAACCTGATGCGCAATCTCGGCGGGGCGATCGGCATCGCGGTCGTAAACACCTGGCTAGGCGACAACGCTCGCATTCACGTCGCGCGCTTCGGCGAAGCGCTGGGCGAGGCCGGCCGGTCGGGCAACGCGGCGCTTGAAACTCTGGCGGCTCGCATCGCCGAGCGCACGCCCGACGCCGCCCAGGCTTCGCTGGTCCTACGGGGTGAGTTGGCCAGGATTGTCGGTCGCGAGGCCTTGACGCTGGCCTTCAACGACGTCTTCCGGGTGATGGCGGGCCTCTTCGTGCTGGCCCTGGTCATGGCCCCGTTCTGCAAGCCCCCGCCCCTCGCGTCGAGGCCGCCACCCGACGCCCACTAAGACGAATAGGGAGAGGTCGTCCTTATAGGTCCGAGGTTAATCGATGCTCAGGATCGCCCTGGCGATTTGTCCGGCGGCGGGCGACGCAAGCTGATCGCTCGCGACTACAAAGAGGTCGATATCAACCAACGCCGGGGCGGCAACTAACGACGCCGCCTTCAAGGCCTAGCGAGAGAGGCCCGACTAGTTTAACTTATTTATGATTTTCAATAATATTTTGAATTTGAATTCGCAAGATCAATAATATTAATTGATCTAATTTTGCCCATGCCAAGAAATTTTTGATTTCAAATTCCCTTGTTTATTCAATGGCGGACCATGCATTCATCACTGCACGATCCGAACCCGCATAGATTCAAGGCAATATGAGTTTAGTTTTTCTGCCTGTCCCCTCTCGTCGCTGCATCGCAGCAATGAGATCTCGCAAGGCGTCGAGCGATCGCCGCCTTCGAGCTTTACCGGCGACTTCCCGCACACAACTCGGCCGCCGCCCCTGCGGCGGCCGCTTCGTGGAAGCGCCTTGTTCGGGGGACCGTGCTCTTGGGTGTCAGTCGTCGATTATTTGTATCGCGCGCCTTCTCGCTGGCCGGTTACGCCGCCCTACAGGGCCTGGGGCTGGCATCCTCAGCCGTCGCCCAGGACTTCGCCCCGCCGCCCCACGACCTGGGCAAAGGCCGTTCGGTGCTGGTCCTTGGGGCCGGAATCGCCGGCTTGGTCGCGGCCTGCGAATTGGAACGAGCCGGGTTTTCGGTCGCCGTGGTCGAAGCTCGCGACCGGGTCGGCGGCAGGAACTGGACCATCCGCGGCGGCGATCAGCGAGACGACCTGGAAGAAACTGCAGGAGGGTCGCCCCATAAAGCGCGCGACCCTGGAGCGAATATTGGCTCGCCTCAGTTAGAGGATGGGCGCTGCGCCATGACCAGAGCTCGAGAGACTTCCAAAAGTTCCGCGCTTAAACGCCCCCTTACTTGAAGGTCAGCACCTCGGCATGTTCGATCTTGGGCATGCCGTTGAGCAGTGAGGGCGCATGGGCGATAAGCGCTCGCCCGACCTTTCCCGCCAGGTGCGCCAGTCTGTCCTTCTCGCTTCCAAACGTGTCGAAGATCGCGAATTCGTGCGCGTCGAACTTGACGGCATACCAGTGGACGGTCCCCTCCTCTCTCTTCACGTCGTCCAGTGCGCTCCTGAGGAATTCTTCGACTTCATCCGCCTTCCCATCCTTAGCTTCGATGCGGACGAACAATGCGCGGTCGATCATCTCTCTTCTCCTGTGTTGAGCCGGCGAACCTCACCGCGTAGCGCCCGCTCAGGCGGGCTCTGTTGACCTCTGGCTGGCGAACAGCCCCACCATGGCTTCGTTGAATTGGGGGATGTCGTCGGGATTGCGGCTCGTGGTCAGGTTGCCGTCGGTAACGCTTGGCTGATCGACCCACACGGCTCCCGCATTGAGCAGATCGGTCTCAAGCGATGGCCAGGACGCGATCCGCCGCCCGGCCGCATGGCCAGTCTCAATGATCGTCCACGGCCCGTGGCAGATAGATGCGATGGGCTTGCCGCTCTCGAAGAAGGCGGCGGCGAACACCATTGCGTCCTCATCCATCCGCAGCTTGTCAGGGTTGATCACGCCGCCGGGCAGTAGAAGCGCGTCGAATGCTTCAGGCCGAGCATCCCTCAGGCGCACGTCGACCGGGAATTCCTCTCCCCAATCGGTAAACCGCCAACTGCGAACCTTGTCGTCCTTGGGAGAGACGATCGACGTCTGGGCGCCTGCATCGTCGAGCGCCTGGCGCGGCTTCGTCAGCTCCACCTCCTCGAAACCATCCGTAACCAGGATAGCAACGCGGCAACCCTCAAGTCTGTCGGTCATGCCCATTCTCCCATGGCCACCCCGCCAAATAGAAGACCGTCCTATGCTGAATGTTCCTGAAAATATAAGCGCGCCGATTCACTAATGTTATTGACATCCACCCAGGTGCGGGCGCTTCAAAGATTTATCCTAGAAAATAATTTCAAGCTCGACATAGGCGCCCACTGGCAAGGTACGTAGGTGAGCAGCGGCCTTGCCGGAGCAGCGCCGGCTTTCGAGGTTCTAGGGGCCCAATTGGCCGCGCGGTGGAGACAGGTTATGAAGACAGTGAGCCTTCCCGACGGCGCCACGGTTCCTGCTCTTGGCCAGGGCACCTGGATGATGGCCGAGCGCGCCGGCCGTCGCGCCGAAGAGATCGCCGCGCTGCGCGAAGGCGTGGACCTTGGCATGACGCTGATCGACACGGCCGAGATGTACGGCGAAGGCGCGGCCGAGACCTTGGTCGGCGAGGCGATCGCCGGCATCCGCGATCGCGTCTTCCTGGTGAGCAAGGCCTATCCGCAGAACGCCTCGCGCGCTCGGCTCGCAAGATCTTGCGAAGCTAGCCTGCGTCGACTCCGCGTCGAACGGCTTGACCTCTATCTGCTCCACTGGCGCGGCGATGTCCCCCTCGCCGAGACCGTAGAGGCGATGGAGCGGCTCGTTGACGGCGGCAAGATCGCGCGCTGGGGCGTCAGCAACCTGGACACCGACGATATGGAGGAGCTAGTGGCCTCCGGCGGGGAACGCTGCGCCACCGACCAGATCCTCTACAACCTGACCCGTCGCAGCCCGGAGATCGACCTGCTGCCCTGGCTGGAGCAGCGCCACATCCCCGCGATGGCCTATAGCCCGGTCGAAAGAGGCCGCCTCGTCGACCATTCGGCGCTACGCGCGATTGCCGAACGCAAGGGCGCCACGGCCTCCCAAATCGCCCTCGCGTGGCTATTAAGGCGTCCCGGCGTGATCGCCATCCCAAAGGCTAGCTCGATCGCCCATGTCCGCGACAATCGCGCCGCCGTGGATCTGCAGCTCGATGAGGCCGACCTGGCGGCGCTCGACCAGGCGTTCCCGCGGCCGCGAGAGCGGAAACCGTTGGAGATGATCTGAAGACACGCCTGGTTTGGAGGCGAAGGTGCGCCCGGTCGATTGCGGGTAGGGCCGCCCCAACCCCAAAGGGGGCGAAATAGTCAGTCGCGGATCGGGAATCAGCTTCTGCAGAGTTTGGAGTCGGTCGTGGGTTTTGAGTGTGCCGCAGCCTCGCGATTGCTGGGCGCGCCAGTCGCGACCGTTGGAGTCAGTGATACTGCGACCCGGGAAGAAGAGGCCGCGGGCCAGATGAAGCACGTGCGGGGTCCGCCTCCTGTGCGTCGGCTTCGACGCGCGCGCTCGCGGGCGCCAGACGTCCGGTGCGCCGCCGAGGCCGCGTCCAGGCCCGGGCCAGCGCGTGGTAGAGCGGCGTCGGCGCCACCACCTCCGACGCGCGGCGGGCAACCAGCGTGCAGAGCAGCAGCGGCCCCACCAGGCCCGGGTCTCGGGTCATCTCCATCAGGATGACGGCGCTGGTCAGCGGCGCGGCCACCACGCCGGCGAGATAGCCGGCCATGCCCAGGGTCACGGCCTCACGCGCGCCAGCCCAGGGCGCCAGATGCGCGAAGAGCGCGCCCAGGCCCGCGCCCGTCGCCAGGGACGGCGCGAAGACGCCGCCGGGCGCGCCGCTGGCCGCCGCCGACAAGGTCGCCAGCCACTTGCCTGCCGCCAAGGTCCCGCCCGAGGTGAAATGGCCAAACAGCAGCGACTTCGCCTCGATATAGCCGGCGCCGTAGGTTGCGCCGCCCGTGAGAAGGGCGGCGACCGCCGCAACGGCGCCGCAGATCGCCCCGAAGGCCACTGGCCGGGCCTCGCGCCAGCGGCGCACGGAATTGTCGCCGACCAGCACGGCGGCCATGACGCGCGAGAACAATCCGCCCAAGAGACCCGCAACCAGTCCGATCAGCGCTGCGCTAATCCACGCTGTCCAGCCGGCCGCCCCGGACATGTCGCCGAAATAGGCATAGTTGCCGCCGAGGGCGTAGGCGGCCACGCCGGCCGACACCACAGCCAGGATCACGACGGTGTTGGCGCGCTTGTCAAAGCCCCGAGCCAGTTCCTCGACAGCAAAGACGATCCCTGCGATGGGCGTGTTGAACGCAGCCGAGACCCCGGCCGCCCCGCCTGCGATCAACAAGGTGCGCCGGCCGGGGCCGCCGCGAAGCCACCCGGTCAGGAACACCATCACGGCGGCGACGATTTGCACGGTCGGACCTTCGCGACCAATCGATCCGCCGCAGACCAGGAACATCGCCGCCAGCGCCACCTTCACCAGGGCCGTGCGCATGGAGACTCGCTCGTCGTGGATCTTTTCACCGTCCAGCCCCCTGCCCCGCCCGATCTCGCCGGCGGCAATCACCTGCGGGATGCCGCTGCCCGCGGCGGCGGGCGCCAAGCGTCGCGTCAGCCAGACACAAAGCGGCGTTCCGACCAGCAGCAAGACGGGTCCCAATGCGGCGTTCATCCCCACCAAGCGGGCGTGGACCGCCATGGCGGCGTCACACAGCTTGGCGAACCCAACCGCCGCTGCGCCCGCCGCCACGGCGGCGGCCACCACAGCGCCCGTTCGCATCGAACGCCGCGCGCGGAGGCTGACGAGCTTGCGCTGACGATCGAGCGTTTCGAGCGGTGAGGACAAGGGCACGCGCCGACCTTCGAACCAGAGCCAAGACCACGGGCGATTTATATCGTTCCACGATGTTTTCCGTAAGTCCGGCCTGTGGCCCGGTCAAGGCGATCTATGGACGAGCGATGGACAACGAGCGCGTGGGCGTTGCTCGCGTGCTTCGGGTTCGTGATAGAAGATCAATCGCGCGCTCACGCGCCTTGGACCTGCCCTTGCGATCACCCGCCGAGCTAGCCGCGACGGACACCCAGGCCCTGACCCAGGACGACTACCGGGCGCTGGGCGAGTTTCGTCACGCCATTCGTCAGTTCCTGGCCTTCAGCGAAGAAGGCGCCAAGGCCCACGGTCTGACCAGCCAGCAGCATCAGGCGCTCCTGGTCGTCAGGGCCCACGCCGGTCCTGGGCCCATTTCGATCAGCGACCTGGCCCAAAGCTTGTTGATCAAGAACCACAGCGCCGTCGAACTGGTCGCGCGCCTGGTGGAGCGGGACCTGGTCTCCCGCCGCGAGGCCGACCTGGACCGCCGCCGCGTCGTCCTGAGTCTGCGGCCGCGAGGGGCGGAGATCCTCGAGGCGATCTCGCGGCGCAATCTGGCGCGCCTCAACGATGGAGCCGACATCCTGGTGGAAATCGTTGAGGCCGCGCGCCGGGCGGCGCGGCCGCCGCGGTAACGGGCCGGGCCGTCAGATAGGTCGCGAAAAAATCTAGCTCGGCCCCTCCCGCTCGGCTTGCACATGCCTTCGTTCCGGCCCGTCGCCGGCGGAGGCGGCCCACGCCGAATTAATAGTTTTGAGCACCGAGGCGGAGCGCCTGCAGCGCGCCATCACCTACCGCTGGCCATCCCTGGAACTGGACTTCATCACTCGGTGGAGAAGAACGACAGTGCCCCCGGGAGGCCGTTGAACAGATCTGCTTACGGCCTGACATTCGTTCCATGTGGATCACGCTTTGCATCGCGCTGGCCACCTCTGAGATCGACAACGGCTTTCCCTTGGCCCGATTGCCGAGTTGCGGCGCCAAGCCCATATTTTGGTCCCAGGACTAGAGCACCGCCATGCAACGTATCGGACTTGTCATCTACCCCGGCTTCAATCTGCTCTCCCTGGCCGCGCTGACGGTGCTGGAGTTCGCCAATCGGGATGCGGCCTCGCCGCTCTATGAGGTCGAGGTGCTGTCCGAGAAAGGCGGACCGGTGCGCAGTTCAATCGGCGTCACCGTCGAAACCATCGCCGTCGACGAACGGCCTTATGACACCCTCATCGTCGCGGCAGGTTCCGAGGTGACGCCCGCTTCGCCCCGGCTTGTGAAAATCCTGAGGGACGCGCCCCGCCGCTGCCGCCGGATCGTGGCGACCTGTATCGGCGCCTTCCTCCTGGGCGAGGCGGGTCTTTTGGACGGGCGCCGCGCGACCACCCACTGGTTCTACGCTCGAGAGCTCGCCGCGCGCTTTCCGCTGGCCAAGGTCGAGGAAGACCGCATCTTCATCGCCGACAGACCGATCTGGACATCCGCCGGGGCTAGCGCGGTCATCGATCTGACCCTCGCGCTCGTGGAACAGGATCTTGGCGCGGAAGCCACCCGCGCCGTGGCGCGCAAGATGGTCGTCTATCATCGTCGGGCGGGGGGGCAGTCGCAGTTCTCGGCGCTGCTGGATCTCGAGCCCAAGTCCGACCGCATACAGCGCGCCCTGACCTATGCGCGCCGCAATCTTCAGACCCCGCTCTCGGTGCCGCAGCTTGCGAAAGCCGCGAACCTCAGCCCACGGCAGTTCAGCCGCGCGTTCACGGCCGAGACGGGCCAGTCCCCGGCGAAGGCGATCGAGCGGCTCCGCGTCGAGGCCGCCCGGCTGATGATGGAGCAGAGCCGCCATCCGATCGAAGTCGTCGCCCGCCAGACCGGTTTCGCCGACCGCGAGCGCATGCGCAGAGCGTTTCTGCGCACACTTGGCCAACCGCCGTTGGTCGTACGTCGCGCGTCTGGCGGCGACGCCATCGACATCTCTGAAAGCGCTATTGCTCCCTAAACAAGGGCCGCCCGCAGTATGTCCTAAAAGTGCTGCTAGCATGACATTTGAGACGCGCCGTTGATCCCCCATCTTCTTGATCAGCCATTCAGGCGGAGCCAAGAAATGTCCAACGACCTCACCACCATCCGCCCTGAGATCCGCACGATCGACGGGCTTGCCATCCGTATCGCCAAGGGCGAGCGCAATCTCAATCTGGGCGCCGAAGCGCTGCTGATGAGCCCCTGGCCTGAGAGCCTCTACGCGTTCGAGCCGACCTGGGCGAAGCTCGCCAAGCACGCCAACCTCACGGCGATCGACCTTCCCGGTTTCGGCCATTCCGAGGGCCGCGAGGCTCTGATGTCGCCCAGCGCCATGGGCGACTTCATTGTGCGGATCGCGGACGAACTGGGCCTTGAGACGCCGCACGTGGTCGGGCCCGACGTGGGCACGGCCGCCTCGCTCTTCGCGGCCGTCCGCCATCCGGGCCGGTTCCGCAGCATCGTCATCGGCACCGGCGGCGCCGCGGTCCCGCTCGACCTGGGCGAGCCGCTCAAGGGCTGGGTCGAAGGCGATATCGAGCCCTACCGCAGCATGGACGGCCGCGACGTCGCCGCCGCCGCCGTCAGCACGCTCGAGCGCTACACGCCCTCCGACACCGCACGCGAAGACTACCTGTCGGGCTATGCGGGCGAGCGTTTCTACAAGTCCTTGAGCTATGTGCGCCAATACCCTCGGGAGCTGCCGATCCTACGCGACCTGCTCGGCTCCATCCGCACGCCGGTGAAGATCATCTCCGGCGCCCACGACCAGGTCGTGCCGCCGGTGAACGCCACCTTCCTGGCCGACCGCATCCCGGGCTCGGAAGTCGCCTTCATCGATGCGGGCCATTTCATCTGGGAAGACGGCGCCGACGCCTATGCGGCCCAGGTCACTGCCTGGTGGGATCGCCACTAGCGCCTGAGCCCGGTCAATCGCCATCCACCCCTTCAAAGGCTTCTAGCCATGAATCCGAACTGCTCATTGACGGCGCCCTCGACGTCATCAATCCGGCCACCGGCAAGGTGTTCGCGACGTCCCCACGCGCCGACCAGGCTCAGGCCGAAATCGCGATCGCCGCCGCCAAACGCGCTTTCCCGGCCTGGGCCGCCCTGCCCCCGCCGCCCGATCGAAGGCCGTCGTCGCCTTCGCCGACGGGGTCGAGGCCCGCTTCGCCGACAGCGCGCCGCGGCGGTCCGCACCGCCGAATACACGTACGTCCTGCGGCCCGGCGGCCAGAGTGAACTTTATGACCGGTGGCCGACCCGCTTGGGACCAGAAATTTGATCACAGCCGGCGGCACCCCAAGATGCGCGAGGCGATGCGGACGCGATTGCTGGAATGGTATGTGGAGACGTCGGGCGTGCCCGATATCCGTAAGGATTTCCGAGGCCTGCCACCCTTCCCCCCGCGAGTTGGATAGCCGGTCTGAAGCCCTTTGAGTCGGTGCCACCTCATTCAGAGTTGGTGACGGCCGGACGGACAACCTGAAATCGTCAGGATACGAGGTAGGCTCCAATCACGTTCGGCCGTCCGAGAACGCAGCCGTCGACGACCAAGCGAACCTGTTGATGCGACGCGTAGGCCGTCAAAAGGATCGACGTAAGCAACTGCAGGGCTGGAAGAGTCGAATCAACGATGTAGCCATCTGTTGTGGCGCAGCTGTGCGGGTTCTGGAACGGAATATCCATCTGCACGCGCACGAGCGGCTGGGTCCACCCTCCCCCTAGAAACGTGAGATGACCAGGAGGAAGTTCAGCGGGAGCGGCGTTCGCGACACCTCCGATGGCGAGGCACGCGAAAACGCCAATCACCAAAGCACTCAACTTGGCTAGCTTCATAAATATTCCCCCTTCAAACGATCGGTGAGACCGTCTGTCGACGCCGCATGTCTTTTACAAACTGTGTTTTTCAACGACAGCAGCTAAAATTAATTGTCAAGCTTTGCACACGCGTGAGCTTAGATGGCTGAAAGGTTTTCGGCGATTTTAGCCTCGCCGCGCCGCTCAGCCGAAGGTGAAGGCGTAGGCCGAAACGCCGGGATCGAGGAACTGGATCTCAAAGGTCCGGTCCTTCACCGCCCCTTGCTGGCGAACCAGTTGGTAGAGGCGTTGACGGGTCACCACGCCTTCGCCGGCCGCGTTGGTGTCAGAGCCATGGTCCTGCCCCGGCGCAGCGCCGTCGATCGTCACGCGGTAGCGCACCGGCCGGCCGTCCGCACCCGGACCCAGCACCAGGTGCAGGTCCCGGGCGTGAAAACGGAAGCGGATGGCGCCGCCAGCGGTCTCCAGTCGTGCGGCCTCGGCGCCCACGGTCCAGCGTCCGGCCAAGGCCCAGTCGTTCAGGCCCAGCTTGGCGGCCGCATAGGTCCTCGCCTTGTCGGGCAAGGCCCCGCCCGGCGAAACGAAGTGCTCGGCCCGGTCATAGCCCAGATAGGTCTCGGGCGAGGCCACGTCGCGGCCGTCCGACGCCATCTGCGCGCCCTGGGCCCGTACGTCCACCACGCCCTTGTTGGCCTGGCCGCGGCCCGCCTCGGCCAGCAATTGCTGGATCACCCGTTCGGACCGGGCGTAGTCGCCTTCGCCGTAGTGGTGATGCCGCACGCGTCCCTGGGCGTCGATGAAGTAGTGCGCGGGCCAGTAGTGGTTCTCGAACGCCCGCCAGATCCGCCGATCATTGTCCAGCGCCACGGGATAGGTCACGCCCAGATCCGAGACGGCCCGGCGCACGTTGCCCACGTCCTTTTCGAACGCGAACTCCGGCGCGTGCACGCCGATCACCACCAGGCCCTGGTCCTTGTACTTTTCGGCCCAGGCTCGGACGTAAGGGATCGAGCGCAGGCAGTTGATGCAGGAATAGGTCCAGAAGTCGACGACGACCACCTTGCCCTTCAATTGCTCCAGCGTCAGCGGCGGCGAATTCAGCCAGGCGGTCGCGCCGTCCAACGAGGGCGACAGCGCCTCGACCGGCAAGCCTGAACTCCCCTCGCCTGGCGCAGCGGGCGATCGGGGAACTTCACGCGACGCCAGCCGGTCCACCAGCCGCTGTTCCAGACCCGACGAGCCGCCCGACAGCGACAGTCGCGTCAGAACGCCAGTGTCCAGGCCAAGCGCGATCGCGGCGACGGCGACCAGGATGATCGCGCCCACGCCACGCCGGATCCATTCGGTGACGCCCAGCGAGCGCTTCATGGCGGCGAACGCCTTGCCACCGACCAGAAGGGCGAGCGCCAGCGAAGTCGCCGCTCCGGCCGCGAACGCCACCAGCAGGAGCCAGGTCTGGACGCTGGCGCCGCCAAGCGCCGCGCCGGTCAGGATCAAGCCGAGCACCGGCCCCGCGCACGGCGCCCACAGAAGGCCCGTGGCCACGCCCAAGACGGCCGAGGCCAGCACGCTGGCCCGTCCACCTTGCCTGTCGTCGTCGATCGAGCGCGTCAGCCGATCGCCCAGCGCCACGATCGGTCGCGTCAGACGGTCGGCCAGTCCCGGCAACAGCAGCGTCAGGCCGAAACCGGCCAGCAGCACCAGGGCGACAATGCGCCCGTACTGGTTGGCCCGCACGGCCCATCCGCCGCCCACGGCCGCCAAGCTGGCGACCAGGGCGAAGGTCAGGGCCATGCCCGCCAGCATCGGCAGGCCGCTTCGGACGAAGGGCTTGTCGGCTCGGGCGAAGACGAAGGGCAGCACCGGCAGGATGCACGGACTGATGATGGTCAGAACGCCGCCCAGATAGGCCAGGACAAACAGCAGCATCTTGAGTCAGGCCGCCTTGAAACTCAGGGCCACGCCGTTCATGCAGTAGCGCAGCCCCGTGGGCTTGGGGCCATCGGGAAAGACGTGGCCCAGATGGCCGCCGCAGCGGCGGCAGTGGACCTCGGTGCGCTGCATGAAGTCGCTGCTGTCCAGCCGCTCGCCCACGGCGTTGGGCAGCGGTTTCCAGAAGCTGGGCCAGCCGGTGCCGGAATCGAACTTGGTCGCCGAAGAAAACAGCGGCAGGTCGCAGCCGCGGCAGTTGTAGACGCCCTTCTTGTAGAAATGGTCCAGGGGGCTGGTCCCTGCCCGCTCGGTGCGTTGCTGGCGCAGCACGGCGTAGGCGTCGGGCGGCAGCAGCTTGCGCCACTCCGCGTCGGTGTGAGTGACCTCGAAGGCGCCGGACGCGGCCCTGGCCCCGCAGGCGCCTAGCCCGACAGCCAGGCCCAGGACGGTCAGCCCGCCGCCCGTCAGCAGATGTCGTCGCGTCGTCATGTGAACCTCCAGGCCGCTTGCCTGACGGGAAGTACGAAGTCCGAACACGAAAGGTTACGCACCTCGATCGTGCTGTCGATGAGCCTGGGTCGAATCCGCGGGGTTTCCGATCGATCCTCCGTCAGGGTTCTCTCGGGAAGCCAGTAGAGAAATCCCCCGATATCCGGCCCCGGCCCAGGGGCCCATTCTGCCGGCTCCTCAGCCCTCGGAGCAGAACTCCATGCGAGATCCTCGAACAATCCTAGCGGGTTGCGCCGGAGTGTCGCTCGCGCTCGGCCTGGCGACATCCGCCTTGGGCCAGGCCGCGTCGTCGCCTCCGTCGCCAAAGCCCGACGCCGACGCCATCGCCGCGCTCAACAAGATGGGCGAAGCGTTGCGAGCCTTGACCGCTTTCACCGTGTCGGCCGACGTGACCACCGAGGACGTGCTCGATAACGGGCAAAAGCTCCAGTACGCCGGCGATCTGAAGATCGAGGCCCGCCGTCCCAGCGGCTTCAAGATCTACATGAACGCCGAACACCAGGAACGCGTGCTCTACTACGACGGCAAGTCGGTCACGGTGTTCGCGCCCAAGATCGGCTATTACGCCAGTGTGGCCGCCCCCCCCACGATCGCCGCCACCCTGGACGTGACCAGGGACAAGTACGGCATCGAGTTCCCCCTGGCCGACCTGTTCTCATTGGGAACCGACCCAACCTTGATCGCGCGCATCAAGGACGGCTTCAACGTCGGCCCCGACACGGTCGGTGGCCTATCGTGTCAGCATTACGCCTTCCGGCAGGAAGCCGTGGACTGGCAGGTCTGGATCCGCACCGACGGCCCTGCCCTGCCTTGCAAGATGGTCATAACCACCACTGATGATCCCGCCCAGCCGCAATACACCGCCGTGATGCGCTGGGAGGCGGACAAGGCTCCGCCCCAGGCCGACTACACCTTCAAGCCGCCCGCCGACGCCCACCGCATCACTGTGGCCGAAGTCTCGGCCGCCTCGGTCAAATGAGGGCCGCCATGAGCCAAGTCACCGTGAAGACCCTGGGCCACGTCGCGCTCGTCGCCATCGCCGGCCTCTGCCTCCAGGCCCAACCGGCTGCGGCCGCCTCCCCAAGGGTCACGCCCAAGGCCGCTCCCGAATGGTCCGGAGGGCAGAGCCTTCTGCCCAAGTCCGAGGTCGCGGTCCCCTGCCAACGCGGGCGGCCGGGCGGAGGGCGAGCGGGCGGCGGTGGCCCGCGAGCGAGCGGCGCGCCTCATAGTCCCCCGCCTGGCGGGGGCGGCCGGACCGTGCGCAGCAACGCCTCGGCCAACGTCAATCACAACCTCAATGGCAATCGGAACGTGAACGCCAACGTCAACCGAAACTACAACTCGAACGTCAATGTGAACCGGAACGTCAACGTGAACGTCGACAATCACTACGACTATCACGACGGATGGGACGACCACTGGCACCCGGTCGCCACGGCGGCGGCCGTGGGCGCGACAGTGGCCGTCACGGCCGCGGTCGTCGGCTCGATCACGCGCACCTTGCCGCCCAGTTGCTCCACCGTGATCGTCAACGGGATCAGCTACTCCCAATGCGGCGCGACCTGGTACGAGCCTCGCTATTCAGGCACGACCGTGGAGTACGTGGTGGTGAACCCGCCGCGCTAGGCGCTCGCCGCCAACGCATGGCTTGCGATCCCTCGCCATTCGGCTATCACCTGACGATGTCGGCGCTTCATCGCGCCGATATTGACCGCGCCGGCGCCCGAAAGGGCTTAATTGGGAATGCAGTGCGGGGCCGTCGGCCTCAAGTCTGCGGCTGTCCCTGCAACTGTAAGCGGCGAGCGCGAGACGCAGGGCGTGGGGCTTCCCTCACGCCAGCCACTGGGGTCCGCCCTGGGAAGGCCGCGTCCCGTGCGACGACCCGCGAGCCAGGAGACCTGTCGGCGTGGGTCGCTCTTGCCCTGACCCAGGGGATGGTCGAGGCGCGGACTGCCGTCTGAGCGACGAGAAGCGGCGGAGGCCGCATCGATCGCTCGGCGGCGCGCCACGCGTCCGCTTTCGCCGATGATCGACCGGGGCTCGCTTCCGGACGCCTCCGCCCCGTCGCCGGACGCGCGAAGGGGGTTTCATGCCCAAGCCCGCCACCACGCCTGCGCCTGTGCGCCGGCGCGTCACCGCCCTCTATGCCGCGCTGATCATCGCCAACATCGCCGCCTGGATCTGGGCCTTGGCCCTGTTTCACGACAAGCCGGTGCTGCTGGGCACGGCTTTCCTGGCCTACAGCTTTGGCCTGCGCCATGCGGTCGACGCCGATCACATCGCGGCGATCGACAACGTCACGCGCAAGCTGATGCAGGATGGCCAGCGTCCAGTCGCGGTCGGCTTCTTCTTCGCCCTGGGCCATTCGGCCGTGGTTGTGGTGGCCGCCGTCGCCATCGCCCTCACGGCTTCGGCCCTCTCCGCCTTGGAATCCTTCAAGGTCTATGGCGGTGTGATCGCCACCTCGATCTCGTCTTTCTTCCTGTTCGGCATCGCGGCGATCAACATCGTCATCCTGCGGGGTGTCTGGCGCGCTTTCCGCCAGGCCCGGCGCACCGGCGAATATGTCGAGGAAGACCTGGACCTGCTTCTGTCCCAGCGCGGCCTGGTCTCGCAGCTGGTGCGGCCGCTGTTCAAGATCATCACCCGCAGCTGGCACATGGCGCCGCTGGGCTTCCTGTTCGGCCTGGGCTTCGACACCGCCACGGAAGTCAGCCTGCTGGGCATGGCGGCCGCCCACGCCTCTGAGGGCATGTCCCTGGCCACGGTCCTGGTCTTCCCCGCTCTGTTCGCAGCCGGCATGTCGCTGGTCGACACCACGGACGGGGTGCTGATGCTCGGCGCTTACGACTGGGCCTTCGTCAAGCCCATCCGCAAGCTCTACTACAACCTGACGATCACGCTGATCTCGGTGCTGATCGCCCTGATCATCGGTGCGATCCAGACGCTGTCGCTGCTGTCGGACAAGTTGGGCCTGACGGGCGGGATCTGGGACGGAGCGGCCGCCGTGGCCGAGCATTTCGGACTTATGGGCTACGCCATCATCGGCGTCTTCGTGGGGGCTTGGCTGATCTCCCACCTGATCTACCGCCTCAAGGGATTTGACCGGCTGGAGGTGCGGGCCGTTCCGCCCTCGCCCTAGACCTTCGCGCCCGCCGCGTATGCGGGCCTCATTCGCCAGGCTTCGCCAAGCGCGGCCCGCGCAGTGGGGCGTGCGGCCTGCAGGAACGCCTCCAGGAACCGCCAGGTGGGCTCGTCATGGTCGAGGTGATGGGTCAACAGACCCACCGGCTCGTCCCAGAGGTGCTTCAGGCGTCGCTCCACTAGCTGCCGGCGCGCCCGCAGCAGGAACTTCAGCGCGCCACGAAAGCGCGGAACAGGCTTCCAGCGCATGACGTCCAGATGGGCGTCCAGCCGCGCAGGCGAGTCTTCCTCGCGCATGCCGCCATAGCAGGACAGTTCCAGTCCGTGCAGGGCCAGGGCTTTCACGAGGGTCGGATGGGCGTTGTTCCACGGCGGAACGAACAGGCGTGGCTCGACGCCGGCCCGGCGAAACGCTCGAATGGCCGTAGCCAGTTCGGCGACGATGTCGGTCAGGTGGTCCTGGTCGTTGACCTCGCCGGAGGGACGCCCCTCCGGTGCGCGATTGCGATGCCTGAAGCCGTGGATCGCCAGCTCTACCCCACCGGAAGCCTCGCAAGCACGGGCGAGCGGTCCCAGGTCGATGTCCGGCACGGCGGCGAGCGTCACCGGCGCCTCGAACCGCCGAGACAACTCCAGCAGCCTGTCCAGCGCGGGCGACGGCGCGCGCGCGTCGTCGTCCCGCCACCAGTAGACCGGGGCTCGCCCCTCGGCCTTCCAGCGCGCCAGTTCCGGCCCCAGCAAGGCTGCGATCAGGATACGCTCGATACTCATGACGCCATTCAGGCCGAGCGGCCCAGCCGCGCGTCCTCCAGATTGATCCGGGAGGGGCGCCCAGCGGGGGCGCTTTGGATGTCCTGGCTGCTCAGATAGCGGATTTCCCGCGCCTTGAGGTTGGACAGCAGCGGATACAGGCCAGCCATGATCGCGATCAGGAAGCCCATGTCGCCTTCCTTGTAGCCCTTGCGCGAGACATAGCACTTGAAGAACCGACGCACGCCCCGGAACAGGTCATCCCATAGGCTCTTGATCTTGCCGCTGTCGGCCAGATCCTGGCCGCGCAGCGCGGTGTAGCGGTTCAGGCGCTGCACCATGTCGGCGATGTCGTCGTCCACCTTGTGCAGGATGGCGTTGTCCAGGCGACCGCCGAAGGTTCCGGTGAAGATCGTACCTGGATGCACGCGCTCGCTCTTCCAGCTCTTCACGCCCTTGCGGAACAGACGGGCCACCGACGAGGCGCCGAACGAGCCGCCCCAGCCGTTACGGACCAGGCGCTCGCCCACGAAGTTGTCGACCGGCACCTGGTACCAGTCGCCCGCGCCATCGGCGCCGATGGTCGCGCGAATCTCCTGGGCCAGGGCCGGCGGAATATTCTCGTCGGCGTCCAGTTCGATGATCCACTCGCCACGACAGGCCGCTACGCCGGCTTCCTTGCGCAAGCCCTCGACCGGGAAGATCCCTGACACGACCTTGGCTCCCATGGAGCGCGCGATGCTTTCGGTCCGGTCCGAACAACGGTCCGCGACGACAACGATCTCGTCGCAGAACGCCAGGCGTTCGAGGCATTCGCGCAGGCGCGCCTCTTCGTTATGGGCGCAGACGAGCCCCGACAGTATAGGCATTCCAGTTCCCCGACTTCGGGGCTGCATCGATTGTTGCAACCCCGTCATACGGATGACGGCGCCGTAACGGCGAGCCCTCAGGGGTTTTTTCGTGCAAGCGCACGAAATTAGAAATTGCGCGAGAGCTCCAGGCTCCAGGTCCGGGGACGCAGCGGCGTGACTTGGCGCACCTGGCCGAAGCTGAACGGATTGCCGTAGGCGAAGGTGTCGCTCGAGGCGTTGGCCGGATTCGTCACCGCCAGGGTGACCTCCCAGGTCGGGCCTTCCACCGCGGCTGACAGCCGGCCTGTCACGTAGCCGCCCATCGACGGCGAAAAGCGGCGGTCGAAGGTCAAGCGGGAACGCCCGACATAGGCGGCCTCCGCGGTCATCACCAAACGCCGGTCCAGCGCCAGATCGCGCTCGTACCGGGTCATCAAGCCGGCCGAAACGTCCGGAACGCCGGGAAGCTCGCTCTGGGCGGCGGAGGCGAAGTTGCTGTCGACCTTGGTCAGGCGCGGACGGTTGAACAGGGCGTTGCCTTCGATCGACCAGCGGGGCGTGACCTGGAAAGCCCCCTCCACCTCCAGGCCGGTATTGCGGCCGTTGCCGACATTGGCGGTATAGGACAGGCCGGACGACAGGTACTGGTCGGTCTGAATGTCGGTCCAGACGTCGTGGAACAGCGCCGCGCGCAGCAGGATCCGCTTGTCCAGCAGATGGAAGCTGCCGCCCACCTCGTAGTTGCGGAGGTGGTCGGGCTTGAACGAGGCGCGCAGGGCCGACGGCGCCACCAGGCCTCCGGAATTGAACCCGCCTGACCGATAGCCCTCCGAGGTGAGAAGATAGACAAGGCCGCCATTCGCCCATTCGTGCTGGAGCGAGGCCTTGGGCGAAAAGCCATCGAAGCCGGCTTCCCGTTCCGTTCCGCGTGACTGGCCAGGAGGCGGGGAGACGACGTTCGAACTGGTCCGCACCTTGGTGTCGAATGATCGACCGCCGAGATTGATCGACCAGCCGTCGCCGAGCCTGTAGGAAACCTCGCCATAAACCGCGAGTTCGCGCCTCTTGTCGCGCCGGGCTTCGAGATAGATCAGACGCGACGGAACTAGCGTCGTGCGGGCCCGCAGCTCACCATCGGTGTCCTCCGTACTGGTCAGGGCGTACAACCCCACCAGCCATCGCAATCGCCCCCTTTCAGGCGAGGACAGCACCGCGTCCTCGACGAACAAGCGCACCTTGCTGGCCTCGTCGAACAGGCCAACGCCCACGGCCGCCGCATTGGCCCCTTCGAGGGCCGCCGTCGCATCGAAACGGCTGGCGAACTGGTGGCGGACATAACCGGTGGACGACTCGAAGCGTCCCCAATCCCCCGAGCCGTTGACGTTGAGCGCCCCCTGCTGGAGCACGTTGTCATGGGTTTCGCGCACCTGGTTGGCGCGCTTTTGCCCGCCGAGGTCCGGGGTCGTGTACTGGCTGTCGGTGGCGTGCAGGTCCTGCCGAGCGCCGGACAACGTCGCCGACCAGCTAGCGCCCAGCATCATCTTGATCGCGGCCCGCCCGCCCCGGCGGGTCGTGCGATCCACGTTCGACAGGCGCAGGTTCACGTCGTCGACATAGCCGCCGTCGACGTCGCTATAGCCGGCTATCCGGACGGCCGCCCTGCCCTCGACCAGGGGGAGATTGGCCACAGCGTCGATCCGACTGCTCGGCGAACCGGACTCGGTCACGGCCCCGCCGATGAGCACCGAACCGGACCGTTCGTCCATCACCGGCTTTCGCGAGACGATGCGATAGACACCGCTCAGCGATCCGCCGCCGTACAGCGCGCCCTGCGGTCCGCGCAGGATTTCCACACGGTCCACGTCGATCAGCCTGAGGTCCGGATCGGGCGCGTTGTAGGTCAGCGGGATGTTGTCGAGATAGGTCCCGACCGTCTGCTGGGTTCGGCCGGTGAATGTGCCGTCCGACAGCCCGCGCAGCATGATCTTGTTGCGCGCCGCGCCCAGGTTGGTGGTGATGAAGCCGGCGGTCTGCTGAGAGATGCCCGTGGTGTCGATCGCCCCGGTGTCGGACAGCTTGCTCGCGCTAATCACGCTGACCCCGCCGGCCGTCGCATTCAACCGCCCGCCCCGCTTCGTCGCCGCCACAACCACTCCGTCGAGAGCCGCCACGGTCTCGGTCCGGACCACCCCATGCGGAACGGGCGCCGGAGGCGGCGCCGGCGGCGGAGCGGGGTGGGCCGGTCGCACCAGCACTGTCGCGTTGTCCAGGATCCGGAACTCGCAGGGTGCGCCCGCAGTCAGGCGTTGCAAGGCCTCGTTGAGGGTCAGCTTGCCCTCGATCGCCGGCCCCCTTCCCGGGCAGGCGGCCGCGCCACCCAGTGTGACGCGCGCCTGAACGCCGACGTCGATCAGCGCTTCGGATCGAGCCTTGGCGGGAATCTTGAAGCTGTAGCGAACCGCGGCCTCAGCCGCGCCGGAGAGCGCCAGGGCGGAAGTCAGGGTGACCGTCAGCGCGGACCAGCGCGCAAGCAAACGCTGCCCCCCTCCCGGCGAGCCGAGGGGCTTGGATCGAAGTCGAAACGGCGAACCCGCGTTCGAAATCATCGCGCTCCGGCTCTGTTACGGCAGAGCTTAAGCTTCGCGCTTCGAACGATTCCAGTCCCGTCAGCAAGGCCCTAGCGCGCGCGGATCACGATGGCGTCGTCGGTGGTCGTCGTTCGGACGGGAAGCAGATTGGACAGTCGGTCGACCATCGCATCCTGCCCATCGACGATCAACACGCCGGAAAGTCGCATGTTTGCGGCCTGTTCGTCAGCCAGCTTCACCGGGCGCGGGAAAAGCCGGTTGAGGTCTCCGGCGATCTCCGACAGCGGGCGGTCGCGGTAGACCAGCCGTCCTTGACGCCATCCCGTGACATCCTCGACCGCCACCGTCGACACCTGGGCGTCGTCAGCCTGCCCCTCGACGTGGGCGATGCCCTGCCCGGCGGTGAGCCGGAACGGCGTTTTGCCCGAAGCCTGCTTGGGCCGCACCTCGACCACGCCGCGCTGCACGGCCACGGCGACCTGGCCATCGCGATGGCGCACGTCGAACTGGGTGCCCACCACCCGCACGCCGGTGTCGCCGGCCTGGATCAGGAACGGCCGCCGGGCGTCCTTGGCCACGTCGAAGAAAGCCTGGGCGTCGTCCAGCTTCACCCGCCGCGCGCCGCGCTCGAAGCGCACTGTCATGCGCGAGGCAGCGTTGAGTTCGACCCGGCTGCCATCCTCCAGGGCGATCGTGCGGCGCTCGCCGACACCCGTCACATAAGTGGTCTCGTGGGTCCCCAGCAGCGAACCGCTCGACCAGGCGATCGCCCCCGCCACGGCGGCGGCGGCCAGCGCGCCTCCGGTCGACCAAAGCCAGACCCTGCGGGTGGGGCGACGGAAAGGAACAATGGTCGCGCCGAGATGGTCGGCCGGCGCCTCCTGGTTCTCGCCGTGCGTGCGCACATCCAGCTCGAGGCGCTGATCGAAGGCCAGGGCTGCGTCATAGGCCTGGGCGTGAACGGGCGAGGCCGTCAGCCAGGCGTCGAACGCCAGCCAGTCCTGCTCGCTGACGGCCTGGCCTTGCAGACGCACCAGCCACTCCACAGCCGCGTCGATATCCGCGGCGGCCAGGCCGCTCGTCTCGATGTCCTTCGGGGACCCCGTCATTTCGCTCCGTCCTGGCGTCGTGCGTCGCCTTCGTAAGGGTAAGACGTCGCCAAAGGCGAGGAACCTCCGAATCTCGTTTCCTGGGCGAAAGATTTTCTCATGCTAGCTTGGCCATCAATGCCTTGAGCGCCGCGCTTACATGCTTCTCGACGGAGCTGCGGCTGATCCCCATGGCGGCGGCGGTTTCCGCGTGGCTGAGGCCGTCCAGCTTGTGCAGCGTGAAGGCCCGCGCCACGCGGGGCGGCAAGGTGTCCAGCGTGGTCAGCATCAGGTCATAACGCTGGCGGCCATCCACGATGGCCTCGGCCGAGGGCGTATCTGCGACCTGCTCGTCGCCCAGGGACACGCCCTGCAGGCTGCGCCAGCCCTCGTCGCGGGCGCTGGAGCGCGTCTGGCTGCGCAGGCGGTCCAGCATCAGGTTGTTGGCCATGCGGAACAGCAACGCCGAGCCGTCGCCCTCGACCTCGATGTCGCCCAGCGCCTGCACCTTCAGGAACAGGTCCTGAATCAGGTCCTCGGCCTCGGAAAGCGAACGCATGCGGGCGGCGAAGGCGCGCACCAGGCTGGTCCGTTTCTCGCCGTACAGCCGCATCATCGGCGTGATCGATCGAGGGACGACGGACAGAAGGCGGACTCCGGAACACGCTCTTGGTTAAGCTGGCAAATTAGGCGCGCCCGCTCTCCGGGTCCAGCGCCGAGACGTCTCAGGGCCTCGCGACCGGCGCCAAAGTTGCGATTGACTCTCAAGTTTGATGCGCCCAAATATTGAGAATGACTCGCAACAATGCGAGACAAGCGAACGCCCCCAGGAGGTCGCACATGACCACATCCCCGGCGACGGCCGACTGGCCCGAGGGCCCCACGCTCGGCGAACGCCTGCTGCTTCGCGCGATACGCGAATGGACCGATCTCAAGGCGGCCCAGACTCCCCCGAACCGACCGGTGGCCCAAGCCTTGGCGTTTAGGGCCTCCAATCGGGTCGCCGGCCTGTTCGTGGCCTGGATGCAGATGGTCGACGCCACTTTGCGTCGTCCGCTCGAATCGAAATGCGCCGTCTGCGGCGGCGTTTCACAGGACGAGCAGCGGCTGCTGGTCTCCTGCGGCCTGGCCGCCGCCGCGCCTTCCGTCGGAGAGGAACTGCTGGAGCCCTTGCTGTTCGACGCCCGTCCCTGTCTGGTGATGGCGCGAGCCCTGAACGCAGCCCTCGCGGCGGAAGGCTATGCCCTGCCCGTTCGCCTACGCGAGGTCACGGCAGTCTCGTCGACGCCTCAGGAGGGCCCGACGCTGCACTGACGATCACTCGACCGCCAGGATCACGTCGGCGGGGGCGACCAGCGCGATCACGCGATCGCCGATCGAAGGCGCGCCGGTGCGAGGGGTTGTCGCGACCAGAGTCTTGCCGGGCGAAAGGACCACGCTGACCTCGCACACCCGCTCCCCGTCCTCGCGATCGGCGACCACGCCCGCCATGCGGTTGACGGCGTCCGCTGACGCGTTGTCGGCGGCGTCGGCCAGGGTCACAAAGCTGGACTTGATGAGCGCCACCGCGGGGGCCCCAACCACCAGGCCCAGCTCTTCCCGACTGCGGCGCGTAATGATCGACATGACCTCGACGCCCTCATCCAGGGCGAGGACCACCTCCGACGTCACCTCGCCGTCCGCCAATCGGGCCACCCGTCCGCGCAGCGCATTGCGGGCGCTGGTCCGCAGACCCAGGGTCCAGAAGAGACCGCCGATGTCATCGTCGGCGGGCCCGGACAAGTCGGCCTCCAGCCTGGCCAGCGCCGCGCCGATTTCGCGCTCTACGTCGCGAAAGGCCCGCACGACCGTTCGCCCCCGCGCCGTCACGCTTGCAGCTCCGCCCGCCTTGCCGCCCGGGCTGGCCACGATCAGCGGCGCGTCGAACAGGTTGTTCAGCGCCTGCACCGCATCCCAGGCGCCCTTGTAGCTCAGGCCCAGTTTTCGCGCCGCCGCGCTGATCGAGCCCAGTTCGCCCACCGCCTCGACCAGAGCGATGCGCTCCAGCCCGACCCGGGCCAAGGCGCCGCGCCGCAGGATCAAGGATGCGCTGAGATCGCTCTCCGCCAAGCCGGCCTCCGCTCGAGAAAACAACTCTACAACGCCGTAAACGTCGTTATGTAGAAATGATGCATATCCGTTCGCCGGAAACCCAGCCCATGCCCGCCCGTCATTGCAGCGTCGGGACCCTCTAGTCCATGGCCCAGATCGCCTGGCTCACCATCAAGCTGGCCGGGATCACCACGATCCTGCTGCTGGTGCTGGCCACGCCCCTGGCCTGGTGGCTGGCGCGCGGGCGCTCGGCCTGGAAGGCGCCGATCGGAGCTTTGGTGGCCCTGCCCATCGTCTTGCCGCCGTCGGTGCTTGGCTTCTACCTGCTGATCGCCCTCGGGCCGCAAAGCCCGCTGATGACGCTGCTGCATCCGTTCGGCGTCCGCACCCTGGCCTTCACCTTCACAGGCCTGGTCATCGGCTCGCTGGTCTATTCCCTGCCCTTCGCGGTTCAGCCGCTGCGCAACGCCTTCATCGGCGTGGGCGAAGAGCCGCTGGAGGCCGCCGCCACCCTGGGGGCCTCCCCCTGGGCGGTCTTCGGCCGCGTAGCCCTGCCCCTGGCGCTGCCCGGCTACGCCGTGGCCGCCATTCTCACCTTCGCTCACACCGTCGGCGAGTTCGGCGTGGTGATGATGCTGGGCGGCGGCATTCCCGGCCGCACCCAGGTGCTGTCGGTCGAGATCTACCAACTGGTCGAGGCGCTGGAATGGAGCAAGGCCCACCTGCTGTCAGGCGCCATGCTGGCCTTCGCCTTCGTCGTGATGCTTAGCCTGCTCCTGCTGGAGCGTCGGACCACGCGCCGTAGGGCTTGAGCTAGTAGGGAACGTCGCCCTGGATCGTTACCCGCTCGACGATCCGCTCCTGGGGCCAGTAATCGAGGATGGCGTAGTGCTGGGTGGCGCGGTTGTCCCAGAAGACGATCGCGTTGGGCGTCCAGCGGAAGCGCACCTGGTACTCCGGGCACTTTACGCGATCCAGCAGGTCGGCCAGCAGCGCCTTGGCCTCGTCGTCCGGTAGGCCCAGGATCCGCGTGGTGAAGACCTTGTTCACGAAGAGGTGCTTTTCGCCGGTCTCCGGATGGGTGCGCACCACCGGATGGGCCTGGACGGGATGGGCCGCACGCAGTTCCTGGCGCTTTGCCTCGTCCACGCGATAGCCGTAGCTCTGCAGGATGTCGTGCTCGGCGCTCAGTCCTTCGAGCCGCTCCTTCAGCGCCTGGGGCAGGTCTCGATAGATGGCGGCCGTGTCGGCGAACAGGGTGTCGCCGCCCAACGGCGGCATGTGGCGCATGCGTAGCACCCCGCCCATCGACGGCGCCGGGCGGAAGGTCACGTCGGTGTGCCACTTGTTGGCCGCGCGCACGATCGGCACGATCTCCTCGCGCAGCTTCATGCCGTCGGCGGCCTCGATGTGCAGGATTTCAGGAAAGCCAGGCACGTGGGCCGTGACAGGATGCCCTTCCAGGTCGCCGAAATAGCGGCCGAAGCGCACGTGGTCTTCGTGGCTGATATCCTGGTCGCGGAAAAACACCACCTTGTGCCGCAGCAGGGCCGATCGGATCGCGGCCACGATCTCGGGGGCCAGCGGCTGGCGCAGGTCCAAGCCGGAAATCTCCGCGCCCAGCACCGGCCCGGCGGGCGTCACGGTCAGGCCCGCATAGTCGGGCGCCTCGGTCGCGTTGATAGGGGCGTAAGCGTTCATGGCGTCCTCCCGGACCGCCGCCCGTCCACGCGGAGCGGCTGATTTATCCCTACCTTAGACGTGGGATATCAGCGCTCAATCAAGTTTTTCTCATTTCATTCGCAGCGGCAGGCCGGCCACCACGAGGGTCACCGCTTCGACCGCATGGGCCAGCCGCTGATGCAGGCGTCCGGCCTCGTCGCGAAAGCGCCGGGCCAGGGCGTTATCGGGCACGACGCCGAAACCGACCTCGTTGGACACCAGCCACAGGGCTCCCTCGAACCCGGCCGCCACGTCGACCAGCCGCCCCGCCTCGGTCGCCACGTCGCGCCCGGCCAGAATCAGGTTCGACAGCCACAGCGTCAGGCAGTCGACCACCACCACGTCGCCCGCTACCAGGCCCGCCAATATGTCGGGCAGGTCGAACGGCGCCTCCAGAGTGGTCCAGGCCTCGCCGCGATCCGCCCGGTGGCGCGAGATTCGCTCGACCATCTCGTCGTCGAACGCCTGGGCCGTCACAACCATCACAAGCCGCCCGCCCGACGACGTCGCATGCGCCTCCGCGGCGGCCTGGGCGAAGGCGCTCTTGCCGGACCGGGCGCCGCCCAGAACGAGATGTGCAGTCAAGATCGGCTCCAGATTGACCGTGTGCGGCGCAACATATAGTGCAGCTCACGCGACAGGTTCCTCGAAAGAGGATGAAAAGGGAACTCGGGTGCGAAACCCGGGCTGCCCCCGCAACTGTAAGCGGCGAGTCCGTGCGTCACAGGCCACTGGCCGATTCTCCTCGGAGACTCGGCTGGGAAGGCGACGCACACCGACGATGACCCGCGAGCCAGGAGACCTGCCCGTCGCGGTCGTCCTTCGTCCGGCCGGGGTGCGCCGAGCGATGGGGTTCTTCCCCCGTGGCGACGTCGTATGGCGGGGTCGTCTGTTCGAGCCCGCCTTCGTTGCGCAAAACGGAGGACTGAATGCGCTCGATCTCCCTGCTGGCCCTGGTGGCCGCCACGCCCAGCCTCGCCTTCGCGGCCGACGCCGCCGACGCGCCGAATCTGGTCGATGAAATCGTCATCACCGCCGGCCGCGCAGCCGATCACCAGTCGGAAGTTCCGATCTCGACCACCGTCCTGACCGGCGAGGCTCTGCGCGAGCGCCAGGCCGTTGTGATCTCCGACATCCTGTCGCGCACGCCCGGCGTCACCGTCACCCGCAACGGCGGCGTCGGCGGCGCGACCCAATTGCGCATCCGGGGCGCCGAGACCGATCAGACCGCCGTGCTGATAGACGGCGTGAAGCTGAACGACCCTTCTTCGACGGGCGGCGGCTACAACTTCGCCAACCTGCTGGCCGGCGACGTCAGCCGCATCGAAGTGCTGCGCGGTCCGCAGTCCACCCTGTGGGGCGGTCAGGCCATTGGCGGCGTGGTCAACATCATCACCGAAACGCCCACTGGCCCGCTGGCCGGCTCGGCCACCCTCGAAGGCGGCTCGCGCGCAACGGCCTACGCCCGCGCCAATGTCGGGTCCGGCGGCGACTGGGGCGGCTGGCGGCTGGCGGCGGCCCAGTACACCACGGCCGGCATCTCCAACTTCGACAAGAACATGGGCGGCAAGGAGAAGGACGGCTACCGCAACACCTCGCTCAACGGTCGCCTGGACGTGAATGTCGCGCCCTGGGCCACCCTGGACGCCCGCGTGAACTATTCGCGGGGCCGCGCCGAGATCGACGGGTTCCCGCCGCCCACCTACGCGTTCGCCGACGATCCCGAGTACACCCGGACCAAGGAGCTAGTCGGCTATCTGGGCGCTCGCCTCAGCAACTTCGATGGGGCCCTCCAGAGCCGCCTCGCCTACGGCTATACGCGCACCGACCGCGACAACTACGACCCCAGCTCGTCCGTTCCCAAGACCTTCGACGCTCTGGGCACCAACAGCCGCGTGGAATACCAGGGCACCTGGACCATCAACGAGATGTGGCGCGCGGTGTTCGGCGCCGAGACCGAACGGTCTTGGTTCCGGTCGGCCTCGCCCTCGACCTTCGATCCCAATCCGACGCCTGTCCGTCACGCCGTCCGCAATGACAGCTTCTACGGCCAACTGCGCGCCAAGCCGCTGGACGGCCTGACCCTGACCGGCGGCGTGCGCCGCGACCAGCATGACACCTTCGGCGGCGCCACGACCTTCCAGGCCGGCGCGGCGTGGTCGCCCAACGGCGGGGCGACTGTGTTCCGGGCCAATTATGGCGAAGGCTTCAAGGCCCCGTCGCTGTACCAGCTCTACAGCATCTACGGCGACACCAGCCTCCAGCCGGAGGAGGCCAAGAGCTGGGACCTGGGCGTCGAACACAGCCTGCTGGACGGCCGCCTGCGCGGCTCGATCACCTATTTCGACCGCGACACCACCAACCAGATCGACTTCCAGTCCAACAGCAAGCCGCCGGCCTTCGGGGGCTACGCCAACATCGCCAAGACCAAGGCCGACGGCGTGGAAGTTGAAGCCGCCTACAAGATCAATGCGATCTTCACGGTGTCGGCCAACTACACCAACATGGATGCGGTCAACCGCGCGCCGGGGGCCAACTACGGCAAGAAGCTGGCTCGTCGCGCCGGCGAGACAGCCTCCGCAGACCTGGCCGTCACACTGCCGGGCGGCCTGAACGGCGGGATCACCATGCAATATGTCGGGCACAGCTTCGACACCCTGGCCAACACCCGTCGCCTCAAGAGCTACGTCCTGACGGACGTGCGCATCGCCTATCCGATCAACGACACCTTCGAAATCTACGGCCGGATCGAGAACCTCTTCGACCAGCAGTACGAGACCATCTATCGATACGGAACCCTGGGGCGCGGCGCCTTCGCTGGCGTGCGGGCCCGGTTCTAGCCGTGGTGACGCCGTCGGCCCTTCATGGCCACGGCGGTCGCCTGGGCGCGGCGCGAACGGCTTTCCCGCACGCGCCGACGCCTTGGCTGGACCTGTCGACAGGGATCAATCCATCGCCCTACCCGCTTCCGGAGATCTCTCCGGAAGCGTGGTCGCGCCTGCCCGATCCCCAGGACTTGCGGACGCTCGAACGCGCGGCGGCGCGGTCGTTCGGCGTCGATGACCCGGACCGGGTCGTCGCCGCGCCGGGCAGCGATCTGCTGATCCGCCTCCTTCCGCGCCTTCTGGGCGTGAAAGCCGTGACCATCCCAGCCCGAACCTACCGCGGCCACGAGGACGCCTGGCGCGCCGTCGGAGCCCGGATCTCGCACGATGAGGACGCCGCGTGCGAAGCCCGCGTCCTGGTCAATCCCAACAATCCCGACGGCCGCGCCCTGGCGGCCGAGGAAGTTCTGGGCCTGGATGCTCGCTGGTTGATCGTCGACGAGGCCTTCGTCGAGGTCGAGCCCGCGCTGTCGGTCGCGCCCCTTGCAGGAACCCCTCGCCACGAGGGTCGGATCGTCCTGCGCTCTTTCGGCAAGTTCCATGGCCTGGCCGGGGCACGCCTGGGTTTCCTTGTCGGCGCGCCGGACCTGGCCGCGCGCGTGCGCGACGCGCTCGGCGACTGGCCGGTTCCCGGTCCGTCCCTGGTCGTCGCCACGGCGGCCTATGCTGACGTCGACTGGGCTCAGGACATGCGCTCGCGCCTGCGGGACGACGCCGCGCAGATGGACGCCCTGCTGCGTCTGGCGGGCTTCGTCGTGGAGGGCGGAACTTCGCTATTTCGCCTGACCTCCGCGCCCGACGCCATCCGGCGCTTCGAGGCTCTGGCCAGGCAGGGCGTTCTAGTCCGCCCCTTCGCCTGGGACGAGACCCTGCTTCGCTTCGGCCTGCCCGGCCGCAAGGGCGATTGGCTACGGCTGGCCAAGGCCCTGGAGGCGATCGGATGATGCTCCCCACACGCCGCGCCGTCGCTTCGGGCCTGGCGGCCGCCTTCCCCACCCTTGCCATGGCGGCGTCCGCGCCACGGATCGTTTCGCTGAACCCCTGCCTGGACGCCATTCTCGTTCGCGTGGCCGATCGCCCCCAGATCGCCGCCCTCAGCCACTATTCGCGCGATCCGCGGCAGTCGAGCATCGCCGTCCAGGCGCGCGGCTTCCCCATCACCTATGAGACCGCCGAAGAGGTGGTGGCCCTGCGCCCCGACGTGGTGCTGACCGCCTTCCATTCCTCGCCAGCCACCCGCGCGGCGCTGGAACGACTGAATGTGCGGACCGAGCGTTTCAAGGTGCCCAACAGTTGGGCCGAGAGCCGCGCGCAGATCCGCAAGATCGCCGCCGTCGCCGGTCATTCCGCGAGAGGAGAAGCCTTGGTCTCCGAGGTCGAGGCGGCCCTGGTTCGCGCCGCGCCGCCGCCCGGCGCCCGGCCGGTCACCGCCGTGGTCTTCCAGCCCAACGGGTTCGCCGCCGGCCACGGCACGCTGGTGGACGAGATGATGACCCGGGCGGGGTTTGTGAACGTCGCCGAGCGCTACGGCCTGCGCAAATGGGGCAACATCGGGCTGGAGCAACTGGTCGCCGATCCGCCCGAAATGCTGCTGGCCGGCCAGGCCGAACCCGGCGCCAAATCGTGGGCCGAACGCATCCTGACGCACCCCGCCCTGGCAGGCGTGGGCGATCGGATGAAGCGCGCGGTCTTTCCCGAGCGGCTGCTGTACTGCGGAGGCCCCGTGCTGATCGACACCCTGGCGACCCTCTCCCGCGCCCGCCGCCAAGCCCTGGAGGGCCGCGCATGAGTCTCAAGCGTATCGGCCTCCTGGGCGGGCTGTTGTTGGCCGTGGCCGTCCTGGCGATCGCGTCCCTGATGGCGGGCAAGGTCTGGGTGCCGTGGAGCGCCTGGACCGGCGGGGCGGGCGATCCACGGTGGGCGATCATCTTCCAGCTCCGCGTGCCGCGTACGATCCTGGGCGTCGCCGTCGGCGCAGCCCTCGGCCTGTCGGGCGCGGCCATGCAAGGTTATACGCGCAACCCCTTGGCGGACCCCGGGATTCTCGGCGTCTCCTCGGCCGCCGCCCTCGGTGCGGTGCTGACCCTCTATCTCAGCCTGGCCTCCAGCGCCCCCTGGGTCCTGGCCGCGGCCGCCATGATCAGCGCCGCCTTGGGCGTGGTCGCCATGCTGGCCATGGCCGGAACGGCCTCGGGCACGATCACCTTCATCCTGGCCGGCGTGATCCTCAACACCATCGCCTCGGCCGGCGTCGCCCTGGCGCTCAGCCTGGCGCCCAGCCCCTGGGCCGCGCAGGAGATCATCAACTGGCTGCTGGGCTCGCTGACCGACCGTAGCGCCGCCGACGTGCAACTGGCCCTGCCCTTCATCCTGGCCGGCTGCGGCCTGCTGCTGTCGCTGGGCAAGGCCTTCGACGCCCTGACCCTGGGCGACACCGGGGCCCGCGCCCTGGGCGTGAACCTGGCGGCGGTCCGCGTCGTGCTGGCCGTGGGCGTCGGCCTGGCCACGGGGGCCAGCGTCGCCGTCACCGGCATGATCGGTTTCGTGGGCCTGATCGTGCCCCACATGCTGCGCCCTCTGGTCGGTCACCGCCCTGGCGCTCTGCTGCTGCCCAGCGCGCTTGGCGGAGCGGTGCTGGTGCTGGCGGGCGATATCCTGGTGCGCCTGACGCCCGCCGCGGCCGAGGTGAAGCTGGGCGTGGCCATGGCCGCCCTGGGCGGTCCCTTCTTCCTCGCCATGCTGATCTCGATGCGCCGGAGGCTGGCATGAGCGACCTGATCGCCGAAGGCTTGAACGTCGCCCTGGGCGGCAAGTCGATCCTGGCCGGGGTCTCCGCCCGCTTCCGTCCCGGACAGGTGACCGCGGTGGTCGGCCCCAACGGAGCGGGCAAGTCGACGTTCCTGGCGTGCCTGGCCGGCCTGCGCCGCCCTGACGTCGGGCGTGTCCTGTTGGGCGAGAGCCCGATCCAGGCCCTGCCTCATCGCGAGCGCGCGCGTCGCATCGGCTTCCTGCCCCAGTCGGCCGAGGTGGCCTGGGCGGTCGACGTCGAGACCCTGGTGGGCCTTGGCCGCACGCCCCACAGCGGCGCGCGGGGGCTGGGCGTTGGCGACCGCGCCGCCGTCCACGCTGCGCTGGAGCGCACCCACATGACCGCCCTGGCGCGTCGCGACGTCACCACCCTGTCAGGCGGCGAGCGCGCCCGCGCCCTGCTGGCCCGGGTGCTGGCGGGCGAGCCTACGTGGCTGCTGGCCGACGAGCCGCTGGCGGGCCTGGACCCGGGCCACCAGCTCGACACCGTGGACCTGCTGCGCGCCTTCGCCGCCGAAACGGGCCATGGCGTGATCATGACCCTGCACGACCTGGGCGTGGCCTTGCGGCTGGCCGATCGGGTCGTGGTGCTCTCCGGCGGCGGCCTGATCGCCGACGCCGGACCGCTGGAAGCCCTGACGCCGGACGTGCTGGCCCGCGCCTACGGCGTCCAGGCGGCGATCGTCGACGGCGTCTCCGGCCCGATGATCGAACTGATAGGGCGCTCGCGTGGCTGACACCCCGCCCTGGCCCTGGGTCGTCCTGCTGGCCCTGGGGCTGGAGGCCGCCATCGGCTATCCCGCCGCCCTTGCGCGCGTCGTCCCCCATCCCGTCGCCTGGCCCGCGGCGTTGATCGACCGGTTGGAGCGTCTCTGGAATCGCCCGTCATTCCCCGATCTCCGACGGCGAAGCCTAGGGATAGTCGTCGTGCTGCTGCTGATCGGTCTCTCGGTCGCCTTGGGCCTGCTGGTCCAGCGCCTGGCCGGATCCAGTCTGTTCGGCATCGCGGTCGTCGCCCTGGTCGCCACCACGGGGCTGGCCCAGCGTAGCCTTCATGACCATGTGGCGGCCGTCCTGGCGCCGCTGGAGGCGGGCGACCTGCCCGCCGCCCGAGCGGCGGTGGCCATGATCGTCGGTCGCGACACCGACCAGCTCGATGAGGAAGGGGTGGCCAAGGCCGCCCTGGAGAGCCTGGCCGAAAGCTTCAACGATGGGATCGTCGCCCCGGCCTGCTGGCTGCTGGCCGTCGGCCTACCGGGCCTCTTCGCCTACAAGAGCGTCAACACCGCCGACAGCCTGATCGGCCATCGCGAACCGCGCTGGCGCATGTTCGGCTGGGCCGCGGCGCGAACCGACGACCTGATGAACCTCTTTCCGGCGCGCCTGGCCGGAGCCCTCCTCGCCCTGGCCGGCGGCGGAGGCTGGCGTGTCATGGTCCGCGACGCCCCCCGCCATGCCTCGCCCAACGCCGGCTGGCCAGAGGCCGCCATGGCTGGCGCCTTGGGCGTCAGCCTGGGCGGTCCGGTGGCCTACGAGGGCGTGGCGGCCGACCGCCCCGTCTTCGGCGAAGGCCCCTCTCCCGACGCCGCGGCCCTGCGCCGGGGTCTCTCCATCTACCGCCGCGCCTGCGCCCTGCTGTGGCTTCCGCCGCTGCTCCTCGGCGCGATCCTGATTTTCCGGCGTTGACCGCCCCGCCTTTCATTCCGGATACAGTCCAGATGGCCCTGCCCCACGTTCCCCCGATCGACGCCGCCCTCGAGCCGAAGCTGCGTGCGTTGCTGGACGGCAAGGCCAAGCCCCCCGGTTCGCTGGGCCGGCTGGAGGAACTGGCCGTGCGCATCGGCCTGATCCAGAACCGCCTGGATCCCCGCATCGGCCGCACCGACCTCTATGTCTTCGCCGGCGACCACGGCCTGACCCAAGAAGGCGTCTCGGCCTATCCCGCCGCCGTCACCATCGCCATGGTCGGACTGTTCCTGTCGGGCCGCTCCAGCGTCAGCGCCCTGGCCAAGGCCGGTGGCGTGCACGTGCGCGTGGTCGATGCGGGGGTCGACGCCGACCTGCCCGAGCATCCCGAGATGATCTCGGCCAAGATCCGGCGCGGGACCCGCAACGCCGCCGTCGAGCCCGCCCTTAGCCGCGACGAGGTCCTGACCGCCTTGCTGCGCGGAGCCGACATCGCCCGCGAGGCCGCCGCCGACGGCGCCGACGTCATCGCCTTGGGCGAAATGGGCATCGGCAACAGCTCGTCCGCCGCCCTGGTCATGCACCGCCTGGCCCCTGCGCCGCTGGACGACTGCGTAGGCCTGGGCACCGGCCACGACGCCGAGGGCCTGGCCCGCAAGCGCGCCGCCATCGCCAAGGCCGCCGCCCGATCGGACGCAGCCCATCCGCTGGACGTCCTGGCCGAGTTCGGCGGCTGCGAGATCGCCATGATGGCCGGAGCGGCCCTGGGCGCGGCCTCGGCCCGTCGCGTGATCCTGGTCGACGGCTTCATCAGCACCGCCGCCGTGCTGGCCGCGATCCGGCTGGAGCCCGCCGTCCTCGACTACTGCGTCTTCGCCCACGGCTCGGCCGAGCGCGGCCATCCGGCCATGCTCCGGGCCCTGGGCGTGCGGCCGCTGCTGGACCTCGACCTGCGCCTGGGCGAAGGCACCGGTGCGGCCCTGGCGGCCCCTCTGTTGGTCGCCGCCGCCCACCTGCTGACCGACGTCGCCGACCTGGCCGAGGTCGTGGCCGGTCCCGGCTGATGCTCAACCAGTTCAAGCTCATCTGCTGCGCCCTGCAGTTCCTGACCCGGCTGCCCGCGCCGTCGTTCGCCGACTTCCAGCCCGACTGGATCACCCGGGCGGCCCGCTATTACCCCCTGGTGGGCCTGCTCGTCGGAGGCTTGAGCGCCCTGGTGCTGTTGGCCGCCGCCCAGATCTGGAGCAACGCCCTGCCAGTCCTGCTGGCGATCGCGATCGGCGTTTTGATCACCGGGGGCTTCCACGAGGACGGCCTGGCCGACACCGCAGATGGGCTTGGCGGCGGCCAGACGCCCCAGCGCCGACTTGAGATCATGAAGGACAGCCGCGTGGGGACCTACGGCGTCCTGGCCCTGGGGCTGGTCCTAGCGCTGAAGGTCGCGGCCCTGGCCGCCCTGCCGCCCCTGACCGCCGCCCTGGCCCTGTTCTCCGCCCATGGCGCAGGTCGCGTCGCCGCCGTGGCCGCCATGGTCACCGGACGACACGTCAGCGACCCCGGCAACGCCAAGTACAAGCCCGCACCCGACGGCGTGCGGCCGTTCGAATTCCTGATCGCCCTGGTCCTGGGCGCCTGGCCGCTGTTCCTGCTGGGCCCGGCGGGCCTCGCTGGGGCTGTTATCGGTGCGGTCCTGGCCCTGCTGGTGACCCTGACGGCCCGGCGTCTGATCGGGGGCTATACCGGCGACGTACTGGGCGCGCTGGAACAAGCCTGCGAGCTGGGCGTCCTGCTGGGCGTCAGCGCCGTGGCCGCGCAATGACGCTGCTGGTCAGCCCTTTGAGTCAGGTGGACGCGGCCCTGCGCGACCATCGCCCCTCGCATGTGATCAGCCTGCTGTCGCCCACTTCGCCGACAGGGCACTGGCCTTTAGAGGCTCCCGAACGCGTCGCCCTCCGCCTGGCCTTCCACGACATCATCGAGCCTCGCGACGGCCTGGTCGCGCCCGACGCCGCGCTGATCATCCGGCTGCTGGATTTCGCCGAGGGCTGGGATACCGCCCGCCCCATGCTGGTCCACTGCTGGGCCGGCGTCAGCCGCTCGACGGCGGCGGCGTTCATCGTCGCCTGCCGTCGAGCGCCGGTTGGCGCTGAGGCGGAGATCGCCCAGGCCCTGCGGGCCGCCGCCCCCTACGCCACGCCTAATGCGTTGATGGTCGCCTTGGCCGACGCGGTGCTGGGGCGGAACGGTCGGATGAGCGCCGCCGTCGCCGCGATCGGCCGCGGGGCCGACACCTTCGAGGGCGCGCTGTTCGAGCTGACCTTGAAGTGAGACTCTCAAAGTAAAGCTTCCGTCCACGCCGTTTTTCCCAACGAGGACGGGAGCTTGACCGAAGCTACTTCGCGTAGCGCGCCTTGACCGGGGCGTAGCTGTCCCAGACCTGACCGTCGCTGACCGAGCGCAGCAGCTTCACGTATTCGGCGTGCGACCAGGCCAACGGCGTGGCCGAGTCCGTGCCTGCGCCACGCGCATAGCCGTGCGGATTCGGGCCGATGCCGTCCCACACCTGCTCGGAGATCAGCAGGCCCTCGTTCGCAAACAGCTCCATCGCTCTGACATAGCGGTCGCGGATCGCCTGCAGCGCCTTGGCGTCAGGCTTGCCGTGCAGGGTCGCAACCGCCAGTTCGTAATGGCCGCGCTCGCCGGTGAAGATCGGCCAGACGCGCCCGCGCTGCCCTGGTGTCATCTTCTCGCCGACGCCGTAGTTGGCGCCGGTCTCGGCGTCCTCGCCATAGCCGTCGACGTCGTAGCGGCGCCAGCCCGGAAACTCGCCCTCGACGCCAGGAAACCTGAAATCATAGCGAACGCGGTAGAGGTCCGGCCGGCTGGTGTCGTCCAGCTCCGGCAGACTGGCGACGATGGCGGCGTCGTCGGCCCGACGCACGCCGTAGCGCACCAGTTCCAGAAAGCCGCCATCCACAACCTGATCCTTCGGCGGGGCGATCTGGCCGTTGGCCGCGCCGATGGGGGCGTGGTTGTTCGGGTCCTCGTCCTGGCTGAGACGCACGTAGTAGGTTCCGTCTCCGAACGGCCCCTTGGTCGTCACCATCCGCGCCTCGACCTTGGCCGAATAGGCGTCGGCCGTGGCGCGGTATCGAGCCGCGCCGGCCGCATCTCCCGCCAGTTCGGCGATGTCGCCAGCCACGACCAGGCCCGTAATCGTCGCGGCCGTGGTCGAGGGGGAATAACCGCCCTGCTCCTCCCAGCGCTCCTGCTGGGTGAAGGGCGGAGTGATCTTGGCGTGGTTCCAGCCGATGCCCACCGTACCGCCATCCACCAGGAAGTCGGCCGCCGGCTTGATCATCTTGCCGTAGTAGGCTTTCAGGTCGGCCTCGGGCAGCCAGCCCAACTTCCACAGCTTCCAGCCCAGCATGATCGGCATGGCCGTCTGGTCCAACTGGACTCCGACCCATTCGGTGGTGCCGTCCACCCAGGTCTTTTGCAGAAACCAGCCGCCAGCGCCTGTATTGCCGGGTGTGGAGGCCTTCACCTGCACCTGAGGCAGATAATGGAACGCAGCCAGGGGCGTTTCCTTGTCGCCCAGCGCCGCCAGGGCCATGGCGCACTGGTAGAAGTCGCGAGGCCAGACGGCCTTGTAG
The DNA here is from genome assembly GCA_017745235.1 of Caulobacter sp. Taxonomy (GTDB): domain Bacteria; phylum Pseudomonadota; class Alphaproteobacteria; order Caulobacterales; family Caulobacteraceae; genus Caulobacter. Next base: position 141,442 of record JAGHZU010000013.1, on the reverse strand, counting down.
CCGGTGGAGGGCTTGGAGGCGTCGACCGTGTCGCCCCAGGGGTTCGACAGCGAGGCGATCAGGGCACCGGCATAGGTCCGGTCCTCCTGCACCTTCAGCATCAACGCGCTGGCCTGGACCAGCTTGCCGCCGTCCTCCGACGCCTGGCGAAGGCGCGGCAATTCGGTCAGCGAGGCCAGGTAGTCTTCCCAGCCCACGCGATCGCCCTCGCCATTGTAGCGGGCCAGCACCTCGGCATAGCCCGTCTTCAGCGTGGCCGCCGCCGCATCGTCGGCGGCCTGCGCGTCGCCGCCGAAGCCGATGGCGACGTCATAGGTCGCCTCGCCGGAGGCCTGGGTCGGCAGCTGGGCGGTCAGCACGATGGCGCCGCGCCGCTGGCCCGTCGTCGCCTCGCCGGTCAGGGTTCCAGTCCTCAGGGGCGCGAGGGCGTCATTGTCCTTCAGGTCGGACACGGTGGCGGCGGCGAAGGGGCTGCTGGCCTTCAGGCTCAGGAACGCCTTGCCCTCGTTGGCCGTCAAGGCCGAGAGCGACGCGGCCCCCGCATCGTTGCCGCCGGTGTTGGCCATGTGCGGCTCCAGCACCAGGAAAGGCGTGACCGGCCCCTTCAGCGCCCGCACCGTCACGCGAACGAACAGGCTGTTACGATCTGGGTCGGTGAAGATGCGCTTTTCGATCTCGAACCGGCCCCGCTTGTCGGTGGTGGTGACCTTGTAGGCGGGCGACAGCGGGCGACCGGCCGCGTCGACGTGCAGGTACTCGGTGCGGCTGGTCGTGTCTGCGCCCTCGACGGCCAGGCCCGTAGGGGTGCGCACGGCCACGCGCATCTGCTTGATCTGGGCCTCGTGGATCAGACCGTACATCGTCTCGGTCAGCGTCCCGTCGGCGATCGAAAACCATACCTTCGACACCGCGCCCGTCCGGCCGCCATCCTTGTAGGCCCCGTCGACATAGGCCTCGTACGAGGCGCCCGCCCCGGTCTTGGCGGCGTAGGCCCAGGTGGTCGGAGCCTGAGCGACGGCGACCGAGGCCAGAGCGGCGGAAGCGGCCGAACCTAGGGCGAAGACTTTCAGACAACGCATTGCACTACCTCTTGAAATAATGGCGTCGCGCAGGACGGAAATCAGGTGTTGGACGGGGCTGGGATCAGCGCCTTGGGTTCGCCGGGATCGTCGACGGCGAACACGCAGAGGGCCGCCGCGAACATCGAGCCCGCCCCCAGCACCAGCGCCCAGATCGCCTCGCCGCCGAAGAAGGCCTTCAGCAGCAGGCCCAGCACCGTCGCGGCCAGCAATTGCGGCACGACGATGAAAAAATTGAAGATGCCCATGTAGACGCCCATCTTCCGCGCCGGCACGGCCCCGGAGAGGATCGAGTACGGGGCTGACAGGATCGACGACCAGGCGAAGCCGACTCCGATCATCGGAACCCACAGCAGGGCCGGCTGGCGGATCAGCGGAAACGCCAGCAGGCCCAGCCCGCCTAGCGCCAGGCACAGCACATGGCTCAATCGCCGTCCCAACGCCCGGGCGATCAGCGGGATCAGGAGGGCTGCAAGCGCCGCCACGCCGTTGTAGAAAGCAAACAGCACTCCAACCCAGTCGGCGCCGTCGTTGTAGGCCTTCGAGGCCGCATCGCCGGCGTGGAAGTGGAACGCGGCCACCGCGGGCGTCGTGTAGATCCACATGGCGAACAGGGCGAACCACGAGAAGAACTGCACCACGGCCAATTGGCGCATGGTGGCAGGCATGCGGAACAGGTCTTCGATGACCTCGGAGAAGCCGTTGGCCGGCGCGGCGCGGGCGCGCAAAACTCCCGCCGCCAGTTGGGCCAGGCCGAACAACACGGCCAGGGCGGCCAGGATGTAGAGCTCCTTCTCCAGCCGCGCGGCCAGGACGACCGCCGCCAGCCCCAGGCCGCAAATCCCCCAGACCGCGCCTCCGACGAGGTAGGCCCGCACCGGGCGTGACGGCGGCTCCGGCTCGGCCGGCGACTCGCCCTTGGCGGTGCGTTCGGCGACCTCGAAAGCCGCGATCTGGTCGGGGCTGTATTCCCGGGTCGTGAAGACGGTCCACAGCACCGACAACAACAGGCCCGCCGCGCCGACGTAAAAGGCCATATGCACCGAGGGCGGGACCTGGCCGGCCGGCGCGGTGTTGGCCACGTGGAGCCAGTGGGTCAGCATCCACGGCAGGGCCGAGGCCAGCACCGCGCCCAGGCCAATGAAGAAGCTCTGCATGGCGAAGCCTGTCGCGCGCTGCTCATCGGGCAGGTTGTCGCCGACGAAGGCGCGGAACGGTTCCATGGTGATGTTGATGGAGGCGTCCATCACCCATAGCGCCGCGGCCGCCACCCACAGCGCCGGCGCGTTGGGCATCACCAGCAACGCCGCACTGGTGGCCAGGGCGCCCCACAGGAAATAGGGCCGCCGACGGCCCAGGCGTCCCCACGTCTTGTCGCTCAGATAGCCGACCACCGGCTGGACCAGCAGGCCCGTGGCGGGCGCGGCGATCCACAGGATCGCCAGGTGGTTCACCTCGACCCCGAGCGACTGGAAGATGCGGCTGGTGTTGGCGTTCTGCAGGCCGAAGCCGATCTGGATCCCGAAGAATCCGAAGCACATGTTCCAGATCTGGAAGAAACTCAGCCTGGCCTTCGTCATCGGCTCCCCCAACTTGCGCCCCGTTGGATCGAGGCGTTTGCGCAAATATTTTCAGCGCGTTCTCTGGTTTGTATTTGCGCATGGCGGGAGCCTCATCGCAACGAATTTTCCAGACATAACAACGACAATTGCGGGGCATTCAGGATCTCTCGCGTCATTTTCCTTGTGACGACAGCGACTTCCCGACCGCCAGACGGCGCGTGAAACGCCAATTGTTTGCATATCTTTTCACAAGCCGGCCCGTTCGGATCCGCCACACCGGCGCCTTGCGTGAGGCGCGCCGCCGCCGGAGCGGCAATCCCCTGGGTTGCCAACGCGTCGGAGCGATGCCTTAAGAGGCGTCTGAAAAACTTTGCGACAAAGTTTGCAGCAAAGACGGGGACCGGGGTGAGCAAGGGCGCGACAAGGCTGGAAGACCTGGCCAAACTGGCGGGCGTGTCGATCTCCACGGCCTCCCGAGCCCTCAACGACAGCCCAGCCGTCAACAGCCGCACCAAGCAGCTGATCTGGAAGCTGGCGCGGGAGATGGACTATCCGTTCCGCCGCTACATGCCTGCCGGACCGATCGGCGCCGAAGGCACGATCGCCATCGTCGTGCCCCATCCGCAAGGCCGCGAGGGTCGTCTCTCCGACCCGTTCTTCCTCGAGCTTCTGGCCGGCGTCGGCGAGGCCGCCCGCGAGCGCGGCTGCGACCTCATCATCAGCCATGTGGCCCCCACCAATTTCGACGACCTGTCCGCGGCCATGACCACCAGCCGGGCCGATGGCGTGATCTTCCTGGGACAGAGCTGGCTGCACGGCGCCTTCAACCACCTGGCCGAGACCGACGCCCGGTTCGTGGTCTGGGGCGCCCAATTGCCCGATCAGGACTATTGCTCGGTCGGTTCCGACAACCTGCTGGGCGGCAAGCGCGCAACGCTTCACCTGGCGCGTCTGGGCCGCAAGCGCATCGTCTTCCTGGGCGACACCGAGGCGCCCGAGGCCATGCAGCGCCATCGCGGCTATCTCGACGCCGTCGAGCAGTTCGGCCTGGGCGTGGACCCCGACCTGATCGTGCCGGCCCATTTCGAGGTCGAATCCGCCGAGGCCAGCATCGACTCGCTGATCCAGCGTGGCGTCGCCTTCGACGGCGTGGTGGCCGCCTCGGACCTGATCGCCCTAGGCGCCATCCGGGCCCTGCAGCACGCGGGCCTCTCCGTGCCCGGCGACGTCTCGGTGATCGGCTACGACAACGTGCCGTTCGCCCGCTATTCCAAGCCCGCCCTCAGCACCATCTCTCAGGACACGGCCAAGGCCGGCCGACTGATGGTGTCCAAGCTGCTGGACGCCAGCGGCCAGGGCGCCAGCCGCTCGGAGCGCGTGCCCACCGACCTGATCATCCGCGAGTCCTGCGGGGGCTGAAGGCGGCTAGTAGTCGAGACTGGGGTACCAGTCTCCGCCCCGCCCGGCCGGCGTCATGTCCAGCACGTTCCATAGCGGCGAAAGATCCGGAGCGCCGCGCGGATCCTGGCCCGGATCGGCGCTGTCGCCCGTCATCTCGCCCGACCAGAAGTGGCGGATCACCCCATCCTTGCGCGTGAACACGTTGAAGGCTGGAACCTCCGAGCCATCCGGCAGCAGGCCGAAATAGGCCTTCGAGTAGGCGTCGGTAAGATCGGTGAAAAGCCGCAGGTTCCGCCAGCCCCGCTCGCGCTTGAAGGCCACGAGACGCTCGACCGGCGAACGGGCCACCACGGCCAGGGCGACCTTCTGGGCGATGTCGGCGGCGTTGCCGTCCAGCGGGCCCTGCAAGGCGGTGCACATGGGGCACGGCCGCTGGCGTTGCGGCCCGAACATGAAGCTGTAGATCGCCAGGGTGTCCTTGTCGCCGAACAGGCCGGCGAGGTCGGTTGGACCGTTTTCGCCCTCGAAGCGGTAGTCGTCCATGTCGACCACCCCGCCTGGCGGCAAGGCGCGGCGCTGGGCGGCTACACGCTCGATATGTCGGCGCAGCTCGATCTCCTCGGCCAGCAACGCTGTCCGGGCGGCGCGATACTCGGCGCTCTCGTTGGGACAGCGCACGGGGCCGCGCCGGGCCAGTTCGAGCGCCGGAGTCAGGATTGGCGACGGGTCGTCCATGGAAATCTCCTTGCGGATGCATCGCGACACCCCAAGGACGGCCGACGGGTCGCCGATCCGACATCACGTCTTCACGGCGATCAGGCCTCCAGTCGGCGGCACGCGACCGGCGTCCTCCAGGTTGACGCTCTCCAAGATCCGCCAGCCGGGCGGCGGCGCCCAATCGACGGTCTCGAAGCCCAGGTTGAACGCGCAGAGCACCTGATCGTCGCCCTCTCCGCGCGTGAACGCCATCAACGGCGCCGGCGCCTCGACGAAAGCCATCGCTCCGGCCTTCAGCCCGGGCAGTTGCTTGCGCAGCGCCACCACCCTGCGGGTCAGGTTCAGCGTCGAGGCCGGGTCCCGCTCCTGTCGGTCGACGGCCAGCTCGATATGGACAGGATCGATCGGCAGCCAGGGCTCGACCGCCGAGAACCCGGCCTGGACGCCCGTGGCCGTCCACGGCAAGGGCGTGCGGGCTCCGTCGCGCCCCAGGGTCTCGGGCCAGTTGGCGATGGCCTCCGGATCCTGCAGTCGCTCGTAAGGCACCTCGGCCTGGGGCAGCCCCAGCTCCTCGCCCTGGTAGATGAACACGTTGCCCCGCAGGCAGACCAGCAGCAGCAGGCACATGTCGGCGAACGCCTTCAGATCGCGCCCCTGGGCCCAGCGCGACACCGCCCGCGGCGCATCGTGATTGGAGAATGTCCAGCTGGGCCAGCCCTCGCCGGCGCCGCCCGGCCACATCGCCGCGCCCTGGCGGAACAGTTCGCCGCTCAGCGTATCCGCGTAGAGATAGAGGAAGCCGTAGGCGCTGTGCAGGCGATCGTCACCGTGGGTGTAGAGCTTCATCTCGCTCTCAGCCTGTTCGCCGCCCACCTCGGCCACCATGAACCGTCCGCCAGCCGCCTCGCCCAACGCCCGCAGGCGCGACAGGAACGCTGGAATGTCGGCGTGCGACTGATTGTGGAAGTGGTGCTGGAAATCGAACGGCCGGTTGCGCTTGCCCTCCCCGCTCAGGATGGGCGGATTGTCGGTCAGCGCCTGGTCATGCATCGCGAAGTTGATCGCGTCGAACCGGAAGCCGTCCACGCCGCGCTCCAGCCAGAAGCGCGAGGTGGCGACCAGGGCGTCCTGCACCTGCGGATTATGGACATTCAGGTCCGGCTGGGCCGACAGGAAGTTGTGCAGGTAGTATTGCCGCCGCCGCGCGTCCCAGGTCCACGAGGGACCGCCGAACACCGACTGCCAGTTGCTGGGCGGCGAACCATCGGGCTTGGCGTCGGCCCACACATACCAGTCGGCCTTGGGGTTGGTGCGATCGCGCCGGCTTTCCTTGAACCAGGCGTGCTCGTCGGAGGTATGCGAGAACACCTGGTCGATGATGACCTTCAGGCCCAGGGCGTGCGCCTTCTCCACCAGCCGGTCGAAATCGGCCAGGGTCCCGAAGATCGGGTCCACGTCCTGGTAGTCCGACACGTCGTAGCCGAAGTCGCGCATGGGCGAGGTGAAGAACGGCGACAGCCAGATGGCGTCCACGCCCAGCGAAGCCACGTAATCCAGATGAGCCGTCACGCCCGGCAGATCGCCCACCCCATCGCCGTTGGAATCCGCGAAGCTGCGCGGATAGATCTGGTAGATCACCGCGCCACGCCACCAATCACGATCGACCGACGCGACCGGCGCCGGCTTGGACAAAATCTCGACCGTCACTGGCCGCCCTCCGAAACACAAATCTTGTAGTCCAGCGGGCCCACCTCGACCCGATAGCTGCCCGGCGCCGATGCGGCCGCCGCGCAGGATCCCTTGAGCGAGCGCCAGGACAGCGAGGTCGCCCCGACCTCGATCTGCGCCGTGATCGGCGCGTCGCTGGTGTTGAACACCACGAGAGCTTCGCGCCCACCGGCCACGCGCGACACGGCGAAGAGGCCCGGCGTCGCGCTTTCGGCCCGCACCGCCTGGCGCCCGCCCAGCAGGGCCGGATCGCTCGCACGCAGACGCGCCATGCCCGAAATGGCCTTGTAGAGGGCCCCGTCGACGCGGAAGTGCGCGCTCGCCGCGGTCGTTCCGTCGATCAGGGTGTCGGCCCCATAGGCCGGCGCGCGGGTCGCGAACATGTCCTGGCGAGAATCCCTGTCGCCGCCGGCCCCTGCCAGACCTTGCTCGTCGCCGTAGTAGATGACCGGCACGCCGCGCGTGAACATCAGGAAGGCGTGAGCCAGAATCGCCCGCCGCGTCAGCTCTTCGGGCGTCGCTTGCGGATGGGCGGCTCGCAGGAAGTGGCCGATGCGGCCCATGTCGTGATTGCCCAGGAACGTCGGCAACTGCCGCGCGGCGTCCGCCCCGCCCTCGTAGAGGGCGTCCTGCGAGAACAGCCTTGCGAGCGCCGCAGTGCCGACCTTGCCATTGACCACGTCGGCCACCGCGGCCTGGAAGGCGAAGTCCAATACGGCTGGATAGCCGTCCACCCGGGTGAAGCGCGCCAGCAGGCCGGGCTCGGTCTCATAGACCTCGCCGAAGATGTGGAAGTTCGGGATTCCCCGCGCCCTGGCCCTCGCCAGCATGGCCGGCACGAAGGCCTGCCAGAACTCGGGATTGACGTGGCGCGCCGTGTCGATCCGATAACCGTCGATCCCGAAGTCGTCGATCCACTGGCCGTAGATGTCGATGAAGCCCTGGACCACGCGGGGGTTCTCGGTCGCCAGGTCGTCCAGTCCTGCGAAATCGCCATAGGTCGAGCTCTCGCCCGCGAACCGGCTGTCGCCGCGATTGTGGTAGTAGATCGGGTCGTTCAGCCAGTCGGGCCTCTTCACCCGGGCCTCCGCCGCCGGCACGTAGGGGGCGTACGCGAAATCCGGACGGGTCAACCTGGCGAAGTTTTCCGCCGTCTTCACTTCGTCGCCCAGAAAGCCGTCATTGATCGGCGCGCCGTCGACGCCGCCTTTGCGCGCATAGGGATAGTCCGCCTTCGAACGGTATTCGCACCCTCCCGCCGGACAGTCGCGATAACGGATCACGTCGGCGGTGTGGTTGGCGAGGATGTCCAGATAGACCTTCATGCCGCGCGCGTGGGCCGCGTCGACCAAGGCCTTCAAGTCGGCGCGCGTGCCGAAATGCGGGTCCACGTCCGTGAAGTCGGTGATCCAGTAGCCGTGATAGCCGGCCGACTCCTGGCCCGGCGGGCCTTGCACGGGCTTGTTGCGAAAAATCGGGCCCAGCCAGATCGTCGTCGCACCCAGCCCCTGGATGTAGTCCAGCTTCGCTGTCAGGCCGGCCAGGTCGCCGCCGTGATAGAAGCCCTTGTCCGTGGGGTCGTAGCCTGTCGCCAGCCGGTCGCCCTTGAGCCCCCCGCGATCATTGGACGCATCGCCGTTCGCGAAACGGTCAGGCAGGACGAAATAGATGACTTCCTCGCCCGCGGGCCGATTTCGATAGGCGGCGTCCGGCTTCGGTCCGGCGAGGCTCGACGTCGGCACGGCTGCCATGGCCGCGCTCGCGACCAGGGCCAGCGCCGCTCCGCACAGCCAGCGATGTCGATTCCTCAACCTGTTTCTCACAACGCCCTCCCAGAGGTTGCGGATCGTTCGCCAGGGCTCAGATCGCATCATTTTGCATAGATTTGCAAAACCGCGCCCTACCTGTCAATCCATCACCTCCGAACTCGCACAGGCCATTTACCCAATGAAATACGCAGTGTTGTCGTATGGAAGCCCCAGCAGCACTAGCCGAAAAGGCGCGCCTTAATTTTTGTCCATTTTTGCAGTTGCATTGATTGCGATAGTTTGCAGTAATTTGCGCAACGAAGCCTGGATCACCGCGGCGGAACCGCGGGAACCTTAGGGAGGGAGGAATCCATGACGTCGATTTCGAAGGCGCGCCGCGTGCGCCTCATGGGTGGCGCCGCCACCGGCCTGGCGCTGCTGCTGTCGACCGCGACGCATGCGCAGGACCAAGCCCCCGCTCCCGCCGACGCCAAGTCCAACGCCGACACCGTCGAGGCCATCACCGTCACCGGCATCCGAGCGGGCATCCAGAACGCCATCGCCCTGAAGAAGAACTCCAGCTCGATCGTCGAGGCGGTCTCCGCCGAGGACATCGGCAAGCTGCCCGACAATTCGATCGCCGAGTCCCTTGCCCGCCTGCCGGGCCTGACCGCCCAGCGCCTGGACGGCCGCGCCCAGTCGATCTCGATCCGCGGCCTGGGCCCCGACTACAACACCGTGCTGCTGAACGGTCGCGAACAGGTCTCGACCGGCGACAACCGCGGCGTGGAATTCGACCAGTATCCGTCGGAAATCCTCAGCGGCGTCCTGGTCTACAAGACCCCGGATGCGGCTCTGATCGGCCAGGGCCTGGCCGGCACCGCCGACCTGCAGACCATCCGCCCGCTGAAGTACGGCAAGAAGGTCCTCTCGGCCAACGCCCGCTACGAGTTCAACAGCGAGAACAAGCTGAACCCCGACGGCAAGGACAGCGGCCATCGCGTCAGCGCCACCTTCGTCGACCAGTTCCTGGACGACACGCTGGGCGTGGCGATCGCCGTCTCCGACATCTCGACCCCCACCCAAAGCAAGCGCTTCAATGCGTGGGGCTACCCCACCACGGGCTCGGGCGATCTGGTCATCGGCGGCGCGAAACCGTACGTGCAGTCCAACAACCTCAAGCGCACCGGCGTCATCGGCGTGTTGGAATACGCCCCGACCGACAAGTTCCGCACCTCGCTGGACCTCTACTACTCCAAGTTCCGCGAGAAGCAGATCCTGCGCGGCATCGAGTTCCCGCTGTACTGGGGCTCGGCGACGCTACAGCCGGGCTACACCACCGAAGGCGGCCTCATCACCGCCGGGACCTATACCGGCGTGAAGGGGGTCATGCGCAACGACCTCAACACCCGCCACACCGAACTGAAGTCGGCCGGCTGGAACATCGCCTACGACACCGACAACGGCTGGACCCTGACGGCGGACCTCAGCTACTCGGGGGCCAAGCGGAACGATGTCATCTATGAATCCTATGCGGGCACAGGCCCCGCGGGCGTCGGCGCCACCGACACCCTGACGTTCCACACCACGCCGGGCGCGGGCACGACCTTCGGCTCGATCCTCGACTACACCAACGCCAACCTGTTCGTGTTGACCGATCCCAACGGCTGGGGCGCCGGGGCCAATGGCGGGGCGGCGACCGGCGGGGCGGTCACCCAGGCCGGGTTCTACAACACCCCCGCCATCGAGGACGAACTGAAGGCCATCCGCCTCAGCGCCAGGCGCGACCTCTCTTGGGGGCCGATCAACCGCGTCGAATTTGGCTACAACGCCAGCCGCCGCGAGAAGTCCAAGGAAGTCCACGAAAGCTTCCTGACCCTGGGCGGCACGATCGCTCAGGGCGCGCCGCTCAGCCGGGCCATCCCCAAGGAGGCCCTGATCGGCACGGTCAGCCTCGACCTGATCGGCATCAAGGCCATGCTGGCCTATGACCCGAGATACCTGCTGAACAACGGCTATTACACCCTCATCGCCGACAGCAGCCCGGCCGTGCAGACCCGCAACTGGGCGGTCAAGGAAGACGTCCAGATCGCCTATGCAAAGTTCAACATCGACACGACGATCGGCTCGATCCCGGTCACCGGCAACACCGGCCTGCAGGTGGTCTACACCGACCAGTCCTCGACCGGCACGCGCGTCGTGGCAGCCAACTCCATCGTCCCGGCCAGCAACGACGGCGGCGACAAATACACCTACGCCCTGCCCAGCCTGAACCTGACCTTCGATCTCAGCAACGAGACGTTCCTGCGGTTCGGCCTGGCCCGCACCCTGGCCCGGGCGCGGATGGACGAGATGCGCGCCAGCCAGTCGTTCAACCAGAACCTGTCGAACCTGACCTCGACCGACCCGAACTACTCCTACTTCAGCACCGAGGGCGGCAACCCGCAGCTGCGGCCCTACATCGCCGACGGCGTCGACCTGTCGCTGGAAAAGTACTTCGGCCGCTCGGCCTACGTGTCGGCCGCCGCCTACTACAAGAAGCTGTCGAACTTCGTGAACTCCAACGCCTCGACGTACGAAGACTTCGCGGCCTTCCTGCCGCTTCTGACCCCGGCCCAGCAGGCGCTGCTTGGCACCACAAAGGGCGTGGCCAAGAAGCCGGAGAACGGCAAGGGCGGCTACATCCGCGGCATCGAGCTGTCGGCCTCGGTTCAGGGCGACCTGTTCTTCGAACCCCTTAAGAACTTTGGTCTGATCATCAGCGGTTCGTACACGGACAGCTCGGTGAAGCTCGACGACAACTCCTCGCCGATCGACATGCCCGGTCTTTCCAAGACCGTGGTCAACACCACGCTCTACTACGAGAACAACGGCTTCAACGCTCGGATCAGCAACCGGTATCGCAGCAAGTTCCTGGGCGAAGTCGCGGGCCTTAGCGCCGCGCGCGTCTATCGCACCGTGGACTCCGAGTCCGTGCTCGACGCCCAGGTCGGCTACGAGTTCCGCCAGGGGCCGCTGGATGGCCTCTCGATCCTGCTCCAGGCCAACAACATCACCAACGAGCCTTTCAAGACCTACGACAACGGCGACCCCCGCCGGACCATCGACTACCAGAAGTACGGCACCACCTACATGGTCGGCGTCTCGTACCGCTTCTGACAATCTCCCCTGCAAGCTCGCCCCGCCGGATCCGTCCGGCGGGGTTTTCTTTGTCTGGCGGCTGCTGACAATCCTGGCGCCATCCCATCGGCCAACGCCTTGCCTGCGCGCGCGCCGCAGTGCTCACTCGGACCATGGTCGAGACTCTTTCCGCGCGGACGGCCCGCCGCATCGCCCTGGCCGCTCAGGGTTTCGCCGACAGGCCTCCCGTCGCGCCGGCACGTCGCCACGTGATGGCGACGATCGAGCGGCTCGGCCTGCTGCAGATCGACAGCGTCAACGTCGTCTCGCGCTCACACTACCTGCCCTTGTTCTCGCGCCTGGGCCCCTATCCGCGAAACCTGTTGGAAGACCTGGCCTGGGGCCGCCGTCCCAGGCTTTTCGAATACTGGGGGCATGAAGCCTCGCTGATGCCGCATGACCTGCAGCCCCTGCTCCGCTGGCGGATGGACGATGCGCGCGCCGGCGTGGGCGTATGGAGCAATGTGGCGCGCTTCCTCACCACCCACGGCCCGTTGATCGACCAGGCCCTGGGCGAGATCCGCCGACGCGGCCCCCTGTCGGCTTCCGAGCTGGATATAGGCGAGCGCGGCGAAGGCGGCTGGTGGGGCTGGAGCGAGGCCAAGCGCGCCGTGGAGTGCCTGTTCTGGGCGGGCGAACTGACCACGGCCACCCGGCGCGGCACGTTCGAGCGCGTCTACGGCCTGCCGGAGAAGGTGCTGCCGGCGGCCGTCCGCGACGCGCCCACACCGTCGCGCGAGGAGGCCCACCGCATCCTGCTGCGCCGGGCGATCCGAGCCTTGGGTGTGGCGACCGAACGCGACCTGCGCGACTATTTCCGCCTGGGCTTGGCCGACGCCCGACGCGGCGTGGCCGAACTGGTCGAGGCGGGCGACCTCATCCCCGCCGCTGTCGCCGGCTGGGACCAGCCGGCCTATCTCAGCCCCGACGCCCGCAGGCCGCGCAAGATCACGACCCACGCCCTGCTCTCGCCGTTCGACAACCTGATCTGGTTCCGCGAACGGGCCGAGCGCCTGTTCGACGTGCGCATCCGGCTGGAGATCTACACCCCCTCGCACAAGCGCACCCATGGCTACTACGTGCTGCCGTTCCTGCAGGGCGAGGCGATCACCGCCCGCGTGGACCTGAAGGCCGACCGCCGGGCCGGCGTCCTGCAAGTGCTGTCCGCCCATGCCGAGCCCACCGCCGACGACGCCACGCCCCAGGCCCTGGCGACCCAGCTCGAACGCATGGCGGCCTGGCTGGATCTCGATACGGTAAGGGTTTCCGAGCGTGGCGACCTTGCCTCGGTTCTGAGCGCGACCATAGCCAAAGATTGACTTTGCGGCGTCAGCGCCTATTTATCCCCAGCTTCGGAGCAGGTCTGGCGAATCCGCGCCGCCCGCTCGCCCAAGCACGGGCGGCTCCGGACTTAGACCAGCGTGACATGACAGAATTTTCCGACCTCGGGCTTTCGCCCACGACCCTTCAGGCGGTCGCCGACACCGGCTATACGACCGCCACCCCTATCCAGGCTCAGGCGATCCCGGTCGCCCTCGCGGGCCAGGATGTTCTGGGCATCGCCCAGACCGGCACCGGCAAGACCGCCGCCTTCACCCTGCCCCTCGTCGACAAGCTGGCCTCGGGCCGAGCCAAGGCCCGCATGCCGCGCGCCCTGGTCATCGCCCCGACTCGCGAGCTGGCCGACCAGGTCGCCGCCAGCTTCGAGAAATACGCCAAGGGCACCAAGCTTTCTTGGGCCCTGCTGATCGGCGGCGTCTCGTTCGGCGACCAGGAAAAGAAGCTCGACCGCGGCGTCGACGTGCTGATCGCCACGCCCGGCCGTCTGCTCGATCACTTCGAGCGCGGCAAGCTGCTGATGACCGGCGTCCAGTTCCTCGTCGTCGACGAAGCCGACCGCATGCTCGACATGGGCTTCATCCCCGACATCGAGCGCATCTTCAAGCTGACGCCGCCGAAGAAGCAGACCCTGTTCTTCTCGGCGACCATGCCGCCGGAAATCACCCGGCTGACCAAGCAGTTCCTGAAGGATCCGGTGCGGATCGAGGTGGCGCGTCCCGCCACCACCAACGCCAACATCACCCAGCGCCTGATCAGGGTCCCCAGCTCGGACCCCAAGGCCAAGCGCCTGGCCCTGCGCACCATCATCGAAAAGTCCGCGCCCGAGACCGGCATCGTCTTCTGCAACCGCAAGAGCGAAGTCGATATCGTGGCCAAGTCGCTGAAGGTGCACGGCTTCGACGCCGCTCCGATCCACGGTGACCTGGACCAGTCCCAGCGCATGAAGACCCTGGCGGACTTCCGCTCGGGCGCGCTGAAGATCCTGGTGGCCTCCGACGTCGCCGCGCGCGGCCTCGACATCCCGGCCGTCAGCCACGTCTACAACTACGACGTCCCGCACCACGCCGACGACTACGTCCACCGCATCGGCCGCACCGGCCGCGCCGGCCGTACGGGCACGACCTACATGCTGGTCACCCCGGCCGACGACAAGGGCTTCGACAAGGTCGTCAAGCTGATCGGCTCCACGCCCGACGAAGAGGTTCTCGACATCGACTATTCGGGCGCCGTGACCGTGCGCCGCGAAGGCGACCGTGACCGCAAGCGCGGCGGACGCGATCGCGAGCGGGGTCGTGACCGCGACCGCAAGCGCGCGCCGACCGAGCCCACCGACGTCGCCGCCGCCAATTTCGAAGCCGCCCTGGCCGGCGAGCCGATCCCCTCGGCGCCCGCCGATGAGACCGCCAAGCGCCCCTCGCGCTCGCGTGGCCGCAAGTCGCGTGACGAACTGATCCAGGCCGTGGCCGTCGAGGCTCCGGAAGCCCCCGAGGCGGACGCCGAGGAAGCTCCCGCCGGCCGGAGCCGCCGCGACCGTGGCGGCTCGTCCCGTGAACGCGGGCGACGCCCGCGCGAGGAAGCCGCCCAAGCCGCCCCTGCGCTCGAGGTCGAGGCCGAGGAAGAGCGCCCCGCCCGCCGCTCGCGCGACGAACGCCCGTCGCGCGGCCCCGCCCCGATCCCGGTGCGCGGCGTCCAGCCCGTGCGCGGCCGGGAAGATGACGACGACCGCCGCGTGGTCGGCTTCGGCAACGACATCCCGGCCTTCCTGATGCGCGCGCCGCCGCGCCTGGCCCCGGTCAGCGACAGCGAAGACTGACGTTTCCGACAGACCTGAAACACGACGCCCGCCCGTTCAGCAGAACGGGCGGGCGTTTTGCTTTGGCGGACGCAGGCGTTACCGCCGGATCTGCCCCGCCAGATACTTGCGGATCGCCTCTCCGTAAGGCGGTCGCAGGGCCAGCATCGGCGCAATGTCCTTCTTCAGTTGCTGGAACACCGCCTTCTTGTGGCTGAACTCCAGAAAGCCGTCGTGGCCGTGGTACGAACCCATGCCGGCCGGCCCCACCCCGCCGAACGGCAGGTCTTCCTGGGCGACGTGGAAGATTACGTCGTTGACGGTGACCCCGCCGCTGGTCGTGCGCGACAGCACCATGTCGCGCTCGGCTTCATCGGTCCCGAACCAGTAGAGGCCCAGCGGGCGGTCGTGGCTGTTGATGTAGTCCACCGCCTCCTCGACCTTCTGGTACGTCTTCACCGGCAGCACCGGACCGAAGATCTCGTCCTGCATCACGGTCATGTCGTCGGTGGGGTTCAGGATCAGGGTCGGGGCGATCTTGCGATGCTCCTGCTGGGTCAAGTCCTCGCCCGCCGGATTGATCTCGATGATCGTCGCTCCCTTTGCCCGCGCATCCTCCACATGCCCCTTGATCCGGTCGTAGTGGCGCTGGGCGAC
Organism: Caulobacter sp.; assembly: GCA_017745235.1. Classification (GTDB taxonomy): domain Bacteria; phylum Pseudomonadota; class Alphaproteobacteria; order Caulobacterales; family Caulobacteraceae; genus Caulobacter. The sequence continues at coordinate 126,237 of JAGHZU010000013.1, read as the reverse complement.
CACGGCGGTGTAGTCGGGGTTGTCCTTGATCGTTGGGAAGTTGCGCGCCACGGCCGCCTTGGCCTCGGCCACAAAGCCTTCCAGGTTCTCGGCCGGCGCCAGCACATAGTCGGGCGCCAGGCAGATCTGGCCTGCGTTCAGCGTCTTGCCGTTCATGATCCGCGCCGCCGCCGTGGCCATGTCGGCCCCGCGCGACAGGATCACCGGGCTCTTGCCGCCCAGCTCCAGCGTCACGGGCACCAGGTTCTCAGCCGCCGCCCGCATCACGTGGCGCGCCACCGAGGTGGCCCCGGTGAAGATCATGTGGTCGAACGGCAGCATCGTGAACGCCTGCCCGACTTCGGGGCCGCCGGTGACCACGGCGATCTCGTCCTCGGAGAAGGCCTTGGCGAACATGGCCTTCATCAGCTCCGAGGTGGCGGGCGTGAATTCCGAAGGCTTGATCATCGCCCGGTTGCCGGCCGCCAGGATCCCCGCCAGCGGGGCGAAAGTCAGGTTCACCGGGAAGTTCCAGGGACTGATCACCCCGACCACGCCCTTGGGCTGGTACAGCACCTGCGCCTTGGCCCCGAACAGGCCCAGGATCGCCGGCGTGGTCTTGCGTTTCTGCGGGCGCATCCACTTGGCCAGGTTCTCCTTGGCGTGCTTCAGCGGACCGATCGAACCGGCAATGTCGGTCAGGCCGGTGGCGTCCCTAGAGCGGGCGCCGAAGTCCTGGTTCAAGGCGTCGGCGATCTCGTCCTTGTGGTCGACCAGCAGGCCGATGCAGCGGTCCAGCCACTCGATCCGGCGCTGGGCCGACGGCGCGCCCTGGCTGAGATGGGCGGCCTTCTGCAGCGAGAGGAGCCGATGCATCGAGGCCTTTTGCGATTCCAGGCTGAGATTGGCGGGGGCGTTCACGGTTTCAGATCCTCCCAAGCGGCCTCGAGGCTCATCTTATCATTGTTAACAATGCTTGCGGTTGGGCGAACGCGCAAGTGAACGTCGTTCGTTCTTAACGGCTCGTTTGAACTCTTCGTCCTAGAAAGGCCTTCCAAGCGCGCCTCCAGGCGGGGCGGCGCTGTTGGGGGAACAGAAGATGTCCGACGTCGAAACCACGCTGCGCGGCCCTGAGGCTTACAAGATCGCCGGCCGCGCCCTTGCCCTGATGGAACGCCATCAGGTGTGGCCGACGGCGCTGAACTTCGAAATCTGGACCCATTTCGTGGCCGACCCCGACGGGGCCCTCGCCCGTGAACTCACGCGCCTGATCTCGCTGGGCGAGCCGCTGACCGAGCTGCTGAGCGAAGAGCTGGCCGCCACCTATCTGCCCAAGGCCAAGCTGAACGAGCAGATCCGCGACGCCGGCGACCTGCTGAGCAAGGAGCTGGAGTCGGTCTCCAAGGCCATCCAGGACGCCCAGAAGTCGAACGCCGCCTATGGCAAGACCCTGGCCAGCGCTTCCAAGAGCCTCTCGTCCGACGACGTGGCCACTCTCAAGAACGTGGTCTCCAACCTCGCCGACGCCACCCGCCGGGTTCAGAAGGAAAACAAGTCGCTGGAAACCCGCCTCGCGGAATCCACCGCCGAGGTCGATCGTCTGCGCGATCACCTGGAACAGGTGCGCCGCGACGCCACCACCGACGGACTGACGAACCTGGCCAACCGCAAGGCCTTCGACGAGGAACTGGACCGCGCCTGCGCCGAGGCCGACGAAGCCGGCGCCGCCCTTTGCCTGGCCGTGCTCGACATCGACCATTTCAAGGGCTTCAACGACACCTGGGGCCACCAGACCGGCGACCAGGTCATCCGCTACGTCGCCAGCGTCATCGGCCGCGTGGCCGCGCCGCCCCGCTTCGCCGCTCGCTATGGCGGCGAGGAGTTCGCGATGATCTTCCCGCGCGAGAACGCCGCCATGGTGGCCGGCACGCTGGAGGAGATCCGCGTCGAGGTCTCCTCGCGCATGCTCAAGCGCCGCTCCACCAATGAGGACCTGGGCGCGATCACCATCTCGTCGGGCTTCGCCGAGCGCCGCCCGGGTGAGACCGGCCATTCCGTGATGGAACGCGCCGACGCGGCGCTCTACACCTCCAAGCGCGGAGGCCGCAACCGGGTCACCGCCGCGGAGTCCAAGCCGGAATCCGCCAACGCCGCGTAAAAGTTCTGGCGTTCCCCAGGGTTAGTCGCGCCTAGACTCGGGCCAAAGCGACAACGCCCCGGGAGGACGCCATGACTTACGAGAAGATCCGGCTGGAGGCCGACGACGGCGTCGCCACGGTCACCCTCAACGATCCCTCCACGCTCAACGCCGCCAGCCTGGAGATCGCGCGCGAACTGGCCCACGCCTTCGCCTCGATCGCGGCAGGCAAGGTCAAGGCTCGGGCTGTGATCCTGACCGGCGAAGGCCGGGGCTTCTGCTCCGGTGCCAACCTGTCGGGCGGCGGCGCGGCCGGCCGCCAGGCCGACGTCGACGGCAAGCCCGACGCCGGCTCGGCCCTGGAAAGCACCTACAATCCCCTGGTGACCCTGCTGCGGGACTTCCCCCTGCCCATCGTCACGGCCGTGAACGGTCCGGCCGCGGGCGTGGGCTGCTCGATCGCCTTGCTGGGCGACATCGTGGTGGCCAGCGAAAGCGCCTATTTCCTGCAAGCCTTCCGCCGCATCGGCCTGGTGCCCGACGGCGGCTCGACCTACCTGCTGCCGCGCCTGGTCGGCAAGGCGCGGGCCATGGAGATGATGCTGCTGGGCGACAAGATCCCGGCCGCCACGGCCCTGTCCTGGGGTCTGATCAATCGTTGCGTGCCCGACGGCGAGCTGATGGCGACCGCCACGGCCATCGCCAAGGAACTGGCCAATGGCCCGGCCGCCCTCTCCTCGATCCGCAAGCTGGTCTGGGACAGCCTCGACGCCGACTGGGTGGGCCAGCTGCACGCCGAACGCCACGCGCAGAAGGCGGCGGGAAAGACCGACGACTTCCTGGAAGGCGTCGCCGCCTTCCTCCAGAAGCGGCCGGCGGCCTTCAAGGGAAGCTAGCACCCCCTGGGGTCCCGGACAGCCCCCACGGGGCTTCCGGGATGACAGGCTCGGATTTCAAGCCATCTCAGGCCACGTTCGCCGAGGCGCGCGGTCCTTCCACGAACGGCCCGACCGCGTTCAGCGCCGCGGCGACATAGACATCCTTCTCGCCGACGGGCGCTACGTAGCGCAGCGCCGCCTCGGCGTCCTCCAGCGAGGTCAGCTGGGCGATCGTCCAGAACGCCAGGTACTGCGAGGCCAGGCATCCGCCGGCCGTCGCCACGTTGCCGTGGGCGACGAAAGGCGCATCCAGCACCTTCACGCCCGCCTCGATCACCCAGGGCTTGGTCGCCAGGTCGGTGCAGGCCGGCAAGCCGCCCAGCAAGCCCAGCCGGGCCGCCAGCAACGTGCCCGAGCACTGGGCGCCCACCAGTTGGCGCGTCGGGTCCAGCACGATCCTCGACAGCATCGCCGGATCGGCGGCGATCTCACGCGTCTTCACCCCGCTGCCGATGATGATCGCGTCGGCCTCCGCCGCGAATTCCAAGGGCTGCTGACGCCGGACCGTGACGCCATTCATCGAGGTGACCTCGGGCGTGGGCGAGGTGATATGGGCGACCAGCCCCTTGGCCTTGGCCCGGTTCAGAATCGCGGCGGCCACGAACGAGTCGATCTCGTTGAAGCCGTCGAAGGTGAGCACTGCGATCTGCCGCACGACGAACCTCCGGAAAACGCCCTACCCCGCCTGGTACGGCTTGTAGCTCTTTTCCTCGACGATGTCGGACCCGACCAGGTCGTTGATCCGACGCTTCACCGCTGCGCGGCGGTCGTTGTCCATGTAGACCCGGCGGGCCAGGGCCACGAAGGCCTCGCCGAAGTCCTGGCGACGCTCGCAGTCGCGCTTGCCGTCCTCGATATCCCACAGGGCCGCGTTGATCTCGGTCAGCTCGGCCGTCAGGGCCGCCAGGGCGTCCGAGTCCGGCAGTTCGTTCGCGGCCAGAGTCTCCAACTGAGCCAGCTCGCGCCGGACATTGGCCTCCTTGGCCGCGTCACCGATCCGGGCGGCCTTCACGCGCAGGATGGTGATCTTGTCGATCAGCTCACCGGCCGAGATGGGGGCAAGGATGGGCACTCAGGAGTCTCCAGCGATCAGCGTGTCGAGGGCGTTGGCCACCACCTCGAACGGAAGTGCGGCCATCTCGTGTCCGTAATCCTCGGCGACCACCACGGCAAGGCGCGCGGCGGCGGGACGGAACTTCACGGCCTTGCGGTGATCCTTCTGCAGCGACAGCAGCGGCGCGCCGCCGGCCGCCAGCATGTGACCGGGCCCCGCGTCGTTGGCCACGGCCGCCGACAGCCTTCCAGCCAAGGCGATGGCCAGCAGCGGCCCCTTCACCATGGCAAAGCCGTCGGTACGGTCTCTCTCGGGAAACAAGGCGGTCGGAACCGCTTCGCGCGCGGCCTGGACGTCGGCGGCCTCGTCGGGCCCGAAGAAGAACACCGCCTTGCGTCCCGAGACCTCGATGCGGCGCGCCAGCTCCAGATAGCGTTCCAGCGGCCAGCGCTTGTCCTGCCCGCCCGCGCCGGGCGCCAGGCCCACATAGGCCGGACCGTCAGGCAGCAGCGCCTTGGCCGCCGCTATGGCGTCGGGATGGTTCAGCGCCAGCGGACGCGGGCGAGCTCCTGGCGCGGCCAGGGCCAGCAGCCGCACCAGGCGATCGACCACGGCGGGCGGCCAGTCGGCCCTGCGCGCCTGGTCGGCCGCCGAGACGAAGCCGCCCCTGGCCGCCCGCTTGGCCACCAGGCTGCGCCGCAGGTTCTCCTGGGTGTCGATCACCAGGTCGAAGGTGCGCCCGCCGAACGGCCTGACCCATGGCAGCACGTCCAGCGCGCCCGCGCCGGTCGGCCCCTCGGTCAGGATCTCGTCGATATAGCCGGCAACGACCGCCTTCAACGGCCCGGCATAGACCGTCTCGCCCTTGCCGGCGCACCAGGTGATGCGCGCCTGCGGAAAAGCCTCGCGCAAGCCGGCGATGAAGGGCAGCTTGATCAGGCCGTCGCCGATCACCTCGCCCATGGAATAGATCAGAACGGTCTGGACCATGGCCCGGCTTAGGCCCGCCCGCCCAGGCCGGTCAATGGCGAGGGTCAGGTTAGCAGGCCCGAGTTTGCATGTGAGCATTCACTTGCATATCGCCAAAGCCATGCTAACGTCCTCCCATGAGCGCCAAACCTCGCATCGAACGCGCCGCCCTCGAGGTCTTCGTCCATCGCGGCGTCGACGCGGCCACCACCAAGCTGATCGCCGCCAAGGCCGGCGTTTCCGAGGGGGCGATCTATCGCCACTGGAAGAGCAAGGACGAACTGGCCCTGGGCCTGTTCATGGCCACCCACAAGCGCCTCTCCGACCTCATCATCGCCAACGCCGAGACCGCCCAGGGCATCCAGGCCAAGGCCGCCGCCGTCGTGCGCGCCTATTGCACGGTGGCTGACGAGGACTGGCTGCTGTTCTCGTTCCACCTGCTGCATCTGCACGGCTTCCTGCCCTACTACCAGGAAGACGGAATGGATCCGGTCTCGATGGTCGAGAACCTGATCAAGCGCGCGATGATGGACGCCGAGCTGCCGCCGGGCGACCCGCGCGTGATCGCCGCCATGGCCATCGGCGTCATCACCCAGACCGCGCAGAACAAGGCTTACGGCCGCCTCGGCGACGACGCCCTGTCGGCCCACGCCCCCCTGATGACCGCGGCCGTCCAGGCCGTGCTCCAAGCCCGCTAACGAGAACTGGACCGAACGATGCGCAGCGCGCTGTTCAACGTCTACTACTGGGTTCTGTCGATCTTCTACGGCCTGTCGGCCGCCTTCGGGGCCCTGCTGCCCGGGCGAGGCGCGGTGACCCTGGCCCTGCGCACCTACAGCCGCCGCATGCTCTGGGCCCTGCGCGTCTTCGCCGGCGTGAAGGTCGAGCTGAAGGGCCAGGAAAACCTGCCCAAAGGCGCCTTCATCATCGCCGCCAAGCACCACAGCTGGGGCGACGGCTTCGTGATGTTCGCCAACGTCGACAACCTGTCGTTCGTCACCGGCGACCATCTGGAAAGGTTCCCTCTGGTCGGCAATATCCTGCGCAAGTTCGGCGCGATCGTGGTCGACAGCTGCGGCGGCCCCGAAGCCCGCGCGGCCCTGTCCAAGAGCGCCGCCCAGGTGGCCGCCGAAGGCCGCCGCATCCTGATCTATCCGGAGGGCCACCTGGCCGCGCCGGGCGAGCGCTTCCGCTACCGTACCGGCGTCTACTACATGAGCCAGGACTTCGGCCTGCCGGTCGTGCCCGTGGCCACCAACCTGGGCTGCTTCTGGAAGCAGACAGAGAAGACCAAGACCCCCGGCGTGGCCACCATCGAGTTCCTGCCCGCCCTGCCCCAGGGTCTGTCCAAGGGCGAGTTCATGACCACCATGGAAACGGCCATCGAGACCCGCACCAACGAACTGATCGCCCAGGCCCGCAGCGAGCCGGTGAAGCCGTCGGTGCTGGTGGAGTGGAACGGCCGCAAGAACGTGCGGTCCGAACCAGCCCCCGCTCCAGCCTCGATCTAGGCGATGGGCTTCGCCATCGCGCTGATCATGACCTATGCGACGGCTCTGACGGCGCTGATCACCTTTGGCCGATATCAATACGGCCTGACGAGCGCGGCGGTCATTGCCTGGATCGTCCTGATGGCCGTCATGATGACGATCTTCCGCCGCAAGGCCTTGTGGGCCGCGCCCAGCGCTCTGGCCGCGTTGTTTCCGCCGGCTTCCTTGGTGGCGTTGATGACCGCCTGCGCCGCCGGCTCGACCGGCTGCATGTAGGGCGATGGCCTATAGATCGACCGGGCACTCGGCCGGCACGGGCGCAAACGTCCCGTCCTCGCGCCGCCGGTCGAAATGCGCCGTCGCGCAAGGGGTCGAGCACAGGATGCCGGTGTCCGACCAGTATAGCGGGGCCCCCTCCTCGTGACGGAAGGCCGGCGCGCCCCAGGGCAGGCCGCATTCGACGCAGGAAGGCGTGCGCTTCAGCATCAGTCGAGCGCCTCCGCCGCCGGTTGGATCGTCACGCTCTCGCCGCAGCCGCAGGCGTCGGTCTCGTTGGGATTGTTGAACACGAACTTGGCCGACAGCTTGGTGGTCTCGTAGTCGATCACGGTGCCGATCAGGAACAGCACCGCCTTGGGCTCGATCAGGATCGTCACGCCCTGGTCCTCGACCACCTCGTCCAGCGGTCCTTTCTCGGCGGCGTACTCGAACACGTACTCCTGGCCCGCGCAGCCGCCGTTCTTCACGCCCACGCGCAGGCCGGCATAGGGCTTGTCGGCCCGCTCCATGATCTCCTTCACGCGCGCGGCGGCGGCCGGCGTCAGGGAGACGACCTTGGGCCGCGGGCGGCGCGGACGAGGTGTGATCGTGGGCGAGGCGGGAACTTCCATGGCTTTCGAACCGATCAGAACATGTTCAGTTGCAGCTTGGCCTCGTCGCTCATCCGCGAGGGGTCCCACGGCGGCTCGAACACCAGCTCGACGTGGCACGACTTCACATCGGGGATCTCCATGACCGCGTCCTTGACCCAGCCCGGCATCTCGCCGGCCACCGGGCAGCCCGGCGCGGTCAGGGTCATGTCGATGGCCACGTCCCGGTCGTCGCTGACGTCGACCTTGTAGATCAGGCCCAGCTCGTAGATGTCGACCGGGATTTCCGGATCGAACACGGTCTTGAGCTTCTCGATCAGTTGGTCGGTCAGGCGATCGAGTTCAGCCTGGGGAATGGCGGACGCGGTGGCGGGCTCGGTCATGGGGGCTCAACTGAAGAAACTGCGGGCCTTGGCCAGCGCGTCCACGAACGCGTCGGCCTCGGCCTGGGTGTTATATAGGGCGAAGGAAGCGCGAGCGCTCGACGTCACGCCGAACCTTTTCATCAGCGGCTCGGCGCAGTGGGTGCCGGCGCGCACGGCCACGCCGTAGCGGTCCAGCACCTGGGCCACGTCATGGGCGTGGGCGCCCTCGACCACGAAGCTCAGCACCGCGCCCTTGCCCGGCGCCGTGCCCAGGATGCGCACGCCGTTCACGCCGTCCAGTTGGTCCACGACCCGCTGGTAGAGGGCGTGCTCGTGCGCCAGGGCCGCGTCGCGGTCGATCCCGTTCAGCCATTCCACGGCCGCGCCCAGGCCCACGGCCTCCAGGATCGCGGGCGTGCCGGCCTCGAAGCGGTGCGGCGGATCGGCATAGGTGATGCGGTCCAGACTGACCGAACCGATCATCTCCCCGCCGCCCTGGTATGGCGGCAGGACCGCAAGCCGCTCAGCCTTGCCGTACAGCACGCCGATGCCGGTGGGGCCATACAGCTTGTGGCCGGAGAAGACGTAGAAGTCGGCGTCCAGCGCCTTCACATCCACCTTCGTATGGACCACGCCCTGGCAGCCGTCGACCAGGATCAGCGCGCCGGCCTCGTGGGCCTTCCTGGCGATCCAGGCCACGTCGTTGACCGTGCCCAGCACGTTCGACATGTGCGTCACGGCGACCATCCGGGTGCGCTCGGACAGCAGGCCCTCATAGGCCTCCAGGTCCAGGCGGCCGTCGTCGGTCACTGGGATGAACTTCAGCACCACACCGTAGCGTTCGCGCAGGAAGTGCCACGGCACGATGTTGGCGTGGTGCTCCATCTCGCTGAGCACGATCTCGTCGCCGGCCTTCAGCGAGCGGCCGAAGGTGTCGGCGACCAGGTTCACCGCCTCGGTGGCGCTCTTGGTCCAGACGATTTCCGACGGCTGGGCGTTGATGAACTGCGCTACGGTTTCGCGTGCGGATTCATAGGCTTGCGTGGTTTCGTTGGCCAGGGTGTGCAGGCCGCGGTGGACGTTGGCGTAGCTGTTGCGCGCCAGGCTCGTCATCGCCTCCAGCACCGCCTCGGGCTTCTGGGCGCTGGCGGCGCTGTCCAGATAGACCAGCGGCTTGCCGTGCACCTGCCGCGCCAGGATCGGGAACTGGGCGCGGATCGCCTCGACGTCGAAGGGCGCGTCAAAGGCCATCAGCCGATCCTCCCCAGCCGCGCGGCCACCCAGGCGGCGGCGATCTCGCGGGCGCCTTCGTGCTCGATGCGCTCGATCACCTCGCCCACGAAGGCCTGCGTCAGCATGGCCTTGGCCTCCAGTTCGGGAATGCCGCGCTGCTCGGCGTAGAACAGGGCGTCCTCGTCCAGCGCGCCGATCGTGTTGCCGTGGGCGCACGAGACGTCGTCAGCAAAGATCAGCAGTTCCGGCTTGGCGTCGATCTCGGCCTTGTCCGACAGGATCAGGGCGTGGTGGCCCATGCGCGCGTCGGTCTGGTCGGCGCCCGGCGCCACGACGATGCGGCCCTGGAACACGCCGCGCGCCTGGTCGGTCGCCATGCCCTTGGTCAGTTGGCTGGTCACGCCGTCGACGCCGCCGTGGGTCACGATCGTCGTCTGGTCGGCGTGGCGTTGGCCGTCCAGCAGATAGGCGCCGTCCAGCCGCACCTGGGCGTGGGCGCCCGGATGGTTGACCCGCGTCTCGATCCGCTGGCGACGCGCGCCGCTGGTCAGGACGGTCTGGTTGAAGGTCGCGCCGGGGGCCAGATCGACCTCGGCGGTGACCACGTTCACGGCCTCGGCGTCGTCCTCGACCAGCACGATGCGCTCGACCCTGGCGCCCTCGCCCACGGCGATGTCCAGGGTCACGTCCGACAGATAGCCGCCGGCCTTGCCCTCGTGGCTTTCCAGCAGCACCAGGGTCGTGTCGGGCTCGACCACGATGGCGTAGCTGGCCGCATGGCCGCCGCCTTCGCCGGTCGAGACGAAGCGCAGGGCGATGGTCTCGCCCGCGCCCTGGGTCGCGGCGTGGCGCTGGCGGCCGTTGACGAACAGGATGGAGTCGTCGGCCAGGGCGTCGAACGGCCCGGCCTCCACCTCACCGTCGAACGCGGGCGAGGCCGGCGGAACCTGGCGGATCAGGCCGCGCAGGTCGGTCCAGCGCCAGTCCTCGTCGCGGCGCGACGGCAGCTGGGTCAGGTCCCCGGTCTTGAGAGCGGTCGCCAGGGTCATCAGGCGGCGGCCCCGACGTACTTGTCGTAGCCCTCGGCTTCCAGCTGCAGGGCCAGCTCCGGACCGCCCGAGGCGACGATGCGGCCGGCGGCCAGCACGTGCACGCGGTCGGGTTTGATGTAGTCCAGCAGGCGCTGGTAGTGGGTGATGACCAGCATGCCACGATCGGGCGCGCGCAGGGCGTTGACGCCTTCCGAGACGATCTTCAGGGCGTCGATGTCCAGGCCCGAGTCCGTCTCGTCCAGGATCAGGAACTTGGGCGAAAGCATCGCCATCTGGAAGATTTCCATCCGCTTCTTCTCGCCGCCCGAGAAGCCGACGTTCAAGCCGCGCTTGAGCATCTCGAAGTCGATCTTCAGGGATGCCGCCTTCTCCTTGGCCAGCTTCAGGAAAGCCGGCGCGGCGATCTCGTCCTCGCCCCGCGCGCGGCGCTGGGCGTTCAGGGCGGTGCGGATGAAGGTCAGGGCCGGAACGCCCGGGATTTCCAGCGGATACTGGAACGACAGGAACACGCCCTTGGCGGCCCGCTCGGCCGGCTCCAGGTCCAGCAGGTCCTCGCCGTTCAGGCTGGCCGAGCCGTCGGTCACCTCGTAGCCGCCGCGACCGGTCAGCACGTAGGACAGCGTCGACTTGCCGGCGCCGTTCGGACCCATGATGGCGTGCACCTCACCGGCCGGCACCTCGAGGGTGACGCCCTTCAGGATCGGCTTGTCTTCGACGCGGGCGTGGAGGTTTTGAATGGAGAGCATTGTAATCAGTGGGCCTCTTGGCTGACGGCGCGCTGGACGGCGGCAGTCTGCACAGCAAGTTCTTCGGCGAGTACGGTACGAGAACGATCGTCGAAGGCGTGGTAAAGCGACCAGACGAACTGGCTTACGGCGACCTTCATCACCGCGTCGCGATAGTAAGGGTCATCGGCGAGCGCCTCGGCCTTTCCGGCATAGGCTTCCGCCAGTTGCCTGAGTTCTTCCGAAAGCGCATCGATGGGCGGCTTAACGCTCGTCATCCCACCGAGCCTTCCAGCGAGATCGCCACCAGCTTCTGGGCCTCGACGGCGAATTCCATGGGGAGTTGTTGCAGCACGTCCTTGACGAAGCCGTTGACCAGCAGGGCCACGGCCTCTTCCTGGGAAAGGCCGCGCTGCTGGCAGTAGAACAGCTGGTCGTCCGACAGGCGGGTGGTGGTAGCCTCGTGCTCGAACACCGACTGGCCGTTGCGGGCCTCGATGTACGGCACCGTGTGGGCCGCGCAGGTCTTGCCGATCAGCAGGCTGTCGCACTGGGTGAAGTTGCGCGCGCCCTTGGCCTTGGGGTGGGCCGAGACCAGGCCGCGATAGGTGCTGGTCGACTTGCCCGCGCTGATGCCCTTGGCGACGATCCGCGACTTGGTGTTGGCGCCCAGGTGGATCATCTTGGTGCCGGTGTCGGCCTGCTGATGGCCGTTGGTCACGGCGATCGAGTAGAACTCGCCCGAGCTGCCCTCGCCGCGCAGCACGCACGACGGATACTTCCAGGTGATGGCCGAGCCGGTCTCGACCTGGGTCCACGACACCTTGCTGCGATCGCCCCGGCAGTCGGCGCGCTTGGTCACGAAGTTGTAGATGCCGCCCTTCCCCGTCTCCGGGTCGCCCGGATACCAGTTCTGCACGGTCGAGTACTTGATCTCGGCGTCGTCCAGCAGCACCAGCTCGACCACGGCCGCGTGCAGCTGGTTCTCGTCGCGCATCGGCGCGGTGCAGCCTTCCAGGTACGAGACGTAGGCGCCCTTGTCGGCGATGATCAGGGTGCGCTCGAACTGGCCGCTGTCCTTGGCGTTGATCCGGAAATAGGTCGACAGCTCCATCGGGCAGCGCACGCCCGGCGGCACGTAGACGAAGCTGCCGTCCGAGAAGACCGCGCTGTTGAGGCAGGCGAAATAGTTGTCCGACGTCGGCACGACGCTGCCCAGGTACTGCCTGACCAGTTCCGGGTGCTCGCGGATCGCCTCGCTCATCGAGCAGAAGATGACGCCGGCTTGGGCCAGCTCCTTCTTGAAGGTGGTCACGACGCTGACGCTGTCGAACACCGCGTCCACGGCGTAGCGCGGCGCGCCCTCGACGCCGGCCAGCACGGCCTGCTCCTTTAGCGGGATGCCCAGCTTCTCGTAGACGGCCAGCAGCTCGGGATCGACCTCGTCCAGGCTCTTGGGCCCGTCCTTCTTCTTGGGCGCGGCGTAGTAGTAGGTGTCCTGGTAGTCGATCTTCGGATAGTCGACCTTGGCCCAGGTCGGCTCCTCCAGCTCCAGCCAGCGGCGATAGGCCTCAAGACGCCATTCCAGCATCCACTCCGGCTCGTCCTTCTTGGCCGAGATGAAGCGCACGATGTCCTCGGAGAGACCCTTGGGGGCGAACTCCTGGTCGATCTCGGTCGTGAAGCCGTGCTCGTACTTCTCGAGCGAAGCGACGGTGTCGATGGTCTCTTTGACCGCGGCCATTAAGCCACCTCCCGGCGACGGGCGCCGATACGCGAATAGGCGGCGAGCCAGGCGTCGCCGCAGGAAATCCAGTCTTGCTCGGTGCTGGCCCATCCGCCGCTGACACGCAGGGCGAACGGGGCCAGGTCGGAACGGCCCATGGCTTCCACCACGCGGCTGGCCTTGACCTTGCCCGACGAACAGGCGCTGCCGGCGCTGACCATCACCCCGGCCAGGTCCAGGTTCATCACCTGGATCTGCGAGGCGAAACCATCCGCGGCAAGACAGAGGGTTTGAGGCAGACGCGGAGCGCCCTCCCCGAGCACGACCGCGCCGACGGCCTTGACCCGTTGGGCCAGGGCGTCGCGCCATGTGCCTTGATTGGCCATCGAGGGCAAGTCGCGAGCCGCGGCCTGCGCGGCCGCGCCGAAGCCGGCGATACCCGCGACGTTCTCGGTGCCGGCCCGGCGGCCGCGCTCCTGGCCGCCGCCGTGTTGCTGGCGGACCACCGTGGCGCGCGTGCCCGAGACCAGGGCGCCCACGCCCTGCGGGCCGCCGATCTTGTGAGCCGACAGCGCCATGGTGTCGGCGCCCAGGGCGGTGAAGTCGATGGCGATCTTGCCGGCCGCCTGCACGGCGTCCACGTGCAGCAGGCCGTCGGCCGCGCGCACCAGGGCCGAGGCCTCCGCCACCGGCTGGATCACGCCGGTCTCGTTGTTGGCCAGCATCAGGCAGACCAGGGCCCGCCCGTCGGCCTTCAGCGCCTCTTCCAGCCATGCCAGGTCGGCCACGCCCTCGCCGTCGATCGGCAGGGTCAGGATCGGCAGGCCGCCGGCCGCGGCGCTCTCGACCACGGCGTCGTGCTCGCCCGCGCAGACGATGATGCGTGAGACGCCTGCGGCCTTGGCGCTGGCGATGGCCAGGGCGTCGGCCTCGGTGCCGCCGCTGACGAAGGTGACCGACCCGGCCACCACGCCCACGAGGTCGCCCACCTGGGCGCGGGCGGCCTCGACCAAGTCGCGCGCCTTGCGGCCGCTGGCGTGCACCGAGCTGGGATTGCCGGCCAGGTCGAACGCGCGCAACACCGCCTCTCGCGCCTCGGGGCGGATGGGCGCGGTGGCGTTATAATCCAGGTATGTCGCGGACCTGCTCACGCCGCCGCCTTTTCCTTGGAGCTCAAATTGCCGGCCAGGACGTCGGCCACCGACACGCTGGCCAGGTAGCCGTGGATCTGGCGGCCCATCTCTTCCCACAACTCGTGGGTCAGGCACTTGGCGCCGCCGGCCATACAGCCCTTGGGCGCGCCCTTGCCCACGCCGCCGCTCTTGCTCAGGCCGCAGCGCGTGGCGCGCAGGGGCTCGTCCACGGCCAGCACGATATCGGCGATGGCGGTCTGGGAAGCCTCGCGGGCCAGGCGGTAGCCCCCGCCCGGTCCCCGGGCGCTGACCACCAGGCCCTTGCGGCGCAGCCGGGCGAAAAGCTGTTCGAGATAGGAAAGCGAGATCTGCTGGCGGGCGGCGATTTCGGCCAGGGCCACGGCCCGGCCCTCGGCTTCGTCCTGCCGGCGCGCCAGGTCGGTCATGGCCATGACCGCGTAGCGTCCCTTGGTGCTCAGGCGCATGCGCCTTACCTCCTTGCAGATTCCCCGCGCATCGGCTTAGGCGTGTGCTACAAGCCGCGACTTCGCGCCGGTTCTTCGAAAGACCCAGGCGCGCGGTGCGGATTTAGGAAGACCAAGCGCAGCGGTCAAGTATTCCGTTCGCGATCCCGGTTGCTTTCCGGGCGCGAAGGGCCACTTTCGTTGCTCTCTTTGGATAGGGACCGTGAATGCCTGACGTGATTTTGACCGGAGCCTCCGGCCGTATCGAGGGCCGCTATTCGCCGGGCAAGACCGACAACGCGCCCATCGCGCTGATCCTGCACCCCCACCCCAAGGCCGGCGGTCACATGAACCACCCGGTCTCGGTGCAGCTGTACCACCTGTTCATGAAGCGCGGCTTCGCGACCCTGCGTTTCAACTTCCGCGGCGTGGGCCGCAGCCAGGGCGAGTTCGACAGCGGCATCGGCGAGCTGGCCGACGCGGCCACGGCGCTGGACTGGCTGCAGGCCAACAACCCCGCCGCCGCCCAGACCTGGGTCGCCGGCTACAGCTTCGGCGCCTACATCGGCATGCAGCTGCTGATGCGTCGTCCCGAGACGGACGGCTTCATCTCGGTCTCGCCGCCCACCAACATGTACGATTTCAGCTTCCTGGCCCCCTGCCCCGCCTCGGGCCTGATCCTGACGGGCGGCGCCGACACCGTCGTTCCGCCGGTCGAGGTCGAGCGCGTGGTCTCCAAGCTGCGCACCCAGAAGGGCATCGTCATCGACTATGAAGTCGTCGACAAGGCCACCCACTTCTGGGCCGAGCACCTGCCCTCGGTCGAAAGGGCCGTCGGCGACTATCTCGACAAGCGCCTGGAAGCCAATCCGATCCCGTAACACGCGGCCCTTCGGGGCTTGCGCGCCTTGAGATCACATCGTCATCCTGCTCGCACCAGGCGAGAGGATGACGATGACGCAGATCTCCCCGCAGCAGGCCATCCGCCTGTTCCTGATGTTCGAAGGCCAGGCCGAGGCCGCCATCGACTTCTACATCTCGCTCTTTCCCGACGGCGAGATCCTCGACCTCCAGCGGTACGGACCCGAAGGCCCCGGCGCCTCCGGCACGATCGCACGCGCCCGCTTCCGCGTGGGCGGCCAGGAGGTCCTCTGCACCGACAGCATCGTCACCCACGCCTTCGGCTTCACCCCCTCCACCTCCTTCTATGTCGACTGCGCCTCGCCTGAGGAACTCGAGCGCCTGCACGCCGCCCTGTCGGACGGCGGCAGCGAGCTGATGCCGCTGGGCGAATACGGCTTCAGCCGGCGCTTCGCCTGGGTCGCCGACCGGTTTGGCGTTTCCTGGCAACTCAACCTCGCCTGACCTATATTCATCGAACAAGGAATTATGGGGCGACGGTCATGCACTACGATATCGTCATCGTCGGCGGAGGGGCCGGCGGGCTGGAACTGGCCGCCCGCCTGGGACGCAAGCTGGGCCGCCGGGCCGGCAAGGAACGCGTGCTGCTGATCGACCGCTCCAGCTTCCACATCTGGAAGCCCACCCTGCACGAGATCGCCGCCGGCACGCTGGACGCCCACCAGGAGGGCCTGTCCTATTCGATCCTGGGCCGCAGCAACCACTTCAGCTTCATGCTGGGCGAACTGGACACGTTTGACCCCATCGCCAAGCGCCTGACCCTCAAGCCCATCCTGGGCGAGAACGGCCGGGAACTGGCGCCCGAGCGCGGGGTCACCTTCACCTGGGGCGTGCTGGCCATCGGCAGCGGCAGCAATCTCTTCGGCACGCCCGGCGCGGAACAGGCCCACCTGCTGGAACGCACCGAGGACGCCGAGGCCTTTCACACCCGCTTGCTGGCGGCCTTCATGAAGGCCTCGTTCTCGCCCGAGAAGATCATGAGCGTCGCCATCGTCGGCGGCGGCGCCACGGGGGTGGAGCTGTCGGCCGAGCTGATCGAGGCCCATCGCGAACTGCTGGGCAGCCTGGGCGGCGAACAGCGCTTCCGCCTGGACATCGCCGTGGTCGAGGCCGCCCCGCGCATCCTGGGCGGCCTGCCGGAAAAGATTTCCAGCCAGGCCACCGTGGCCCTGGAGCGCAAGGGCGTGCGCGTGCATGTCGGCGCCAAGGTCCTGGCTGTCCACGCCGACCGGCTGGAGACCAGCCAGGGCGACATCCCGGCCGACCTGATCGTCTGGGCCGCCGGGGTCAAGGCCGCTCCGGGCAATGTGGGGTACGGGCTGGAAACCAACCGCAACAACCAGTTCGTGGTCAACGACCGGCTGGAGACCTCGGCGCCCGACGTCTGGGCCCTGGGCGACTGCGCCGCATGTCCCTGGCCCGGCGAAGGCGCGCCCGAGGGCCGCATCGTCCCCGCCCGCGCCCAGGCCGCCCACCAGCAGGCCAGCTATCTGGCTAAGGCCCTGGTCGCGCGCATGGGCCAGCGCCGCCTGGACGCCCCTTACGTCTACAAGGATTTCGGCTCGCTGGTGTCGCTGGGCGAAAACAAGGGGGTCGGCGCCCTGATGGGCGGCCTGGGCGGCCCCAACTTCTTCGTCGAGGGCCTTGTCGCCAAGTGGGCCTACATCTCCCTCCACCTGGACCATCACCGCGCCATCCTCGGCGCGCCCAAGACCATTGTGCTGGCCCTGGCCCGCCTGCTCCAACAACGCGTGGCCGGGCGCATGAAACTGCACTGAGCCCGCCCCCCGTCTTCCCGACCTGGGCCCCGGCCTTCGCCGGGGAAACGGCATGGGGGCGGATACGCACAGCCTAAACAGCCTCAACCACCTGAAATCGTTGAGGTAAAACGCCTATCCTCCGCCCTGTTTCAGGCCGCGTTATTCTTAAGCCACCTCGTCGCGGTGGAAAGGGCGCATGGCCGGCGACCGATGCGGCGGCGGGGGGCTATCGAGCGGGACAGGGCGTGGGATGGAAACCCACGCGGTCCGGGGATCCCGTCGTCGCGGGACCCGCCCGCCGTCGGCTTCGCCGGGGGTACAACGCGAGCAGTCCTCGACCCGCGTCCCCGGCGGCGGCCTTGAGCCGAAAGGCGAAGGGTCCGGTCCGGCTAAGCGTCAACAGCGCTGCCTACCGGATGCTGGCGGACAACGATGGCGCGGAGCGGTCGGCTTCGTCGAAACGGTACTTTTGTCTCAGAACCCCGGACGTCGTCCGGCGCTCCGCGACCCTTTCCCCAACTTCGCGGCGAAAGCGCGAGGACGAGAACCCGTGCGTCGACGCTTGCCCCCACCTGGCGGCTACGCCGCCTGTCCGCCCCCATAGGGGGCGGATCATTCTTCCCCCTCCGGGGGAGGAGCGCCGAAGGCGCGGAGGGGGCAAGTGGGCTCGCACCGGCAAGAGCCCTGCCCCCCTAAGGCCGCACGATCCGTCCGCCGGCCAGCGCCGTCTTCACCCCCGTCGTGCCCGGAAACCCGATCGGCAGGCCCCGCGCCGTGCGGGCGGCCAGGAAGGCGAACGCCTCGGCTTCGATCGCATCGCCACGCCAGCCCAGGGCGTCGGCCGAAACCACCTCGGAGATCCCCCGAAGCGCCATGCCCAGTTCCGCCATCATGTGGCTGTTGTGACGTCCGCCGCCCGCCACCACCAGGCGCTCGGGCCGCTCGTGCTCGGGCAGCCAGTCATAGGCCCGCGCCACGCCCGCCACGGTGAAGGCGGTCAGGGTGGCCGCCGCGTCCTCCAGCGACAGGCCGTCGACGGCCTCGATCGGGAAGTCGAAGCGGTCCAGCGACTTGGGCGGCGGCGCGGCGAAGTACGGATGGGCCAGCAGGCCGGCCAGCACGTCCTGATCCACGGTCCCCGCCTGGGCCAGGCGGCCATCGGCGTCGAAGCGCCCCGCGCCGCGCCCCTGCACCACCAGGTCGATCATGCCGTTGGCGGGACCGGTGTCGAAGGCCAGCAGGTCGCCGTCCGGACGCACGAAGGTGACATTGGCCACCCCGCCCAGGTTCAGCGCCGCCACCGGTGCGGCCAGGCCCGAAGCCCTGGCCCGGGCGGCGTGGTAGATCGGAGCCAGGGGCGCGCCCTCCCCGCCGGCCGCCACGTCGGCCGTACGGAAATCGAACGCCACCGGCCGTCCCGTCGCCCGCGCCAGGCGCTCGGCGTCCAGGAGCTGGACCGTCCGGCCGATCCGCTCGGCCGTCGGGCGCTCGTGCAGCACCGTCTGGCCGTGCACGCCCAGCAGGTCGAAGTCGCTCCAGGCCAGGCCATGCTCAGCGATGAAGCTCTCGGCCGCGTGCAGGTGCTCGTCGGCCACCGCTTGGCGGGCTTCGGTGAAGATCGCGGGCTCGGGCTCGCCTCTCGCCCAGCCCCGGGCGATTGTGGTCGTCTCCAGCAGCAAGTCCCGCGTGGCCTCGCGCAGCTTGCGCTCGCCTGCCGGGCCGAAGGCCTGGATCGTCTCGCCGTCGGTCTCGAGCACCGCCATGTCGACCGCGTCGAGCGAGGTGCCGGTCATGAATCCCAGAATGCGCATGGCCATGTTGACTGCCACGGCCCGCGCCGGCTAGCTAGGCCCCATGATCGCCTCGCGCCAAACGCTCCGCGCCTATTACCGCCCGCTGTCCTAGCGGGAGGCCGACCGATCACGTCGATGCGCCCGCCCCGAGCCGGCGACGCATCAGGCGAAACGTCTCCGGATCAATTCCCAGGAGACTCGCCATGAAACCCTCGCCAAACACCCCCTCGCCCGTGCTAGACGCGCGGACGTCCGAACCTCGTTCCGAACCAGAGAGCAGATCCATGTCCGCCGCCCAGTCCTTCAAGTCCGGCTTCCTCCAGACCCTGCAGGCGCGCGGCTACATCCACCAGATCACCCATCCCGAGGAACTGGACGCCGCAGCCGCCGCAGGGCCGATCACGGCCTACATCGGCTTCGACGCCACCGCGCCCAGCCTGCACGTGGGCTCGCTGATCCAGATCATGATGCTGCGCCGCCTCCAGCAGGCCGGCCACAAGCCCATCGTCCTCATGGGCGGCGGCACCACCAAGGTCGGCGACCCCACCGGCAAGGACGAGAGCCGCAAGCTGCTGAGCGACGCCGACATCCAGGCCAATATCGCCGGCATCAAGCAGGTCTTCGCCAAGTTCCTGACCTTCGGCGACGGTCCCACCGACGCCATCATGGTCGACAACGACGAGTGGCTGAGCAAGTTCGGCTACGTGCAGTTCCTGCGCGACTACGGGGTGCACTTCACCGTCAACCGGATGCTGGCCTTCGACTCGGTCAAGCTGCGGCTCGAGCGCGAGCAGCCCATGACCTTCCTCGAGTTCAACTACATGCTGATGCAGGCCACCGACTTCCTGGAGCTGAACCGCAAGTACGGCTGCGTGCTGCAGATGGGCGGCTCGGACCAGTGGGGCAACATCCTCAACGGCGTGGAACTGACCCGGCGCGTGGACCAGAAGGCCGCCTTCGGCCTGACCACGCCCCTGCTGGCCACGGCTTCGGGCGCGAAGATGGGCAAGACCATGTCGGGCGCGGTTTGGCTGAACGCCGAGCAGCTGAGCCCCTACGACTACTGGCAGTTCTGGAGGAACACCGAGGACGCCGATGTCGGCCGCTTCCTGCGCCTGTTCACCGACCTGCCGCTCGAGCGCATCGCCGAACTGGAAGCCCTGCCGGGAGCCCAGATCAACGACGCCAAGAAGGTGCTGGCCGACGAAGCCACCCGCATGGCCCATGGCGAGGACGAGGCCCGCAAGGCCCGCGACGCGGCCGAGAAGGCCTTCGAGCAAGGCGCCCTGTCGGCCGACCTGCCCACCTTCGAGGTGCCGGCGGCCGAACTGGCGGCGGGGATCGTCCTGGCCAACCTCTTCGCCGACGCCGGCCTGGCCGGTTCGCGCGGCGAGGCCCGGCGCCTGGCCCAGGGCGGCGGCCTGAAGGTCAACGACAAGGCCGAGGCCGACGCCAACCGTGTCATCGGCCAGGGGGACCTCGTCGACGGCGTGGTCAAGCTGGCGGCCGGCAAGAAGAAGATCGTGCTGGTCAAGCCGGTCTAGCGCTCTTCACCTCGGATGGTCTTCGGGCTATCCGAGGTGGCAGTTGCTTTAGGGATGTGGGAGAGACGAATGCTTGAACCCGGCGACAAGGCCCCCGATTTCGACCTGCCCACGGACACCGGCCAGATCAGCCTTTCGGGCCTGAAGGGCAAGAACGTCGTGCTCTACTTCTACCCGAAGGACGACACGACCGGCTGCACGTCCGAGGCTCTCCAGTTCTCGGCCGAGGTGGAGGAATTCGCCAAGGTCGGCGCCGTGGTCATCGGCGTCTCGAAGGACAGCGTGGCCTCGCACGCCAAGTTCCGCAAGAAGCACGACCTGACCGTCGAACTCGCCGCCGATCCCACCGGCGAGACCGTCGAGGCCTACGGCGCCTGGGTGGAAAAGAGCATGTACGGCCGCAAGTACATGGGCATCGACCGTTCGACCTTCCTGATCGATCGCGACGGGGTCGTTCGCCAAGCCTGGCGCAAGGTCAAGGTCCCCGGCCACATCCGTGCGGTCCTGACCGCTGCTCGTGCCCTGAAGTAACGCCGGGCGAGTGTTGCGTTCGCGCCTCAGCCGTGGGCCGATCGCAACACCACCCCTCACGGGCGATGGCAGTCAGGCGCCGAACACGTTATCGGTTGAATCGTCGGCTCGAATTCCGCCCAAGCGCCCGCGCTCGGTGCGAAGAGTCTTGCACGTTTCCGCTTTCTCGTTGCATATCGCCGGGACCTTGAAAACGGGGGTTTCCTAGGGCGATGGCGATCAAACGCTTCCAGCGGCTTCGACGTTCCCTCGAGGACCTCTTTCCCGAACGCCACCTGTATGTCCGCTCCGGCGGCGAGATGCGTGGCTACGTCTTTTCGACCAACAAGCAACTGCTGTGCGCCACGGCCATCGCCGGCGCCGCCCTCTGGATGGGCGTCTGCACCGCGGCCATGATGGTCAGCGCCCTGTCGGTCAGCTCGACCGACCAGGTGGTGATCAAGCAGAAGGCCTATTACGAGCGCCTCAACGCCGACCGGCAGGCCCGCCTCAACAGCGCCGTCGCCCAACTATCGGCCTCCAGCGGCTCGCTGGACGAGCTGGCCGCCTCGGTCGAGAAGCGCCATGCGGCCCTGGCCATGCTGGTCAGCGACTTCCGAGGCGTGCCCGGGGCGTCCCAGGCCCTTCAGGTGGCCAAGCCCCGCCTCGGCGCGGCCCCGATCGAGCGCATCCAGGCCACCCGTATGGACCAGGAGCGCCTGATCGACGCGGCCGAGACCTTCGCCAAGAGCCGGGCCGAGCGGTTGCGCTACGCCTTCAAGCTGGCCGGCCTTGGCTCGGAGAACTACGCCTCCCGCGACGGCTCGCTGGGCGGCCCGCTGATCGAGGCCAAGGACCCCCGCGCCCTGGCCGCCGTGCTGGACGTCGACGAGGAGTTCGCCGGCCGCATCCAGCACGCCGTCACCGACCTCTCGGACATGCGCGCCCTCAGCGCCGCCTCGCAGAAGCTGCCCTTCTATCGCCCGACCAACAATCCGGCCCTGTCCAGCAGCTACGGCGTCCGCTTCGACCCGTTCACGCACCGCCCGGCCTTCCATTCGGGCCTGGACTTCCCCGGCGCCTTCTACACCCCGATCATGGCCACGGCCCCCGGCGTCATCTCGTTCGTCGGCGTGCGCTCCGGCTACGGCAACGTGGTCGAGATCGATCACGGCAATGGTTTCAAGACGCGCTACGCCCATCTGCAGGCCGCTTCGGTCCGCGTGGGCCAGCGCGTGGCGATCGGCCAGCGTGTCGGCGCCATGGGCTCCACCGGCCGTTCGACCGGTCCGCACCTTCACTACGAAGTCTGGGTCAACGGACGCGCCCAGAACCCGAACCGTTTCCTGAAGGCTGGTGAGTATGTTCAGCAAGCAAGCTAAGGGCTCCAAGGCGCCGGCTCGTATCGAGCCCCTGCCCGTTTCCCAGGTTCCGGCCGCGGCCGATCCCGCCCGCAAGGCCCCGCCGCGCATCGCCTCCCTGATCTCGCCCGACATCACGATCGAAGGCGGGATCACCGGCGACGGCGAACTGCAGATCGACGGCGTGGTGCGCGGCGACGTCCGCGTGGGCCGCCTGACCGTCGGCGAGACCGGCCACATCGAAGGCTCGGTCTACGCCGAGGCCGTCGAGGTCCGAGGCCGCATCGTCGGCGCGATCACGTCCAAACAGGTCCGCCTCTACGGCACGGCCTACATCGACGGCGACATCACCCACGAGCAGTTGGCGATGGAAACCGGGGCCTTCTTCCAGGGTCGCAGCCTCAAGTTCCAGCGTCCGGCCGCCCCGCCGCAGGCGACGCCCGTCTCGCCCCCGGCCTCCACGGCCCAGGCTGCGCCGGCCCTGGCCAAGCCCGCCGGCTGACAAAGAAAAACGCCCCGGATCGCTCCGGGGCGTTCTGCTTTCCTGGGCTAGCCTGATCAGGCCTGGGCGTCCCGCGTCGCCCCGACCCGCTGGGCCAACGACGCGCCCATGAACTGGTCCAGGTCGCCGTCCAGCACGCCTTGCGTGTCGGACGTCTCGACATTGGTCCGCAGGTCCTTGACCATCTGGTACGGCTGCAGGACGTAGCTGCGGATCTGGTGACCCCAGCCGATGTCGGTCTTCTGGTCTTCCAGCGCCTGCTGGGCGGCTTCCCGCTTCTGCAGCTCGGCCTCATAGAGACGGGCCCGCAGCATCTTCCAGGCCTCCTCGCGGTTCTGGTGCTGAGAGCGGCCGGCCTGGCAGGCCACGGCGATGCCGGTGGGGATGTGCGTCAGACGCACGGCCGAGTCCGTCTTGTTGATGTGCTGACCGCCAGCGCCGCTGGCGCGATAGGTGTCGGTCCGCACGTCCGCCGGATTGATATCGATCTCGATGGTGTCGTCCACCACCGGATAGACCCAGGCCGAGGCGAACGAGGTGTGGCGGCGGGCGCTGCTGTCGTAAGGGCTGATGCGCACCAGGCGGTGCACCCCGGCCTCGGTCTTCAGCCAGCCGTAGGCGTTGGGGCCCTTCACCAGCAGCGTCGCCGACTTGATGCCAGCCTGGTCCCCGTCAGTCTCTTCGATCAGCTCGGTCGTCATCCCGTGGGCGTTGGCCCATCGGGTGTACATGCGCAGCAGGATGCCGGCCCAGTCGCAGGACTCGGTGCCGCCGGCGCCGGAGTTGATTTCGACGTAGGCGTCGTTGCCGTCGGCCTCGCCCGAGAGCAGAGCCTCCAGCTCGGCGCGGCCGGCGCGTTCCTTGATGGCCTTCAATTGGGCCCGGGCGTCGTTCAGGGAGTCTTCGTCCGACTCCATGTCGGCCAGCTCGGCGTATTCGACCGCGTCCTTCAGGTCACGCTCGATCGACTGCACCGCCTCGACCTTGGCGGCCAGGTTGGCGCGTTCGCGCGAAACGGCCTGGGCCTCGGACGGGCGATCCCAGAGGGTCGGGTCCTCGACCCGGGCGTTCAGCTCATCGAGCTTTCGGAGGGCGACATCCCAGTCAAAGACGCCTCCTGAGCAGTCCGACGGACTGCTCGATGTCGGCCGCGGCGGCCTCGACATCCGGTCTCATCACGTAACTCCGTGACAGTGTTAAGGGCGCGGGACATAGCCCGCGTCCGGAGTCGGCGCAATGTCCGTCGGGCCGACCGCAGCGATTAGTAGAGCCCGCTGATATCCGGGGCGCGCGGCGGCGGCTTGGCGACGGGCGTCGGGGGGGTCTCGGTGACGACGCCGTTTGGCCAGGCCTGGTCATAGGATTGCGGACCCGACGGCGCGGCCTGGACCTCGACCTTGGGCTCGGTGCCCGGGCGGAACGCTTCGCGGATGCCGCGAACCATGGCGTACTTGGCGTTCTTGGGCGCCTTGAACTCGGTCTTGGGCTGGCCCTTCAGGGCTTCACGCATGAAGTCCATGAAAATCGGCACGGGGCCGGCCGCGCCGGTCTCGCCCTCGCCCAGCGAACGGTTGTCGTCGAAGCCGATGAAGACCCCGACCACCAGGTTGGGCGAATAGCCCATGAACCAGGCGCTGCGGTACTCGTTGGTGGTGCCCGTCTTGCCCGCCAGCGGATAGCCCAGCGAACTGGCCTGGGCCGCGGTGCCGCGCTGGACCACGCCCTGCAGCATCGAGGTGATCTGATAGGCGGTGATGGGATCCATCACCTGCTCGCCTTGAGCCGGGATTCGCGGGCTTTCGTCGCCGTTGAAGCCGGCGTTGCAGCGCACGCAGTCGCGCTTGTCCGAGCGGAAGATCACCTTGCCCTCGCGATCCTGGACCAGTTCGATCAGGTGCGGCTCCACGCGGCGGCCGCCGTTGACGAAGGGCGTATAGGCCGCCGTCAGCTTGAAGGGGGTGGTTTCGCCCGCGCCCAGCGCCATGGCCAGCACCGGGGCCATCTCGCGGGTCACTCCGGTGCGCTTGGCCATGTCGGTAATCTTCTTCATGCCCACGCCTTGGGCCAGGCGCACGGTCATGGCGTTGATCGACTGCTCCAGTCCCTTTCGCAGCGGCAGGGCCCCGTAGAATTTCTTGTGATAGTTCTCCGGGCTCCAGTCCTGGCCATTGGCGCCCTTGAAGGTGATGGCGCTGTCGACCACCACGCTGGCGGGCGTATAGCCGTTCTCCAGGGCCGTGGCGTAGACGAACGGCTTGAACGCCGAGCCGGGCTGACGCATCGCCTGGGTGGCGCGGTTGAAGTTCGAGAGCGAGTAGCTGTAGCCGCCCACCAGGGCCACCACGCGGCCGCTGTAGGGCTCCATGGCCACCAGGGCGCCGTTCACCGCCGGCACCTGCTTGAGGCGATAGGCGCCGCTGTCGGCCTTCTCCACGAAGATCAGGTCGCCGACCTTCAGGCCCTTGCCGGCGTTGGCCCAGGCCATGTCCTCGCCGGCGATGGAGCCCGAACCCTCGCCCTTGGCCAGGCGCACGGCGCCGCTCGTGGAGGTGACCACGGCCGTGCGCCAGTTGCGGCGCTCGGACGGCGGTGACTTCAGCAGCGAGGACTTCTCCCAGGCGCTGTCGATGTCGTCGACATGACCCCAGGCGCCGCGCCAGCCGTGGCGACGGTCATATTTCTCCAGCCCGTCCTGCAGCGCCGCGCGGGCGGCGGTCTGCAGGCGTGGGTCCAGGGTGGTGCGCATGTAGTAGCCGCCCTCGTTCAGGCGCGGCCCCAACGTGGCCATGCCCCGCTGGCGCACTTCCTCGACGAAGTAGTCGGCGTCACGATAGGCCGCGCGCTTGGGCGCGGGCTGCACCACCAGATCCTCGGCCATCGCCTTGCGGGCGTCTTCCTGGCTGACCCAGCCCTGCTCGGCCATCTGGCCCAGAACCCAGTTGCGGCGGGCCATGGCCTTGGCCTTGTTGCGAATGGGGTGGTAATTGTCCGGCCCCTTGGGCAGCGAGGCCAGGTAGGCGCACTGAGCCAAGCTGAGCTCGGGCAGCGACTTGCCGAAATAGTTGTAGGCGGCCGCGCCGACGCCAAACGAGCGATAGCCCAGCCAGATTTCGTTCAGGTACAGCTCGAGGATCTGCTGCTTGGACAGCGACTGCTCCAGGCGGTGGGCCAGGATCGCTTCCTTGAACTTGCGACCGACGGTGGCGTCGCTGGTCAGAAGGACGTTCTTGGCCACCTGCTGGGTGATGGTCGAACCGCCCTCCAGCCGCCGCCCCCGCGCGGCGTTGCCGATATTGTTGAGCATGGCGCGCGAGAAGCCGCCGACGTCCACGCCGCCGTGCTTGAAGAAGTTGTGATCCTCGGCCGCCAGGAAGGCCTGGGCCAACTGCGGCGGGATCTGGTCGTAAGGGACGAAGATCCGGCGCTCTTTCGAGTATTCGCCGATCAGGGTGCCGTCCCAGGCGTAGACGCGCGTCGCCGTGGGCGGCCGGTAGTCCTGCAGTTCGCCAGCGTCCGGCATGTCGTGGAACAGCCAGGCCGCATAAATCGCGATCGCGAAGCCCGCCACCGCGATGGTGGAGAGCACCGCCACGCCGGCGATGGCGATCCAACGTTGTCTGGGCTTCAGGTCCACACCGCCTCCGTCGGGCGACGCACCTTCGCCCGCTCCGTCCGATTCCTCTAGAGCGCGATCGACGGAAACGTAAGCGGTTTCGCCGTCGCGGAGAGGTGCGCCGACGACGCGTCCATCTCCTTCGACAAGGCTCTACCCCGCATCGGGCGAGGCGCCAACGGCGCCTAGCGCGCCGCCAGCCGGGTCTGGTCGGCGAAGTAGGACTCGATGGAACCGGCTACGGCCTCCATCAGACGGCCCCGCCCCGATGGCGACTTCAGAAACTGCTCGTCGTCGACATTGGTGATGAAGCCCATCTCCAGCAGCACGGCCGGCACGTCGGGCGCCAGCAGCACGATGAAGCCCGCATCGCGGTGGCTGCGGCGCAGCAGGGTCGTCTCCTCGCCCACGTTCTGCAGCAGGGTCTCGGCGAAGGCGGCCGAACGGTTCTTGGTGGCGCGCTGCGACAGGTCCAGCAGGATCTGGCTGACGGCGCGGTCGCGGCCCGGCAGATTGGCCTTCATCAGCCAATCGTCCTTCTCCAGCACCCGCGCCACGCGCTCGGTGCCTTTTTCGGACAGGGTATAGACGCTGGCGCCGCGCGTGCCGGCGTCCGGCCCCGAATCGGCGTGCAGCGAGATGAAGAGGTCGGCGTCGGCCCGGCGTGCGATCTGCACGCGAGCCTCCAGCGGCACGAAGGTGTCGGACTCACGCGTCATGACGATGGTGTAGCGGCCCGACTTCTCCAGCCGCGCCTTCAACGCCTTGGCGGCGGCCAGGGTGACATCCTTCTCGGCGGTGTTGGCGCCGGACGAGCCCGGATCCTTGCCGCCATGGCCAGCATCGATGACGATCACCTTCTTCAGGCGCAGGCTCGAGGCCTTGATCGGCGCCGAGACCAGGGTCGGCTTCAGGCTGGGCTGCTGGGCGCTAGGCGGCTCGACGGCTTTCAGGTCGATCACGTAGCGATAGGCCGTCGCGCCGTCGCCCGGCGGCAGCAGGAAGCGGCGACGGACCTCGGCCTTGGCCTTCAGGTCCAGGCGCAAACGCGCCCCACCGCCCGCCTCGTCGATGGCCCAGCGCTCCACCAGCCCCTGCCCCGAGCCTTGCAAGTCGCCGGAAACGGTGACGTTGGGCAGGCCGATGACCACGCGGCGATCCAAGGCGCCGTCGGCGACCAGCTTGCCGGTGGCGGCGCGGTCCAGGTCGATGACGATGCGGGTTTCGGCGCGGTCGCCGCCGAAGCGGACCTTCTGCACGCCGGCGGCCGGCGCGGGGCCTTGAGCCATGGCCACGGCGACGCCGGCCAGGGCCAGCCCGCCGACGATCATCGCCGCGCGCGCCCATCCCGTCCGAGACGCCGAGATCAGAAGCCTACCCATAACCTACCCGCCAGCCCTGCGACGCCGAGTGAACCCAAAGCCCGATTAGCGCATCTCCGGGTAGAGAAACCGTTAACCGAATTTACAAATGCCGCTTTCCCCGACGTTCAGTCGAGCGCTTTTCTTTTGCGGCGCGATGTTGCTAGACTATGGTCTGCGCGCTGAGCGCCGTGATCGTCATGGCGGAAGGCGTGAGCGGTTCCTATCTCACGGATGCAACACAGCGTCCGCGACCGGAACCGCCGGACTGAAACGAGTTTGGGCGCGATTACCGGCGTGAGGCACGAAGCCTTCGCCAGGATCAGCCCGCAGGGCCCGCGTCGGACCCTTAAGCCGTCCCGGCGTCGACGCTCCATCCGATCCGCGCCCACCGGCGCGTTTAAGGAACACAGAAACCTCATGGGCTGCGCCGCACCCGACCGCCTTTGGCGACCGACCTTCCGCAACCGCTTCGGCGGCGCGACGGGCGGTGACGTGCGCGCCTTTCAATCATATCGGCGCCCGGACCTAGCGTCCGCCGCGCGCCGTGGAGATACCCTTTATGTCGAAGAAGATGTTGATCGACGCCGCCCACGCAGAAGAGACGCGTGTGGTGGTCGTGGACGGTACGCGGGTTGAAGAATTCGATTTCGAAAGCCAGACCCGCAAGCAACTTCGAGGAAATATCTATCTCGCCAAGGTGACCCGCGTCGAACCCAGCCTCCAGGCTGCGTTCATCGAGTATGGCGGCAACCGCCACGGNNNCAGGGCATGGGCCTGATCGTCCGCACGGCCGGCGCCAAGCGCACCAAGGCCGAGATCAAGCGCGACTACGAGTACCTGCTGCGTCTGTGGGAGAACATCCGCGACAACACGCTGCACTCGATCGCCCCGGCGCTGATCTACGAGGAAGAAGACCTCGTCAAACGCGCTATTCGGGACATGTACGACAAGGACCTGGACGGGATCTGGGTCGAGGGCGAGGCCGGCTACAAGGAAGCGCGCGACTTTATGCGCATGCTGATGCCGAGCCAGGCCAAGAAGGTCTTCCCGTACCGGGAGCCTGCCCCGCTGTTCGTCAAGCACAAGATCGAGGACCATCTGGCCCAGATCTACTCGCCGGTCGTGCCGCTGAAGTCCGGCGGCTATCTGGTGATCAACCAGACCGAGGCCCTGGTCGCCATCGACGTCAACTCGGGCAAGGCCACGCGCGAACGCAACATCGAGGCCACGGCCCTCAAGACCAACATCGAGGCCGCCGAGGAAGCCGCCCGCCAGTTGCGCCTGCGCGACCTGGCCGGCCTAATCGTGATCGACTTCATCGACATGGATGAAGCCAAGAACAACCGCACGGTCGAGAAGGTCCTGAAGGACGCGCTGAAGGACGACCGCGCCCGCATCCAGATGGGCAAGATCTCGGGCTTCGGCCTGATGGAGATCAGCCGCCAGCGCCGCCGCACGGGCGTGCTGGAAGGCACCACCCACGTCTGCGAGCACTGCGACGGCACCGGCCGAGTCCGTTCGGTGGAATCCAGCGCCCTGGCGGCCTTGCGTGCAGTCGAGGTCGAGGCCCTGAAGGGCGGCGGCGCCGTCACCCTGAAGGTCAGCCGCGCGGTGGGGATCTACATCCTCAACGAAAAGCGCGCCTACCTGATGCGCCTGCAGCAGGCTCACGCCCTGTTCGTCACCGTGCTGGTGGACGACTCCCTGCACCAGGCCGAGCACGACATCGAGCGCACGGAGCTGGGCGAACGCCCGGCGCCCCAGCTCTTCGCCCCGATCGAACCCGATCCCGTCTATGACGACGAGGAGTTCGAGGACGAGGAAGAAGACGAAGAAGAAGAGATCGTCGCCGAGGACGAGGAAGACGGCGAGGAAGACGAAGCCCCGCGCGCAGCTCGCGCCCCGCGCGGCGAGTCGGATGAGGACGGCGGCCGCCGCGGCCGCAAGCGCCGTCGTCGCGGCGGTCGTCGCGACGACCGTGACGATCGCGACGAGGCCACCGACAGCGCCGAGGACGACGACGGCGAAGGCATCCCCTCCGTCGACGCCGACGATGGCGACGAGGACGAGGATTCCCGCCGCCGCCGTCGCCGCCGCGGGCGCCGCGGCGGACGTCGCGGCGGTCGCGAGGACGGCGATCGTCCGACGGACGTCTACGCCTGGACCCGTCCGCGCGTGCCGTTCGGCGACAACGCCTTCGTCTGGCACGACCCCGAGGCTCTGGACGGCCGCGGGCGCCCCGAACGCACCGAACGTGCGCCCGAGGCCAAGGCCGAGGCAGCTCCGGAACGCACCGAGCGTGGCGAGCGCGGCGGCCGTCGCGAGCGGTCGCGTCGCGGCGAACGCGGCGGTGAGCGGACCGAGCGCACGGAGCAGGCCGTCGCCGAGCGCGCCGAGCGCACGCCCGCCATCCGCGTGGACGTTTCCGAGGTCGAGCTGGAGCCCCTGGCCCCGGCCGTGATCGAAGGTCCGCCGGCCGACGTCTGGGTCGAGCTGCCGCCTCAGGAAGAAGCGCCCAAGAAGGCTCGGCGCTCGCGCAGCCGCGGCGGCAAGGCCGCCAAGGCCGAGACCGCCGAGGCTCTGGCTGAAGCGGTCTTGGAAGCTCCTGCCGCCGAGCCGGTCATCGCCGAAGTCGTCGAGGCCGCTCCGCTGGTCGCCGCCGATGTCGAGGTGGCCCAACCTGTCGCCGAGCCGGTGGTTCAAGCCGCGCCGGAGCCGGTGGCCGAGACCCCCGCGGAGCCTGATCCGAACGAGATCTCGGCTCCGCCCGCCAAGCCCAAGCGCGGCTGGTGGCGTCGCGGCTAGACCCTGGCGACCGCCGGCGGAGCTCTGGCTTCGCCGGCGGTTGCGACTATATGCGTGGATGCCGCGACCGACTTCTGTTCCCAGGTCGCCGTTAACCGCGCTAGACTACCGCTTCGACGCGGGGGCGCGATCAGGAGTGTTTCGATGAGCTCCCGCAAGTGGGCGGCTTCCGGATCATGGACTTCCAGGGCGGGCTCGGCGTTGTCGGCGGTGGCCCTGTCCGTCGCCGTACTTGCCCCTGTCGCTCCGGCCCGGGCGCAGGACGCCCCTTCGCTGATCCGCGACACCGAGATCGAAGAGATCCTCCACCGCGACGCCGACCCCATCTATGCGGCGGCGGGTCTCGACCCCAAGACCGTGCGCATCCTGCTGGTCGGCGACAAGGAGTTGAACGCCTTCGCCACCCAGGGCCTGATGATGGGCCTGAACACCGGCCTGATCCTGCAGACCGAGACCCCCAACCAGCTCAAGGGCGTCATCGCCCACGAAACCGGACACCTAGCCGGCGCGCACCCCCTTCGCTCGGGCGAGATGATGCGCGCCGGGCTCAAGCCGATGATCCTGACCATGGGCCTGGGGGTTCTGGCCGCCCTGGCCGGCGCGCCGGACGCCGGGGCCGTCCTGCTGGGCAACGCCAGCTACTTCGGAACCCTGGGGGCCCTGGGCTACAGCCGCGATCAGGAGTCCCGCGCCGACCAGGCTGGCGCCGGTTTCCTGGAGGCCACCGGTCAGTCGGGCCGCGGCCTGGTCGAGTTCTTCGACAACTTCCGCTACCAGGAGGTCTTCGACCAGTCGCGGCGCTTCGCCTATTTCCGCAGCCACCCGTTGTCGAGCGACCGGATCGACGCCCTGCGTTCGCGTGTCGAGAAGCTGCCGCACTACGACACCGTCGACAGCCCCCAGGAGCTGGCCGAGCACGAGATCATGAAGGCCAAGCTGGAAGGCTTCATCAATCCCGGCGTGGCGATCGTGAAGTACAAGGAAAGCGATCGCAGCTTCCCCGCCCGCTACGCCCGCTCGATCGCCTACTACCAGATGAAGGAGCCCGACCGGGCCCTGAAGATCCTCGACGGCCTGATCGCCGAGAACCAGAACAACCCCTACCTTTGGGAGCTCAAGGGACAGATCCTGTTCGAGTTCAACCGGGTCAAGGAGGCCGAGGAGCCCCAGCGCCGCTCGGTGGCGCTCAAGCCCGACGCCGCCCTGCTGCGCGTCAACCTGGGCCAGACCCTGATCGGCATGGACGATCCCAAGAAGGTCGACGAAGGCATCGGCGAACTGAAGCGGTCGTTGCTGGACGAGAGCGACAACGCCGTGGCGTGGCGCCTGCTGGCCCAGGCCTATGACAAGCGCGGCGAAGACGGGCAGGCCCGCCTGGCCACCGCCGAGCAGTACTTCAACCTGGGCGCCACCCGCGAAGCACGGGTCTTCGCGATGCGCGCCCGAGAACTGCTCAAGAAGGACAGTGTCGAATGGCGTCGCGCCACCGACATCGTCCTGACTTCGAACCCATCCAACCAGGACCTCAAGGACCTGGCCAAGGAAGGCGCCGTCACCTCGGGTCTGCGCCGCTAACATCCCTATTCAGAGATCTCCATGCCCCTGCCCCTCCGCTCCCTGGCGCTGACCGCCGCGACACTCGCCGCCCTGAACGTCGCGGCCTGCGCTCCGGCCAAGGCCGACAAGGCCTTCGGGGAGAAGGTGCGCGCCTACCTGCTGGAGCATCCCGAGATCCTGGTGGAGATGAGCGCCAAGCTGCAGGCCAAGCAGCAGGCCCAGACAGCCGTCCAGACCAAGAACGCCATCGCCCAGTATCGCCAGGCGCTGGAGCGCGATCCGCGCGACTTCGTGGCCAATCCCAACGGCAAGATCACGGTGGTCGAGTTCTTCGACTATCGCTGCGGCTACTGCAAACTGGCCGCGCCGGAGGTGGTGAAGCTGATCCAGGAAAACCCTGACGTCCGCTTCGTCTTCAAGGACTTCGTGATCTTCGGCCACGACTCCGAGGCCGCCGCCCGCCTGGTGCTGGGCGCCAAGGACCAGGGCAAGTCCCTGGAACTGCACAAGCGTCTGATGGCCGAAAAGAGCCTGGACGAGGCCGGCGCCGTACGCGTGGCCCAGGGCATGGGCATCGACGTGGCCAAGGCTCGCTCGGTCGGCGCCAACGCCGCCACCACCCAGCATCTGGCCGACACTCACGCCCTGGCCGAAGCCCTGGCCATCGAAGGCACCCCCGCCTTCTTCGTGGGTGAGAAGATGATCCCCGGCGCCGACATGCGCGCCCTGCGCATGGCCATCGACGAAGCCCGCGCCGCCGCTGCGGGCAAGAAGGCCTAGAGGCGCTTCCCGCGCCTCGAAGCGTAAAAGACGGACCGCTTAGGCGGTCCGTTTTCGTTTCAGGAGGCCGGCCGAGAGTTCAGCCCGCCTTCGCCAGCTTCGCCAGTTGGACCAGGATTTTCTCGGCCGCGTCGAGGCGCTGGGCCGGGGTGTCCCACTCGCCCTTCACCACCACCTTCTGGTCAGGGCGCACCTTCCAGATCAGGCTGTTCTTGGCCACGAACTGCATCAGACCCAGCGGGTTGGCGTAGCTGTCGTTGCGGAAACTGGCGACCGCCCCCTTGGGGCCCACGTCGATCTTGGCGACATTGGCCTCGCGGCACAGGCCCTTGATGGCCACGACCTTAAGCAGCGAACCCGTTTCGGGCGGCAGCGGACCGAAGCGGTCGATCATTTCGGCGGCCAGGGCTTCGCGGTCGTCCGACTTCTCGGCCTCCGACAAGCGGCGGTACAACGACAGGCGCACGTTCAGGTCGGGCACGTAATCGTCGGGGATCATCACGGCCGCGCCCGTGTTGATCTGCGGCGACCAGCCACGATCCTCCAGCAGGGCTTCGGCCCCCTGGCGCTCACGCAACTCGGCGACGGCGTCCTCCAGCATCTGCTGATAGAGCTCGACCCCGATCTCCTTGATGTGGCCGCTCTGCTCGTCGCCCAGCAGGTTACCGCCGCCGCGCTGGTCCAGGTCGTGGCTGGCCAGTTGGAAGCCGGCGCCCAGGCTGTCGAGGGATTGCAGCACCTGCAGGCGTTTCTCGGCCGACAGCGTCAAAGTTTTCTCGGCCGGCGTGGTCAGATAGGCGTAGGCGCGGGCCTTGGAGCGGCCCACACGACCCCGGATCTGATAGAGCTGGGCCAGGCCGAACATGTCGGCGCGGTGCACGATCAGGGTGTTGGCCGACGGGATGTCGAGGCCGCTCTCGACGATCGTCGTGGCGAGCAGCACGTCGTACTGGCCCTCATAGAAGGCCGTCATCACATCCTCCAGCTGGGTGGCCGCCATCTGGCCGTGGCCGACGACGAACTTCACCTCGGGAACCTGGGTGCGCAGGAACTTCTCGATGTCCTCCAGGTCCTTGATGCGCGGCACCACGTAGTAGGACTGGCCGCCACGATACTTCTCGCGCAGCAAGGCTTCTCGGATCGTCACCGGATCGAACGGGCTGATGTAGGTGCGCACCGCCAGGCGATCGACCGGCGGCGTGGCGATGATCGACATTTCCCGGATGCCGCTGAGCGCCATCTGCAGCGTGCGCGGAATCGGCGTGGCGGTCAGGGTCAGCATGTGCACGTCGGCGCGAAGCTCCTTGAGCTTCTCCTTGTGCTTGACGCCGAAGTGCTGCTCCTCGTCGACGATGACCATGCCCAGGTCCTTGAACGAGACCTGCTTGGAAAGCACGGCGTGGGTGCCCACCACGATCTCGATCGTGCCGTCGGCCAGGCCTTCGCGGGTGTCGGTGGCTTCCTTGCCCGTCACCAGGCGCGACAGGCGGGTGACCTTCACCGGCCAACCCTGGAAGCGCTCCTTGAACGTCTTGTAGTGCTGGCGGGCCAGCAAGGTGGTCGGGCAGACGATGGCCACCTGCTTGCCGCTCATCGCCACCACGAAAGCCGCACGCAAGGCCACCTCGGTCTTGCCGAAGCCCACGTCGCCACAGATCAGGCGATCCATCGGCTTGCCGGACGACAGGTCCTCCAGCACGTCGTGGATGGCGTTCAGCTGGTCGTCCGTCTCTTCGTAGGGGAAGCGGGCGCAGAACTCGTCGAACACGCCGTGCGGCGGGTCGGTTTCTTCCACATGCTTGAGCTGACGGGCGGCGGCGATCTGGATCAGGCCCTCGGCCATGACCCGCAGGCGTTCCTTGGCGCGCGCCTTGCGCCCCTGCCACGCCGCGCCGCCCAACTTGTCCAGCTGAACGTTTTCGGCGTCGGCCGCGCCGTAGCGCGTCAGCAGGTCGATGTTCTCGACCGGCAGGTAGAGCTTGGCCTCGCCGCCATACAACAGATCCAGGCAGTCGTGCGGAGCGCCCTGGACGTCGAGGGTCTTCAAGCCTTCGTAGCGGCCAATGCCGTGGTCGATGTGGACGACCAGGTCGCCCGGGGTCAGGGCGCTGGCTTCGGCCAGGAAGTTGGCGGCGCGGCGCTTCTTGCGCGGACGCGCCAGGCGGTCGCCCAGGATGTCGGTCTCGGAGATGACCGCCAGGTTGTCGGTCTCGAAACCGTTCTCCAACGGCAGGACGACCCGTTGCGGAACCTTGGGGTCGTTGGCCTTGGCCGCCTGCCAGTAGGCCGCGAATGGGATCTTCTTCAGGCCGTGGTCGGCCAGCATGGTTCCAAGGCGCTCGGAGGAGCCCTCGGACCACGAGGCGAAAAGCACGCGCTTTCCATCGGCCGCCAACTTGCGGGCGTGGTCGGCCGTGGCCTCGAACAGGTTGACGCTGTCCTGGGCGCGCTCGGCGGCGAAGGTGCGACCCAGCTTGGCGCCCAGGTCGACCACGTCCAGGCCCTGGGGCTGGAACGGGGTGAACCGACGGTTGGGCCGGTCGGCGATCGCCTCGTCCCACTCCTTGGCGGTCAGGTAGAGGGCGTGCGGCTCGAGGGGGCGATAGGCCGACTTGCGGTCTGCGGAGGCGCGGGCGTCATAGGCGTCCTGGATCATGGCCAGGCGCTCGTCGCGGGCTTCGGCGGCCTGATGGTCGACGCCGATCAGTCCGCCGTCGGGCAGGTAATCGAACAGGGTCGCCATGCGTTCGTAGAGCAGCGGCAACCAGTGCTCCAGGCCGGCGCGGCGGCCGCCCTCGCTGACCGCGGCGTACAGCGGATCATCGCCCGGCGCGCCGAACTGGCGAATGTAACCAGCGCGGAAGCGCGAGACGCCGTCCTTGTCGAGCAGGGCCTCGCTGACCGGCAACAGCTGGATTTCACGCAGTTGCTTGGTCGAACGCTGCGTCTC
Organism: Caulobacter sp.; assembly: GCA_017745235.1. GTDB lineage: Bacteria > Pseudomonadota > Alphaproteobacteria > Caulobacterales > Caulobacteraceae > Caulobacter. Next base: position 90,643 of record JAGHZU010000013.1, on the reverse strand, counting down.
GGGGTCGAAGGCGCGGATGCTTTCCAGGGTATCGCCGAACAGGTCCAGGCGCACCGGCTCCTCGGCGGCGGGCGGATAGACGTCGATGACGCCGCCCCGGATCGCGAACTCCCCGCGCTCCGAGACCGTGGAGGCGCGGACATAGCCGTTGATGGCGAAATAGCGCTCGAGATCGGCGACGTCGACCGAGTTGCCGACCTTGGCCGAATAGCTGGCGCGTAGCAGCACGCTTTTCTCGGGCACGCGCTGCAGCAGGGCCGGCGCGGCGGTCACCAGGATGGCCGGCTTGTCCTTGCCCAGCCCCTCGGCCAGACGATGCAAGGTGGCCATGCGGGTGGCCGCCACGCCCGCCGACGGACCGATGCGGTCATAGGGCAGGCAATCCCACGACGGAAACAGCACGGCCTCGATCTCGGGCGCGAAGAAGCCCAAAGCGTCGATGAAGGCGCTGGCGCGGGCGGTGTCGCGGGCCACGAAGGCGGTCAGCCCGCCGCGAGCTCGGGCGATGTCGGCCATCACCAGGGCGTCGAAACCCTCAGGCGCCCCGGCGAGGGTCAGGCCGCCCGAGGCCTTGGCGATCTGTTTGGCGTCGTAAGCCATGGTGTTCTTCAACTCGTCTGACAGCAACGACGCCACGGACGCCGCCTCCCCGGCAAAGGCGGGGCCCAAGGGAAGCCAACCAACCGCTCCGGATGAATCTGGATCCGGACCACAGCCGGAAAACGGGAAATCTACATCCCGTCCCCGATCGGCCGCGAAGCATGAGCCTCGTAGCGGAACGTCTTGATCAGGCTCAGGACTTCAGTGTCGAACTCGGCCGGTGTCGGTTCCTGGCCGACGATCCAGGCATAGATCTCCCGGTCGGACTGCTCCATCAGTTGTTCCAACTGGTCCATCTGGTCAGGGGTCAGGTTGGGGCCATGGGTGTCCGCAAACGGCCCCAGAATGAGGTCCGCTTCCCGAAAACCGCGATGCCAGGCCCGGAACTTCAGCCGCCGAAGGCGGGAGTCGTGATCGATCGTCATGCGTCACGGGATATAGATCGCCCTCCCCGCCGACGCCAGCGTCGCGGACCGATTGACCGGCGCGGAGACGACCTGTAGGCGCGGACCATGGCCTCGCTGATGATCCAGGGCTGCGGTTCCGACGTGGGCAAGTCCACCCTGGTGGCCGGGCTTTGCCGCCTGTTCGCCAATCGCGGCCTGACGGTGCGGCCTTTCAAGCCGCAGAACATGTCCAACAACGCCGCCGTGACGGCCGATGGCGGCGAGATCGGCCGGGCCCAGGCCCTGCAGGCGCTCGCCTGTCGCACTCCCGCCACCGTGCACATGAACCCGGTCCTGCTGAAGCCTCAGAGCGATGTCGGCGCCCAGGTGGTGGTGCGGGGCAAGGTGGTGGGAAACTACAAGGCTCGGGCGTTCCAGGGCCTCAAGCCCGACCTGCTGGCTACGACGGTGGACAGCTTCCGGACCCTCGCCGCCGAGGCCGATCTCGTGCTGGTCGAGGGCGCGGGCAGTCCGGCCGAAACCAACCTGCGCCGAGGCGACATCGCCAACATGGGTTTCGCCCATGCCGCAGACCTGCCCGTGGCCCTGGTGGGCGACATCGATCGGGGCCATGTGATCGCCGCCCTGGCGGGGGCCCATCTGGTGCTGGACGAGGCTGACCGCGCGCGGATCAAGGGCTTCATCATCAACAAGTTCCGGGGCGATCCCGCCCTGTTCGAGGAAGGCCGGCGCGAGATCGCAGCCCGCACCGGCTGGCCCGACCTTGGAATGGCCCCATGGCTGGCGCCCGCCCGCGCCTTGCCCGCCGAGGACGCCGTTGTGCTGGAGCGCCCCATGCGCCAGCCCGGCGACCGGCGGGCGCGGATAGTCGTTCCGATGCTGTCGCGGATCGCCAATTTCGACGACTTCGACCCCCTGCGCGCCGATCCTGGCGTGGAGCTGGCGTTCCTGCCGCCCGGTACGCCCGTGCCCGGCGACGCCGACCTCGTGATCCTCCCCGGCACCAAGGCCACCCTGGCTGACCTGGCCTTCGTGCGCGCCCAGGGCTGGGACATCGACATCCTGGCCCACGTGCGCCGGGGCGGCCGCGTGCTGGGCATCTGCGGCGGCTACCAGATGCTCGGCCGCTCGGTGTCCGACCCCGAAGGGGTGGAAGGCTCGCCCGGTTCAGCGCCGGGACTGGGTCTGCTGGACGTCGAGACCGTGCTGCTGGGCGACAAGGTGTTGCGGGCGGTCGAGGGCCGATTGGCCCACGGCGACGCGGCCTTCTCGGGCTATGAGATGCACGTTGGCCGCACGACGGGGCCGGGGCTTTCCCGCCCCATGTTGCGTCTGGACCGCCAGGGTGACGACGGGGCGGTATCGGAGGACGGCCGTGTCGCCGGCGCCTATGTCCATGGCCTGTTCGAGCGAGCTGGCGCCCGTGCGGCCTTGCTCGCGCCGCTGGGCGTCACGGCCTCGCCCGGCGACCACGCAACCAAGGTGGACGCCGCCCTGGACGAGGTGGCCGCCATGCTGGAAACAGCACTGAATATTCCCGCCCTCGCCCGCATCGCCGGTCTCCCGACCTGAAATCCTGGCCTTGGGTCGTCCTCAAGGGCCATGATGGGGACGACGATTCCCAGGGGAGCCCGCGCCACATGACGACCTCGCCCCGCAACGGCGCGATCTCGGCCCTGCGCGCCTTCCTGCGCAGCGAATCCGCGGGCGGCCTGCTGCTGATGGGCGCGGCCGCGCTGGCCCTGATCATCGCCAACTCGCCACTGACCGAGGAGTACTTCCACCTGCTGCACGTCGAGGTGGCGGGCCTCAGCCTGGCGCATTGGGTCAACGATGGCCTGATGGCAGTGTTCTTCCTGCTGGTCGGCCTGGAGATCAAGCGCGAGATGGTCGACGGCGAATTGTCGACCTGGTCGCGGCGCGTGCTGCCCGGCGTGGCCGCATTGGGCGGCATGATCGCGCCAGCCCTGGTCTATGTGATCGTCAATCGCGACACGCCGGCCAACCTGCGCGGCTGGGCCATTCCGGCGGCCACCGACATCGCCTTCGCCCTGGGCGTTCTGTCGCTGCTGGGGTCGCGCGTGCCGGGTTCGCTGAAGATCTTCCTGGCCGCCCTGGCGATCATCGACGACCTGGGCGCGATCCTGATCATCGCCTTGTTCTACACCAGCGACATCGCACTGTGGGCCCTGGGCGGGGCGGCCGCGACCCTGGCCGTGCTGATCGCCCTGAACCGCTTCAAGGTCACGATCTTGTGGCCCTATCTGATTGTCGGCGCCGTCCTCTGGTTCTTTTTCTTGAAGTCCGGCGTCCACGCCACCCTGGCCGGCGTCATCCTGGCCATGACCATTCCAATCAAGGCCTCGCCCGCCCGCCCCGATGACGACCATTCGCCGCTGCATCGCCTCGAGCACGCCCTGAACCCCTGGGTGGCCTATCTGGTCGTTCCGGTCTTCGGCTTCGCCAACGCCGGAGTCTGGTTGGGTCAGGCAGGACCTGACGTGCTGACCGCCCCCGCCACCCTAGGCGCGGAGCTGGGGCTCTTCCTGGGCAAGCCCCTGGGGGTCGGATTGTTCAGCTTCGCAGCCATCAAGCTGGGCTTGGCCAAGAAACCCACGGGCGCCAGTTGGCTGCAATTGTTCGGCGTCTCGGCCCTCTGCGGCATCGGCTTCACCATGAGCCTGTTCATCAACAACCTGGCCTTCAGCACGCCCCTGCTGCAGGACGAGACGAAGATCGGCGTCCTGATGGGCTCGCTGCTCTCGGCCCTGCTGGGCTGGCTCATGTTCAGCCTGGGCCGTAAGCCAGCCAAGCTGTTGGCGGACGACGCGGCCTAGCCTCTGGCGCGAACGCCCGGCAGCCTCCACTATCCACTAAAGCTCGCCGTTTTCCGGAGTTCGGCCATGCGTCCCATCGCTCTGTCCGCCGCGATCCTTGCCGCCTGCCTCGCCTCGCCGGCCTTCGCCGCTCCCAAGGTGGCCTATGTCCAGGTCTCCGCCGGCGAAGACCTGCGCAAGAAGACCGACATGTTCGACGAGCGCGAGATCGGCGTCCTGACCACCTCGCTCAAGAAGGCGATCGAGCGCGCCCTGCCCGCTACCGAAGGCGGCGGCACGCTGAGCCTGGTCATCGAGGACGCCAAACCCAATCGCCCCACCATGGTGCAGATGGCCAAGACGCCCGGCCTGTCTTTCGATAGTTTCGGCCTGGGCGGGGCACGGATCAGCGGCTCATACGTCGACCCCACGGGCGCAAAGACCCCGATCGCCTACAGTTGGTACGAAACCGACATTCGCTGGGCGCGCTATCGCGGCACGTGGAGCGACGCCGACAAGGCGTTCGGCGACCTGGCCCGCCGCCTGGCCAAGGACCAGTTCACGCAAACGCGTTGACGGCGGATCGTCCAAGGCCGCTTGCCAGCCGCCTCGACACAGAGTCTGATCATTGATCACGAATGCGGGGGCAACCCGCTCGAGGTGAGGAAACGCATGACCGGACGCCGTTCATCCTGGACCCTGGCGGCCTTCGCCGCGCCCTGCCTGCCCCTGGCGGCGCTGGGCCTGCCGCTGGTGGTCTATCTGCCCGAGTATTACGTCAGCGAGCTTGGGCTGTCGCTTTCGGTCGTCGGCTCGGCCTTCCTGCTGGTTCGCGTGGCCGACATCATCCTGGACCCGATCCTGGGCGGCATGATGGACCGCACCCGCACGCCCATCGGCCGCTTCCGGCCTTGGCTTCTGGCCGCCGCGCCCGTGCTGATGATCGCCGCCTACGCCCTGTTCATGGCCAAGCCCGGTATTGGGCCGCTCTACCTCTGGGGCTGGCTGGTGGTCTGCTATGTCGGCTACTCAATGGGCGTCTTGTCCCACACCGCTTGGGGCGCGGTGCTTTCGCCCGACTATCAGCAGAGATCGCGTGTCTACGGCTGGTGGAGCGCCGGCAACGTGGTGGGCATGATCCTGGTTCTGCTGCTGCCGCCGATCCTGGCCAAGGTCTACAAGGGCGACCACGCCGCCGGCGTGCAGTCGATGGGCTGGTTCATCATCGCCCTGATGCCCTTGACCTTCCTGCTGGCGGCGAAGGCGGTGGGCGAGGTCAATGTTCCGCCGGCCAAGCACGAGGCCGGGTTGAAGCAGTATTTCGACCTGCTCAAGCGCCCATCGGTACGCACCCTGCTGGCCGCGGACCTGCTTATGGGCATGGCGCCGGGCATCAGCGGCGCCCTGTTCTTCTTCTTCTTCGAGCGCATCAAGGGCTTCGACAAGGGCGACGCGGGCATCCTGCTGCTGGTCTACTTCATCGCCGCCCTGGGCGGTTCGCCTATCTGGCCGGCCCTGGCCAAGAAGATCGGCAAGCACAAGGCGCTGGCCGTAGCCGCCGTGCTGTACGCGGTCTTCCAGGTGGCTTCGATCTTCACCCCGCGCAGCGAAGGCGGCTTCGCCCTCAGCCCCTCGATGCTGACCGGCATGGCGATCCTGGTCCTGGCCGGCCTGCCCTACTCGGCCGCACCGCTGCTGGTGCGCTCGATGATGGCGGACATCGGCGACGAGGAACGACTGATCAGCGGGGTGGACCGCACCGGCCTGCTCTACGCCATCGTCAATGGCACGGTGAAGCTAGGCTACGCCCTGGCCATCGGCGTGTTCATCGTGCTGGGCAAGCTGGGCTTCGATCCCAAGGCGCCCAGCGCCCAGGGCGACACCGCATTGATCGCCCTCTACGCGATCCTGCCGGCTGTGCTGGGCCTGCTGGTGTGCGCGATCATCCTGCGCTATCGCCTGGACGCCAAGGCGCACGCCGAGATCCGCCGTCAGCTGGACGAACGGGACGCGGCCGAGCCCCTCCCAAGTTCGAGCCCGGAACCGCATGTCTCACCCCTCGTCGCGCCCCGCCCCGCCACCGAGTGAGGACCGGCACCCGCTCTTCACCCTGATCGAGATCATGGCGCGGCTGCGCGACCCCGTCGCCGGCTGCCCATGGGACATCGAGCAGACCTTCGCCAGCATCGCGCCCTATACGGTGGAGGAAGCCTACGAAGTCGCCGACGCCATCGAGCGCAACGACCTGTCGGACCTGAAGGAGGAACTGGGCGACCTCCTCCTGCAGGTGGTCTTCCATTCGCGCATGGCCGAGGAACTAGGTGCGTTCGATCTGGCGGCCGTGGCCTCGGCGATCAACGACAAGATGATCCGCCGCCATCCCCATGTGTTCGGCGATCACGCCTATGACGACGTCGACGACCAGAAGGCGGGCTGGGAAAGCCTCAAGGCCGCCGAGCGCAAGGCCAAGGCCAAGGGCGGTGTGCTGGACGACGTGCCGGCCGGCCTGCCAGCCATGACCCGGGCGGTGAAACTGACCAAGCGCGCAGCCCGCGTGGGCTTCGACTGGCCGTCCACCGAAGAGGTGCTGGACAAGCTGGCCGAAGAGATTGCTGAATTGAAGGTCGAGATCGCCGCGGGCGACAAGGCCAAGGCGCGCGAAGAGCTGGGCGATCTGCTGTTCGTGGTGGCCAATCTCGCCCGCAAGCTGGATGTCGAGCCCGAGGACGCTCTCCGCGCGACCAACGCCAAGTTCGTACGCCGCTTCTCGTTCATCGAGGCCGAGCTGGCCAGGACCGGCCGGACGCCCGACCAGTCAGACCTGGCCGAGATGGACGCCCTTTGGAACGCAGCGAAGGCGGCGGAGAGAAAATGAGCCATGGTTGGGGACACGCGCGGGCGCGCGTCCCCAGTCGCTTCTAGTCGCCGATCGGCATCAGCCAGACGGTGGGAAACTGCCGCTCGAACCGACCCTGGGCCTGGGCGTCCAGACGGGCGACGAGGCGCACGCCGCCGTCCTCCTCGTCCTCGCGCTCGACCACCCGGCCGTTGCGGTAGATCCAGGCCAGGGCCTCGCCGTCGGCGGCCGCCAGACGGATCGCCACAGGCGGGGTATCGTCGATCAGGCCGCCAACCCGCTTGAGCAGTTCGGCGCAGCCCTCGCCCGTGACGGCCGAAACCGCCGACGCGCCCAGGCGCCGCGCCTGGCCTTCGAGGATCTCGCGATCTTCGCCCTCGACCAGGTCGATCTTGTTCCAGACCTCGATGATGGTCTTGCCCGCGGCGGGCTCGCCATCGTCACCCAGCACGCCCAGCTCGGCCAGGACGTCCTGAACGTCACGGGCCTGGGCGTCGGTGTCCGGATTGGCCACGTCGCGCACATGCAGCACCACGTCAGCTTCCTGCACCTCCTCCAGGGTGGCGCGGAAGGCCTCGACCAGTTCGTGTGGCAGATCGGAGATGAAACCGACCGTATCGGACAGGATCGCCGGCCGGCCATCGGGCAGCTTCACCGTGCGCAGGGTCGGGTCCAGGGTCGCAAACAGCATGTCCTGAGCCACGACAGTGGCGTTGGTCAGGCGGTTGAACAGGGTCGACTTGCCAGCGTTGGTGTAGCCCACCAGCGCCACCGTCGGGTACGGAACCTTCTTGCGCGCGGAGCGATGCAGGGTGCGGGTGCGCCGCACCTCCTCCAGCTCGCGCTTGAGCTTGCCGATCGTGCCAGCGATCAGGCGGCGGTCCAGCTCGATCTGGGTTTCCCCGGGACCGCCGGTGCTGCCGGTGCCGCCGCGCTGGCGCTCCAAGTGAGTCCAGGTGCGGACCAGGCGCGAGCGCTCGTAGTCCAGCCTGGCCAGCTCGACCTGCAGCTTGCCTTCGCGCGTGCGAGCGCGACGAGCGAAGATCTCGAGGATCAGGCCGGTACGATCGACCACCTTTACGCCCAGGCCGCGCTCGAGATTGCGCTGCTGGACAGGGGTCAACTGGTCGTCGAAGACCGCGACGTCGATCTTCTCGACCTCGCAGACGGCCTTCAGCTCCTCGACCTTGCCGCTGCCGAACAGCGTGGCCGGAGTCACCTGGCGCAGCGGCGCGATCATCGTCTCGACCACGTCGAGATCGAGGGCGACGGCCAGGCCAACGGCTTCCTCGAGGCGGGCGTTGGGATCACGCGCCTCGAGGGCCGATGAGCCGCGCGACGGGCGCACGGGGTGGATCACGAACGCCCGCAGGATCGGGACGGCGTGGTCGATGCTCTTGGAAGTGGACTTCGTCAAAACTCTTGAAATCAGTCGTCTTGATCAGCGCTGGGCTCGTACAGCTGAACGGGCTGGGCCGGCATGATCGTCGAAATGGCGTGCTTGTAGACCAGTTGGGACTGGCCGTCGCGGCGGAGCAGAACGCAGAAATTATCGAACCAGCTGACGACGCCCTGCAGCTTCACGCCGTTCACCAGGAAGATGGTCAGCGGCGTCTTCGACTTGCGCACGCTGTTCAGGAAGGTGTCCTGAAGGTTCTGTTTCTTTTCGCTCGACATGGGGATTCCCCTCTTTTTGGCTTGGAGGGCAACACGCCCCCCACACAAACAGGTTCATGCTAGAACATTTTTCGCGCGTTGGTATGACCAATCAGCGAAGAAAATGCGCCAGCGGGCCAAAAGCCGGATCGAGCAGTCTAGATCGCGGTCGCCTTGGCTCTCTCGATATAGAGACGCCGCAGCCGCGTCGCCACTGGTCCGGGCGCGCCATCGCCCACCGGCGCGCCATCGATGGCCACGATCGGCAGCACAAGGCTGCCTGCGCCGGTGATAAAGGCCTCCCTGGCGGCCTTGGCCTCCTCCACGGTGAAGGGCTGCTCGGCGACCGGCAGGCCGGCCTCGGCGATGACCGACAGCAGGCTGGATCGCGTGATGCCACGCAGGATGTTGGCCTGGGTGTCGCGGGTGCGCAGACGGCCCTCGGCGTCCACGATCCAGGCGTTGGACGACGCGCCCTCGGTGACCAGGCCCAGGTCGTCAACGAACCAGGCCTCAATCGCGCCGCGCTCGCGGGCCGCCTGCTTGGCCAGGGCGTTGGGCAGCAGGCCGATCGACTTGATGTCGCAGCGACCCCAGCGGTTCTCCGGCACGGTCACCACAGACTGCCCCTTGGCGGCCTTGGCGTCGGCGGCGGCGCGGTCGACGCTCTTGGCGGTGATCACCACCGACGGCGGCACGGCCGGATTGGGAAATGCGTGGTCGCGGGGGGCCACGCCTCGCGAGATCTGCAGATAGACCAGGCCCTCGCGCACCCTGTTGCGTCTGATGGCCTCGCGCAGCACGACCGTCAGGGCCTTCTCGCTCATCGGATGGGCGATGCGCAGCTCGTCCAGGCTGCGCCAAAGACGGGCGAAGTGCCCTGCGGCGTCACCCAGCTTGCCGTCGAACACCGCCCAAACCTCGTAAACCCCGTCGGCCAGCTGGTAGCCCCGGTCCTCAATATGGACCGCGGCCTCGCCGTGACGAACAAAGCGGCCGTTGACGTAGGCGAAACGCGACATCTGGATCCTCGAACATATCCGCTCATCCCGGCGAAAGCCGGAACCCAAGCGGCGTATCAGAAGGACGCCCGATCGGTCGAACGTCCGCGAAATCATCCCAAGCTCGGCCTGGGTCCCGGCTTTCGCCGGGATGAGCGGAGTTTGGGGTAAGGCCCTTACTCTTCCTCTTCGACCCGTGCACCAGCGACGCCCAGGGATTTCAATTTCCTGTGCAGAGCCGAACGCTCCATGCCGATGAAGTTGGCCGTTCGCGAGATATTGCCGCCAAACCGCAGGATTTGGGCGTTCAGGTATTCGCGCTCGAACAGTTCCCGCGCCTCGCGCAGCGGCAAGGCGATGATCCGCTCAGCGCCAATGGCTCCAGCGTTACCGCCCGACGGCTGGTCATTGGCGTTCAACATCTCGGCGGTGATCAGGTCGCCCGGTTCTCCCGAGGCCATGATCAGCATCCGCTCGACGTTGTTGCGCAACTGGCGGACGTTGCCTGGCCAGGCCTGCACCTGGAGGGTGGCCAGGGCGTCCTCGCCCAGGCGGCGCCGTTGCAGGCCGGTGGCCTCGCAGACGCGGTCGATGAAGTAGCTGATAAGCTCGGGGATGTCCTCGCGGCGCTCGGACAGGCCCGGCACCCGGACCGGCACCACGTTCAGGCGATGGAACAGGTCCTCGCGGAAGCGACCGGCGGCGATCTCCTCGCGCAGTTCGCGTGAGGTGGATGAGATCACCCGCACGTCGACCTGGACGTCGCTGTCGCCGCCCACCCGCCGGAACCTCTGCTCGACCAGGACCCGCAGGATGCGGCTCTGGGTCTCGCGCGGCATGTCGGCCACTTCATCGAGATAGAGGGTGCCGCCGTGGGCGCGCTCGAACACGCCGATCTTGCGCGGACGACCGCCCTCGCCTTCCTCGCCGAACAGTTCGACATCGAGGCGCTCCGGCGCCATCCCGGCCGCGCTGACCGCCACGAACTCGTTGCGGGCGCGGGCGCTGGAGGCGTGGATCAGTCGCGCCACCAGTTCCTTGCCCGAGCCGGGCGGACCCGAAACGAGGACGCGGCTGTTGGCCGGCGCGACCTTGGCGATCATCTGGCGCAGCGCCTGGGCGGCCGCCGACTTGCCCATCAGGCCGTCGGCGGTGAAGGCCTGGACCCGCAGACGGCGGTTCTCGCGCTTGAGGTTTGCCGCCTCCAGCGCGCGTTCGACCACGAGCAACAGGCGGTCGGACTTGAACGGCTTCTCCAGGAACTCGTAGGCGCCGCGCTTGATCGCGCTGACGGCGGTTTCGATGTTGCCGTGGCCCGAGATCATGATGACAGGCAGATCCGGATCCAGGCTCTTGACCATGTCCAGCAGTTCGAGGCCGTCCATGCCTCCGCCCTGCATCCAGATGTCCAGCACCAAGAGAGCCGGCTTGCGAGCCCGGATGGCCGCCAGCGCCTGATCGGAATCGGCCGCCACGCGTACCGCATAGCCCTCGTCCTCCAGGATTCCGGCCACCAGTTCGCGGATATCGACCTCGTCGTCGACCACAAGCACGTCTGCGCTCATATCATCTCCTCTACGCCGCTCGGCGCCTTGTCGGCGGCGAGCCGCGCGGTCGTTGGGAACTTCAACACCACCCGGGCGCCGGTCTCCTCCAGCGCGTCGGTCAGGACCAGCTCTCCTTCGTGGTCCTCCATGATCCGCTTGACGATCGCCAGGCCAAGGCCCGTGCCCTTCTCGCGGGTCGTCACATAGGGCTCGGTCAGCCGCTCGCGATCGCGCGAGGGCAAGCCCACCCCATTGTCCTCGACGACGATGCAGAGCTCGTCGTCATTCGAGACCAGGCTTGCGACAATGCGCCCGCCGGGCTCGGGAGAAATCATGCGCCGCGCGCTGACAGCCTCGCCGGCGTTCTTGAGAATGTTTGTCAGGGCTTGGCCCACCATGCGGGCGTCGCAGCTGATCCAGACGTCATGTCCTGGTTCGTTGAGGATCACGTCTATCTCGTTGTCGACCACCCGCTGGGCGAAGACGGCCTGGCGCAGCATCTCGGTAAGATCGGCCGGAGCGAAGCGCGGAGCGGGCATCCGGGCGAAGGCCGAGAACTCATCCACCATCCGGCCGATATCCCCCACCTGTCGAATGATGGTCTCGGTGCAGCGGTCGAAGGTCTCAAGATCGCCCGTGATATCCTTGCGATACTTGCGCCGGATGCGCTCGGCCGACAGCTGGATCGGCGTCAGCGGGTTCTTGATCTCGTGAGCGATACGGCGGGCGACGTCCTTCCACGCGGCGTTGCGCTGGGCCGCCATCAGGCGGGTGATGTCGTCGAACGTCAGCACCAGCCCTTCGGCGGCCTGGCCGGCGGCCCGGAAGCGCAGGCGGCGCGTCTCGCCGCCACGGATCACGTCGATCTCCACTTCGGCGTTGGGACGCCCGCCGCTGATCTCCTGGACCACGGGATCAAGTTCAGGCGCGGCCTCGATCAGGGTCTGCCCCACGGCTTCATCCTCCAGAGCCAGCAGCTCGCTGGCCCGCCGGTTGAGGGCGGTGATCCGTCCCTCGGCGTCCAGGCCCACCACGCCGGCGCTCACGCCCGAAAGCACCGTCTCGATGAACTGGCGGCGTGATTCCGCGTCCAGGCTGGCGGCCTTCAGAGCCGCCTGCTGGGCCTGCAGGTCGGTGGTCATCATGTTGAAGGCCACCGACAAGGCGCGGATCTCCTCAGGGCCCAGGTCGACATCCACGCGGGCGTCAAGGTCACCGGCCGATACTCGCCCCGCGGCCTGGACCAGGCCCGACACGGGGGCGGCGATCGAGTTGGCGGCGGCTATGCCCACCCATACGGCGGCCACCAGCACCAGGAGGGCCGTCTCGGCATAGCTGAGGGCGAAGATCGCCTGGATACGGGCCTGGGCCTTGGCCGCCTCGCGATATGAGACCAGCGAAGCCTGGGTCTCGATCAGGTGGCTCAGGATGCCCTTGTCGACCGGACGGACGATGTAGAGGTACGCGTCGGGGAAGGCCTTGAGGCGATAGAGCCCCCGGAACAGGTCCTCGTTGACGAAACGCTCGGCCGAGACGTCGCCCGTATCGGTGGCCCGATAGGTCGAGGGCGGCGGCGCCACGAAGGGCGGGCCGTTGGGCCTCTCTGCGCGCGCCAGGATACGGCCGTCGCGATCCAGGATGTAGGCGGCGGCAAAGCCGTTGTCCTCGGTCAGCGAGGTCAGGAAGTGCCCGAACGCCACCGGCGACTGAACCAGGGCCGGCGCCGCCTCGTTGAGGTTGGCGGCCATCGGGCGGATGTGCTCGCTGATGTAGTTCGTCTGTTCGTCCACATACGAGCCGGCGACCTTGGCCGAGTTCTCGACCACGGTGGTCACCCGGGCGCTGAACCAGCTTTCGACCCCACGATTGACCAGCACGCCGAAGAACAGGGCCACGATCACGGCCGGAGCAACGGCCGCCAGAGAAAACAGGCCCACGAAGCGCAAGTGCAGACGGGCGCCGGCGTCGCTGGCCCGGGCGTCGACCAAGTCGAGCAGTCGCCAGCCGACGATACCCGCCACGCACAGGATCAGCGCCAGGTTCAGACCCAGAACCAGAAGGATGATGGTGGTGGCCGGGCCGATCGCTCCGGTAGCCGGCGGCGACGAGGCCAAACCGACCGCCGTCGCGGTGAGCACGACGGCCAGGCCATACAACCCGCCCAGCATGTACCGCGATCGCAGCAACTCGCGCCACCAGGCCCGGCTGAACCGGGTCGGCGGTCCGTCAAGCTCCAACGCGGATGGAACGAACGCCATTGACCAAGTTTAAGGGCGAGTGTGCCCCAAACTCAACAACGATGTGCCAATAAAGCTTCAGCTATCCGCAAACCCGCGACAACACGCGCCTTTTTCAGGTGGATCACCGGCGTCCGCGGGTCATCTCCACGCCCAGGTCCTGGATCTTCTTGCGCAGGGTGTTGCGGTTCAGGCCGAGAATCTCGGCAGCCCGCACCTGATTTCCGCGCGTCGCCGACAGCGTCAGCTGGATCAGCGGACGTTCGACCTCCTGCAGCACCCTGTCGTAGAGGCCCGCCGCCGGGACGCCGTCAGGCTGGTCGGCGAAGTGCGAGGACAGGTGGCGTTCGACCAGACTCGCCAGGGTGACCGGCCCCTCGTCGGCATGGGCGGCGGGCGTGTGATCCTGCAGTTCGCGATCGACGATGCGGGCGGTGATGAGCTCCTCGGCGTAGAGGGCGCACATGCGGCGGATCAGGTTCTCCAGCTCGCGCACGTTGCCCGGCCAGGCGTGGCTCTTCATCCGGTCGAGCGCGCTCTGATCGATGGTCTTGGCGGGCAGGCCTTCGCGGTTGGCGCGCAGCAGGAAGGTGCGGGCCAGGTCTGGAATATCCTCGGCGCGATCACGCAGCGGCGGCAGGCGCACGGGCGCCACGTTGAGGCGGAAGAACAGATCCTCGCGGAACAGACCCTGCTGGATCAAACCCCGAAGGTCGCGATTAGTAGCGGCGATTATCCGCACGTTCGGACGACGACCGGTCTTGGGATTGATGACCGGCTCGGTGCCGTCGATCACGCGCAGCAGGCGGGTCTGGGCGTCCAGCGGCATGTCGCCGATCTCGTCGAGGAACAGCGTGCCGCCGTCGGCCTCGACCAGACGGCCCATGTCGCCCTCGCCCTTGCCGAACAGCTCGGCCTCGACCCGCTCGCGCGGCACGGCGGCCAGGTTGATGACCACGAACTTGCCGTCGCGACGACGACCCAGTTCGTGCAGAGCGCGAGCCACCAGCTCCTTGCCGGTGCCGCTCTCGCCCAGGATCAGCACCGTCAGGTCGGCGCCGACCAGTCGGGCGATGGTGCGGTACACCTCCTGCATCGGGGCCGAGCGGCCGATCAGCGGCAGGCGCTCGTCCCGCATGGCGCGGGCCTGGGCCTTGGAGGCCTCGGCGTCGGCCGGACGCGACAAGGCTCGGCGGGCCGCGGCCGTGACGTCGTCGAGGTCGAAGGGCTTGGAGACGTATTCGAACGCCCCGGCGTCGGCCGCGTTGACCGCCGTCAGCAGGGTGTTCTGCGCGCTCATCACGATGATCGGAAGCTTGGGGCGCTCCTTGCGGATGCGCGGCAGCACGTCGAACACGTTCTCGTCGGGCATCATCACGTCAGTGACGACCAGATCCCCCTCCCCGTCGACCACCCACTTGAGCAGGGTGGTGGCGTTGCCGGTGGCGCGGACCTGATAGCCCAGCCTCGTGAACGCCTGGCTGAGCACCAGTCGCACCGAACTGTCGTCGTCGGCGATCAGGATCTTCTTGCTGGCGGCGTTCATACGCGGGCGTCTCCAGTCGAGAGGTCGGAGGAAAGCTTTTCACTGGCCATGGGCAGCAGCACGCGGAACACGGTGCGGCCGGGCTCGGATTCGAAGTCGATCAGGCCGCCGTGGCTGGTGACCAGCTTGGTCACCAACGCCAGGCCCAGGCCCGTGCCGTTGGCCTTGGTGGTCACGAAGGGCTGGAACAGGTGGTCGCGCAGCGTCTGGGGGACGCCAGGACCATTGTCCTGGACTCGGATCTCGATCGGCGCGCTGGCCGCGGCCTTGCCGTCGGCGCCCCGCACTCGCACGCCTGGACGCCAAGCCGTGTGGATCGAGATCGCGCCCTGGCCGTCGCCGCGCGCATGAGCGGCCTCGGCGGCGTTCTTCACCAGGTTCAGGAACACCTGGATCAGATGGTCCTCGTCGCCCCACACCGGCGGCAGGGAGGGGTCGTAATGTTCGCGCAGGGTCAGCCCGTCGGCGACGCCGTTCACCACCAAGGCGCGGACCCGGTCCAAAACCTCGTGGATGTTCACTGCATCGCGGGGCGTGGGGACTTCCTCCGAGAAGGCCTCCATCCGGTCGACCAGCCGTCGAATGCGGTCTGTCTCGTCCACGATCAGCTGGGCCAAGGGCTGGTCGACGGCGCTGGCGCCGGTCTTCAGCAACTGGGCTGCGCCGCGGATGCCGGCCAAAGGGTTCTTGATCTCGTGAGCCAGCATGCGCCCCAGGCCCACGACCGAACGGAGGCCGGCGGCGTCCGTGGCCCGTTCGATCCCCAGCGCGCCCTTGACGTGCAGGGTCAGCAGCACCGAGCCGTCGCCCAGCGGCGCGGCGGCGCCGTCGGCCTCGAACGGAGGCTGGCCGAACAGGTTGACCTCGACGCCATGCTCGCGAACCAACGCCCCTTCGAATAGGGCGCGATCCATCATCGAAACGAGGACCGAACCTGGCGGCAGAGCGGCGCGGAAGCGTCCGCGGGCCAGCAGCGAGAGCCCCTGGCCGAACAGCGCCTCGGCGGCTTCGTTGACGGCCACCAGGGCGCCGTCGCGGTCCACGACCAGCGCCGGTTCGGGGCTGAGATCGAAAGCCGCGACCTTCAGGCCTTCGGCGATCTTGGCGGAAACGGCGCGGGCGTGGTCGGTCATGCCGCCAGCCTCCGATCGCCCAGCCAGAGGGCGGCAAGACCGTCCTCGACCCCCGCGGGGTCCTCCAGACGGCACAGGGCGGCGCGGGCCGCGCGTCGGGCTTCGACCGTCTCCGGCCAGGGCGCGGCCTCGACATAGGAGGCCAGATGCTTGCGGAACATCTTCAAGCCCAGCTTGGGACCGTAGAACTCCAGGCTGCGGCGGAAATGGGTGACGGCGATGGCCAGCCGCTCCTCGGCGTCGGGCTCATGGAACCCCTCGCCGTCGAGCGCGGCTTCAATGGCTTGGGCGATCCAGGGGCGGCCGTAGACGCCGCGCCCAATCATCACGCCGTCCGCGCCGGACTGTGCCAGGGCCTCGCGGGCGGTTTCGCCGTCGACGATATCGCCGTTGACCAGCACCGGGACGGAAACCGCCTCCTTGACGGCCGCGACAGCCTCCCAGTCGGCCTCGCCCTTGTAGAACTGGCAGCGCGTGCGACCATGGACCGTGATCGCCTTCGCACCCGCGTCGACCGCGCGGCGGGCGATGTCGGCGGCGTTGCGGCTGTCATCATCCCAGCCCAGGCGCATCTTCACGGTGACCGGCGCGTCGACCGCGTTGACGGCGGCCGCGACCAGGGCCTCGGCCAGATCGGGTTCGCGCATCAAGGCCGAGCCGGAGGCGGCGCCCGCGGTGACTTCCTTGGCCGGGCAGCCGAAATTGAGATCGATGATCTGGGCGCCGGCCTCAGCGGCCAGTTCGGCGCCCTTGGCCATGTACGTCGGGTCGCGGCCGACCAGTTGCACCACCATCAGGGGCAGGCCCTCGCCCACGGCGGCGCGGCGCACCACGTCGGGACGGCCGCGCGCGAACTCGGCGCAGGCCACCATTTCCGTCGCCACATAGGCCGCGCCGAGGCGGCTGGCGGTTTCCCTGAAAGGCAGGTCGGAAACGCCCGTCATCGGCGCGATCCAAACGCGCCCGGGCACCTCAACCTTACCGACTGCAAGACACTTGCTCATTTTGTAATCATCCCCACCGCACTGTTTTTAGGCATATTGTGCGGCGCAGTAAAGCCTTCATCTCTGGACAACAGGGGACGTGCGGCTAAACAGCCACAATGACCTTCTCCGCCATCATCGTCGCCGCCGGCTCGGGAACGCGGGCCGGCCCTGGCCAGGCCAAGCAGTGGCGCGACCTCGCGGGCAAGGCCGTGCTGCGCTGGTCGGCCGAGTCCCTGGTCGCCGCCGGCGCGAAAAAGCTGGTGATCGTGGCCGATCCCGCCGCCCGGCCGATGCTGGACCAGGCCCTGAGGGGCCTGCAAGGCTGGAGCACCACGGGCGGCGGCGCGACTCGCGCCCTGTCAGTCCAGGCAGGCCTGGACGCCCTTTCCGACCGTCCGGCCGACGAACCAACCCTGATCCACGACGCCGCCCGCCCCTTTCTTGGCGCCGCAACAATCTCGGCGCTGCTGTCAGCGCTGGACGAGGCCGATGGCGCAATTCCGGCCATGCCCGTGGCCGACACGCTTAAAAGTATAGCGCCTGAAGGTCGGATCGCCACAAAGTCGAGAGACGGCCTCTGGCGGGCCCAGACGCCCCAGGCCTTTCGGCGCGATCGCCTGCTGGCGGCCTACGGCGCCTGGCGCGGCGACCAGGAACCTACCGACGACGCCCAGGTCGTGGAGAACGACGGCGGCCGGGTCGCCCTGGTCCCGGGCGATCCGATGCTTATGAAACTGACCTATCCGGAGGATTTCGCCATGGCCGAACGGCTGGCGGGCGCGGCCCGCATCACCCGCATGGGCCAAGGCTTCGACGCCCACCGCTGGGGTCCTGGCGAGTCCGTCTGGCTGTGCGGCGTCGAAATCGCCCACAACGAGACCCTGATCGGCCACTCGGACGCCGACGCCGGCCTGCACGCCCTGACCGACGCCATCCTGGGCGCGATCGGCGAAGGCGACATCGGCGACCACTTCCCGCCAACGGATCCGCAATGGAAGGGCGCGGCGTCCGACAAATTCCTGATCCACGCGGTCGATCTGGTGCGCAAGCGCGGCGGCTGCCTGGTCAATGTCGACGTGACGCTGATCTGCGAGCGCCCGAAGATCAAGCCGCACCGAGCCGCCATGCGCGAACGCCTCGCCCAGATCCTGGGCCTGCCGCTTGACCGCGTGAGCGTCAAGGCCACCACGACCGAGGGCATGGGCTTCACGGGCCGGGGCGAAGGCCTGTCGGCCCAGGCGATCGCGGTGGTCGAGACGCCAGCCTGAGGTTACGTCGGGGGATGACGGCTGAAGACGGCGCCGCCAAGATGGCCGCCGAAGGAGTCGCTTCATGTTCCCGCTCGAAATCCATACCCAGGCCCGCCTGCTGATCGACGAGGCCCGGGAGAGGTCGCTGAGGCTGGTTACAGCCGAAAGCTGCACCGGCGGCCTGGTGGCGGGCGCCATCTGCAACATCGCCGGGGCGTCCGACGTCTTCGAGCGCGGCTTCGTCACCTACACCAACAGGGCCAAGTCCGAGATGCTGGGCGTGCCGGGCGACCTGATCGCCGACCACGGCGCGGTGTCGGAAGTGGTGGCCCGGATGATGGCCGAAGGCGCGCTCCAGCACAGCAACGGCCATGTGGCCGTGGCCATCACCGGCGTCGCCGGCCCCGGCGGCGGCTCGCCGCTCAAGCCCGTGGGCACCGTCCATTTCGCCGTGGCGCGGGCCAATCGCTCAGTCGTTCACCGGCACGAGCTGTTCGATGACGTTGACGGGCGCGAGGGCGTTCAGCTGGCGGCGGTCCGCGTAGCCTTGGAACTGCTGCGCGGCGCGGTGCTCTAGGTGCCCGAGACCACGCCTGGCGAATGGCGGCGTTTCGCCGGCATCGATCTCTCCCGTAAGGCGCTGGCCAGGGCGGCGGCCCGCAAGAGCGAATGGCGCCACGCCATCCGCGTCTCCTGCGCCGTGGTGGCCGCCTACGCCCTGGCGACCCTCCTTCGCCTGCCCCAGGGCTATTGGGCGGTGTTCACGGCCGTGATCATCGTGCAGTCCAGCCTGGGCGCGACGATCACCGCCTCGATTGAGCGGCTGATGGGCACGGTCGTCGGGGCCGTGGTCGGCGCGGGCGCGGCCATGCTGCACGCCCGCTGGCCCGAGATGGGCGGACCGATCCTGGCGGTGACCGCCGCCCTGCTGGCCTTCCTGGCGGCGGTGCGACCGGCCTTCAAGGTGGCGCCCGTAACGGCCGTGATCATGCTGATCGGCACCACCACCCGCATGGATCCGCTGGTGGCGGCCTTCCTGCGAGTGGCCGAGATCACGGTGGGCAGCGTAGTCGGCATCGCCGCGACCCTGCTGATCTTCCCCGCCCGCGCTCACGCCGCCGTCGTGGAGAACGCCAACAAGGTGTCGCGGCTGCTGGCCGATCTGCTCGACCACTACGCCCTGAAACTGGGCGAGCAGACCACCACCCTGGAGGCCCGAGAGCACTACGATGACACTCTGAAGGCCCTGTCCAAGCTGCAGACGGCCATGACCGAGGCCGACCGCGAGAGCGCCAGCAAGCTCAGCGACCATTCGGTGACCGACGCCCTCCCCCGCACGCTCTGGCGACTGCGAAACGACTGCGTGATGGTGGGTCGGGCCGTACGCGAGACCTTCCCCTCGCCTGCCCTGGCCCCGGACGCCGCGACCATGCTGTCGGCCAGCGCCGCCTTCCTGCGGACCTGCGCCGGCATGTTGACGAAGGGGCCACGCCCCGATCGCATCGCGTTTGCCCAGGCTCACCAGACGTTCCAGGCGGCCGTGGAAACCCTGCGGAAAAGCGGCGCAATACGCGTGCTGGGCTTCGACGACGCCGCTCGCGTATTCGGGCTGGTCTTTGCAATGGAGAATCTGTTCGCCAACCTCGGCGACTTCGAGGAGCGGGTCGAGGAGACCGTCGGAAAGAAGGACTGAACGCTACGGCGCGACGCGCTGTCCGTAGACGGTCCGAGCCCGGTCCTCGAAGCACTCGATCAGCTTCCTCGCCGCGCGGTCGATGTTGGCCGCCAGCATTGCGTCGAGCATCTTGGACTTGAAGGCGAAGTCGATCACGAACTCGACGGTGGTTCCCGTCTCGTGCGGAAGAAAGCGCCATTGGTTGGCCAGGCGCTTGAAGGGGCCGTACAGCAGACTGACGTCTACCGTCAGGGCCTCGGCGTCGCGACGCACACGCGTGGCGAACTTCTCACGCAGGAACGAGAAGCCTACCTGGGCTTCAGCATCGATCGTGCTGACTTTCCCGTCCACACGGCCATTCCAGGTCCGCATGCCCGTGATCCATGGCACGAAGGCGGGATAGGCCTCCACGTCGCCCACAAGCGTGAACAATTGCTCGGGCGCGTAGGGCAGCACCCGGGTGACGACGTGGCGATGCAAGTCTAGCCGGCCTTCTTGGCTTCCAGGGCGTTGCGCGCGGCCTGAAGCTTGGCGAAGTCCTCGCCCGCATGGTGCGACGAACGAGTCAGGGGGCTGGACGAAACCATCAGGAAGCCCTTGGCCCGGGCGATCGCTTCATAGGCCTTGAACTCTTCCGGCGTCACGAACCGGTCGATGGCGGCGTGCTTGCGGGTAGGCTGCAGGTATTGGCCGATGGTGATGAAGTCGACGCCAGCCGAACGCATGTCGTCCATGACCTGCATGACCTCCTCCTTGGTCTCGCCCAGGCCGACCATCAGGCCGGACTTGGTGAACTGGGAGGGATCACGCTGCTTCACGCGATCCAGCAGGCGCAACGAATTGTAGTAGCGGGCACCCGGGCGGATCTTGAGATACAGCCGCGGCACGGTCTCAAGGTTGTGGTTGAAGACGTCGGGCTTGGCGTCGATCACCACGTTTTCGGCGCCGTCCTTGCGCAGGAAGTCGGGCGTCAGGATCTCGATGGTCGTCCGCGGCGCGGCCGCCCGGATGGCGGTGACGACCTCGGCAAAGTGGCGAGCGCCGCCGTCCAGGAGATCGTCCCGGTCCACCGAAGTGATGACCACGTGGTTGAGGCCCATCTTCGCGACGGCCTCGGCCACGCGGCGCGGCTCGTCCGGATCCAGCTGGGTCGGCAGGCCGGTGGTGACATTGCAGAAGGCGCAGGCGCGCGTGCAGATCTCGCCCATGATCATCATGGTCGCGTGCTTCTGGCTCCAGCACTCGCCGATGTTCGGGCAGGCCGCTTCCTCGCAGACCGTCGTCAGCTTGTGCTCGCGCACGATGCCCTTGGTCTCGTTGTACTGGCCCGAGCCCGGCGCGCGGACGCGCAGCCATTCGGGTTTGCGCAGCACCGGCGTATCCGGACGGTTCTGCTTTTCGGGGTGGCGAAGCGGGCGATCCTCGGGACCGCGAGCCTTCAGCGTGTCGATCAACGTGACCATGCGGGCTAGATCGGCCTTCTTGGCCTCCAGATCAAGCGCCACGAGCTTGCATGTGACGCAAAGGCGCGAAATGAGTGGCTGTTCATGCGTCGCCGCCTCCTTGCCGTCCTGCTGCTGACCCTGCCGATCGCCGCCTGCGGCGACCGCAGCCCCAGCGCGCCCTTCGCCGAGAGCCGCACACCGCCCGCCCTGGGCGAGAGATTCCAGGCCCCGCCCGGCTGGGCCTGGGGCTATGTGGCGGTCGGCGAGGACAAGCTCCAGCGTTACGGCGTCTCGGCCGCGCCGGGCGTCAGCCGCGGCCAGGTCCTGATCCTGCCCGGCTACGGCGAATCCGCGGAGGTCTGGTTCGAGACCGCCCGCGACCTGAACGGCCGGGGCTACACCGTCTGGGTGCTGGAGCGGCAAGGCCAGGGCGGGTCCGAGCGCGAGACCGCCTGGCGCGACCTGGGCCACGCCACCAGCTTCGCCCCGGACGTCACCGCCGTGCGGGCCATGGTCAAGGCCGTGATCCGCCCCAAGGGCCGTGATCCCTTCGCCATCCTGGGCCACGCCGAGGGGGCGCTGGTGGCGTTGAAAGCCCTGGAGGAAGGCGTGGGGGCCGACACGGCGATCCTCTCGTCGCCCGTCTTCGACCTGGCCTCCCCGCCCCGCGCCAAGGGTGAGCTGATCCGGCTGGCGCGCGGCGCTCGGAGCCTTGGCCTGGGTTTCGTCCGCTATCCCGGCCAGCGTGGCTGGAAGCGCGAAGGGCCGGACGACCTGGCCCTGGGCCTGACCCACGACCCCGAGCGCGGCGCCGTGCGCCAGGCCTGGCAAATGGCCAACCCGGACCTGCGCATGGGCTCGCCCAGCCTGGCCTGGTACGCGGCGTTCTACGACGCGGTCGACGCCGCCGGCCAAGACTTGGCCAAGGTGACGACGCCCGTGGTGATGCTCGAGGCCGGCCAGGACGTTCGCGCCCCCGCCGCGCCCCAGCACGCGGTCTGCTCGGCCCTGCCCCACTGCGCGGAGACTCGCTACCCCGACGCCCGCCATGCGCTGCACCTGGAAACGGATTCGCGGCGCCAAGCTTGGCTGGAAGCGGTGGACCAGGCCCTACGTCCCCGCATTCGCCATCCGATCGCCAAGCCTTGAACCACAAGGCCTCGCGCTCATTTTAGAAAGATCGGTGCGCTTCCGTGCGCGTCACCGGACTTGCAAAGCCGAGTGCGCTCGCTAGGGTCCCGCTTCAATCAGACGAGGCGCGATGTCGCGCTTCCGGGAGGTTTCGCCGGCATGCCGGTAGTTTTCAATGCGCAGGACGGCCAAAAGGCCCTCTTCGACGCCCTGATCGACGCTCGCGACAAGTTCGGCGCCAAGAAGCTGATCCTCGAGGATCAGGATCGCAATCCGCTCAGCTATACGGACCTGATCCGAGCCAGCTTCGCGCTGGGCCGCAAGATCGCGGCCATGACCAAGCCGGGCGAACACGTGGGCGTCCTGCTGCCGTCGGGCGCGGGCTCAGTGGTGACCTTCTTCGCCCTGCATGCCTTCGGTCGCATCCCCACGATGCTGAACTTCACGGCCGGCCTGCGGAACCTGCGCGCCGCCTGCGAACTGGCCGGGGTCAAGCGCGTGCTGACCGCCCACAAGTTCATCGAGTTGGGCAAGCTGCACGACATTGTCGACGCCCTGAGCGACAAGGCCGAGATCACCTATCTGGAAGACGTGCGCGCCACGATCGGCATCGGCGACAAACTGTTCGCAGCCGCCGCCGGCGCCTTTCCCCGTCAGTTCCGCCATCACGCCAAGCCGTCGGATCCAGGCGTGGTGCTGTTCACCTCGGGTAGCTTCGGCGCGCCTCGCGGCGTGGTTCTGAGCCAGGCCAACCTGGTCTCCAACGCCGTCCAGATCGCCGCCCATATCGACCTCGACCCGGATTGGGTGTTCTTCAACCCCCTGCCGGTGTTCCATTGCTTCGGCCTGACTGGCGGGGTCATCCTGCCAATCCTGCGCGGCATGAAGGCGTTCCAATATCCCTCGCCCCTGCACACCAAGCAGATCCCGCCGCTGGTCAAGGACACCGGGGCCTCGGTGCTGCTGGCCACCGACACCTTCGTCAACCAGTACGCCCGCGCGTCCGAGAGCGACGAACTGTCGGGTCTGCGCTTCGTCGTCTGCGGCGCCGAGAAGGTGCGCGACGAGACCCACAACCTGATCGCCGAGAAGTTCGGCCCCGTGCCCGTGCTGGAAGGCTATGGCGCCACCGAAGCCTCGCCCGTCATCGCGGTGAACAAGCCTGACGACAACCGTCGCGGCACCGTGGGCGGCCTGCTGCCGGGCCAGGAGTGGAAGATCGAGCCGGTCGAGGGGATCCCCGAGGGCGGCCGATTGCTGGTGCGTGGTCCCAACATCATGATGGGCTATCTGCGCGAGGACGGCGGCGTCGACGCCCCCGAGGGCGGCTGGCACGACACCGGCGACGTGGTCACCGTCACCGACGACCTCTGGATCACAATCAAGGGTCGGGTGAAGCGCTTCGCCAAGATCGGCGGCGAGATGGTCTCGCTGACCGCCGCCGAGGACTTGGCCAGCGCCGTATGGCCCGACGCCCGCCACGCGGTGATCTCGATGCCCGACAAGAAGAAGGGCGAGCGCCTGGTGCTGGTCACCGACCGTCACGACGCCGAGGTGGCCCCGCTGGTCACCCATGCCCAGACCGTGGGCGCGCCGGAATTGGCCGTGCCGCGCAAGATCCTCAAGGTTCCGCAGGTGCCGGTGCTGGGCAGCGGCAAGACCGACTACGTCGCCATCCAGCGCATGGCCGACCAGGACGCCAAGGCCGCATGACCCCAACGGGACACGCGCCTGGGCGTGCCTCCGGCTGATTTCTCCATCTTCGGTCGCTGGATCCAGGAAAGGATCCGGCGATCGTAGCAGTCCAAAGTACCGGCGACGGCGTTTGGGTCGCGAGTCTCGACAACGAGGGTCGAGGGGAGAAACATGGAAAGACTGAACCTGTGGGCGCCGCGCGTGCTCAGCCTGTTGCGGATCATCGCCGCCCTGCTGTTCATGCAGCATGGCCTAATGAAAGCGTTTCATTTCCCGGCTCCGCAGCCGGGCGTGCCCGATCCCCTGCCGCCGATGCTGGTCACCGCGGCATGGCTGGAAATCATCGGCGGAGCCCTGCTGGTGCTGGGCCTGTTCACCCGTCCCGTGGCGTTCATCCTGTCGGGCCAGATGGCCGTGGCCTACTTCCTGGCCCACGCCTCGCAAGGCTTCTATCCAGGCTTGAACGGCGGCGAGCCGGCGGTGCTCTACTGCTTCGTGTTCCTGTACCTGGTGTTTGCCGGCCCCGGCGAATGGAGCCTGGACGCCCAGGTTCGCAAGAGGCCTTAACGACAAAGGGCGGCGCTCCGCGGAAGCGCCGCCCTCTGCATGATCGGGGACGCGCGCGAGAGCGCGTCTCCAGCTGCGTCAGTCCTTACAGGTGCAGCACGCGGCCATAGGCGTCCAGCGCCGCCTCGTGCATGGCCTCCGACATGGTCGGGTGGGCGTAGACGATGCCGTGCAGGTCCTCCTCGGTGGCTTCCAGGGTGATCGCCGTGACGAAGCCCTGGATCATCTCGGTGACTTCGTGGCCGATCATGTGCGCGCCGATCAGTGCGCCGGTCTTGCCGTCGAACACCGTCTTGACGAAACCCTCGATCTCGCCGGCGGCCACGGCCTTTCCGTTGACGCGGAACGGGAAACGGCCGGCCTTGACATCGATGCCGGCGGCCTTGGCTGCGGCTTCGGTCATGCCCACCGAGGCCACCTGCGGGTTGGCG
This sequence comes from Caulobacter sp., assembly GCA_017745235.1. Lineage (GTDB taxonomy): Bacteria > Pseudomonadota > Alphaproteobacteria > Caulobacterales > Caulobacteraceae > Caulobacter. The sequence continues at coordinate 65,663 of JAGHZU010000013.1, read as the reverse complement.
TAGGTGCAGCCCGGGATCGGCGAGTGGACGGCGGGCGTCTTGTAGCCGGCGATGAACTCGGCGGCGTGGATGCCTTCGTGGCTGGCCTTGTGAGCCAGCCAGGGCGGGCCGGCGGCGTCGCCGATCGCGTAGAGGCCGGGCACGTTGGTCTCGCCGTGCTTGCCGGTGACCACGTGGCCGCGGTCCATGTTCAGGCCGATAGCGTCGAGACCTTCCGTATTCGGAGCGATGCCCACGGCGACGATGCACTTCTCGGCGGTCAGGGCTTCGGCCTTGCCGCCGACCTCGATGGCCACCGACACGCCGTCCTTGGTCTTCTCGATCTTGGTCACCTTGGCGCCGACACGGAACTTGATGCCGCGTTTCTCGAAAGCCTTCTGGGCGGCCTTCGACACCTCGGCGTCCTCGACCGGCATGATGCGATCGACGGCCTCGACCACGGTCACATCGGCGCCCAGAGCGCGGTAGAAACTGGCGAACTCGATGCCGATGGCGCCCGAGCCAATGACGACCAGCGACTTGGGCATGGCCTTGGGGGCCAGGGCGTCGCGATAGGTCCAGATCTTGTCGCCGTCCGACACCGCGCCGATGGCGGGAATCTCGCGCGCGCGGGCGCCGCTGGCCAGGATCACGTTCTTGGCCTGGATCGTACGGCTGCCGCCGGCCTTCAGGGCGACGACGACCTTGGGCGCGGGATTGCCCTTCTCGACCTTGGCCTCGCCTTCGACGACCTCGATCTTGTGCTTCTTCATCAGGAACGCGATGCCCGAGGACATCTGCTTGGCCACGCCGCGCGAGCGCTCGATGATCTTGCCGAAGTCGAAGGACGGCTTCTCGACCGACAGGCCATAGCTGTCCAGATGGGAGAGCTGTTCGAACACTTCGCCCGACTTCAGCAGGGCCTTGGTGGGGATGCAGCCCCAGTTCAGGCAGATGCCGCCCAGGTTCTCTCGCTCGATGATCGCCGTCTTCAGGCCCAGTTGGCTGGCGCGGATCGCGGCCACATAACCGCCAGGGCCGGCCCCGATGACGACGACGTCGAATTCCGTGGACATGGTCTTCTTACCCTCGGTTTGACGCCGTCGGGGGGAGCCGCTCGGCGTCGATCGATCGGCTCGCGGGCCGATCCGGGAATTTAGAGCAACGCCTCGATGGCGAGCTTCAGGTCTTCAGGCTTGGTGGTGGGCGCGAACCGTTCGACGACCTCGCCGTCCCGGCCGACCAGGAACTTGGTGAAGTTCCACTTGATCGCCTCGGTGCCCAGGACGCCCTTCTGCTCCTTCTTGAGGAAGGCGTAGAGCGGATGGGCCGAAGGGCCGTTGACGTCGATCTTGGCCAGGACCGGGAACGTCACGTCGTAGGTCAGCGAACAGAAGTTCGCGATCTCCTCGGCGTCGCCCGGCTCCTGCGCGCCGAACTGGTTGCAGGGAAAGGCCAGGACCGTGAAGCCACGGTCCCTGTAGGTCCGCCACAACTGCTCCAGCCCCTCGTACTGGGGCGTGAAGCCGCACTTGCTGGCCGTATTGACGATCAACAGCACTTGGCCCCGGTAGTCGGCCAGGCTCGCGTCCTGGCCGTCCAGCGTCTTGGCCGAGTAGTCGTAGACGGACATCCCTGCCCTCCCTCGCACCTCGATAGTCGGGGCCGCTTAGACGATCAGGGTCAGCGGCTCTTCCAGCAACGGCTTGAAGGCGGCCAGGAACTTGGCGCCCACGGCTCCGTCAACCACGCGGTGGTCGCAGGTCAGGGTCACGGTCATCACCGTGGCCACAGCCAGCTGGCCGTCCTTGACCACCGGACGCTGCTCGCCGGCGCCGACGCTCATGATCGCGCCCTGCGGCTCGTTGATGATCGACGAGAACGCCTTGATGCCGAACATGCCGAGGTTGGAGACCGAGAAGGTCCCGCCCTGGAACTCTTCGGGCTTCAGCTTCTTTTCCTTCGCCCGCTTGGCCAGGTCCTTCATCTCATTGGAGATCTGGGCCAGACCCTTGGTCTCGGCGGCGCGGATGATCGGGGTGATCAGCCCGCCGTCGATGGCCACGGCCACCGCGATGTCGGCATGCTTGTGCATGGCGATACCTTCGGGCGTGTAGGAGGCGTTGGCTTCCGGCACGCGCTTGAGCGCCACGGCGGCGGCCTTGATGACGATGTCGTTGACCGACACCTTCACGCCCTGGCCCTCCAGCAGGTGGTTGATCTTGGCGCGGGCGGCCAGGAGGCTGTCGATCTCGATGTCGATCGTCAGCGGGAAGTGCGGCACGTCGCGGAAGCTCTCCGTCAGGCGGCGTGCGATGGTCTTGCGCATGCCGTCCAGCGGGACCAGGTCGTACGAGCCGGCGGGGATGCCCATCTGCTCCAGCGACAGGGCCTTGCGCGGCTCGGCCGCGGCCGGAGCCGAGGCGGCGGCCGCAGCGGCCTTCGGCGCAGCGGCTCCGCCCTTGCCGGCGGCTTCCACGTCGGCCTTGACCACGCGGCCGTGCGGGCCGGTGCCCTTGATGGTCTTCAGGTCCAGGCCGGCGGCCGAGGCCAGGCGGCGGGCCAGCGGCGAGGCGAAGACGCGCGAACCGTCCGCGCCCACCGGGGCGGCGGGAGCCGGAGCGGCGGCGACAGGCGTCGCGGCCGGGGCTGGAGGCGGGGCGGCGGGCGCAGGCGCGGCTTCCGCGGCCTTGGGCGCTTCAACCTTCGGAGCCGGCGCGGGGCTCTCGCCCTCGCCCGCCAGCTTGGCGATCGGCGCGTTGACCTTGACGTTCTCGGTTCCGGCGTCGACCAGGATGGCCTCGATCACGCCCTCGTCGACGGCTTCGACTTCCATCGTCGCCTTGTCGGTCTCGATCTCGGCGATCACGTCGCCGGCCTTGACGGTGTCGCCGACCTTGACGTGCCACTTGGCGAGGGTTCCCTCCTCCATGGTGGGCGACAGGGCGGGCATCAGGATGTCGATCGACATTGAGCTTTTTCCTCAAGCGTTCGGGACGGCCTCGACCAGGGTGGTCGGCGTCCATTTTGCCTTGCGACGGGCAAGGCGTTGTTCGTCGGTTTCGTCGTGGCTGTCCAGCCGCTGGACCTCGTGGTCGGCGAAGCCCGGCAGGTCGGTCCCCACGACATTGACCACGCCATAGGCCTGGCCGTCGTCCTCGATGATCGCCGCCACGTAGACGGCGCATTCCCGGCAGATCAGGAAGTCCACCGCCCGCCGGCCGAACCGATAGCGGCCCAGCGAGCCAGGCGCAGCGGTTATGTGCAGGCTAGCTTCCGGATCGCTGGTGGTGCGCGCGCCGTGGCGCCGGCAGAAGCCGCATTGGCACGCCCGCAGGGGCAGCTCGGCCACCAGCTTGCCGGGGTCGAGCTGCACGTGAACCGCGCCGCAGTGGCAGGATCCGTTGAGGGTGTGGGTCATGCCAGTCCTCCAGCCCGCCCACGCAGGCCTTGGCCTTCGTGAGCGGGCGTCGGGATCACTTGTAGCTGACCGCCTTGGCCGCCTTGACGATCTTTTCGACCGAAGGTAGCGACAGGGCTTCCAGGTTGGCCGCATAGGGCAGCGGTACGTCTTCCTGGTGAACCCGCAGCGGCGGGGCGTCGAGGTAGTCGAAGCCGTGCTCGGTGATGCGGGCGACGATCTCGGCGCCGACGCCCATGGGGCCCCAGCCTTCCTCGACCGTGACCAGGCGGTTGGTCTTCTTCACGCTTTCCAGGATGGTGTCGTGGTCCATCGGACGGATCGTGCGCAGGTCGACGACCTCGGCCGAGATGCCTTCCTTGGCCAGTTCCTCGGCCGCCTGCAGGGCGAAGCCCACCATGCGGCTGTAGGCGACCAGGGTGACGTCCGAGCCTTCGCGACGGACCTTGGCCTTGCCGATCGGCACGACCCAGTCCTCGACGTCCGGGATGTCGAACTCGTGGCCGTACATCATCTCGTGTTCCAGGAACACGATCGGGTTCGGGTCGCGGATCGCGGCCTTCAGAAGGCCCTTGGCGTCGGCCGCGTCGTACGGCGCGATGACCTTCAGGCCGGGCACGTTGCCGTACCAGGCGGCGTAGTCCTGGCTGTGCTGGGCCGCCACGCGCGAGGCCGCGCCGTTGGGGCCGCGGAACACAATCGACGACTTGATCTGGCCGCCCGACATGTAGAGCGTCTTGGCCGCCGAGTTGATGATCTGGTCGATCGCCTGCATGGCGAAGTTCCAGGTCATGAACTCGACGATCGGCTTCAGGCCCGCCATGGCGGCGCCCACGCCCAGGCCGGCGAAGCCGTGCTCGGTGATCGGGGTGTCGATGACGCGGCGGTCGCCGAACTCCTGCAGCAGGTCGCGGCTGACCTTGTAGGCGCCCTGGTACTGGGCGACTTCCTCGCCCATCAGGAACACCTTGTCGTCGCGACGCATCTCCTCGGCCATGGCGTCGCGCAAGGCGTCACGGACGGTGATCTTCTTGGTCGGCGTGCCGGCCGGGATTTCCGGATCGGCGAAGGTCGACGCGGCCGAGATCGGCGCGGCGACCGGGGCGGCGGCGACCGGAGCCGGAGCGGCCTCGGCGACCGGCGCAGCGGCAGGGGCCGGCGAAGCGGCTTCGCCTTCGCCCTTCAGCTTGGCGATCAGGGTGTTGACCTTCACGTTCTCGGACCCGGCCGGCACAAGAATGCTTTCGATCACGCCTTCGTCGACGGCTTCGACTTCCATCGTCGCCTTGTCGGTCTCGATCTCGGCGATCACGTCGCCGGCCTTGACGGTGTCGCCTTCCTTGACCAGCCACTTGGCCAGAGTCCCCTCTTCCATCGTCGGGGACAGGGCGGGCATCAGGATGTCCGTCACTGGGCGGCCTCCAGGTATACGTCGGTGTACAGTTCGGAAGGATCGGGCTCGGGGCTGGTGCGCGCGAACTCGGCGGCTTCGGCCACGATGCGCTTGACCTCGGCGTCGACCGTCTTGAGGTCGTCCTCGGTGACGCCGGCCTTGGCCAGGCGTTCCTTCAGGTGATCGATGGGGTCGCGGGTCTGCTTGACCTGGTCGACCTCGTCCTTGGTGCGGTATTTGGCCGGGTCGGACATCGAGTGGCCACGATAGCGGTAGGTCTTCATCTCGAGGATGTAGGGACCCTGGCCGCTACGGGCGTGCTCGGTGGCGCGGGCGCCGGCTTCGCGCACGGCGATCACGTCCATGCCGTCGACTTCCTCGCCCGGGATCCGGAACGAGACGCCGCGCTTGTGGAAGGCGGTTTCCGACGCCGAACGCTCGACGCTGGTGCCCATGGCGTATTGGTTGTTCTCGATCACGTACACGACCGGCAGCTTCCACAGCTGGGCCATGTTGAAACTCTCGTACACCTGGCCCTGGTTGGCCGCGCCGTCGCCGAAATAGGCGTACGAGACGTTGCCGTTGCCCTTGTAGGCGTTGGCCAGCGCCAGGCCGGTGCCCAGCGAGACTTGCGCGCCCACGATGCCGTGACCGCCGTAGAAGCCGGTGGCGATGTCGAACATGTGCATCGAGCCGCCCTTGCCCTTGGACGAGCCGCCGGCCCGCCCCGTGAGCTCGGCCATGACTTCCTTGGGATCCATGCCGGCGGCCAGCATGTGGCCGTGGTCACGGTAGCCGGTGATGATCTGGTCGCCCTTCTGCGAGATCGACTGCATGCCGACCGCGATGGCTTCCTGGCCGATGTACAGGTGGCAGAAGCCGCCGATCAGGCCCATGCCGTAAAGCTGGCCGGCGCGCTCCTCGAAGCGGCGGATCAGCAGCATGTCCTGGTAGAATTTCAGAAGCTCGTCCTTGCCGACGAAGGCGTTGACACCGGTGGCGTCGGCCTTCCCCGCGGGGGCTTCACCCTTGCGCGTACGCGCCATTCAACTCTCCCTGGCCAATCTTCATCGCGGCCTCGCTTTTGGACGCCCATCGGCCGGCCCGGAGGCCGGAGCCACGTAGATGGGGGTCCGCTGTCAAACCCGAAACGGGTCAGGATCACCTGGCCCGCTGGCAGGTCCGCAAGGCCCCAGATCCGCTGGGCGCCTCAGCGCTGAGTACGGATCACGTAGTCCTTGGGGTCGGCGTAACCCAGGAGAGAACGCGCGCGCTCCTCGAGCAGGTCGGCCGACAAACTGCCGCTGCGTAATAGACGAGCGCGGGCCTCCAGGTCCATCCTTTCGGCGCGGATCTTCTTGAGCTCCAACGTCTTGGCGGCGAGATCTGCATTGCGCTGCGACGTGGAAAGCAGGCCGCGTTCACCCGTCAGGGCGTGAAACACGAAATATGTGATCAGCAGAAGGAGCGCCGCGGTCGGCAGGAAGGGTTGCAGTCGGGCGAACATCAGTGATTCCCAGGAGGGGAAGTTTACCCTGCCCGATCATGCTTAACGCCTTACTAAACGGGGGGTTTTTGAGGGTCGCGACAAGTTGTCGAAAGCAAGCTCCTAACGCTTTCATTTGTGATGGTTTCAGGGGCATCTAGATACCGCGCCGCAGCATCCAAACAACCGTTTCGAGGTCATTTTCGCGGCGCCGCAGCATCCCTGCCTGAGCGCTGTTAGAAAAATTGTTGGTGAATTTGGGCGCCGGCGCCGTCGTTTTAGGCGATCGAGGGTTCTCGGCGGCGAGAATCGGCTTCGCCAGACCCCTCCCTGCCCTCCTCTTGGCCGCCCGCCAGCCCGAAGCGGTCGCGCCTGCTCCGCCAGCAGTTGCCCTTAGGGCAAGAACTGCCGGCGAGACACCAACCGGCGTTACTCGGTAATACTTTCTCGAACCGACACCCGAGGTGGCAAAAACCTTGGGGTCGCGCCCAAATGAAAAGCGCGCCGGATAAACCGGCGCGCTCTGTCGTCAGCAGACGGGTGAAAGCCGCCTCAGCGGCCCTTCAACACCGCGCGGCCGCCGTAAACGCCTTGGTCGCCCAGGGCTTCCTCGATGCGCAGCAACTGGTTGTACTTGGCCACCCGGTCCGAACGGGCCAGCGAGCCGGTCTTGATCTGACCGCAGTTCAGGGCCACCGCCAGATCGGCGATGGTGCTGTCCTCGGTCTCGCCCGAACGGTGGCTCATGACGCTGGTGTAGCCATGGCGGTGGGCCAGTTCGACGGCGTCGATGGTTTCCGACAGCGTGCCGATCTGGTTGACCTTGACCAGGATCGAATTAGCCAGACCCTTGTCCAGGCCCAGCTGCAGACGCTTGGGGTTGGTCACGAACAGGTCGTCGCCGACCAGCTGGACCTTCTTGCCCAGGGTGTCGGTCAGCAGCTTCCAGCCGTCGAAGTCGTCTTCGGCCATGCCGTCCTCAATCGACAGGATCGGGAACTTGGCCACCAGGCCGGCCAGGTAGTCGACCATCTGGTCGGGCGACAGCGACTTGCCCTCGCCTTCCAGCTCGTACTTGCCGTTCTTGAAGAACTCGGTCGAAGCCACGTCCAGGCCCAGGACGAAGTCGTCGCCGGCCTTGTAGCCCGCGGCCTCGCCGGCCTTGACGATGAAGTCCAGCGCCGCCTCGGCCGACGCCAGGTTCGGGGCGAAGCCGCCTTCGTCGCCGACGTTGGTGTTATGGCCGGCGTCCTTCAGAGCCTTCTTCAGGGCGTGGAAGATCTCCGCACCCATGCGCAGGCCTTCGCCGAAGGTCGGCGCGCCGGTCGGCAGGATCATGAACTCCTGGATGTCGATCGGATTGTCGGCGTGGGCGCCGCCGTTGATGATGTTCATCATCGGAGTCGGCAGAACGCGGGCGTTCACGCCGCCCACGTACTTGTAGAGCGGCAGGCCTGCCGACTCGGCGGCGGCCTTGGCCGTGGCCAGCGACACGCCCAGGATGGCGTTGGCGCCCAGGCGGCTCTTGTTCGGGGTGCCGTCCAGCTCGATCATCAGGGTGTCGATGCGGCGCTGGTCTTCGGCGTCCACGCCCGACAGCGCGTCGAACAGCTCCCCGTTGACCGCGTCGACCGCGGCCTTCACGCCCTTGCCGCCGTAGCGGCTCTTGTCGCCGTCCCGCTTCTCGACGGCTTCGTGCGCGCCGGTCGAGGCGCCCGACGGAACGGCGGCGCGACCGAAAGCGCCGTCCTCCAGGACGACGTCGACCTCGACCGTCGGGTTGCCGCGGCTGTCGAGGATTTCGCGGGCGATGATATCGACGATCTCGGTCATGGGAGCTCCTTCCAAAAGGCGGCTCCCCCTTAGCGGCGCGACCGATGTTCCGCAACCTCGCGCGACCTTCCCCAAGGTCAGCGCCCGTCGATTTGTCGGCTATGGCGTCCGCCGCCGATCAAGCCTGCAGGACGGGCGACGGCAGGCCGCCTCCTAGACGGAACTTCACCCGGTCGGCCCCAAAGTCCAGCTCGACGCGCGAGAACATCTTCAGGACGTCGACACCCAGCAGGACAGCGGGGCGATCATTGAGCTGCCAGACATCGAAGATGTGCAGGTCGGCCATGACCAGCGGCAGGTTGCTCATGCGCAGCGCGCCCATTTCCAGCGAACGGATGATCCGCAGCTCGCCCGTGGTTTCCTCGCCGGCGGCGCCGATGAGCCGGATCGCCATGCTGGGTTCGGGTTTGCGCCTGACCCGCAACTTGATCGCCTCCGCCAGGGCCATGTTGCCCATGCTGGCCCCGGAGCCCGAGTCGATGAAGGCCACGCAACGCACGCCGCTGACCCGAGCATTGGCCACCGCCAGCCGCCCGAAGCGAGCGTCGGCCATCACCGAGACCTCGCGCGCGCCCTGGAACGCCTGGCCGAAGGGAGTGCTGCGCCTGAGCTCCAGTCGCTTGCGGCCGAAGTCCATGATGACGTTGCGGTTGTCGAGCATGTCGACCCCGATCAGCCCGTCCACGCCCAGGCGCTCCGCCGACAGCACCGGCAGATTGACATCCTTGAGACGGGAATCGCCTGCAACGATCAGGGAGACCTTGGCGGTGGGCGTAAGAGCCGAGCCGCCTACGCCATGCAGCATCACGTCGGGCCCGCGCTGCAACCCCAGGCGTTGAGCCAGGGGGGCCGAGAGCGTGCTGCGGTCGGCGCCCGTGTCGACGACGAAGTGGAAGGGCCCCTGCTCGTTCACGAAGACCTCCACCGTCATGCGGTCGGCTTCGTCGATGGCGGTGTCCAGCAGCACCATCGGCGGCTCGGCGGCGGGCGGTGCGGTGGGGTCCAGAGGTTTCGGCGCAGGCGGTGCGGCGCCGGCTTGGTTTTGGATGGATGCGGGCGTCGCGGATCGAGCCCAGGCCTGTTGGGCCAGCAGCGACAATCCCAGTCCCGCCGCGAGGTTTCGGCGTGTGAGCATGGGCGGTTCTCCCTGTCGCAAGATAACACGGTTTTCCGACGCAACTGTCGAAAACAATGTCATCGAGGACACGGGGGCGACCGCGCCGCTTGGGGAAAAATGCGAAAAGGCGGCGGTCCTGGGACCGCCGCCTTTCATGCGTCTTCCTGGCCGCCCGCCGAAGCGGAGCCGGGGACTTAGTCTTCCTTCGGCGTCAGGATCTGCTTGCCGTTGTACAGACCGGTCTTCAGGTCGACGTGGTGCGGACGACGCAGCTCGCCGGTGTCCTTGTCCTCGACGAAGGAGTTAGCGCCCAGGGCGTGGTGCGACCGGCGCATGTTCCGGCGAGAAGGCGAAGTTTTTCTTTTGGGAACGGCCATCGAAGTGACTCTGCTCGCTGAGCGTGAAAATCGGAAGCGGCGGCCTGGGAACGCCCGAGCCGCCGCGTGAGGGCGCGCTTATGCCCGAATCTGTTCGGAGATGCAACCGCGCTTGTTAAACCAGTCGCCCCTGCTCCTTGGCCGCCGCGATGAAGCTGGCGAACAGGGGGTGCGGAGCGAACGGACGGCTCTTCAGTTCAGGGTGATACTGCACCCCGATGAACCACGGATGGTCATCGCGCTCGACGATCTCGGGCAGGACGCCGTTGGGCGAGCGACCGGTCAGTTTCAGGCCGGCCTCCTCCATGATGTGGGCGTAGCCAATGTTGACCTCGTAGCGGTGGCGATGTCGCTCGCTGATCTCGGTGGAACCGTAGATCTCAGCGACCTTCGAGCCCGCCGTCAGCACAGCGTCATAGGCGCCCAGGCGCATGGTGCCGCCCAGATCGTCGTTGGCGCGACGCTGGACCGTCTCGTTGCCCTTGATCCATTCGGTCATGATGCCCACGACCGGGCGTTCGGTGGGACCGAACTCGCTGGACGAGGCGTCCTTGATGCCGGCCACGTTGCGCAGGGTCTCGATGACCGCCATCTGCATGCCGAAGCAAATGCCGAAGTACGGCACCTTGCGCTCGCGCGCGAACTGGGCCGCACGGATCTTGCCCTCCGCGCCCCGCTCGCCGAAGCCGCCAGGCACCATGATGGCGTGGGCGTTCTCCAGGCGGGCCGCCGCCGCGCCCTCCTCGCCCTCGAAGGTCTCGCTCTCGACCCAGTCCAGGTTGACCTTGACCTTGTTGGCCAGGCCGCCGTGGTGCAGGGCCTCGATCAGCGACTTATAGGCGTCCTTCAGCACCGTGTACTTGCCCACGACCGCGATGGTGACCTCGCCGTCGGGGTGCGTGACGGTATTGTCGATCGCCTCCCAACGCGACAGGTCCGGCTTGGGCGCGTCGCCCATGCCGAAGACGTCCAGCACTTCGGCGTCCAGGCCTTCCTTGTGGTAGTCGATCGGCACGGCGTAGATGGACGAGCTGTCCATCGCCTGGATCACGGCGCTGGGGCGCACGTTGCAGAACTGCGCGATCTTGCGCTTTTCCTCGACTGGGATCGGCTGCTCGCAACGGCACAACAGGATGTCGGGCTGGATGCCGATCGAGCGCAGCTCCTTGACGGAATGCTGGGTCGGCTTGGTCTTCATCTCGCCGGCCGTCTTGATGAACGGCAGCAAGGTCAGGTGCACGTAACAGCTTTGGCCGCGCGGCAAATCCTGGCGTAGTTGCCGGATGGCCTCGAAGAACGGCAGGCCCTCGATGTCGCCGACGGTACCGCCAATCTCGACCAGAACGAAATCGACCGGCTTTTCGCCCGTCTCGTCCATGGCCGGCGACAGGACGAAGTCCTTGATCTCGTTTGTGACGTGCGGAATCACCTGGACGGTCGCGCCCAGATAGTCGCCCCGACGCTCCTTCTCGATGATCGTCTTGTAGATCTGGCCCGTGGTGATGTTGTCGGCCTTGGTGGCCGACACACCGGTGAAGCGCTCGTAGTGCCCCAGGTCCAGGTCGGTCTCGGCGCCGTCGTCGGTCACGAAGACCTCGCCGTGCTGATACGGGCTCATGGTGCCCGGATCGACGTTGAGATAGGGGTCGAGCTTACGCAGGCGGACCTTGTAGCCTCGAGCCTGCAGGAGAGCGCCCAGCGCTGCGGAGGCGAGGCCTTTTCCCAATGAGGAAACCACGCCGCCGGTGATGAAGATGTACCGCGTCATGGGCGCTCAGATTAGCCGTGATTCGCCGCCGCCGGTGAAAAGACCGACGTTCATCAACAGAAACAACGAACCGGCCCTTATTGGGCCGGCTTTTCCGCCGGAGCTGCCGGAGCGTTGATCACCGGGACCGGGGCCGAAATCGTCGGCGCGGCGGCCTTCTTGGCGGCCGGAGCCGCCGCCGGGGCCTTCGCCGTCGGTTGCTGCAGGGTCGGAGCCGGGGCGCTGATCTGCGGCGCCGGAGCCTGGATCTGGGCCGGTTGGGCGGTGTCGGGCGCCTGACCGACCGGCGCGGCCGGGGTCGTCGGCGCGGCCGGCAGGGTCGGAGCGGGCAGCGGCGGGGAATCGAGCGTGTCGAGCTTCAGGCGATCGACCACCGAATTGCCGCCGGCGATGCGGCCGGTCAGAATGGTCAGCAGCAGGCTGATGGCCAGGAAGATCGAGAACAGGATCCAGGTGATCCGGGTCAGCAGGTCGCCAGCGCCGCGGGCGGTCATGAAACCGCCACCGCCGCCCCCCATGCCCAAGGCCCCGCCCTCGGAACGTTGCATCAGCACAACGGCGATGAGCGCGACGCAGACGATGATGTTGATGGCCAGCAGAACGCCGATGAGCATGTCGAAATCGATCTCGATCCGGGCGACGGACGATCCCGTCGCGAAAAACGAAGCGGCCCCTCTATCACTTGCAGCGAGCCCGCGCCATAGCTGGGGAGCAACCGGCTCAACTCAAGTCCGTCCAGCGAGTTCGTAAGCGCGCATGATCCTCGAGACCGAACGCCTGACTCTCGCGCCGCTGGTTCCTGCCGACGCCCCCTACGTCTATCCCTTCATGAGCGACCCGGAGGTCATGGCCCATTGGGACCGCGCCCCGGTCGAGGATCCCGACGAGGTCGCCGGCGCCGTCGCCGCCCAGGTCGAGGAAATGGAACAAGGCAAGGCGCTCTACTGGGCCATCCGCCTGACCAGGACCGGTCGCTTCATGGGCTATTGCGAGCTGGTCGACCTGGACTGGCGCCACCATCGCGGCGAGCTCGGCTTCATCATCGCTCGTGAGGACTGGGGCCAGGGATACGCGACCGAAGCGGTCAAGGCCGTGCTGGCCCACTGCGCTTCAAGCGGCCTCAAGCGCATGGTCGCCCGAACCCATGTCGGCGACAGCCGCTCCGAGAAGCTCCTGCTGAAGCTGGGCTTCGAGCAGGAAGGTTATCTCAAGGGCCATGTCGACCGCGAGGGCGAGCGGCGCGACTGCCGCCTGTTCGGCCTGCTTTTCTAGGCGGCCTCGATGATCGCCAGAAAGTCGGCGGCCTTCAGCGAGGCGCCGCCGACCAGGGCGCCGCCCACTTCCGGCGTCGCCAGGATCTCCTTGGCGTTCTCGGGCTTCACAGACCCGCCGTAGAGGATCGGCACGGTTTTGCCGTGCTCGCCGAACTTTTCGACCAGCACCCCGCGCAGGGCAGAATGGATGTGCTCGATGTCGGCCGGGGTCGGCGTGCGGCCCGTGCCGATGGCCCAGACCGGTTCATAGGCCACGGCGAAGGCCTGGCCGGCCAAGCCTTCGGGCAACGAGCCCCGCGCCATCCCTGTCACCACCTGCTCAGCCTGGCCGGCGTCGCGCTGTTCCAGGGTCTCGCCGAAGCAGACGATCGGCTCCAGGCCGGCGGCCAGGGCGGCCTCGACCTTGGCCGAGACCAAAGCGTCGCTTTCCCTATAGGCGGCCCGGCGCTCGGAGTGGCCGAGAATCACCAGGCGGGCGCCCGCGTCCGCCAGCATGTCGGCCGAGATGTCGCCGGTATGGGGGCCGGCCTTGGTCGGATGGCAATCCTGCCCTCCGGTCAACACCGCCTCGCCGGCCATCGCCTCGGAAAGCCTGTGCAGCAAGGTGGCCGGCGGGCAGATCGCCACCCGGGCCGCGGGCGGACGCGAAGCCACCGCCGCCGCCACGGCCCGGGCTTCATCGAGCGACGCCTCCAGGCCGAACATCTTCCAATTTCCGGCGATCAAGGGCCGGGGCGTGGTCAGGGAAAGAGTCATGACCCCCGTTTGGGGCGCGCGTCCCTTGGGAAGTCAAGAGCGCTTCGGCTTGCCCGACGCCCCGGGGCTCTACTATACCCGCTGCTCGCGTTCGTTCCGTCGCCTTGCGTCGAATCCGCGCGGTTATCGAGGAAGGTCTCTCCCAGTCATGCTCGCCGGCTTCCGCTCCTTCGCCAAATCGCCCTTCGCGGTGGTTCTGTTCGCCCTGCTGATCGTCAGCTTCGCGGTGTTCGGAATCAGCGACGTCTTCCGTCATCCGCCAGGCAAGTGGGTGATCTCCGCGGGCTCGCGCACCATGTCGGCTCAGGAGTTCAAGTCGCGCTTCGAGAACTTCCGCAAACAGCAGCAGGCTCAAGGCCAGACCATTACGCCGGACCAGGCCGTCGAGCATGGCATCGACCGCCAGATGCTGACCCAGCTGTCGCTGCAGGAGTCGATGGCCGAGCTGATCCGCAAGATCGGCGTGCGCGCCTCCGACAAGATGGTCTTCAAGATCCTTCAGGAGCAGATGGCCAGCCTGCCGGCGGGCCAGCGCCCGTTCGACCCGATCACCGGCAAGTTCGACCGCAAGATGTACGAGGCCCTGCTGGCCCAGAACCAGCTGACGCCCGCGACCTTCGAGGCCGGCGTGCACGACGACATCGCCCGCAACCAGATGTTCTCGGCCTTCGCCGCCAGCGTCCAGGCGCCGCGCATCTATTCGGCCCTGCAAGCGACCTACGGCCTGGAATCGCGTGACCTGGCCGCCTTCGCGATCAATCCCGCGAGCGTGCCCCAGCCCAAGCCGCCGACCGACGCCCAGCTCCAGGCGTTCATGAAGGAAAACGCCGCCCAGCTGACGCGTCCGGAAACGCGGGTCCTTTCGGTGGCCCGTTTCAGCGCCAAGGCGCTGGAGCCGTCGATCACCGTGCCCCAGGCCGACATCCAGAAGACCTTCGACTTCCGCAAGGACACGCTGGGCTCGGCCGAGACCCGTTCGTTCGTCCAGATCGTCGCGCCCGACGCCAAGGCCGCGGCCACGATCTCGCAACGCCTGGCCAAGGGCGAACAACCCGCCGCCGTGGCCGCGGCCTTCGGCAAGCAACCGGTCGTCATCGACGCCAAGCCCAAGAGCGCCCTGCCCGACCGCAAGGTGGCCGACGCCGTGTTCGCCCTGGCGGCTGGCCAGGTCAGCGCGCCGATCAACGGCGACCTGGGCGTTTCCGTCGTGAAGCTGACCAAGATCACCCCGGCCGTCGCCGCCAGCCTGGAAGCCGCGCGCCCCGCCATCGAGGCCGAACTGCGCGCCAAGGCCGCCCAGGCCAAGGCCTACGAGCAGACCCAGGCCTACCAGGACGCCCACGACGCCGGCGCCAATCTGGTGGACGCCGCCACCAAGGCCAACGCCTTGGTCCTGACGACCGCGCCGATCTCCGCCCAGGGCGTCGACGAGACCGGCCGTCCGGTCCCTGGCCTGACCCCGGAAGCCCTGAAGGCCGCCTTCGAACTGCCCTCCGGCGGCGAAAGCGACCTGATCGAGGGCGAGAAGGGCGAGTACTTCGCCGTCCGTGTGGAGAAGATCATTCCTTCCGCCATGCCGCCCCTAGCCGAGATCAAGCCGCTGCTGACCCAGCAATGGATGATCAAGACGCTGCTGGAAGGTATGAAGACGAAGGCCGACGAACTGGCAGCCCGCGTGAAGAAGGGCGAAAGCCTGGAAGCGGTCGCCGCCTCAGCCGGCAGCAAGATCCAGCGCGTGCCCAACATCACCCGCCAGAACGCCCGCCAGTTCCAACGCCTGGGTCGTGACCTGCTGATCGGCACCTTCGGAGCCAAGCCCGGCGAAGCCTTCGTGGCCCGCGCGCCGCAAGGCGGCTACGTCGTGGCCAAGATCGAGGCGGTCCGTCCGGGCGCCCTGGCCCAGACCGCCCAACTGACGGTCCTGGGTCGCGATGCGGCCTCGCAGGGCCTGATGCGCGACATGGCTCAGGCCGCCCAGGCCGACGCCAAGGTCCAGCTGAAGACCAAGTCGAACCTCACCCTGGCTCGCGAAGCTATCGGCGTCGACGTCTCGGCCCTTCCCAAGGAAGGCGAAGACGGCAAGACCACTACCAAGGTGACGAAGGAAAAGGCTCAATGAGCCTGGAGCCCGGTTTCGACGCTTTCGCCGCAACCTACGAGGCTGGTCGCCCGCAGGTCGTCTGGACCCGCCTGATCGACGATCTCGAGACCCCGGTCTCGGCCTATCTGAAGATCGGCCACGGTCGCCCCTACGCCTTCCTGTTCGAAAGCGTGGAAGGCGGCGCCTGGCGTGGTCGCTACTCGATCGTGGCCATGAAGCCGGACCTGGTCTGGCGCTGCCGCGGCGACAAGGCCGAGATCGCCGAGGGGGACGACATCGCCGCCGGTCGCTTTGCGCCGCAGGACGGTGGCGCGCTGGACAGCCTGCGCGCCCTTGTCGCCGACTCGCGGATCCAGCTGCCGGCCGGCCTGCCGCCGCCTTCGGCCGGCGTCTTCGGCGCCCTGGGCTATGACATGGTGCGGCTGGCCGAGCGCCTGCCGAACATCAATGAGGACACCCTGGGCCTGCCCGACGGCATCATGACCCGGCCCTCGATCGTGGCCGTGTTCGACGCCATCGCCCAGGAGATCATCCTGGTCACCACCGTGCGTCCAAAGGCCGGCGTTTCGGCTCAGGAGGCCCACGCCGCCGCTCGCGAGCGGATCGAGACGGTGATGGCCGACCTGCGCCGCCCACTGGCCCACGAAGCTCCGCGCCAGCCGCATGGACCCATGGAGTTCACCACGCCCGTCAGCCGGAAGGACTACGGCGTGGTGGTGGAAAAGGCCAAGGAGTACATCCGGGCCGGCGACATTTTCCAGGTGGTGCCGAGCCACCGGTTCCGCTCGCCCTTCCCACTGCCGCCCTTTGCGCTGTACCGCTCGCTGCGCCGGACCAACCCCTCGCCGTTCCTGTATTTCCTGGACCTGGACGGCTTCAATCTGGTGGGCTCCAGCCCCGAGATCCTGGTGCGGCTGCGCGACGGCAAGATCACCATCCGCCCCATCGCCGGCACGCGCCCCCGCGGCGCCACGCCGGAAGAGGACCTCGCGCTGGAAAAGGAACTGCTGGCCGACCCCAAGGAGCGGTCCGAGCACCTGATGCTGCTGGACCTGGGCCGCAACGACGTGGGCCGCGTGGCCATGCTCAAGCAACAAGGCAGCAACGAACCCGCCTCGTCGGGTCGCAAGGGCGCCAACGTTCGCGTGACCGACAGCTTCAAGATCGAGCGCTACAGCCACGTCATGCACATCGTCTCCAACGTGGAGGGCGACGCGCCCGACAACGTGGATCCGGTGGACGTGCTGATGGCCGCCCTCCCAGCGGGCACGCTCTCGGGCGCGCCCAAGGTCCGGGCCATGGAGATCATCGACGAACTGGAGGTCGAAAAGCGCGGCATCGGCTACGCCGGCGCGGTGGGCTATATCGGCGCCGACGGCTCGGTGGACACCTGCATCGTGCTTCGCACGGCCCTGGTCAAGGACGGCATGATGTACGTCCAAGCCGGCGGCGGTGTGGTGGCCGACAGCGATGCGGACGCAGAATACGACGAGACCTTGCACAAGTCGCGCGCCCTCAAGCGCGCCGCCGAAGAGGCTTGGCGCTTCTCCTGAGCCTAACCGCCCAGGCGGTCGGCCGGCAGATGCTGGGTGACCGCCGGCGGGGCCATCACCATGGCCGCGGCGAAGGTCAGGGCGCTGACGGCGGCGAACGCCGCAGCCGCCAGGACAGGAGCCATCTTCTGCGGACGCGACGGCTTGCGCAGAAGCGCCCTGGCGTAGGCGATGGCGGCGGTGTCGAGGGCGGAATCGGTCGGATTCATGTCCTCCAGCATGCCTGACGACCGCCGGTAGGCAATGCGGCGCTTTCGCACTGTCTGCCGGTCCAGAAAAACTCGACGCGAAACCCCTCACCTTTTGCGTCAAACCGGCTAGAAGCTGTTCCTGAAAGGCGGCGTCATGATCCTGGTCATCGATAACTACGACAGCTTCACCTACAACCTCGTCCACTATCTGAACGAGCTAGGCGCGGAGACGGTCGTCCATCGCAACGACGACCTGACGGTGCAAGAGGCCCTGGGCCTGAAGCCGCAGGCGGTGCTTCTGTCGCCCGGCCCCAAGGCTCCGGATCAGGCCGGAATCTGCCTGCCGCTGCTGCGCGGCGCCAACGAGGATTTGCCGATCCTGGGCGTTTGCCTGGGGCACCAGGCCATCGGCCAGGCCTATGGCGGCGACGTGATCCGCGCCAAGGAAGTCATGCACGGCAAGACCAGCAAGATCTTCCATAGCGACAAGGGCGTCTTCAAGGGCCTGCCCAATCCGTTCATCGCCACGCGCTACCACAGCCTGGCGATCGACAAGGCCACCCTGCCCGCCGACCTGGAAGTCACGGCCTGGACCGAGGACGGCGAGATCATGGGTGTGCAGCACAAGACCCGCCCGGTCTATGGCGTTCAGTTCCACCCCGAGTCCATCGCCACGGAAGGCGGCCACCAGATGCTGGCCAACTTCCTGGACCTGGCCAAGGTCGCGCGCGACGCGACGATCTGGGTCTAGCCATGTCTGACGCCTTCAAGCCCCTGCTGGCCAAACTGGCCGACGGCCAGACCCTGGACGAGGACGACGCCGAACAGTTCTTCGCCGCCTGCCTGCGCGGTGAACCGACGCCGGCCCAGGTGGCGGCGGCGGTCACCGCCATGCGCCTGCGTGGCGAGACCGTGGGCGAGATCACCGCCTGCGCTCGCGCCATGCGCCGCGCCGCCATCCATCTGGATCATCCGTACGAGGTGGTCGACGTCTGCGGCACCGGCGGCGACGGCTTGCACACGCTGAACATCTCCACGGCCGTGGGCTTCGTGGCCGCCGGCGGCGGGCTGAAGGTGGCCAAGCACGGCAACCGCGCCATCACCAGCAAGTCAGGCACCGCCGACGTGCTGTCGGCCCTGGGCGTCAATATCGACGCCAGCCTGGAACAGCAGCGCCGCGCGCTGGACACCGCCGGCATCTGCTTCCTGTTCGCCCAGTCGCATCACGGGGCGATGAAGCACGTCTCGCCGATCCGCCAGCAACTGGGTTTCCGCACGATCTTCAACCTGCTGGGCCCGCTGACCAATCCGGCCGGCGCGAAGCGGCAGGTCGTCGGCGTCTCCGCCCACCGTTTCGTCGAACCCGTCGCCAAGGCCCTGGGGGCCCTTGGCGCCGAGCGCGCCTGGTCGGTCCACGGCTCGGGCATGGACGAGCTGACCACGACAGGCGAGACCGAAGTCGCCGAATGGCGCGACGGATCCTTGCGCCTGTTCACGATCACGCCCGAGGCCGTGGGTCTGCCCCGCGCGGCCCTGGCCGACATCACCGGCGGTGATCCCGCCTACAACGCCGCCGCGCTGACCGCCCTGCTGGACGGCCAGAAGAGCGCCTATCGCGACATCGTCATGCTCAACGCCGCCGCCGCCTTCCTGGTGGCCGACAAGGTCGAGACGCTTCGGGAAGGCGTCGAACTGGCCGGCTCAGTGCTGGACGACGGCCGCGCCAAGGCGGCCCTGGCCGGCCTCGTGGCCGCCACCAATTCCGAGACCATTTCCGCATGACCGACATCCTGGCCAAGATCGCTGCGTACAAGCGCGAGGACGTCGTTCAGCGCAAGCGGCGCCGCAGCGTGGCCGAGCTTGAAGCCGCCGCTCGCGCCGCCAGCTCGCCACGCGGCTTCAAGGCGGCCCTCGCCGAAGCCCATGCGCCGGGCAAGCTGGCCCTGATCGCCGAAATCAAGAAGGCTTCCCCCTCCAAGGGCCTGATCCGCGCCGACTTCGATCCACCGGCCCTGGCCCGCGCCTACCAGGCCGGTGGTGCGGCCTGCCTGTCGATCCTGACCGACGGCCCCAGCTTCCAGGGCGCCGACCCGTTCCTGATCGACGCGCGCGCGGCGGTCACCCTTCCCTGCATCCGCAAGGATTTCCTGGTCGATCCCTGGCAGGTGGCCGAAAGCCGGGCCCTGGGCGCGGACGCCATCCTGGTGATCCTGGCGATGATCGACGACGCCCTGGCCGCCGACCTGATGACCGAGGCCAAGCGCCTGGGCATGGACGCCCTGGTCGAGGTGCACGACGAGGCCGAGATGGAGCGAGCCGGCAAGCTGGGCTCGACCCTGGTCGGGATCAACAACCGCGACCTGAAGAGCTTTGTCGTAGACCTCGCCGTTACCGAACGCCTGGCCGCCCTGGCGCCCAAGGACGCCCTGCTGGTCACCGAAAGCGGCGTCTTCGTCCACGATGACGTGGTTCGCATGGAGGTCGCTGGCGCCAAGGCCATGCTGGTCGGCGAAAGCCTGATGCGGCAAGCCGACGTGACCTCGGCCACTAGGACTCTGATCGGCTAGATCGCCTCAGCGGCGCGCACGCGCGCCGATGTAGTCGACCCAGCTCCGCGGCACGCCGCCAGCCCATCATCCGCCAAGCTCTCGTTCACGCGCGTCTTGGACTTGGCGCAGAGGGTGATTCCCTCCCCTCGCCGTTCGGCGTCCCGGCGATCAATCGATCCGCCTCTGTATTTCCTCGACAATTCGGGCGCCCGCCTCGGAGAACAGCGTTAACTTGACATCAACAAAGAACACCTAGAGAACATTCGCAGAGGTTTGCGGTTTGTTCCGCGACGACTGGCGAGGCCGGACATGCTCACGCGCAAGCAGCACGAGCTGCTGATGTTCATCCACGAACGGATCAAGGAGACCGGCGTCTCCCCCTCCTTCGACGAGATGAAGGAGGCGCTGGATCTGGCTTCGAAGTCGGGAATCCATCGGCTGATCACTGCGCTGGAAGAGCGCGGCTTCATCCGTCGTCTGGCGCACCGCGCCCGCGCACTGGAAGTGGTCAAGCTGCCTCAGCAGGCCACCACTGCCGCTCCCCCCAAGGGGCGCGGAGCCTTCAAGCCCCAGGTTCTTGAAGGCGGCGGTCAGGCCTCGGCCGCTCCGCCCGCCCCCGTGGCTGCGGACAACAGCCGGGAATTGCCGATCCTGGGCCGCATCGCCGCTGGTACGCCCATCGACGCCATCCAGCATGAGCGCGAGCGCCTGCCGGTGCCCGAAACCATGCTGGGCGGCGGTGAACACTACGTGCTCGAGGTTCAGGGCGACTCAATGATCGAGGCCGGCATCCTCGACGGCGACTATGTGATCATCAAGAAGGGCGACACCGCCAACAGCGGCGAGATCGTCGTGGCCCTCGTCGGCGAGGAAGCCACTCTCAAGCGCCTGCGCAAGAAGGGCGGCTCGATCGCCCTGGAGGCCGCCAATCCCAAGTACGAGACCCGCATCTTCGGTCCCGATCAGGTCGAGGTGCAGGGCAAGCTGGTGGGCCTGATCCGCCGCTATCACTAACGGCTCGGGAGAGCCGAGCGCGATGCCAGAAGGCCCGCCGAGGTTGCTCCTCCGGCGGGCCTTTCTCGTTCGGGGCCTGCGGAGTCAGGACGGCGAGCCCGCCGGCCGGTTCTCCACGTACTGCGGCACGTTCAGCGGCGGCATCCAGGGCTCCCGGCGCCTGACCCAGACCTCATACTGCGGCGTGAACTGGCCGGGTTCGTCCAGGCCGCCCAGGTGGATCTCGATCTCGCCATCACCTTCGGCGCTCCAGAAGACGGGGGCGCCGCAGGTCGGGCAACCGTGGTGGCGACCGTGCTGCGGGTCTTCCCAGGTCCGGGTCTCGCCGACGATGCCGACCCGCTCGATCGGATAGGCCGCAAAGGCGTTGCAGGGCGCGCCATGGCGCTTGCGGCAGGTCAGGCAGTGGCACAGGCCCACCCGCAGCGGCGCGCCCGTCGCGACATAGCGCACCGCACCGCAGACGCATCCGCCGGATCGCTCGAATGACCGCTCCATCAGGATCTCCCTAGCTTCCGGCTTAGAACGCCAGACGGCCCTTTAGGTCGCCGAACGGAACCATGACATGTTCGGCATAGGCTGGCCGGGCCTGAAGGCGAGCGTACCAGGCCTCGACCCGCGGCAAGGACGGCCGGTCGATCTCAAGTTCGAAGTATCGATAAAGATTCGTCCCGGTCGGGATGTCCGCCAGCGACAGGGTCTCGCCCAACAGGTAATCGCGGCCCTCCAATTGGGCCTCCAGCCGTCTCATCAGGCGGTTGGCGC
Source organism: Caulobacter sp. (assembly GCA_017745235.1). Lineage (GTDB taxonomy): Bacteria > Pseudomonadota > Alphaproteobacteria > Caulobacterales > Caulobacteraceae > Caulobacter. The sequence continues at coordinate 44,086 of JAGHZU010000013.1, read as the reverse complement.
GTTCCAAGGCGGCCGCGAGCGCCTGTTCGTCGCGCAGAGCCTCCGGCGTACGATACCCACCCCAAAAGACCCCTGTCAGGAACGCCGGCTGCAGCGCCGTCTGCGACCAGTCCATCCAGCCATCGGCGGCCACCCGTCGCGCCGGGTCAGGCGACCAGAAGGTTCCCTCGCCATGGCGGGCAGCGAGGTAGCGAAGGATGGCGTGCGACTCCCAGACCAGGACATCGCCGTCTCGCAGCAAGGGGACGCGGCCATGCGGGTTGAGGGTCCTGAAGGCCGGATCGTCCAGTCCGCCGAAGTCGCCGCCGGCCTCGATGCGCTCGTACGCCAGGCCCAACTCCCCCATCAGCCACAACACCTTCTGGACGTTGAACGCGCTGCGGCGTCCCCAGATCGTCAGCATCTGTTGTCCTATCGTGGCGTCGACCAGGGGCGCTGGCCTCGCAGCGGCTGAGCCCTCACGATCCACCATCCGTCGGACCGGCGATAGAGTTCGGCCGCACCGCCGGCTGCGAAATCCTCGGCCTGTAGCAGAACGCGATCGCGGCAAGCGGCGACGGGTCGGGGCGCGGGCCCACGCAACACCACCACCTCGGCGCCGGCGCACAAGCGCTCCAGCCCCTTGAGGTCAGGCCCGGCCTTGGTCCACGACAGCGCCAACGAGATCGGCCCGTCACCAACGGGCACGCAGGATCGCCGATCACAAGCAAAGATCGGCGTCTTGGGCGCAACGATGGCCAAGCCCCGGCGCCGCGCCCACAGCTCGGCTCCGAAGCGGCGGGCCTCGGGGCGGAGCAGCACGGCGCTGCGCCCGATGCGGACGGCGGCGGTCGACCCATCAGGCGCCACCCAGATGTCCGGCGCAGCCGGGCGTGGCCAAAGCGCCACCGCCAGGGCCAAGGGAACGCCAATCCACCGCAGCCGCCCTCGCCAAAGACAGAGGACCATCAGCCCCATGAAAGCCAGCGCCAGAGTGAACGGCGGCGCGGCCGCCACCACGCGCTGGGCTCCGGCCGCGCCAGCGAACGCGTCCGCCACAGCCATCATCGCTTGGATCCCCCAGCCCGCTACGGCGAGGAACGGCCCTCCTAACCCCACCCCTTCCAGCGCCGCGCCGATCGCCAGGAACGGCATGATGACAAACGAGGACAGCGGCGCGACCGCCAGGTTGGCCGGCAAGCCCCAGACGGCCACGCGATTGAAATGCTGCATGGCGAACGGCCCTGTCGCCATGCCGGCCACGAAGCTGGCCCCGATGCTGACGGCCAACCAGCCCAATCCGCCCTGGATACCGCGGATCCACCACGGCGCCGAAATCTCGCGCACCGGGCGCGGCCAAGCCTCGGCCAAAGCCACCAGGGCGGCGGTGGCGGCGAAGGACATCTGGAACCCCGGCGCGCCCGCCGACTCGGGCTCAAGCGCCAGGATGATCAGGGCCGCCACCGCCAAGCCGTGCAGGCTTATCGCCTGCCGGTCGAACAGGATCGCCACAAAGGCCACGGTGGCGGTGATGGCCGCGCGCAAGGCCGGCGGCGGGGCGCCTGAGATTACCAGATAGATCCAGACCGCGATCAGCCCCGCCACGGCCGCGAGCTTCTTGCCAGAGACCCTCAAGGCCATCCAAGGCCACGCCGCGATCAGCAGCCGCACGGCGCCAAAGAGAAAACCGCCGACGATGGCCATGTGCAGGCCCGAGATCGACAGTATGTGCGCCAGGCCGGAGGCGCGCATGGCCTCGGTTTGCTCCGGTGTGACCCAGGCCTCGTGTCCTGTGGTCATGGCGGCGGCGATCCCGCCCTGCTCCGCGCCCATCCGCGCCACGATGCGGCTGGCCAGTCGCCAGCGAAACGCGTTGACCGCCATCGCCGCCTTCAGACGCCAGGGCGGCGCTTCCAACCTTGCAGGTCTTGGCTCGCCGACCGCGAAGCCAACACCGCCCACGCCTCGGAACCAGGCGTCACGCGCGAAGTCGTAGGCCCCGGGCGCGGCCGGCGGCGGCGGGGGTCCCAAAATCGCTCGCAGCCGGATCGCCTGGCCCGGCGCGACCACAGCCTCCGGATCGACCGTCACGCGCACACGCAACGGCGTCTCTCCGGGTGCGAGCCCCGAAATGGAGACAGGCGCGATCAGCAGGCGCGGCCCGCCGGCGCCCGGGCTCAGCACATCGACGACGAACCCCTCCACCGTCATCACCGAACGCTCGCCGCTGAGGATGGGCGCGGCGACGCGCGCCGACCGGATCTTGCCAGCCAGAGCGCCGCCGCAGAACAGGGCCAGCAGGAGAAGGACAATCCCCGGCCCTCGTCGTTCCGACCAACGCCGCGCCAGCATGGCGGCGGCTACGAAAAGGGCGAAGGGCGCGGCCGTCAGGGTCCAGGACGGCTCGCGTCCCAACTCCAGATAGGCCGCTGCGCCCAATCCGAACCCCACTGGAGCCCACAGCATCCAGCGCTCGCCGTTCCGGGCTATCTCGTCGATCAGGCCACGGCCGATCCTCGCCGGACTAGGCCATGCGCGAATCCGCGTGCTAAGACGCGCCGCCCAGCCGCGACCGGTATTGTCCGGCGCCGCGGTCCTCGCCACATCCGTGGCTTCCAGTCCGTCAGCCTCGAGCCCGATGTCCCACTCCCCCGCTCCGACCAATTCCGGCGTCGTCACCCGCTTCGCCCCCTCGCCGACCGGCTTCCTGCACATCGGCGGCGCCCGCACGGCGCTGTTCAACTGGTTATATGCACGCCATACGGGTGGGAAGTTCCTTATTCGCGTCGAAGACACCGATCGCGAACGTTCGACCGAGGCCGCCGTCGCCGCGATCTTCGAGGGGCTGGACTGGCTAGGCCTGAAATCCGACGATGAGGTGATTTTCCAGTACAGCCGCGCCGACCGTCACCGCGAGGTCGTGCAGCAGATGCTGGAAGCCGGCCGCGCCTATCGCTGCTGGATGACCGTCGAGGAACTGGAAGCCGCACGCGAGAAGGCCCGCGCCGAGGGCAAGGCCATCCGCTCGCCCTGGCGCGACGCCCCGCCGCCCGCCGATCCCTCGGCCCCGCACGTGATCCGCTTCAAGGGGCCGCTGGATGGCGAGACCCTGGTCGACGACCTCGTCAAAGGACCGGTGACGTTCCGCAACATCGAGCTGGACGACCTGGTCCTGCTCCGCGCCGATGGGGCCCCGACCTACAATCTGGCCGTCGTGGTCGACGACCACGACATGGGTGTCACCCATGTGATCCGAGGCGACGACCATCTGAACAACGCCGCCCGCCAGACCCTGATCTACCAGGCGATGGACTGGGACGTGCCGGCGTTCGGCCACATCCCGCTGATCCACGGCCCGGACGGCGCCAAGCTGTCCAAGCGCCACGGCGCCCAGGCCGTGGGCGAATTCGCCGACATGGGCTACCTGCCCGAGGGCATGCGCAACTACCTGGCCCGCCTGGGCTGGGGCCACGGCGACGACGAGGTGTTCAACGACGAACAGGCGATCAGCTGGTTCGACGTGCGCGACGTGGTCAAGGCGCCTGCGCGCTTGGACTGGGCCAAGTTGAACTTCATCAACAGCCAGCATCTGCGCGTGGCCGACGACGCGCGCCTGGCCGACCTGACCCTCAGGGCGCTGGTGGCTCAGAAGGCCGATCTGCCCGCAGACGCCGCGGCGCGGCTGTTGAACACCGTTCCCCAGGTGAAGGAAGGCGCCAAGACCATCCTGGAGTTGGCCGAGCATTGCGCGTTCGCCCTGAAGGTGCGGCCGCTCAGCCTGGAGGAAAAAACCCTTAAGCAGCTGAACGACGAGACCGTCGAGCGACTGGGCCGCCTGCGCGTCCTGCTCGGCGAAGCACCCGTCTGGGGTCTTTCCGAGCTAGAGAACCTTTTGAAATCCTTCGCCGAATCCGAGGGCGTGGGCTTCGGCAAGTTCGGGCCGCCGCTGCGTGGAATTCTCACCGGGGGCTCTCAGGCGCCCGACCTGAACAAGATCATGACGGCCCTCGGGCGCGAGGAGTCGCTGGGGCGCCTTGACGACGCCCTGGCGTCGCGCGCATGAGGCGCCTATAACGCACCCGCGAAAGCGAAAACTGGACTGATCGTTCCAACATTGAAGGGGTCTCTCGTATGACCGACAAAGCCACGCTGACGATCGGCGACAAGAACTACGATCTGCCGATCCTCAAGGGCAGCACGGGTCCGGACGTCCTCGACGTGCGAAAGCTCTATGGCGAGAGCGACCATTTCACGTTCGATCCGGGCTTCACCTCGACCGCCTCGTGCGAGAGCAAGATCACCTACATCGACGGCGACGCGGGCGTTTTGCTGCACCGCGGCTATCCGATCGATCAGCTGGCCGAGAAGTCCAGCTTCCTCGAAGTCTGCCACCTTCTGCTGAACGGCGAACTGCCGACGGCCGATGAGTTCGCCAAGTTCGAGAAGAACATCACCTACCACACGATGCTGCACGCGCAGTTCGACCGCTTCTTCGAAGGCTTCCGCCGCGACGCCCACCCGATGGCGGTGATGACCGGCGCCGTCGGCGCCCTGTCTGCCTTCTACGCCGACAGCCTGAACGTCGACGATCCCAAGCAACGTGAGATCAGCGCCCATCGCCTGATCGCCAAGATGCCCACGATCGCCGCCCGCGCCTTCCAGTACTCGCAAGGCCGTCCGTTCGTGACGCCGCGCAACGAACTGTCGTACTCGGAAAACTTCCTGCGCATGTGCTTCTCGGTGCCGGCCGAAGACTGGGTCCCGAACCCGGTCCTGACCCGCGCCATGGACCGCATCTTCATCCTGCACGCCGACCACGAGCAGAACGCCTCGACCTCGACCGTCCGCCTGGCCGGTTCGTCGGGCGCTCACCCGTTCGCCTGCATCGCCGCCGGCATCGCCTGCCTGTGGGGCCCGTCGCATGGCGGCGCCAACCAGGAAGCCCTGGAGATGCTTGAAGAGATCGGCTCGGTCGAGAACATCCCGGCCTATGTCCAAGGCGTGAAGGACCGCAAGTACAAGCTGATGGGCTTCGGCCACCGCGTGTACAAGAACTTCGACCCGCGCGCGAAGGTCATGCAGAAGACCTGCTACGAGGTCCTGGAGCAGCTGGGCATCAACGACCCGCTGCTGCAAGTGGCCATGGAGCTGGAGAAGGTCGCCCTCAGCGACCAGTACTTCATCGACCGCAAGCTCTATCCGAACATCGACTTCTACTCGGGCATCACCCTGCGGGCGATGGGCTTCCCGACCAACATGTTCACCGTGCTGTTCGCCCTGGCCCGCACCGTGGGCTGGATCAGCCAGTGGAAGGAAATGTTCGAAGATCCCACCCGCAAGATCGGTCGTCCGCGTCAGCTGTATACGGGCGCGACCCAGCGCGACTACGTGCCGGTCGAAAAGCGCGGCTAAGCGCTTCTGGCATCGAAACGGAAAGGCTCCGCGAAAGCGGGGCCTTTTCTTTTGCCCCTATCCCGCCCTGTGGCCGCGAGGACTGGAGCCGGTCCAGCGCTTGAAGGCCCGGGAGAAGGCGCTAGGGTCGGAGAAGCCCACCAGATAGGCCGTCTCGTTCACCGAGACCTTTCGGCCATCCAGATAGTGCAGCGCCATGCGCCGGCGCAGGTCGTCCACAAGAGCCTCGTAGCCCACGCCCTCTTCCTTGAGCTTGCGATAGAGCGAGGCGCGGCTGAGGCCCACTTCGCGGGCCACCTTCGCCATCGCCACGTCGCCCTTGTGCAGCACGGGCAGCAGAAGGTTCTCCACCCGACCCCGCATACTCTTGGCGCTCTCCAGCGTCTTCAGCAGCCTGTCGGCATGCTCGCTGAGCACGCCGAAAGCGTAGCGGCTGGGATTGTGCAGCGGGATGGCCAGCCACGACACGTCGATCAGGATGGCGTTGCGATCGCTGCTGAACGTGACCGGCGTCCCCAGCACCCGCTCATACTCGTCGGCATAGTCCGGCGCGGCGTGCGTGAAGTGCACGGCCTTGGCGAACGGTGCGTCGGGAAAGTGGCGGCGTGTCTCCGAGATGAAGCGCGACCATGTGCCCTCGGTCATCTCGGGAAAGCTGTTCGGATCGGAGCGCATGTCGGTCAACCACAACTCGCCATCCCGCGGGGCCAGCTGAAAGCGGCCGCCCGCCACGGGCACGTCGACCTCGGCCACCAGTCGGCCGTAGCGATTGAGCTCCATCAGCGCCTCGCCCATCGTCGGCGCGGCGTAGCAGATCAGGCCCACGACCGAGATATCCTTGAAGTCCTGCCGCGCGCCCAGGTGCAGGGCCAGGGCCGGCTCGCCGCAAAGCGCCTTGGCCGCGCCCATCAGAGCCTGATAGGCCGCCAGCGGGATGCGGGCGTCGGGATCGACGAGATCGACAGCGGAAATCCCCGAGCGCTCGGCCAGGGCGTCCGCCTCTGCGCCACGCGACAGGGCGTAGTTCAAGAGGTTCGCAGCATACCCCGCCGAAACCGTGGGAACAGCCGAGCTCAAGCGCTGAACTCCAAAGTCATGTTTTCTGATCCCCGGCGTCATGGGCGTCCGAGCCTTAGCGCGTTATCGCCAGCCGGCAAGCTTCATGGGGACAACAATGACCGTCACGCTCTCGACCACCCGCGCCGCGCCCGGCGTCAAGGCCGGCAAGGTCCTGGGGGCGTCGGCCACGACGTGGTTCGTCACCGCCGCGATCGGCCAGGTGCTATTCGCCCTCTATGTGGCGATGTTCTACGGCGGCGCGGCCTTGAGCGGGAACTTCCAGAAATGGAACGACGTGCTGGTCGGCGGCTACGTGCGTGGCGGAACGGTCGGCAACCTGGTCCTGGCCATCCACCTGCTGCTGGCCTTTGTAATCACGGTGGGCGGACCACTGCAGTTGGTTCCCGCCCTGCGCGCTCGCTTCCTGCCCTTCCACCGCTGGAATGGCCGCGTCTACATGGTCACCGCCTTCGTGGTCAGCCTGGCGGGGATCTATGCGGTCTGGACACGTGGAACGGCCGGTGGGCTGGCCATGCGGGCAGGCATAAGCCTGAACGGCTTGCTGATTGTGATCGCCGCCGCGACGGCCTGGCGGATGGTGCTGGCGCGCCGCATCGACGCTCATCGGCGCTGGGCTCTGCGCGCCTTCATCCTGGTCAGCGGCGTATGGTTCTTCCGCGTGGGGCTGATGTTCTGGATCCTGGCCAACCAAGGCCCCGTGGGTATCGGCAAGGACTTCGACGGTCCCTTCGTGCGCTTCTGGGCCTATGGTTGCTACCTGGTCCCGCTAGCGGTGCTGGAGCTTTACCTGCGGGCGCATTCCGGCGGTGGAAAGAACGGTAGGCTGGTCATGGCGACAGGCTTGTTCTTGTTGTCGGCGATCACCGCGATCGGGATCGCAGGCGCGGCGATGGGCCTCTGGTTGCCTCGACTGACCTGATCGGCGCTAGCGGTTCTCGGCGGAACGCAGGATGAAACCCAGGATCTCGGCCACGGCCACGTAGAGGGCCTCGGGAATTTCTTCCTCAAGCTCGATCGTCGAGAGCGCTTGAGCCAGCGCCGGGTTTTCTTCCAGCGGAACTCCGTGCTCGCGCGCCGTCTCGATGATTTTCTCCCCCACCCAACCGCGGCCGGTGGCCACGACGCGAGGCGCGTCAGGCTCGTCATAGCGCAGAGCGACGGCGATACGGGGGCCGACGGAACGAACGGCGCCGGTCATGTGGCTCGGTCCAGGAACTGGCCAGGCGCGGCGGCCGGAGCGTGCGGCTGCCCGGCATGGAACGCCACCTCGGGCTCCAGGGCGGCCTCACGCAGGGCTGAGTTCAGGCGCTCCTCCCCGCCCCGCAACCGGGCCATGCTGGCCGGGCGCTCAGCCCACAAGGAAACACGGGCGCGGTCACCCGTAAGGGCGACATGAGCGTGAACCGGACCCATGGGCTCCACGTCCAGCGAGAAGCGAGCGCGCCACGTCCGCCCCAGGGCGCGGCCGTCACCGCTCCCTGCGCCTCCGCCGCCGTCGCGACTGATTTCGAACTGGGCGGCCGCCGGCCCTTGAGGCGTCATGAACGGCATGTCGAACACCCAGCGCGCGCCCTGCCCTTCGCTGGGCCGAGCAGCGGACATTGGCTCAGGCAACGAGGCGATCTGAAGCAGTTCGGTGCGGGCCAGGGCCGCCTCGGTTTCACTGAGCAGGCGATGGGCCACGGTGTGCGCATCACTGCCAGGCGGCAAACCCGGCTGGGCGGCGGCCTGAGCATGGGTCGGCGCGCCGGCATAGGGCGGCGGCGTCTCGGTCGGCCCGGCGCTGGGCGCGGTCGGCGCACCGTAGGCCGCCGCGGCGGCTATGGGCGCGCGGAGTTCGCCGGGCGTCAATCCTGGCGCCAGCGGCAGGTCGTCAGCCACAATGGCCCCGAACGCCGGCAGCGTCGCCGCAGCCGAAGACGCCGACGCTGGCCTGGCGACAGGCTGATCTCCCGCCGGTGGCGGCTGCTCGACTGCGACCATTCGCGGGGGCTGAAGAGGCTCGGCGCTCAATGGCGAGGCCGTCGCTGCGGCCATCGCCTGGGGCGCGCCACGATCGGAGAGCGCCGTCGCCAGGGCCGCTGAGGTCGCGGCCGCATTGGGAAGCGCGCTGGGCTGCGTTGCTTGCACGTTGGAAGGCAACGGCGGCGCAGGCGTTTTGTCCAGCCAGGTCTTCACCACCTCGCGGAACACCAGCAAGGCGGCCTTCATGTCGCTATTGGGCGTGGGGGTGGGCACGACCCGCGGTGGGGCCGTCAAGGTGCCCATCGCCTGACGCCTGGCGGGATCTCCCTGGGCCGTCGCGGCCAGTCGCGCCTCGAGAAACAGCCCGGAGCGCTGCAGGGCCTGGCGGATCTCGGGGGCGCTGATCTGGCCATCCATCTGGCCGCGCAACGCCATGACCTGTCCTATGGCGGCCTTGACGACCGCCGGTGTCTGAGGCGCCGCGGCGGCCTGGGCCATGTCCGCCATCAAGGGGGCCATGCCGCCCTGGCGTGCGGCGGCCTTGCCCGCCGCGACGGCCACGGCTTGAGACGGCGTTTCCGGCGCCGAAGACCGAGATGTGGCGCGGACCGCGTCGCCACCCTTGACCGCGCCTTCCAGCTCGGCATCGTTTTTGGCGCTGTTCAGGCCCAGTTGCGGGCCGTCGGAGTTGGACTGACCGATCATTCCGCCCAGGGTCTCAGTCGCCTGGATGAGGGCGACACGCGCCAAGGCATCCGCGCCCAATTCGGTCCGGTTCACCGGGTTGGGCGGCGTCAGGGACGTCAGCGGATTGACCGGAAAAATGGTCACGCGGGCGGCTCCGGGCCGGCGGCGGAGACGCACCGGCAAGTCTATCCTAGCCGGACAGCCGTGAAGCGGTTCTTAAAGCCTTGCTTAACGTCGCATTCGATTGCTGTGGAGCAATCCGATCTAGAGCCGCCCACGCTCGCGCAGGAAGTCCATTAAGGCGTCGGCCGCCGCCTCCGACGGGTCGGGCATGCCGCGCCCCATCTTGTCCAACGCCGCGCTCTGGGCGGCGATCTGGCGGGCGCGCAGGTCTGGATCATCCAGCCTCGCGGCGATCTCTTGAGCAAGCGCTTCGCCTTTGCAGGCGTTCTGCAGCAGCTCCGGCGCGATCGTCTCCTGGGCGGCGATGTTGAACAGCGTCACCCAGCGCGGCTTGAACAGCAGCTTGAGCAAGCGATAGGTGGCCGCGCCCGTGACATAGCCGACCACCATCGGGCAACCGGCGAGGGCTAGTTCGGTCGTCACCGTGCCGCTGCAGGCTAGAGCCACCGTGCCGGCGACCATCGCGTCGTCCTTTAGCCCTTCATCCTCGACCACGTGGGCGCGGAAGGGCCAGGCCGCCACGCGCGCCTTCACCAGCTCAGCGACCGTACCGGCCGCCGGAACCACCACATGAAGCTCCGGTCGATGGGCCTTCAGCCGATGCACGGCGTCCTCGAACGGCGGCATGACCCGCTCGATCTCGGACGGTCGACTGCCGGGTAGGACCAGCAGGATCGGCTCGCCTTCGCCCGCCCCGATCGCCTGGCGCAGGCGCGTTGGATCGGCGCGACTGAAGTCATGAGCCAAGGCGGAGTTGCCGACGAAGACATTGGGAAGGCCAGCGGCGTCGAAGTAGGGCTTGTCCATCGGCTGGATGGACAGCAGCAGGTCGACCGCCCCGGCCAGGTCCTTGGCCCGGCTGGCGTGATAGGCCCAAACCTGGGGGGCCACATACTTGACCAGGGGCAGGTCGGGATCCTGTCGACGCAGGGCCTTGGCCAGGCGAATGTTGAAGCCCCAGCTGTCGATCAGAACCGCCACATCGGGCTTTTCCCGAGCCGCCAGGGCCAGGGTGTCCTTCAGGCGGGCCATGGCCCGAGGATAGGCTTTCAGGCTCTCGAAGATGCCCAGGATGGAGAGCTGGGCGATGTCGAACGGACTCTCCACCCCCTCACGCGCCATCTTGGTCCCGCCAACGCCCACGAAGCGGACGTTGTCGGCGCCCAGCCTCTCCCGCAGCACCCTGGCGAGACTGGCGCCCAGAGCGTCGCCCGAGGCCTCGGCCGCCACCAGCATGACCGTCAGCGGGCGAGAAGCTTCGGTCACGCCTGGCTCCGAGGCTCGACCCCGTAGACGAAAAGGCCCAGGTCATCGGCCAGGGCGATCACCTGCTCGCGGTCCACCACCAGCAGCCGCCCCGCCTCGCCGACGATGCCGGCCAGGCCGGCGCGGGCCGCGCGCTGCACGGTGGCCACCCCGATAGTGGGCAGATCGACCCGCGTTTCCTGGATCGGCTTGGGCGCCTTAGCCAGCACGCCGCGCGGATGCTCGGCGTTGCCCCGAATGGTCTGGGGCAATTCGGCCACTCGCCGCAGCATAGCGTCGGTGCCCTCTTGCGCCTCGACAGCCAGGACCAGGCCTTCGCAGACCACGGCCCCCTGCCCCACGTCCAGTTCACCGATGGCGCGCGCCACCGTCAGGGCCCGGTCCATGTCGGCACGATGATAATCCGTAGGCGAATGACGGCCCAGTACGCCACGCGGAAGGGTCATCTCGCCCCGCACCTCGTGTGCGCCCTCGATCGCAAAACCTTCCTTGGCGAACTCGTCCAGCAGTCGACGCAACAGAGCGTCATCGCCCCTGCGCGCGGCGCTGACGAGACCCGGAATGACGGTCAGCCCACGCAGGTCGGGCTTGATCGCCCCGAAATCCGGGCGATCGACCACGCCCGCGAAGCACACCGCCTCGCACCCCTCGCCGCGCAGGGCCTTGAAGACCTTGCCAAACTCACCCAGGCCCGCCTCGATCCCCGGGTAGCCTTCCAGCGGCTCCTCGGCGAAGCCCTTCAGGCGCACCACGAAGAACGGGCGACCGGCGGCGTCGCAATGAGCCGCCAACTCCACCGGCAGCGAGCCGCCGCCGGCGATCAGACCCAGCTTGCGCATGGCCGTCTCCCTAGACCTCGCGCTCCGGCAGGCACAGCGGCCTGTTGCCGTCGGCGCGAATGAAATCGACGATCTCCATGACCTCCGGCGTGCCGGCGTGGGTCTCGGCTACGTCGTCCAGGCGCTCCTGGAACGTGCCTTCGTCGGCGAACATCAGTCGGTAGGCCGCACGCAGGGCGTTGATCGTCTCACGGCTGAACCCGCGGCGCTTCAAGCCCACCAGGTTCAGCCCCTCCAGGTGCGCGTGGTTGCCCCACACCGAACCATAGGGGATGACGTCCTTGGTCACCGCGGCCAGGCCGCCGATGAAGCTGAAGCGACCGACGCGCGAGAACTGGTGGATGGCCGCCAGCCCGCCGACGAAGACGAAATTGCCGACGTCCACGTGGCCGCCCAGGGTCGCCCCCTTGGCCAGCACGACGTTGTCGCCGACGGTGCAATCATGGGCCACGTGCGCCTCGGCCATGAAGAAGCCGTCCGCCCCGACTGTGGTCACGCCGCGCCCGGAGGCCGTGCCGGTGTTCATCGTCACCTGCTCGCGGATGACGTTGCGCGGACCGATCACCAGTTCGGTGCGCTCGCCTTTGTAGCCCAGGTGCTGGGGCGGACTGCCCAGCGAGGAGAAGGCGTGAACCACCGTGTCCTCGCCAATGGTCGTGATGCCATCGACCACCACGTGCGACAGCAGGCGCACCCGCGCGCCCAGCGACACGTCCGGGCCGACGATGCAGAAGGGCCCGATCTCGACGTCGTCAGCCAGCTTGGCGGCCGGATCGACGATGGCGGTCTGATGGATCTTGGTCATGCCTTGGGGGTCTCCACGACCATGGCGGCGAATTCGACCTCGGCGGCGACCTTGTCGCCGATCTTGGCCACGCCCTTGAACTTGAAGATGCTGGAGCGGGCCCGCAGCACCTCCACCTCCATGCGCAATACGTCGCCTGGGCGCACGGGATTGCGGAAGCGGGCGTTGTCCACCGACATGAAGAAGATGGTCTTGCCCTCGGTGTCGACTTCCAGCGACTTGCTCATCAGCACCGCACCTGTCTGGGCTATGGCCTCGATGATCAGTACGCCCGGCATGACCGGATTGCCGGGAAAGTGCCCCTGGAAGAACGGCTCGTTGAAGGTCACGCACTTGATGCCGACGATCGACGTATTGGCCACGTAGTCTTCGGCGCGGTCGACCAGCAGGAACGGATAACGGTGCGGGATCCGGGCGAGGATCTCGGCGATGTCGATCGAGGCCAGCGGCGCTGCGATTTCGGATTGGCTCATTCTAGCCCCTTGTGCCCCGGCCGCCCGCCATGCGCGACAGCCATGCGGTTTCGCGGAGCCACCGTTTGATCGGTCGCGCCGGAAATCCAGTCCATGTTTCACCGGCCGGAACGTCCTTGAAGACCGATGCAGCCGCTCCGATGCTGGCGCCCGCGCCGATCGTCAAGTGGTCCGCCACCCCAGCCTTGCCGCCAAAGGCGACGCCGTCGCCGACGATCGTGCTGCCAGAAATGCCGGTATAGGCGGCCGCGACACAGTTGCGACCGATTCTGACGTTGTGTGCGACGTGCACCAGATTGTCGATCTTCGTATTCTCGCCGATCGTGGTGTCGGCGAAAGCGCCCCGATCCACGCAACTGTTGGCGCCGATGGTGACCCCGTCCTGCAGGATCACGCGGCCCAATTGCGGCAAGTCCACCACGCCGGTCGGCCCGCCGGCCGCGCCGAACCCGGCCTCGCCGATCACGGCCCCGCCATGGATCGACACCCGGTCGCCCAGCAAGGCGAAGCCGACCACGGCGTTGGGACCGATGCGACAGTCGCGGCCTATGGAAACGCCGGGGCCAATCCGCGCGCCCGGATCCAGGCGCGTCCCGCGGCCGATCCGCGCGCCCTGGCCCACCACGACGCCGGGGGCCAGCTCGACGCCGTCCTCCAACTCGCAGTCGGGATGAATGTGCAGAGCGCCCTGATGGCGGCGAGGCCGGTGCAAGCGCGCGGCGGCGGCGGCCCAGGAAGCCTGGGGATGCGCGGTCAGCAGCCCGGCGCAACCAGACGGCAGGGCGTCAGCCAGGTCGGCGCGGACAAAACAGGCGCCAGCCTTGGTTTCGGCCAGCTCGGCCTTGCGCTTGGGATCTGAAAAGAAGGAGATCGCCTCAGCGTCGGCGCCGTCCAGGGGCGCGACATGGCGGATCGATCGATCCCCCAGAGACGGATCGGCCAGCCGAGCGCCGCTCAGGCTGGCTAGTTCCGCGAGGGTCGCCGGACCCAGGTCTTCGAAAAAGCGTGGGTCCGGCATGGATCCTCTCGGGAGCGGCCCGGGCGCAAGGCCCAGGCCGACTCGCTTACTTAGTGGTCGGCTGGAGAGGTTGAGCCCCCGGAGCCGCTTGGTCCAGACGTTCGCGATCGAAGGTCAGGGTCTTGATGCGGGCGTCGACGGCGGCCACCACCTGGTCGGTGATGTCCATGGCCGGGTTGCCCAGCAGGACCGATTCACGGTCGATCAGGATGCTGCAGGTCTTGGCCTGGTAGGCTTGGCGGATCGCCGGGTCCAGTTCCTGATAGACGCGAGCCAGCTGCTTCTGCTCGGTGGCTTCGACTTCGCGCTGGCGCAGCTGGCCCTTACGCTGCCAGGCGTTGGCCTTGACCTGCAGGGCGGCGGCCTGCTGCTCCAGGGCGTTCTGGTCCATGGTGGCCTTCTTGGCGTCCAGAGCCTTGGCTTCGTTGTCGAGACCAGTGCGCTCGGCGGTCAGCTCGGCGTTCACTTGCTGGATGATGGTCTTCAGGCGCGCGTCGACGGCCTTGCCGACTTGCGACTGGGCCACGGCGCGCTGGCTCGAGAAGATGCAGACGCCCGTCAGCGCCGGACCGTGCGTGACGGGCGGAGCGGCTGCGGGAGCGGCGGCCTGGGCGAAGGCGCCCGAAGCCATGGCGAGCGCGACGAGGCCCGAGGTGGTCGCCGCGAAGAACTTGGAGGTCATGTTCTTTAAAACCTTGTGGAGGTGGAGAACCGGAACGTTTCGGTCCTGTCGTAAGTGTCTTTGGCCAGAATATGGCTGAAATCGAAAGTGATCGGCCCCATGGGGGACTTCCAGTCGATGCTCAGACCCGCCGAGGCCCGCAGGCCCAGGTCGTCTTTGATGTTCGGATTGACCGTGCCGTTGGCGTTCAGGCGGTCGATATCGTCCAACTGGCCGGCGGTGCCGAAGTCAGTGAAGAGGCGAGCCTTGATGCCATACTGTTCCGGAAGATAGGTCGGAACAGTCAACTCGAACGTGCCGATCGCGTACAGCTTCGCACCCAGGGCGTTGCTCTGGTACGAGGTGTCGCGAGGTCCGATACCGGCGATCTCGAAGCCGCGGAAGCTGGAACCGCCCTTGTAGAAGCGGTCGTTGATGCGGATGTTGTCGCCGCCCCAACCCTCGATATAGCCCGCCGAACCGGTGGCGCTGAAGATGAAGTCCTTGTTGAAGCCCCAGTACCAGCCGGCGTCGGCTTCGGTCTTGAGGTACTTCACGTCTCCGCCGAAGCCGGCGAGATCCTGGTTCAGGTCGCCGAACCAGCCCCGCGTCGGATTGATCGGATCGTTTCGACGGTCAAGGCGCAGGCCATAGCCGACCAGCGAGGTCATGTACGAGCCGCGCTGCAGGCAGAGGATGGTCGAAACCGACTGGGAGCCCGGCGCGCAGAGCGCATCAGCGACGCTGACCGAGTCCTGGCGGAGCTGGTAGCGCAACGTCATCGAGGCGTTCTGGGTCAGCGGGAAGCCCAAGCGGACCGTACCTCCGGTCGACTTGGTGTCGTAGGCGGCGTAGTCGCTGAGGTCGTAGCGATACGAGTAGAGATCCAGGCCGGCGCGCAGGTCGCGGCCCAGGAAGCGCGGCTCGGTGAAGCCAAAGTCGATCTGCTGGCGCAGCGAGCCGACCGAGACGCGGGCGCGCAGGTTCTGGCCACGGCCGCGGAAGTTCCGCTCGGTGACGCCAACGTCCAGCACCAGCTTGTCGACGGAGCTGTAGCCGGCGCTGAACGACAGTTCGCCCGTCGGTTGCTCCTCGACCTTGACCCGCAGGGCCGTTCGGTCGGGCTGGCTGGACGGCACTTCCTCGATGTTGATGTCCTTGAAGAAGCCCAGCGCCCGCATGTTATTCTTCGAACGGTCGACCAGCACGCGGTTGTAGGCGTCGCCCTCGGCCACTTCCATCTCGCGGCGCAGGACGTAGTCCAGAGTGCGAGTGTTGCCGACGATGTCGATGCGATCGACGTAGACACGCGGACCTTCGCGCACCGAGAACACCACGTCGACCGTCTTGGTCTCGCGGTTGGGCACGTAGCGCGGGCGCACGTCCACGAAGGCGAAGCCGGCCGCGCCCGCCGCGAAGGTCAGCGCGTCGGTGGCCTGCTCGATACGCTCGTCCTCATAGAGCTGGCCAGTGCGGATGGGCAGGATCTGGGCCAGCAGGTTGCCGTCCAGCTTCTTCAGCTCGGTGTCGACCGTGACCTTGCCGAACTTGTACTTAGGGCCTTCGTCGATCGTATAGGTGACGGCAAAGCCGTTCTTGTCGGTGGCCAGCTCGGCCACGGACGCCACCACGCGGAAGTCGTAGTAACCGCGGTTGCGGTAGAACTTACGCAGCTGCTCGCGATCGTACTCGATCCGGTCGGGGTCGTAGTTGTCGTTACTGGTCAGGAATTTGTACCAGTGCGACTCCTTGGTGACGATCACGTCCTTCAGGTCGTTGTCCGAGAACTCGCTGTTGCCCAGGAAGTTCACGCCCAGCACGCCGCTCTTGGGGCCTTCGTTGATTTCGAAGACCAGGTCGACGCGCTTTTGCGGCAGTTCGACCACCTTGGGCGTCACGGTCGCCGAGATGCGGCCCGAGCGGCGATAAAGCTCGATGATGCGCTGGACGTCGGCCTGGACCTTGGCGCGCGTGAAGATGCCGCGCGGACGGATCTGAACCTCGTCCTTCAGCTTGTCTTCCTTCAGGGCCGAGTTCCCCTCGAAGACCACCTGGTTGATGATCGGGTTCTCGACCACCTTCACGACCAGGTCGCCGCCTTGCAGCTCGATCTTGACGTCGGCGAACAGGTCGGTGCGGGCCAAGGTCTTCAGCGCCAGGTCGAGACGCTGGGGATCGACGGATTCGCCCGGCTGGATCGGCAGATAGGACAGCACGGTCCCCTGCTCGATACGCTCATTGCCCTGCACCACGATCCGTTGGACCACGCCGGTCTGGGCGGCCTGAGCGAAGGCCGCTTGCGGCGCCGTCAACGCCGTGGAACCGAGGAGGAGCGCAACGCCGGTGGCGAACGCGGCGCTATGGGCGCGAAGTTTGTTCATGGGACCAATCATGGACGGGCGACGCAGCTCACGAGAACAGGCCGCCGATGAATTTGAACACGTCGTAGCGTTGTAGATCGTTCCATGCCGCGAACAGCATGAAACCCAGGATCAAGGCAAGCCCCGCCCGGAAGCCCGCCATCTGGAACTCGGCCTTCAGAGGACGCCGAGCGACCGCCTCGTAGGCGTACATCAGCAGATGTCCGCCATCGAGCACGGGAATAGGCAGGAGGTTCATGAAGCCGATGCTGACCGACAGCGTGGCCACCAGCAGCATCTGGCCGATGAAGAAGCGCAGGGCCATGGTCGGCAGGTCGGGCGCGCCTTCCATGCTGGCCTTGGCTACGGCGCCGGTGGTGTGGCCGATGCCGATGACGCCGCTGATCTGGTCGGCCGGAATCTGGCCGGTGACCAGGCGGCCCATGTAGAAGGTGATGGTCTTGAGCAGATCCCAGACCTCGCCGGCCGCCTCGAACGGCGCGCGCCAGGCCGGCGCCTTGTAGCGATAGGGCTGGCTACGGTTCTGGATGCCCAGTTGCCCCACCTTCATCCGCCCGTTGATCTCGTCCTTGACCTCGACCAGGTGCGGCGTAGCCGTCAGGTGCAGGGTCTGGCCGGCGCGTTCGACAGTGAAGTCGATGGGCATGCGCGAGCGTAGCGATACATAAGCGCCCAGGTCGGCGAAGGTGTCGATCTTGCGGCCATCGGCCCGAACGACCACGTCGCCGGGACGGAACCCGGCCTCGGCGGCGGCGCTGCCAGACGCCACGCCATCGACGCGCGCCGGGTGGCGGATCTCGCCGATCGTGGCGAGGAAGACGGCGAGAATAGCGATGGCCAGCAGGAAATTGGCCACGGGCCCGGCCGCCGCGATGATCGCGCGCTGCCAGACCGGCTTGAAGTGATAGTAGCGGCCGACCGCCGCCTCGCCTTCCCGCTCGGCGATCTCGCGCTTCATCGCGGCCAGGTCCGCGCCGTCAGGCACGCTGGCTGCGTTGTCGTCGCCGGAGAAGCGAACGTAGCCGCCGAGGGGAATCGCGGCCACGCGCCATTCCACACCTTGGCGATCGCGCCAGGACACCAGCGCAGGACCGAAGCCGATCGAGAAGCGATCGATCGCGACCCCGCACGCCCGCGCGGCCCAGAAATGGCCGAGTTCGTGCACTGTCACGACGACGGACAGCACGAATACGAACGAGACGAGAGTCGTCAAAATACCGATCATCTAGTGGCGCCCAACTCCCCGGTCAGTGCGAATAACGCTTGTGGCCGACAACCTCGGCCGCAATACGGCGAGCGCTGGCGTCGGTCATCATGGCGCTTTCGAGCGCGTCACCATCGTTTTCAGCGAGGTTCCCCAACCCGTTCATGCGTTCAAGCGTCCCCGTGACCGCGCGGGCAATATCCAGAAAGCCTATCCGGCGGTCAAGGAAGGCCGCGACGGCGACTTCGTTGGCCGCGTTCATGGCCGCCGGCGCGCCCCCGCCCAGCCGCAAGGCTTCGCGGGCGATCTCGATGGTCGGGAAACGATCATGATCGGGCGCTTCGAAGGTCAACTGGCCATAAGCCGCCAGGTCCAAGCGCTTGGCGGGCCACGACAATCGCTGTGGCCAGGAGAACGCGCACGAGATCGGGCTGCGCATGTCCGGTGGCCCAAGCTGGGCCAGGGTCGAGCCATCGGCGTATTCGACAAGGCTGTGGATCACCGATTGCGGATGGATCACGACGTCGATGCGCTCTTGCGGGGTGTCGAACAGGTAGGAAGCCTCGATCATCTCGAGGCCCTTGTTCATCATCGTCGCGGAATCGACCGAAATCTTGGCGCCCATCGACCAGTTGGGATGGGCCACGGCCTGTTCGGGCGTCGCCTGGGCCATGGCGGTCTTGTCCCAGGTGCGGAACGGCCCGCCCGACGCGGTCAGGATCAGCCGCGAAACCTGTTCCAGGCAGTCGTCCTGCAGCACCTGAAAGATGGCCGAGTGTTCGGAATCGACGGGAATCACCTTGCCGCCCGAGGCTCTCGCCGTCCGCAGCAAGGCCGGGCCCGCGCAGACGAGGCTTTCCTTGTTGGCCAGGGCGATGACCGCGCCTGTGCGGGCGGCGGCCAGCGTCGGGGCCAGGCCGGCCGCGCCCACGATGGCCGACATCACCCAGTCCGCTCCCATCGTGGCGGCCTCGACCACGGCCGCGGCTCCGGCCGCAGCCTGCACGCCCGATCCCGCCAGGCGCTGGCGCAGTTCGTCCAGCCGGCTCTCATCGTCGATAACGGCCACCTTCGGACGCCAGCGCAGAGCCTGTTCGGCCAGTTTCTCGACATTGCGTCCGGCCGTTAGGGCCAGGATCTCGACGGCCACGCCCGATTGCTCGAACAGGTCCAGCGTGGAAACGCCGATGGACCCCGTCGAACCCAGCACCACGACCTTCCGGGCCGGGGTCAAGACAGCCACCCCCACTGCTCGATGAGACGCGCGGCGGCCACCACGATCACGGCGAACATCAGGCCATCGACGCGATCCAGGATCCCGCCGTGCCCCGGAATCAGGTCGCCCGAATCCTTGACCCCGAATCGGCGCTTGAGGATCGATTCCCAAAGGTCTCCCGCCATGGTGGCCAAGCCGCCCAGCAGACCGATGACGGCCGCCACGGGCCACGCCAGGTGCAGATCCGGCAGCGCCGGCAGGACATGTGACAGGGCTACGATAGCGACCGCGCCCAGCGAGGCGGCGACGAGGCCGCCAAAGAAGCCCGACCAGGTCTTGTTGGGCGAAAAACGCGGCCACAGCTTGGGCCCCTTCAAGGTGCTGCCCACGGCGAAGGCGAAAATGTCGGCGAACCAGGTGACGGTGAACATCAGCAATGTCCAGCTGAGCCCCGCCTCCATGCGGCGCAGCCAGATCATCGCGATCACCGCCGGCGCGATGTAGATCACGCCATAAGCGGCGTCGGCCCGGCGTTCCAAGGCTCCCCGCGCCATCAGGGCCGCGGCCAGCGCGCCCACGGCCACGACGGGCCAGGTGATGTAGTAGTGGCCCCGGAAGGCGACGATCACCGAGATGGCCACGGCCGAGCCAATGGCCAGCGCCACGCCCAGGGCCGAACGCCTGGCGCTCATCTCGGCCCACTCGCGGGCCAGCAGGGCCACGCCCACCAGAATCAGACCCAGGTACCAGATGTCGCCGAACCAGACGGCGGCCACGACCGTGGGCACCAGAACGGTAGCCGAGGCGACACGGCTCCGCAGGTTGCTCCAGTTGAAACGTTTAGCCGGCGACGGCGACGTCATCGACGGCGATTCCTCCATAGCGGCGGTCGCGGGCGCGGAACTCGGTCAACGCGGCGGCCAGGGGTTCTGGCCCATAGTCCGGCCACAGAACGTCCTGGTACACCAGTTCGGCGTACGCGCACTCCCAAAGGAGGAAGTTTGAGATCCGTTGTTCGCCGCTCGTGCGGATGATCACGTCGACGGGCGGCGCCTCCGCGGTCGAAAGGCGACGCTCGAACAGCGCCTCGTCCAGGTCAGCCGCCCTTGCCTCTCCCCGCTCGACGGCCTCGGCGAACGCGCGGGCGGCGTCGACGATGTCGGCCCTCCCACCGTAGTTGAAGGCCACCTGCAACAGGAAAGCCGTGTTGTGGGCGGTGCGGCGCTCAGCCCGTTCGATCACGTCCAGCACATCGGGCGCCAGGCCTGTACGTCGGCCGACGATGCGCACCCGCACGCCCTCGCGGGCCAGCCGGTCAAGGTCCGATTCCAAATAGGCCTTCAGCAGGCCCATCAGCTCGGAGACCTCCTGGGGCGGACGCCGCCAGTTCTCGGTTGAGAAGCCGAACACCGTCAGCACGCCCACGCCCAGGGCCGAAGCGCCCTCGACGGTGCGCTTGAGCGCATTGACGCCGGCCCGGTGGCCCAGGACGCGCGGCAGGTTGCGCCGCTTGGCCCAGCGACCGTTGCCGTCCATGATGATGGCCACATGCAGAGGCGGCGTCGACGCCGCGCCCCCGGTGCGTGTCGACACGTTCTGCAGGCCGGTTGTCGGCGCCATGCGCTTCAGCCTTCCCTCATCTCCCCCAAAACGCGGGTTCGATGCTTAAACCTGCATGATCTCTTGTTCTTTGGTTTTCAAGGTCTCGTCGACGCGCTTGACGGCCTCGTCGGTGAACTTCTGGACCTCGGTCTCCATCTTCTTCAGCTCGTCTTCGCTGATGACGCCGGCCTTCTCGGCCTTCTTGAGGTCGTCGTTGGCGTCGCGGCGAACGTTGCGGACGGCCACCTTCTGCTGCTCGGCGTACTTGCCGGCGATCTTGACCAGATCCTTGCGGCGCTCTTCGGTCAGGGGCGGGATCGGGATCCGCAGGGTCTGGCCCTCGACGACCGGGTTCAAGCCCAGGCCGGCGTTGCGGATGGCCTTCTCGACCGAGACCACTACGCCGCGGTCCCAGACGTTGACGGTGATCTGACGGGGCTCGGGCACGCTGACCGAGGCGACCGCGTTCAGCGGCGTGGTCGAGCCATAGGCGTCGACCATCACCTGGTCCAGCAGGCTGGCCGACGCACGGCCGGTGCGCAGCGAGGCGAATTCTTCCTTCAGGGCGGTGACGGCCTTGTCCATGCGCTCCTTGTAGCGGGACAGGACGGGCTTTTCGGCGGTGGCCATGGCTTTGGGCTCTCTTCGCTGGGAAATCTAGGCGGCGCGGTCGGCGGAAACGACGGTATGCGTCCCTTCGCCCCGAAGGACGCTGAGCAGGTTGCCGCGCCCCTTGATCGAGAAGACCACGATCGGAATATCGTTGTCGCGCATCAGCGCCACGGCCGAGGCGTCCATGACGCGCAGGTCCTGGGCCAGTACGTCCATGTAGCTGAGCTGGTCGTAGCGCATGGCGGCCGGGTCCTTCTTAGGATCGGCGCTGTAGATGCCGTCGACGCTAGTGCCCTTGAACAGGGCGTCGCACTGCATCTCTGCCGCGCGCAGGGCGGCGGCGGTGTCGGTGGTGAAGAACGGATTGCCGGTGCCGGCGGCGAAGATCACCACCCGCCCCTTCTCCAGATGGCGCTGAGCTCGGCGGCGGATGTAGGGCTCGCAGACCGTAGCCATCGGGATGGCCGACTGCACGCGGGTTTGAACACCAATCCGCTCCAGGGCGTCCTGCATGGCCAAGGCGTTCATGACCGTGGCCAGCATGCCCATGTAGTCGGCGCTGGAGCGCTCCATGCCCTTGGCCGCGCCGGCCATGCCGCGGAAGATGTTGCCCCCGCCGATCACCAGGCACAGCTCCACGCCCGACTTCACGATCTCGGCGACGTCCTCGGCCACCGATTGCACGGTGGCGGTGTCGATGCCGTAAGGCGTGTCGCCCATCAACACCTCGCCCGAAACCTTCAGGAGCACGCGGCGGTAGGGTTTGTGCTGGGGTTTCGGCATGGCGAGGGCTCTCTTGAGTCGTCGGGACGCAACATAGAGCGCGTTCCGGAAAAGTGGGATCGGTTTTCCGGCCATGGGCCAGGGAGATCGCGTGCAGGCCGCGATCGCGCGCAAAAAGGGCGCGGCGCGCGTCGAACGCGCCGCGCCCTTCAAGGCGTTCGGATCCTCCGCCCGACTAGCGGGCGGCGGAAATCCTTAGGCTTGGCCGGCCATGGCGGCGACTTCGGCGGCGAAGTCGGTCTCCGGAGCCTTCTCGACGCCTTCGCCCAGGGCGAGGCGCACGAAGCCCTTCACGGTCAGCGGCGAGCCCAGTTCCTTGCCGGTCTCGGCGACCAGCTGCTCGACGGTCTGGTCCGGGTTCATGACGAAGGCTTGCTTCAGCAGCACGACTTCTTCCAGGAACTTGCGGATGCGGCCTTCGACCATCTTCTCGACGACGGCGGCGGGCTTGCCCGACTCCAGCGCCTGCTCGGTGAAGATCTGGCGCTCTTTCTCGATCGCGGCCTGATCCAGGTCGTCCGGCGAGAGCGACAGCGGCGAGGTCGCCGCCACGTGCATGGCGATCTTGCGGCCCAGCTCGACGATCTTGGCTTGGTCGCCCGCGCCTTCGATCGCCACCAGAACGCCGATGCGGCCCAGTTCCGGAGCCGTAGCGTTGTGGATGTAGGTCGAGACGGCGCCTTGGGCGACCGAGAACTTGGCCGCGCGACGCAGGACCATGTTCTCGCCGATGGTGGCGATCAGGTTGGTCAGAACGTCGGCGACGATTTCGCCGTCGGCGGTCTTGGCGGCGTTGATGGCTTCGACGCCATCGGCGTCCAGACCGACGGCCGCGATCTTGCGGACGGCGTTCTGGAACAGCTCGTTACGGCCCAGGAAGTCGGTTTCGGCGTTCACTTCGACGGCCGAAGCGGTCATGCCGGCTCCGTCGTTGCGGACGGCGATGCCGACCAGGCCTTCGGCCGCGACGCGGTCGGCCTTCTTGGCGGCCTTGGACAGGCCCTTCGAACGCAGCCAGTCCATGGACGCTTCGAGATCACCGTTGTTCTCTTGCAGCGCCTTCTTGCAGTCCATCATGCCGACGCCGGACTTCTCGCGCAGTTCCTTGACCAGCGCAGCCGTGATCTCAGCCATGAATTCCTCCAGATGATGTCAGGGCGTTCCCGGCGCGAGCCGTCTTGCGGTCGCGAAGCGGAAACGCGGGAAACTTCAGTTTGATCGAACATCAGCGTCGCCGAGGCGGTCCGCTCATGTTCATGCGACCGGGCCTGGAATAGCCCGGTCGCATGTCAGGGTCGCAACAGCCGCGCCATTCCCGGCGCGGCGGCTGGATTATCAGCTCGCGGCCGGCTCGTCGGCGACGGCGTCCAGGGCTTCCGAAGTCGCTTCCTTAGCGGCTTCCGGAGCCAGTTCGCGAGCCAGGGCGGGCTCGACCGGGTTGGCCGAAGCGCCCAGGTCCACGCCGGCGGCGGCTTGACCGGCGGCCAGGCCGTCCAGGACGGCGTCGGCGATCAGGTCGCAGTACAGTTGCAGCGCGCGCGCGGCGTCGTCGTTACCCGGGATCGGATAGGTGATGCCGTCCGGATCGCAGTTGGTGTCGAGGATGGCGACGACCGGGATGTTCAGCTTGCGGGCTTCCAGGATCGCGATCGCTTCCTTGTTTGTGTCGATCACGAACATGATGTCGGGGATGCCGCCCATGTCCTTGATGCCGCCCAGCGACAGCTCCAGCTTGTCGCGCTCGCGGGTCAGCTGCAGCAGTTCCTTCTTGGAACGGCCTTGGCCTTCGCCGGCCAGGACGCCTTCCAGCTCGCGCAGGCGGGCGATCGAGCCCGACACGGTGCGCCAGTTGGTCAGGGTGCCGCCGAGCCAACGGTGGTTCACATAGTACTGGGCGCAGCGCTTGGCGGCCGTCGCGACCGGGTCGCTGGCTTGGCGCTTCGTGCCCACGAACAGCACGCGGCCGCCAGCGGCGGCGACTTCACGGACCTTCACCAGGGCTTGGTGCAGCAGCGGGATCGTCTGCGACAGGTCGATGATGTGGATGTTCGAACGCGAACCGAAGATGTAGCGGTCCATCTTCGGGTTCCAGCGGTGCGTCTGGTGGCCGAAGTGGGCGCCAGCTTCCAGGAGCTGACGCATGGAGAATTCGGGAAGCGCCATGTGGCCTTTATCCTTCTTCCGGTTGAACCTCCGTGGACACCCCCGCTTCGAACCATTCGAAGGCGGGACCGGAACGGTGACGACGGGATGTCTCCCCGCCCTCGCCGCACGTCCACGTGTGGAATGGCCGCGCAAATAGGCGCGAACGGACCAAAAAGCAAGCCCCTAGACGTCAGGTCATGCCCTTCTCCGCCGCTAGGAGCGCAAGCGCCTGCCGCGCGTGGAGAGCCGAACGATGGCTGATCGAGGCTGGGTCGGCGGAAAATGGTCGTTCGGACGCAAACCGTCCTTCGTACGGCCGCGTTTATGTCAAAGGGCTGACTGTTTGATGAAGCAGCCTCGGTAGTTCGAAGGAGCCCCAAGGGCTAAGAGTGATCCATGCTCGCCGTCTTCGACCTAGATGGAACGCTGCTGAACGGGGATTCCACGGCCTTGTGGTTGTGGCGACGCGTCCGCCGGTCTCCGGCCCGCCTCGCCGTAACGCTCTTGGTGACGCCGATCGCCCTGCCGATGGTGATCCTGCCCTTCACCCGCCGCCTGGGAGCCTCGGTCTTCCTTTGGATCGCCACGGCCGGTCTCTGCGAAAAGCGCCTGAGGGAATCGTTCGAGACCTTCGCCGATGAGATCCGCGCCGGTTGCCAGGACGGGGGCTCGCCCTTGGACTGGCGCTGCGGCGGGCTCGAGGCCCTCGATGAACATCTGCGGGGCGGCGACCGGGTGGTCATCGTCACCGCCGCCCCCGTCCTGCTGGCCCAAGCCCTGGTCGAGCCCTTGGGCCGCCCGGTGACGGTGCTGGGCACCACCCTCAAGCGATACGCCGGCGGTTGGGTGGCCGACGTCCACTGCCGCAACCAGCAGAAATGCCGCGCCTTGGCCGAGGCCGGGCATGGCGCCCATTGGGCCTATGCCTATACCGACAGTCTCGACGACCTGCCCATGCTGCGCGCCGCCGACAGACCCGTCATCGTCAAGGGCGGTGAAGCCGCCGCCCGTCGCCTGAGCCGGGCCGGTCTGCGCAACGGCCGGTCCCTGGCCTGGTGACGGCCCGCCCGCTCATCGGGACTTGCCGTCGAACGGATGGGGCTTCAGCGCGAAGACATCCACCTCGTCCAGGCAACGCACATTGATCGCCGCCACGTCCACACCTTCAGGCGACACGGCCCGAGCGAACGACTCGATCCCGCAGGTCTCGCAGAACAGGTGACGGATCTTGTGGGCGTGGAACCTGTATTCGGTCAGGGCCTCCTCGCCCTGCTTCAGGTCGAACGCCGACACCGGCGCGAAGGCCAGAACTGAACCCAGCTTGCCGCACCGAGAGCAGTTGCAGGCGATCAGGTTGTCCAGCGACACCTCGACCTCATAACGTACCCGACCGCACTGGCAGCCGCCTTGATGCCTGGGCATATATTCCTCCTTCGCTTCCGCGCGTTGCGACGCGCCGCTCCCCACTCATTCGGGAGGGCCTTATCGCAAGGACGAAGGATCTAGCCGCGATCCGACAGCATCGGACGCCACTGGCGGATTTTCTCGATGCACAGAAGGCTGACCAGGTCGCAAGCGCCGGATGAAGGCCGCATGCGAGCTTTCCATCGCATAAGAGGTCGAAGACAGATCCGCGAACTGCGCCGCTAGCAAACCTGTTCAATTAATCTACAGCGACGAACGGCCAGTTTCCAAAGCGCTCTTCACGCCTGAACGCGCTGGAGCGGCTTAGGCGACGCCAAGTTTGGTCGCCATCTCGCCCCGCGCCCATCCGCCCCCTTAGGACTGAAAGGGCGATCCGCAGGCTGCACTAGCGGCCGTCGCAAACGAACAGGCCGGACCAAGGATCCCAGGCCAACTGCGATGACGCAGAACGGCCGGAACGATGCAGAACATCGCCCGGTCCCGCGTCCGCCACATCGAGCAACCAACCCGAAACCCCTCGCAACCGAGCGTGACGCGCGGTTGGGTCACCCCATCTTCATCAGCCAAGCAAGGCTCGGTCCAGGGGCGTCAGACGTCCTCCAGCAACGCGACGCCCGGCGCGGTCTTGAGCGCGCCGCGCAAGGCGGCGTCGAGGGTGTAGCGACCAGGCAGCTTCATCTCGATCTCGCGACCGCCTCCCAGGGCGGCCACCAGGCTGATCTCGCCGCCGCGCGGGGAGGCTGCCGCCTCCAGCCGCTTCTTCAGGGCCTCGATCTCGGTGGCGCCGGGCGACAGGTGCATGCGCAGTCCCGCCACCATGTTCTCGATGGCTTTCTCGATCGGCTCGGCGTCGTCGCCAAAGAAACGCACCTCGCCGTCACGGGCCTTAGCCCGGACCTTGATGGCCACGGCCTTGCCCGGCTCGAGCACCTCGCGGCATTTGCGCAGGGATTCCGGCGGGAACAACACCTCGTACTCGCCCGAGGGATCTGACAGCGAAACGAAGGCGAAGCGCTCGCCGCTCTGCGACGCTCGCTCCTGACGGCGACGGACCACGCCGCACATGCGGAACGCTTCCATGCCGGCCTCGGCCCGCGGGATCACCTCGGTCAGCATGGCCGTACGGCGGCGACGCAACACGCCGACCATGTCGTCCAACGGGTGACCGGTCAGGTAGAAGCCGACGGCCGCCAACTCCTCGTCCAGCAGGTCCACCTGCGTCCAGGGCTCGGTCTTCTTCAGGCGCGGGCGCCCCGTGCCGCCGCCGAACAGGGCCCCCTGCCCGCCCGCCCGGTCGGCCGCGATACTCTGGCCGTGGGCGATCAGAACGTCGGCGTTCGCGAAGATCTCGGCGCGGTTTTTGTGGATGGCGTCGAACGCCCCGGCCCGCGCCAGGTTTTCGATCGCCCGCTTGTTGACCAGCCTGGGGTCCACGCGCTCGACGAAATCGAAGATGTCACGGAACGGCCCGCCCTCCTCGCGGACGGCGACCAGATGCTTCATCGCTTCCAGGCCGACGTTGCGCACCGCACCCAGGGCGTAGAGGACCTCGCCGTTCTCGACCTCGAAGTCGGCGCCTGAACGGTTGACGTCCGGAGGCCGCACGGTGATGTCGAACCGGCGAGCGTCCTGGTGGAAGACGGCCAGCTTGTCGGTGTTGGACAAGTCCAGGCTCATCGAGGCCGCCAGGAACTCGACCGGCGTATTGGCCTTCAGCCAGGCGGTCTGGTAGGCGATCAGGGCGTAGGCGGCGGCGTGCGACTTGTTGAAGCCGTAGCCGGCGAACTTGGCCACCAGTTCGAAGATCGAGCCGGACTGCTCCTCCGGAACGTTCTTCTCCTTGGCCCCGGAGACGAAACGGATCTTCTGGAGATCCATCTCCTCCTTCTTCTTCTTGCCCATGGCGCGGCGCAGCAGGTCGGCTTCGCCCAGGCTGTAGCCCGCCAGGATCTGGGCGATCTGCATCACCTGTTCCTGATAGACGATCACCCCATAGGTTTCGCGCAGAACCGTCTCCAGCGACGGGTGCAGCGTGTCGACGGGCTTGCGGCCGAACTTGCAGTCCACGAACGTGTCGATGTTGTCCATCGGACCCGGGCGGTACAGCGAAATCAGCGCGGTGATCTCCTCGATCGAGCCGCAGCGCATCTTGCGCAGGGTGTCACGCATGCCCTGGCTTTCCAGCTGGAACACGCCGACCGTCTGGCCGGAGGCGAGCAGTTCGTAGGTCTTGGCGTCGTCGAAGGGCAGGCGCCCCAGGTCGACCATCTCCCCGCGCTTGCGCAGGTGCTTCACCGCGCGGTCCAGCACGGTCAGCGTCTTCAGGCCCAGGAAGTCGAACTTCACCAGGCCGGCGCTCTCGACCCACTTCATGTTGAACTGGGTGGCGGGCAGGTCCGAGCGCGGATCCTTGTAGAGCGGGGTCAGCTGGGTCAGCGGCCGGTCGCCGATCACCACGCCGGCGGCGTGGGTCGAGGCGTTCCGGAACAGGCCTTCCAGCTGCAGGGCCACGTCCAGACAGGCCGAGACGTTGGCGTCCTCGTTCTTGGCCTGCTTCAGGCGCGGTTCCAGGTCGATCGCCTGAGCCAGCGTCACCGGCGCGGCCGGGTTGTTGGGCACCATCTTGCAGAGACGGTCCACCAGGCCAAGCGGCAGCTGCATCACCCGGCCCACATCGCGCAGCACGGCCCGCGCCTGCAACGAGCCGAAGGTGATAATCTGGGCCACGCGATCGCGACCGTACTTCTCCTGCACGTAGGAGATCACCTCTTCACGCCGCTCCTGGCAGAAGTCGACGTCGAAGTCGGGCATGGAGACCCGTTCGGGATTGAGGAAGCGCTCGAACAGCAGGCCGAAGCGTAGCGGGTCCAGGTCTGTGATGGTCAGCACCCAGGCCACCAGAGACCCCGCGCCCGACCCGCGCCCCGGCCCCACCGGGATCCCATGCTCCTTGGCCCATTTGATGAAGTCGGACACGATCAGGAAGTAGCCAGGGAAGCCCATCTTGATGATGATGCCCAGCTCGAAATCCAGCCGATCCCAATAGACCTGCTCGTCACAGGCCAGGGTGTGACCGTCCAGGCGACGCCGCAAGCCCTCCCGCGCCTGGTGGGTCAGCTCTTCCGGCTCGGTGCGCCCCTCGCCCGTAGGGAAGCTGGGCAGGATGGGATTACGCTTGTGCACCATGAAGGCGCAGCGTCGGGCGATATCCAGCGTGTTGTCGCAAGCCTCGGGCAGATCCGCGAACAGCTTGCGCATGTCCTCGGCCGACTTGAACCAGTGCTCGGGCGTCACCCGCCGCCGCTCGTCCTGGCCTACGAACGCACCATCCGAAATACACAGCAATGCGTCATGCGCGTCGTAAAGCTCGGGCTTGGCGTAATAGGCGTCGTTGGTGGCCACCAGCGGCGCATCATGGTCATAGGCCCAGTGAACCAGACCCGGCTCGGCCGCCGCCTGGCGCGGCAGGCCATGACGCTGCAACTCGACATAGAAGCGGTCGCCGAAGACCCGCTGCATCTCGGCCAGGGCGGCCTGCCCCTCGGCCGTCTTGCCGGCCGCGAACAGAGCGTCCACCGGGCCGTCGACGCCTCCCGAGAGCAGGATCAGCCCCTCGTTCAGCTCGGCCACCTTGGCCCACGGCACCTGAGGCTCGGTCGTCTCGCCGCCCTCGAGATAGGCCAGCGACGAGAGTTCAGAGAGATTCAGATAGCCCTGCTCGTTCTGGACCAGCAGGGTGATGGTCGGGACCCGAGCCCACCGCTCCGTCGGCCCCGCCCCTACGCCGGAAACCGGCAGGGCGCAGCCGATGATGGGCTGCACGCCGTAATCCTTGCAGTAGACCGAGAACTCCAACGCCCCGAACAGGTTTGCCCTGTCGGTGAGACCTGCGGCCGGCATGCCGGCACTGGCGGCCATCCCAGGGATCTTGTCGGCCTTGATGGCGCCTTCGAGCAGCGAGTAGGCCGAGCGCACCCGAAGGTGGACGAAACCCTGTCCCTCGCCGTTCGACATCACCTACCTCGCCACGCTTTCGACTCAAGCCACCAAATGGGCGACCGAGCACATCATCCAGACGAAGCTGACGACAGATACAAGAGCCAAAGACTCACGTGCGATCCGAACCATGGGAACCCTCCAGAGGCCGTTTCCTTTTTGTTCTATATTCCACTTTTGTTCTCGAGCGCAAGAGACCCGCGTTCGATTTGTGCGCATTTGCGTCGCGCGCCCTTCCCGCCCGACGAACGCAGTTTTCGATGGCCTTGAACGCCGGAACCCGCCAGAGCCAATCCATGCGCCTGATCATCGACACCGACACCGCCGGAGACGACGTCTTCTCCCTCATGCTGGCTCTGCGCCGGCCCGACGTGACCGTGGAGGCGATCACGATCTCGCATGGCAATGTCGGCTTCGAGCAGCACGCCGAAAACGCCCTCGTCACGCTTGAGGCCTGCGGCAGGGCTGGCGAGGTCCCGGTCTATATGGGCGCACAGCGGCCATTCACGCGCCAGCCCCTGGACGCCGCCTACGTGTTCGGCGCCGACGGCATGAGCGACGCGGCCTTCCCGCGCACGACCCAGCGCCCTGCCCCCGGACACGCCGCCGACGAGATCGTCCGCCGCGTAATGAAGGCCCCTGGCGAGATCACTCTGATCGCCCAGGCCCCGCTGACCAATATCGCCCTGGCCTATCTGCGCGAGCCTCGCATCGCCCAGGCGGTCAAGCACCTCTGGATCATGGGCGGCACGGACAACGGCGTGGGCAATGTCACGCCCGCCGCCGAGTACAATCTGTATGTCGATCCGGAGGCGGCGAAGATCGTCGTCAACGCCGGCTTCCCCATGACGATCGTCACCTGGACCGAGACGCTGCGCGACGGCCTGCTCGACCTGGAGCAACTGGCCGCGCTGGACGCCCTGGGTACGTCGCGCGCCCGGTTCTTCACCCAGGTGAACAAGGCTTCCCTGGCCTTCGCACAGGAGACCGAGCACCTGGATGGCAGCCTGCATCCGGACGCCCTGACCTGCGCCCTCGCCCTGGACGAGCGCCTGATCCTCGAGGCCGAGATGGCCGTAGTCGATGTCGAGACGATGGGCGAGCTTACCCGAGGCTATCTGAGCGTCTCCAACCACATCCTGCCGGATATCGAGGTGGCCGATCCGGCGCTGAAGCGCCGTCCGCCCAACGCACGCGTCATCAAGCGCATCGACCGGGACGGCTTCTACCAAGCTTTGCGGAACGCCCTGCTATAGCGACCTAGAAGGTCTGCGGCACCAGGTGGCCATCCTTCAGGGCCAGGACGCGGTCCATGTAGCGGGCCAGCTCCATGTTGTGGGTGGCGATCAGCGCCGCCACGCCCTGCTGGCGCGTCTGGTCGTAGAGCGTCTGGAACACCGCCGCAGAGGTGGCCGGGTCGAGATTGCCCGTGGGTTCGTCGGCCAGCAGGATCTTGGGCTTGTTGGCCAGGGCGCGGGCGATGGCCACGCGCTGCTGCTCGCCGCCCGACATCTGTCCAGGCTGGTGGTCGATGCGCGAAGCCAGGCCCAGACGGCCCAGGAACTCTGAGGCCTCGGCCCTTGCGACCGCACGGCTCTTGCCAGCGATCATGGCCGGCAGGGCCACGTTCTCCACGGCCGTGAACTCGGGCAGCAAATGGTGGAACTGATAGACGAAACCCACCGTCGAGAGCCGCACCTTGGTGCGCTGGCGCTCGGACAGCTTGGAACAATCCCGGCCTTCCAGGGCGATCAAGCCGGCGTCGGGCTTCTCCAGCAGGCCGGCGGCGTGCAGCAATGAGGACTTGCCCGAGCCGGACGGGCCGATCAGGCCGACCACCTCGCCCGGATAGACGTCGAGATCGACGCCCCTAAGCACGTTCAGCGCGCCAGCCTCGGTGACGTAGGTGCGCTCAACGCCGCGCAGGGCCAGGACGGGACTACTCATAGCGAAGGGCCTCGACGGGATCGAGCCGCGAGGCGCGGATGGCGGGCGGCAGAGTGGCCAGGATGCTCATGGCCGTGGAGATCGCCACGATCGCCCCCACCTCGGCCCAGTCGATCTTGGCCGGGACATGCGCCAGGAAGTAGATGTCGGCGTTGAACACCTGAGCGCCCGTAGCCCACTCCACGAAGTTCTGGATGGCCTGGATGTTGGCGCAGAACAGCACGCCCAGCAGAAGCCCCGTCAGGGTGCCGGCCAGGCCGATGGCGGCGCCGGCCATGATGAAGATGCGCAGCACAGCCGACTGGCTGGCGCCCATGGTGCGAAGAATGGCGATGTCTCGTCCCTTGTTCTTCACCAGCATGACCAGGGCCGAGATGATGTTCAGCGTAGCGATGGCCACGAGGATGAACAGGATCAACCTCATCACCTTGCGCTCCACCTGCAGAGCGTTGAAGTAGCTGGCGTTTTTATCCATCCAGTCCTGGACGAACGCACCGGGACCGCTGGCCTGCTCGATGGCCGGCTTGATGAGCTTGGCCTTGTCCGGATCGGAGACCTTGATCTCGACATAGTCGATCGAGGTGTCGCGGCCGAAGAACAGTTGAGCCTGCGGCAGGGCCATGTAGACGAAGCCTTCGTCGAATTGGCTCATGCCCACGCTGAAGATCCCGCCCACCGTATAGTCCTTCTCGCGGGTGGACGTGCCGAACGCGGTGGCGGGCCCGGAAGGCGAGATCAGGGTGATGGCGTCGCCGACCGTGACGCCCAGGTTGCGCGCCATGCGGTCGCCGACCAGCACGATGTCGCCGCCGTACTCGCCGTCGCCGAAGCCGGCCAGAGACCCGCGCTTGATGTTGCCGGAGATCAGCTTCATGCCGCGCAGATCGGACGGGGTGACCCCCCGCACGATCGCGCCGGAGACCTGGCTGGGACCGATGACCATGGCCTGGGCCTCGACCATCGGCGCGGCCTGGATCACGCCGGGAATGGCGCGGATGCGACCGACCACGCCGTCACGGTCAGGACCATTCAGCAATGGTCCCTGGGCGTAGACGTGGCCGTTGAAGCCCAACAACCGTCCGAGGAGTTCGGCGCGGAAACCGTTCATCACGCTCATGACGGTAATCAGGGCGAAGACCGCCAGCATCACCGCAGCGAACGAGATCACGGCGATCAGCGCCACGCCCCCGTTCTTGCGCTTGTTGCGCAGGTAGCGCCACGCGACCGTGCGCTCCCACGTTCCGAAAGGTCCCGCGCCGAGCGCCATCAGGCGGCGACCTTCGCGGTCAGTTGCGACAGCACCGAGTCCAGAGAGGCGCTGTGACGCTCGCCGGTCTTGCGGTTCTTCACCTCGACCACGCCCTCGGCCAAGCCCTTGGGACCGATCACCAGCTGCCACGGCACGCCGATCAGGTCCATGGTGGCGAACTTGGCGCCGCCGCGGGCGTCGGTGTCGTCGTAGAGCACGTCGCGGCCGGCGGCTTTCAGAGCCTTGTAGGCGGTTTCACAGGCTTCGTCGCAAGCCGCATCGCCCTGGCGCATGTTGATGATGCCCACGTCGAACGGCGCCACGGCTTCGGGCCAGATAATGCCGCCCTCATCGTGGCTG
Organism: Caulobacter sp.; assembly: GCA_017745235.1. Taxonomy (GTDB): domain Bacteria; phylum Pseudomonadota; class Alphaproteobacteria; order Caulobacterales; family Caulobacteraceae; genus Caulobacter. Next base: position 10,798 of record JAGHZU010000013.1, on the reverse strand, counting down.
GCCTCGATGATCGCGCCCAGCAGACGCGAGACGCCGACGCCGTAGCTGCCCATCTGCACCGGCACGTCCTTGCCGTCAGGGCCGGTGACCAGGGCCTTCATCGGTTCGGAATACTTCGTGCCGAACGAGAAGATGTGGCCCACCTCGATGCCGCGCGCGGACAGGCGATCGCTCTCGGGAATGGCGGCGAAGGCGGCTTCGTCGTGCATCTCCTCGGTCGCGGCGTAGAGCGCGGTTCGCTGGTTGACCAGAGGCTGCAGGTCGCCGTCCCAGGCAACGTCGGGACCGGGAGCGGCCATCTCGACGAGGTCCTTGTGGCAGAACACGGCGCTTTCGCCGGTGTCGGCCAGCACGATGAACTCGTGGCTCAGGTCGCCGCCGATCGGACCGGTGTCGGCGCGCATCGGCACGGCCTTCAGGCCCATGCGCGAGAACAGGTTCAGATAGGCCACGAACATGCGGTTGTACGAGCGGCGCGCCCCGGCGTCGTCCACGTCGAAGCTGTAGGCGTCCTTCATCAGGAACTCGCGGCCGCGCATCACGCCGAAGCGCGGACGGCGCTCGTCACGGAACTTCCACTGAATGTTGTAGAGGTTCTTGGGCAGGTCCTTGTAGCTCTTCACGTAGGCGCGGAAGATGTCGGTGACCACTTCCTCGGCCGTGGGCCCGTACAGCAGGTCGCGCTTGTGGCGGTCCTTGATGCGCAGCATCTCGTCGCCATAGGCCTCGTAGCGGCCGCTCTCGCGCCACAGCTCGGCCAGTTGGATCGTCGGCATCAGCAGCTCGATGGCGCCGGCGCGGTCCATCTCCTCCCGGACGATCTGCTCGACCTTCTTGAGCACGCGCAGGCCCAGCGGCAACCAGGCATAGATGCCGGCGGCCTCCTGGCGGATCATGCCCGCGCGCAGCATCAGCTGGTGCGACACGATCTGGGCGTCGGAGGGAGCTTCTTTCAGGACGGGCAGGAAATAGCGCGACAGGCGCATGGAACGGTCGTCTCCGGGGAAATTCGAGGCGTTGAGATAGCCGCTTGCAAGTCAGCTTGGCAACGCGCGCGGCGAAAAGATGACGATTGGGCTTGGCGAAACGAAAAGAAGGCCGCGCGGTTCACGCGCGGCCTTGCAAGTCATCGTCGGGGAAGACGCCACAGAGCAAGACCAGAAGACCCGGTCTCGTGAGTCTCACCCTAGCCCTCGAACAAATGTTGGGGGCGCCGGATTGCGAACCCGGTGCCCTTCGAGCGACTTTCGCCCACGGATTGGGCGAATGAGGGCAAGTTCACCGCCCGTCGCCCAAGGCTTGGGCGCCGCGCCCTTGGATCAGTAGTTCGCCGGCAGGTCCGGCAGGGTGATCAGGTGGAACCGGATCACCAGCAGCAGCGCCGCCATCACCAGGGCCGAGACCCAGGTGGTGGTGAAGAACTTCCGCTTGAGGTTCGGATTGACCGGCGCGCCCGGATCGGCCCCCGGCGGCGGCTCGATCCCCATTTCCTTGAAGGTGCGGTTGCCCAACGGAAGGATCGCGAACAGCGTGGTCCACCAGATGGTGAGATAAACGGCGATGGAGGTGACGGGACCCATCAGTGATGCGCTTCCTTGGGGGTTTCCATGAGTTCGACGAGCATGCCGCCCATGTCCTTGGGGTGGACGAAGATGATCAGCGTACCATGGGCCCCGATGCGCGGCTCGCCCAGAACCGTCGCGCCCTTGGCGACCAGGGCGTCGCGGGCTTCATAGATGTTCTCGACCTCGAAGCAGATGTGGTGCTGGCCGCCCCTGGGGTTCTTGGCCAGGAAGCCGTGGATGGGCGAGGTCTCGCCATAGGGCTCGATGAGCTCGATCTGGCTATTGGGCAGGTTGACGAAGCAGACCCAGACGCCCTGCTCGGGCATGGCCCACTTCTCGGTGTGCGAAGTCGCGCCCAGCAGGTCGCGATACATCTTCAGCGACTCGTCGATGGAAGGGGTGGCGACGCCGACGTGGTTGAGCTTGCCGATCATGGAGCGCTCCTGCTGGTTCTTCTCGTTGGGTCGATGGCCTAGCACCGATGCCAAGAGGCGAGAAGAGCCGGTTCAGACCGCTGCCGCGGCGGCCTGGCGAACCCACCAGAACCGCACGGGCATGATCTGGATCAGCAGCAGGCCGGCGACGAAGCCGCCCAGGTGGGCCTGCCAAGCCACCCCGATAACGCCCACGCCCGAAGCCAGGCCGTAAGCCGCGCCGAAGCCGACGACCACGAGATTGGAGACCAGCGCGCCGCCCATCTGACGCACCACGCTGGGCGCGAAGAGCGGCGCCAGTTCGGCCTCCCCCGCCCCCTTCAGCCGCGCCACCGCGCCCCACAGGCCGAAGATGGCTCCCGAGGCGCCGACAGCCGGAACCTGCTCCGGCGCAAGAGCCAGGAAGCCCGCAGCTCCGGCCAGGCCGCAGACGATGAAGAACAGCAGGAACAGCAGGCCGCCCAAGGCGTCGCGGCCCAGCCGCTGAGCAATGGCCGGTCCAAGAGCGATCAAAGCCCCGCTGTTCATCACGATATGCGACCAACCCCACTGGGTGGACCAGGGCGCGTGCAGGAACATGTGGGTCAGCGGCGTCCACCAGAGACCCTGATAGACCCCCGGCTTCCACAGCGCCCCGAAGGTCAGGATCGCCTCCTCGTGGCCCAGCAGGTCGCCCAGGTTCTGGAACAGGCAAACCACCCACAGCGCCCCCGTCAGGATCACGACCGGCCACGCCTCGCCCCACAGGACGGACACGCCCCTGCCCCACGCCGGCTCGCGTCGGGGGGCCTCGGGTTCAGCCGGAATGGGGTCCTGCTCGCTCAAGCGGCTAGATCCGCAGCACCGTGGTTTCGACCACGGGCTTGCGCTCCCAGATGCGGAAGGCGGCCTTCTTCACGGCGCGCGAAATTGCGCTCTCGATGGCCTCGTCGATCTCGCGATCGTCGCCGTTCAGGCGCTTGAAGGCGTTCTCGGCCTCCTCCGCCAGGTCGTCCAGCGCGTCGTCCAGCGGATACTCGGCGTCGCCGGCCAGGCCCAGGCCCCGCACCTGGGGTCCCGAGACGATGCGGCTCTTGCCGTCCAGCACGACCGACACGGCCAGCACGCCGTTGAATGCGGCATGGCGACGCTCGCGCAGGGCCTCACCGTTCTCGGGCGTCAGAACGCCGCCGTCGACATAGAGGCGACCCGACGGAACTTCATCGATGATCGACGGATGACCGGGGGCCAGCAGCACCATGTCGCCGTTGCGCGGGCTGACCGCGTGCGGCACCTGCAGGTCCTTGGCGAACGCAGCGTGCTCGATCAGGTGGCGGCGTTCGCCATGGGTGGGTACGGCGATCTGCGGCCGGGCCCACTGATACATCTGCTTCAGCTCGTCGCGGCACGGGTGGCCGCTGACGTGGATGCCAGGCGTGTCCCGCTCGGTGTGCAGACGCACGCCACGGTCGGCCAGCTTGTTCTGCAGGTTGCGGATCGGGATCTCATTGCCGGGGATCACCCGCGAACTGAAGATCACGTGGTCGCCCTGCGAAAGCTTGACGTGCGGGTGGTTCCCCTCAGCGATGCGGGCCAGGGCCGCGCGCGGCTCGCCCTGGCTGCCCGTGCACAGGAACAACACCTGGTCCTCAGGCAGATACTTGGCCTGATCGTCAGTGACGAACGGCTCCAGTCCTTCCAGAAGGCCCACCGACTTGGCGGCGGCGGCCATGCGGTGCATCGACCGGCCAGCCAGGCACACCTTGCGGCCATTGGCCTGGGCGGCGCGGATGACGGTGTCCATGCGCGCCACGTTCGAGGCGAAACAGGCCACGGCGACCTTGCCGGTCAGGCCGCCAATCAGCTTGTTCAGCGCGATGCGCACGTCGGCTTCGGAGCCGGCCTCGCCGTCGACAAACACGTTGGTGCTGTCGCAAACCATGGCCAGCACGCCCTCGTCGCCCAGCTTGCGCAGCGCCGTCACGTCGGTGGGCGCGCCCAGCTGGGGCTCGGGATCGATCTTCCAGTCGCCGGTATGCAGGATCGTGCCCAGCGGCGTCTTGATCGCCAGGCCGTTCGGCTCGGGGATGGAGTGGGTCAGGGTCACCATTTCCAGGTGGAACGGCCCGAGGTCGAAACTGCCGCTCAGCGGCACCTCGGTGATCTTCACCTCATCCAGCAGGTCGGCGTCGCGCAGCTTCTCGCGCAGCAGGAAGGCGGTGAAAGGCGTGGCGTAGACGGGCGCCTTCAGGCGCGGCCAAAGCCAGGCCACCGCGCCCAGGTGGTCTTCGTGGGCGTGGGTCAGGACGATGCCCATGATGTCGTCGGCGTACTGCTCGATGAATTCGGGATCGGGCAGGATGATCTCGACGCCGGGCGTCGTCTGGTCGCCGAAGGTCACCCCCAGGTCCACGACGATCCACTTGCGGTCATCGGCCGGACCGAAGCCGTAGAGATTGAAGTTCATGCCGATCTCGTTCGACCCGCCCAGGGGCAGGAAGACGAGCTCGTCCTTGGGGGAAGGCTTGTCGGTATATTTGGTCATTACGTCTCTAGATGGGTGTTTCGGCGATGAATTTCGAGGAGACCACGGATGGTCAGATCTGAATCGAAGTGATCGATGCTGTCGGTCGCGCCCTCGAACAGCGAGGCGACGCCGCCGGTGGCGATCACGGTCATGGGTTCGGCCCGCTCGGCCTTGATCCGGGCCACCAGGCCCTCGATCAGCGAGATGTAGCCCCAGAAGACTCCCGACTGCATGGCGCTGACGGTGTCGGTGCCGACTACACGGTTGCGGACCGGGCGCTGGATGGCGATGCGCGGCAGCTTGGCCGCGGCTTCATGCAGGGCCTGCATGGAAAGATTGATGCCGGGGGCGATGATGCCGCCCTCGAAGCCGCCGTCGGCGGCCACGATGTCGAAGGTGGTGGCCGTACCGCTGTCGATCACGATCAAGGGGCCGGGATAGACCATGTGCGCGCCGATGGCGTTGACCAGGCGGTCGGCGCCGGCCTCCGAGGGCTTGTCGATCCGCACGTCCACGCCCAGCTTGGCGTTCTCGCCGATCACCAGCGGCTCGACGTTGAAATACCTGCGGCTGAGGTTGCGCAGGTTGAAGATCGACTGCGGCACCACGCTAGAGATGATGCAGGCGTCGATGGCCCGGAAGCCCAGGCCTTGCATCGACAGCAGTTGCGACAGCCAGACCACGTATTCGTCCGCCGTCCGCGTACTCTCCGTGGCCGCACGCCACTGGGCGATCCAGCGTTCGCCGTCGTGGATGGCGAACATGGTGTTGGTGTTGCCTTGCTCGATCGCCAGCAGCATCACGAGGCTCCTCCGAAAAAGACGTCGCCAGCGGTGATCCGCCGCACCTGGCCGTCGGCCAGGCGGAGACGCAGCGCGCCGTCGCCATCCAGCCCCTCGGCCACGCCTTCCAGCGTCTCGGCGCCAAGGCGGGCCACGCAAGCCTCGCCCAGACCGTGGGCTCGCGCGGTCCAGGCGTCGGCGATAGCGGGAAAACCCAGCCGCAGCCACACATCGTTCCATCGGTCGAACGCCGCCGACAGCGCCTCGACGGCCTCTATAGGCGACGGCGGCGGCGCCGACATGTAGGTGGGCAAGGCGGTCGCGGGGCGCTCGCTGTCGATCGGCTTGCGGGCCAGATTCACGCCCACGCCCACAGCGATCCACAAGCCGCCCGAAGGCCGGGTTCCGGATTCGACCAGGATGCCACTGACTTTCAATCCGCCGAGCAGCGGGTCATTGGGCCATTTCAGGCTGACGAGGCTGGACGGCACATAGGCCGACAACAGGTCGGCCACCGCCAGGGCCGCGACGAAAGAGACCTGCGCGGCCTCGGCCGGGGGCTTGTCTGTCGGGAAAAGGAGGGTCGCGGCCAGGTTGCCGAAACCCGTCTCCCAGGCCCTGCCCCGCCGGCCGCGGCCGGACGTCTGGCGAAGACCCAGGAGCCAGACCGGGCCCGCCTCCCCCGCTTCCGCGCGGCGACGGGCCTCGGCGTTGGTGGAGTCGATCTCGTCGAAGACGACGACGGGCGGCCCCTTGGACGGGGACGACGCGCCCGTCACGTCACGCGTGGCCAAAGGCCGCCGCAGCGAGCCTCGCGGCCGGATCGATCCAGACCAGGGCGATCCAGACGCCGGCCACCGCAAACAGGGCGGCGACCAGGCCCACGGCGCGTGCGACCGACGGCGGGGCGTCGGTGGTCGCGGCCGGAGCGTCGAACCACATCGTCTTAATCAGGCGCAGGTAGTAGAACGCCGCGACCACGCTGCCGACCAGGCCCAGCACCGCCGCCCATTGCAGCAGCACGTCGCCCGAGCCCATGGCCGCGCCGAAGACGTAGAACTTGGCCCAGAAGCCAGAGAACGGCGGCAAGCCCAGAGCCGACAACGAGAAGGCGGTCATGGCCAGGGCGACGCCGGGCCGCTCCTTCACCAGACCGGCCATGTCCTCGATGGTCTCCATCGGCTTGCCGTTGCGCGACAGGGCCTGCAGGCAGGCGAAGAAGCCGGTGACGTCGACCATGTACAGCGTCATGAACACCAGCATCGAGTGCAGGCCGGTCTCGCCGCCGGTCGCCACGCCCAGCAGGGCATAGCCGACGTTGGCGATCGAGCTGTAGGCCCACAGGCGCTTGAGGTTGTTCTGCGCCAGGCCCGCGAAGGCGCCGACGAAGACCGACAGCAGGGCGGTGATGACCAGCACCTGGCGCCATTGGCCGACCGCGTCCGGGAAGGCGTCGCCCAGCACGCGGGCGAACATCATCATGGCGGCCAGCTTCGGCGCGGCGGCGAAGAAGCCGACGACCGGGGTCGGAGCGCCTTCGTAGACGTCCGGGGTCCACATGTGGAACGGCGCGGCCGAAACCTTGAACGCCAGGCCGCACAGCACGAAGATCAGGCCGAACAGCAGGCCCACGTTGTGGGCGTCGTGCGCCACGGCGGCGATGTCGCCGAAGCGGGTCGAGCCGGCGAAGCCGTAGATCAGCGACGAGCCGTACAGCAGCAGGCCCGACGACAGCGCGCCCAGCACGAAGTACTTCAGGCCCGCTTCCGACGCCTTGGCGTCTTCGCGGCGGAACGCGGCCAGGACATAGAGCGCCAGCGACTGCAGTTCCACGCCGATATAGAGGCTGATGAGGTCGCCGGCCGAGGCGGTGACGCCCATGCCCAGCGCGGCCAGAACCACCAGCACCGCATATTCGAACTTCTGGTCGCCACGAGCGGCCAGCCAGCGGTCGCCCAGCACGATGGCCACAGCGCTGAACAGGAAGATCGCGACCTTGGCGTAGGTGGCCGCGCCGTCCGCGGCGTAGACGCCGTTGAAGGCGTGGCCGTGGGGGCCGATCACCGTGGCGACGGCGGCGGCCAGCAGGGCCAGGACGGCCGCGCCGGTGAAGGCCGGCGAGGTCTTGCCCTGGAACGCGCCCCAGACCAGCAGGACGAGAGCCGAAACCCCGAGGATGAACTCGGGAATGACGAGGGAGAAGTTTGCGGCGAACGTCATGGGGTCCCTCACCCGCCCACGGCGGCGCGCCAGGCGCCGACGAGCCCGTCGACGGACGACGCGGTCAGGTTGAACACAAGGTTGGGATAAACGCCGAGCACCAGGGTGCCGATGATCAGCGGAACGAAGAGCAGGATCTCGCGCTTGTCGAGGTCAGCGATGGTCTTGAGCTCAGGATTGACGATCTCGCCGAACATCACGCGACGGTACAGGGTGAGCGCGTACATCGCCGACAGGATCACGCCCGTGGCGGCCACCAGCGCCGTCCAGGTCGAGGCCTGGTAAGTGCCGGTCATCGTCAGGATTTCACCCACGAAGCCCGAGGTGCCCGGCAGGCCGACGTTACCCATCGTGAACAGCAGGAACACGAAGGCATAGTGCGGCATGCGGTTGGTCAGGCCGCCGTAGAAGGCGATCTCGCGAGTATGCATGCGGTCGTAGACCACGCCAACGCAGAGGAAGAGCGCGCCGGAGATCAGGCCGTGGCTCAGCATCTGGAAGATCGCGCCCTGCTCGCCCGCGGCGTTGCCCGAGAAGATGCCCATGGTCACGAAGCCCATGTGGGCCACGGACGAATAGGCGATCAGCTTCTTGATGTCGGTCTGACGGAAGGCGACCAGCGAGGTGTAGACGATGGCGATGGCCGACAGCGCGAACACCAGCGGTTGGAAGGTTTCCGAGGCGTTGGGGAACATCGGCAGGCAGAAGCGCATGAAGCCGTACCCGCCCAGCTTCAGCAGGATGCCGGCCAGGATGACCGAACCCGCCGTGGGCGCCTCGACGTGGGCGTCGGGGAGCCAGGTGTGCACCGGCCACATCGGCATCTTGACCGCGAAGCTGGCGAAGAAGGCCAGCCACAGCCAGGTCTGCAGCCAGGGGGCGAACTTGAAGTGCATCAGGTCCGGGATCGACGACGTACCGGCGATGGCGATCATCGACAGGATGGCCGCCAGCATCAGCACCGAGCCGAGCAGCGTGTAGAGGAAGAACTTGTAGGCCGCGTAGACCCGTCGCTTGCCGCCCCATATGCCGATGATCAGGAACATCGGAACCAGGCCGCCCTCGAAGAAGAGGTAGAACAGGATCAGGTCCAGCGCGCAGAACACGCCGATCACCAGGGTCTCCAGGACCAGGAAGGCGATCATGTACTCGACGATGCGCTTCTCGACCGACTTCCAGCTGGCCACAATGCAGATCGGCAGCAGGAACCCGGTCAGCAGGACGAACAGCACCGAGATGCCGTCCACGCCCATGCGATAGTGCAGACCCGCGAACCACGGAATGTCTTCCACCATCTGGAAGCCCGGGTTGGCGGGGTCGAACTGCACGACCACCAGGATCGACAGGGCGAAGGTGACCAGGGTGGTCGCCAGCGCGATCCACTTGGCCAGGTTGTCGGTCTTGGCGTTGTCGCCCTGGGCGGCGCGAACCGCGAGCAGGACCGCGACGCCGACGAGCGGGGCGAAGGTGGTGAGGCTAAGCAGGCCGATCATCGATCCGTCCTCAACGGAATGCGTAAAGGGCGAACGTCAGCAGGCCGGCGACGCCGAGCAGCATGACGAAAGCATAGTGGTACAGGTAGCCGCTCTGGAGCTTTCCGGTGCGGCGGCCGATCTCGTACGAGACGGCGCTGACGCCGTCGGGGCCGAGACCGTCGATCAGCTTCTGGTCGCCGCCCTTCCAGAACAGGTCGCCCAGGAACTTGGCCAGGCGCACGAAGGTGGCTTGGTACAGTTCGTCGAAGAACCACTTGTTGTAGAAGAAGACGTACAGCGGCCCCTCGCGTTCGGCGAGCTTCTGGCCCAGGCGCTCCGGCCCCTTCATCACGTAGATGTAGAAGGCGACGATCAGGCCCAGGATCGTGGCGACCAGCGGGCTGTACTTCACCCATTCCGGCACGCCGTGGGCTTCATGCAGCACGTGGTTGGTCGGAGCGTTGAAGATCGCGCCGCGCCAGAACTCTTCCTGGTAGTGGCCCACGAAGAAGTCGACGAACACGAAGCCGGCCGCAACCGCACCGATCGACAGGACGACCAGCGGGAACAGCATGACCCAGGGGCTCTCGTGCGGCTTGTGGTCGTGACCATGGCCGTGATCGTCGTGGGCGTGGTCGTCCGCCAGCGGCTCGTCGTGCGTCTCGTGCGCGGCGCCGTGGGCGTCATGCGCATGGGCGTCGTGAGCGTGATGGTCGTCGTGCCCCCAGCGCGCCTTGCCGTTGAAGGTGAAGAAGGCCAGGCGCCACGAGTAGAAGGACGTCAGGCCCGCCACCAGCACGCCGATGATCCAGGCGAACATGCCCACGCCATTATGCTGACCGGCCGCGAAGGCCGCCTCGATGATGGTGTCCTTCGAGTAGAAGCCGGCGAAGCCCAGGTGCAGCGGCGGAATGCCGAGGCCCGTAATGGCGATCGTGCCGATGGTCATGGCGATGAACGTCACCGGCAGCAGCTTGGCCAGGGCGCCGTACTTCCGCATGTCCTGCTCGTGGTGCATGCCGTGGATCACCGAACCGGCGCCCAGGAACAGCAGGGCCTTGAAGAAGGCGTGCGTGAACAGGTGGAACATGGCCGCCTGGTAGGCGCCGACGCCGGCCGCGAAGAACATGTAGCCCAGCTGCGAACAGGTCGAATAGGCGATCACGCGCTTGATGTCGTTCTGCGTCAGGCCGACGGTGGCGGCGAACAGCGCCGTCACCGCGCCGATCACCGTGACGATGTTCTTGGCCACGGGGGCGTATTCGAACATCGGCGACAGCAGGCACAGCATGTAGACGCCGGCGGTCACCATGGTGGCCGCGTGGATCAGGGCCGACACAGGGGTCGGGCCTTCCATGGCGTCCGGCAGCCAGGTGTGCAGGAAGAACTGGGCCGACTTGCCCATCGCACCGATGAACAGCAGGAAGCAGGCGATGTCCATCAGCGGGAAGGTGTGCCCCGCGAACTGCCAGGTCTTGCCGGCGTGAGCGGCGATCTGCGGGAAGATCTCGTGGAACTGGATCGTGCCGAAGGCCCAGAACGTGGTCATGATGCCCAGGGCGAAACCGAAGTCGCCCACGCGGTTCACGACGAACGCCTTGATGGCCGCGGCGCTGGCCGAGGGCTTCTTGAACCAGAAGCCGATCAGCAGGTACGACGCCAGGCCCACCCCTTCCCAGCCGAAGAACAGCTGCATGAAGTCGGCGGCGGTGACCAGGGCCAGCATGGCGAAGGTGAAGAGCGACAGGTACGCGAAGAAGCGCGGCTTGCTGTCGTCCTCGGCCATGTAGCCCCAGGAGTAGATGTGGACCAGGGC
>JAGHZU010000139.1 GCA_017745235.1 Caulobacter sp. | reverse complement strand
CTGCAGGTGCCGCGCGGCGACCGCACCGGCCAGGTGATCGAGCCGTATCTGACCGACCAGTGGTTCGTGAAGATGGACGGGCTGGCGAAGCGCGGGCTCGACCTCGTGGAATCGGGCGACGTGAAGTTCGTCCCGCCGAACTGGATCAACACCTACCGGCACTGGATGGAGAACATCCAGGACTGGTGCATCAGCCGCCAGCTGTGGTGGGGCCATCGCATTCCGGCGTGGTTCGACGAGTCCGGCACCTGCTACGTCGGCCGCAGCGAGTCTGAAGTTCGCGCCAAGAACTCACTCAGTGCCGACTATCCCCTCACCCAGGACAGCGACGTGCTGGAGACCTGGTTCTCCTCGCAGCTGTGGCCGTTCTCGACCCTGGGCTGGCCGGACGCGGACGCGATGGCGCAGCGCGGGTTCGATCGCTACCTGCCGTCGTCGGTGCTGGTCACCGGCTTCGACATCATCTTCTTCTGGGTGGCGCGGATGATCATGGCCACCGACAGCTTCACCGGGAAGGTGCCGTTCCGCGACGTCTACATCACCGGCCTGATCCGCGACGCGCAGGGCC
>JAGHZU010000138.1 GCA_017745235.1 Caulobacter sp. | reverse complement strand
CGGCATCCTCAATCTCACCAACACGCTGCCGGCGATGGTCGCGCCACTGCTCGCGCTCGCGCTGGCGCCGGAGAAGACGGGCTATCTGATCTGGCTGCTGATCCTGGCGGGGGGCACGCTGGCCGGTGGCGCGGTCGCGCTCTGCATCCGGACCCAGGATTGAATGAATTTGCTCCCCGGCGAAGGCCGGGGCCCAGGGTTTCTCTGCCGTGTCGCTTGTGACCCTGGGCCCCGGCTTTCGCCGGGGAAGTCGGGGAAGAGGTAGCCTTCTCCCCATTGATCGGCGGGGTCCCCGCCGGGCGCCGCGTCATGGTCTCGATCGGATACACCGTCGCGCACTTCAGCCACTTGCCGGCCCAGGCGCCGCCGCGCGCCTCGCACTTCTCTTTCGGCCACACCCACATGGCGTGATAGGCCAGTACGCCCGCGCTGCCGAGCAGGAACAGGCCCAGGAAGATGTACTTCAGACGGTTGATGGTCTTGTTCATGGCGGCCCCTTACCGTCTTTCCGTCCTTAAGGGAATTGGCCCGATCGGCGCGGCCGAGACCCAAACCCCAGAAAATCGTACA
>JAGHZU010000137.1 GCA_017745235.1 Caulobacter sp. | reverse complement strand
ACCAGAAGGTGGCCAACGAGAACCTGCGCATCCGCACCGCGCTGGAAAGCTCGACCACCGGCCTGATCATCACCGACCGCGACCTGCAGGTGGTCTACACCAACCCGGCGCTGCAGCACATGCTCGACGGCTATGCCGAGCAGATCGTGTCGGCGCTGCCGGGCGTCGACCTGGCCCAGCTCAACGGCCAGCCGATCTCGGTGCTCGAGCACGGCGGCAAGGTCGATCCGGCGCTCATCGCCCGCCTGGAAAAGGACGGCCGCGGCCAGCGCGAGATGCAGTACGGCGGCGCCGTGTTCGCGCAGAGCATTTCGGTCATCCGCAACGCCGAGGGCGAGAACGTCGGCACCGTCTGCGAATGGCGCGACCGCACCACCGAGATCCACGTCGAGGAGGAAGTGGCCCGGATCGTGGCCTCGGCCGCGGCCGGCGACCTGTCCGGACGGATCGATACCGAAGGCAAGCACGGCTTCCTGCTGCAGCTGGCCCAGCAGCTGAACATGCTGCTCGACGCCAACTCGGTGAGCCTGTCGGAAGTTTCGCGGCTGCTGACCGCGCTGTCGCAGGGCGAC
>JAGHZU010000136.1 GCA_017745235.1 Caulobacter sp. | reverse complement strand
CGATGGGGCCGAGCTCCGCATCGACGGCGGCATGGCCAAAAGCGCCTGGTTCAGCCAGCGCCTGGCCGACCTGACCGGCATCCCCGTTCATCGCGCCAGCTATCAGGAGACCACGGCCCTGGGCGCGGCCCTGTTCGCGGGCGTCGGGGCGGGAGTTTACGCCTCGGTCGAGGAGGCGGTCCAGGCGCGGCCCGAGGCGGAACTGCTGACGCCCAGCGTCAGCGTCAATGTCCGCGAGGAGGCCTATGCGCGGTGGTTGGACGCTCTGCCGAGAGTGCGGTCGTGAGCGTGACGTCGAACACCGCGCCCTATCCCGTCGTCGGCCAGGTCCGCCGGCTCTCCGCGAAGCTCGACGCCGTTGTCGCGCCGGACGCCAGGATCGAGCAGCTGGCCGACGGCTTCATCTGGTCGGAAGGCCCGGTGTGGGTCCGCGACGGCAGCTACCTGGTGTTTTCGGACGTGCCGGGCAACGTCATGTACCGCTGGAGCGAGGCGGACGGGATAAGCGAGGTTCTGAACCCCTCCGGCTATGACGGCCCGCCCACCGACACCTTCGCCGAGCCGGGTCAGAAC
>JAGHZU010000135.1 GCA_017745235.1 Caulobacter sp. | reverse complement strand
AGCCACGCCATCCGCATCAGCGAGGCCTCGCTGCAGACCTCCCTGCCGGGCGACACCCGCTGGACCTATGACGCGACGGGCAATTGCGTGTGCTGGTTCACGCCGCAGGGCGAGGCCGACAGCCTGACCATCACCAGCCGCCTGGTCATCGACCGCTATCCCGCGCCTTTGACCAGCCTGCGCATCGACGATCCGCACACCGTCTCGCCCATCGTCTACGCCAAGGAGGATCGGGCGGTGCTGAACCCGTTCATCACCCCGGCCACGGAGGACGAGGACCGCACGCTGCTGCGCTGGCTGCGCGGACAGATGGAGCGTCCGGACGAGCCGGCGGTCGACTTCCTTCTGCGGATGAACCGCACGATCCACGACCAATTCCGCTACATGGCCCGCGAAGAGGCCGGGGTGCAATCGCCCGCCGACACGATCGCCCTGGGCAGCGGCACGTGCCGCGACTTCGCCTGGCTGATGGTGGAGGCCCTGCGACGGCTAGGTTACGCGGCCGTGTTCGCCACCGGCTACGTGCATAGTCCCGGCGGGCTGGCGCGCGGCGCCGGGGCCACCCATGCCTGGTG
>JAGHZU010000134.1 GCA_017745235.1 Caulobacter sp. | reverse complement strand
CTTCAGGACCCTGATCTTTTCTTGCGGCCTGACCCTGAATTGGAAGAGGCGGCCGACGGGCCGATCTTTCCCCCGCTTAAATGAAGCTGTTGATCGACACGCATGTGCTGATCTGGTGGTGGACGGATGTCGATCGTCTTTCAGCGACCGCGGTCGATCTTCTCAGCGACCCAGGCGTCGAGGTTCAGGTCAGCACCGTCAGCGCCTACGAGATCGAACTCAAGCGACCGCGCGATCCGCTGCTGCAACGTCTGCCTGCTGATCTGCTGGCGGCGGTGAGCGAGGAAGGCTTCGCATGGCGCGACGTCGCGCCGGCGGACGCGATCGTCGCCGGACGGCTGCCCCTGCATCATCGAGACCCATGGGACAGGTTACTGGTCGCCCAGGCGATCAATGATGACGTCGCGGTGCTTAGCCGCGACGCCACCTTGGGGGCCTATGGCGCGACCTTGCGCTGGTAAGCCCTTACCGCGTCGGAACCGGCACTTCACCCCGGTAGTCATAGAAGCCGCGGCCGGTCTTCTTGCCCAGCCAGCCGGCCTCGACATATTTCACCAGCAGCGGGCAGGGGCGGTAC
>JAGHZU010000133.1 GCA_017745235.1 Caulobacter sp. | reverse complement strand
GTGGCCGCCATGGCCCGCAAGATCGCCCTGGCCGTCCCCACCGCCCGAGGCAAGCCGCGAGAGGCGGCTCTGCGGGACTACGCGGCCGCCGGCCTGCACGCCACCCAGGCGATGGCGGACCTGCAGGCGATCATGCCGGCCGCCGCCGCTCCCGCCAGCGCCCCAACGCAGGCCGAAATCGCCCGCCGCGCGCTGGATAAGCTCAAGGGCGGGCGGCGGGGACGATTGTAACCCCAAAAACTCCGCTCATCCCGGCGAATGCCGGGACCCAGATCCTATAACGGTGTGGATGATTGGATGAGCTCATCGCCCATGGCGTCAGGCTCAAAGCCATTCCATCTGGGTCCCGGCATTCGCCGGGATGAGCGGATTGATTATTGACGCTCATCAAGCCCGATCGCCGGGCGCCGCGTTCCACACCGGCGGGGCGGCGCTGGACGGAGTTTCCGATGATCCGCTTGTGGCCTCTGGACGCGATCGCCGGCCTGGTCTTCGTCTGCGGCTTCGTGCTGGCCTTCAGGCCGACCGTCTTCCGCCGAGGCGGCGTCTCGGAAGACGCCGCCTCGGCGTTCCGGATCGGCGGGGTGATGA
>JAGHZU010000132.1 GCA_017745235.1 Caulobacter sp. | reverse complement strand
TCATCGCCACGCCCGGCCACACCGACGACAGCCTGACCTACGTGATCGGCGATGCCGCCTTCGTCGGCGACACCGTGTTCGCGCCGGACACCGGCACCGCGCGCGCGGACTTCCCTGGCGGCGACGCGCGCAAGCTCTACCGTTCGATCCGCACCCTGTTCGACCTGCCGGCGGACACCCGCCTGTTCCTGTGCCACGACTATCCGCCCGCCGGTCGCCCGGTCCAGGCGCAGAGTTCGCCGCTCGAACAGCGCCTGCACAACGTGCATGTTGGCGGCGCCGCGGACGAGGCCTCGTTCGTGAAGATGCGCACCGAGCGCGACGCGACCCTGGCTGCGCCCCGGCTGATCCTGCCGGCGCTGCAGGTGAACATCCGCGCCGGCGAGCTGCCGCCGCCCGACCCCAACGGCATCCGCTACCTGCGCCTGCCGCTGGACCAGATCGGAGGCGCGAAGTGACCGCGACCTGGCTCATCGCGTTGGCCGGCGGCGTGCTGATCGGCCTGTCCGCGACGCTGCTGCTGTGGCTCAACGGCCGCATCGCCGGGATCAGCGGCATCCTCGACGGCGCGCTCGCGCAG
>JAGHZU010000131.1 GCA_017745235.1 Caulobacter sp. | reverse complement strand
TGTCGGCGGTGATGTTGTTGGCCGGTGCGGTCATGGACGCTCTCCTGGGGCTGGGAGACTGGAAGGAAGTCGTTGGCGCGGACTCGGGCGGAGTTCGGTCGCGCTCTCTTTACCGCCCTTCGCGCCACGATCAATCCGGGAACCTCGTCCCCGGTCGAAGCGTTGCTCATCCACCGGCGCCAGAGGATCTGGCGCACCGGGCGTTCTTGCGACTGCGCAAGCGGTTAGATCGTAAACGGTAGACAGGGCGGGACGAGTATGGCGACGGCGTACGGCGAGGCGGCGACCAATGACGAGGACGTCGATATCCTGGGCCTGAGCGCCAGCATCGTGGCCGCCTATGTCGCTCAGAACACGGTGGCGCGCACCGCGATCCCCGATCTGATCCGCTCCGTCCACGGCGCGCTGTCGTCCTTGGGCTCGCCGACGGCCGAAGCCCCGACTGAACGCACCAAGCCGGCCGTACCGGTCTCGCGCTCGGTCCAGCGCGACTACATCGTCTGTCTGGAAGACGGCAAGCGCCTGAAGATGCTCAAGCGCTATCTGCGCACCCACTACGACATGAGCCCCGAGGCTGTCTC
>JAGHZU010000130.1 GCA_017745235.1 Caulobacter sp. | reverse complement strand
GGCGTGCGCGGCGGCGCCGACGTCGGCAGCGTGGCGACGCGGGACGGCGACACGGTGTCGGTCCTGGTCTGGCACTATCACGACGACGACCTGGCCGGGCCGGACGCGCGGGTCAGCCTGGACGTCGCCCACCTGCCCAAGGCCTTCGCCCACGGCGCGCGGCTGGTCCATTACCGCATCGACCGCGACCATTCCAACAGCTATGCCGCCTGGCTGGCCATGGGTTCGCCCATCGCGCCGTCCGACGCTCAGCGCAAGACGCTGATCGAGGCGTCCAGGTTGACGGCGTTGGCCCCCGAAGGCGCGGCGGTGGCGGTGACGCGCGGCGGGGCCCAGCTGGACTTCACCCTGCCGCGCCAGGGCGTTTCGCTGCTGGTGCTGACGCCGAACTGACGGTTCGCCGCCGCCGGAAACCGAGCCATCCCTCGCCACGTTGAACCCGGAACACCCGTCCCGGAGCCTTGAGCCATGCAACTTCATCGCGGCCGACTGATCGACCACATCCACCTGCGCACCCAGGATCTTCCCGCCATGAAGCGGTTCTACAAGGCCGTGCTGGAGGTGATCGGCGTGCCGATGGT
>JAGHZU010000012.1:128464-188118 GCA_017745235.1 Caulobacter sp. | reverse complement strand
CCACGGCGTCGTCGACCAGGATGCCGATGACCAGGGTCAGGGCCAGCAGGGTCACGACGTTGAGCGAGAAGCCCATGATCGACATGAAGGCGAAGGTCGGGATCAGCGACACCGGCATGGCGATGGCGGTGATCAAGGTGGCGCGCCATTCCCGCAGGAACAGGAACACCACCAGCGAGGCCAACAGCATGCCTTCCAGCAGTGTGTGCTCGGTGGCCGCGAAGCTGGCGCGGGTCTCGTCGACGGTCGAGAAGATCTTCACGAACTTCACGCCCGGCTGCTTCTTCTCCAGGGCGTCGACGGCCTTCTTGACGTTGTCCTCGACGGCGACGTCGCTGGAGTCGCGGGTCTTCATCACCTGGAAGGCCACGACGGGCTTGCCGTCGAGGCGGGCGAAGCCGCGCTCCTCGGCCGCGCCCTGGCCCACCTGGGCCACGTCGGTCAGCTTCACGTAGCGCCCGCCGGCCACCGGGATGGTGATCTGGCGCAGCTGCTCGACCGTGGTGGCCGCGCCCAGCACGCGCAGGGTCTGCTCGCGGCCGCCCACCTGGGCCCGGCCGCCGGGCGCGTCGACGCTGAAATTGGCCAGGGCCTGGTTCAGCTGCGGCGCGGTGATGCCGAACGCGGCCATGCGGTCGGGATCGATGACGACGTTGATCTCGCGCTCCACGCCGCCCACGCGGGCCACCTGGGCCACGCCCCTTTCGCCCTGCAGGGCGCGGGTGACGGTGTCGTCGATGAACCACGACAGCTCGGTGGGGCTCATGCCCGGGGCCGAGACCGCGTAGGTGATGATCGGGGCGCTGGTGATCTCCAGGCGCTGGACGATCGGCTCGTCCACCTCGCGCGGCAGGATGGCGCGGGTCTGGTCGACCTTGGAGCGGACCTCGTCGGTGACCTTCTGCAGGTCCTCGCCGAGATTGAACTCGATCGTCGTGGTCGAGGCGCCCTGAACCACGGACGAACGGATGGTCTTGACGTTGGAGATGCCGGCCACGGCGTCCTCGATGGGACGGGTGACCTGGGTCTCCATCTCGCCCGGCGCGGCGCCGCTCTGGGTGACCGTCACGGTCACGGCGGGGAATTCGACATTGGGGAACTGCTTGACCGGCAGGCCCAGGTAGCAGCCCACGCCCGCGATGATCAGGGCGATGAACAGGACGGCGACGGGGATCGGGTTCTTGATCGCCCAGGCCGAGACGCGGAGTTCGCCCGTCTTGTGTTCGTCAGCCATCAGCGGGGCGCCTTCTGGTCGGAGGCGGGGCGCACGACGTCGCCGTCGGCCACGAACGAGGCGCCGCCTAGCACCACGCGCGTTCCGGCGGCGGGGCCCTGGACCAGCTGGGCCCAGCCGCCGCCCTTCTGGCCGACCTTGATCGGAACCTGGTGGGCGCGGTTCTGGGCGTCGACCGTCATCACCGACAGGCCGTCGGCTTCGTAGCGGATGGCGCTTTCGGGCACGGCGGTGACGGCCGCGCCCGAGGCGCCGAAGCTGGCGCGGCCAAAGCCGCCGGGGCGCAGGTCGGGCCGCACGGGCAGGCGCACGCGCACCTTGCCCAGGCGGCTGTTGCTGTCCACGCGCGGACTGACCAGGCGCACGACGCCGGCGATCGACTGGCCGCTCGGCAGGGTCACCTGGGCCGGCTGACCCACGCGGACGCCCGCCAGGTCGGCCTCGTTGACCTCGGCGTCCAGCTCGACCAGGCCGTCGCGGGCGATGCTGAACCACGGGGTGGTCCCGCCGCCGGCGATCTGGCCCGGAGCCACGCCACGCTGCAGGACCAGGCCGGAGACGGGGGCGGTGATGGTCATGCGGGCCGCGCGGGTGCGCAGCTCCTTCAGGGCCGCTTCCTGGGCCTTGGCCTGGAAGCGGCGGGTCTCGATCTGCTCCTGGCTGAGCACGCCCTGGCCGTCGAGGCCCGCCACGCGCTTGGCCTCGGCCTGGGCCTGGGCCGTCACGGCGGCCTGCTGGTCGACCTGGGCGCGCAGCAGGGTGTCGTCCAGCTGGACCAGGGGCTGGCCGGCGCGAACCCAGTCGCCCTCGTCGGCGTAGAGGCGGGCGACGCGGTAGCCCGAAAGCTCCGAACCCACCTGGGCCTCCTCGCGGGAGACCAGCAGGCCCGAGGCCTCGATCCCGCCGCCCAGCGGGCGGCTTTCGATCGCGCCGATGCTGACCGTGCGGGTCTGGGCGGCCGGGGCGGTCTTGGCCTGGTCCTTGTCCTTCTTTCCGCCGCAGGCCGTGAGGCCGACGGACGCGATGAGCAGGGCGGCGGCGAAGCGGGTGCGGGTCGTCGTCATGGATGCGGGTCTCATCGCGAGGAAGCTTTGGTGGGGACGCTGTCGGGCGACCAGCCGCCGCCGAGCGCCTTGTAGGCCTGGACGGCGCGGAGCAGCGCCTGGGTGCGGGCCCCGGTCAGGGCCGTGCGCGTCAGGCGCCAGGACTGTTCGGACTGGAGGGTGGTGGTCAGGTCGGTGAGGCCCAGGTCGTAGCCCTTGCGGCCGGCCTCGTAGGCGCGGCGGGCGCGGGCCTCGCCGCCTGTCAGGGCTTCGACGCGACGCTGGTCGGCGGCCAGCTGGGCCATGGCGTTCTCGGCCTCGCCATAGGCGGTCTGCACGGCCTTTTCGTAGGCGATGGCGGCCTGCCGCGTGCGGGCGTTCTGGGCGTCTATGTCGGCCAGCAGGGTGGGGATGTTCAGCACCGGGATCGAGACGTTGCCGCCCAGGGTCCAGGCCGAACTGGTCGTCGAGGTCTTGCTGCCGCCGCCGCCCGCGAAGGGGAAGGCGGGGGAGACGCTCTTGCTCCAGCCGATCCCAGGGGTCAGGTTCAGCGTCGGCAGCAGGGCCAGTTCGTTGATCTTCAGGTTGCCCGCGGCCGAGGCCAGGCGGGCCTGGGCCTCGCGCACGTCGGGGCGCCGGGCCAGCAGAGCGTCGGGCACGGTGGCGGGGATCGCCGGAGGCGTGTCCAGCGTGGCGTCGACCGGCAGGCTGGCCAACGGATCGACGCCTCGGCCGACCAGGATCAGCAAGGTGCGGCGGGCGGCCGTCAGCTGGCCTTCAAGGTCGGCCACCTGGGCCAGGCTCTGGGCCTGGTCGGCCTCGGCGCGGTCGGCCTCGGACGTGGCGATCAGGCCGGCGGCGGCCTTCTTGGTGGCGAAGTCGCGCAACGAGCCGTTGATGCGGGCGGTTTCGCGGGCGTCGTCCAGCTGGACGGCCAGGCCGCGCGCCTCGAAATACGACTGGGCCACCTGGGCGGCCAGCGAGGCGCGAGCGCCCTCATAGGCGAAGCGGGCGGCGGCCAGGTCGTTGTCGACCACCTGGCGGGCGGCGGCGCGGCGGCCCCACAGGTCCAGCTCCCAGGAGACGTCGAAATTGACCCCGTAGCTTTCGCTGTCGCCGCCTTGGGTGAAGCCGGCGGCGCCGCTGTTGTCGAGGATCTTGGTGTGGGTCTTGCTGGCGTTGCCCTTCAGGGGCGTCTGCGGGATGTAGAGCTGGCGGATCTGGCTGCGGCGCGAGGCGCGGGCCTCGTCCAGCACGGCCTGGGCGGTGCGGGCGTCGGGCGCCTTCTCCAGGGCCGTCTCGATCAGGGCGGTCAGTTGCGGATCGTTGAAGCCGGTCCACCACCGGTCCAGCGCCTGGTCGGGCAGGGCCGCGCCCGCAGGCGCCTCGTAGGCGGCCGGCAGGCGGGTGTCGGGCGTGGGGCGGGGCGTGTGCACGCAGGCGCCCAGGGCCAGGGCGGTCGCGGCCAGCAGGGCGGCTCGGCGGACGTCGATGGGCCGAAGGCGCAAGGACGCTCCGGTCGCGGCGAAACTCATGAATAGGCACCCCGATTGGCGATCGCCCTGGAGAGGCCAGCGATCGTTGTTCGCTCACTTAAGGTCTGGGACGGCGAGAAAAAAGGCCCCGGCCCGATTGGACGAGACGACAATTTCACCCCAAGCCGGTTGCGCGGCCGGTTCTTCGACATCCTGCTTTCGATCCTCGGCTCGATCCGGCTTGGCGCCGCACACGGAACGGCCGCGTGGCGGCCGGGTTTCGCTTGATGACGAACCAGGCCTCGCCGTTCCGACATTCGGCGGCGCTTTCTGGCGCCGAAGCGTGGAGATCGTGTCGAGGGCGCGCGCAGATCGCTCCGGCCGGGCCCGCTTCCAAAAGGGCCGCAAGGCTCCGGTTGACGCGACGTGAAAACATACCGCATCATCGAAACAGGCGTTCGACTCTCGTGGGTCGTCCGCCGAGCCGCACGGACAAGCGGAACAATAGTGAAGTCTTTCAGATACCAGGCCGAGGGGGATCCTGAGGTTGTTGGCGAGTAGACACGCATCTTGGAGTTTCGAAACCCGTTGAGCGGCCGCCGCGCGGCCGCCGCCGCGAGGGTTTGCGCCGGTCGACGCCGTGTGACGCGCGCCGCCGACTGAGATCTTCCGACCGCCCAAGAACCTGCACGCAAAAACAAGCAGACCGGGAGGGAAGACCCATGAGAAGAACCCTGTTCCTGCGCGGGGGCTCGGCCCTAGCGCTCGGCCTGGCCATGACCGCCGGCGCCGCCCATTCCCAGACCAAACCGTCGAACGACCAGGGGCCCGTCGAGGTCGAGGAAGTCATCGTCACTGGCTCGTTCATCAAGGGCACCCCAGAGGACGCGGCCTTGCCCGTCGACGTGGTGGGGGTGGAAGAGCTGCAAAAACGAGGCTCGCCCTCGACCGTGGAGCTGCTGAAGGCCTTGCCGGTCTCGAACGGCGTGCTGGGCGACACCAACCAGTTCGACAGCCGCGCCCAGGGCTCGGAAGGTTCGGGCTCGGTCAACCTGCGGGGCCTGGGCTCGCAGCGCACCCTGGTGCTGCTGAACGGCCGCCGCCTGGCCATCAACCCCCTGGCCGCGGCCGGGGCGGGGATCGTGGACACCAACATCATCCCCGGCGCGGCCGTGGGTCGGATCGAGGTGCTGAAGGACGGGGCGGCCGCCACCTACGGCTCGGACGCCATAGCGGGGGTGGTCAACTTCATCACCAAGAAGAACTTCAATGGCCTGGAGGCCGGCGCCGACTACCGCTTCATCGACGGATCCAAGGGCGACTACGGCCTGAACGTCACCTACGGCAAGGTCTGGGACAACGCCAACCTGCTGGCCAGCATCGGCTGGCAGCACCGCTCCAAGCTCAGCGTCGCAGACCGCGACTGGGCCAACCAGCCCTACCTGGTCAATCCCGAGGCGGGCTGGTCGGCGGCGGGCAATCCCTCGACCTTCATCCCCGCGGCCGCCCCCACGACGGGCTTTCGCGACCCCAGCTGCGCGCCCCTTGGCGGCACGCCGGGCTTCAGCGGCCTGACGCCGGTCTGCTACTGGCACTACACGCCGTTCGACAACCTGGTCGAGAAGCAGGACGCCATCCAGGTCTATAGCGAGGTCAACGCCGACCTGTCGGCCAAGACCAAGTTCCACGCCGAGCTGCTGTACGCGCACACCGACGTGCCCGACTGGAACACCTCGCCCTCCTACGCCGCCCTGGCGGTGCCGACCGCCGAGGTGGCCGCGGCGCCGTCTCTGGTGGGGCGCTACTACGTGCCGGCGAACAATCCGGGCCTTATCGCCTTCATGGCGGCCAACCCCACGATCACCACCACCAGCCTGGTCACCGGGGCCACGACCACCGTGCCCTCGACCGTGCTGGCCGGCGGAGCGATCAACGCGGCCAACCGGCCCTACGGCCTGGGCGGCAACCCGGCCTTCGGTTACGGCCCCTCGATCGGCGCGCGCTCGTTCGACGCCTTCCGGGTGTCGGGCGACCTGTCGGGCGAGTTCGACAACGGCATCGGCTGGAACGTGGCCCTGACCTACTCGCAGGAGGTCGGGATCCGCACCGGCTACGACACCCTGGTCAATCGGTTCGAGCTGGCCCTGCGCGGCCTGGGCGGGCCGCGCTGCGACACGGATCCCAACACGCCCGGGATCCAGGGCACGCCGGGCGTCGGCGGCTGCCTGTTCTACAACCCCTTCGCCAACGCCATTCCCGCCAACGCCATCACCGGCCAGGCGAACCCGGGCTACAACGCCGCCCTGGCCAACAGCGAGGAAGTCACCCGCTGGTTCTTCCAGAAGCTGTCGACCAAACAGTCTTCGCGATTGTTCGTCGGCGAGGCGGTGCTGAACGGCAAGACCAACATCAGCCTGCCGGGCGGCGACATCGCCTGGGCCGCCGGGGCCCAATACCGGCGCACCTACTTCAAGGCCGATTACAACGACATCAGCAATGCGGCGATCAATCCGTGCGTCAACACGCCGGACTTCGGTGTGACCACCTGCACGGGCTCGGTCCGCAACGGCCCCTTCATGTTCCTGGGCGTGGGCACGGAGTCCGACAAGCAGAGCGATGTGATGGCCGCGTTCGGCGAGCTGTCGCTGCCGGTCACCGAGGACTTCCAGGTGCAGGCCGCCGCCCGCTACGAGGACTATGGCGGCGCGACGGGCTCGACGTTCAATCCCAAGATCTCGGCCCGCTGGCAGGCCCTGCCGTGGCTGGCCATTCGCGGCTCGGCCGGCTCGACCTTCCGCGGTCCGCCCGACCCGCAACTGGTCACCTCGTCGGTCACCTCGCTGCAGGGCATCCTGGGCGTCTTCCGGGCCGTCGACATCTACGGCAATCCCAACCTCGCGCCCGAAAAGGCCGACACCTACAATCTGGGCCTGCTTTTCAAGGCCGGCGAGTTCCGGGGCAGCATCGACTACTTCCGGTTCGACTTCGACAATCCGATCGTGGCCGAGCCGGTGGCCGGCATGGTCTCGGCTCTCTATCCGAACGGAGCGACGGGACCCAACAACTGCGGCGCGCCCGCCTACGCGGCCCTGCAGGCCCGCTTCACCTTCAGCACCAACTGCAACACCATCTCCTCCCTGGCGCGGCTCAAGACCTATTACGTCAACGGTCCGGCCGTGAAGAATTCGGGCTTCGACTTCTCGGCCGACTACACCTTCCGCAGCGTGCTCGGCGGCGACCTGGGCGTGGGCGGCAACGCCACCTACATCCAGGAGTACAAGGTCGCCGCGCAAATGGTGGAGGGCGTGCTGGTGGCCCCGGCCTTCGACGCGGTCGGCCTGCTCAACTACCAGACCACGGTCGTGCCGATCCCGCAGTGGAAGGGCGACGTCTACGCCGAATGGACGAAGGGGCCGCATAACGTGCGCCTGACCGTCCACTACATCGACAGCTACGAGGACCAGCGCACCGCGCCGTTCGCGACCAACGCCTACAAGGACTCCACGGGCGCGGGGGTCACCGTCTCGGCCGGGAAGAAGATCGACGCCCAGGTTCTGACCGACCTGGCCTATCGCGTCTTCCTGCCCTGGGACACCACCCTGACGATGGCGGTGACCAACCTCTTCGACAAGGATCCGTCCTACGCGCGCTTGGACTTGGGCTACGACCCATTCACGGGCGACCCGTTGGGCCGGACCTACAAGTTCGCGGTGCGCAAGAAGTTCTAGCGCCGGGAGTGGGGCGAACTATTTCGCCAACACCCCCATCAGAAGCGGCCTGGCGAACAGCCGGGCCGCTTCTTCGCGTTCCAGGCCCGGCACCCATACGCCCAGCGACGCGGCGGCGTTGAGCATGGAGTTGATCATGTGGGCGGCGATCATCGGATCGACCGCGCGGATCGAGCCCTCGGCGACGCCGTCGGAGATGATGGCGGCGAAGCGCTCGGAGCCCCGGTTGTAGCCCTGGACCATCTCGTGGCGGATCTCGATCGGCAGGGCGCCCATCGACGAGGCGCGCAGCAGCGGACCGTGGTCCGACAGCTGATACTCGACCAGGGCGGCGGTGGCGGCCGACAGCTGGTCCCAGCTGTCGCCGGCCGTCTTGCGGGCGTCGGCCTGGGCCTTGCGGGTGACGGCGAAGGTGCGCTCGAAGCACTCCACCACCAGGGCGTCCTTGTCCTCGTGGTGATGGTAGAACGAACCCTTGGTGACGTTCAGCTGGGCCGAGATGTCCTCGACCGAGGCCCCGCGATAGCCGCGCTGGTTGATCAGTCGCGTGGCGGCCACCAGGAAGGTCTCGCGCCAGTCCTGGCCCTCGGGCGCCTCGGGCGTGGGGTCGGGCAGGGCGGCGGGCGCCCAGTCGCGCGCGCCGGCCGCCGGCGCAAGGCCGTTGACCAGGATGTCGTACATCTTGTCGCGTACGCGGTCGTAGTCGTCGGTGTCGTAGCGGCGCAGCCACGAGCTGGACCAGAACACCTGCTCCAGCAGCAGGTGGGTGCGGGCGTTGCGCTCGCGCTTGTCCAGGTGGTCGAAGGCCTGGCCCTCGAAGAAGCCGCGCACCCGCCGGAACAGGTCGTTGAACGCGCCCTGGACCGAGCCGCGCAGGGGCTCCTTCAGGGCCCGCATCTCGGTGAAGCTGGTCAGGGGCGTAGCCTCGCCCAGGCGCACGCGGCGGTGCAGGTCCAGGTACAGGTCCAGGAAACGCAGCAGCCTGTCCTGCGGGCGATCGGCGCGGCCGGCCTCGTCGACCATGGCCTCGAAACGCTCCAGGCCACGCATGAAGCAGGCGGCGGCCAGGTCGTCCTTCTTGCGGTAGTAATAGGTGACGCTGGTGGTGATCAGCCCGACCTTGGCGGCCACGTCGGCCAGGGTCATGCCCTTGACGCCCTGGCGGTTCAGGATCGCCGTGGCGGCCGCCAGGATGGCTTCCTTCTTCTTGGCGTAGCGTTCCGTCGCGGGGCTCGCGATCCGACCATCGTCCATGACTGCCAAAGCCCCCAAAATCCACGCGGCGCGCCGCTCCCTTGGACCGCCTGGTCCAATTTAGGAAGCCGCCCGGCGTCCACAAGGCGCGCAGGCCCGGCCAGGCGCCTCTTTCGTGGGCGCGGAATCTTGCCGACGTATTGCGGGAGTACGGCGAAGAGGTGGCGGTTCGAACGGGTGGAACGTCCCGCACCTTGTCGCTCAAGCGCTTGCCGAGGGGCGCTCCCTAGTTTTCAATCGAGATGCGCGGTGCGGATCCGCGCCAAAAGCAACAGCGCCGGCCCCCTTCGCGGCGGCGGCAGGAGGATTCGAACTTGAGTACGCCGGAAGCCGTTGGTCTGTCGTCGGACCGACTGAAGCGCATCGACGCCTTCATCCAGGAACGCTACCTCGACACGGGCAAGCTGCCCTGCGCCCAGGTCCAGGTGTGGCGGCGCGGCCAGCTGGCCCACCAGGCGGTGCTGGGTTCCGCCGACAAGGAGCGCGGCAAGCCCCTGGCGGCCGACAGCCTCTTCCGCATCTATTCGATGACCAAGCCCATCACCTCGATCGCCCTGATGATGCTGGTCGAGGAGGGCAAGGTCGCGCTGGAAGACCCGGTGCACCGCTACATCCCCTCCTGGCGCGGCCTGGGCGTCTTCCAGGCGGGCGTGGCCGGGGCCTTCCTGACCAAGCCGGCCAGCGAGCCAATGCGGGTCATCGACCTGCTGCGCCACACCTCGGGCCTGACCTACGGCTTCCAGCAGCGCTCCAACGTCGACGCGGCCTATCGCAAGCTCAAGCTGGACGGGGTGGACAGCGAGGGCGGGCTCCAGGCCTTCGTCGACACCCTGGGCACGATCCCGCTTGAGTTCAGTCCGGGCGAGGCCTGGAACTATTCGGTGGCCACCGACGTGGTCGGTTATCTGGTCGAGGCGATCTCGGGCCAGCCGTTCGACGTGTTCCTGAAGACCCGCATCTTCGAGCCGCTGAAGATGGTCGACACCGGCTTCTTCGTGCCCGAGGACCAGCGCCATCGCTTCACGGCCTGCTACACCCTGACCCCCAAGGGCGAGGTGGTGCTGCTGGACGATCCGGAGACCAGCCGCTTCCTAAGGGATCCGTCGGTGAAGTCGGGCGGCGGGGGGCTGGTGTCGACAGCCGACGACTACATGCGCTTCTGCCGCATGCTGCTGAACGGCGGCGAGCTGGACGGCGTGCGGATCGTCAGCCCCAAGACGCTGAAACTGATGACCATGAACCACCTGCCTGGCGGGCTGGAGCTGACCCAGCTGTCGAAGTCGCTGTTCAGCGAGGCGGTGTTCGAGGGGCTGGGCTTCGGCCTGGGCTTCGCCATGACCGTCGACCAGGCCCGCACGCGCAACATTGGCAGCCATGGCGAATACTTCTGGGGCGGCATGGCCTCGACGGCGTTCTGGATCGATCCGGTCGAGGACCTGGCGGTGGTCTTCATGACCCAGTTGACCCCGTCGTCGGCCTATCCCATCCGTCGCGAGCTGCGCACGCTGGTCTACGCCGCGTTCAACGACAGCGCGGCCTGAAGCCGTTCCCCCCGTCGTGTCGCGGCCGTGGCGCGACGGGGGCGTGCTTGCCGCGCGGCCCGTAGTGGCCTAAGGCCTTGGCCATGACGCGCATGTTCCGCCAGTCCGTCCGGGTTATCACCGCCAGCTAGTCTGGTGGGGCGGGCGCGTGCGCCGATCAACCCACCCTGGGAGGTGGGTTCACGCGGCCGGTCTCCCGGGGTCTTTCCCGAAGGAGACGAAAATGTCGGACCATCCCCTGAGAGCCGTCATCGAGGCCTGCGACCGGGCGATCACGGCCGAGGACTTCGACACCCTGATGGACGCCTATGCCGACGACGCCGTGCTGGTGGTGCGGCCGGGCCTGGAGGCGCGCGGGCCCGACCAGATCCGCCGGGCCTTCACGGCCATCGCCGAGCACTTCAAGCACGGCCTGGTGGTCCGGCAGGGCAAGATGGCCGTGTTGGAGAGCGGGGACACCGCCCTGGTGCTGATGGAGACGTTCCTGGACGTACCCGGCGAGGGCGGCGGCGCGACCGAGATCCGGCGCGAGGCGACCTATGTCTTCCGCAAGGCTGAGGGTGGGCGCTGGCTGTGCGTGATCGACAACTCGTACGGCGCGGCCCTGCTGGCCGAACTGGAAGGGTAGGGCCGAAAGGCGCGTGCGGTGGGCTAGTCGAGCATCATGCCCGGCAATCCCGCCGCCAGGGCGTCGATGGCCGCGCGCACGCGCAGGGGCAGATGCGGGGCCTGGGGCCAGACCAGATAGGTGTCGAACACCAGCCCCGGCAGGTGGGGCAGCACCCGCTCCAGCCGGCCGGCGGCCACGTGCTCACGCACCAGCCAGCAGGGCAGCCACGCCAGGCCGAAACCCGCCACCGCCGCGTCGGTCATCGCCTCCAGGTCGTCGAAGCGCACCCGGCTGGACGGGGTGACGCGCAGCGCCGCCTCCTGCTGGGGGCCGTCGGGGCTGGGAAACAGCCATTGGCGGCGGTCGCCCCGGCCGTAGACGACGGTGCGATGGGCGGCGGCCTCGTCCAGGTCGCGGGGGCGGCCGTGGGCGTCGAGATAGGCGGGCGAGGCGCACAGGGTCATGCGCTGGCCGGCCACCCGCCGCGCCATCAGGCCCGCCGCGTCGGGCAGGCGGGCGTTGCGCACGGCCAGGTCGAAGCCGTCCTCGATCAGGTCGAACGGCCGGTCGCTGAAGGCCAGGTCGAGCTCCAGGCCCGGGTGGCGGGTCACCAAGTCCAGCAGGATCGGCGCGACGCAGCGGCGGCCGAAGATGACCGGGGCGGTGACGCGCAGGCGGCCCGACGGCTCGGCTCGTCCGCTGTCCAGCGCCGCCTCGGCGGCCTCGAGCTCGGCCAGGGCCCGCACGCAGCGCTCGTAGAACACCTGGCCGTCGTCGGTGAGGCTCTGGCTGCGGGTGGTGCGATGGAACAGGCGTACGCCCAGCCGCGCCTCCAGCCGGGCGATGGTCTTGCCCACCGCCGAGCGCGACAGGTTCAGCCGGGCGGCGGCGGGCGCGAAGCCGCCGGCCTCAACGGCCTCGACGAAGGCGGCGATCCCGGCCAGGCGTTCGGTCATGGCGATCTCCCGATTGGATCCTATGAATCTACAATCATGCGATAACTTAGCGCCACAGTATCCTAATGGGATCCATAAAGTGCGCTTCCTTTCCGGTCCGCGACGGGACCGGCTTCCGGGAGCTCCGCATGACGACGCTGATGAAACGCTGGACGCTGAACGGCCACGGCCGCGACCACCTGACCCTGGCCGAGGTTCCGATCCCCGCTCCGGGCCCGGGTGAGGTGCTGGTCAAGGTCTCGGCCCTGTCGCTGAACTATCGCGACAAGATGGTGATCGAGGAGGGCATGGGGCTGACCCTGGACTTCCCGTTCACCCCGGTCTCGGACCTCGCCGGGGCCATCGCGGGCGTCGGTCCGGGCGTGACGCGGTTCGCGGGCGGCGAGCGGGTGATCTCCACCTTCATCCCCCACTGGCTGGACGGGCCGGCGATCGGCTCGGCGGCCGAGCCCGGCTATCCCACCCTGGGCGGCAAGCACCAGGGCGTGGCGGCCGAATATGTGGTGCTGTCGCAGGAGGCGCTGGTCGCCGCGCCGCGGAGCCTGACGGACCTGGAGGCCTCGACCCTGCCCGTGGCGGGCCTGACCGCCTGGTTCGCCCTGATCGAGGAGGGGCGGCTGGCCCCCGGCGAGACCGTGGTGGTGCAGGGCACCGGCGGGGTGTCGCTGTTCGGCGTGCAGGTGGCCAAGGCGGCCGGGGCCCGGGTGATCGTCACCTCGGGCGACGAGACAAAGCTGCGCCGCGCGCTCGAGCTGAGCGCCGATCATGGCGTCTCCCGCTCGCAGGGCGACTGGGCCCAGGCGGTGATCGAACTGACCGGCGGACGCGGCGCCGACCATATCCTTGAGGTGGCGGGCGGCGGCAATTTCGATCGCTCGCTGCGGGCCGCCGCCGTTCGAGGCAGGATCTCGGTGATCGGCTTGCTGGACAGCCCGGAACTCAGGGGGACGATCTTCCCCCTGCTCCTCAAGCAACTGTCGGTGCGCGGCGTGGTGGTGGGGCACCGCCGGGCGCTGGAGGACTTCGTGCGCTTCGTCGAGTTCTCGGGCCTCAAGCCGGTGATCGACCGCGAGTTCGCCTTCGCCGACCTGCCGGCGGCGCTGGCGCGCCTGGACGCCGGCCCGTTCGGCAAGATCGTGCTGAAAGTCTAGCCGAGGGCGACCCTAGAAAGCGGCGCGGGAGGAGCTCCCGCGCCGAGGTCGCTTCACCTAGAGAGGCGCGTCCGCACGGGCGCGCCGCGTTCACGCAGGGCAAGCTTCGAAAAATGGGAACGCGTGCAAGCCGCGCCCCGAAGTCCACCCCTCACGCGCACGCCCAAGTTCGCCGGCTCGTTGTGCTTCGGCCGCATGCTTCCCCCGCATGCGTCCGGCTCCAGGCGGCTTCCCCCCCGCCCCGCCCGGATCACTCTCGATAGAACCCGGCAAAACAACTGTTTCGAATTTCAAGTACGATGATGGCCGCGTCAATGGGCGGCGCCCATTTTTCCGGCGCCGCAGGGGACCCCTGGACTTCGGCCGCTGGTCGTGCAGGGTTTGTCTCAAACAACCGTTCAAACGCCGATGCCCGGCAAAAGAAACAGGGGTGGAGACGCCATGTCCGCGATCAACAACGTCACCGATCTGACCGTCGAAGGCGATATCGGGGTCATCACCCTGAACTCCCCGCCGGTCAACGCCCTGTCGGCGGCCGTGCGCGAGGGCCTGTCCAAGGGCTTCGAGGCGGCCATCGCCGACCCGGCGGTCAAGGCGATCGTGCTGATCTGCGAGGGCAAGACCTTCATCGCCGGCGCCGACATCACCGAATTCGGCAAGGCCATGACCGGCCCGTCGCTGCAGGACGTGCAGAACACCATCGAAAACTCGCCCAAGCCCGTGGTCGCCGCAATCCACGGCACGGCCCTGGGCGGCGGCCTGGAGGTGGCGCTGGTGGCGCACTATCGCGTGGCCGTTCCGTCGGCCAAGGCCGGCCTTCCCGAGGTCAATATCGGCCTGCTGCCGGGCGCGGGCGGCACCCAGCGCCTGCCGCGCATCGTGGGCGTGGAGAAGGCGCTGGAGATGGTCACCAGCGGCCAGCACGTGCCGGCCAAGGCCGCCCACGCGATGGGCCTGTTCGACGAACTGGTCGAGGAGGGCAAGCTGCGCGAAGGTGCGATCGCCTATGCCCGCACCGTGCTGGCCGAGAACCGTCCGCTCAAGAAGGTCCGCGACCTGAACGACAAGGTCGAGGCCGCCCGTGGCAAGCCCGAGATCTTCGCCGACTTCCGCAAGGCCAACGCCCGCAAGTTCCGCGGCTTCATGGCCCCGGAGAACAACATCAAGTGCATCGAGGCGGCGGTGAACCTGCCCTTCGACGAGGGCCTGAAGGAAGAGCGCAGGCTGTTCATGGAGCTGATGACCGGCACGCAGTCGGCCGCCCAGCGCTATGTGTTCTTCGCCGAACGCCAGGCCGCCAAGATCCCGGACGTGCCGGACGACACCCCGACCATCCCCGTCAAGAAGGTGGGCGTGATCGGCGCCGGCACCATGGGCGGCGGCATCTCGATGAACTTCCTCAACGCCGGCGTTCCGGTGACGATCATCGAGGCCAAGCAGGAGAACCTGGATCGCGGCGTGGCCACGATCCGCAGGAACTATGAGAACACCGCCAAGAAGGGCCGCCTGACCCAGGACGACGTCGAAAAGCGCATGGCGCTGCTGACCCCGTCGATGCACCTGGAGGACCTGGCCGACTGCGACCTGATCATCGAGGCCGTGTTCGAGCTGATGGAGATCAAGAAGGAGGTCTTCGGCAAGCTGGACAAGATCGCCAAGCCCGGCGCGATCCTGGCCTCCAACACCTCCTACCTCGACATCGACGTGATCGCCGCCTCGACCAGCCGTCCGGAGAGCGTGATCGGCCTGCACTTCTTCTCGCCGGCCAACGTCATGCGCCTGCTGGAGATCGTGCGCGGGGCCAAGACCGACAAGTCGGTGATCGCCACCTCGATGCAGATCGGCAAGAAGATCGGCAAGGTCGCCGTGCTGGTCGGCAACTGCCACGGCTTCGTCGGCAACCGCATGCTGGCCCAGCGCCAGCGCGAGGCCCAGAAGCTGATCCTGGAAGGCGCCATGCCCTGGGACGTCGACCGCGTGCTCTACGACTTCGGCCTGCCCATGGGGCCGTTCGCGATGAGCGACCTGGCCGGCCTCGACATCGGCTGGGACCCGGCCAAGACCTCGTCCTCGACCGTCCGCGAAGTGCTGTGCGAGATGGATCGTCGCGGCCAGAAGAACGGCAAGGGCTTCTACGACTACGACGAGAACCGCGTGGCCAAGCCGTCGAAGGAGGTCGAGCAGGTGATCCTCGACTTCGCCGAGAAGCGCCAGATCCAGCGTCGGGCGATCAGCGACCAGGAGATCCTGGAGCGCTGCCTCTATCCCATGGTCAACGAGGGGGCCAAGATCCTGGAGGAGGGCAAGGCCATCCGCTCGTCCGACATCGATACGGTGTGGATCAACGGCTACGGCTGGCCCGTCTACACCGGCGGCCCGATGTACTGGGGCGAACTGGTGGCCCTGGACAAGATCCTGGCCCGGATGAAGGAATTCCAGGCCCAGCACGGCGACGACTTCAAGCCCTCGGCCCTGCTGGAGCGCCTGGTCGCCGAGGGCAAGGGCTTCAAGGACGCTTAGCGTCTTTTCTTGCCCGCCTCAAAAGTTGTCATCCCGGAAGTCTCGTAGAGGCTGTCCGGGACCCAGGGGCCAAGCGCAGTGCGGCGGCCCCTGGGCCGGGCTCTCCGCTTCGCTGCGGCCGCGATGACAAGCGTTTTTGCTTAGGGAGCATCCCATGACCTCCATCGCCAGCATGATGACCGCCGACTACGGCGTGATGGGCGACATCCTGCGGCTGCGGGCCGCCGCCGCACCCGACCGTCCCGCGATCGTCATGGAGACCGGCGAGGCCGTCACCTACGGGGAGTTCGACGCCCTGGCCGACCGCGTCGCCGCCGCCCTGCAGCGGGATGGGATCGCGCCGGGCGAGGCGGTGGCGGTCTGCGCTCTGTCGTCGATCCCCTACGCCGCCCTGTTCCTGGGCGCGCTGCGGGCCGGAGTGGCGGTCGCCCCACTGGCCCCGTCGTCCACGCCCGAGGCCATCGCCGGCATGGTCGCCGACTGCGGCGCGCGCCTCTTCTTTCTCGACGCCGGGGTGGCCGAGGCCCAGAAGCCGCATCCCATCGCCGTGCGCCAGGTCGCGCTCGACGGCTCCGACCACGGCGAGGCCTTCGACGCCTGGCTGGCTCCGGAAGGCTCCAAGCCCGAGCCCGTGGCCATCGCGCCCGAGCAGCCGTTCAACATCATCTATTCCAGCGGCACGACCGGCGCGCCCAAGGGCATCGTCCAGTCGCACGGCATGCGCTGGAAGCACGTGTTCCGGGGCGACGCGGTGGGCTATGGCGAGGACGTGGTCAGCCTGCTGTCGACCCCGCTCTATTCCAACACCACCCTGGTCTGCTTCTTCCCCACCCTGGCGGGCGGCGGGACGGTGGTGCTGATGAAGAAGTTCGATGCCGGCCGCTACCTGGAGTTGGCCCAGCAGCATCGCGTGACCCACACCATGCTGGTGCCGGTGCAGTATCGCCGGCTGATGGACCGCCCGGATTTCGACCAGTTCGACCTGTCGTCCACCCGGCTGAAGTTCTGCACCAGCGCCCCGTTCGGGGCCGACCTGAAGAAGCGGGTGCTCGAGCGCTGGCCCGGCGGCCTGGTCGAGTACTTCGGCATGACCGAGGGCGGCGGCACCTGCATCCTCATGGCGCACGAGCATCCGGACAAGCTGCACACCGTGGGCCGCCCCGCGCCCGGGCACGACATCCGCCTAATCGACGAGGACGGCGCGCAGGTCGGCCCCGGCGTGGTGGGCGAGATCGTCGGTCGTTCCGAAGGCATGATGAACGGCTATCATGGCCAGCCGGGCAAGACGGCCGACGCCACCTGGATCTCGCCCGAGGGATGGCGCTTCATCCGCACCGGCGATGTCGGCCGCTTCGACGAGGACGGCTTCCTGACGCTGATGGACCGCAAGAAGGACATGATCATCAGCGGCGGCTTCAACATCTATCCCAGCGACATCGAGGCCGAGATCGTCAAGCATCCCGACGTGGTCGAGGCCGCCGTGGTGGGCGTGCCGTCGGACGCCTGGGGCGAATCGCCCGTGGCCTTCGTCGCGCTCAAGTCAGCCGAGAACGGGCGAATTGACGCGGCCGGGTTGAGGGAATGGGTCAACGCCCGCCTGGGCAAGACCCAGCGCCTCGTGGACTTGAGGATCGTTGAATCCCTGCCCCGCAGCCACATCGGCAAGGTGCTCAAGCGCGAACTGCGCGACGCCTGGACGCCTTCTGCCTAGTGAAATGATTCCCGTCACATTTTTGCCGCGACGGCGCGCCGCATCCGAGGCCCCCGAGTCACTCGATACGTTTGCTTAACCATAAAGGCGCTGTCGTGTGACAGAGCCGGATTTCCTCGGAAGCGACGTCTGATGCAGTCCCAGCCCAATCCAGCGCCGACCAGGGCCCGCAAGCGCGAGAAGATCGCGCCGGTCCTGGGCGTTCCCGCCGATTTCGCGGCCGTGGAGAAGGTGCTGCGACAGGGACTGGCGCCGGGCCTGGACGCAAGGCTGGCCGACCGCTTCGACCGCCCCACCGCCGTCCGCGCCGTCTCCACGCGCGTCGCCGCCCTGACCTCGGCCCTGGTCGCCTCCGGCGTGCGCCCCGGCGGGGTCTGCATCGTTCCGGCCCTGGCCAGCGCCGCGACGCTGGAGGCTGTCGCGGCCGCCGGCCTGCGGGCCTGGCTGGTCGACATCGATCCCTACAGCTGGATGTTCGATCCGGCCCACCTGCGCGAACGGCTGGGCGAGGCTCCGCCGCCGATCGAGGCCATCGTGCCCACCTGCGCCTTCGGCCGCGCCCCCGACATGCACGCCTGGGCCGCCTTCCACCGCGAGACAGGCCTGCCGATCGTGGTCGACGCCACCGAGGGCTTCGACGTGGTGATGGAGGCTCCCGTGCCGGTGGTCGTGGGCCTGCCCAGCGGCCAGGGCGTGTTCGTGGCCTGCGAGGACGCCGACTTCGTCGCGCGCCTGGACGCACCCGCCTTCGCGGGCGAGAGCGGACTGGAGGGCTGGTCCAACCAGCGCCTGCGACTGGCCACCGCCGCCCAACGCCTGCGCATGCTGCTGCTGGGGGCGACGATCGGCTTCCAGCCGGGCTGGGGCGTCAGCTGGGTGTCCGACGCCTGGGTGGTGAGCCTGGCCGAGGGCGCGGCCCCCGCTGTCGCCGCCCGCCTGGCCGATCTGGGCTACGCAACCAATCCCGTCGGTCCCGGTGTCGGCGTGCGCGACGAGACCCCGGTCGCCGACCGCCTGGCCAAGTCGGTCCTGAGCCTGCCGTTCCACGCGGACCTGGGCATCGCCGAGCTGGACGAACTGGCCGAGGCCGTCCGGAAGGCGCTGGTCTAGGTTTCAAGAACTCCGCTCATCCCCGCGCAGGCGGGGGCGAGCGCAGTATTGCAGAATGCCTGTGGTCTAGTTCGCCGCGACGTAGGCGTCGATCTGCGCCACCCGCCTGGCCTTCTCGGCCTCATCCAGGAACGAGCCGGTGAAGCTGTTCTTGGCCAGGGTGACCAACTCCTCGCGCGTCAGGCCCACGGCCTGGGCGGTCTGCAGGTAGTTTTCCAACAGGTAGCCGCCGAAATAGGCCGGATCGTCGGAATTGACCGTGGCCTTCAGCCCCAGCTTCAGCATGCGCTTGAGCGGATGGACTTTCAGGTCGGGCACGCCGCACAGCTTCAGGTTCGACAGCGGGCAGACCGTCAGGGTGGTGCCGTCCTGCACCAGGCGGGCGGTCAGGCAGTCGTCTTCCAGGGCGCGGTTGCCGTGGTCGATGCGGTCGACGGCGATGATGTCGACGGCCTCCCAGACATAGGCGGGGGGACCTTCCTCGCCGGCGTGGGCCACGACCTTCAGGCCTAGGTCGCGGGCGGCCTGCATCACGCGGGCGAACTTGGCCGGCGGATGGCCGACTTCCGAGCTGTCCAGGCCTACGCCCGCGATCTTGGCCAGGTGCGGCCTGGCCTGCTCCAGCGTCGCGAAAGCCGAGGCCTCGTCCAGGTGGCGCAGGAAGCAGAGGATCAGCTTGGACGTCACGCCCAGTTCGCGCTCGGCTTGCTCCATGCCCTCGACCAGGCCGTCGATCACGGTGTCGAACGCCACGCCGCGATCGGTGTGTGTCTGTGGGTCGAAGAAGATTTCGGCGTGGGCGCCGCCGTCGGCCGCCAGGCGTCGGAAATAGGCCAGGGCCAGGTCCTTGAAGTCGGCCTTGGTCAGCAGCACGCCTGCGCCCTGGTAATAGATGTCCAGGAAGTCCTGCAGGTTGGAGAAGGCGTAGGCCGCGCGGATTTCATCGACCGATTTGTAGGGCAGGGCGACCCCGTTGCGCTCGGCCAGCTCGAACATCAGTTCGGGTTCCAGGCTGCCCTCGATGTGCATGTGCAGCTCGGCCTTGGGCAGGCCGCGGACGAAGGTTTCGAGCGGGGTTTGGAGTGCGGTGTCGGTCATGAGCCAGTTATGAGCGTCCTGGGCGCGCCCTAGCAAGGGCCACGCTCGGGGAGGATCGCGCAAGCCGGGTGCGCGTCCGGGCAAACGAGCGCCCCGCCAAGGCGGCCGATTGATCCGAGAATGCGCAGCGCGACGGCAAACCGTGTGCGAACGCCCTCTGCGGCTGGTGATCGGCCGGTCTTATCCGGACCATGCGCTCACCAGTGCGGGGGAGTGAGCGATGAAGGCGATGCGGCGCGGCGGTGCGATCCTGGCGGCGATGCTGGCCCTGGCGGGCGGGGCGCGCGGACAGGACACTCAGTACTCCACCTTCCCCTGGTTCAAGCAGAACATGATCCTGGGGCCGCGCTGCCATGCCTATCCCGAACCCTGGGAGGGGCCGTTCAGTCCGTGCACGGAGGCCGACCAGAAGGCCTGGCTGGCCGACGTCACCCGCTGGCGGGCCGAGCGGCGCATCCGCGTGGGGCTGGATCCCGCGCGCTACGAGGATCCGCGCCTGGCCTGGACGCAGGGGACCTTCATGCAGGCCCAGGCGATGATGGAGGACCGCTATCTCTACGATCCGGCCACCGGGCGCTACACGGTGGACCGGTATCTGGATGACCTGATCGAGCGGTTCGGCGGCGTCGATGCGGTGCTGCTGTGGCCCGACTATCCGAACCTGGGCGTGGACGCCCGCAACCAGATCGACATGGTCCATGCGCTGCCCGGCGGCGTGGAGGGCGTGAAGGGCATGATCGCCGACTTTCACAAGCGCGGCGTGCGGGTGTTGTTTCCGATGATGATGTGGGACCAGGGCACGCGCGATCCCGGCGCGCCATGGCCGCAGGCCCTGACGCGTCTGATGATCGAGATCGGCGCCGACGGCATGAACGGCGACACCCAGGACGGCGTGCCGCTGGCCTTCTCCCTGGCCGCCGAACGCCAGGGTAAGGCGCTGGCCTTCCAGCCCGAAGGGGTCGTGCATGACGAGCAGCTGTCGTGGAACGTGATGTCGTGGGGGCAGTACGACTTCGGCTTCGTTCCCAAGGTCGATCGCTATCGCTGGCTGGAGCCGCGCCACAAGGTCAACATTTCCGATCGCTGGGCGCGCTCCAAGACCGACGACCTGCAGTACGCCTTCTTCAACGGCGAGGGCTGGGAGAGCTGGGAGAACGTCTGGGGCATCTGGAACGGGATCACGCCGCGCGACGGCGAGGCGACGCGGCGCGTGGCGACGATCGAGCGCGGCGTGGCGGCGTTCCTGTCCAGTCCCGGCTGGGAGCCGTTCTTCCCGATGGTCCGCTTCGGCGTCTTCGCCAGCCGCTGGCCCAGGGACGGGCGTGACGTCTTCACCATCGTCAACCGCAACGAATACGACGTCGACGGCCGGCAGATGAAGGTGGCCGACGCCGCCGGGCGGCGGTGGTTCGACCTCTATCACGGCGTGGAGCTGACGCCCGAGCGCGACGCGACCGGAACCTGGCTGAGCTTTCCGGTCGAGGCCAAGGGCTACGGCGCGGTGCTGGCCGTCGACGGCGAGCCGGACGCGGCCCAGCGGGCGCTGATGGCCCGGATGAAGGCGATGACCGCCCGACCGCTGGCGTCCTACTCCGCCGAATGGACGCACCTGCCCCAGCAGATGGTCGAGGTCGCGCCGACCCGGCCCGCGGCCGCCGCGCCCGAAGGGATGGTCGAGATCCCGGCCGGGACCTTCCGCTTCGTGGTGCGCGGGCTGGAGGTGGAGGGCGCCAACGGCGTGGGCGTCGACGTCGCCTATCCGTGGGAAACCTCGCCTCGCCGGTTCCACGACCGGCAGATGGCGATGAAGCGCTTCTTCATCGACCGCACGCCGGTGACCAACGCCCAGTTCAAGGCGTTCCTGAACGCCACGCGTTATCGTCCCGCGGACGATTTCAACTTCCTCAAGGACTGGACGAACGGAACCTATCCGCAGGGCTGGGCCGACCGGCCGGTGACCTGGGTGTCGCTCGAGGACGCCCGCGCCTATGCGGCCTGGGCGGGCAAGCGCCTGCCCCGCGAGTGGGAATGGCAGTACGCCGCCCAGGGGACCGACGGTCGAGCTTATCCGTGGGGGGAGACGTGGAATCCGGCGGCCGCGCCCGAGCCGGCCCGGGGGCGGGCGGTCGATCCGCCCGCGCCGGTCGGAACCCATCCGGCCGGAGCCAGCCCGTTCGGCGTCCAGGACCTGGTCGGGACCGTGTGGCAGTGGACGGACGAGCACCGCGACGATCACACGCGGGCGGCCATCTTGCGCGGGGGCTCGGCCTACCAGCCGCAGGGCTCGATCTGGTATTTCCCTCAGGCCTACCGCAACGACCAGCACGGCAAGCTGCTCCTGATGTCGCCGGGCAAGGACCGCGCGGCCACGATCGGCTTCCGGTGCGTGATGGACGCGAACTGAAGCCGGGCCTAGAAGCCGCCCATGGTCGACCGACATCTATCGCCCGTCGAGGACCTGGGCCCCGACATCGGCTTCGCCCAGGCGCAGGCGGCGCAGCTCTACGGGCGGGACTATCGCAAGGCGTTGGCTGGCGCAGACGGCTTCCAGGCGCTGCACGCCCAGGAGCGCCTGGCGGCCGCCCGCGCGGCCCTCTCTGTCCAGGAGGCGGCGGTGATGGACATGGCGGCCGGGCGGGGCCACGCCCTGGCCGAGATCGTGCGTCTGACCGGTCGCGAGGCCGATTTCGTGGAGGCCCTGTTCCTGGGCGCCTGCGAGAAGCTGGTGCTGCATTACCAGACCGCCGGCGACGCCGACGACGAACCCGGCCCCGGACCGCTGAGGCTGCCGGGGCCGTTCGAGTGAAGTCCCGCGCCTTAGGAGCAGGCTCGATCGGGCTGAGGAACAGCCAGGGGAAACTGGGCTTCCATTGTCATTCCGGAAGCCTCGCAGAGGCCGTATCCAACTGAGTTGCGGATCCTAGGACATCGGCTGCGCCGGCTTGATCGGCTCGGGCAGGGGGGTGAACTCCTGGTCGTCCAGGTCGGGCAGCTTCATGCGCTGGGCCTTCCAGTCCGCCTTGGCCTGTTCGATCCGCTCCTTGGACGAGGAGACGAAGTTCCATTCGATGAAGCGCGGCCCCACCGGCTCGCCGCCCAGCAGCATTACGGTCGAAGGCTCCAGCGCCTCGAACACGATCGTCTCGCCCGGCTTGAACACCGCCATCTGGCCCACGTTCAGCACCTGGCCGCCGACCTCGACCTTGCCCTTGGCGACATAGGCCGCGCGCTCGGGATATTCGGCCGGCAGGCCCGCCTTGGCGCCGGCGGCCATTTCCCAGTGGATGTAGAAGAGGGGCGAGAAGACCGGCACCTTGGCCGAGGCGCCGAACGCCTTGCCGGCCACCAGGGCGGCCTTCAGGCCCTTGTCCTCGAACACCGGCATCTCGTCGCGGGCGTGGTGGGAGAAGCGCGGGGCGATCTCCTCCTGGCCGTCGGGCAGGGCCACCCAGGCCTGGATGCCGTGCATGGGGCCGCCCACCTCGCGCAGGTGCTCGAAGCGCTCGGAATGGGTGATGCCGCTGCCGGCGGTCATCCAGTTCACTTCGCCCGGGCGGATGGCGATGTTGGAGCCGACGCTGTCCTTGTGGGTGATCTCGCCCTCGAACAGGTAGGTCAGGGTCGACAGGCCGATGTGCGGGTGAGGGCGCACATCGACGTTGCGCGGGAAGCCGGGCTCGAACTCGACCGGGCCCATGTGGTCGAAGAAAGTGAAGGGCCCCACCATCCGGCGGCTGTGGAACGGCAGCACGCGCCCCACCTCGAACCCGCCGAGGTCCTTGCGTCGCTGGTCGATGACGAGGTCGATCATGGGGGGAGGGCTCCGGTGATTTGGAACCGGCAATGTGACCCCGGGGGCGGCGTGATTCTAGAAGGATTTTGCGGAGGCCCCGTCCGGCCCTCCGGGCCGCCTCCCCCGGAGGGGGAGGACCTACGCGCCCGGGTGCTCCCCCTTTGGGGGAGCTGTCGCGGAGCGACTGAGGGGGATCACCCCAGCGGGCTGACGTACGGGCTCACCAGGCCCAGGGGAACGGCGGTGGAGTTCTTGACGCCGCGGATGACGATGCGGCTTTCGATGTTGGACACCAGGCCCAGCGACAGCAGCTTCTCGCGCAGGAATTCGTCGAAGGCGCGCATGTCGCGCGTGACGATGCGCATCTCGTAGTCGGCCGCGCCGGTGACGGTGGCGCACTGAACGACCTCGGCCCACTTGCTGACGGCCTGCTCGAACGTGTCGAGATTTTCCTTGGTCGGCAGCGACAGCTTGACGGTGCAATAGACCTCGAAGCCCAGGCCCAGCTTCTCGCGGTCAAGGATGGTCACGCGGCGCTGGATGACGCCCGCGTCCTCCAGGCGCTTGATCCGGCGCCAGCAGGGGCTGGACGACAGGCCGACGCGTTCGGCGATCTCGGCGACGGACAGTCCGGCGTCGTGTTGGATGAGATCAAGGATCTTGGCATCCACGGCGTCGAGTTGTTCGGACAAGAAATTCCTCCCCCAAGTGGGCGTTGACGCTCCAATTTTGCGCAAAGCGGCCACGAGTCGGGCACGCCTTGGGCAAACAATTTCCGCGCTTCTATAAGATATTGCGTAGCGGGCGAGAAGACCCGGGAGGAAAATTTTTGCCATGCGGCACTCGGAAGTCACGCTCGACGACAAATATGTGCTCGAAGATGGTCGCGCCTTCATCACCGGCGTGCAGGCGCTGATCCGGGTCCTGCTGGATCGCAAGCGCCTGGACACCCGCGCCGGACTGAACACCGCCGGCTTCCTTTCCGGCTACCGCGGCTCGCCCCTGGGCGGACTGGACCAGCAGGCCGCGCGCATGGGCAAGCTGCTGGGCGCCCACGACATCGTCTTTAAAGAGGGCCTGAACGAGGACCTGGCGGCCACAGCGGTCTGGGGCAGCCAGCAGGCCAATCTCTTCCCCGGCGCCACGCACGATGGCGTGTTCGGCATGTGGTACGGCAAGGCCCCGGGCGTGGACCGCACCGGCGACGTCTTCAAGCACGCCAACTTCGCCGGGACCTTCCCCACCGGCGGCGTGCTGGCGGTGGCCGGCGACGACCATGCGTGCAAGAGCTCGACCCTGCCTTCGCAATCGGAGTTCGCCTTCCAGGACTTCGAGATGCCGGTGCTGTCGCCGGCCGACGTGCAGGAAGTGCTGGACTACGGCCTGCTCGGCCTTTCCATGTCCCGCTTCTCCGGCCTCTGGACGGGCATGATCGCCCTGGCCGACACCATGGACAGCGGCGTGACGATCGACGTCTCGCTGGACCGGCACAAGCTGGTGATCCCCGAGAACTTCCCCATGCCGCCCGGCGGGCTTGGCATCCGGCTCAAGGATCAGCCGATGGAGAAGGAACGTCGGCTCCGCCTGCACAAAATTCCCGCCGCCCTGGCCTTCGCCCGCGCCAACAGCATCGACCGCGTCGTGCTGGGCGCGCACCACGTGCGCGTGGGCAAGGCGCGCCTGGGCATCGTCTGCCAGGGGCAGGCGTACAAGGACGTGCTGGAAGCCTTCACCGCCATGGGCATGACCCTGGAGGAGGCCGCCGACCTGGGCGTGTCGATCTACAAGGTCGGCATGCCCTGGCCGCTTGAGCCGCTGGGCCTGCGCGCCTTCGCCGCCGGTCTCGAGACCCTGATGGTGATCGAGCACAAGCGCGGCCTGATCGAGCCCCAGGCCCGGGCCGCGCTTTATGATCTGCCCGCCCACGCGCGCCCGCGCATCATCGGCAAGGTGGACGAGAAGGGCGGACCGCTGCTGTCGGAGCTGGGCTCGCTGTCGGTGGCCGAAATCGCCCTGGCCATCTACGACCGTCTGCCCGAAGGCCCGCACATGGAGCGGGCCCAGGCCTATCTCAACCGCGTCTCGGCCGCCGGCGTCGCCGCCGTCAGCCTGGCCGCCGACCAGGCCCGCAAGCCCTTCTTCTGCTCAGGCTGCCCGCACAACACCTCGACCAAGCTGCCGGAAGGCAGCCGCGCCCTCGCCGGCATCGGCTGCCACTACATGGCCAGCTTCAACGATCCCTCGACCGACCTGAACACCCACATGGGCGGCGAAGGCCTGACCTGGGTGGGCGCCTCGCCGTTCACGACCGAGAAGCACGTCTTCCAGAACCTGGGCGACGGCACCTACAACCACTCTGGCTCGCTGGCGATCCGGGCGGCGATCGCGGCCGGGACCAACATCACCTACAAGCTGCTGTTCAACGACGCAGTGGCCATGACCGGCGGTCAGCGGGCCGAAAGCGGCTTCACCCCCGCCCAGATCACCCGCCAGCTGGCCAGCGAGGGCGTGGCCAAGACCGTCATCGTGGTCGACGACCTGGCGCGCTACGCCGGCGTCACCGATCTGGCTCCCGGCGTCGAGGTTTTCCCGCGCAGCGAGCTGATGAGCGTGCAGAAGATGCTGCGCGACACGCCCGGGACGACGGTGCTGCTGTACGACCAGACCTGCGCCACCGAAAAGCGCCGCCGCCGCAAGCGCGGGACGATGGCCAAGGCCGCCCAGCGGGTCTTCATCAACCCCTTGGTCTGCGAAGGCTGCGGCGACTGCTCCATCAAGTCCAACTGCGTGTCCGTGGAGCCGCTGGACACCGAGTTCGGCCGCAAGCGCAAGATCAACCAGTCCAGCTGCAATCAGGACTACAGCTGCGTCGAGGGCTTTTGCCCTTCGTTCGTCACCCTGGAAGGCGCGGAGAGCACCAAGACCAAGAAGGCCCCCGCGCCCACGGCCGACAGCAGCACGCCGATGCCGACGTTCGAGGACTTCCACGGCGTGCGGAAGATCATCTTCACCGGCGTGGGCGGCACGGGCGTGACAACCGTGGCCTCGATCCTGGCCATGGCCGCCCACATCGACGGCCGCGCCGGCAGCGTGGTCGACATGACCGGTCTGGCCCAGAAGGGCGGTTCGGTGTTCAGCCACGTCAAGATCGGTGAAACCGAGGAGACGGTGGTGGGCGGTCGCGTGCCCGCCGCCAGCGCCGACGTGCTGATCGCCTGCGACATGCTGGTGGCCGCAAGCCCCGAGGGTCTGTCGCTCTACGCCAAGGACCGCACGGCGGCCTTCGGCAACAGCGACTTCGCCCCCACGGCCGACTTCG
This sequence comes from Caulobacter sp., assembly GCA_017745235.1. Lineage (GTDB taxonomy): Bacteria > Pseudomonadota > Alphaproteobacteria > Caulobacterales > Caulobacteraceae > Caulobacter. The sequence goes on along the minus strand of JAGHZU010000012.1, from coordinate 161,575 downwards.
TGACCAGCCGCGACGTGCGCTTCGACAGCCCGGCCATGGCCCGCCGCATCAAGGGCGCGGCCAAGAGCTTCGACTCCTGTCCGGCCCAGCACCTGGCCGAGGCCCGGTTCGGCGACGCCATCTACGCCAACATGATCATGGTGGGCTTCGCCTGGCAGCGTGGGGTGATCCCGGTCTCCAGCCGCGCGGTCTATCGCGCGATCAAGCTGAACGGGGTGGACGCCGAGGCCAACCTGGCCGCGTTCGAACTGGGCCGCGCCGTGGCCCACGACCCGTCGGCCGCCGGCCCGCGCGAGCCCTCGGCCCCCACGCCGGAGACCATGCCGCTGGACGAACTGATCGCCGGCCGCGCGGCGGAACTGACCGCCTACCAGAACGAAGCCTACGCCAGGCGCTACCTGGCCCGGATCGAGAAGGTGGCCGCGGCCGAGGCCGCCGCCGGCGGCGAGGCCCTGACCCGCGCCGCCGCGGTGAACCTATACAAGCTGATGGCCTACAAAGACGAGTACGAGGTGGCCCGCCTCTATACCGACGGCCGCTTCAAGGCCGAGCTGGCGGGGACGTTCAAGGGCGGCAAGGCCAAGGTCTGGCTGGCCCCGCCGATCCTGGGCGCCAAGGACAAGGACGGCAAACCGCGCAAGATGGCCTTCGGCGGCTGGATGCTGGACTACGCCTTCCCGCTGATGGCCCGCATGAAGGGCCTGCGCGGCGGTCCGCTGGACATCTTCGGCAAGACCAAGGAGCGCCGGATGGAGCGTGACCTGGTCATGGCCTACGAGGCCGACCTCGACCGCCTGGTCTCCGGCCTCACCGCCGAGCGCCTGCCCCTGGCCGCCCGCATCGCGGCCGTGCCCCAGCAGGTGCGCGGCTACGGCCACGTCAAGGACGCCTCGGTCACCAAGGCCAAGGCCGACGCGGCGGCGCTCTGGAGCCAGTGGGAAGGCTAGCGGGACCTCAGCGCGGGACCAGAACCTCGTAGGTCTTCAGCAGGGTGGCCCAGTCGAACACCGAGGCCACGCGGGCGCCGCGCGTCGGCGTGCCGTCCAGGGCTTGGGGCGGGGCGGCGAAGGCGGTCGAAAGTCGCAGGATCGCGGCCTTGCCGGCGGGCGTCAGGTCGCCGTCGGCCTGGCAGTCGGTCAGCCGTCCGGCCTCGCCCACGACGCAGTCCAGGGTGGCCACGCCGCTGGTCTGGCCGGCGGCGCGCAGGGCGGCGGCGGCGGTCTCGACGTCGGGCCAGGCCTTCCACTGGATCGGACGGGTCACGCACGTCGCCGACGGCCTGTCCGCCGCAGGGCAGGAGAAGGCGCGGGGCGAGGTCTCGCCGGCCGGCAGTTCGGTCACCAGCATCGCCGGCTGACCGGCCGCGAAGGTCAGGGGCGGGATCACGCCCTTGGCGGCGGGCTGGAAGACGATCGGCAGGCTGACCCAGCCGCCGTCGACCGGGACCCCCTCGGCGTCGGTCGACTTCAGGGTGAAGGTCTGGGCCGCCATGCGCCGCGCGGCCGCGCCGAAGCCCAGGTCCGCCGGCGCCTCGACCGCCACCTTGCAGCCGGCCAGGCCGCCGCTGGCCAGGGCACGGCAGGCGACCACAGCCCAACCGCCCTTGTTCTGGGCCCGGGCCACCGGCGGGTAGAACGACAGGAACTGCTCGTTGTCGGGTTCGCGCGCCCAGACCGGGGTCTTGATGATCCGCTGCGGTTCGGCCGTCGCGGGGGACGCCGCCAGCCAGCCCATGGCCAGCAGCGGGACGGCCAGGGCCAGGCGGCGAAGGCGGTTGGATCCGATCACGGAAGACCTCTTGTCGAGCTTGAGCCTCTCCATTGCCGCGCCGCCGGTCTGCCCGCAAGGCTGCTTGAAGGCGGCTCGTAGGGACGGCTGCACGCGCGCGCCTTTTGCGGCTAAGACTCGGGGCATGACCCAAGAGTTCGATTTCGACGCGGTGGTTGTGGGCGGCGGGGCCGTCGGCCTGGCGTGCGGCTACGCCCTGTCCCAGCGGGGGCTGATCGTGGCTGTGCTGGAGTCCGAGGGCCATATCGGTCAGGGCGTCTCCTCGCGCAATTCCGAGGTGATCCACGGCGGGCTTTATTATCCCACGGGTTCGCTGAAGGCGCGGCTGTGCGTGCAGGGGCGCAGGGCGCTGTACGCGTTCCTCGACAAGCATCACATCGACTACAAGCGCTGCGGCAAGCTTGTGGTGGCCACCAGCCAGGACGAGGTTCCGCGACTGGAGGCGATCTTCGACCAGGCCGTGGCCAACGACGTGGAGGGGATGGAGCACCTGACCGGCGCCCAGGCCCGGGCGCTGGAGCCGGGGCTGAACGCCCATGCGGCCCTGCTGTCGCCGGAGAGCGGCGTCTTCGCCAGCCACGACTACATGCTGGCCCTGCAGGGCGAAATCGAGGCGGCCGGCGGCGCGGTGGTGATCGACACCCCGTTCGAGGGGGCCACGCCCTTGGAGGGCGGCGGCTTCTCCATCCGCATCGGCGGGGCCGAGCCCGCGACCCTGGCGGCTCGCCTCCTGGTGACCGCACCGGGCCTGTCGGCGCAGGACGTGGCGGCCACGATCGAGGGCTTTCCCAGGGACCAGATCCCCAAGGCTCATTACGGCAAGGGCGTCTATTTCCGCCTGGCGGCCAAGGCGCCGTTCCAGCGCCTGATCTATCCGCCGCCGATCCACGGAGCCCTGGGCACCCACTATCGCAACGACCTGGGCGGTCAGGCGGTGTTCGGTCCTGACCTGGAATATGTGCCCGAGCCCGACTACTCGGTGGACTTGTCCAAGCGCGGGGCTTTCGCGGCCTATATCCGGAAGTTCTGGCCTGATGTCCCGGAGGATCTGCTGGTTCCCGACTACGCTGGCGTCCGGCCCAAGATCCATGGTCCCGACGAGCCCCAGCCCGACTTCCAACTGCGTGGCGCCGACACCCACGGCCTGCCGGGCCTGATGGCGCTGTTCGGCATCGAGAGCCCGGGCCTGACCAGTTCGCTGGCGATCGGCGAGGAAGTGGCCCGCCGCCTGGTCGACTAGGATCACGCCACCAAACACGGCCTTCGCGCGTTGCAACCTCGGCTTTTCAGGAGGGCGCGATGCTTGACGACTTCATCGACCGGCTGATTTCGCGGCTGATGGCGGGGGCGGGACTGATCATGGCTGCGGCGATCGCCGCGGTGGCCGGGGCCATGGCGGTGTTCGCCTTCCTCAGCCAGTGGGTCGGCTCGGCCTGGGCCTATGCGATCGTCGCGGCGGTTGCGGCGGTGGTGGTGGCCGTGTGGGCCCTGGCGCAGAGCGAGCACAAGCGCCGCCATCGCCAGCCGCCCCTGGACGAGCGGGTGCTGGCGATGATGCAGCAGCATCCCACGGCCTCGTTCCTGGCCGGCATGGCGGCCGCGACCCTGTTCAAGGGCAAGCCGTCGGTGGCCGCGGAGCTGTGGCGGGCGCGGAAGGGCAAGCCGCGGTGAGGAAGGCCTCCCCCTGAGGAGGGAGGCTCCCAGCGCTTTCCGCTACGCCTTCGGAACGATCCGCAGCACGCGCCCGTCGTCCTCGTCGGTGACGACGTAGAGCGCCCCATCCGGGCCCACGCGCACGTCGCGGATGCGGAAGCCCAGTTCCGACAGCAGGCGCTCCTCGCCCACCACCTTGTCGTCCTTCAGCGTCAGCCGCACGAGGTAGCCCTTCAGGCCGCCGACGAAGAGGCTGCCCTTCCAGGCCGGGAACAGGTTGGCGTTGTAGAACGCCATCCCCGAGGGGGCGATCACCGGGTCCCAGTAGTAGATCGGCTGCTCCATGCCCTCGTGCTGGGTGATGCCGTCGCCGATCGGCTTGCCGGAATAGTCCTCGCCATAGGTGATGGTGGGCCAGCCGTAGTCCTTGCCGGCCTCGGGGTGGTTCAGCTCGTCGCCGCCCCGCGCGCCGTGCTCGGCGGTCCACAGCTTGCCGGTCCAGGGGTTGATCGTCGCGCCCTGGACGTTGCGGTGGCCCTTGGACCAGATTTCCGGCTTGGCCTGCGGGTCGCCGACATAGGGGTTGTCGGCCGGGATCGAGCCGTCGGGGCGGATGCGGATCACCTTGCCCAGGGCCGCGTCCAGCTTCTGGGCCTGCATGCGGCCGGGAATGATCGAGCGCTCGCCCGTGGTGACGAACAGGTTTCCGTCGGGCGCGAAGGCCAGGCGGCCGCCGAAGTGCAGGGGCGATTCCAGGGCGGGCGTCTGGCGCCAGATCACCTGCACGTTCTCCAGGCGGGGCTGGGCGCCGGGAACCAGCTTGCCGCGCGCCACGCTGGTGCCGTTGGCGTCGCCGTCGCGGGCTTCGGCGAAGGTCCAATAGATCAGGCCGTTGGTCGCGTAGGCCGGGTCCAGCGTCACGTCCAGCAGGCCGCCCTGGCCCTCGGCGTAGACCGCCGGCAGGCCGGCGACGGGCGGCGACAGCTTGTTGTCGGCCGACAGGATGCGCAGGGCGCCGGCCCGCTCGGTCACCAGCTTGGAGCCGTCCGGCAGGAAGGCCACGCTCCAGGGGTGGTTGAGGCCCGTGGCCAGGGTCTGGACCTCGTAGGCCACGCCCAGCTTCTGCTCCGGCGCTCGCGTCTGCTCTGGGAAGGCCGGCTTCTGGTTCGGCGCGTTGGGCGGGGCGGTCTGCACCGGCGGGTTCTGCGCGACCTGGGCCTCTCCAGCGGGGCCGCAGGCCGACAGGGCCAGCACGGCCAGGGCGAGATGGGAAAGACGCATGTGGACTGTCCAGTTGGGAGCGAAGGCCGGCGATTGGCCAGATGACTACGTTGTCATTGTGACGCGCGGTTGTCATCCCGGGCATGGGCCGAGGGCGACGTTGACTTCGGTTTCGTCGGCAAGGATGGTCCGACCTCGCCGCCGGTCCTGTCAATCCCGGGGGCTTTCCGGGAGCCTGCCTTGACCTCGATTCTGCACGCCATGCTGGGCAAGGGCCTGGGCGGCCTGGAGCAGGTGTTCCTGGACTACCAGCCGGTGTTCGAGGCCTACGCCGCCGAGCGGGGAGGGCGGGCGACGGGGCTGGTGCGGTCGGGCGGGCGGGTGGCCGAACAGGCGAGGGGGCGCACGCCGCCGTTTGTCGAGATTCCGGCCTACACCGACTGGGACCCGATCTCGCTGGGCGCGGCCCGGCGGGTGGTGCGGGCCACGGCGCCGGACCTGATTCTCAGCCACGGCCAGCGTCCGGCCCGCCTTCTGGCCAAGGCCGCGCCCCCAGGCGCCGTCCTGGCCGTCTGCGTGCACAAGCCGGTGTTCGACGTCGAGACCACCCGCACCCACTATGTCTGCGTGGGTCGGCACCTGGCCGACCTGGCGATCGAGCGGGGCGTTCCGGCCGGGCGCGTCCACTTCGTGCCCAACGCGGTCAAGCCGCCGGCGGTGACGGCCTCGCCCTTCGCCGACCCTGGCCGTCCGCCCCGCATCGTCGCGGCCGGCCGGCTGCATCCCAAGAAGGGCTTCGACGTGCTGGTGGCGGCCCTGGCCCTGCTGCGCGACCGGGGCCTGGCCTTCGACTGCGAGATCGCCGGCGAGGGCGACGAGCGGCCCAAGCTGGAGGGGCTGATCACCCAGCACGGCCTGGGCGAGCGCGTGCGCCTGGTGGGCTGGCGCGGCGACGTGGCCGGCTTCCTGGCCCAGGGCGACGTCTTCGCCTTCCCCTCCTACCAGGAAGGATTCCCGCTGGTGCTGCTGGAGGCGATGTCGGTGGGGCTGCCCGTGGCCTCAAGCGCGATTCCGGGGCCGGTGGAGATGATCGAGGACGGCCAGGACGGGCGTCTCGTACCGCCGGGCGATCCCGCCGTCCTGGCCGACGCCCTGGCCGGCCTGATCGACGCGCCCGACCGCGCCGTCGCCATGGGCCAGGCCGCCCGCGCCAAGGTGCTGGCCGAGTACGGGCCCGAGAGCCTGAAGCGGCGTCTCGACGCGGTGTTGAATCTCATGCTCGGACGGGCTTGAAGCCGCCCCCGCTTTGCGCTTATAAGCCCGCCTCCGCTTCGTGCGGCTGGGTAGCTCAGATGGTTAGAGCGGTGGATTCATAACCCACAGGTCGGCGGTTCGATCCCGCCCCCAGCCACCACGGCGGATTTTCCTGTAATCTCTGATCTTGTCCTTCCCGTCGGGCGCACGCCGACGAGGAAGCAGCAGCGCGGACTGTGTTCCCTCGTCGGTGAGCATAGGGCCTATCGATGCTGCCTTAGAGCACGCTCGGTAGAGTTACACTTTATATGGCGGCTTGATGGATCGGAATTGAGCGATGGTCGGCCACCAATGGCCATCGGCGACGATCAGCAAGAGCGCAGGAGCCGGCTTGCCATTTTGGGCAGGTTTCGCCCAGAACTCGGACTCGATTCTAAGGCCATCGGCCGTCTGCACCATTGATTGAACGGCCAAGAGGCTCCGTTCATCCGGTCCTAATCTTCCGATGACATTTGTCCGCGGCGAGAGAGCGATAAGGATCGCTTTCCAGGCTTCCGATTGATCGTCGGGTCTGAAACTGACCTTGATCACATATTCGTCGGGGCCGACGATGAAGGTGCGTCGCGTTTTGATATTCAACGCCTCAAGACGAGCTGCGCGCTTCCTGGCGCGGCGCGTCGATACGAAAGTAAAGAGGCTGACGCCCAGGCTAGCGATGCTCGCAAGGAGCGAAAGTTCGAGTCGCATGACCGAACTTTAACTGCAGAACATGGGTCTCTGAAGGGCTTGGCGTGATGGTCGGCTGAGAGCCTACCCTCAATCCCGATAGTAGCTCCGCCGCCGGCGTCGGCGGCGCTTTAGCCCGGGAAGGTTAGGCACGCGCGAGGCGATGCTGGGCCAGATCAGGACGCCCAGCAGGATGGCGATGACGAACAGGGTCACTTGGGTCACGAAAGGCTCCTGAAAACAAACGCACGCCTCCCATGCCCCTGTTTCTCGACGACGGATCGCCGAGCTCTTTTTTGTGATGCTTCGGATCTCCGACGCTGGCTGAACGCGCGGGCCGAAATATGGCTCCCGGCGCCTGCGACAATCTGACCGCTATTTTTGCGTTCGCCGCTGTCGGCGGCGCCGGGGTCGGCGCGTCCTAGGAGCGAAAGGTCCGGTCCGCATGCTCTACGCCCTGCTCTGCTACGATTCCGAGGACGTGATCGGCGCCTGGAGCGCCGACCAGGAGCGCGCGGTGCTGGCGCGCCTGGGCCTTGTGGAGCGGGCCTTGGCCGAGGACGGCCGGCTGGCCGGGGCGGCGCGGCTGCTGCCCAGCACCACGGCCGTCACCCTGTGCAAGGCGCGCGAGAGCCTGGTGATCGATGGTCCGTTCGCCGAGACCAAGGAGCAGTTGCTGGGCTTCTTCCTGGTGGAGTGCGACGGGCTGGAGGCGGCGATCGAGGTCGCCCGGCGCCTGGCCGTGGCCAATCCGGGCCGAGGCGCCTATGAGATAAGGCCGGTGGAGGCTTTCAAGCCCGGCGTCCTAGGACGCGCCGTAGGGAGCGATGCGGCATGAGCGAGATGGCCAGCCTGGACGCGGCCTGGATCGACGCGGCCATCACCTCGGCCCGGCCGCAGGCGGTGGCGGCGCTGCTGCGCTATTTCCGCGACCTGGAGACGGCCGAAGAGGCGTTCCAGGACGCCTGCCTGCGAGCGCTGAAGGCCTGGCCGAAGAACGGACCCCCGCGCGACCCGACGGCGTGGCTGATCCTGGTCGGCCGCAACGCGGCCCTCGACGGGGTGCGCAAGCAGAGCCGCTCGGCCCCGCTGCCGGCCGAGGAGCTGATCTCCGACCTGGACGACGCGGAGACGGCCCTGGCCGAGCGGCTGGACGGGGACCACTATCGCGACGACGTGCTGCGGCTGCTGTTCATCTGCTGCCATCCCGACCTGCCGGCCACCCAGCAGGTGGCGGTGGCCTTGCGGATCGTCTCGGGCCTGTCGGTGCGCCAGATCGCCCGCGCCTTCCTGGTGGGCGAGTCGGCGATGGAGCAGCGCATCACGCGGGCCAAGGCGCGGATCGGCGCCGGCGACGTGCCGTTCGGCGCGCCCGATCCGACCGAGCGGGCCCGCCGCCTGTCGGCGGTGTCGTCGATGATCTACCTGGTTTTCAACGAGGGTTATTCGGCCGGCGGGGCCGAGGTGAAGGCGCGGGGCTCGCTGTGCGAGGAGGCCATCCGCCTGGCCCGTCTGCTGCTGCGCCTGTTCCCCGGCGAGCCCGAGGTGATGGGCCTGACGGCGCTTCTGTTGCTGCAGCACGCCCGCGCCGACGCCCGTTTCGACGACCAGGGCGAGGTCGTGCCGCTGGAAGAGCAGGACCGCGGCCTGTGGAACCGGCGAATGATCGCCGAGGGCCAGGCCCTGATCGACAAGGCCGTGCGCCATCGGCGGCCCGGCCCGTACCTCGTCCAGGCCGCCATCGCCGCCGAGCACGGCCGGGCCGAGCGCGCGGCCGACACCGACTGGCGGCGGATCGACCTGCTGTACGGCGACCTGGAGCAACTGGCCCCGTCGCCGGTGGTGACGCTGAACCGGGCCGTGGCGGTGTCGAAGACGGCGGGACCCGAAGCGGCCCTGGCCCTGATCGAGCCCCTGGCGCCCAAGCTGTCCGGCTACTTCTACTTCTTCGGCCTGAAGGGCGGGCTGCTGCAACAGCTGGGCAGGGCGGCCGAGGCGCGCCAGGCCTTCGACCAGGCGATCTCGCTGGCCAACAGCGCCGCCGAGGCCGCCCATATCCGCCAGCGTCTCGACCAGCTGGCGCGCGAAGGCGGCTGAAGCGGATTTTTCGGTCCGGCGTGTCGGACCGGGCGGGGGCGGTTCGTCCTAGGGACGGATCAAACGCTTGAGGCCACAGGGCCTTCGGAGAACGCCATGACCGACACCCAGCCACCCGCCCTGCCGCCTGTCTCCGGCGGCATTGTTCCCTACCTTCAGCCCAGCAACGCCACGGCCGCGGCCGAATTCTACGCCAAGGCGTTCGGGGCCGAGGTCCTCTACCAGATCCCGCCGGACGAGCATGGCCGAACCATGCACATCCACCTGCGCGTCAACGGCAACTCGCTGATGCTGAGCGACGCCTATCCGGACCACGGCCATCCTCTGGAAACGCCCGGCGCCTTCACCCTGCACATGCAGGTCGACGACGTGGACGCCTGGTTCGACCGCGCCGCCAAGGCCGGCTGCCAGGTGCTGCTGCCGGTGCAGTTGATGTTCTGGGGCGACCGCTACGGCCAGCTGAAGGACCCGTACGGCTTCTCCTGGTCGATCGCCACCACCCCGGCCAAACCCTAGGCCATCGAGACGAGAGGGAGCATCACCATGTTCAAGATCATCGCCATCGTCGTGGCGGCCGCCATCGCCGGCCTGCTGGCCTACGCCGCCACCCGGCCCGACACCTTCCGCGTCAGCCGCTCGACCGTGGTCAACGCCACGCCGGACAAGATCTACCCGCTGCTGGACGACTTCCGTCGCTGGAGCGTGTGGTCGCCCTATGAGGGCCTGGATCCGGCCATGGCCCGCACCTATTCCGGTCCGGCCTCCGGCGTTGGCGCGGCCTATGCCTGGGACAGCAAGGGCCGGGCGGGGGTGGGGCGCATGGAGATCGTCCAGGCCCAGGCGCCGCAGAACCTGAAGCTGCGGCTGGACTTCAACAAGCCGATGAAGTCGAGCAACAACGTGACCTTCACGCTCGAGCCCCAGGGCGCGGCCACCCGCGTCACCTGGACGATGGAGGGTCCCGCGCCGTTCATCAGCAAGCTGATGGGCGTGATCTTCAACCTGGACAAGGCGGTCGGTCGCGACTTCGAAGCGGGCCTGGCCAAGCTGAAGGCCCAGGCGGAAGCCTGAGGCTCCGAGGCTTGCCTCGTCGTCATCCCGGAAGCGCGTCGCGCTGTCCGGGATGACATCTATCGGAGGGCCAGGTCAGCCCTGGGTCATCAACAGAGCCATCACTCCGTCGGGCGCGCCGTCGCGCATGATGGCGGCCAGGGAGACCTCGACCGGGCGTTCCTCGCCGGCCTTGACCAGCAGGGCGGTGGGCACAACGGCGGCGGGGCCGCCTTGCAGCACCTTCTCCAGCGCCAGGGTCAGGGCGCGCCGATCGGCCGGACGCACCACGTCCGTCAGGCGGCAGTCCAGCAGTTCGGCGCTGGTGAAGCCCGTCAGCCGCAGGAAGTCGGCGTCGGTCTCGGCCAGCACGCCGCGCACGTTCAGCCGGGCCACGGCCAGGCGGGGCATGGCGTCGGTCGCCTCGCGCATGGCGCGGGCGTGGCGGAGCCGCGTGCGCAGGGTGTGCTCCTCGGTGCGGTTGGCGAACAGCGCCGCCACGCCGCCCGGATAGGGGAAGATCCGCACCCCATAGCAACGGCCGGGCTGGACCGTGGAGTCGGCCTCGAACTCGACCGCCTCGCCCGTGCGCAGGACGCGCCGCATCTGCTCGGCGATCACCGCCTGGGTGGCGGCCGGGAACAGCTCGCCCCAGGCCGCGCCGACCAGTTGGGCCGCGCTGCGTCCCACCAGGGCTTCGAACACCGGATTGACCTTGGTGACCCGCAAGGTGGGGTCCAGGGCGATGAAACCCTCGGCCAGATGCTCAAGGATGGCCTCGCGGCTGGTTTCGGCGTGGCGGTCGGTCGTGTCGGCGTGGCTGGACTGCTCGTCGCCCCACGCCGCATAGCGATCGGCCGAAAGCAGAACCACGCGAGGGCGTCCGTGGTGGGTAATGATGACCGGACCGGTAAGTGCGACATCTTGCCACTGGCCGAAGTTTCGACTGACTTCACCGGCGGTGGCGTGCGCTGCAATGGCGAGATTCTTCATGCTCTCTCCAAATTTTCCGGAGAATCCGGTTTCTCCGCCGAACGCTGATCTCCCCCAACGCTTGACTGTATTCTACAAGGCGAAAATACCACCGCGACGGTTGAGCGACAATGAATAGGGGCCACCTGCAAGCGAGGCAGGCTGTCGCCGTAAAATACGTAAAATACGGAAAATCCGCGTAAACGCGACGGCATATCCGGTCGCGCGATCCTGCAGCCTCAACCTTCGCGGCAGGAGTCGGACCCATGTCGAAGCTGTTGGAAAAGCGTGGATTTCGTCGCGACGTCTCGGGCGCGGCGGCGGTCGAGTTCGCCTTTCTGGCCCCGCTTCTGATCTTCGTCCTGATGGGGATCACGGGTTACGGGGGCTATTTCTGGATGTCGCACTCGGTGCAGCAGATGGCCAACGATGCGGCCCGGGCGGCCCTGCCCGGCCTGAACGCCGCCGAACGCGCGACGCTGGCCAAGGCCTCGGTCGCCGCCAGCGCCGCCGACTACGCCCAGCTGGAGCCGGCCAAGGTCTCCACCCAGGTCGTCGACCAGAACGGCCGCTTCACCGTCAAGGTCTCCTACGACGCCGCCAACTCCTTCGCCTTCGCGGCCAAGGGCCTGGCGCCGATGCCTTCGGAAGTCATCAACCGCCAGGCGTCGATCCAGCTCGGAGGCTATTGAGGGGGCCATGGCCGGTTCGCGAAGCGGACGCGGCGTCCGCCATCCCGTCTCCGCCTTTCTCCCCGCCTTCCTGAAGGAACGGCGGGGCGCGGTGTCGGTGATCACCGCCGCCTCGATGGTCATGATCCTGGCCCTGGCCGCCCTGGCGGTGGACGTGGGCTCGGTGTTCCTGCAGAGCCGTCGCCTGCAGGGCGTGGCCGACCTGGCGGCCCTGGCCGCCGCCAACGACATCACCCGCGCCCAGGTCGCCGCCCAGGCGACGGCGTCGGCCAACAACCAGGGCTGGGCCACGTCGCCCACGGCCACCGTCACCACCGGCAACTACGTCAGCGACGCCTCCATCCCGGTGGCCAGCCGCTTCACGGCGACCGCGGTCAACCCCAACGCGGTCAGGGTGTCGGTGCGGAGCGACGCCGACCTCTTCTTCGGCGCGGCGCTGCTGGGCCGCTCGACCTGGCCGATCCGGCGCGAGGCCACCGCCGCCCGGGCCGACCTGGCGGCGTTCTCCATCGGCACGCGCCTGGCCAGCCTTCAGGGCGGCCTGGTCAACCAGTTGCTGGGCGGGCTGACGGGCAGCCAGATCAACCTGTCGGTCATGGACTACAACGCTCTGGCCGACGCGGACGTGACCCTGTTCGGCTACCTGGACGCCGTGGCGGCCAAGCTGAAACTGAAGGGCGCGACCTACGACCAGGTGCTGAAGGCCGACCTGACCACCGGCCAGGCGCTGAGCGCCCTGTCCGACGCCCTGACGGCGGCCGGCAAGACCCAGGCGGCCCAGGCGGCCAAGACCCTGGCGTTGCAGGTGGGCAATGGCAGCAAGGCGCATCTGGACGCCCTGGTGGCGCTGGGACCCTATGGCCCGCAGGATCACGTGTCCGGCGGCCAGCGGGCCCTGGTCTCGCTCAGCGCCCTCGACCTGACCACCACGATGCTGCAGATCGGCCAAGGGCAGCGGCAGGTGAAGCTGGACCTGGGCGCCTCGGTTCCCGGCCTGCTCGACACCGACGTGTGGCTGGCGATCGGCGAGCCGCCGAACAACTCGCCCTTCATGACCATCACCCAGGACAAGACCGTGGTGGTGCGCACCTCGCAGGCGCGGCTCTATGTCGACGTCAAGCTGCTGGGCTCGGGCCTGCTGGGCGGTCTGGCCCAGATCCACCTGCCGGTGCTGGTCGAACTGGCCTCCGGCGAGGCCAAGCTGAAGGCGATCGACTGCGGCCAGAAGACCACCACCCTGGACGTCAAGCCCAGCCTGGGCACGCTGAAGATCGGCGACATCGACGTCTCCACCCTCAACAACTTCAAGCAGCCGCTGACCGTCACGACGACCAACATCGTCCAGGCGCCGCTGTTCAAGGTGACGGGCAAGGCCGACGCGGCCCTGGGCGGAGCCTCCTGGCAGAGCGTGACCTTCACCGACGCCGACGTGCGCCAGCGCACGATCAAGACCGTCAAGACCAACGACACCCTGGCGGCGACGACGTCGACCCTGCTGGGCAACCTGAAGCTGGACGTGGAGCTGCTGGGCATCCAGCTGGGCCTTGGCGACGCCGCGATCCTGGCGGCGCTGAAACCGGTGCTGGCGGCCGCGACCGCGCCCCTGGACGGGGTGATCGTCTCGCTGACCAACCTGCTCGGCCTGGGGCTGGGCGAGGCGGACGTGCGCTCCAACGGCCTGCGCTGCGGCGCGGCGGCCCTGGTGGCCTGAGGGAGCGGCCCGATGACCTTTGACGATCTCTCAGTGGATGGAGTTGAGACCATGAGCGCCCTCGATTGGCCCGGCCTGGAGTCGCTGGAGTTCGACGCGCCGCAGCGGGCCTTCGGGCGCAAGGGCGAGGCGCCGGCCCAACTGGCCGAGGCCTCGCTGCTGCATTCCGAGCCGCCGGCGGTGGACATCCGCGAGCGGCTGCACGGCATCTGCGCGCTCTACGCCCACGCCCGCTCGCCCCAGCAGCGCCTGGCCCTGCTGGAACGGCTGGAGGAACTGACCCTGGAGACCGCCCACCTGCTGGCCGTGGACCTGCTGCGCAACGGCTGGCGCGACGACGGCTGAGGCCTCAGCAGTCCAGGAACTTCACGTCGGTGGCGGCGTAGCGCATGTCGCTGGCGGAGAAGAGGCTGGACAGGCCCAGCAGGGCGGGGCGGCCGGGCATGGAGAACACCGGCAGGGCATCCAGGTAGTAGCTCATCCGTCCCTTGGCCCGGTAGCGACGCGCGAAGGCGTCCAGGTCGAGGAGGTCGCCGATGTCTTCCAGCAGGGGGCTGTTGAGGAACACCCCGCCGCGGGCGGCGAACAGCAGGGCCATGTCGCCGGCGAAGCCGCCGAGCAGGCCGCTGAAGATCGAGATCGCCTCCAGCGCCTGCGGATCTCCCGCTCGCGCCCTAGCTATGACAGCGTTGTCATTTTTTGGCGTGAAAAGGGGATCGCCGTCGCTGACGAGCGCGCCGTGGATCTCGGCCAGGCCCTCCTTGGACAGCAGGCGCTCGGCGGCGACATCGCCGTGGCGGCCGCGGATCGCAGAGAAGATCGGAGCCTCGCGCGACTCGACGGGGCAGAAGTCCATATGGCCGCCCTCGCTGGGCACGGCCAGCCAGCTGTCGCCGCGCGTCGGGACCAGGGCCGCCACGCCCAGGCCGATGTCGGGTCCGAGCACGGCGATGGCGGCGTTGCGGGCGGGCTTGCCCGGGTGGACGACGCCCAGCCTGGCCTCGGCGATGCGTGGGGCGCCCATGGCGCAGGCGGTGAAGTCGTTGACCAGATAGGCGCGAGGCGTGCGCGCCACGCTGCGCAGCCAGGCCTGGGACAGGGTCAGTCCGGTGCTGGTCAGCACGATCGCGCCGTCGATCTCAGGTCCGGCGGCGCTGACCGCCACTCCGACCAGCGCCTCGACGCCGACCTCGGCCAGGATGTCGCGAAAGGCCGCCTCCAGTTCCGGCAGGCTGGCGCAGGGCCTCGTGCGGTGCTCGCCCGGCGGGTCACCGGGGCGGGCCAGGGCGAAGACCAGCTCGCGGCCGGTCACGTCGGCCAACAGCGCCACGCCGTGGGTCATGGGTTTCCTCTCGCTCCCTCGGGGCCGGTCTGCGCCGGCCTCTCCTCAAGAATAACGCTGGTTTTCGTTAGAAGACGTTACCGCCGAAAGCCACTGTCCCGCCTGGAGGTTCCAGGATCGGATCGCCGGGAAGGCCAGGGAGCGGAGATGGTCAGCGCGGAATAAACCGTGCGCCTGCACGGTCGATTAACGTCCGCCGCGCGTTGGTACTTCCATGTCCAAGTTCGATTCCGGGGCGAACGACCGGCGCGCCGGTCCGCGTACGTCGATGCAGCACGCAGGCAAGGCGCTGTGCGGCGCGTTCGCCTGGGACTGCGTGATCCGCGACATGTCGACCGGCGGCGCGCGGATCCAGATGCTGTCGACCGCCAGTCCGCCTGACGCCCTGCAGTTGGTCGACCTCGTCACGGGCTTCGCCCACGACGTGAAGGTGGTCTGGCAGAAGGACCGCGAGTACGGCCTGAAGATCGCCCGCAGCCATGACCTGCGCGGCCTGGCGCCGTCGGGCCTGCAGACGGCCAAGCGGATCTGGGCCGCCAGTCAGCGGCGCGCTACGGCCACCTAGGCGGCGATCAGGGCGGCGCCCAAAAAGCGATCGGGTCCCGGCGAGGCTTCGCCGGGACCCGAGCGGACGAGTCGTATCCGCCTGAGGATCAGGCGGCGGTTTCGTTCCGGGCGGCTTCCTCGGCCATGGCGCGGACCAGGTCCAGCACTTGGCGACGCACGCGGCCACGGCCGATCTTCGGGAACACCTCGGCCAGTTCCAGACCTTCGGGGGTGGTCAGGAATTCCTGCACGATGCGCTCGGCCTGCTGGCCGACTTCGTCGTGTTCCGAGCCGTCCATCGGGTCGGCCAGGCCGTCGAAGAAGAACGACACCGGCACCTGCAGGGTGCGGGCGATTTCGTACAGCTTCGAGGCGCTCACGCGGTTGGCGCCGCGCTCGTACTTCTGAACTTGCTGGAACGTCAGGCCCAGGGAGTCGGCCAGTTGTTCCTGGCTGACGCCCAGCAGCTTGCGACGCATGCGGACGCGGCCACCGACGTGCAGATCCACGGGATTAGGGCGCCGGCCTTCGGTTTCTTCGCTCAACTTTATCGCCTCCAACGGTTGTTCACGCATTTTGACACGTCCCATACGTCGAAGAAACGACACAGGGCGAAGCGCGGCGTTACGTCGCTGAGGTTCAGCTTGTTGCCCTCATGCGCGCGGAACGCGAGGCCTTAAGGCCCCAAAACGCGGCGATTTCTAGGCCCATTTGTTACAGGATAACACCGATCTCAACCATTGAGGGATGATTGAGCAATTGTGGAGGTCCTGTCGGCCCAGATGCGCCGCGCGCGACCGGTCGTGTCGTGCAGGCGATACAATGTTTCGGCGGCCAGCGACTCGTCGCGGGCGGACCCGGTGTCGATCTGCGGCACCAGGGCCCTGACCACCTGGCGCTGCACGGCGGCCAGCGAACCGAAGGCCCGCAGGTCCAGCGCGTCGACGTGGTAGCCGATCGGGCCTTCCTGACAGATGGCCTCGCGCACGCGGTCCAGCAGTTCGGGCGAGAGGGCGATCTCCGAACCGGCGACGACGCCGAACGCATAGGGGCGGGGCAGGCCGACCAGGCGCGTGTCGATCGGCGAGTTCATGATGCCGGGATACAGCGACATGTCGATCATGCCCACGAACCGCTCGACGCCGTTGACCAGGGCCAGTTCCATGGCCGCCGCCCAGGCTTCGAACACCCTCAGGCCCCGGCCAGGACCCTTCTTGGCGCGATAGAGCTCGGTGGTGAACAGGCGCGTGGCCTCCCAGACCTCGGGGCCCTTCTTGGGCGTCTCGTCGGGCGCGATCAGGTGAGGGAACTTGTCGGCCAGCATGCAGCGGTCCTCGGTGGGGTGCAGGCGCAGGCCCACTTCCAGCCGCATCTCGTCGTCGAAGCCCAACAGGTAGATGGCCTGGGCGTCGTCGAAGTCGTCGACCTCGCCGCCCTCGAGCACGACCAGGTCGACCCAGCCGTTCTTCTCGACGCACTGCAGACGCCGCTGTTCATGCATGGCCCACAGCTGGGGGCCGTAGAGATGCCGATTCTCGGACGTGACGATGTGGATCATGGTTCCATCCCCCGTGGTCGGATGGCGCCCATAGATCACCCTTCTTCCGCGTGGCGCGATAGGCCGAACGGCCTATGGCCAGCCCAGGGTTGCAAAGGCGATCACTTGCATCGACGCCGCGACGGACGGAACATCGGAGACATGAGCAGCCACGATCACATCCGACAGCCCCAGTCCGCCGAGCGCTATCGCAGCTTCGGCGCCTTCTATCCCTTCTATCTCAGCGAGCACGCCGACCGGACGAGCCGGCGGCTGCATGTGGTGGGCACGACCCTGGTGATCGCGGCCCTGGCCTGCGGCGCGCTGATCGACTGGCGCTTCTTCGTGGCCGCCCCGTTCCTGGGCTATGGCTTCGCCTGGGTGGGCCATTTCGTGTTCGAGAAGAACCGCCCGGCCACCTTCAAGTATCCGTTCTACAGCCTGGCGGGCGACTTCCGGCTTTGGTTCGAGGTGGTGACGGGCAAGCGGGCGTTCTGAGGCCCGACGCGTCGCTCCTGCGCCATGTTGCGTTGCAGCAAAACCCGGTTCATGATCGTTGGTAATCAAGAACGATAAACGGGAAGCGCAGGATGAAGCCGAAGCCGTTCCAGCATGCGCCCGACGCGCCCTGGATCTTCCGCACCTATGCGGGGCACTCCACGGCCGAGAAATCCAACGCGCTGTACCGGGCCAACCTGGCGCGCGGCCAGACGGGCCTGTCGGTGGCCTTCGACCTGCCCACCCAGACCGGCTACGACGCCGACCACATCCTGGCCCGAGGCGAGGTGGGCAAGGTGGGCGTGCCCATCGCCCACCTGGGCGACATGCGGACCCTGTTCGACGGCATTCCGCTGGAGCAGTCCAACACGTCGATGACCATCAACGCCCCCGCCGCCTGGCTGCTGGCGATGTATGTGGCCCTGGCCGACGAGCAGGGAGCCGACCGCAGGAAACTGCAGGGCACCACCCAGAACGACCTCATCAAGGAGTACCTCAGCCGGGGCACCTACATCTTCCCGCCGGAGCCGAGCCTGCGGCTGATCGGCGACATGATCGCCTGGTGCTATCGCGAGGTTCCCAAGTGGAATCCGATGAACGTCTGCAGCTACCACCTGCAGGAGGCGGGCGCGACGCCGGAGCAGGAGCTGGCCTTCGCCCTGGCTACGGCCATCAGCGTGCTCGACACGGTCAAGGCCGGCGGCCAGGTTCCCGACGAGGACTTCGAGATCGTCGCCTCGCGCATCAGCTTCTTCGTCAACGCCGGCGTCCGGTTCGTGACCGAGCTGTGCAAGATGCGCAGCTTCACCGAGCTATGGGACCAGATCCTGCTGGAACGCTACGGCGTGCAGGACGAGAAGGCCCGGCGCTTCCGCTACGGAGTGCAGGTCAACAGCCTGGGCCTGACCGAGCAGCAGCCCGAGAACAACGTCTATCGCATCCTGATCGAGGCCCTGGCCGTCACGCTCAGCAAGCGCGCCCGCTGCCGGGCCCTGCAACTGCCGGCCTGGAACGAGGCCCTGGGCCTGCCGCGCCCGTTCGACCAGCAGTGGTCGCTGCGGCTTCAGCAGGTCCTGGCCTACGAGACCGACCTGCTGGAGTACGAGGATCTGTTCGACGGCAGCCACGTGGTCGAGGCCAAGGTGGCGGAGCTGTCGAAGGGCGCCCTGGCCCAGTTGGCCCTGATCGACGAGATGGGCGGGGCCTCCAACGCCATCGACTACATGAAGAAGGAGCTGGTCGCCTCCAACGCCCGGCGGGTTCGCTCGGTCGAGACCGGCGACCTGACCGTCGTGGGCGTCAACCGCTGGACCGACGGCGAGCCCTCGCCCCTGGCGGCGGGCGGCGGGGCCATCGAGGTGGTCGATCCCTTGCTTGAGGCGGGGGTGGTCGAGCGGCTGAAGGCCTGGCGCGCGGCCCGCGACCCTGAGGCGGTCGAGGCGGCCCTGGCCGACCTGAAGGCCGCGGCCGCCGACGGCCGCAACATCATGGAGCCCTCGATCACGGCGGCCAAGGCCGGGGTCACCACCGGCGAGTGGGCCGGGGCCCTGCGCGAGGTGTTCGGCGAGTATCGCGGCCCCACGGGCGTGGCGGTGGTGGTCTCCACCGGCGAGGCCGAGGATGTCGAGGCGGTGAAGGCGCAGGTCGAGCGCGTGTCGCAGGCCTTGGGCCGAACCCTGACCTATCTCGTCGGCAAGCCGGGCCTGGACGGCCACTCCAACGGCGCCGAGCAGATCGCCACCCGCGCCCGCGCCGTGGGCATGGAGGTGATCTACGACGGCATCCGCTCCACGCCCGAGGAGATCGTGCGCCGCGCCAAGGAAGGCGGGGCGCACGTGGTCGGCCTGTCGATCCTGTCGGGCTCGCACCTGGACCTGGTTCAGGAGGTGGTGCGCCTGATGCGCGCCGAAGGGCTGGACCATGTGCCCGTGGTGGTGGGCGGCATCATCCCCGACGCCGACGCCCTGGTGCTGCGCCAGATGGGCGTGGCCCGGGTCTACACCCCCAAGGACTTCAAGATCACCGAGATCATGGGCGACGTGGTGCGCCTGGTGGAGAAGACGGCCCTGGCGGAAGCTTGAGCCTAGTCCGACACCGCCCTAGATTGTCGGGCGGGCTGGTTCGCCCTGTTCCGGAGGGGGTGTGATGAACCGGTTCGATACGCTGGCCAGGGTTTCCGACGGTACGAGCGCGCCATTGCGGGCCGCCGCCTTCAGCCTGTGGCGAGGTGGTCCGTGGTTCGCCCTTCTCATAGTCCTTGATGTGCTGCACCTGGGGCAGCTGACGTTGGTCGTATTCGTGTTCGCGGTCAGTGCGGCCGCGAAGTTGTCGCGTCGAGTAGGCGGTGGCGTGCGAAGCCCCGAACCCGGCGTGTGGCTGACCTCGGCAAGGGGAATGTGGTGGCGCTGGATCCGGCGCGGCGCGCCGCAGGCGGGACTAGCCCTGTCGCTGCTGGCCGCTCTGGGACTGGGGTGGTGGAACGGCTGGTTTTGGGGCGTGGGCTACATGCTGGCCGTGGCGTTGGCGTTCGCCGTTCAGTCGGTCCACGTCTCCTGGATCTCGCGCGCCTGGCGGACGCCCGAGGTCGAGCTCCGGATCGATGAGGCGGGCGTCTACTATCCGGAAATCGGAGAGACCCTGCCCTGGGACGACATTGCCGAAATCCTTCCGCGTCGGCGGGGCGAGCGCGACATGCTGCGGCTGGTCGTCGGTCCCAGCCCGCTTCCTGGATTGCGCGAGGCCTGCCGCACGGGGCGCGGCGAGATCGCGATCCGCCTGGGCGAGGCGGGCGTGGATCGGGAAACCGTCGTGGCGGCGATCATCGCGGCGCGACCGTCGCTGGATCCGAGTATCCACCCGAGGCCCGTTTTCGTTCAGCCGATCGAGGGGGTCTATGTCGACCAGCCTCCGTCCGAAAATGAGAGCTCGTTGACGGCGATAGCCGCCGGCGTCGCGGTGGTCGCGATCCTGCCGAACTGAATCAGCCAGCCCCGATCAACTCGCGGAACGCCGCCTCTGTGCGCGCCCACAGGGCCGGATCGCGGCGTGGTTCGCTGGCCTTGTGGCTCAGGCCCCAGGCCATCTGATCGCGGACATAGTCGTCGATCGCCGGGCGGAACGCCGGATCCTCGGCATAGACGATCGGCGACGACAGCCATTCCGACACCACGGCGTTGCCGCGCGAGACCAGCTTCAACGCCTTGGCGATGTCCCAACCGCCCAGGTCCAGGTCGTCGGCGTCGATCGGGCGCTCGATCACGTCGCGCTCGGTGGAGACGGCGTCGGCGGCGAGGTCGAGCGAGGCGGTCATCGGAGTTCCTCAGTTCCGCCCCAGCCGCCAGGCGGCGGCGAAGCCGACCAGGGCCAGGGGGATGAAAGCGGCGAACAGGGCCAGGCCGTGGGCGGCTCCTGCGGCGGGGTCCACGCCGTGGGCGAAACCCAGGGCGTTGGCCAGGGCTCCGGCGGCGGCGGCCCCGGTGGCGCCGCCCATCAACTGGGTGGTGGGGACCGCGCCCGAGGCCAGGGCCTGCTCGGCCTCGCCCGCGCCGCTGATCACCCGCTTGGCCAGGAACGCCCAGCAGATCCCGAAGCCCGCGCCCAGCAGGGTCATGGAGGCGGCGATCCCGACCAGGCCGCCGCGCACCATCTCGAACGCGCCCCAGGCCACGCCCGCGACGATGACCGCCCCGCCGAGGCGGATGGCCAGGCCCTCGCGATGGGGCGGAAGGCCGGCGACGACGAACGACAGGATCGTCCACCCCGCCGCGATGCCGCCGATGACGTAGCCGCTCAGCAAGGGTCCCGCGCCGTGCAGCACCTGGATGAAGGTGGGGCCATAGACCGAGAAGCCCACGGTCGCGGCCTCGCAGAAGAAGATGACCATCAGCCCAAGGCCGGTGGCCGTGCGCAGGTCGCCGGCGGCGCTGGGCAGCAGGCGGTCGGGCGAGCGGCCGTTGACCAGCAGCAGGGCGGCCATGGCCAGCAGGCCCAGGACGGCGCAGGCGGCGGGGAGCAGGCGTCCGGGCGTGACCCCGGCGGCGGCGATCAGCGACACGCCGATCGTCAACAGAGCCAGCTGGCGGCCCGGAATGCGCCCGCCCTCCGGCGCCTTGGGCGCGGAAGGCACCATGACCAGCACCGCGACGACGAAGATCACGGCCTGGACCACGAACAGCCAGAACGCCCCGCGCCAGAAGCCGGCCTCGGCGAACAGGCCGCCGCACAGCGGGCCCAGCAGGGTGGCCGCGCCCCATACGCCGGCGATGGCGCCGTAGACGCGCGGCCACAGGCTTTCGGGGAACAGGGCGCTGACGGCCACGTAGCACAGCGACACGATCGCGCCCGCGCCCAAGCCCTGGACCAGGCGTCCGGCGACGAACACCAGGAAGTCCGGAGCCAGCGCGCCCATGGCGCAGCCGACGGCGTAGAAGACTCCTGCCAGGGCCGTGGCCTGGCGCAGGCCGAAGCGGATCGACAGCTTGCCCGAGCAGGCCCCGGCCAGGATCGAGCCCAGCAGGAAGGCCGCGATCGACCAGCCGAAATACTGGTAGCCGCCGATCTCGCGCGCCACGCTGGGCATGATCGTCACCGTCACCAGGGTGTCGGCGGCGTTCAGCCAGATGCCCAGGCACAGCAGGGCGAAGCGCGGGGCGAGTTCGGCGTTCAGCAGATTGCGCCAGCCGATCGGGGTGGTCATGACAGCCTCCAGGGAGGCGCTAGATGCCCGTTGGGGCGCGGGAAGCCAAGCGCCGGCTTCGGCGCCTGGCCATCCCGGAAGAGGGCCGGCCTAGAAGGTCCGGGCCACCTCGGTCATCTGGTCGGCCACGATGTTCCAGCCCTGCACGAAGCCCATCTGCTCGTGGGTCTGGCGATCCTCGACCGACCAGTGGCGGGCGGTGGCGGTGTAACGGGTCTTGCCGTCGCCCAGGTCCTCGAATTCGACGATGGCGACCATGAAGGCCTTATCGGACGGGACCCAGGCCTCGACAAAGGCGTCGGTGAAGACCAGGCGGCGGTTCTCGATCACTTCCAGATAGACGCCACGGTTTGGAAACTCCTCGCCGTTGGGACCCCGCATGACGATCAGGCTGGAGCCGCCGGGGCGCACGTCGGTTTCGGCGTGCGAGACCGTCCAGGGCTTGGGGCAGAACCATTCGTGCATGCGCTCGGGCGTGGTCCAGCACTTGAACAGCTTGTCGGCCGGAACGTCGATGACGCGGGTGATGCTCAGTTCGCGATCGGCGACCGAGGCGGCGGGGGCGGTGTCGAGAGGCATGGTGGTCTCCATCGAGGCGGGTTTCGTCTCGAGGACGTGGGCCGCGGACGCCATCCTACAGCCGCCTTCGAATAAATTCGCGACGGACCTGCCGGGGCCCGTCAGGCTTGACCGGATGGGCGCGGCGGCCCAGTGTGCGCGCAATTTCAAACAAATGTTTCAGGGAGCCGCGCCATGACCCTCTTCGACCTCACCGGCAAGGTGGCGATCATCACCGGCAGTTCGCGCGGGATCGGCAAGGCCATCGCCGAGCGCATGGCCGAGCACGGGGCCAAGGTGGTGATTTCCTCGCGCAAGGCCGGTCCGTGCGACGAGGTGGCCGCGGCGATCAACGAGAAGCACGGCGCGGGCGCGGCCATCGCGGTTCCCGCCAACATCGCCTCCAAGGAGGACCTTCAGAACCTGGTCGACGAGACCCGCAAGGCGTTCGGCAAGGTCGACATCTGCGTCTGCAACGCCGCCTCCAATCCCTATTACGGGCCGCTGTCGGGCATCAGCGACGACCAGTTCCGCAAGATCCTGGACAACAACATCATCAGCAACCACTGGCTGATCTCGATGGTCGCCCCGGAGATGCGCGAGCGGAAGGACGGCTCGGTCATCATCATCAGCTCGATCGGCGGCCTGCGCGGCAACGCCATCATCGGCGCCTACAACATTTCCAAGGCCGCCGACTTCCAGCTGGCCCGCAACCTGGCCCACGAGTTCGGCCCCGACAACGTGCGGGTCAACTGCATCGCGCCGGGCCTGATCAAGACCGACTTCGCCAAGGCCCTGTGGGACGATCCGGCCACCCTGGAGCGCTCGACCAAGGGCGTGCCGCTGCGCCGAATCGGCGAGCCGGACGAACTGGCCGGCGCGGCCGTCTACCTGGCGTCCAAGGCCGGCAGCTTCATGACCGGCCAGGCGCTGGTGGTGGACGGCGGCGCCACGATCTGACGACGATCTCCGGAGCGGGCTCCGCGCGACCGAACGTCGCGCGGGCGCGATCTTAACCTCGCGGGAACGG
This sequence comes from Caulobacter sp., assembly GCA_017745235.1. Lineage (GTDB taxonomy): Bacteria > Pseudomonadota > Alphaproteobacteria > Caulobacterales > Caulobacteraceae > Caulobacter. The sequence goes on along the minus strand of JAGHZU010000012.1, from coordinate 138,204 downwards.
TCCATGACCAAGCTGTGACGGTTCACTGGGGACCGTGGGCTTGCGGCGCTTTTGTCTGTTCATCGCGGCGATGGTCGCCCTGTCGGCCGGGACGGGCGGTCCTGCGTCGGCGCGCACGCCTCAGTCGGCCAAGCTGGACGCCCTCTATCGCGAGATCAGCCTGCACGACACCCGCGCGCCGGGACGCCAGAACGACGACATCGAACGGGCCGGCCGCAAGGCGTTGCGCCAGAGCGGCGAGAAGCGGCTCTACGGCCTGTGGGCCGTACTCTACGCCTACAAGAGCAACCAGATCCAGCCGCAGTTCGACGACTGGGACCGCAAGGTCAAGGCGCTGGGCGTGGCCGACAAGGATCCCGAACTGGTCGCCCTGGCCGACATGCTGGCTACGGCCTATCGCCATGAGTCCGGCGGCTTCCGCACCTTCACCGACGCCGACTGGGATCGCTATCTGAACCATTCCGGCCCCGACATCCGGATGATGGCGGGACTGGAGCGCGTGCGCACCCTGGGGCGGTCCGGGCGCTGGGCCGACGCCTCGCGCCTGGCGGCCGAGCTGGTCGGGCAGATGGAGCGCAAGGGGCCGATCGCCCAGTCGCTGCTGGCCGAGGCGCACCAGGTGCATTCCTACACCCTGTCCTACATCGGCGATAAGGAAGGCGCGCTGGACCACATGAGCCAGGCCGCCCGCCTGGACGAGGGCAACGCCTTCTACATGCGCAAGGTCGAGCGCATCTACGACATCGCCTACACCGCCGCCGAGGTGGGCGAGCTGGACGCCGCCGAGCACTTCGCCGCCGTGCACCATCGCATGACCGAGGCTGCGGGCGATCCCGACCTTCGGACCTGGGATCGCTATCTGTGCGCCCGCATCGCCCACGAGCGCGGGGCCCCGGCCCGGGTGCTGAGCTGCCTGGCCCAGGGCGCGGTCGCCATCAGCCACCCCGACAGCCGGCTGACGGGCCTGTCGCTGCGCCTGCGCGCCCAGGCCCGGGCCGAGCTGGGCGACGCGGCGGGCGCCAAGGCCGACCTGGCGGCCATCCGGGCCATTCCGTCCGAGACCCTGGAGCCGGACCCGCAGGCCGAACTGCTGCTGAGCGCCTATATCGCCCTGGCCGAGGGGCGGGGCGAGGAGGCCTTCCGCCTGCTGGACCGCTGGCGGGTGCAGGATTACGAGAACACCCAGGCCGCCCAGGCCCGCAACGGGGCCCAGATGGCCTCGGCGCTGGAGACCGAGCTGCGGTCCAAGCGCGACGAGAGCCGTCGCCTGACGGCCGAGGTCGAGCTGAACCGTCGCCTGGCCCATGCCTCGATCGTCATCGCCATGCTGCTGGCGGTCCTGGTGGTGGGCGGCGTGGCCTGGGGCGTCTACCTGCGCCGCGCCTCCGAACGCCTGAAGGACGCCCGTGGACGGGCCGAGGCGGCCAACGAGGCCAAGTCGGCCTTCCTGGCGGTGATGAGCCACGAGCTGCGCACGCCTCTGAACGGCATGCTGGGCATGGCCCAGGCCCTGCGCGCGGAGAACCTGGAGCCGCGTCAACGCGAACAGGTCGAACTGATGATCGACAGTGGCGACACCCTGCTGGTGCTGCTCAACGACATCCTGGACCTGTCGAAGATCGAGGCGGGCAAGCTGGAGATCTCGCCCACGGCCGGCGACCTGGTCGGGGTCTGCGCGCGTCTGGTCGGCGGCTACCAGCCCACGGCCCGCGAGAAGGGCGTGGACCTGGTGTTCTCGGTGATCGGCGATCCGCCGCCGCTGCTGATGTTCGATGCGGTGCGGGTGCGCCAGTGCCTGGCCAACCTCCTGTCCAACGCCTTGAAGTTCACCGTCAGCGGCCGGGTGGCGGTGTCGCTGTGCTGCGCGGCCGACGTCGCGAGCGGCCGGCTGCTGGCCCGGCTGGTGGTGACCGACACCGGCATCGGCATGAGCCGCGCCACCCTGTCCAAACTGTTCGGCGCCTTCACCCAGGCCGACGCCTCGACGACCCGAAACTTCGGCGGCACCGGCCTGGGGCTGAACATCACCCGCCGTCTGGCCGAGCTGATGGACGGGGCGATCAAGGTGGAGAGCCGCGAGGGCCTGGGCTCGACCTTCACCCTGACCTTCCTGGCCGACACGCCCACGCCTGACCAGGCCGAGGCGGTGGTCGCCGGCCCGGTGGCGGACGACGAGGGCCTGTCGCCGCTGCAGGGCCGCCGCATCCTGGTGGTCGACGACCATCCGGTGAACCGCCGCGTGATCAAGCTGTTCCTGGCCCCGTTCGATTGCGATCTGGTCGAGGTCGAGAACGGCCGAGAGGCGCTTGAGATGCTCGAGACCGAGGCCTTCGACTTGGTGCTGATGGACGTCAACATGCCGGTGATGGACGGGCTGGAGGCCACGCGCCGATTGAGGGCCGATCCGCGCTGGAGCCGCCTGCCGGTGATCGCCCTGACCGCCGACATCATGCGCACCCAGATCGAGACCTGTTTCCAGGCCGGCATGGACGCCCACGTGGCCAAGCCGATCGACCTGCGCGACCTGCTGACCGTCCTGGTCCAGGTCCTGGCCAAGGCGGGCGCCGCGCCGGCGCGCGAGGCTCCCGTAAGGGCGACTACCTAGAGCCGGCATTTCGGTTTGCATGGCTGGCGCGGACTTATAGATGCGTTCTGGAAGCATCCGTAGGCGAAGGCCATGACCGCCCGATCGATCCGTGAACCCGCCCCCGGCCTGCCGCCGGGGTTCGCCGACGAGGTGGAGGCGCGCTTGCCGGCCTTGCTCGAGCGGTTCTACGGCGAGGTGCGCCGGGATTCAGATCTGGGGCCGGTGTTCGAGGACGCCATTCAGGACTGGGACCATCACCTGGGCGTGCTGGCCGATTTCTGGTCGTCAGTGATGCTGACGACCGGCCGCTACAAGGGCGATCCAATGGCGGTCCACCTGCGGCACGCCGCCCGCATCCCGTCGGCGCTGTTCGATCGCTGGCTGGCGATCTGGACCCGGGCCACCGACGAGATGATGTCGCCGGCGGTCGCGGCGGTCATGCAGGCCAAGGCCTCGCGGATCGCCTGCAGCCTCGATGCGGCCCTGCACTTCCGCCTGCCCAAGGCCGAGACGGTCCCGGCGTCCTAGCCGGACCCCATGCGATCGGCGGCTGTGTCTCCGCGCCGCCGCCAACCCCGCGCCGCCGCCAGTCTTCGCACGGCCTCGTCCAGCGTCTGGTCCGCCTTGGCGAAGCAAAGGCGCAGCACCGAGCGCACCGGATCCTCGGCGTAGAAGGCCGAGACGGGGATGCTGGCCACGCCGTGGTCGCGCACGGCGCGCAGGGCGAAGGTTCGGTCGTCCTCGTCGATCCCGGAGGCCTCCAGGTCGATGTTGAGGAAGTAGGTCCCACCGCTGTCGAGCACGGAAAAGCCCTGGGCCCGCAGCCCGGCGGCCAGGCGGTCGCGCGAGGCCTGCAGGCCCGCCGGCATCGTCTCGAACCAGTTTCCCGGTTCGGCCAGGCCGAAGGCCACCGCCTCCTGCAGATTGGGCGGGGTGGTGAAGGTCAGGAACTGGTGGGCCCCGGCCAGGGCGCGGGTCAGGTCGGGAGCGGCGCACAGGAAGCCGACCTTCCAGCCTGTCATGCCGAACATCTTGCCCGCCGAGCCGATCTTCACGCAGCGCTCGCGCATGCCCGGGAAGGCGATCAGCGGCCGGTGGCGGAGGCCGTCGAACACCACCGCCTCCCACACCTCGTCGCAGACGGCGATCGCATCGTGACGCACGCAGAACTCGGCCAGCAGGGCCAGGTCCTCGTCGGGAACCACGACGCCGGCCGGGTTCAGCGGGCTGTTGAGCACCACCAGCCGCGTGCGATCGCCGAACGCCGCTTCCAGCATGGCCCGGTCGAAACGCCAGTGCGGCGGCGACAGGCGCACCAGCTTCGGCACGCCGCCCGCGCGCCGCACCATCGGCAGGTAGGCGTCGTACAGCGGCTGGAACAGCACCACCTCGTCGCCGGGCGAGATCAGGCTGAGGAACGCCGCCGCCAGGGCTTCGGTCGCGCCGGACGTGACGGTGATTTCGCGCTCCCAGTCCAGGTCCAGCCCCTGGACGCGGGCGTAGTGAGCGGCCACGGCCTGGCGCAACGCGGGCAGGCCGCGCATGGGCGGATACTGGTTGGAGCCCTCGATCAGCGCCTCTCCGGCTTTGCGGCGCAGCGCGATGGGGCCCGGATCGTCGGGAAAGCCCTGGCCCAGGTTGATGGCCCCCGTCTGGCGCGCCAGGCCGCTCATCTCCTCGAAGATCGTGACGGGCAGGTCGGCGTAGACCGGGTGGACCATGGGGCGTCTCCTCCAGCGCTTGCCTAGCATAGGTCGCGCGGTAATCTGGCGCCCATGCGCATCGTCCCTTTCGAGCCCCGACATGCGAGCGCCTGGCGCGACCTGAACGTCGCCTGGATCACGCGCTGGTTCTCGCTCGAACCCCGGGACGTCGCCCTGCTGGACGATCCCCAGGGGCAGATCATCGACAAGGGCGGCCACGTCTTCGTGGCCGAGGACGACGACGGCGCGGTGGTGGGTTGCGTGGCCCTGCTGGCCATGGACGACGGCGGCTTCGAGATCGCCAAGATGACGGTGGCCGAGTCGGCGCGTGGCGAGGGTGTCGGACGGCGGCTGATGGAAGCCTGTGTCGACCAGGCCGAGGCCGAGGGCGCGCCCCGCCTTTACCTGGAGACCAACTCGCGCCTCACCCCGGCGCTGTCGCTCTATCAATCCGCCGGTTTCGTACAATTGCCGCCGGCCGACACGCCCTACGCTCGCTGCGACGTCTGGATGGAGCGCAGGCTCTGATGGCCTGTGGGGGCGGAACGTGACCGACGCCGCCGCCGTGACGCCTGCGCAGGCTCCGCCCATCCCGCCGCCCTGGACCTGGGCCCACGGCTTGTCCTACGGCGCGGTGTCCCTGCTGCTGGGCATGACCCAGGGGCTGGGCGCCAACCTGATCAACAACAACCTGCCCTGGATCCAGGGCTCTTTGGGCGCCTACACCAGCGAGGCCACCTGGCTTTCGATCGCCTACACCGCCGCCAACGCCACGATCGGCCTGCTGGCGGTGAAGTTCCGGTTCCAGTACGGGCTGAGGCTGTTCGCCGACCTGGGCCTGGGGCTGTTCATCGTTATCGGCCTGGCGCACCTGCTGAGCAACGATCTGCGCTCGGCCATCGCGGTGCGGGCGGCGGCGGGCATGGCGGCTTCGGCCCTGTCGACCCTGACCCTGCTCTACATGATCGAGGCCGTGCCGCCCGAGCGCAGGGTGATGGGCATCGCCCTGGGCGTCGGATGGGCCCAACTGGCCCTGCCCCTGTCGCGTCTGGTCTCGATCGACCTGCTGGGCACGGGCCAGTGGCATGGCCTCTACCTGGCCGAAATCGGCCTGTCGGTGATCTGCATCGCCTCGGTGAACCTGCTGCGCCTGACGCCCGTTCCTCGGGTGCAGATGTTCGAGTGGCGCGATTTCCTGACCTTCGCCCTGTTCGCTCCGGGCATCGCGCTGCTGTGCGTGGTGCTGGGGCAGGGGCGGTATGTGTGGTGGTTCGACACGCCGTGGCTGGGCTGGTGCCTGGCCGCCTCGATCGTGCTGCTGGCGGCCACGGCCCTGGTCGAGCTGCATCGCAAGAAGCCGCTGATCCACCTGCGCTGGCTGACCACGGCCGACTTGCTGCGCCTGCTCGTGATCATCCTGCTGTTCCGCATCGTGTTGTCCGAGCAGGGCGTCGGCGCGTTCGGCCTGTTGCAGACCCTGGGCATGACCAACGACCAGATGGTGGGCCTGTCATGGGTGATGTTCTTCGCCACTCTGGCCGGCATGGTCATCGTGGCCCTGACCATCGATCCCGAGCACATCAGCACGCCGGCCCTCATCGCCCTTCTGATGGTGGCCGGGGGCGCCTGGTTGGACAGCCGGTCCACAAGCCTGACCCGGCCCGAGCAGATGTTCCTGAGCCAGGGCATGATCGCCTTCGCCAGCGCGTTGTTCCTGCCCGCGGCGCTGCTGGCGGGCTTTCCCCGCGCCATCAAGATGGGCCAGGAGTACATCGTCAGCTTCATCGTGCTGTTCTCCACCGGCCAGACCATCGGGGCCTTGGGCGGGACGGCGTTTCTGGGCACGCTGATGACCATCCGCGAGCGGGTGCATTCGGCCCAGATCGTCGACCGCCTCAGCCTCACCGATCCCCAGGTGGCCCTGCGTGTTCGCCAGTTGTCGGGCTCCTACGCCGGGGTGCTGACCGATCCGGCCCTGCGCTCGGGCGAGGGCGCGGCCTTGCTGGCCCAGCAGGCCACCCGCGAGGCGACGGTGCTGGCCTATAACGATGTCTTCGCCACGGTGGCCCTCATGGCCGTGCTGGTGTTCTTCTACCTGTTGTTCCTGCGTATCCGCAGCGACCTGCGCCTTCGGCGGCAAGCGCGCGCGGCGACGCTCGCGGAGGCGAACTGATGTCCGACCCCCAAGCCGCCGCTCCCCAAGCCGCCGCGCCGCCGCGCGTCCGCCTGTGGTCGCGGGCGGCCATACCGGTGGTGGTGGCGGGCCTGGGCGGGGTGCTGCTGGTGCTCTACGCCTGGAAGCTGCCGCCGTTCACCGGCACGGTGCAGAGCACCGAAAACGCCTATGTGCGCGGCTATGTCACCCTGCTGGCCCCCAAGGTCGACGGCTACGTGACCCAGGTGGCGGTCAAGGACTTCCAGGCCGTGAAGGCCGGCCAACTGCTGGTCCAGCTGGACGACCGCATCTACCGCCAGCGCCTGGCCCAGGCCGAGGCCAGCGTGCAGTCGGCTAAGGCGGCGCTGGACGCCAACACCCAGGCTCAGGCCAGCAACGCCGCCCAGATCCGCCTCGCCGAAGCCCAGACCGCCAGCGCCAAGGCGGCCCTGGCCAAGTCGCAGGTCGACATCAGGCGGGCCGAGCCGCTGCTGGCCCAGGGCTGGCTGGCTCCCAGCCAGCGCGACGTGCTGCAGGTCGCCCAGCGCCAGGCCGCCGCCAGCGTGGCCCAGGGCGAGGCCAACATCGACATCGCCCGCCAGGCCCTGGCGACCACCAAGGTCAACCGCGAGACCCTGCTGGCCAATCTCGCCAACGCCGAGGCCGCTGTGCAACTGGCCCGCATCGACCTGGCCAACACCACCATCCTGGCGCCCGAGGACGGTGCGGTGGGGGAGGTGGGCGTGAAGCTTGGACAGTACGCCGCCGTCGGAACCCAGCTGATGGGCATCGTGCCTCGCCAGACCTGGGTGACGGCCAACTTCAAGGAAACCCAGACCGCCCGCATCAAGGTGGGCCAGCCCGCGGTGGTCGAGGTCGACGCCCTGCGCGGCGCCAAGCTGCGCGGCCATGTCGAGCGCCTGGGTCCGGCTACGGGCTCGGAGTTCGCGGTCATCAAGCCCGACAACGCCACGGGCAATTTCACCAAGGTTGTCCAGCGTCTGCCGGTCCGCATCATCCTGGATCCCGGCCAGAAGGGAATCGAGCGCCTGCGGCCGGGGATGAGCGTGATCGCGCGGGTGGATACGAGAGGATAGGCGCGTTCCCGCAACCAAAACCCGCGCTTGCGTGTTCCCCGAACAACCTCGGCTGTCAGGAAGCAAACGACATGAACGGTGTGGGTTTCATCGGCGCGGTGATCATCGGCGTCCTGGCGGGCTGGATCGCCGAGAAGGTGATGGGGCGCGACCATGGGCTGCTGACCAATCTCGTGGTGGGCTTGGTCGGCGCTCTGATCGGGGCGTTCCTGGCCAGCATGTTCAACATCCACTTCTTCGGCTTTGTGGGCAGCCTGCTGGTCTCGACCCTGGGCGCGATCGTGCTGCTCTGGCTGCTGGGCCTGTTCGGCGGTCGGCGCGTATAAGGAGCCATGCCCCAACATGACGATTTCCTGATCCAGGCCATCGAACTGGCCCGCGTCAATCTCGACGACGGAGGCCGCCCGTTCGGCGCCCTGGTGGTCAGGGACGGCGCAGTGCTGGCCACTGGCGTCAACCGGATCGGCGCCACCGGCGATCCCACCTCGCACGCCGAGCTGAACGCCATCCGCGACGCCGCCAAGGTCCTGGGCGCGCCCAGGCTGGACGGCTGCGTGGTCTACGCCAGCGGCCAGCCGTGCCCGATGTGCCTGGCGGCCATCCACATGACCGGCGTCTCGGCGGTCTATTTCGCCCTGTCCAACGCCGACGGCGAGGCCGTGGGGCTGTCGACCGCCCCGGTCTACGCCCAGATGGCGTTGCCGATCGACCGCCAGGCGATCCCCGTGGTCCATCGCCCCCAGCGGGAGGCGGGGCAGGGACTGTACGCCGCTTGGGCGCAACGCCGCTGACCATGAAAAGGGCCGCCGTCCCGAAGGGCGGCGGCCTCTTGTCGTCGGCCCGTAGGCGACGCGGGGAAGACTACTCTTCCTTGACGCGACGCTTGCGGAACGAGGGGTTCAGGACCTGCTTGCGCAGGCGGATGTTCTTGGGCGTCACTTCCACCAGCTCATCTTCCTCGATGTAGGCGATGGCCTGTTCGAGGGTCATGCGGCGCGGCGGGGTCAGGCGGATCGACTCGTCCTTGCCCGAGGCGCGGACGTTGGTCAGTTGCTTGGCCTTCATCGGGTTGACGTCGAGGTCGTCCTGACGGGCGTTCTCGCCGATGATCATGCCCTGATAGGTCTTCTCGCCGGCGCCGACGAACATCACGCCGCGCTCTTCCAGGTTCCACAGGGCGTAGGCCGCGGTTTCACCGTCCGAGTTCGAAATCAGCACGCCCTTGCGCTGCTGGTCGATGGCGCCCTTGTAGGGCTCGTAGTGGCTGAACACGCGGTTCAGCACGCCCGAGCCGCGGGTGTCGGTCAGGAACTCGCCCTGATAGCCGATCAGCGAGCGCGAGGGGGCGGTCAGCTGGATGCGGGTCTTGCCCGCGCCCGACGGGCCCATGTCGCGCAGCTCGGCCTTACGCAGCGACAGCTTCTCGATGACGATGCCCGAGAACTCGTCGTCCACGTCGATCATGACGTCTTCCATCGGCTCCAGGCGCTTACCGGTTTCCGGGTCCGTCTGGTAGACGACGCGCGGACGGCTGATCGACACCTCGAAGCCTTCGCGACGCATGTTCTCGATCAGCACGCCCAGCTGCAGTTCGCCGCGGCCGGCGACCTCGTAGGCGTCGCCTTCCGTCGACTCGGTCACCTTGATGGCGACGTTGGACTCGGCTTCCTTCAGCAGGCGGTCGCGGATCACGCGGCTCTGCACCTTGTCGCCTTCGCGGCCGGCCAGCGGGCTGTCGTTGACCGAGACGGTCATCGAGATGGTCGGCGGGTCGATCGGCTGGGCGGGCAGGGCCTCGTTGACGTCCAGGGCGCAGAGGGTGTCGGCCACGGTGGCCTTGCTCATGCCGGCGATGGCGACGATGTCGCCCGCTTCCGCGCCTTCGTCGACCGGCTGGCGCTTCAGGCCGCGGAAGGCCAGCACCTTGGTGATGCGGCCGCGCTCGATTTCCTTGCCGTTGCGGTCCAGGGCCTTGATGGCCATGCCGGGAACGGCCTTGCCGCTCTCGATGCGGCCGGTCAGCAGGCGGCCCAGGAACGGGTCGCTTTCGATCAGCACGTTCAGGATCTGGAAGGGCTCTTCCTTCTTCTCGATCTGCTTCGGCTCCGGCACGTGGCGGACGATCAGGTCGAACAGCGGGGCGAGGTTGTCGTTGGGGACGTTCAGGTCCAGCGTCGCCCACCCGGCGCGGCCCGAGG
>JAGHZU010000012.1:0-128451 GCA_017745235.1 Caulobacter sp. | reverse complement strand
GCCGGGGGTGTCGATGATGTTGATGCGGGTCTCGCCCGCCTCACCGTTCCACAGCACGCTGGTGCACTTGGCCAGGATGGTGATGCCGCGCTCGCGCTCCTGGTCGTTGGAGTCCATGGCGCGCTCGGTGGTGGCTTCGTTGGCGCGGAAGACGCCCGACTGGGCCAGCAGCTGGTCGACGAGGGTGGTCTTGCCATGATCGACGTGCGCGATGATGGCGATGTTTCGCATGGACATGGGAACGGACGGACTTTCGGGAGGAAGTGTTGGGTTCGACACGCAGCGCGCGTCAGGCGCGCGGCTTTTACGCGACTGCGCGATGATTTTCCACCCCACCCGACGTGAAGAGATTGTCGCGGAAGCCGACGCCCGCTCGAAAGTCCCGTAAATTAGGGGGTTTTGGAAAGTTGCGGGCGGCGCTCGTTTCTTTGGCAACTAATTGTGCGGTGCAGCATGCTGAAAAAACGGTCAAGCTTTAGCGGCGCCTACTGCTAAACCCTGTCGATAAAAGGGTTTCTGCGGGGGCTGGCAGAAAAACCGACACGCTTGTCGAAGATTCCGCTTGATGCATTTCGCAGCGCACCCTATAAACAACCTCGTGAGGCGGCCATGCCGCTTCTGCCCTTCCTGGGCGTTTCCTCCCTAATGAACTGCCCGGCTTTCGAGCCGGGCTTTTTTTTGGCTTCAACCCCCGGGGCGCGGCAAGTTCATCGCGCCGGGGCGTCGAGAAGCGGCTTTTCGGCCAAATTTCACCGCTGCGGCTGCCCTGCGCGGCAGGCCGGTTTTCATTTCTTTTCGCAGCGGGCGGCCGCCTAGAGCAGCTCGGACCAGTCGGTCGCGCGCAGTTCGGCGGTCAGCGACTCGATGTCGGCCTTCAACCGGGCAAGGCCCTGGGTCGACTCGCGAGTCGCCTCGTTCATGTAGAGGCCGCGATTGATCTCGACCTGGATGGCGTGGGTGCGCCGGGCGGGGCGGCCATAGTGCTCTGTGGTGTAGCCGCCCGCATAGGGGGCGTTGCGGGCCACGCGATAACCCCGCCGCTCCAACGCCTTCTCCATCAGCCCTGTCAGCCGGGGCGAGCAGGCCGCGCCGAAGCGGTCGCCCAGAACGATGTCGCACGGTCCGCCGCCTCGGGCGCGATGGCCGCGCGCGGCCGCGGCGGGCATGGAATGCCAATCGACCAGGACCGCCACGCCGTGGGTTGCGCGCGCCTGGGCCAGCAGGCGGTCCAGGGCGTCGTGGTAGGGGCGGTGGGCCGTCTCGATGCGGGCCTTGGCCTCGGCGAAGGTCAGCTTGCGGGCGTAGATCGGGCGGCCTTCCCCGGCGACCCGGGCGATCGCGCCCAGGCCGGCGGCGACCCGCGCCGTGCGGCCCTGGGCGAACTCGGGCAACTCGTCCTCGAACATGGACGGGTCCAGTTCCCAGGCGTCGCGGTTCAGGTCGATGAAGGCCCGGGCCAGGCGGGCGCTGATGGTGCTGACGCCCAGCGCCGGCGCCCCGGCGATCAGGTGGTCGACGAAGGCGTCCTCCGAGCCGCGCAGGTCCTGGGTGGTCAGGCGGGCGGCGGCCATCATCTCGGGCGGGTACAGCCGGCCCGAATGGGGCGAGGCGAAGACCAGCGGCGAAGGGGGCGGATCGCCCTCGGGCGCGGCGCGCGTGATCTCGAAGGCGGGGGCGAAGGCCTGCCCCGCCGCGGGCGGCGTTTCCGGGGCGACGGGATGGCCTGCGTTCATGGACTTATTGTCGCGGGGCTGTGCGCGCGGGTCAAACGACAAGGCGCCGCAATCCCAGGCGCGGCGGGCTTTTGGCCTAGCTTTAGTTGTGGATAGCGGGCCTGGGTTCACCCGCGATTTACCGTCCCTACCTAGACTCGGGCATTCCAATTCCGCCGATCGCCAGGAATACTGACCGCATGGCCCGCATCCTCCTCGCCGAAGACGACGACTCCCTCCGCGGCTTCCTGGCCCGCGCGCTGGAGCGGGCCGGCTTCGAGGTCACCGCCTGCGCCGACGGCGAGGAGGCGGTCACGCATCTCGACACGCCTTGGGACCTGTTGCTGACCGACATCGTCATGCCCGGCATGGACGGCATTGAGGTGGCCCGCCAGGCCGCTGCCCGCGACCCCAGCCTGCGCATCATGTTCATCACCGGATTCGCCGCCGTGGCCCTCTCGGCCCAGGACCGCGCCCCGGCCGGCGCCAAGGTTTTGTCCAAGCCTGTGCACCTGCGCGACCTCGTCTCCGAGGTCGAGAAGATGATGGCGGCATAAAAAGTTTCCAGGCGGCTTGCGCACCAGCAAAGCCGCCGCTATACCCCCACACCTTCCCGGCCGGGACGCCTTCACGAAGGCGCTTCGGATCGCTTCGGCGGACGCGTAGCTCAGCGGGAGAGCACTACGTTGACATCGTAGGGGTCACAGGTTCAATCCCTGTCGCGTCCACCATTCCCTTCTCCAAAGTCAGTGTTCCATCCGACTTCGCAGGCGCCTTCCGCCTTGATCGGGCGCGGTGCAAGGCGGGTCGGTGACGGTTCTCGAGGACAAGGTCTTCGCGATCGGCGATTACGCGCGCTGGGCCCGGATGCAGGGCGTGAACTTCTCAGCCTGCGCGCCGTCTTCTAGGAGCCAGTCCGCTACATCGCCGTGCGGGACTTCGCCGTCCACAAGGAACCGGCCCCGAGGTGGATCGACGATTGGGCAGGCCTTCGTGAGGCTGCCTGGCCTGCGGACGGTTCTGAGGTTCCCGTCGGGTTTCTGACAAAAAGCGACGTCTGTGTCCGAACGGCCACACCTGAAATCGCTCTTGAGGCGTTGTCGTCGTGAGGTCGCTCTCTCGGCGAACTCACAGCTATTCACGTAGAGGGTAACACCATGAAAATCCGGTTGCTGGCTGGCGTCGCGACGCTCGCGCTCTGCGCGGCGACGGGCGCCTCCGCCCAAAGCGCGTTGAGCGGATGGTACGTCGCCGGCGATGTCGGGTACCATTGGCCTGACACGGTCAAGGGCAAGTCGTCCGTCAACGGTTCGGGCGGCCAGGCCTATAATTGGAACTTCGGCGTCCAGGACGACTGGGCCGCCTTCGCCCGCCTCGGCTATCGCTTCACCCCCAACTGGCGGGTCGAAGGCGAGTACGGCTATCGCAGCGGCGACATCAGCAGCGTCAGGGGCTCGGGCGCTCAGCCGATCGGCCTCTGCACCGCCGGTCCGATCCGCAGCGCGGCCAATCCGGGCTGCGGCGATCCCGAAGGCGACATGAAGGCCACCACCCTGATGGCCAACGTCATCTACGACTTCATGCCGAACTCGACCTGGCGTCCGTTCATCGGCGCCGGCCTGGGTACGGCCTGGGTCCACAACAAGGTCTTCGGTCAACAGTCGGGCCAATCGCTGCCCGGCGCGGCCGCGATCCAGAACACCAGCTTCGACGACACCGACCAGGCCCTGGCCTATCAGGGCATCATCGGTATCGCCTGGGACTTCGCGCCCAACTGGTCGCTGGACCTGACCGGTCGCTACCTGGGCACCGACGACCTGCAATGGGGCTCGGTCACGCGTAACGTCAGCCCGGTTCCGGGTGGCGCGGTGACCGACGTCGGCACGTTCGAAGGCAAGTACAAGGACACCTCGGTCACCCTGGGTATCCGCTACACCTTCGGCTCGCCGCCGCCGCCCCCGCCGCCTCCGCCGCCTCCGCCGCCGCCTCCGCCGCCGCCGGAACCCCCGCCCCCGCCGCCTCCGCCGCCGCCTCCGCCGGCTTACGAGGCCAAGGAGTTCGTGGTCTACTTCCCGTTCGATCAGTACGTGCTGACGCCGGAAGCCCAGGCCGTGGTCCAGCAAGCGGCTGACTACGCCAAGGGCGGCAACGCCACGAAGATCACCGTGGTCGGCCACACCGACACCTCGGGCTCGCCGAAGTACAACGTGAAGCTCTCCGAGCGTCGCGCCAAGGCGGTCGCCGACGGTCTGGTCGGTCTGGGCGTCCCCGCCACGGCCCTGGCCGTGGACTGGAAGGGTGAAAGCGAACCGGCCGTCGCCACCGGCGACGGTGTGAAGGAACCGCTGAACCGCCGTTCCACGATCTCGATCAACTTCTAAAGATCGCGATCAGCAAGACAGGGAAGGGCCCGGCGGCGACGCCGGGCCCTTTTCCTTTGGGGGTGTGCGGTTCGGACAAAGAAAAGACGCCCCCGAGCGAGTCGGGAGCGTCATCGGCCGGGAACTCCGAGAGGGCGTCGGGATCCCGGATGGCGCCGACGTTCTGGGTTTGGCGCCGGCTTGAAGGGCCCTTGGCCCCCTTATAACGCGCGAGAAGGCTGGACCGTTGAAAAGCGTTCCGGATCGACCAGCCGGGCCAGGGGGGCGGGCAGGGGCGAAGGCGCGCCGACGATCGCGGCCACGACATGTTCGGCCAGCAACGGCGCCAGGCTGAAGCCCCGTCCGCCCAAGCCTCCCAGCACGAAAAGCCCTTCGGACGCTTCCGGCGCGGGGCCGGCCAGGGGCAGGTGGTCGGCGGTCGTGGCCCGTACGCTGGCCCGGCCCTCGAGAGGCAGGTTCTCCAACCGGGCGGCCAGGCCAGGCAGGCCCTTGGCAAGGATGTCGAGGTTGCGCCGATCGTCGGCCTGGCGCACCTGGCTCGTCGTCTCGCCCCGGTCGTGGGTGGCCCCGAACAACACGCCGCCGCGCGTCGGGATCGCGTAGCCGCCGAAGGCGACGGGCGGCGGCGAGGGCGCGGCGGTCCAGCTGGCCTGGCCCCGCACCGGCTTCAGAGGCGCCTGGGGCCAGAGACGATCCTGGCCGGCCCCGCCAGCCAGAACGACGGCGTCGGCCTGGGCCAGCGGGTGGTCCTCGGCGTCGTACAGCGTCCAGGTCCCGTCATCACATGCGATCCGGGCGACGGCGGCAGTGAGCGTGGGGCCGCGCCAGGCGTCAAGGACGGCGGAGGGCTCCACGACCAGGGCCTGGGCCATGGCCAGGGCGCCGAGGGCGGGTTCGCCCACCAGGTCGCCGGTCGCCTGGGCGTCCAGGACGGACATGGCCTGAGGCTCGAACAGGTCCTGGGCGGCGATGGCGGCGTGGCGGTCCAGATCCCGAGTCGTGAGGGCCAGGCGCGTGACGCCCCGGGCGATCACCGCCTGGGGCGTTTCAATGCGGTAGAGGTCCGTGGCGCGGGCGAAGGCCTGGGCGGCGAAGGCCGCGCGCGGACCGCCGCCGGCGTCGAGGGCCGGGGTGACCAGGGCGGCCGGATTGCCCGACGCCATGGCGACGCCGTCGGTCACGACGGTGACTTCCAGCCCTTCGGCCCGGGCGGAGCGGGCGAGGGCGGCGGCCGCGATTCCGCCTCCGACGATCGCCAGCGTACGGGCGCGCTGGGGCGCAGGCGTCTCGCCGGGAAAGCGGGCCTCGAGCCTCTCGCGCTTGCGGCCGAAGCCGGGGCGCTTGTCGACCTGGAAGCCCGCCGCGGCCAGGCCGCGCCGCACCGCGCCGGCGACCGTGAACGTGGCCGCCCGCGCGCCCGGCGCCGAGCGCGCGCCCACGGCGGCCAGGATCTCCTCGCGCCACATCGCCGGATTGAGGGCTGGCGAGAAGCCGTCCAGGAACCAGGCGTCGGCCTTGCCCTTCCAGGCCGCCAGGGCCTCCTGCACGTCCATCACGGCCAGGTCGAACGTGGCGTCGAAGCCCGGCAGGTCGATGCGGTGGAAGCCGCGGGCGGGGCCCGGCCAGTGGTCCAGCAGCACCTGGGCGGCCTCGCCCAGTTCGGGCCAGACGGCCAGGGCGCGGGCGGCCTCGTCGCGGGTAATCGGATGGGCCTCGATCGAGAAGATGTGCAACCGCTGGCCGGGCCGATGCTCGCGCCGCCACAGGTCCAGCAGGGCGGCGATATTGAGCCCCGTGCCGAAGCCCAGCTCGGCGACGGTGAAGCGCTCTCGCCCCGTCCAGGCGATCGGCAGGTCGCAGCCGGCGAGGAACACCGCTCGGGTCTCGGCCAGGCCATCGGCGCTGGAGAAATAGACGTCGCCGTAGAGCGCCGAGCGCGGCAGGCCGTCGTCTTGCCAGACGAGGGGGGAATAGGGCGAGGTCTCGTGCGTCATGGGGCTCTTATAGGGGCTCTCATGGATAGCGGTCCCCACAAGAAGAAGGGCCGCCCTCGCGGACGGCCCTTCGACGTCTTGGCTTCGGGCGAAGCCTAGTGCTTGGCGGGCTCGGCCGGCTTGGCCTCGTCCGGCTTCTTCTCGGTCATGGCCGTGCCGGCGGCGGGGGCTTCGGCGGCGGTGGTGGCGTCCGGAGCCGGGGTGGTGGCGGCGGCGTCGGCGGCGGCCTTGTTGGCGTCGGCGGCGGCGCCGGCGGCGGTCGCAGCGGCGTCCGTGGCCGTGCTGGCCGAGGCGGCGGCTTCCTGAGCCTTCTGAGCCGAGGCGTCGGCGGCCTCTTCGGCCTTCTTGCCGCAGGCGGCCAGCGACAGGGCCGAGACGGCGACGCCGGCGATCAGGATCGTGCGGAGAACCTTGGTGCTCATGGGACTTCCCTTGCGACTGTTGTTTGCGGGCGCGGCTTTCAGCGCCGCGTCACACCGTCACAGAACACCAGTTCGAGGGGGGCTTCAAGAAGAATGTTCACGGATCCGTGATCGGCGCGTGATCAAAGTTTTCAAGGGCTCGCGCGATCCGGCGCGCCTAAACGACGAACGCGGCGACCGTGAGGCCGCCGCGTTCGGAAAGCGTCTGGAAGGAGAGGCCGTCAGGTCTCGTTGGGGATCGCCTGCAGGGCCTCTTCCAGCTCCAGGAACGAGGGCTGGGACTCGCTGGGCACGTTGCCGCGGCCGATCTCCACCGAGATCTGGGCGGCGTTTCCGTGCAGGTGGGCCACCAGCACCGACTGGATGATCTTGTAGAAGGAGCCCTCCTCCTCGACCACGGCGCCCAGGCGCACGGCGAAGGGGGCCACCAGGCCGTAGGCCAGGAACACGCCCAGGAAGGTGCCGACGAGCGCACCGCCGATCATCGCGCCCAGCACGGCCGGCGGTTCGGTGATCGAACCCATGGTCTTGATGACGCCCAGCACGGCCGCGACGATGCCCAGGGCCGGCAGGGCGTCGGCCAGGCTCTGCAGGGCGTGGCCGGGAGCCAGGGCCTCGTGGTGATGCTTTTCGAGCTGCTTCTCCATCGCGTCCTCGACCTGGTGGGGATCCTCCAGGTTCATGGTCATCATCCGCAGGGTGTCGCAGATGAAGTCGACGGCGAAGTGGTCCTTGATGATCTTGGGGTAGCGCTGGAAGATCGAGCTCTCGTGCGGCTTTTCGATGTGGCTTTCCAGGGCGATCACGCCCTTGGACTTCATCGTCTTGGTCAGCAGGAACAGCAGGCTCAGCAGGTCGCGGTAGTCGGACGACTTCCACTTGGGCCCCGAGAAGATCTTGGCGAAGCCGGCGCCGGTGGCCTTGATGACCGTCATCGAGTTGGAAATCAGGAACGAGGCGATGCCCGCGCCCAGAATGCACATCAGTTCGTGAGGGGCCGCCTCGATGATCACGTCCATCTTGCCGCCGGACATGATGAAGCTGCCGAACACGAGGCCGAACAGCAGGACGATGCCGATGATCTGGAACATGACGTGGTGGGCCCCGATAACTTCGGCAGGATCATCCCCGTTAATGCTTAATCCAAGGTGAGCGGCGTTCCGCGGGGCTGTTGCGCCTTTCGCCACACCCGCCTAACAGGTGTTTGAAGTCCCGCGATCGAGGCCAGGCCGGATCAACCGGCGCCCGTGGCGCGGGGTTCGCCAGGGAGGGGGATGCATGAGCGAGAGCCGCGCGGACGTCAGTCTTTCCGACAGGGCCAGGGGGCGGGCCTTCGCCATCCTTTTCGCGGTGCTGCTGTCCAGCGCCGCCGGCAACACCGCCCTGCAGACGGTGCTGCCCGCCATTGGCCGCCAGGTGGGCATTCCCGACGTTCTGATCAGCTCGATCTTCTCGCTGTCGGCCCTGCTCTGGGGCGTGATGTCGCCGGTCTGGGCGCGGGTGTCCGACAAGCGCGGGCGCAAGCCCATGGTGATCCTGGGCATGGCCGGGTTCGCCGTCTCGATGCTGGGCTTCGGCGGCTTCATCCTGATGGGGCTCAAGGGGCTGATGGCGCCGCTGGCGGTGTTCGCCGGGGCGGCCCTGTCGCGGGCGATCTTCGGAGCGGTGGGCAGCGCCTCGAACCCCGCCGCCCAGGCCTATGTCGCCGACCGCACCGCTCCGGCCGACCGCACCAACGCCCTGGCCACCATGGCCTCGGCCAGCGGCCTGGGCACGATCCTGGGCCCGGCCGTGGCGCCGTTCCTGGTGTTTCCGCTGCTGACCCTTTCGGGGCCGATGTTCTCCTTCGCCCTCATCGCCCTGGTGGTGCTGCTGCTGGTGGTCAAGGGCCTGCCCGAGCGGCCGGAGGAGATCCCGGACAACGAGGCCGCCGCCCATCACAAGCCGCGGGCGCGAGTGCGCTGGAACGACCGGCGGATCATGCCTTTCATCATCTACGGCTTCCTGCTGGCCAGCGTGCAGACGGTCAATCAGCAGACCCTGGGCTTCATGGTCATCGACAAGCTGGGCGTGACCCCGGCCAAGGCGGCGGCCTTCGCGGGGGTGGCGATGATGGCGGGCGCGGCCGCCAGCCTGCTGGCCCAATGGGGGCTGATCCGGATGCTGCGGCTCAAGCCGCGCCAGCTGCTGTGGCTGGGGGCGGGCTGCGCGGCCCTGGGCAACCTGATCGTGGCCTTCGCGCCCGACTATCACACCCTGGTGGTGGCCTTCGCCCTGTGCAGCCTGGGCTACGGCTTCGCGCGGCCGGGCTTCACCGCCGGCGCCTCGCTGGCCGTGGGGCACGAGGAGCAGGGCGCGGTGGCCGGGGCGATCAGCGCCATCAACGGCGCTTCGGTCATCATCGCCCCGGTGCTGGGCGTGGCGCTCTACAAGTGGGCCCACCCTTCGCCCTACCTGATGAACCTGGCCATCCTGTGCGGTCTGGTCGCCTACGCCCTGGTCGACCCGGTCATGCGCCGGATCGGCGACGCGGCCGCGCCGCAGGAGCGTCGCGACGAAGAGCAGGTGATCGACGCCAGTTCGATCGACGCCACCTCTCCGCACTGAGATCCCGTCAGTTGGGCGCGGCGGCCGGCATCTTCATGCTGAAGGGCACGGTCAGGCCCAGCCAGAACGAGTCGCCCTCCAGCCGGTTGGTGACGTTGAACTCGGTGAACGCCCGGGCCCGCAGGGTGGCGGGCATGTGGCCGATCTTGAAGTTGTAGGCCGCCGTGGCCCCCACGCCCGTGGCCTCGCCCTGGAAGGATCCCAGCTTGGCTCCCAGGCCGCTGTCGCCGCTTACCTGCTTGAAATAGTAGGCCTGGAGGCCCGCCGACCATTTGGGTGAGAAGGCTTTCTCGACGGCGGCTTCCAGGTGCATCTCCGCGCCGGTCTTGTAATCGGTGTGCGGGTTCTCGCCGTTGGCGGTCAGGCCGCCCTTGCCGGACACGTCCCAGCCGCTCTTCTCGTCGTGCCAGCTGATCGCCAGCGAGGTGTCGAAGGCCCAGCGGTGGAAGGCCAGGTTCGCCAGCTCGTCCTTGCGATAGTCGCCGATCGGCACGTTCAGGAGGGTCGAGACCTGGTAATTCCAGTCGCCCTTCTTCCAGCCCAGGGCCGCGGTGATGATCGGGTCGCCGATGACGGTGGCGGAGTCGCTGGCCGAGCGGCCGATCGAATTGCCGCGCGGGCCGGTGATGACGGTCGAGGCGTCGACGTCGGCGTTGCCGACCGGCAGGGCGCCGCCGATGGCGATGGTCGCGCCGCCAAGGTTGGTCTCCGGCACCCACAGGACGGTGGCGAAGTCGGCCAGGATCTTGGCGTTCAGGCCCGCCACCACGTTGCCGCCCACGGTGAACCGTTTGTCGCCGCTGCCGCTGCCTTTGTAATAATAGACTTCGTTGTCGAAATAGACGCCCTTCAACGGCGGCAGGATCGCCGCGCCGGGGCCGCCCGAACCGAGCAGGTAGAGGCTGGCGCCGCCTTCGGACGCTTGGGCCTGCTGGGCGCCGGCCATCGCCGCCAGCAGCAGGCCTGCGCCCAAGGCCGGGGCCAGCCGGCGGATGGCCGAGCGACCGGCGGATTGGATGTTCGGCGCGAAGTCCATGGCTGCCTCTCCTTGGCGCGTACGCCGGAGATTGGCCGGGGGGGCTCTAGACGACCATCGGGCGAATTGCGGAGACGCGCCTGGGGCGCGACGGCAGTCGGAGAAGAGGAAACAGCCGAGGCCTCAGCTGATCCCCGCCTGGGCTTTCAGCCGTGCGACCATGTCCGAGGACATGTAGCCGTCGGCCGGAAGCTTCTGGCTCTGTTGCCACGCCCGCAAGGCTTTGCGGGTGCCTGCGCCCACCACGCCGTCGGCCGGGCCCGGATCGAAGCCCAGGCGGGCTAGGGCGATCTGGGCGGCCATGCGGTCGGACAGGCTGAGCGGCGACTCGGCCGGCCAGGCGGCCGCCAAGGGACCGCCGCCGCCGAAGCGGTCCGCCAGCAAGCCGATGCCCAGGGCGTAGGAGGTGGAGTTGTTGTAGGTTCGGATCGCGAAGTGGTTGGGCAGGGCCAGGAAGGCCGGGCCCGACCAGCCGGCCGGCAGGATCAAGCCGGCGGGCGAGGCGGCGTCGGCGGCCGTCCAGGGCAGGCCGTCGGCCCGCCTGACGCCCTTGGCCTCCCACCACGAGGGAACCTCGCGCGGGCCTTCGGCCAGGGAGTAGTCGAAGCCGGCCGGCAGGATCACCTCCTTGGCCCAGCCCACGCCGGGCTTCCAGCCGCCCTTCTTCAGGAGGTTGGCGGCCGAGGCCAGGCTGTCGGCGTCGCTGCCCCAGATGTCCCGGCGGCCGTCGCCGTCCCAGTCGACCGCGGTGGACAGGTAGTTGGACGGCAGGAACTGGGTCTGGCCCATGGCTCCCGCCCACGAGCCGCGCAGCTGTTCGCGGGTGTCCTCGCCCGAGGCGATGATCTTCAGGGCGGCGATCAGTTCGCCTTCGGCCCAGGCGCGGCGGCGGCCGTCGGCGGCCAGGCTGGCCATCGAGCGCACGACGTCGAAATTGCCCTGGATCTTGCCGAACGCCGATTCCATGGCCCAGACGGCCAGCAGGATGTCGCGCGGCACGCCGTACTTCTGCTCGACGCCGGGCAGGAAGGTCAGGCTGTCGCGCTTGGCGCGGCCGATGGCGATGCGGTCGTCGCTGATCACGCCCTTGATGTAGTCGCCGACCGGCTTGGAGAACTCCGGCTGACGGCCGTCCAGCGCGATGACCTTGGGATCGGGCGTCACGCCGTTCAGCTCGCGATCCAGCAACTGCTGGGTCAGGCCGGCCGCCAGGGCCTTCTGCTTGAAGGCGGCCAGCCAGGTGTCGAAACCCACGCCCTGGCCCGACGCGCCGGGATCGGCGGTGGGGGCGGCAGGCGCGGGCGGCGGCACGCGAGGCGGGGCGGGCGGCGTCACCGACGGCGCAAGGGGCGCATTGGTGGAAGTGTCGGCGCAGCCGGCCAGCAGCAGAACGAGAAAAACGCGTCTATCCATGCGGAGCAGGCTACCGGGGTTCGTTGCGAGGCTGCAATCACAAGGGCGACAGAGCGGTGAAGGTTCCGTGGAGCCGCCGCCGATCCCCAAGGCGTCGCGGTCCTCCATTGACTCCGCCCGCCGCCCTGCTTATACGCACGCCCTCCGAAACACCCCGGATGTTCCGGCCGTCGCTTGGCGCGCCCGAACCTCTCCGCTGCACACAGAGACGGTCATGAAGGTTCGTAGCTCGCTGAAGTCGCTGAAGTCGCGTCACCGCGACTGCAAGATGGTCCGCCGCAAGGGCGTGATCTACATCATCAACAAGACCGACCCGCGCTTCAAGGCCAAGCAAGGCTGATGACGCCGGCCGACGCTCCCAAGGCTTTGCTTTGGGATGTCGGCAACGTGATCGTGCGCTGGAACCCGCGCACGCTCTACGCGAAGATCTTCAAGGAACCGGCCGATCTCGACCGGTTCCTTTCGCATGTCGGGACCCTGGAATGGCACGCGGCCACCGACCGCGGCGTGACCTTCGCCGACAACATCGCCGCCCGAATCGCCCAGCATCCGGACCACGCCGAGCACATTTCCGCCTGGTGGGATCGCTGGGACGAGATGTTCTCCGGGCCGATTCCCGAGACCGAAGCCGTCATCGAGGATCTGGCCGCGCGCGGTGTGCCGCAGTTCGGCCTGACCAACATGTCGACCGAGACCTGGCCCGACGTCCGAGCGATGAGTCCGGCCTTCCGCCATTTCCGCGACGCCGTCGTCTCGGGCGAGGAAAGGGTCATCAAGCCCGAGCCGCGCATCTACGAGATCGTGCTGGAGCGCACCGGCCTTGCGCCGTCCGACCTGCTGTTCGTCGACGACAGCGCCGCCAACATCGAGGCCGCCCGCGGCCTGGGCTTCCACGTGCACCACTTCACCGATCCCGCGGCCTTGCGTCCGGCGATGGAAAAGCACGGGCTGCTCTGAGCCTCCGGGGTTGAAAGTTCCGTCCGTCGCGACCAGTTGACGCCACGTCATCGTATCGGAGGGCTTTCATGCACATCGGTTTCATCGGTCTGGGCGCCATGGGCGAGGCCATGGTGGAGAACCTGCTGGACAAGGGCCACGCCGTGACGGTGTGGAACCGTTCCAAAGGACCGGTGGACGCGTTGGTCGCCAAGGGCGCTCGCGCCGCCGACGACGTGGACGCCCTGTTCGGGGCCGATCTCCTGCTGTCGATGCTGGCCCACGACGACGCCGTGCGCGCGGTGCTGCTGGACAACGGAGCGCTGGGCCGCGCCCCGGCCGGCCTGGTCCATGTGAACCTGGCCACCATCTCGACCGCCTTCGCGCGCGAACTGGCCGTGCTGCACGCCGACCAGGGCGTGGGCTACGTCTCGGCCCCGGTGTTCGGGCGGCCGCCCGTGGCGCGGGCGGGCGGGCTGAACGTGCTGGCGGCCGGCGCGCCCGAGGCGGTGGCCAAGGCCCAGCCGGTGCTGGACGCCCTGGCCGCCAAGGTCTGGCCGATGGGCGAGGATCCGGTGAAGGCCAACGCCGTCAAGATCGCCGGCAACCTGATGATCGTCGCCGCCGTCGAGGCCATGGGCGAGGGCGCGGCCCTCGCCGGGGCGCACGGCGTGCCGGCCAAGGACCTGCTGGACCTGCTGAGCAGCACGATCTTCGCCGCCCCGATCTACAAGATCTACGGCGGCATGATCGCCGAGGGGCGCTACCATCCGCCCGGCTTCACCGCCGACCTGGCCCTGAAGGACGTGCGCCTGGCCCAGGCGGCGGGCGACGAGAAGGGCCTGGCCCTGCCGCTGGCCGACCTGGTCGAGAGCGGCCTGGAGACCCTGCTGGCCGAGGAGGGGGAGGTTCCCGACCTCGCCGCCCTGGCCGAGGTGGCGCGCGGACGGGTCGAGGGTCGCTAATGCGTCGCGCGGTGGGAATCGGCCTTCCGTTCCGGGCGCGTTCGCACTAGGTTCCGCGCCTTCCGTTTCCAGCCTCTTGCGAGACCTCCATGGCCGACGACGCCATTCCCCACGCCGACGTGCTCAACTCCACCGCTCAAGGCCAGCTGAAGAGCATCATCGACCGGGTCGAGCGCCTAGAGGTCGAGAAGACCGAGATCATGGAGCAGATCAAGGAAGTCTACGCCGAGGCCAAGGGCAACGGCTTCGACGTCAAGGTGCTGAAGAAGGTGGTCCGCCTGCGCAAGCAGGACCGCGCCAAGCGCCAGGAAGAAGACGCGATCCTGGAGCTGTATCTCTCGGCCATCGGCGAGCTGTAGGATCCATTGGCTCTCTCCCTTCGGGGAGAGGGTTCAAGACGATCGTTTTTCCGCGTGCGTCGCCTCGGCGACGCCCGCTAGTCTGCGACCATGCGCGCCAAGAAGCCGCCCGATCCCAGAGCGCAGGCGCGCAAGGCGGCCCTGAACGCCCTGCGCCGCGCCCAGCGCACGGCCCAGAAGAGCGGGGTCGAGCTCTCCGAGTGGGAGGGCGAATTCCTGGGCTCGGTCGCCCAGCGCATCGAAACCTACGGCCGGGCCTTCGGCGATCCCGAAAAGGGCGCGCCAGGCCAGGCGATGTCGGTCAACCAGACCATCAAGCTCAAGGAAATCGCCGCCAAGGCCCAGGGCAAGGCGCGCAAGCCGATGAGTCGCGGCAAGGGGAGGGACCGGCGAGGCTCCGCGCGGCCGTCAGAAGCCGAGGACGAATGAGCTTGGGGTGAAACCCTGGAAGGACGGGCGGGAAAAGCCTCAGGTCCATGATTTTGCTTTGTTTTTTCGCAAAATGTCGACGCTGGGAGACCGATGTTCATGTTTCGGTAAGGAAACCGGCCGACAGTTTTCGCCACGCGTAAAGTATTGCTTTTAATTGACTTTATCGTCCGTGGGCGAGCGTGTTGACCCCTCGCCCCGGACGCCGCGACCCCGTGCCCGCGGGGGCCGCCATGCGCATGACGGACGGCCGAGATGGCGACGACGATCTACGACTACCTGCTCCGGCGGAAGGCTGACCTGGAAATGCGCATGCTGGAGGCGCAGCGGCGCGCGCAGGCGCCGTTCGAGGACGAACTGCGGGCGCTGAGCCTCGCTCTCAACGCTATCGAGCGCGGAGGCCTGGCCGAAGCCGAGGCGGCGAGCTTCGCCAGCACCGGCGGCGGTTCGCGACGCGGCCGCAGGAGCCGCTCGGCCCGGGAGATGATCCTGCTGGTCCTGGGCGGCGGAGATGCGGCGATCGCGGCCCCGGAGATCTCGCGCAAGCTGACCCGGCGCTGGGGGCGGTCGATCCCCCTGGCGGCGGTGCTGCTGGAGCTGGAAGGCCTGGAGCAGGAGGGCCGCGTGCGGCGCGTCGGCGAGGCCTGGGCCCGCGCGGACGAGCCAGCCGAAGCCTCCGCCGCGACGCCGATGCGGTTCGGCGCCTGAACCTCTCCTAGGAGGCTTCCTTCAGGTCCACGTCGATGCCCTGTTCGCGGACCTTGCGGTACAGGGTCGAGCGGCCGATGCCCAGGCGACGGGCCACTTCCGACATGTGGCCGGCATAGACTTCGATGGCGTGCTGGATCAGGTCGCGCTCGATTTCCTCGAGGGTGCGCAGGTGGCCGCGGTCGTCGAGGATGCGCACGGGCGATTCCGGGGCCGGCGCGCGGGCCATGGCCGCATGGGCGGCGTGCAGGGCGGCCGACAGGTCGGGCTGGGGCGGTGCGATCGTCGCGGCTCCAGCGGGGGACGCGGCTGCCGGCGCCATATTTTCGGGGGGCGGCGCCACGACACCCGAAATGGCCGGGAAGTCGTAGGGCTGCAGGTACGGCGCGTCGGCCAGGATGATGGCGCGATAGACCGCGTTCTCCAGCTGGCGAACGTTGCCGGGCCAGTCGAAGGCGCTGAGGATCTTCAGGGTCTCGGGCGAGGCCCCGACCACGCGCTTGCCTTCCTCGACGTTGAAGCGGCGGATGAAGGCCTCGATCAGGGCGGGGATGTCCTCGCGCCGCTCGCGCAGGGACGGAGCCTCGATCGGGAAGACGTTCAGGCGGTAGTACAGGTCCTCGCGGAACCGGCCCTGGGCGACAGCCTGATGTAGGTCGCGGTTGGTGGCCGAGACGATGCGCACGTCCACCTTCTGCGAGCGCTTGGAGCCGATCGGGTCGATCTCGCCTTCCTGCAGCGCGCGCAGCAGCTTGACCTGCATGTCCAGCGGAAGCTCGCCCACCTCGTCCAGGAACAGGGTGCCGCCGTCGGCTTCCTTGAACTTGCCCAGGTGCTTGTCGGTAGCGCCGGTGAAGCTGCCCTTCTCGTGGCCGAACAGGATCGATTCCACGAGGTTTTCGGGGATCGCCCCGCAGTTCACGGCCACGAACGGCTTGCCCGACCGGTCCGAGGCGCCGTGCACGGCGCGCGCGATCAGTTCCTTGCCCACGCCGCTTTCGCCGGTGACCAGGATCGGGATCGAGCTCTTGCCCGCGCGCTCGCCCATGCGCTTGACCATGGTCATGGCCGGCGAGGAGCCGATCAGGTCGGCGAAGGTGGTGCGGTTGCCCGCCCGCTTGGTCAGGCGCTCGACCTCGCCCTTCAGGTCGCCCATCGACAGGGCGTTGCGGATCGACACGGTGATCCGCTCGGGGCTGGCCGGCTTGATGAAAAAGTCGGTGGCGCCGGCCTGCATGGCCTTGACCACGGTGTCGACGCCGCCCGAGGCGGTCAGGACGATCACAGGCTGGGCGAAGCCGCGCGCGCGCATCTCCTTCAGGGTGTCCTGGCCCGAAAGGCCGGGCATCACCAGGTCCAGCAGCATCACGTCCACCGGCGCGCCGCTGGTCAGGTGCGCGATGGCCTGGTCGCCGTTCTCGGCGTGCGAGACCGCGAAGCCTTCGCGCTCGAGCACCGCCTGGATCAGGCGACGTTGGGTCGGATCGTCATCGACGACGAGGACGGTCTTGGACATTTGCAGACACCCACGTGAACCGGCCGCGTCCGACGTGGGACGGGGCTCTTGTTGGTTCAGAGTGATACAGGGCGCGGGTAAAGACCGGGTTTCGGAGACCTGAGTCAGGCGTTAACGCACACCCTTAACCGGTCTTAGGAAAGCCGGGTCAGCCGACGCGCCGTACCGGGGCGTTGACCTTCACCTGCTTTCCGAAGTCCTGCCCCGTCATGCGGGCCTCGATGCGGGTCTCGCCTTCGCGGCCGTAGTGGCAGACGCCCGCGAAGTGGCGGCGGCGGCCGGTGTCCTTGTCGGTGGCGGTGGCTTCGAAGCGCACGTGCCAGACGCCGTCGGACTTGGGCTCGTCGGCGTTGATGTGGCTGATGTCCATGTCGGCCTTGGGGTCGATGATGAACTGCCGCTTGAACTGGGTGGTGCAGGCGTGGAAGGCCACGAAGCTGCGCATGGTGGTGGCGAACCAGCCCATGGGCTTTTCCTCGGCCATGGCCTGGGGAGCGGCGATCATCGTCAGGCAGGCGGCGAGCGCGATTGCGGTCCTGGTCATCATGTCCCCTCGCCGACGTCTCCCAAATGCCGACGACGGAAAAGTAAGTCCTCCGATCCCGTCGCGCATTTTAATTCGCCGTAATGCGAGGCGCTCTCAGAGGCCCGCCGCGGAACACCAGCGCCGCGCCAGGGGGCGAGGGGAGCAGCAGGCGGCCATGGGCCAGCAGGCAGCGGCGCACCGCCGCCAGCGTCTGAACCAGGTCAGGCGGCGCGACGCAGCAGCAGCACATGCCCTTGATCAGTCTCCAGCCGAAGCTTGCCGTCCACGAAGCGGTAGCGCCGGGCCGCGTTCAGGTCGGCGATGAGCGCGGCGTCGTCGCCGCACCAGGGCGGCGGGCGCGACAGGTCGCTGATCGTGACGCGGCCGGCCAGGTGGGAATACCGGCCGTTATAGACGCCGCAGGCGGTGTGGAGCGCCACGCGGTCGCCTCGCCGCCGCTTGTGGCGGAAGCTGACTTCGTCGGCCCTGGCGGCGACGCCGTCGCGGCTTTCCACGATCCAGCGCTGCCTGAACCCCAGCTCCGAAAAGACGAAGGGCATGGCGGCGAGGATCACCACGCCCAGGATCGTCAGGTCGCGCGCGAGCTTCTTTTCCGGTTCCATGGCGATGCACGCTAGAGGCGAGGTGTGAAGGCGAACCTAAGCCAGGCCTTGGCCAGGAAGGGCCCGGCGGGACGCGGCCACGATTGCGCCCGTCCCCCGCCGGGGCCATATCGGGGACCATGAACGCGCCCTTCAAGACCGAAACCCTCCCCGAGTGGAGCCTCGCCGATCTCTACGAGGGGCGCGACGATCCCAGGATCGAGATCGACCTGGCCGCCGCCAAGGCCGCCAACGACGAACTGGCCGGGCTGGAGGGGCTGTTCCTGCAGGCGCGGGCCGAGCCCGAGCGGCTGGGCGTGCTGCTGGATCGGGGGATCCGCCTCTACGAGAAAGCCACCAACGGCCTGTGGGGCGTAGGCGCCTATGCGGGCCTGGCCGCCTCCACCGCGCGCGACGACCCGGCCTGGGCCAAGTTCGAGGCCGACCTGCGGGCCCGTTCGTCGGCCATCGCCGCCGACAGCCTGTTCTTCTCGCTGGAGCTGAACCAGTTGGAGGACGCCGAGCTGGAGGCGGCCCTGGCGGCCCATCCCGCCGCCCAGCGCTGGCGTCCTTGGCTGCGCCGCCTGCGCCTGTCGCGTCCGCACGAGCTGTCGGCCGAGCTGGAACGCTATATCGTCGATCGCGGTCCGGCGGTGGCCAACTGGGTGCGGCTGTACGACGAGACCCTGGCCCGGCTGGTCGCGCCGGTGGGCAAGGAGAACCTGACCCTGCCCGAGGCGCTGAACCGGCTGTCGGATCCCGACGTCAAACGCCGCAAGGCCGCCGCCGACGGCCTGGCCCAGGCCCTGTCCGAGCGCGCCTCGACCCAAGGCCTGGTGATGAACACCCTGGCCTTCGAGAAGCAGGTGGAGGACCGCTGGCGGCGCTACGCCGACCCGGCCCAGTCGCGGCACCTGGCCAACGAGGTCGACGCCGACGCCGTGGACGCCCTGGAGCAGGCGGTGGTCGAGGCCTATCCGCGGCTGTCGCACCGCTACTACGCGCTGAAGGCCAAGGTCATGGGCCGCCCGGCCCTGGACTACTGGGACCGCAACGCGCCCCTGACCGCCGCCGCTCCGCGCACCTACGACTGGAACCAGGCCAAGGACGTGGTGCTGGAGAGCTTCCAGGCCCTAGCGCCCAAGTTCGCCGACACCGCCCAGGTGTTCTTCGACAAGCCGTGGATCGACGCGCGGCCGCGCGCGGGCAAGCAGTCGGGAGCCTATTCCCATCCGGTGACGGCCGACCGCCACCCCTACGTCTTCATGAACTACATGGGCGAGCGGCGCGACGTGCTGACCCTGGCCCACGAACTGGGCCACGCCGTGCACCAGACCCTGTGCGCGCCGCTGGGCACCCTGCTGGCCGACACGCCCCTGACCCTGGCCGAGACGGCTTCGATCTTCGGCGAGGGCCTGGTCTTCGACCGCCTGCTGGCCGAGGCCTCGCCCAAGGACCGCCTGGGCCTGCTGGCGGGCAAGATCGAGGACGGACTCAACACGGTGGTGCGCCAGATCGCCTTCCACCGCTTCGAGCGCCGCTTCCACGAGGCCCGCAAGGACGGCGAGCTGTCGCCCGAGCAGATCGGCGCCCTGTGGCTGGACGTGATGGGCGAGAGCCTGGGTCCGGCCGTGGTGCTGAACGAGGGTTACGAGCACTACTGGGCCTATGTCAGCCACTTCGTGCACGCGCCGTTCTACGTCTACGCCTACGCGTTCGGCGACCTGCTGGTGCGCGGCCTGATGGAGAAGCGTCGCGAGGACCCCGAAGCGTTCGCGTCGCTGTACGAGGACCTCCTCGCGGCGGGCGGCACGCGCACCTATGTCGAAGCCCTCGCGCCCTTCGGCCTGAACCCGCGCGAGAAGGCGTTCTGGGCCGCGGGCTGCGCCCAGCTGGAACGGCTGGTCGACGAGTTCGAGGCGTTGGTGTGACCCCCTCAGTCGCTCCGCGGCAGCTCCCCCAGAGGGGGAGCATATGGGCGCTAAGATCCTTCCCCTTTGGGGGAGATGTCGGCGGCGCCGACAGAGGGGGTTTTCGTGCCTGATTCAAAAGACCCCGAACGCGACCGCCTGTCCGGCCGTCTCTCCCGCTTCGCCAAGGTGGGGGCGGGTCTTTCCGGCGCGGCCGTCAGCTACGGCGCCAACCGCGTCTTCGCCGGCGAGGACGCCAACGCCCGCAACGCCAAGGCGCTGAAGGCGGCGCTGGGCGGGCTGAAGGGGCCGCTGATGAAGGCGGCCCAGATGTTCGCCACCGTGCCCGACCTGCTGCCGCCCGAGTTCGCCAAGGAGCTGTCGGAGCTTCAGACCAACGCCCCGGCCATGGGCTGGCCGTTCGTGCGCCGCCGCATGGCCGCCGAGCTGGGGCCGGACTGGGCCGGACGCTTCCAGAGCTTCGAGCACGAGGCCGCCGCCGCCGCCTCGCTGGGCCAGGTGCACCGCGCCGTGGCCCCCGACGGCCGCCCCCTGGCGGTGAAGCTGCAATATCCGGACATGCAGAGCGCGGTCGAGAGCGACCTTGGCCAGCTGCGCGCCCTGATCGGCCTCTTCAAGCGCATGGACGGTTCGATCGACCCCAGCGAGATGATCGTGGAGGTGGGCGATCGCCTGCGCGAGGAGCTGGACTACGAGCGCGAGGCCCGGATGATGGCCGTCTATGGCGGCTTCTTCTCGGGTCGCGACGACATCCGCACGCCCGAGCCTCTGCCGTCGCTGTCGACCCGGCGCCTGCTGAGCATGACCTGGCTGGAGGGGCGGGGGCTGATGGCGTTCAAGGACGCCCCGCAGGAGACCCGCGACCGCATCGCCGCCCTGCTGTTCGAGGCCTGGTGGAGCCCGATGACCCACCTGGGGATCATCCACGGCGATCCGCACCTGGGCAACTACACCTTCGGCGGCCCCGCAGGCGAAGCCGCGCACCTGAACCTCCTGGACTTCGGCTGCATTCGCATCTTCCCACCGCGTTTCGTGGCCGGGGTGGTGCGCCTCTACCGCGCCCTGCTGAACGACGACCGCGCCGAGCAGGTCGAGGCGTATCGCAGCTGGGGCTTCGCCAACCTGACGGACGACCTGGTGGACGTGCTGAACGTCTGGGCGCGCTTCATCTACGGCCCGCTGCTGGACGATCGCGTGCGCACCGTGGCTGATGACACCCCGCCCGGCGAGTACGGACGCAGGGAGGCTTTCAAGGTGCGGCAGGCCCTCAAAGAGAAGGGGCCGGTCGTCATCCCGCGGGAGTTCGTGTTCATGGACCGCGCCGCGATCGGCCTGGGCGCGGCCTTCCTGCATCTGGACGCGCGCCACAACTGGCGGGCCCTGTTCGAGCGCTCGCTGGAGGGCTTCTCGGAGGACGGGCTGGCCAGGCGACAGGCGGCGGTGCTCAGCGCGGCGGGCCTGGCCTGAGGCCCGCTCGCCAGTAACCCGGAACGGGTTCGGCGAACGCCGCTCAATCTTTCGTTCAAGGCTTGGCGCGTTAATGGAGCCGGGACGAAAGCAGGGGCGGGTGATGGCGACGGCGATTTCGAGGGACGAAGAGGCGGTTTCCGCTTGGCGTCGCGCGCTTCGCACTACCCGCGACGTGCTGCTGGTCTCGGCTCGGCGCCCGCGCGGCGTGGCCGCCCGCCTGGTGTTTTCGGGCGTCGTCTTCGCCGCCACCATGCCCTACGTCTTCTGGCCGTTGCCGTGCGCCTGGATGGCGATCATGGCGCTGCTGGCCTTCGCCGAGCATCGCGACGTGCTGCGCGCCGACCGCCAGATCGCCGGCCGAAACCTGTTCGCGTGGCTGCAGAGCGCCGGCTACGCCGTGGCCGGCTTCTACATCACCTTCGCCGAGACCGGGGCGGCCCAGACCTTCGGGGTGACGCTGTACGGCGTGGTGATGTTCGAGATCCTGGCCAGCGATTACGCCAAGCCTCGACGTCTGTTCACAAACCTCACGCCCATGCTGCTGTCGATGGCGGCGATCCAGACCCTGGCCAGCCTGTTGCTGGTCCACCGCGAACAGCCCTGGCGGATCGTCACGGTTCTGGCCACGACGTACCTGGTGTTCCGCGCCTTCCGCTCGGTGCAGGCCGACCTGATCCGCGCCCGCGAGGAACTGGCGGAAGCCTCCACCCGCGCCGAGGCCGACGCCCGCAAGATCCGCGAGGCTCACCGCATCGCCCTGATGGCCGAGACCATGGCCGGGGTCGGTCACTGGCGCGTGGACGTGGCCGCCGGCGTCACCACCTGGTCGGAAGGCGTCTATCGCATCTATGGCCTGGATCCGGCCGGGCCCATGCCCAGCCTGGACGAGCAGATGGCCTATTACGAGGTCGGCGAGCGCGACGCCCTGGCCGCGCGCCTGCGCGCCACGGCCGTCGATGGACGCCCGTTCGAACTGGCTGGCCGCCTGACCCGCGCCGACGGCTCGGTGCGCCATGTGATCTGCCATGGCGGCGCCGAACTGGGTCCTGACGGGCGAGTGGCCACGGTGTTCGGTGCGGTCATGGACGTGACGGAGGCCCGCGCCCGCGAGGAGGCCCTGCTGGACGCCAAGCTGCGCGCCGAGGCCGCGGCCGAGGCGAAGGCCGAGTTCCTGGCCAATATGAGCCACGAAATCCGCACGCCGCTGACGGCGATCAACGGCTTCTCGAACCTGCTGGGCGAGCTGGACGGATTGCCGCCCCAGGCGGGCGCCTATGTCCGCCGTGTCAACGCCGCGGGCCATACCCTGCTGGCCGTGGTCAACGACATCCTCGACTTCTCCAAGCTCGAGGCCGGCCACGTGGCCCTGGACCCGCGCCCGTTCGCCCTGGAGCCCCTGTTCGACGATCTGGCCGCCATGTTCGCCGAGCAGGCGCGCGAAAAGGGGCTGGTGCTGTCGCTGGACGTCGCGCCCGGCACCCCAGCCGCCGTCGAGGCCGACGCCGACCGCCTGCGCCAGGTGGTCGTCAACCTGGTCAGCAACGCCATCAAGTTCACCGACGCGGGCGAAGTGCGCGTCAGCGTCGCCCACCGCGCCCCGGGTCTGTTGACCGTGGCGGTGTCCGACACCGGCTGCGGCGTGCCCGCCGACAAGCGCGAGCGGCTGTTCCAGCGCTTTTCCCAGGTCGACGGATCGATCAACCGCCGCTACGGCGGCACGGGCCTGGGCCTGTCGATCTGCAAGGGGCTGGTCGAACTGATGGGCGGCGACATCGCGATGACCCCGGCCGAAGGCGGCGGCTCGGTTTTCCGTTTCGAGATCGTCGCGCCCCGGGCCGAACTGACGCCGGCCGCCGATCCCGGCGCGCGCCTGGGCCTTGTTCCCGGCGCGTCGGCGCGGATCCTGGTGGTCGACGACCTGGATGTGAACCGCGAACTGGTCAGGGCCATGTTGCAGGCGGTGGGGCATGAGGTGGTGGACGCCCGCAGCGGGGTGGAGGCCCTGCGCCTGGCGTCCGACCAGGCTTTCGACCTGATCCTGATGGACCTGCAGATGCCCGGCATCGACGGCTTCGCCTCGGCCCGCGCCATCCGTGAGCTGACGGCCGACAACCGCGATACGCCGATCATCGCGCTCAGCGCCGACGTCCTGCCCGAGCACATAGACGCCACGGCGCACGCGGGCATGAACGGCCATATCGGCAAGCCGATCTCGGCCGTCGAGCTGATCGGCGCGGTGGACCGCTGGTCGGGGGTGCGTCTGAGCGCCTGAAGGAGGGGGGCGGCGGCTTCCCCAGCGTCGCCCTTGCCACCGGTCAAACGCTTGTTAGACTTTGGCCATGTCCGATGACCTGACCGACGCGCAGACCGCCCCGATCCCCGACGGCTACAGCCAGCTGAACTGGTCGCGAGGTTTCGGCCGGCAGATCGGACCGTTGTACGAGCAGCGGCAGGGGCCGGGCGAGGCTACGCTCGGCTTCCGGGTCGAGGAGCACCACACCAACGGTCTCGGCAACTGCCACGGCGGCATGCTGATGAGTTTCGCCGACATGGCCTGGGGACGGATCATCTCGCTGCAGAAGTCGTACAGCTGGGTGACCGTGCGGCTGAACTGCGACTTCCTGTCGGGCGCCCAGCTGGGCGACTTTGTCGAGGGGCGGGGCGAACTGCTGTCGGAACAGGATCTGGTCTTCACCGTGCGGGGCCGCATTTGGGCCGGTTCACGCACCCTGATGACCGGCACCGGCGTCTTCAAGGCCCTGTCGCCCAGGGCTCCGCGCCCCGGCGAGATCGCCTTTCGGGAAAAGGCCTGAGCATGGCCGACGACCGTCCCGCGACCGTTTCGCTGCTGGCGCGCTTCCATGGCGAGAAGCCGCCGGCCCCGGCCTGGTTCGACGCCGCCGTGGCCGTCCAGCCAGAGCGCTCCCGCATCCCGGTGGAGGGCGCGGAGATCGAGCTCCTGACCTGGGGCGAGGTCGGCAAGCCCGGCCTGCTGTTCCTGCACGGCAACGGCGCCCACGCCGACTGGTGGAGCTTCATCGCTCCCTTCTTCGCGGATGATTGGCGCTGCGCGGCCATCTCGTGGTCGGGCATGGGCGGCTCGGACTGGCGGCCGGCCTATTCGGCCGAACTGTTCGCGGCCGAGGTGTTCGCCGCGGTCGAGGCCGCCCAACTGGAAGCCGGCGGGGTCAAGCCGATCCTGGTGGGCCATTCGTTCGGGGGCTTTCCCACCCTCTACTGCGCCGCGCATCACCCCGGGCGGCTGCGCGGGGCGATCATGGTCGACAGTTCGGTGCGGCCGCCGACCAGGCCGTGGAGCGGCCCGCCGCCCCGCACCGGACCCAACCGCGTCTATCCCTCCCTGGAGGAAGCCTTGGCGCGCTTTCGCCTGGCGCCGCCGCAGGGGTGCGAGAACCTCTACGTCGCCGACCACATCGCGCGCGGCTCGCTCATGCAGGTCGAGGGCGGCTGGACCTGGAAATTCGATCCGGCCATCTGGCAGCGCTTCACCATGCCGCCGCTAGGCGAGATGCTGTCGCGCATCGGCTGTCCCTCGGCCCTGATGTGGGGCGCGCGCTCAGCCCTGATGGGGCAGGACGTGATGGACTACATGCTGGGCGAGCTGCCGGCCTCGACCCAACGTCTGCCTATTCCCGACGCGGACCACCACGTGATGATCGACCAGCCCCTGGCCTTCGTAGCCGGACTGCGGGGGCTGCTGGCGGACTGGGAGTAGCCAGCCGCCGCTGAGCCTTTGACGTCGCCGCAAGCTTGGCTAGTCTGGCCGTGCATCGGCAAGGGGGCGGCTATGGCGAAACCGGTGGATATCGGCGTGCAGCAGCGCGTGGGGCCGCGCACGATCCAGGCTTCCCGCGTGAAGGCCTGCCTCTACCTGGCGGGCAGCCTGGCCTTCGTCGCCATCGGCGTCCTGATGGTCCAGGACCCGGCGACCGGCCTGAAGGGCTGGCTGGCCCTGGGCTTCTTCGCGCTGTGCGCGGCCTGTTTCATCGTGATGCTGGTGCGTCCCCAGACCTTGGAGCTGGACATTCAGGGGTTCACGGTGCGCGGCGGCTTCATCCGGTCGCCCAAGACGGTGCTCTGGCGCGATGTCGAGACCTTCTTCGTCTACCGCCTGCCCAAGGGCGGCAAGATGATCGGCTACAATCTCGTGCCCGCCGCCCGCAACCAGACGGCGCTGGGC
Source organism: Caulobacter sp. (assembly GCA_017745235.1). GTDB lineage: Bacteria > Pseudomonadota > Alphaproteobacteria > Caulobacterales > Caulobacteraceae > Caulobacter. The sequence goes on along the minus strand of JAGHZU010000012.1, from coordinate 103,243 downwards.
CGAATGGCGCGGAGCTTCGGGGCCGACGGCGCCCTGCCCAAGGGCTGGCCCGGTTCGCCCGACGCCATGGTCGAGGACCTGAAAGCTTACCGGCAGTGGGCGCTGGGCGGCCGCTGAGGCGGGCCGGGCGATAAAAAATTCGCCGGGCCGATCCGTTTCGGGGCGGCCGATCGTCTCCAGGAATAGCGAGGCCAATTCCGGCGCTCGCCCGGAGACGCCGCCATGACCGCCATCGCCCTCGACCCCGCCGCGACGACCCTCGTCAACGTGCTGACCTGCAAGCCTGCCGACCAGGCCGCCTTGCTGGAACTGCTGCGCCAGAACATCGACACCGTGATCGCCACCCTGGACGGCTGGCGTTCGACCAGCCTGGTCGCCGCCCAGGACGGCGCACGGGTGGTCATCGTCTCGCAATGGCGCGACCTGGCCGCCGTGGCCGCCATGCAGGCCGATCCGCGCATGCAGGCCTACTTCCCCCGCATCGCCGCCCTGGCCGCCTTCGACTCCAGCGCCGGCGCCATCGCCTATGCCCGCCAGGCCTGAAGGCGCTGATCTTCCGGGCGAACCGCGTTACGAGACGTGGCGTGGCGCCCCGCTTGATCCATTGGACCCGCATGACCGATCATCCGCGTGACTTCGAAACGATGCTGAAGACCCTGCGTCCGGCGCTGCACCGCTACTGCGCACGGATGACCGGCTCCACGATCGACGGCGAGGACGTGGTCCAGGAGGCGCTGCTCAAGGCGGTCGCGGGGCGTGAGGCCGCCGGCGCGCTCGACAATCCCGAAGGCTGGCTGTTCCGCATCGCCCACAACTGCGCCCTGGACTTCCTGCGCCGCCGCAAGCGGGCGGGCCAGATGGGAACCGAGGAGGAGCTGGCCATGGTCGCCGCCCCCGTCATGCCCGACCCCGACATCGCCGCCGCCGGTCTGCGAACCTTCCTGCGCTTGCCCGCCCTGCAGCGCGGCTCGGTCATCCTGAAGGATGTGCTGGGCCATTCGCTGGGCGAGATCGCGACCATCACTGAGGCCAGCGAGCCGGCCGTGAAGTCGGCGCTGCAACGCGGTCGGGCCCGCCTGCGCGAACTGGCCGCGGAGGCCGAGGACGCGGGGCCGCCGGCCTTGTCCGAGCCCCTGCGCGAGCGCCTGACCGCCTATGTCGAGGGCTTCAGGGCCGGTGATTTCGACGCCGTGCGGGCCATGCTGGCCGACGACGTGCGGCTGGACCTGGTGGCCACCCTGCACAGGCGGGGCAAGAGCGAGGTCGGCCAATACTACGGCGCCTACGACGCCGCCCGCGCCCGCTGGGCCTACGCCGCCGCCACGGTGGAAGGGCGTCCCGCCATGCTGGTCTACGAACGCGCGGTGTCTATGGACGCCCCGGCCTATTTCGTCGTGCTCGACTTCGAGGGCGGCCAGGTGGTGCGCGTCCATGACTTCCTCTACGCCCGCTATGCGATGGAAGGCGCGGTGGTGCGCTTGGTCTGACCTTGACCGCCCGCCGGACATTCGGCCAGCTTCGTCGAGACGTGGCGGGGGCGTGAGCATGCGAGCACTGGCGTTGATTCTCGCCGCGAGCCTGGGCTTGGCGGCGCCCGCTTGGGCGGCCGAGATTCACCAGGCCCAGATCGAGGCGCGCGCGCCCTGGACGCCCAGCGTCGCGCCAGGCAGCGACGGTCGGGCTCACCTGGCCTATGAGCTGCACGTCACCAGCTTCAACGACGGACCCGTGACCCTGCGGACGCTTTCGGTGTTCGCCGACCGGGCGGAAAAACCCCTTTTGACCCTCGAGGGAGCGGCCCTGGCCGACCTGCTGGCCCATCCGCCGGAGAAGGCCGATCCCCAGGGCGTGACCATCGAGGCGGGGCGGCGCAGGGTGTTCCACCTCTGGCTTACCCTGCCGGAGGGCGCGGCGACGCCCAAGGCCTTGCGCCATCAGCTTACGTTCGAGACCGCCGACGGCGGCGTGCAGCGGGCCGACGACGTGCGGGTCGAGGTGTCCGGCCGGTCGCCGGTCGCCCTGGGGCCGCCCCTGCGAGGCGGCCGCTGGCTGGCGGTCGACGGGCCGGGCAATCCGCATTCGCACCATTGGGGCAGCCTGGTCGCCGTGGGCGGCGCGGTGACCATCCCGCAGCGCTACGCGATCGACTGGTTCGGGCTGGACGAGGCCAACCACTCGCTGCGCGGCCCCCACGACTCGCTGGCGGCCACCACCGACGCCGACTGGATCGGCTTCGGCGCCGAGGTTCTGGCGGTGGCCGACGGGGTGGTGCGCGACGCGCGGGGCGACCTGCCCGACGGCGCGCCCCTCAAGCCCCTGGCCACGCCGGACGACCTGACGGCCCGCACGCTGTACGGCAACTTCGTGGTCCTGGAGATCGCGCCCGGCGTCTTCGCCCACTACGCCCACTTGAGCGCCGACGGGATGAACGTGAAGATCGGCCAGCGCGTGCGGCGCGGCGAGGTGATCGGCCGTCTGGGCCAGACCGGGGCGGCCGGCGCGCCGCACCTGCATTTCCAGGTCAGTGACCGGCCGACGTTCGAGCAGTCCGAGGGGCTGCCCTTCACGATCGACGCCTTCACCGTGCTGGGCGTGGGAAGCGTCGAGAGCACCTTCGACGTCGCCGCCCCCGTGACCCTGGGCGCGCAGAGGTCGGGAGCGCGCCGCGGCCGCACGCCGTTGGACGGCGACGTGGTCCGCTTCGGTGAGAAGACGGATGACAAGGGCGCGGATGACAAGGGGCCCGCCGCCCGCTAAGCCGATGGCGGCCTTTGTCGGGAGCCCGATCCTCCGTGAGCGTGAACACCCAAGCCGGCCCCGTGCTGGTCTACGCCCCCGACCGGGGCATCGGCGACCTGATGTGGCATCTGCCCACGTTCCGGGCCATCGCGGCCGAGACGCCCGAGGGGCGGGTGGTGTTGGCCGCCCGTCCGTCCAGCCGCGCGGGCGAGGTGCTGGCCGTGGAGCCGACGATCGGCGGCGTCATCTATGCCCGCCATTTCACGGGCCCGCTGAAAGGCGTGCACGAGGTCATCGACTTCTGGCGGATCTGCCGGGAAGTGAAGCCGCGCGCGGTGTGGATCCTGGAGAAGATCGGCCGTCCGGCCCAGGCGGCCTGGCTGGCCGGGGTGCCCCAGCGGTTCGGCTTCGGCCTGGGCCACAAGAGCCAGGAGCGGTGGCTGCAGGGTCCGTTCCTGCCCAAGGCCATGCGTCCGAGCCATCGCCTGGATAAGCTGGCCGCCTTCGAAGCCCTGCACGGGCTGAAGGTCGACAGCCGCGAGCCGAACCTGCTGGTGGACCCGCAGGCCCTGGCGGCCGTGAGGGCGCGGTTCGGTGATCGCCCTGGCCCCTGGCTGGTGCTGGGCGTTGGCGCCAGCGAGCCCGCCCGCACCTGGCCCGCCGAGCGCTTCGCCGCGGTCTCCCGCGCGCTGGCCGATCTGTTCCCCACCGTCTTCTGGCTGGGCGGTCCCAACGACGCGCCCCGCCTCATGGCGCAGGCCGGCGCGGCGTTCGAAGACGGCCGCGACGTGCTGGCGTGCGATCTGCCGCTCGACCAGGGCGCGGCCCTGATCGCCCTGTCGGCCGGCTTCCTGGGCAATGATTCCGGCCCGCTCAACGTGGCCGCCGCCGTGGGGCGTCCGGCCGTGGGTCTGATGGGCACCAGTCCGGTGCCGGCCTATTCGCGCTGGCTCAGCCGTCTGGACGGAGGGGCGGGACGGATCGCCGACATCACCGTCGAAGAGGCCGCCCAGGCCGTGCGCGCACGCTTCCTCGCCGAGGCCTGGGCCGACCGCGACAACCCTGCGGCTTGAGCCCGGGCGGCGCTCGTTGTATCGGCGGGACGTATTTTCCCTTCATTCAGGACAGCAGACACATGGCCGGCGACTACCAACGCGGTGAAATGGACATCTCGGAACAGACCGCGACCTTCGAAGGCTTCGGCCAGTTCACCAAGTGGGGCTCGCTCGCCCTGGCCGTCCTGCTGCTGACCATCACCCTGTGGTTCTGCACTTCGGCCGGCTTCATCGGCGGCCTGATCCCCGGCGTCGTGCTGGCGGTCCTGGGCGTCGTGTTCCTGCGCGAAAAGCCCGCCGAAGCTCACTGACACCGGTAGACATCGGCATATTTTTTCGCCTGACGTGAGCGTAACGCTCGACATCGGGCAAGAATATCCCCTAGAGAGGCGCTCAAGCTGATAGCAGCGAACAGCGCTTTGGGGAGGGGTATGCCGATGGCCGTCATCGCCGTCACGAAAGAGACCCGCGCGGGTGAGACGCGGGTCGCGGCCACGCCCGAGACCGTGAAGAAACTGGCCGCCGCCGGCTTCACGGTGGTGGTCGAGGCCGGGGCGGGGACCGCGGCGTCCTATCCCGACGCCGACTACGAGGCGGCCGGCGCCAAGCTGGCCAAGACGGCGAAGGACGCCCTGAAGGACGCCGACGTCCTGTTCAAGGTCCGCGCGCCGGAAGCCACCGAGATCGCCGCCCTGAAGAAGGGCGCGATCGTCGCGGCCGCGCTCAATCCCTATCAAGACAAGGAAACCCTGGACGCCCTGGCCAAGGCCGGCGCCAGCGCCATCGCCATGGAGTTCATCCCGCGCATCACGCGGGCCCAGGTGATGGACATGTTGTCCTCGCAGGCCAACCTCGCCGGCTACCGCGCCGTGATCGAGGGCGCCGAGGCCTACGGCAAGGCCCTGCCGATGATGATGACCGCCGCCGGCACCGTCGCCGCGGCCAAGGTGTTCATCATGGGCGTGGGCGTGGCCGGCCTGCAGGCCATCGCCACCGCCCGCCGCCTGGGCGCGGTGGTCACCGCCACCGATGTGCGTCCGGCCACCAAGGAGCAGGTCGAGTCGCTGGGCGCCAAGTTCCTGGCCGTCGAGGACGAGGAGTTCAAGAACGCCCAGACCGCAGGCGGCTACGCCAAGGAGATGTCCAAGGAATACCAGGCCAAGCAGGCCGAGCTGGTGTCCTCGCACATCGCCAAGCAGGACATCGTCATCACCACGGCCCTGATCCCGGGCCGTCCGGCGCCCAAGCTGGTCAGCGCCGCCCAGGTGGCGTCGATGAAACCCGGCTCGATCCTGGTGGACCTCGCCATCGAGCAGGGCGGCAATGTCGAAGGCGCCAAGCTGAACGAGACCGTGGTCACGGCAAACGGGGCCAAGATCCTGGGCCATTCGAACCTGCCCGGCCGCATCGCCGCCGACGCCAGCGCGCTCTACGCCCGCAACCTCTTCGCCCTGTCGGGCCTGTTCCTGAACAAGGAGGGCGCGTTCGCCCCCGACTTCGAGGACGAGATCCTCAAGGCGGCCCTGGTCACCCAGGGCGGCGCGATCGTGCACCCGAACCTGAAGACCGCCTAACCGACATCAAGAGAAGGGAGGCTCCCATGGAAGCCGTCGACCCCACAGTGTTCCGTCTGGCGATCTTCGTGCTCGCCATCTTCGTGGGCTACTACGTGGTGTGGAGCGTCACGCCCGCCCTGCACACGCCGCTGATGGCCGTGACCAACGCCATCTCGTCGGTGATCATCGTCGGCGCCCTGCTGGCCGCCGCCGCGCACGGCGCCCATGCCGACCTGGCCGGCGGCCAGGTGGCCGCCTCGACCTGGATCTCCAAGGGCGCCGGCGCGATCGCCGCCGGCTTCGCGGCGGTCAACATCTTCGGCGGCTTCCTTGTCACTCAGCGGATGCTGGCGATGTACAAGAAGAAGTCGAAGTAAGCGGCGATTGGGGGAGAAAAGACAATGAACGCCAATCTCGCCGCCATCCTGTACCTCGTCTCAGGGGTGCTCTTCATCCTCGCGCTGCGCGGGCTTTCCAGCCCCGAGACCAGCCGCAAGGGCAACACCTACGGCATGGTCGGCATGGGCATCGCCGTGCTGACCACCCTGGCCACGCTATGGAGCCAGGGCGCGCTGGATCCCGTGACCATCGGCCTGATCATCGGCGGCGTGGCCGTCGGCGGCGGGGTGGGGGCCTTCATCGCCCGCAAGGTGCCGATGACCTCGATGCCGCAGTTGGTCGCCGCCTTCCACTCGCTGGTCGGCATGGCCGCCTGCCTGGTGGCCGTGGCCGCCATCTACACGCCCGCCGCCTACGGCATCGTCAACGCCGAGGGGCACATCCACCTCAACAGCCTGATCGAGCTGTCGCTGGGCCTGGCCATCGGCGCGATCACCTTCACCGGTTCGGTCATCGCCTTCGCCAAGCTGAACGGCAACATGGGCGGCGCGCCGATCCTGCTGCCGGCCCGCCACCTGCTGAACATCGTCATCGCCCTGGCCATCGTGGCCCTGGTGGTGGTGCTGGTGGCCAGCGGCGGCCACGCCATCTGGGCCTTCTGGGGCATCTTCGCCCTCTCCCTGCTGATCGGCGTGACCCTGATCATCCCGATCGGCGGCGCCGACATGCCCGTCGTGGTGTCGATGCTGAACAGCTATTCCGGCTGGGCGGCGGCGGCCCTGGGCTTCACGCTGGAGAACACCACCCTGATCATCACCGGCGCCCTGGTCGGTTCGTCGGGCGCGATCCTGTCCTACATCATGTGCAAGGGCATGAACCGCTCGTTCGTCTCGGTGATCCTGGGCGGTTTCGGCGCAGACGCCGCGGCGGCCGGCGCGGGCGGCAAGGTCGAGACCCGTCCCGTCAAGCAGGGCAGCGCCGACGACGCGGCCTTCATCATGAAGAACGCCAGCAAGGTCATCATCGTCCCGGGCTACGGCATGGCTGTCAGCCAGGCCCAGCACGCCCTGCGCGAAATGGCCGACAAGCTGAAGGAAGAGGGCGTGGAGGTGAAGTACGCCATCCACCCCGTGGCCGGCCGCATGCCGGGCCACATGAACGTTCTCCTCGCCGAGGCGAACGTGCCCTATGACGAGGTCTTCGAGCTGGAGGACATCAACAGCGAGTTCTCGACCGCCGACGTGGCCTTCGTGATCGGCGCCAACGACGTCACCAACCCGGCCGCCAAGACCGACCCGCAGAGCCCGATCTTCGGCATGCCGATCCTGGACGTCGAAAAGGCGCGCACGGTGCTGTTCGTCAAACGCGGCATGTCCTCGGGCTATGCCGGGGTCGAGAACGAGCTCTTCTTCCGCGACAACACCATGATGCTGTTCGGCGACGCCAAGAAGATGGTCGAGGGGATCGTGAAGGGGCTCTGAGCCGGCTTCACCCGTTCCGAAAAGGCGAAGGCCCCGGAGGTTTCCCTCCGGGGCCTTTTGCTTTGTCCGGCCATGCTCGTCTCGATCAGCGGGCGGCGACCGAGACCGAGGTGGCGCGGGCGGCCATCTGCAGGCCCTGGCGTTGCTGCTTGGTCAGCTGGGCGGAGGCTTGTTGGCGGATCGCGACCTTGCAGCCGGCCATCGTGAAGTCGCCGCCGGCGTTGTTGCGGGCCATCGCGCCGCAGACGTCCTGGGCGGCGGCGTCCACGCGGGCCGAGAATTCGGCGGCTTGGGCGGGCTTGGACAGGTCCAGGCCCAGCAGCGAGACCGTGGCGGTGGTGGGTTCGGCGGCGTGAGCGGCTTGCAGCACGCCCAGGGCGGGCACGGCGGCCAGGGTCAGGGTGGCCACGGTGGTCAGGCTGGTGATGAACTTGCGCATTGTCTTCGTCCCTTCGGTTCGGCGCTTCCCTGCGCCCCATGTCCAAAGGTGTACTCCCCAATTCTCGCGAATACTCGTTACGTCTCATTCATGACGTGTAATTAAAGAAGTGTACTAAAAGTAATGTTCTAAATGTTCCGTAATGTTGCGGCCAATTGTCTGGCTTCGGAGCATATCGTCTCCTGCCAGTAGTGAAGCTGCGCCGCCTTTTCGCCTCAAGCCTGAGGCATAGACGCCGCCTTCATTATCCCTAAAGGTGCGCCATGGAATGGAGGCGCGCCTCCGCCGCGCGTTCCTGCGGCCGATCCTGGAAGAGGAACCCTTGGCCTCACGTGTCCTGACAGTCGCGACCAGCCCCTATGCGCGCCTGGCGTTCGCCGGCGTGGCCGGGGCCGTGGTCGTGTGGGGCGTGGTCAACGCGGTCACGGCCGTCGGCGCGATGAACCGGGGAATCGAACGTCCTGTCGTCGCCACGGCGACTGTCGCGGCCGCCAAGCCGGTTCCCCCGCCGCCCCCGCCGCCGGCCTTCGTGTTCGACGCGCCCCTGCCAGGCCGGGTGGTCAATTCTCCGTTCGGCCTGCGCCAGATGCCGTGGGAGGAGAATGGCCGCCTGCACGAGGGCGTCGACATCGCCGCGCCCGCCGGCGCGCCGGTTCACGTGGCCACCGACGGGGTCGTCGTGCGTAGCGGGACGTCGTCCACCTACGGCCGGTTCGTCGAGGTGGCCCACAAGGACGGCTTTCGCACTTTCTACGCCCACCTGGGGCGCGACGCGGGGCTGAAGAGCGGGACCTTCGTCAGGCGCGGGGCGACCGTGGCCTATGTCGGCGACAGCGGCCGCTCCACCGGCTCGCACCTGCATTTCGAATTGCGCAACAAGGGCGGCCTGCCGCTGAACCCCGTGCTGTTCATGGGGAAGAGCTTCGCCGAGGCGGACGACCTGCCGCTGAAGGCCGCCGCCAAGGTGGGTTCCAAGGTCCGCCTGGCCCAGGTCTCGCGCTGGCCCGACGGCGTGAAGGCCCGGGATGCCGAAGGCCAGGTCACTCGGGTCAAGGGCGGCCGCGTCCGCGTGCGGATCAACGTCATCGACGGCTAGGACGCGTTCCGTCACTCGACGGACATGGATGCTCGGCTAGAGTGGGCTCATGTTGCACATAGCCGGACGCGCCCTTGCCGCTGTCACCCTTGTCTTCGTCAGCTTCGTCGCGGTGGGCGGCGTGATGGCGGCGGTTCACCAGCCGTTGTCGCGCGGTCGAATGGTCGAGATCGGCGAGGGCCGCGCCCTGCGCCTGGTCTGCGAGGGACCGGCCAGCCAGCGCCCCGTGGTGTGGCTCGAAGCCGGGGCCTTCGGTTTCTCGGCCGACTGGGGCGCGGTGCAGGAGGCCCTCGGCAAGGCCGGCTGGCGCTCGTGCGCCTACGACCGGGCCGGCATGGGCTTCTCGCCCGCCGGGCCCGCGCCGCGCGACGGCCTGGCCATCGTCTCCGACTTCGAGAAGCTGGTGGCCGCCTCGGGCGAGAAGGGGCCGTTCATTCTGGTGGGCCACTCCATGGCCGGCCTGCGCCTGCGCGAGTTCGCCGGGCGCAATCCCGATCAGGTGGCGGGGCTGGTGCTGGTCGACGCCGCCACGGCCGACGCCTCGCAAAGCCAGGCCGCCAAGCCGTTCATCACCGCCTTCGCCGCCGCGTCGCGCTGGGCCGCGCGAGGAGCCTCGCTGGGGCTCTATAAGCCGCTGATCTACACGCCCCTGGGCGACAAGATCGGTCTGCCGCCCGCCGCCAAGGCCGAGAAGCGCTGGGCCTTCGCCAACGGCGGCCACAACCGCACCGCCGCTGGCGAGGTGGAACTGTGGCCCCAGGCGGCCCAGCAGGCCGCCGCCGTCCCCGCCTACGATCCTGCCTGGCCCGTGGCCGTGGTCACCGCTGGTCCGGTGAAGGGCCGCGAGGAATGGAAGCGGATGCAGGTCGCTCCGGCGGAGGCCTCGCGCCGCGGCTATGTGGACCATGTCGAGGCCGCCACCCACACGCGTCTGCTGGGCGAGGGTTTCGCCGATCACATCGTCAAGGCGGTGGCCTTTGTCGGCGGGGAGGTCGGCGCGAGCGCAATGGCCCCCACCTGACGGCTTCGCCGCCTGTCCGGCCCCGTAAGGGGGCCACCCGGGCCGCACTTCGTATCAGGCAAGCTTCAGCCAAAACGAAACCCGCGTGGATCGCTCCACGCGGGTTTCGTGTTCCGAAAGCTCGGTAGCGTCGCTTAGCGCGCGCCGGCCGGCTTCTTCGGCATCGGCAGCAGGCCTTCGCGCTGGGCGCGCTTGCGGGCCAGCTTGCGGGCGCGGCGGACAGCTTCGGCCTTTTGACGGGCGCGCTTTTCCGACGGCTTTTCGTAGTGCACGTGGCGCTTCATTTCACGGAAGCTGCCTTCGCGTTGCATCTTCTTCTTCAGGGCCTTCAGGGCCTGATCGACGTTGTTGTCGCGGACGAAAATCTGGACCAGGGGTCTCTCTCCATTCGACAGCCCGACCAATTTCCCAAGTCCCTCTTGAGGGGCCGGGCGGGCGAACAAAACCATAGAGCTCGGAAGGGGTGCTCCCGAGCAACGAGGGGCGGCTGATAGCAGACAGCAGGGCCTCTGTCCATGCGCGACGCGGCCTAAACTCCCGTGTAGACTCGGATTCATGAGCGATACGACCGCCAACCCCGGGGATTGGGCCGACCAGGCCGAGCAGCGCGTGCTGGACGAGGCCGTACGGCTGGCGCCGCGCCTGGGCTGGAACGCCGGCATGGTCCGCGCGGCCGCCGCCGCCGCCGGCCTGAACGTCGGGGAAACGCAACTCCTGCTGCCGCAAGGGCCCAAGGACCTGGCCGCCCTCCTGTCACGCCGCCACGACGCCGCCGCCCTGGCCGCGCTGAAGGCCCTGGCCCCGCCGCCGGCCAAGATCCGCGACAAGATCCGCGCCGGGGTCGTCGCCCGTCTGGACGCCTCGGTTCACGACGCCGAGGCCTTGCGCAAGCTGTCGGCCTTCCTGGCTTTCCCGACGAATCTCCCGCTGGCCCTGACCCTGGTCTGGGAGAGCGCCGACGTCCTGTGGCGCTGGGCCGGCGACACCGCCACCGACGAGAATCACTATTCCAAGCGCGCGATCCTGTCGGGGATCCTGATCTCGACCCTGGCGGTCGACATGGCCTCGGGGCGCGACTCGGCGCTGCAGCACCTGGACGCCCGCATCGACAACGTCATGGCGTTCGAGAAGTGGAAGGCGGGCCTGAAGCCGATGAATCTGGCCGCCGAGGTGGCCGGGGCGCTGGCGAGGATGCGGTACGGCCGGGCGCACTAGGCTCCCAGCGCCCGCTCCACCGCCGCTCGCGCGTGAAGCGTGGTGGTGTCGAACAGGGGCACGGGGCTGTCGTCCTCGCCGACCAGCAGCATGATCTCGGTGCAGCCCAGGATGATCGCCTGGGCCCCGCGCGCCGCCAGCCGGGCGATCACCTCGCGATAGGCCTGGCGCGAGGTCTCCAGCACCTGACCGGTCACCAGTTCGCGATAGATGATCTGGTGGACCACGGCGCGATCCTCGGCATCGGGAATCAGCACGTCCAGGCCGAACCTGTCTTCCAGCCGGCCGCGATAGAAGTCCTGCTCCATGGTGAAGGCCGTACCCAGCAGGCCCACCCGGGTCAGTCCGGCGGCGCGGATCGCCTCGGCCGTCGGGTCGGCGATGTGCAGCAGCGGGATCTTCACGGCCGCGTCGATCGCCCAGGCGCAGCGGTGCATGGTATTGGTGCACAGCACCAGGAAATCGGCCCCGCCCTTCTGCAGCGCCCTAGCCGCGTCGGCCATCTGCCCGGCCAGCGCGTCCCAATCGCCGGCATGCTGCAGGGCTTCGATCCGGGCGAAGTCGAACGACCACATCAGGGTGCGAGCCGAGGCCACGCCGCCCAACCGGTCGCGCACGGCCTCGTTGATGAGCCGGTAGTACTGGGCCGAGCTTTCCCAGCTCATGCCGCCGATCAGGCCGATCAGGGCGGGGCGCTCGGGCGAGAAATGGCGGCGATGAGGCATGCGGCCAGCTTGGCGAGGCCCGGCGGGCGAGGCAATGGGGACGGCCCGTTCGCGGTCCGGACTTGGCGCTTCGCCCAAAAGCCCGTCATTGTCCGTCGGCGGTCCGGCGAGGTTGTAATCGCGGCGTCAGGGAGGGTCACCATGGGACGTGTCAGAGTCGCGGGGTTCACCGTGTCCCTGGATGGGTATGGCGCCGGCCCGGAGCAGAGCCTCCAGGCCCCTCTGGGAAAGGGCGGGGAGGAACTCCATCGCTGGCTCGTCGGAACCCGGACCTTCAAGGCCATGATCGGCGCGGAGGGCGGTTCGGAAGGCGTGGACGAGGCTTTCGCTCATCGTTCGATGGAGGGGTTCGGGGCGTTCATACTGGGTCGCAACATGTTCGCCCCCTCGCGCGGGGCCTGGACGGACGATGGCTGGAGCGGCTGGTGGGGAGACGACCCGCCTTATCACGCGCCGACCTTCATCCTGACGCACCACGCCCGCGCGCCGATCGCCATGCAGGGCGGCACCACGTTCCATTTCGTGACGGGCGGTATCCAGGCCGCGCTCGAGCAGGCGCGCAAGGCGGCGGGCGACCTGGACGTGAAGATCGGGGGCGGGGTCTCCACCGTTCGCCAGTACGTCCAGGCCGGGCTGGTCGACGAGGCGCATTTCGCGTTCTCGCCCGTTCTGCTGGGGCAGGGAGAGGCGATGTTCGAGGGGCTGGACCTGCCCGCCCTGGGCTATCGCGTGGTCGAGACCGTCGCCACGGAACTGGCGACGCACGTCGTGCTGGGGCGCGCCTAGTCCTTCAGTCCGCGCAGCCGGTTCACGTGCCCCATCTTCCGGCCGGGGCGGGCTTCGCCCTTGCCATAGAGGTGGAGGCGGGTCTCGGGTTCGGCGGCCAGCTTGGCCCAGGCCTCGACCTCGGGGCCCAGCAGGTTGGTCATCTCGACGTGGGCGCGCGGGGCGGTGGGGCCGAGCGGCCAGCCGGCGACGGCGCGGATGTGCTGCTCGAACTGGTCGACCTCGCAGCCGTCCTGGGTCCAGTGGCCGGTGTTGTGCACTCGCGGGGCGAACTCGTTGACCAGCAGCTTTCCGCCGGCCAGCTCGAACAGCTCCACCCCGATCACGCCCACATATTCCAGGGCCGTCAGGATCTTGGCGGCGATGGCCTCGGCCTGGTCGCGGGTGGCGGCGCTGACCTTGGCCGGGGCGACGGTGCGGCGCAGGACGCCGCCCTCGTGATGGTTGTCCGACAGGGGATAGCAGGCGATTTCGCCGTCGCGGCCGCGCGCGGCGATCACCGACAGCTCGCGCACGAAGTCGGCGGGGGCCTCCAGGATGGCGGGCTTGCGGCCGATCCGGTCGAAGGCGGCCTGGGCCTCGGCAGGGCGCTGGATCCAGGCTTGGCCCTTGCCGTCATAGCCCTCGCGCCGGGTCTTCAGCAGCGACGGCGCGCCGATGGCGGCCACGGCGGCGGCTAGGTCCTCGGCGGTCTCGATCGCGGCGAAGGCCACGGTCGGCACGCCGATGTCGGCCAGGAAGCTCTTTTCCACCACCCGGTCCTGAGCGGCGGCCAGGGCCTTGGCGCCCGGCGCGACCACGACGCCCTGGGCGGTCAGCTCGGCGACGGTGGCGGCCGGCACGTTCTCGAATTCGTAGGTGACGACGTCGCAGGCCTCGGCCAGACGCTTGAGGGCCCAGCGGTCGTCATAGGCGGCGACGATCTGACGGGCGGCCACGCGGCCGGCCGGGCTGTTCTCCTCCGGATCCAGGATCACCACGTCGAAGCCCAGGCGCGAGGCCGCCTGGGCCAGCATGCGACCCAGCTGTCCCCCGCCGAGGACGCCGATGGTGGAGCCGGGAGGCAGAGGGAAGGAGGCGCTCATCAGTCTTCGACGCTTTCCAGGACGCTGTCGGTCTGCTCGGCCCGGAAGGCGGCCAGGCGCTGGGCCAGGGGCGCGTCCGAAGTGGCCAGGATCTGGGCGGCCAGCAGGCCCGCGTTGCGAGCGCCGGCCTCGCCGATGGCCAGGGTGGCCACGGGAATTCCGCCGGGCATCTGGACGATGGAGAGCAGAGAATCCAGGCCGTTCAGGGCCTTGGACTGCACCGGCACCCCCAGCACGGGCAGGATGGTCATCGAGGCGACCATGCCCGGCAGGTGGGCCGCGCCGCCGGCGCCGGCGACGATCACCTTGTAGCCCGCGGCCTGGGCGCCGGTCGCGAATTCCACCAGGCGCTGGGGCGTACGGTGGGCCGAGACCACCTTGGCCTCCCAGGCCACGCCCAGGGAATCGAGGGCGTCGGCCGCCTTCTTCATGGTCGGCCAGTCGGAACGGCTGCCCATGACGATGGCGACGGGTGGCGTGGTCGTGGGCATCGTGGACGATTTCCCTGAAGCGGCCGGCGGTCTCCCGCCCCTGAATCGCGGGCCTTATAGCGGCTGTAGCCCGGGCTCCAAAGCGCGTTCTCGTCGGGAAACTCCTGGCGATCCCGACGGATAGCGCGAAGCCGCGACGCTGCGACACAGGGTTGTCGCCATTGTCATGGTTAATGATTGAACGCAGATTTGCGGAAAGCTTCGCCACACGTGATTCGCCGCGACCCATGAAGATCTCCAGCGCCCGCACCGAATCCTTCTCGGCCATCCGTCGCCGGGCCCTGACCGAGGCCGCCGGCCCGGCCGTGGCCGCGCGCGCCGCCGTGGGCGTGGACAAGGCGGGCTTCCTGGGCCTGACCGAGGCGGACCTGACCCCCCAGGTCACCCAGGCGCTGAAGACCCTGATGACCGAGATCGACGACCTGCGGGCCGAGGTCGGTCGTCTGAAGTTCAAGCTGAACGAGGCGCAAGGCCTGGCCGACCTCGACGTGCTGGCCCCCGTGTTGAACCGCCGCGCCTTCCTGCGCGAGGTCAAGCGCGCCACCGCCTTCGCCCAGCGCTACGGCTCGCCCGCCAGCCTGGTGTTCTTCGACCTGGACGGCTTCAAGGCCGTCAACGACCGTTTCGGCCACGCCGCCGGCGACGAGGCGCTGAAGGCCGTGGCCCAGCGCCTGCAGTCCAACGTGCGCGAGACCGACGTGGTGGGCCGCATCGGCGGCGACGAGTTCGCCGTCCTGCTGGTTCAGGCCGATCAGCAGACGGCCCAGACCAAGGCCGAGAGCCTGGCCGCCGCGGTGCGAGGCATGCCGGTGCAATTCGGCGAATGGTCGGTGCCGCTGCACATCTCGTGGGGCGTGCGCGAGATCGAGGCCGGCGCGGATCCCGAAGTCGCCCTGGCCGAGGCCGACGCCTCGATGTTCCTGAAGAAGCGCAAGGCGGGCTGACCTCGGGCTTTCCGTGCGGACGGGACCAGACGGATCGGCCATCGACGGCTAGGCTCGCCCTTTCTGTTGGTTCGCGTTCGAAAGGCCCGTCATGCCCAAGTCCCACCGCTACGCCACGACCCTCACCTGGACCGGCAACACCGGCGGGGGCACGGCCGGCTACCGCTCGTACGAGCGGGCCCATGAGGTGGTCGTGGCGGGCAAGCCGACGCTGCTGGGGTCGTCCGATCCCAGTTTCCGCGGCGACCCGGCCCGCTGGAATCCCGAGGAGATGCTGCTGGCCTCGATCAGCGCCTGTCACCAGCTGTGGTATCTGCACCTGTGCGCGGTGAATGGGGTGGTGGTGGTCGCCTATCGCGACGAGGCCGAGGCGGTGATGGTCGAGGACGACACCGGCGGCGGCCGTTTCGAGAGCGCCACCCTGCGGCCGCACGTAACCATCGCGGCGGGTTCGGATCCGGAGAAGGCGCAGGCCTTGCACCACGAAGCCAACGCCCAGTGCTTCGTGGCCAACTCGCTGAACTTCCCCGTCGCGCACGCATCGACGGTGGAGGTGGCCTGACGCCTACGCGATGATGTCCGGCGTCAGGCGGTCTTCCAGGCGCACGATCTCGTCCTTCAGCGACAACTTGCGGCGCTTGAGGCGGGCGATCTGAAGCATGTCGGGCTGGGGACGTTCCTCCAGGGCCTCGATGGAATCGGACAGGTCCTGGTGCTCCTCGCGCAGCACCGCCAGGCGGCGCTCGATGGAGATGTCGGTGTCTTCCGAAGGATCGTCGTCGTTCATGGACGTTCCTCCAAATCGGGTCCAGCGGCGTACGGGGCGGTGATAGATAGCAAAGCCTGACAGCCGGTAAAGGCCGTCACGACGCGACGTCCGAAAGGGAGGGGGAAAGCGCGTCGGCCAGAGCGCGCAGGGCGGCCTCCCGGGGGGGATCGCCCGAGGCTCGCGCGGCCTCCAGGAGGGTGGCCAGGACGTCGAGGGCCGGGCCCGGTTCGCCCGTCATGGCTTCCAGGCTTTCCATCAGCACCTTCTCGCCGTCCAGTTCGGCGGACTTGACCGTTTCGCGGAAGGTCACGCGCGTCGCGTCGTCGACGCCAGGCCAGGCCGGCTTGATCGCCCGCCGCACGCCCCGCAGGGGCGCTCCGACCTCGGCGTCCCAGCGCTTGACCAGGGCCGCGGCGGCGCTGGCGTCGGCGGGGCGACCCTCGCCGGCCCGCCAGGCGGCCCAAAGCAGGTAGGGCACGTTCTGGCCGTGGCCGTCCTGCAGCGAAAGGCACGCCTCCGCGACGGACGGTCGCGCATAGACCTCCAGGGCCCACTGCCAAAGTCGCATCGTGGTTAAATCCTCAAGCTTCGCCGGCCTCAAACTTCGTCGGCCCTAAACTTCGTCGGAGAGCGCCGCCAGGTCCTCGCCCCACCGCTTCACCGGCCGCCAGGACAGGCCGAAGAGGTCGAGCGCGCGGCCCACCGACTGGTCGACCATCTCGGCGATGGACGTGGGCCTGGCATAGAACGCGGGCAGGGGCGGGGCGATCACTGCGCCCATTTCGGCCAGCTTGGTCAAGGTGCGCAGGTGGCCCAGATGCAGGGGCGTCTCGCGAACCATCAGCACCAGCGGCCGCCGCTCCTTCAGGGTGACGTCGGCCGCGCGGGTCAGCAGCGAAGAGGTGATCCCCGTTGCGATCTCGCTCATTGTGCGCACCGAGCAGGGCGCGATGATCATGCCCAAAGTGCGATATGAGCCCGACGAAATCGCCGCCCCAATGTCGCCCACGCGATGAACAACGTCCGCCTTCTCATTGACCTCGGCGACCGAAAGTCCGGTCTCCTGATTCAGGGTCAGGGCGGCGGATTTCGACAACACCAGGTGGCTCTCGATCCCAAGCTCGCGGCAGGCGTCCAGCGCCCGCAGGCCGTAGACGACGCCGGAAGCCCCTGAGATTCCAACGACAAGGCGGGGCTCTTCCGGCGAAGCTTGGAGGTCCGGCATGGTGAATTTTCGTCCGTCACGGGAGCAACATCGACGCCGTCAAGCGCCGCTGGTTGCAATCATATGTGATCTGACAGCTTCGCGCAGCGGGTGTTGTCTTTAGGCTCCAACAGCAAGGAGCCGACAGCCATGGCCATCGAATCCCGTATCCGCGAGCTTGGGTCCCGTCACGAGAACCTCGACCGCACGATCCAGGAGGAGACCAATCGTCCCGCTTGCGACGGAACCAAGCTTCGGGAGCTGAAGCGGCAGAAGCTTCGCCTGAAGGAAGAGATCGAAGGCCTGAGAGCCCGACTTCACTAGCCGCCTCTGAGCCGTCGCCGCGCGTCGCACGAAAGGCGGCGACGGCCTGAGGAGGCCGAAACAGGAAAGGCCCATCCCACGGGTGACGCGGGATGGGCCTTTTGTTTGCCTGCGGTCCCGCCCGGAGGGGCGGGCGAAGGATCAGTCCTCGTCGTCCTCGTCGTCGGCCACGTAGGTCGACTTGCCGAACACGTCCTCGGCCTTGGGCTCGACGCGGGCGGCGCGGATCGCGGCTTCCTCGTCGTCGTGTTCGTCCTGGCCGTAGGCGGTTTCGGCGGCGGGGCGCAGGGTCGGGTCCTCGGGCGTGATGCCGCGCTTGGCGTCGTCCTTGGCCTTCTTCTCTGCGGCCTTCTTGACCAGGGCATCCAGCTCCAGCTGGCCGACCAGGCCCAAGGTCACCGGATCGACCGGCTTGATGTTGGCCGCGTTCCAGTGCGTGCGGGCGCGAACCTGCTCGATGGTCGACTTGGTGGTGCCCAGCAGCTTGGAGATCTGCGCGTCGGTGACTTCCGGGTGATGGCGCAGGAACCAGGCGATGGCGTCCGGACGGTCCTGGCGGCGCGACACCGGGGTGTAGCGCGGCGCCTTCTTGGCCGGCTTCAGCAGCTCGGCGTGACGGCTCACCTGGGCCTTCATCCGGTAGTCGGGATTGGCCTGGGCGCGGTCCAGTTCCTCGCGGGTCAGCTGGCCGTTGCCGATGGGATCGGCGCCGCGGATGTCGCGCGCCACTTCGCCGTCGGCGATGCCGCGAACTTCCAGCGGGTGCAGGCCGCAGAAATCGGCGATCTGTTCGAAGCTCAGCGAGGTGTTGTCCACCAACCAGACGGCGGTCGCCTTGGGCATCAGGATGTCGGACATGCGGTCCTCCAGAAATGACGGCGCCCGACCTTGCGGCCGGGCGGGATATTCAATCTGGAGCTATAATGCGGTTTCTCGTGAAAGGAAACGGGGATCAATCGTCGGCTCGAGACGTGTCGAGCGGCGCAGACCGATAGGGCCTGCTGTTCTCCCGTCCCGTATTCCACGAGAAGGAATGGTAGCGAAGAAGTCCCATGCCGGTGATGAGGTATCCGATGAACAGGCCACCTCCCAGCGCCTTGAACAATCCCATTTCGATCCGATAGAGCGCGGCGGCCATCGCCGCCGAGGTGAGCGCGCCCCAGACGAGCCATTCGCGCAGCAACGACGGCTGGGTCACCATGGACCATATCCAGACGCCCATACCGCACAGCGCGAAGATCAGGATAGCCAGGCCGTCGATCCAGGTCATGTTTCAGCATAAATCGGTGAAGTCAGGATGTCCCGTTCATCCCGTCGGCCCAGCTGCGTACGGCTTGAGCTCGTCTCCCAGCTCGGTGTTGCGCGCTTCGCGCTCGAGTGCGGCGGCCTCGTCGTAAAGGAACGGCAGGAAGGCGAAGCGAAGGCCGGCGACGATGGGATCGATCATGTGCAGCAGCGAGCAGGAGAACACGACCGCCCCGCCCGTCGGCGCGCGGTAACGGCGCGGGCCGAACTCCGGGAAGGACAGATCGCCGCCCTCATAGTCCTCGGCGTTCAGGTTGATGGTCACGGCGAAGCGGCGATGGGCGGTGCCGGCGGTGGTGTTGTCGCGGTGGGCCCGGAAGTGTCCGCCGTCGGCCGCGTCGTAGCAGCCGACCAGATACCGCTCCATGCGGGTGACCTTGAACTGGAACGCCTTGGCGATTTCCGGGATCAGTCGGCTTTGGATGCGACTGGCGGCGGCCTGGCGCAGCGCCGGATCGATCAATTCGTGATCGCTGCGTCGCTTGTGGGCCGCGTCGAGGATCAGACGCGTCTTGCCGTCGACGTCGCGCATGAAGCCCGAGCTCCGGCCGCCGTGGGTCTCGTAGGCGTGGATCAGGCTGCGGCACAGTTCGGGTTCGAACACCCGCGGGAGGATCAGCACGGGGGCGTGCATCGCAGTTCCGGCATGGTCGCCGGGCGGCGGGGCGGCGGCGATGAAGTCGAGTACGCTCCCGGCTTCCGCGATCGCCGCTTTGAAGACAACGCGGAGCTGGGGATCCAGAACCAGCCAGAACGCGCGGTAGGGCGCTTTGTCCGAGATGATGGTCTCGGGGGTGGCGCCGTAGAGCCGGCTGATCGCCAGATCGTCGTCCCAGAACCAGCGGATGCCAGGCAGGCTCTGGGACACCCTTCTCTGGGCCTCGTCGGCCGGATCGATGCTGATGCCGAAGAAGCAAGCCTTGTCGTCGTCGAACAGGGCGCGTCGCCGTGCGACCTCGGCCAGGGCGGCGGCGATCGACGGATGGCCAGCGGACCCGGCGAAGCACAGCGCGATGTAGCGTCCGGCGACAGTATGGAAGTTGAAGCGCGGATTGGACGTGGACCGGGCGATGAACCACGGCGCAGGCTCGCCCTCGTGAGGGCCGGGCAGGGGGGCGGTTCGGCCGATGCCGGTGGTCGGGGCGGAATCGCTCACGCCACCAGCACCACCTTGCCCACGTGCTCGCCAGCTTCCAGGTGGGCGTGAGCCGCCGCGGCGTCTTCCAGCGGGAAGGTGGCGTCGATCACGGGGGTGAGCTTGCCGGCGGCGATCCAGGGCCAGACCACGCGTTCGACTTCGGCGGCGAGGCGGGCCTTCTCGTCGGCGGGACGCGGGCGCAGGGTCGAGCCGGTGATCACCGCCCGCTTCTGCATGATCTTCATAACCGGCACTTCCAGCACCGGGCCCGCCAGGGCGGCGATGTAGACGATGCGGCCGCCGGTGTTCAGGGCCTCGAGGTTCTGGTCGAAATAGCTGCCCCCGACCATGTCGAGGATCACGTCGGCGCCGCCGGCGGCCTTGGCCACGGCGGCGAAGTCCTCGGTCTTGGCGTCGATGGCGATGTCGGCGCCGAGGGCCAGGGCCTGGGCCTTCTTGTCGGCGCCCCGGCCGGTGGCGATGACGCGCGCGCCGTGCGCCTTGGCCATGGCGATCGCCGTTGTCCCGATACCGGACGTGCCACCATGAATCAGAAGGGTCTCGCCAGGCTTGAGCATGCCGTGTTCGAACACATTGGCGAAAACGGTGAAGACCGTCTCGGGCAGGGCCGCGGCGTGGGCGAAGTCTAAGAGGCCATCGGGGCCGGCCGGAAGGGGCAGGGCGTGGCGGGCGTCGACCACCGCGTATTGGGCGTAGCCGCCGCCGCCCAGCAGGGCGCAGACCTTGTCGCCCTCCTTCCAGCGACCCGAGCCGACCACGACCTCGCCGGCGACCTCCAGGCCCAGGGTGGTCGGCGCGCCGGGCGGCGGGGGGTAGAAGCCCAGGCGCTGCAACAGGTCGGGACGGTTCACGCCCGCCGCGCGCACGCGGATCAGGATCTGGCCGGGGCCCGGCTCGGGGCGCGCGACGATCTCGGCGCGAAGGGCGTCGGCCGGGCCCTTGCCGCCCTCGACGGCGATGGCGGTCATGGTCTGGGTCATGGCGTGGCGTCCCGTGAGGCTTGCTTATGGCTCTTGGTAGGCGTCAGATGGCGGATCGAAAAGGGTCGAGCAAGGGAGACCGCCGCGATGCTGGATGAACCGGCCGAGCCCCGCGCCTTTCGAGGCGATGCGCTGAACACGGCCAGGCACGAGGACCTCGAAGTCTACGGCGTGGCCGAACTGGAGGAGCGGATCGACGCCCTGGAGGCCGAGATCGCCCGTACGCGGGCCCAATTGTCCAAGAAGAAGGCCGGGCGCGACGCGGCCAATGCGCTGTTTGGTCGCCTGGACTAACGAACGGTTTACGCTACTTGCTGATTCTGGCGCGTGAAGGGCGCGCGCCGACTCGGCCTGCCGGGAACCTGCGGTTTCCGATCTCGAGCGAGGGGGCGGTCGCGAAACGGGACGTTCGCGTCTGGCACGGGGGTTGCAGTCCCTGGGTTCAGCGAGACCGTCTCGCGGCCTTTCGAAGGGGCATTGAGTAGCTATGACCGAGTTGAACCTGGCCGCGGCCCCCTGGCGTACTGGCGTCATCCAGGACTTCGCCCGTTCCGAGCTTTTTGACCGCACCTTCGAGGAGGGCATGCAGCTGGTCGAGGAGACCGCCGCCTATCTCGACGGGGCCGGCCGCCACGACAGCAAGCTGCTCTCCCGGAACGCGGCCCTGGCCTACGCCAGCGAGAGCATGCGCCTGACCACCCGCCTGATGCAGGTGGCCTCGTGGCTGCTGGTGCAGCGCGCGGTCAAGGAGGGCGAGATGGCCGCCCAGGACGCTTGCGCCGACAATTATCGCCTGGGCCTGGAAGCCGGCCAGCCGGCCGCCGTCGAGGACCTGCCCTTCGGCCTGGTCAGCCTGCTCCAACGCTCCGAGCGCCTCTACGAACGGGTCCGCCACCTGGACAACCGCATGTACATCGAGGCCGCCGCCACGGAAGAGGCTCCGCGCCCGGTGCAGGCCCACTTCGACCGCCTGAGCGCCGCCTTCGGCGCGGCCTAGGCGCCACGAGAAGGGGGGGCGAAGGCAAGCCTTCGTCCCATTTTGACTCACCTGAAAATTCGCAAGGCGAGACGGGCGCGTCTGCGTTCCCGATCCCGTGCGCCCGCTCCAGCGGAACAAAGCTGGAGCCCAGAAACGGAAAAGGCCGGCCCGCGAGCGCGGAGCCGGCCTTTCGTCGCCCTTACGGCGAGAAGCGTGGAAACGCTTACTTCTTGCCGGTGAAGCCGGCGAACTTGGCGTTGAAGCGCGAGACGCGGCCGCCGCGGTCCATCAGCTGGGCGTTGCCGCCGGTCCAGGCCGGGTGCACGCGCGGATCGATGTCCAGCGCCAGCGTCGCGCCTTCCTTGCCGTAGGTCGAGCGCGTTTGATAGCTCGAGCCGTCGGTCAGGGTGACGGTGATGAAGTGATAGTCGGGGTGAATGTCTTGTTTCATCGGGCGATCCAACCGACTTGAAGCGGCGTGAATGTGGGCGGGGCCGTCCTTGCGGGTGGCTCTCGGAGACGCGCGGCTATAAAGAAACCCCGCGTATTTTGCAAGGGACAGTTATGAACGACGTGAACGCGGGCGAGATCCAGGCCGCCGACGGCCGGCCCAGCGCGGGCGCCGAGTTGGTCCAGAACCTGGCCGACGCGGCCAACCGCCGCCCCCGTCGCAAGGACATCCGTCCCCTGGCCCACCTGCTGCCCTTCGTGCGCGCCCACGTGGGCGACGCCCTGGCGGCGGGCTTCTTCCTGCTGTTCTCGACCGGCTCGACCCTGGGCCTGACCTGGGCGTTCAAGGGCGTGATCGACAAGGGTTTCGCCCACGGCTCGACCGACGCCCTGAACAGCGCGTTCCTGATCCTGGGCGGCGTGGCCCTGGTGCTGGCCGCGGCCACGGCCCTGCGCTTCTTCTTCGTCACCCGCCTGGGCGAACGCGTGGTGGCCGACCTGCGCCGGGCGCTCTACGCCCACACCCTGAAGCTGGACCCCTCGTTCTTCCTGAAGACCCGCACGGGCGAGGTGCTCTCGCGCCTGACGACCGACATCACCATCGTGGAGACCCTGGTGGGAACCTCGGCCTCGGTGGCGCTGCGCAACAGCCTGAGCCTGGTGGGCGGCCTGGGCTACATGGCCGTGGTGAGCCCCAAGCTGGCCGGCGTGATCGTGCTGATGGTGCCGATCATCCTGGCGCCGATGTTCCTGCTGGGCCGCAACGTGCGCAAGCTGTCGGTCGCCGCCCAGGACCGCTTCGCCGACGCCGTGGGCTATGCCGGCGAGAGCCTGGACGCCCTGGACACGGTCCAGGCCTTCGGGCGCGAGGACGCGGCCAACGGCCGGTTCGGCGGGGCGGTGGAGACGGCCTACGGCGCGTCGGTCAAGCGCATCTCGGCCCGCGCCCGCATGACGGCGGCGGTGATCACCCTGGCCTTCGGCGGCATCGCCCTGCTGCTGTGGATCGGCGCGCACATGGTGCTGTCAGGCCAGATGACCGGCGGCACCCTGGCCCAGTTCGCCATGCTGGCGGTGATGGCGGCCGGCTCGGTCGGCGCCCTGGGCGAGGTCTGGGGCGACGTGCAGAAGGCCGCGGGGGCCATGGAGCGCATCTCCGAGACCCTGAACGCCGAACCCGAGATCGCCGCGCCGGAGAAGGCCCAGAGCCTTCCGGTCCCCGCTCGCGGGGCGATCGCGTTCGAGAACGTCACCTTCGCCTATCCCGGCCGTCCCGACCTGCCCGCGCTGAAGGGCTTCGACCTGGCTGTGAAGCCGGGCGAGACCGTGGCCCTGGTCGGTCCCTCGGGGGCGGGCAAGAGCACCGTCCTGCGGCTCCTGCTGCGCTTCTACGACCCCCAGGCGGGCGTGGTGCGGCTGGACGGCGTGGACCTGCGCCAGGCCGATCCGGGCCAGGTGCGCGACCGCATGGCCCTGGTGGCGCAGGACAGCCCGCTGTTCTCGGGCTCGGCGCTGGACAACATCCGCTTCGGCCGCGAGGACGCCACCGACGCCGAGGTCCGCGCCGCCGCCGACGCGGCCCAGGCCACGGCCTTCATCGAGGCCCTGCCGCAGGGCTTCGACACGCCGGTGGGCGAACGGGCCAAGACGTTGTCTGGCGGCCAGCGCCAGCGCCTGGCCATCGCCCGCGCCCTGGTGCGCGACGCCCCGATCCTGCTGCTGGACGAGGCCACCAGCGCCCTGGACGCCGAGAACGAGCGCCTGGTCCAGAAGGCCCTGCACGACGCCATGAGCGAGCGAACGACCCTGGTCATCGCCCATCGCCTGGCCACCGTGCTGGCCGCCGACCGCATCGTGGTCATGGAAGACGGCCGTGTGGTCGAGCAGGGCACCCATGCCGAACTCTCGGCCCAGGGCGGCCTCTACGCCCGCCTGGCGCGGCTGCAGTTCGGCGTGGAGGCGGCCTAGCTGGCCGCGCCCTTCTCCTCTCGCCGGATCACGTCCACGTGCTCCAGCTGCAGCTTGAGCTCGGTGATCGCCCTGTGCTCGGGCAGGCCATGTTCCTCGGCCCAGTCGATGATGACCGACAGGGCCTCGCCGATTCGTCCCAGCTGGCGGCCGTAGCTGCCGACTTCGTCCAGGACGCGGGCCTCGACGCCGGGCGCGGCCGACTTGCCCAGGTTGATGCTGAACAGGC
Organism: Caulobacter sp.; assembly: GCA_017745235.1. Classification (GTDB taxonomy): domain Bacteria; phylum Pseudomonadota; class Alphaproteobacteria; order Caulobacterales; family Caulobacteraceae; genus Caulobacter. Next base: position 78,904 of record JAGHZU010000012.1, on the reverse strand, counting down.
TGACGTTGCCGAAGGTCCATGACCACGGATTGATCGCCTGGGTCAGCTGCTGCGGGGCGAGGGCGAGCTTGAAGTCGGGCATGGCGGGGCTCCTGGTAGAGGAGCGGGCAGTATCAATCTTGGGGAGTGTTTTGGCTTGAAACACTTTTGAGAAGGGGCTGGCGATCGGTCGCCCGCCCAGCCAATAGGCGTTTTCCTCGCCCGGCGATTTCGTCGACGCCTTCTCCGGGGAGAAAGGCGTCAGGCTGCGGCGCGAGGCTGGAGCGTTTCCAGATCGACCCCGAGCCGCGATCGAAGCTGGTCCTGGCCGAGCGTGGTGAGCCGCGCGGCGCGGCCGCCGGGGGCGATCTCGATCCAGCCCAGGGCGACCATGCGGCTCAGCATCATCACCCCCAGCGGGCCCGCCAGGTGGTGGCGGCGTTCGGTCCAGTCCAGGCACTGGCGAGCCGCGCCGCGTTTGGAGCGCATCGCATCGAGGTCCAGACCCAAGTCCTCGAACCAGGCGCGGCCCTTCGGCGTGACGGCGTAGAGCTTGTCGTCGGCGGGGGCGATCAGGTCGCGGTCCACCAGGGCGTCGGTCACGGCGATTCCCAGTCGTCCGGCCAGGTGGCCGTAGCAGCAGCGAGCCTCGCGCAGGGCCCGGGCCTTGGGCGAGCGGGGCTGTTCCAGCGAGCGGACGGGGGCGGCCACGCAGGCCAGGGCCTCCAGGGCGTGGGCGACTTCGGGGCCGGCGAGGCGGTAGTGGCGATGACGGCCCTCGCGCTCGACCCGCAGCAGTCCGCCGTCGATCAGCTTGGCCAGGTGGTTGCTGGCCGCCTGGGCGCTGAGCCCGGCCGCCCAGGCCAGGGCCCCGGCCGGCTGGGCGCGCCCGTCCATCAGGGCCTGCAGCATCGCCGCGCGAGCGGGATCGCCGATCAGGGCGGCGGGGGAGGCGATGTTGGGTTCCATGCCGTTCAGCTCCGCTCATGTCGCCGAGAACGAGCCGAATATAGAGAGGATGCGGGGAGAACGCTTCACCCGCCGCTGTAACATCCGGCGCCGAACCGGGCGAAGATCGGAGCCATGAGTCGAGTCGCCCTTCCGCCCCGCCTGCCGCTGATCCTGGTCGCCGCCAGTTTCGGGTTCACGATAACCCAGCTGGACGTGACCATCGTCAACGTGGCCCTGGCAGCGATCGGACGCGAGCTGAATGCGCCGACGGCGGGGCTGCAATGGGTGGTCGACGCCTACACCCTTCTGCTGGCGGCGCTGCTGCTGTCGGCGGGGGCGCTGGGCGACCGGTTCGGGCCGCGCCGGGCGTTCCTGGCGGGCCTTGTGCTGTTCGCCGTGTCGTCCGCCGCCTGCGGCCTGGCCCAGAGCGCGGCGCAGCTGGTGCTGGCCCGCGCCGTCCAGGGCGCGGCCGCCGCCCTGCTGGTGCCGCCGTCCCTGGCGTTGATCACCCATGCCGCCGCCGGAGACGACAAGGCGCGGGCTTGGGCGGTGGGCTGGTGGACGGCCGCGGGCGGCGTGTCGATCGCGGCCGGACCGGTGATCGGCGGCGTCCTGATCGGCGCCCTGGGCTGGCGCTGGGTGTTCCTGGTCAACCTGCCGCTTTGCCTGCTGGGCGCGGCCTTGACCCTGCTGTTCGCACCCGAGGTTCCCCCGCGCGAGAAGCGACCGCTGGACCTGCCGGGCCAGGTCCTGGGCTTCGTGGCCCTGGCTGGCTTGGTGGGCGCGGTGATCGAGGGCGGTCATCGCGGCTGGACCGATCCTGTGGTGCTGGGCGCCCTGGGCCTGGGCGCGGCGGCGGCGATCGCCTTCGCGGCGGTGGAGGCCCGGTCCCCCCATCCGGCCGTGCCCCTGGCGGTGTTCAAGGCGCGCATGGTGTGGTCGGCGGTGGTGGTCGGTGTCAGCGTCAACTTCACCTATTACGGCGTGATCTTCGTGCTGGGCCTCTTCCTGCAGCGTTCGGCCGGCTACGACGTGGTGCGGGCCGGCCTGGCCTTCCTGCCCCTGACGGCCACCTTCATCGCCTCCAACCTGCTCAGCAGCCGCATCGCCCACCGCTTCGGTCCGGCGCGGACCATGGCCGGCGGGGTGCTGGTGGCGGCCTTGGGCTACGCCCTGACCAGCCGCCTGACGCCGGCCAGTCCCTATTGGATGATGGTTCCGGGCTTCCTGCTGATCCCGGGCGGCATGGGGACGGCGGTGCCGGCCATGACCAGCGCCCTGCTGGCCAGCGTGGATCGCCACTTCTCGGGCACGGCCTCGGGCGTGCTGAACGCCTGTCGCCAGGCCGCCGGCGCGGCCGGTGTCGCGGTGATGGGGGCGCTGGCGGCGGGCGGGCCCGAGGGGATCGCCGCCGGCCTGCGGATTTCGGGCCTGGTCGCGGCGGCGGTGCTGCTGGGCGCGGCGGCCGTGGCCGCGCGCAGCGAGGGAAGGCCGCAGAGGGCATGAAAGCGCCCGCCACGGTGGTCCATGGCGGGCGTCCTCGGAGAGGGACGGAGGCCTAGGCGCGGAAGAAGGCCAGCAGGTCCTTGTTGATCACTTCGGGATGGGTGCTGGCCATGCCGTGCGGCAGGCCCGGATAGGTCTTCAGCGTGCCCTTCTTGACCAGCTTGATGGCCAGCAGGGCGCTGTCGGCGATGGGGACGATCTGGTCGTCCTCGCCGTGCATGATCAGCACCGGCACGTCGGCCTTCTTCAGGTCCTCGGTGAAGTCGGTCTCCGAGAAGGCGGTGATGCAGTCGTAATGGGCCTTGGCGCCGCCCATCATGCCCTGGCGCCACCAGTTGTCGATCAGGCCCTGGCTGACCTTCGCGCCCGGACGGTTGAAGCCGTAGAACGGGCCGGCCGGCACGTCCTGGAAGAACTGGGCGCGATTGGCGGCCAGGGCGGTGCGGAAGCCGTCGAAGACCTCGCGGGGCAGGCCGCCGGGGTTGGCGGGGGTCTTGAGCATGATCGGCGGCACAGCGCCGATCAGCACGGCCTTGGCCACCCGGCCGGGCTCGGCGCGGGCCACGTAGTGGATGACTTCGCCGCCGCCGGTGGAGTGGCCCACGTGGATGGCGTTCTTCAGGTCCAGATGCTTGACGACCGCGGCCACGTCGGCGGCGTAGGTGTCCATCTCGTTGCCGGTGTCGGTCTGGGTCGAGCGGCCGTGGCCGCGGCGGTCGTGGGCGATGACGCGATAGCCCTGGCCGAGGAAGAACAGCATCTGGGCGTCCCAGTCGTCGGCGCTGAGCGGCCAGCCGTGGTGGAAGACCACCGGCTGGGCGGTCTTGGGGCCCCAGTCCTTGTAATAGATCTGCGTGCCGTCCGCGGTGGTGACATAGCCGCTTCCGGCGTCGCCCTTGGCGCTGGCCTTGGACGCGGCCTTGCCGGCGGCGGAAGCCTGGGCCGAGGCGGCGAAAGGCAGGGCGGTCGCGGCGGCGGCGACGCCCAGGCCGGCGGTCATCAGGCCGCGACGCGAAGCTTGGCCGGCTTGGGCCTGGTTGTTCGACTGGCTCATTTCGATGTCCCTCTAGATTGGTATTGCGATATTCGTTATCGCGATATCGATATGGCTACAGCGGCGGCGACGGACTGTCCAGCATTTTCTTTATCGCGATATCATTTCTCGTGGTATGAAGATCGGGAGGCTGCGTTTCGCCTCATGAGGACCCTGCCGTGCCTATTCCGTTGGACGACCAGATCTGTTTCACCCTGTACGCCACCAGCATGGCGATCAACCGCACCTACAAGCCCATGCTCGACGCGATGGGCATCACCTATCCTCAGTACCTGGTGCTGAGCGTGTTGGGCGAGAATGACGGGGCCACGGTGGGCGCGATCGCCCAGCGCCTGTTCCTGGAGTCCAGCACCGTCACCCCGCCCGTGAAGCGGCTGGAGCAGGCCGGCCTGGTCACCCGTCAGCGCAGCGCCGAGGACGAGCGCCAGGTGCAGGTGCGCCTGACCGACGCCGGCCGCGCCCTGCTGACGGAATGCGACTGCCTGGGCCAGACGATGTTCGCCCGCTCGGGCATGACGGCCGAGCAACTGGACGACTTGAACCATCGGGTGCAGGGCCTGCGGGCCAAGCTGGTGGAGTAGGGCGGAGCGCCCCCTTCCGCTTGGCGGCCCGCTTCGCGCAGGCGGGAGAGGAGCCAAAGAAAACGCCCGCCCCGGTCTCCCGGGGCGGGCGTTCCTGTCTTCGCGGCGGCCGGCGCCTAGACCAGCGCGCCGTGGCAGTGCTTGAACTTCTTGCCCGAGCCGCAGGGGCAGGCGCCGTTGCGGCTGGTGTTTTCCCAGCCTTCCGGCAGCAGGGTCACCGGCAGGGCCTCGCGCTGCTCGGGCGACAGGCCCTCGGGCAGGGCGCCGGCCGTGGCGACGTTCTCGCCGCTCAGCGGATCCAGGTGCACCTCGACCAGGCCGTCCGGCGTATGCAGGGGCTCGGGCTCGGCGTAGGCGATCTCGACCGTCATCAGCCAGCGGGTGGTGTTGGTGCGCAGGTCGCCCAGCAGCTTCTCGAACAGGCTGAAGGCTTCGGTCTTGTACTCGTTCAGCGGGTCGCGCTGACCATAGCCGCGCAGGCCGATGACGTTGCGCAGGTGGTCCAGGTGCATCAGGTGCTCGCGCCACTGCAGATCGATCATCTGCAGCAGGAAGCTCTTCTCCACCGAGCGCATCTGCTCGGGGGTGATGATGGCCTCGCGCTCGGCGGCGCGTTCGTCCGCCGCCTTGGTGATGCGCTCGCGCATCTCCTCGTCGCCGATGCCTTCCTCGGCGGCCCACGCCTTCAGCGGCAAGGTCAGGCCCAGCACCGCCTGGACGCGCTCGTCGAGGCCCTCGATGTCCCACTGCTCGGCATAGGCCTTGGGCGGCATGTAGCGGGCCACGAAGTCGTCGATCACGTCGTGGCGCATCTCATGGATGATTTCCGACAGGTCGGTCGCTTCCATGAACTCCTGGCGCTGCTCGAACACGGCCTTGCGCTGGTCGTTGACGACGTCGTCGTACTTCAGGAGGTTCTTGCGGATCTCGTAGTTGCGCTGCTCGACGCGCTTTTGCGCGGTGGCGATGGCGTTGTTCAGCCACTTGTGGGTGATGGCCTCGCCTTCCTGGACGCCGAAGGTGCGCATGATCGCGTCCAGGCGCTCGCCGGCGAAGATGCGCAGCAGGTCGTCCTCGCACGACAGGAAGAACTTCGAGCGGCCCGGGTCGCCCTGACGGCCGGTGCGGCCGCGCAGCTGGTTGTCGATGCGGCGGCTTTCGTGGCGCTCGGTGCCCAGAACGAACAGGCCGCCGGCCTCCAGGGCCTTCTTCTTGGCGTCGGCGATCTGGGTCTCGATCTCGGCGCGCTCGGCGGCTTCCTCCTCGGCGGTCGGCGAAAGGCCCAGGCCCTTCTGCTGCTGCCTCCAGTTGGCCAGGCGCATGTCGATGCTGCCGCCCAGCTGGATGTCGGTGCCGCGGCCGGCCATGTTGGTGGCGATGGTCACGGCGCCGGGCACGCCCGCGTCGGCCACGATGCCGGCTTCCTGCTCGTGGAAGCGCGCGTTCAGCACCTGGTGGGGGATGCCCTTGTGCTTCTTGCCGTCCTGCTCCCAGGCGTAGGTCGCCAGCAGCTTGGACAGCTCTTCCGACTTTTCGATCGACACGGTGCCGACCAGGATCGGCTGGCCGCGCATGTGGCAGTCGGCGATCTGCTTGAGGATGGCCTGGTTCTTCTCGGCCTCGGTGCGATAGACCTCGTCGTCGTCGTCGATGCGCTGGATCGGACGGTTCGTCGGGATTTCGCTGACGCCCATCTTGTAGATGTCGTCGAATTCCTGGGCCTCGGTCGCGGCCGTGCCGGTCATGCCCGACAGCTTCTTGTAGAGGCGGAAGTAGTTCTGGATGGTCACCGAGGCCAGCGTCTGGTTCTCGGGCTGGATGTCGGCGCCTTCCTTGGCCTCGATGGCCTGGTGCAGGCCTTCCGACAGGCGGCGGCCGGTCATCATGCGGCCGGTGAACTCGTCGATCAGCACCACTTCGCCGTCCTTGACGATGTAGTCCTTGTCGCGCGTGTAGAGGATGTTGGCCCGCAGCGCCTGGTTGACGTGGTGCACCACCGAGATGTTGGCCGCGTCGTAGAGGCCCGCGCTGTCCTCGGCCAGGTGGCCGCCGGCGATCAGCATCTCCTCGACGACTTCCTGGCCCTCCTCGGTGAGGATGACCTGCTTCTGCTTCTCGTCGTGGTCGTAGGTGGTCTTGTCCTTGATCAGCTCCTTAACGAGCAGATCGATGGTCTTGTAGAACTCGCTGCGGTCCTCGGTCGGACCGGAGATGATCAGCGGGGTGCGGGCCTCGTCGATCAGGATCGAGTCCACTTCGTCGACGATCACGTAGTGGTGGCCGCGCTGGACCATCTCGTTGACGTCGTAGACCAGGTTGTCGCGCAGGTAGTCGAAGCCGAACTCGTTGTTCGTGCCGTAGGTGATGTCGCTGCGATAGGCGCGCTGGCGCTCGCCTTGGCTGAGGCCGTTGACGATCACGCCGTACGACAGGCCCAGGAAGTTGTGCAGCTGGCCCATCCACTCGGCGTCGCGTTTGGCCAGGTAGTCGTTGACGGTGATGACGTGGACGCCCTTGCCTTCCAGGGCGTTCAGGTAGGTCGGCAGGGTGGCGACCAGGGTCTTGCCCTCGCCGGTGCGCATTTCCGAGATGCCGCCGCCGTGCAGCACCATGCCGCCGACCATCTGCACGTCGAAGTGGCGCATGCCCAGCACCCGCTTGCCGGCCTCGCGCACGGTGGCGAAGGCCTCGACCAGCAGGTCGTCCAGCGTCTCGCCCTTGGCCAGGCGGGCTTTGAACTCGTCGGTCTTGGCCTTGAGCTGGTCGTCCGTCAGCGCGGCGTATTCCGGTTCCAGGGCGTTGATCTTCGCCACCCGGGCGGACATCGCCTTGACCTTGCGTTCGTTGGAGGAGCCGAAGAGCTTTTTGGCGAAGCCGAGCATGAAGAGAGGGTTCCGGAGCGTGTCAGTGAGGCCGGCGCTAAGGCTTTGCGGCCTTCACTACGGTAAATTCGGAGGCGTGGAAGCGAGTGGAAGTCCCACTTCTTCTACGCGCGCGGAGACTTAAGCACCGGCCTTGCGGGTGTCAACGAAAGGCGCGGGCGGCGGGGGCGGGTTTGAAGCCTTGCATGAACAGTCTCGCGCGAATTCCGATCCGTATCGCGATCCTGTTTCCTCTCGGCGTTAAACCGCGCTAGAGCGCTTTCGAAGACTCAGCCGGAGATCGGCCCCTGATGAATACAGCCAAGCCCCGCGTTTCCGCCCTGGTGGCCGTGGCCGCCATGAGCCTGCTGCTGGCCGCCTGCGGACGCGACAAGGGCGACGAGCGTCCGCCCGAGCCGGGCGACACCGCCGTGGCGCGGGTCAACGGTCACACCGTGTGGGCCAGCGACGTCAAGCGCGAGGCCGTGGCCCAGGGCCTGATCAGCGAGGGCGAGCCGCTGGACATCGGTTCGGAGCTGTTCCGACAGCGCCTGGACGAGGTGGTGGACCAGAAGCTGCTCGCCGCCGAGGCCTTGAAGCAGAAGCTCGACAAGGATCCCGTGGCCCAGCGTCGCCTGGCCGCCGCGCGCGAACGCATCCTGGGCGACATGCTGGTCGAGAGCGTGGTCGAGAAGGCGGTCAACGAGAACGCCATCCGCGGCCTCTACGCCGAGCAGCAGAAGCTGTCCAAGCGCAGCGAGGAGATCCGCGCCCGCCAGATCCTGGTGGCCAGCCAGGCCGACGGCGAGGCCGTCAAGAAGCTGCTCCAGACCGGCGCGTCGTTCGACGCCCTGGCCATGGAGCGCTCGACCGACCCGGCCACCCGCTTCAACGGCGGCGACCTGGGCTACTTCACCGTCGACGTCATGCCGCCGGCCTACGCGGCCGCGCTGAAGGACGCCCAGAAGGGCGCGCTGGTCGGTCCCTTCCAGACCGAGGGCGGCTGGGCGGTGCTGCGCGTCGAGGACAAGCGCCTGGAAGAGCCGATCACGCTGGAGGCCGCGCGTCCGCAGATCGTGCGCTTCCTGACCTACGATCAAGTCCGCGACCTGCTGGAGAAGCTGCGCGGCGGCGCCAAGATCGAACGCCTGACGTCCAAGCCGCAGGATCTTCCCGGCGCGCCGCAGGAGCCGGCCTCCGCGCCGCCCGGCTCCGACCAGGCGCCTTCCTCCGACCTCGACGACGCGCCCCCCGCGTCGGCCCCCGCTCAAGTTCCGGCCAAGAAATGACCCGCAAGCCTTCCAAGACCACCGACAAGTCCGCGCCCAAGGCCGCCTCCAGGAGTTCGGGCAAGGCCTCGGCCAGGACTGAGAAGGCCGCCGAGACGGCCGCCGCCTCGCCGACCCCGGTCGAGATCGTGGGCCAGACCCTGGAGCGCGTGATCGATCCCCTGACGTCGGCGCTCAAGCGCGCGGGCCTGCGTCGCGCCCAGAAGGCCGCCGGCGAGACCTCCGAGGCCGCGCCGGCCGCCGCCGCGCCCGCCGCCCCGACCGGCGCGGGCAAGCCCGGCCTGGCGATCTCGCCCCTGGCCGTGCCGTTCCCGAGAATCCCGCCGATCGCCGGCGTGGAGATCGCCACCGGCCGCGCCGGCTTCTACAAGCACGAGCGCGAGGACCTGCTGCTGATGCGCTTCGCCGAGGGCACCTCGGCGGCGGGCGTCTTCACCCGCCATGGCGTGGGCTCGGCGCCGGTCGACTGGTGCAAGCGCCAGCTGGCCGCCAGCAAGGGCGAGGACATCCGCGCCCTGGTCGTCAACGCCGGCTGCGCCAACAGCTTCACTGGCAAGCCCGGCGCCGACGCCGTGCGCCGCGTGGCCACGGCCGTGGGCAAGCGCTTCGACTGCCGCCAGCGCGACGTGATGATGGCCTCGACGGGCGTCATCGGCGTGATCCTGGACGACGCCAAGATCACCGCTCGCCTGCCCGAGGTGGAGACGCGCCTGACCGCCGACGCCTGGGCCCAGGCCGGCCGGGCGATCATGACCACCGACACCTTCCCCAAGGGCGCCTACGCCACGGCCGTGATCGACGGCCACGAGGTGAAGATCGCGGGCATCTGCAAGGGCTCGGGCATGATCGCGCCCGACATGGCCACGATGCTGGCCTTCGTCGCCACGGACGCCAATATCGCCCCGGCGGCTCTGCAGACCCTGGTGAGCCTCTACACCCGCACCACGTTCAACTGCGTGACCGTGGACGGCGACCGCTCGACCAACGACACCCTGCTGCTCTTCGCCACCGGCCAGTCCAGCGCCCCGCGCATCCATCGCGCGGGCGACAAGCGGCTGGCCGACTTCCGGGAAAAGCTTGAGGCCGTGCTGCTGGACCTGGCCCTGCAGCTGGTGCGCGACGGCGAGGGGGCGACCAAGTTCGTCAAGATCACCGTCAACGGCGCCGAAAGCCCGGCCAGCGCTCGCAAGATCGCCCGCACGATCGCCGAAAGCCCGCTGGTCAAGACCGCCTTCGCCGGCGAGGACGCCAACTGGGGCCGCATCGTCATGGCCGTGGGCCGCGCCGACGAGCCGGTCAATCGCGAGAAGATCAGCATCAAGTTCGGCGAGCTCTTCGCCGCGCGCGACGGCCTGATCTCGGCCGAATACGACGAGGCCAAGATGAGCAAATACGTCAAGAAGGCCGAGTTCGAGGTCAGCGTCGACGTGGGCGTGGGCAAGGGTTCGGCTACGGTCTGGACCTGCGATCTGACCAAGCAGTACGTGGCCATCAACGGCGATTACCGGTCTTAAAGCGTTTGTCTTTCGGGTCCCGGCGGTCGCCGGGAAGCCGCGGCGCAGGCCCCAGGAGTTCTCCATGTCCGACGACACCGTCCCCGTGAACCTGCACGAGGTGGCGCAGGCGTGCCGCGAGGCCGGTTACGTCGTGACCGAGATCGACCGCGGCCTGGAGGTCTCGGGAGAGGAGGAGGGCGGAGCCTTCTATCTCCTGCCCGAGAACGGTTGGCTGCAGGCGCGCTGCCTGGTGCTGGATCCCGACGACCTGGACCAGGCGCGCAGCCTGGACGCCCTGTTCGAAACCACGGCCCGCGCTCAGTTCCGCCTGATCGGCTGCCGCTTCGGCTTTGACCCCTTCACTGGCCTGTGGCTGGCGGCCGACCTCTATCCCGGCTTCGAGGCCGAGCAGGTTCCCACGGTGCTGGAGCAGCTGGGCTTCGTCTGGAGCGCGCTGGAGAGAGTGCTGGACGCGGCCCTGAAGGGAACCGTCGTCGACGATCCCACCCTGGACGCCGCCTTCGAGCTGGAGCCGTCCGAACGGCCGCACTGATGACCCTGCGCGCGGGTTCCCGGTCCGCGCGAGCCTGGCCGGGGCGCTGCTGCCCGAGCTGCTGGGATGGGATCCCGGGCGGGAGAGGCGGCCGCGACTCGCACCCGCTTGAAACCGCCGTCTCAATCGCGTTCTGATAGGCTCCAGTCGCCTAGGGAGTGGCCGCGTTTGACCGAAGCTCTGATCGTTCGCGGCCTGGACAAGACGTTCAGCAAGCCGGCGGTCACCGACCTGAACCTGACCGTGCGCGCGGGCGAGCTCTACGCCCTGCTGGGGCCGAACGGGGCGGGCAAGACCACCACTCTGCGGATGGTGGCGGGGCTGACCAAGCCCGACCGGGGCGAAATCAGCATTTTCGGAATCGACGCCCGGGCCGAGCCCGCCGCGGCCAAGGCGATCACCGCCTGGGCCCCGGACGAGGCGATGATCTACGACAAGCTGACGCCGCTGGAATATCTGGAGTTCGTGGCCGGCCTCTGGAACGTCGAGCCCAGGGCCGCCAAGGCCCGGGCCGACGAGCTGCTGGCCAAGCTGGGCCTGGCGTCCGAGGCGCGGCGGCGGTGCGAGGGCTTCTCGCGCGGGATGAAGCAGAAGGTGGCCCTTGCGGGGGCCCTGATCCACGACCCGCGGCTGCTGATCCTGGACGAACCCCTGACCGGCCTTGACGCCGCCGCCGCCCGCCTGGTGAAGGACATGCTGCAGGAGCGCGTCGACGCCGGCGGTACGGTGATCCTGACCACCCACATCCTCGAGGTGGCCGAACGCATGGCCGACCGCATCGGCATCATCGCCGGCGGTCGGCTGCTGGCCGAGGGCACGCTGGACGCCCTGCGCGCCCAGGTCGGCGGCGAAGGAGGCGAGGCCGACGGCTCCACGCTGGAGGACGTCTTCCTGCAACTGACGGCCGAGCCGGGCGGCCTGGTCGAGGCGGTCGCGTGAGCTGGACCGTCCCCGGCTCCATTCCCTGGCTGCTGGCCCACGAGATGCGGCTGAACTGGCGGACCTTCCGCGCCGGCCGGGCCGGGCGCGGCGCGCGGGGCCTGGTCGGCATGGTGATCCTGGGCCTGGTGATGGTGCTGGGCGGGGTCTTCATCGCCCTGGGAGTCCACGGCCGCCAGATCCCCATCAATCCGTTGTCGGTCAGCCTGGCCGCGCTGGCCTGCGCGGTGGTCTTCACCCTGATGCTGTCCCAGACCCTCAGCGCGTCCAGCGAGGCGCTGTACGACCGGGGGGACCTGGACCTGCTGTTCTCCGCGCCGATCGGACCGGGCAAGGTGCTGTTCGTCCGCGCCCTGGGCGTGGCGGCCAGCGTCGGGACGATCTTCTTCCTGGCCGCTGCGCCGCTGCTGGGACCGTCGATCGTCTGGGGACATCCGGGCTGGCTGGGCGTTTTCGGCGTGCTGGCGGCCCTGGCGCTGGCGGCGGCCGGGGCGGGACTGATCCTGGCCATGGCCCTCTTCGCCCTGATCGGCCCGCGCCGCACGCGCACCGTGGCCCAGGTGCTGGCCGCCCTGGTCGGGGCGGCCTTCTTCCTGGCCAGCCAGGCCCGCACCATCCTGGGCGAGCAGACCAGCAGCAGCCTATATGCCGACATCGTCGCGCGGGCCCAGGCCGGACGCCTGCATCCCGGACTCCTGGTGGACCTGCCGTTGCGGGCGATGACCGGCCAGCCCCTGCCGCTGCTGGCGATGCTGTTGGCCGCCGTGGGCCTGTTCGCCGTGGCCGCGTTGGCGCTGGGGCGGCGGTTCTCGGACGCCGCGGCCGCCGCCCAGGGCGCCGGTTCGGTCCGCCCGCCCAGGACCGAAGGGACGTCCCGTCGGGCCTTCGCCGCCGGGGCCTTTCTGGCCACCCTGCGCAAGGAACTGCTGCTGATCCGCCGCGACGCGGCCTTGCTGTCGCAGGTGCTGCTGCGGGTGCTCTACCTTGTGCCCACGGCCCTGGTGCTGAGCCGCACGGCCTCGCACGGCGGCGAGGCGGCCCTGGCCGCCGGCGCCGGCGTGGTGGCGTTCCTGGCCGGGCAGGTGGCCGGAAGCCTGGCCTGGATCACCCTGTCAGCCGAGGAGACGCCCGACCTGCTGATGGTTTCGCCCGCGCCCATCCGCATGTTGCGCCGGGCCAAGCTGGCGGCGGCCCTTGTCCCGGTGGCCTTCTTCCTGCTGATTCCCATCGCGGTGCTGACCTGGGCGGCGCCGATGGCCGCCTTCTGGACCGCCCTTGGCGCGCTTGCGGCCAGCGTGGCCAGCGGGCTCATCAATGTCTGGCACCAGAGGCCGGGCAAACGGTCGGATTTCAAGCGCCGTGCGGGAGCCTCCTGGATGGCGACGCTGGCCGAGATCGTGGTGTCGGCCCTGATCGCCCTGGCCACCGGCGTGGCCGTGGCGGGCTTCGCGCCCTGGGGCCTGATCCCCTTGGCCGTGGCCGGGATCGTGCTGCTGCTCCTGCGCCGCAGCGACGCCCAGATCGCCCGGAATCTCCGTACGCGGTAGGATCGATCGCGGTAAAAACGCGGTTAGGCATTTCTCGCATAGCGCGACATTCCGACGCATATACTCTCCTCGTTGGGGAGCGGCGAGAGACCAAGGCAGACCATGTCGACCGCACAGATCAGCGCTGTTCGTGACCTCCGCCCGGAATCCCCGGCGTTCGTGGTCATCCTCAGCATCCTGCAGCTGTCGCTGGTGGTGATGGTCTGGCTGCTGGCCATCGTGCCCGCGGCCTTGCTGGCTCTCGGAGCTCTGGTCTTCAAGACCGTGAAAGGCGCGTTGCGCCCTGCGGCCAGGGGCGTCGGCGGCGCCTAGCCGTCCAGCGCCGCCTCGATTCGGCAGATCACGCCCTGCGGCTCGAAGTCGATATGGGCCTCACCTGACAGCTCCGCCGCCAGGCCGCGTTCGATCAGGCGCGAGCCGAACCCGCGTCGCGTAGGCGGGGACACGGGCGGGCCGCCCGTTTCGGTCCAGGTCAGGCGCAGGCGCGAACCGGTTCCAGACGTGTCCGGCGTCACCTCCCAGGCGATGCGCACCTGGCCGCCGGGCGTCGACAGCGAGCCGTACTTGACCGCGTTGGTGGCCAGTTCATGCAGGGCCATCGACAGCGACAGGGCCATGCGCGGCGACAGGCGCACCGGCGGGCCGTCCAGCACGAAGCGGTCCGGGGCGCCGTGCAAGGTCTCCAGGCGTCCCAGGGCCTCGATCAGGTCGGCGCCTTCCCAGTTTTCGCGGGTCAGGATGTCGTGGGCCTCGGCCAGGGCGATGATCCGGGCGGTGAAGGCTTCCTGCGCCTGGGGCAGCGAGCGGGCGGCGTGAAAGGTCTGGGCGGCCAGCGCCTGGATGGTGGCCAGGCTGTTCTTCACGCGATGGTTCAGCTCGTTGATGAGCAGCCGCAGGTGCAGTTCGGCCTTCTTGCGCTCGGTGATGTCCACCGTGGCGCCCACCACGCGCGTGGGGTGGCCCTCGGCGTCGAAGAAGGCCTTGCCCTTGGCCGACAGCCAGCGCTCCTGGCCGTCGTCGCGGCCGATCGTGCGGTATTCAAGGTCGATGGCCGGGCGGGCGACCGGGTCCATGGCGGCGATCAGGGCCGCGCGCGTGGTCTCGCGGTCGTCCGGATGCATGGCGGCGTAGAAGTCGTCCAGACTGACGTTGGAGCCGGGCTCCATGCCGAACATCGTGGCCCCGCGCTCGGACCACAGCAGGGTGCGGGTGCGGGGGTCGAAGTCCCAGGTGCCGACGTTGCCGGCGTCCAGGGCCAGGGCCATGGTCGCCTCGCGTAGGGCGTGGCGGGCCTCGGCGGCCTTGCGTTCGGTCACGTCGGAGATCACCCCCACGAAACGGACGCAGCGCCCGTCGCGGAAGAAGGCGCGGCCGAAGGTCTCGATCCAGCGCTCGGCCCCGTCGCCGCCCCGGAGGATGCGGTACTCGTGATTGATCGAGCCGGCGCCGGCCGGGTCCATGGCGGCCAGCACGGCCTCGGTCAGGTCGGGCAGGTCGTCGGGATGGACCAGTCGCTCGAAGGCGTCCTCCGGCGCATCGACCTCGCCTTCGGGAAGGCCGTAGATCGACCGGCAGCGCCTGTCCCAGAAGCGTGTCCCGGCGACGGGATCGTAGTCCCAGCGGCCCAGCCCGGCGGCGTCCACGGCGATGCGCAGGTCGGCCTCGGTGGCCTCCAGCGCCGCCTCGATGCGCTTGCGCTCGGTGATGTCGACCATGACGCCGCGGTGGCGGATGGCCCAGCCGGAGGCGTCGCGCTGGACCCGTCCGCGCGCCTGCACCCAGCGGATCGAGCCGTCGGCATGGGTCAGGCGGTATTCCTCCAGGAAATCGCCGGTGGTCTTCAGCGCCGTGCGTCCGGAGGCCAGGATGCGCGCGTGGTCGTCGGGGTGAACCGCCGCCGAGATCATCGAGAACGGCACGCCCTGGGCGGCCTCCTCGGGCGGCACGCTGTGGAACTGGGCGTAGCGGGCGTCGCAGTAGACCCGGTCGTTGACGATGTCCCAGTCCCAGGTTCCCACGCCGCTGGCCGCTTCCAGGGCCAGCTGATAGCGCTCCTCGCTGGCGCGCAGGGCCTGCTCGGTCTTCACCCGGCGGGTGGTGTCGGTCAGGGCGATCAGCACCCCGCCGACGCCGGTCGGCGAGGCCGGGTCGGGCAGGGGGCTGAGGCGGATGGTGAAATAGCCCTCGGTGACCCCCTCCACGTAATGAACGGTGGGCAGGGGCAGGTCCTCGATGAGCTGGCCCTTGTTGAGGCCGGCGAGGATCTCGCGCTCGGGACCCTCGGAGTCCGCGGCGGAGGTGGGCGGGGCGTCGCGGAAGGTGGCGCCGAGCACGACCGGATGCCGATCGCCCAGCATGGGGGCGTAGGCGTCGTTGTAGATCAGGACCAGCTCGGGGCCCCAGCGCAGGGCCATGGGGAAGTCGGTGGCGGTGATCATCTCGACCGCCATGGTCAGCCGGGGCGACCAGGCCGATCGCGGACCCAGGGGCGTGGCGGACCAGTCGAACGCCTCTATCCGCGCGGCCATGTCGGCGCGCGGGCGTTCCCTGACACCAAGGTCCAGGTCATGGGTATCGGCCATACCCGGGCGTTCCTTCCCGACCGACAAGCCGGCCGTCCCGCAGCAAACCCCACAGATCGCGGGGTTTCAAGCCGCGCGCAGGGCATGGGGTTCCAACCGAACGAAAAACGGCCGCCGCTACCCCGGATGGGGTAGGGCGGCCGCTATTGCAGGTGGCTGCGCCGAGGCGTGCGACCTTAGTCGATGGGGCTCCAGCGCTTCTCGGCCGGGCCGGCCGCGCGCTTGGGGCCGCGGAAATCGCCGCCGCCCGCCTTGCCCTGGTTCTGTCCCTGGCCTTGAACCTGGTTCTGGCCCTTGCCTTGGCCGCCCTGGCGACCGCCGCCGTTCTTGCCTTGTCCGCCGCCGTTGCGATTGCGGTTGCGGTTGCGCTGGCGGCGCAGTTCCGAGGGGACGTCGTTGCGCGGATCGGCCTTGCGGGGATCCACGCGCTTTTCGGCCGGAGCCAGCTTGTCGGCGACGGCCGCAGCGGCCGCCAGCGACTTGTCGTTGCGGCGGTCGAACGAGGGGATCCGCTGGCGGGTGGCCTTCTCGATGTCCTTCAGCAGGCTGCGTTCGTCGTCCGAGCAGAAGCTGATGGCCACGCCGTCCTTGCCCTTGCGGGCGGTGCGGCCGATCCGGTGGACATAGGCCTCCGGCACGTTGGGCAGCTCGTAGTTGATGACGTGGCTGATGTCGTTGACGTCGATGCCGCGGGCGGCGATGTCGGTGGCCACCAGGGCCTTGACCTCGCCGGCCTTGAAGGCCGCCAGGGCGCGCTCGCGCTGGCCCTGGGTCTTGTCGCCGTGGATCGAGGCGCTCTCGATGCCGCTGGCGGTCAGGTACTTGGCCACCCGGTCGGCGCCGCGCTTGGTGCGGGTGAAGACGATCGAGCGCTCGACGTCGAAATTGCTCAACACCTCGGCCAGCAGGGGGCGCTTGCGCTGGGCCTCGACGAAGATCAGCGACTGCTGGATGCGTTCGACGGTGGTGGCCTGCGGCGTGATCGAGACCTGGGCCGGATCCTTGAGCAGCTCGCCGGCCAGCTTGCCGATCTCGCCCGGCATGGTGGCCGAGAAGAACAGGTTCTGGCGTTCCTTGGGCAACTGGCTGGCGATCTTGCGGATCGGCACCACGAAGCCCAGGTCGAGCATCTGGTCGGCTTCGTCGAGCACGAAGATCTCGACGCCGTTCAGGTGGGCGGACTTTTCGCCCAGGTGGTCCATCAGGCGGCCCGGAGTGGCCACGACGACGTCGACGCCGGCCGCCAGGGCCTTCATCTGCGGGCCGTACTTCACGCCGCCGTAGATCGTGGCCACGGTCAGGCCCAGGTGGGCGCCGTAGGCCTTGAAGTTGTCGGCGATCTGGGTGGCCAGTTCGCGGGTCGGCGACAGCACCAGCGCGCGGAAGCCGCGGCGCGGAGCCTGCTTCTTGTCCTCGGCCAGGCGGTGCAGGATCGGCAGGGCGAAGGCGGCGGTCTTGCCGGTGCCCGTCTGGGCGATGCCCAGCAGGTCCTTGCCCGACATGACGATCGGGATGGCCTTTTCCTGGATGGGGGTGGGCTGGGTGTAGCCCTTGTCGGCCAGCGCCTTGAGCAGCGGCTTGGCGAGGCCGAGGTCGGAGAATTGAGTCACGTAATGTCTTTCATGCAGCCGCCAGTGCAGTCGTGAGGGAGCGCATGCGGTCCTCGCGCGGCTCGCCTGGCGGCGGGTCGGTGGGGAGCGCCCCGCGTGACACGGGCGGTCTGATGAGAAGCTCTCAAGGCGCTCGACAGGCTGGACCGGAAGGGTCCCTCACGCGGCTGGAGCGCCAATAGCGCCGACTGGCGCAGCCCCTAGATCGTTTATTGCAGGTGCGAAGTCAAGGGCGACGCCTCCCAAGGCCAAGCTTCGCAAGGCTTTTCATGGCGTTGGCCGCCGCTTTGGCGCCACGATCCTGACGCGGAACACGTTGAAGAAGGCAGGGATGAGACCTGCTTCGGTTCGAGCATGACGGCCGATGGCCGCCCCCGGCCCGGGGTTCTGGAGGACCTGTCGCCGCCGCGCCCCGCGCGCCGGAGGCTGGCGCGCGCCTTGGGCGTGGGCGTCAGTCTGCTGGGCCACGGCCTGGGCTTGCTGCTGCTGACGACGGCCCGCATCGAGGGGCCGGTCACCCCGCCCGATACGCCCATGGTGGTGTCGCTGGTCGAGCCGCCGCCGCCTCCACCGCCGCCGCCCGAACCGCCCGCGCCGCCGGCCCCTGAAAAGGCTCCGCCCGCGCCGGTGAAGGCCGCTACGCCCAAGGCCGCGCCGCGCAAGCCGGCTCCCGCGCCCAAGGCCAGCCCGCGCCTGGCCAAGCGGCCCCCGCCGCCGGATGTCGAGCGGGTGGCGGCGGCTCCCACGCCCCAGCCCACGCCGGCCCCGGCGGTCTATCTCAGCGCCGCCGAACTGGCGGGCGCCGGCACGGCGGAGTCCGGATCGGGCGACGGCGGCGGGGGGAGCGGCGGCGGAGGCGGAGGTGGCGGCGGCGAGTGCAACATGACCCGCCGCGTACAGGACGCGCTGCGCCGCAAGCCTCGTTTCCAGGCCGACGTCGCCCGCGATCACCCGGAGGCGGTGGCCGCGGGCAGGGCCCTGGTGGTGTGGAACGGCGACTGGGTGCGCAGCGGGACCCAGGCCGGCAAGGGCTTCACGGGCATCCGCGAGGTGATCCAGCTGGAGATCGCCTTCGCTCCCGCCGCCTGCAAGGCCATGGCCGTGCGCGGGCCCGTGGTGGTGCGCCTGGCCGAAGGCGAGAACGGCGCGCGCCTGGCCCTCGGCAAGGGCGCCTGGCGCTGGTCGGACCTGCTGTTCGCCCGCTAGCGGCTACTCGAAATACCGCTCGACCTGGCCAGGCCAGCCATAGGTGGCGCTGTTGAGCTGGTCGCGGTCGTAGGCCGGCGCCGTCTTGAAGCGGTCCTTGGTCAGGTCGACCACATAGGCCTCGTGCTTGTCGTCGTAGGTCAGCAGTCGCCAGGGCAGGGGGCGGTACTTGCCGCCCTGGGCGAACAGGCCCGCAGGCTCGACCGCCACGAAGCGGCCTATGCCGGCGTCCCGATCGATGAACACCTCGCGGATGACGCCCAGCTTGTGGCCCGAGGGGTCCTGCACCTTGGTTCCGATCAGCACGCCGCTCTTCACCAGGCGATCATCGACGCTCATGACGTTCTCCTTTCGACTCCGAAAGCAAACGCCGCCGGGGCGCGGAACGATCCGCTGACGCTCGGCGGCGCCGAGGCCGCTTGCCAAGCGGCGCGCCGCGTTCGACTAAGGCGCATGAGCCAAATCGCCGCACCTCAAGCCCCCGCCGGCCCCAAGCCCACCGTCCTGGTCGCCGCCGCCGCCATGATCGACGTCGACGGCCGGGTGCTGATCTGCCAGCGTCCCAAAGGCAAGTCCCTACAAGGCTTGTGGGAGTTTCCAGGCGGCAAGGTCGAGCCCGGCGAGACGCCCGAACAGTGTCTGATCCGCGAACTGGACGAGGAATTGGGGATCAAGGTGGCGCAGGCCTGCCTGGCGCCTTTCGTTTTTGCGTCCCACGGTTACGAGTCCTTTCACCTACTGATGCCACTGTACCTGTTGCGGCGCTGGGAAGGACTGGTGACCGCCAAGGAACACGAGGCGCTCAAATGGGTGAAGCCAAGTCAGCTTGCCGACTACCCGATGCCGCCGGCCGACCTTCCGCTGGTCGCCTGGCTGCGGGACCTGTTGTGAGCCGCTTCCTGCGCGACGAGCGCGGCGCCACGGCGGTCGAGCTGGGCGTTCTGGTCGCCCTGATCGCCATGACGGTCATGGCCCTGATGTCCTCGACCTCGGACAAGATCGGCATCAGCTTCGGCAGGGTCAGCGAGCGCCTTGAGGAAAGCAATTCCAAGGCCGGAAGCTAGGGAGCCCTAGCCTGCGCCGCCCGCCTTGTCGCCGGCGGACTGTTCGGTCGTGCCCAGGGCGTCGGCGAGGCGCATCTTCGCCGAACCGGGACGTAGCGGTTTCTGCTGGCGCTCGTGCGGCGCCCAGCCGGTGACGGTGATGATCTCGAACGTGGCCGGCACGCGCCCATCGGCCTCTGCGAACCGCTCCTGGTAGATCTCAAGCGCCCGGAACAGCACCCGGCGGCTCAGCGGCTTGCGCGAGCGGTCGATCAGCACGCTGGTCTCGCCCATGGCCCGCAGGTCCTTGAGCAGGGCGATCGGGTGGGCGTAGCGCACCTTCACCCGATCCTTGTCGGCCACGGGCAGGGCGAATCCGGCCCTCTGAAGCAGGCCCGCGGCGTCCACCGTGTCGGCGAACGGCGAGACGCGCGGGAAGGCGCCGCCGGTGATCTCGTCCTCGGCGGCCAGCAAGGCCTGGCGCAGCTCCGTCAGGGTGGCCCCGCCGAACAGGGCCCCCACGAACAGACCGTCGGGCTTGAGCGCGCGGCGCACCTGGATCAGGGCGCCGACCAGGTCGTTGGTCCAGTGCAGCGCCAGGGTCGAGACGGCCAGGTCCACGGTCTCGTCGCCGAACGGCAGGCGCTCCTCGTCGGCGACCACGCGCACGCCCTCGCGACCGGCCAGCATGCGCGGCGACAGGTCGGTCTCGACCAGCAGTCCCACCTTGGCCCGCGCGTCGCTCTCGGCCAGGGCGCGAGCGAACGCGCCGTTCCTCGCGCCCAGGTCGACCGCGACGGGAAACTCGCGCAGTATGGCTTCCAGCCGCATCACCACATCCTCGGCCGCGCGCGCCTTCAGGAAGGCGGCGGCGTCGAAGCCGGGGGCGGCGCGGTCCAGGCGGGCGCGCAACAGGGCGCGGTCGAAGAGCAGGGGGGCGGTCATGTCGGCGCAAGATGGGACTTCTCGCGCGGCATGGAAACCTCATCCTGAGATCACGGCGTTCGGCCGGGCGTGTCTGGACCTGATCCTGCCGCCGCGCGCCTTCGACGGCGAGGCCGCGCTGAGCCATGGCCTGTCCGCCGGAGCCTGGAACCGCATCACTTTCCTGGACGGGCCGGTCTGCGACGGCTGCGGCGCGCCGTTTCCCTTCGATGCAGGCGAAGTTCGCTGCGTGCTGTGCCAGTCGCGGCCGCGCGCCTTCTCGCGGGCCCGGGCGGCCTGCCTCTACGACGAGCATTCGCGAGACCTGATTCTGAAGCTCAAGCACGCCGACCGCACCGACCTGGCGGGCCTCTTCGCCCGCTGGCTGTCGCGCTCGGCCGCCGACCTGCTGGACGAGGCCCAGGTGATCGCGCCCGTGCCCACGCACCGCTGGCGGCTGCTGAGGCGGCGATACAACCAGGCCGCGGAGGTCGCCCGGCCGCTGGCCCGGGCGGCGGGACGGCCCTACCTGCCCGACACCCTCACGCGGCGTCGCGCCACCGAAAGCCAGGGCGGCAAGTCGGCCGTCGGTCGCCGCCGCAACGTGGCCGCCGCCTTCGTGGTCCCCGAATCACGGCGTCGCGCGGTGGAAGGGCGCAGGGTGCTGCTGGTCGACGACGTGCTGACCACCGGAGCCACGGCCGAGGGCTGCGCGCGGGCGCTTCTGGCGGCCGGCGCGTCCGAGGTGATGCTTGCCGTCGTCGCGCGCGTTACAGAAATGCAGGTACGTCCTATATGAGGACGGAAACGAGTTCTGTTACGGATTCACCCATGGCCAAGGTCACCATCTACACCCGCCCGTTCTGCGGCTACTGCGCCCGCGCCCTGAAGCTGCTCAACGATAAGGGCGCCGACTTCACCGAGATCGAGGCGGGCATGGATCCCAAGCTGCGCCAGGAGATGATGGAGCGGTCCGGCCGCGCCACGTTCCCGCAGATCTTCGTCGGCGATCAGCACATCGGCGGCTGCGACGACATGATGGCCCTCGAGCGCGAGGGCAAGCTGGACCCGCTGCTCGCCGCATGAGCGACCTCCTGTGCGTCGGCCTGATCCAGACTCGCACCCCGGCGACCCACGCCGCGGCCCTGGCGCACGTCGCGCCCCTGGTGCGCGAGGCGGCGAGGCAGGGAGCGCGGTTCATCCTGACGCCCGAGTGTACGAACGTCCTGCAGAAGGACCGCGCCAGGCTGCTGCCGACCCTGACGTCGCTGGAGGGCGATCCCGTCGTCTCGG
This sequence comes from Caulobacter sp., assembly GCA_017745235.1. Taxonomy (GTDB): domain Bacteria; phylum Pseudomonadota; class Alphaproteobacteria; order Caulobacterales; family Caulobacteraceae; genus Caulobacter. Next base: position 57,490 of record JAGHZU010000012.1, on the reverse strand, counting down.
GCCTGCGCGACCTGGCCCGGGAGCTGGGCGTGTGGATCGACGTCGGCTCGGCCCTGGTCGTGCGCGAGGACGGCAAGGCGGCCAACCGCCAGGCGCTGATCGATCCGGCCGGCGCGATCGTGGCGACCTACGACAAGCTGCACATGTTCGACGTCGACCTGCCCACCGGCGAGACGGCCCGCGAGTCGGCCACCTACGAGCCGGGCGAGCGGGCGGTGGTGGTCCAGACCCCGCTGGCCGCCTTCGGCCTGACCATCTGCTACGACATGCGCTTCCCGGCCCTTCACCGGGCTCTGGCGCTGGGCGGGGCCAAGGTGATCACCGCCCCGGCCGCCTTCACCCGGCCCACGGGCGAGGCGCACTGGGAGATCCTGCTGCGGGCCCGGGCCATCGAGACCGGTTCGTTCGTGCTGGCCGCCGCTCAGGGCGGTTTCCACGAGGACGGACGCGGCACCTGGGGCCGCTCGATCGTGGTGGGGCCGTGGGGCGAGGTGATCGCCGGGCTTGACCACGACGAGCCGGGCGTGTTGATCGCCGACCTCGACCTGGCGGCCGCCGACAAGGCCCGCGCTGCGATCCCGGCCCTCAAGAACGCCCGTGCATTCACGGGTCCCTGACCCCATCTAAGCAGTATGATCAAGTACGCGCTCAGCTGCGACCACGACCACGCCTTCGAAGGCTGGTTCGGCTCGTCGTCCGACTATGACGACCAGGCCGCGCGCGGCCTGCTGGAATGCCCCGTCTGCGGCTCCAAGGGCGTTCGCAAGCAGATCATGGCCCCCGCCGTGGCTGGCACGAAGGCCCAGCGGTCGGGCCCGGCCGTCGATCCCAAGGTCCGCGAGATGATGATGACCGCCATGGGCGAGGTGCGGCGGCAGGTCGAGGAGAACTTCGACTATGTCGGCGACCGCTTCGCCAAGGAGGCGCGCGACATCCACGAGGGACGCTCGGAGGATCGCGGCATCTACGGCGAGGCCACGCCCCAGGAGGTCAAGGCCCTGGTGGAGGATGGAGTCCGCGTCGCGCCCTTGCCCCCGGCCCCGCCCAAGAAGACCGAGGTCAACTGAGGCGTGTCGCACCCGAAACGAGGAAGGGCGCCGATCCCCTGATCGGCGCCCTTCGCGTTTCCAGCCCTGCGTGACCGCCTAGTAGTAGCGGTACTCGTAGTGGCAGTTCTTCTTCTTGGAGTTCTTCTTGGCGATCTGGTTGCCCGCGACCGCGCCGACGACGCCGCCGAGGACCGCGCCCTCGGTCTTGGCGCCATGGCCGGCGACGACCGCGCCCAGCGTGCCGCCCGTCAGGCCGCCGATCACGGTGCCCTTGTTGCGATCGCTCTTGGTGCTCTTGCAGACCCAGACCTTGTGGCGGGTCTGGGCTTCGGCGGCGGTCACCGCCACGGTGGACGCTGTGAAGCCCAGGGCGACGACGACGGCGAGAGTCTTAAGTTGGACGCGCATGGCGGCCTCCAATTCTTCTTGTGGTTCCTCGAGCGCTTAGAACGCTCAAGCTCTGATTGGGTTCAAGCAGTCTCGGACTTTCGACCTGAATGGGGCCTGAATGGACGGACGAAGGCGGCCGCCGCGACCCGGCCGCCTTGCCTCGGTCCTCAGCCCTCGACGCGGTAGCGGCCCTGCGAGTCGGGGCAGACGCGCACGTAGCGGGTCTCGACGCGGCCGTTGTAGTCGGTGTCGGCCGGAGCCAGGCGGCAGCGCCGGCTGTAGTTGTCGTAGACGGCGCCGGAGCTTGCGCGATAGCGGCTGCTTTCGCGGTAGGGCACGGTGTCGTCATAGGTCCAGTATTGGCCGGAGGTGTCGCAGCGGGCCTTGGTCGAGGCGTTGCCGATGCCCGCGCCGATGCCCGCGCCGACCAGGGCGCCCAGAACCGTGCCTTCGGGCTTGGCGTTGCGGGCGGCGATGTTGGAGCCCGCCACCGCGCCCACCAGGGCGCCGATCACCCCGCCGGCCGTGGCGTTCTTCTTGGCGTCCGAACGGCAGTTGTCGCGGTACGAGGCGTCGTAGCCGTAATCGCCGGCGTAGGGCGAGGTGTAGCGCGAGGCGTAGTCGGGGTAGCGGCGGTCATAGGCCCCGGATCCGTAGCGGCGGTCGTAATCGGCCCGGGCGCGTTCGTAGTCGGCGCGGTCGCGCTCGTATTGGGCGCGCTGGCTCAGATAGTCGCTGTTGCCGCCATAGGACCGGCCGTCGAGGCTGAAGCGCTGGGCCTGGTCCGGATAGCGGCGATCGTAGGCGCCATAGCCGTAGCGGCGGTCGTAGTCGCGGCGGGCGTCCTCGTAATTTTGGCGGTCGCGATCGAAGGCGGCCTGCTCGCCATAATAGGCGCCGGAACTGGGATAGGCAGGGCTCGAATAGTTCGGGCTGTCGTAGCGCGAGGCGTAGTCGGGGTAGCGGCGATCATAGGCGCCCGAGCCGTAGCGACGGTCGTAGTCGGCCTTGGCCCGCAGGTAGTCGGCGCGCTGGCGCTCGTAGTCCTGCTGCTGGTCGCGATAGTCGGCCGCGCGCTGGTCGTAGGTTGAGCGCTGGTCGCTGTAGGCGTCCATGCGCTGCTGATAGGTGGCGCCCGACGGGTAGGGGTCTGATTGGGCGAAGGCGGGCGGCGCCAGCATGGGGGCGCTCAAGGCGAGGGCCGACGCCATCGCCCACGCTGTGGACTTGAAGGTCATGGAAGGTCTCCGTTCCGACGAACGGATCGACGGCCGGCGCCCCGCGGCGACCGCCGATCCTGAATGTCCCTGCTTAGATAAAACGCTGGGACGGCTCAGGTTCCGTCGGGCGGCGGGCGCGGACGCCTCAGTCCTTGGTCACGGTCATCATGTAGTTGATGTCGACGTCGGCCGAACGGCTCCAGCGGCCGCTCAGGGGGTTGTAGGCCACGCCGAACGGGCCGTGCAGGGTCACCGGCTCGGCCGCCAGGAAGGCGCGAAGCTCGTCGGGCTTGAGGAACTGCTTCCACTCGTGGGTGCCCGGCGGCACCCAGCGCAGAACGTACTCGGCGCCGATCTTGGCCAGGGCCAGGGCCTTGAGCGTGCGGTTAAGGGTGGCCACGATCATCAGCCCGCCGGGCGCCAGCAGGCGCGAACAGGTGCGCAGGAACTCGCCCGGATCGGCCACGTGCTCGATGACCTCCATGGTCAGCACCACGTCGAACGGCCCTACGCCCTCGGCCAGCAGCTGTTCGGCGGTGGCGGGACGGTAGCCGATCGTCAGGCCCTGTTCGGCGGCGTGGGCGGCGGCGGTCTTGATGTTGTTTTCCGAAGCGTCGACGGCCGTCACCTCGAAGCCCAGGCGGGCCATGGGCTCGCTCAGCAGCCCGCCGCCGCAGCCGATATCCAGCAGCTTCAGCCCCTCGAACGGCGCGCGCTGGCCGCCGTCGCGATCGAAGCGGGCCAGGGCCTCCTCGCGGATGAAGGCCAGACGGCAGGGATTGAACACGTGCAGGGGCGCGAACTTGCCCTTGGGGTCCCACCACTCGGCCGCGATGGCCGAGAACCGCGCCACGTCGGCGGGGTCGATGCTCCAGGAGGGCGTAGAGGTGGTGTTCGTCATGATGCCTATCTAAAGCCCCGCATGCGCCCGGGCTAGAGACCGGGCTAGAGTCTGGGTCTCGCCTGGAGGGAAAGCCGATGAAGTCGTTGATGCTGGCCGTCGCCCTGTCGACCCTGGGCGCGCCGGCCCTCGCCCAGGAGCCCGCCCTGAAGACCGTCGAGGTCCGCCGTCTGGACGCGCCCGAGGCCAACCAGGGCGTGGCGGCGGACAAGGCTCACCTCTACGCCATCGATAACGGGACCATCGCCCGCTACGACAAGACCAGCGGCGTCAGGCAGGCCGAGTGGAAGGGCGACCCGGCCCGGTTTCCCCACCTGAACGCCTGCCTGGTCGCCGGCGGCGAACTGGTCTGCGCCGGTTCGAACTATCCCGCCGTGCCGCAGACCAGCGCCGTCGAAGTCTTCGATCCGGTGAAGATGACCCACAAGCGAACGATCGCCCTGGGACCGGGGATCGGCTCCCTGACCTGGGTCGATCGTCACGACGGCTTCTGGTGGGCGATGTTCGCCAATTACGACGCCAAGGGCGGCGAGCCGGGCCGCGACCATCGCTGGACCACGCTGGTGAAGTTCGACGACCAGTGGCGGCGCGTCGGAGGCTGGATGCTGCCGGAGGCGGTGCTGGAGCGCATGGCGCCCAGGAGCAGTTCGGGCGGCGGCTTCGGCGACGACGGACTGCTGTACGTCACCGGCCATGACCGGCCCGAACTCTACGCCCTGGCCATCCCGACGCGGGGCGGCTCGACCCTGGATCTGGTCGCCACCCTGGCGATTCCGTTCGAGGGGCAGGCCATCGCCTGGGACCCGTACGACAGGCGCGTGCTGTGGGGCGTCAACCGCGCCACCCGGCAGGTGGTGGCGGTCAGGGTTCCTCCGGTCCCGGACGCTTCCGCGGCCCGAAAATAACGCGGGGAGCATTGCGGCGCCGCATCAAGGTCGCTAGAAGGCGGCGGCTTGCGCAAGCGGGGGCGTAGCGCCCCGATCCGCGCAAGAATTGACCGGTTTTTGAGGTGGTAGGCACGTGTCACGTCTGGTGATGAAGTTCGGCGGCACCTCGGTGGCCGACCTGGAGCGCATCCGCCGGGTGGCGCGCCTGGTCGCCGCCGAGGTCGCGACCGGCAAGCAGGTGGCGGTGGTCGTCTCGGCGATGTCGGGCAAGACCAACGAACTGGTGGCCTGGACCGACGGCGCAGGCCGTGCGGCGCAAGGGATTCCGGAGTCGGACGACGAGTACGACGCCGTCGTCGCCTCGGGCGAGCAGGTCACCGCCGGCCTGCTGGCCATGACCCTGCGCAACATGGGCCACAAGGCCCGCTCGTTCCTGGGCTGGCAGGTGCCGATCATCACCGACGACGCCCACGGCCGCGCCCGGATCGAGGAGATTCCGCCGGAGAACCTCGAGGCCTGCTTCGAGGCCGGCGAGATCGCCGTGATCGCCGGCTTCCAGGGCGTGACCCCCAATCGCCGCATCACCACCCTGGGCCGTGGCGGCTCGGACACCAGCGCCGTGGCCATCGCCGCGGCGGTGAAGGGCGACTGCGACATCTACACCGACGTGGACGGGGTCTATACGACCGACCCCCGGATCGAGAGCAAGGCCAAGCGCCTGGCCAAGATCAGCTACGAGGAAATGCTGGAAATGGCCTCGCTGGGGGCCAAGGTGCTGCAGACCCGCTCGGTCGAGATGGCCATGGCCCATCGCGTCCCGGTGCGGGTGCTGTCGAGTTTCGTCGAGCCGGGTGAAGCCCCCGGCCAAGGTACGATCGTCTGCGACGAGGAAGAAATCATGGAAAAGCGCATCGTCTCGGGCGTCGCCTATAGCCGCGACGAAGCCAAGATCACCCTGCTGGGCCTGCCCGACCATCCGGGCGTGTCCTCGCAGATCTTCGGCCGCCTGGCCGACGCCAATGTGAACGTCGACATGATCGTGCAGTCGCGCGCCCGCAGCGCAGACACCGCCAACATGGAGTTCACCGTCGGCAAGCGCGACGCCGTCCGCGCCGTCGAGATCGTCCGCCAGGCCCAGAAGGAGATCGGCTTCGAGGACGTGGCCGTGAACGAGGACGTGGCCAAGGTGTCGGTGATCGGCGTGGGCATGCGCTCGCACGCCGGCGTGGCCCAGTCGATGTTCCAGGCCCTGGCCGAGAAGAACATCAACATCCAGGTCATCTCGACCTCGGAGATCAAGATCTCGGTCCTGATCGACGCGGCCTACACCGAACTGGCCGTGCGCGCCCTGCACGCGGCCTACGGGCTGGACCAGCTCTAGAGACCTCCTCGGTCGGCTTCGGGCCAGCTCCCCGTAAAAGGGGAGCATCTGCCCGAAGGGCCGGAGGCGGCGTTAGCTAAACGTCGCGTTCGGACGTTATGAAAGGCTTCGAATCCCATCCAGGAGCCTCCATGTCGGTCTTCCATTTCGATCCCGAGAAGAAGTCCGTCACCTTCGAGGGCGAGGCCGGGCTGGAGCTGCTCTACGACCTGCTGCTGCGGGCCAAGTTCGGCGACGGCTACGAGAAGCCGCTGCTGATCAGCCCCTGGCTGGCGGCCCTGCTGCGCAAGCTGGACCGGGTGCTGCCCGACGAGGGCCAGTGGTTCCCGGAAAAGCCCGGCCGTCCGATCTTCGACGAGGACGACCTGCTGGCCATGGGCGACGCCATCATCGAGGAAGGCCACACCGTCGGCTGGTGGACGATGACCGAGCCCGAGAAGCGCGCCTATTTGCGCGAGGTCATCGCCGCACCACATCCTCTGACGGACGCCGAGGTGGCGTTCATCGAGCGCGACATCGAGGGCGCGGTCGAGCAGGCCAAGCAGTTGGTCTCGGTGATCAGCGAGCCGCTGGCCCTTCCGGGGCACGGCTGACGGAGAAGGAAGGGCAGGGCATGGACGAGGGACTGAACGGCCGCCCCGCCCAGCTTTCGCTCCGCCGCTACGGGGCCGATGGCGAAGCCCACGCCCATGACGATTTCGATCAGATCGTCCTGCCGCGCCGGGGCGTGCTGGAGATGGAGGTCGACGGACGCGGAGGTCGGGTCCAGGCCGGGCAGGCGGTGCTGGTTCCCAGCGGCGCCCGTCACGCCTTCGCCGCCGAGGGCGACAACCTGTTCGTGGTGGCCGATATCGGCTCGTCCCTGTTCGCTCCGTTCGAGGCCCTGCGCCAGCGGACCTTCCTGCCGGTCAACGCCCCGGTGCGCGGCCTGCTGGACTTCGTCTGCGGCGATGCGGCGCGCCAGGTGGAGGACGAGGTGGCGGCCCTGTGGGCGCCGCTGCTGCTGCGGGCCCTGGCGGCTGGCGGACCCCCGAGCGCCGATCCGCGCCTGGCCCGCGCCGCCGCCCTGATCGATCGAGACTTCGCCCGCCCCCTGACCGTCGCCGACCTCGCCGCCGAGGCCGGCATGAGCCAGAGCCGCTTCTTCGAACACTTCGCCCGCGCCTACGGCAAGACGCCCCACGCGGCCCTGGCCGAGACCCGCCTGCGCGCGGCCCAGCGTCTCCTGGCCGACAGCGCCCTGTCGATCGCCGAGATCGCCGTGCGCACCGGCCACGCCGACCAGGGCGTGCTGACCCGCGCGATGAAGGCCCGCCTGGGCGTCACCCCCGCCGCCTGGCGCAGGGGGCGAGGCTAGGAGTTTCCACCCAGGCTTCGGGAGCTTTCGCCAAGCGTTCGCGGTTCGGCTCTGCTAACCCCGGCGGATGATCCAGTCCCGCAACCTCATCCTTGGCCTGATCTGCGGTCTCGTCGCCGGCGCGTTCTGGGGCGGGGTGTTCCTCGCTCCGAAACTGCTGGGCGACTTCACGCCGCTGCAGATGACGGCCGGGCGATACATCGCCTACGGCCTGGCCGCCGCCGTGCTGCTGGCGCCCGGCTGGCGCTCGGTGATGTCGCGGATGGACGGGCGGGACTGGCGCGACCTGATCCTGCTGAGCCTGCTGGGCAACCTGATCTACTATGTCGGCCTGGCCGTGGCGGTGCAGACGGCGGGCGTGGCCCTGGCCTCGCTGATCATCGGCCTTCTGCCCGTGACCATCACCCTGGTCGGCGCCAAGCCGGGCGAGGGCACGCCCCTGCGGACGCTGGCCGCGCCCCTGGCCCTGATCGTCGCGGGCGGCGTCTGCATCAACGTGGCGGTGTTCGCCACCCCTTCGGACGTGCCGGTCGGCAAGCTGGTCCTGGGCGTGCTGGGCGCGACCCTGGCCCTGGCCGTATGGACCGTCTACGCCGTGTGGAACGCTCGGCGCCTGGCCGCCACGCCCAAGTTCAGCAGCCACGAGTGGTCGCTGCTGACGGGCCTGGCCACGGGCATGCTGTCGCTGGTGCTGGTGGTCCCCGCGTTCATGGGCGGCCGGGCGGCCCACGGCGCTTCGGCCTGGGGCTGGTTCTGGATCGTCAGTTTCGCGGTGGCGATCGGCGCGTCGGTGATCGGCAACGGGCTGTGGAACAACGCCAGCCGCCTGCTGCCGCTCAGCCTCTCGGGCCAGCTGATCGTGTTCGAGACCCTGTTCGCGCTGCTCTACGGCTTCCTGCACGAGGGGCGCTGGCCGCACCTGCTGGAGGGAGCGGCGATCGTCCTGATGCTGGCGGGAGTGCTGTGGTCGGTGCGCCTGCACCACCCCTCGGCCCAGCCTCATCCGGCCGGGTAGGACGCCGGGCGAACATGACGGGAACCTGAACAGCGGCGTTCAGGTCGGGTTCAAGGCGAGAATGCGACAAAGGCTTCAACAGCGACGCACCGGGCTCTTCCGGGACCCGCGCCGCTCGCAGGAGCTAAGGCCATGAAGACCTTTGGTAAGTTCTCGAAGATCGCCGTCGCCGCGACCGTGGCCGGCGCCCTGATCGTCCCCGCCTCGAGCGCCTTCGCCGGCGACCGCAACAACAAGGCCGAGCGCGCCATCCTGGGCGCCGTGATCGGCGGCATCGCCGGCGCGGCCCTGGGCGACGGCAAGGGCGAGGCCGTCGCCATCGGCGCGGTGGCCGGCGCGGCCCTGGGCGCGGCCAGCGGCCACGGCGACCGTTACGACCGCTACGATCGTCGCTACGGCTATCGCGACGGTTATCGCAACCGCGACTATCGCGACACCAGCTACTACGGCGACCGCAACGGCTACGGCTATCGCGGCGACCGCTACGGCAGCGGCTACGGCTACGGAAACGACCGTTACAACGGCGGCTACTACGGCTCGCGTCGCTAACCGCCGATCAGTTGAAACACCTGGGCGCCGCTTCTTGGTGAAGCGGCGCCTTTTCGTGCGTCATCCGCAATTTGACCGCGAGCGAACGCTGTGCGGCTCGCGAAATCTGCTATAGCCCGCTTGAAGGTGATGCGGCTGCATTAACCCCCGGCGCGTTCTGCCGGGCTAAGCCTTATCCACCAGGGGAGAGCGCGCGGAGACATGGCGGCGTCCGGCATCGCGGTTCGAGGACCACGCAGCCTGCTTCGGCAGATTCGCGAAGCCATGGCCGGCGGCGGTCCCGCCCAGGCCAAGCTCGACATGGTGGTGCGCACCATCGCCATCTCGATGGTGGCGGAGGTCTGCTCGATCTACCTGCGCCGCGCCTCGGGCGACATGGAGCTGTTCGCCACCGAGGGTCTGGACCCCGGCGCCGTCCACGTCACCCGCATGAAACCCGGCGAAGGCCTGGTCGGCGAGACCATGCGCCTGGGCCGGCCGCTGAACCTGTCGGACGCCGCCAGCCACCCCGCCTTCTCGTACCGTCCGGAAACCGGCGAAGACCCCTACCACGCGTTCCTGGCCGTGCCGCTCCTGCGCGGCGGTCGGGCCATCGGCGTTCTGGTCGTCCAGAACCGCACCGAGCGCGTCTATGGCGAGGACGAGGTCGAGGACCTGCAGATCATCGCCATGGTGCTGGCCGAGATGGTCAGCTCCAGCGAACTGCTGGGGCAGGGCGAGCTCAAGGACGTCGAGATCGCGCCCCACAAGCCCGAGCGGCTGAAGGGCGCGCGCTTCGCCGAGGGACTGGCGTACGGCGTGGCCGTGCTGCACGAGCAGCCGGTGGCTCCCGAGCAACTGCTGTCCGACGACGCCCTGGCCGAGGAGGCGCGCCTGAAGTGGGCCGTCGAGGCCCTGCAGACCCAGATCGACGAGATGCTGGAGGGCCAGCACGGCCTGGTCGGCGCCTCGTACGAGGTGCTGGAGACCTACCGCCTGTTCGCCCACGACCGGGGCTGGAACCGGTCCCTGCAGGAAGCCGTGCGCTCGGGCCTGACCGCCGAGGCCGCCGTCGAGCGGGTGCGCTCCGAGCACCGCGCCCGCCTGGGCCAGGCCCGCGATCCCTATCTGCGCGAGCGCCTGCACGACCTGGAAGACCTGAACGACCGCCTGCTTCGTCACCTGTCGGGCGACGTTCACGCCGTGCGGGTGCTTCCCGACGACGCCATCCTGATCGCCCGGAACCTGGGGCCGGCCGACCTGCTGGAATACGACCGCACCAAGCTCAAGGGCATCCTGCTGGAGGAGGGCAGCGCCGCCAGCCACGCCGGCATCGTGGCCCGCGCGCTGGACATCCCCTGCGTCGGGCGCCTGCCCGGCCTGCGCGACCGGGTCAACGAGGGCGACCCCGTGGTGGTCGACGCCGAGACCGCCGAGGCCTGGCTGCGGCCGCGCGCCGATGTGGTCAAGGCGCTGCAGGCCCGGATGGAGGTGCGGGCCCAGCGCAAGGCCGAGTTCGCCCGCCTGCGCGACACGCCCGCCGTCACCAAGGACGGCGACAAGGTCACCCTGCTGATGAACGCGGGCCTGGCCGTCGATCTCGACATCCTGGGCGAGACGGGGGCCGAGGGCATCGGCCTGTTCCGTACCGAGTTCCAGTTCATGGTGGCCGAGGAGATGCCCCGCCTGGACGCCCAGACCAGCCTCTACGAGAAGGTGCTGGATGCGGCCGGCGGCATGCCGGTGACCTTCCGCACGCTCGACCTGGGCGGCGACAAGCTGTTGCCGTACATGGAGCTGGAGCGCGAGGACAATCCGGCCCTGGGCTGGCGCGCCGTGCGCATGGGCCTGGACCGTCCGGCGCTGCTGCGCATGCAGATCCGCGCCCTGATCAAGGCCGCGCGGGGGCGCGAGCTGCGGATCATGTTCCCGCTGGTGGCCAACGTCGACGAGTTCCGCGCCGCCCGCGCCTTCGTCGACCAGGAAGTGGCCTGGGCGCTCAAGCGCGGCCGGCCCGAACCGGCCCGGCTGGACGTCGGGGCCATGGTCGAGGCCCCCTCGCTGCTGTGGCATCTGGACGCGCTGCTGCCGATGACCGACTTCGTCTCGGTCGGCACCAACGACCTGATGCAGTACCTGTTCGCGGCCGACCGGGGGAACCCCCGGGTGTCGGACCGCTACGACCCGCTGTCGCCCGCCGCGTTGCGGGCGCTGAAGACCATCCAGCAGGCCTGCGCCGACACCGGAACGCCGGTTTCGGTGTGCGGCGAGATGGCTGGTCGGCCGCTGGAGGCCTTTGCGCTGCTGGCGCTGGGCTTTGATCGGCTGTCCATGCCGCCCGCCGGCATCGGTCCAGTCAAGCAGATGGTCCTGTCCTGTGATCGCGAGGCTGCGCGGCGCAATGTCGAGGCGCTGCTGAAGACTTCGGCCGGGTCGCTCCGTGGCGAGATCGAAACCTTGGCGCGCAAGCTTTACGTGGCGGTCTGAAGGCAGCGGATATTAACCAAGCTCCGCTGTTTAGTGCATTGAATCCGGCAACTTACTTTGATATCGACCATAAAATATTAACGAGTTCCCGCTAAACCGCGTGGGGCATAGTCGTCGGATGCTCGCAAAGGGTTTCCCTGGCGGCGCGAATTTGGGGTCACAGGGCGCCATGCCGCTCGATACGGGCAGGGTTTCGCATTTGCACTTGGTTGCCGACGGCAATGTCGCGGACGGCGATCACGAGGACGCGTCGGTGTCCGTTCATCAGCCTTCCATCGAATACGGCGTCGATCTCGGCGCGGCCCTGCGGGCGGCGCGCGAGTTCCGGGGCCTGACCCTGCAGGATGTGGCCGACGCCACCCGCATCCGCCAGGGTTATGTCGAGGCGCTGGAAGACATGCGCCTGGACGAGCTGCCCTCGCGCCCGTTCACCATCGGTTACGTGAAATCCTACGCCAAGCTGCTGGGCATGGACGAGGACGCGGCCGTCGCCCGCTTCAAGATGGACGCGCCCGACGACGGCGAGCCGCTGCGCGCCCCGGTCGGGGTGCGGCACGAGCGCGACCCGCGCCTGGGCCTGCTGCTGGTGCTGGGCGTGCTGGTGGTCGGCGCCATCGTCATGTGGAACGTGGCCCAGCGCGCCATCGCCAAGGACACCCCGCCCGCCCAGGTGGGGCAGACCCAGGCCACCGCGGCCGTCGCCGCTCCCGCAGCCGTGGCCAGCGCCGCCGGCGCGGCCAGCGGCGGCTCGGTCTCGCTGGGCGCGCCGCTGCCGGCCCCGGTCGAGTCGACCACGCCCGAGCCCTACAAGACTCCCGGCCTGGACGACGCCGCCGCCAACGGGGGCTCGGCCGACGCCGTCAGCGCCGCGGCGAAGGCCCGCGCCGCCGCCGAGGCCAATACGCCCGATACCGCCCACCTGGCCGCCCTGGGTTCGCCGTTCAAGCCCAAGGGCGCGATCCTGGGCGCCAGCCCGGCCGAGGCTTCGGGCGTGATCCTGCAGGCGCGCAAGCCCTCGGCCCTGACGATCCGTTCCGCCAACGGCGCGCCCCTGCTGGCCCGCTGGATGGCGGCCGGCGAGTCCTATCGCGCGCCGCGTACGCCCGGCCTGACCGCCGAGTTCGCCGATCCGGGCTCGTTCGACGTCTATGTCGGCGGCATTCTCACCTCGCGGGCCTCGGCTCCGCAGCTGGCGCTGAGCAAGCTGGCCGTCCCGCCGCCGGCCGCGCCGGCGCCCCAGGGGCAGGCCAAGCCGCCGATCCAGGCCCAGGCGCAGCCTTCCGCGGCGACCGCGCCGGCCGCCCCGCGCTAGTCCGACGCACGACGGGCGCGCGACATTCGCGCGCCGCTCCCGGGATCCCCTTGGGTTCCTCGGTCAAACCCCTTAGATTGGCGCCATGGCCGCTGACCACACCCACGTTCGTCCCTGGCGCATGATCGAGCGCCGCAAGTCGCGCAAGATCCGCGTCGGCAATGTCGAGGTGGGCGGCGATGCGCCGATCACCGTCCAGTCGATGACCAACACCCTGACCAGCGACGCGGCCGCGACGCTGGAGCAGATTCGCCAGCTGGAGGAGGCCGGCGCCGACATCGTTCGCGTCAGCTGCCCCGACGTGGAGAGCACGGCCGCCTTCAAGACGATCGCGCGCGAGGCCCGCGTGCCGCTCGTGGCCGACATCCACTTCCACTACAAGCGCGGCATCGAGGCCGCCCAGGCGGGCGCGGCCTGCCTGCGCATCAATCCCGGCAACATCGGCAGCCCCGACCGCGTGCGCGACGTGATCAACGCCGCCAAGGACCACGGCTGCTCGATCCGCATCGGCGTCAACGCCGGCTCGCTGGAGCGCGAGCTGCTGGAGCGCTACGGCGAGCCGTGCCCCGAGGCGATGGTCGAAAGCGCCCTGAACCACGCCAAGATCCTGCAGGACCACGACTTCCACGAGTTCAAGATCTCGGTGAAGGCGTCCGACCCGTTCCTGACCGTGGCGGCCTACCAGCAACTGGCCGAGGCCATCGACTGCCCGCTGCACCTGGGCGTGACCGAGGCGGGCGCTACGCGCACCGGTACGGTGAAGTCCTCGATCGGCATCGGCTCGATGCTGTGGGCCGGCATCGGCGACACCATCCGCGTCAGCCTGGCCGCCGACCCGGTGGAAGAGGTCAAGGTCGGCTTCGACATCCTCAAGTCGCTGGGCCTGCGCCACCGCGGCGTGAACATCATCGCCTGCCCCTCGTGCGCTCGCCAGGGCTTCAACGTCATCAAGACGGTGGAGGAGCTGGAGCAGCGCCTGGCCCACATCTCCCAGCCGATGTCGCTGTCGATCATCGGCTGCGTGGTCAACGGCCCGGGCGAGGCGCTGATGACCGACCTGGGCTTCACCGGCGGCGGCGCCGGCTCGGGCATGATCTACATGGCCGGCAAGCCCGACCACAAGCAGTCCAACGACGGCATGATCGACCACATCGTCGAGCTGGTCGAGCAGCGCGCCGCCCAGCTGAAGGCCGAGGCCGACGCCAAGGCGATCGCGGCCGAGTAGTTCGCCCTCTGCAATAGTCCCCACAACAGTCCGCCCATCCCGCGAAAGCGGCCCGATGGGGCGGTTCCGCATCCGGAGCGCGGGCGAGGCCGGGCGTGGCGGGGCGGCTGCAGACCATCCAGCGCGCCGCCGTAGGGCTCAGATCATCGAGCGCGAGCGTTCGTCGGCGCCGGCGAGCGCCTCGGCCACCACGCGCAGGCCGCGTTCCAGCTCGACCTGGTCGCGGGGCGCGCCCAGGCAGATGCGCAGGCCGGTCGTCAGGCCGGGGGCGACGATCGGGGCCGAGGGCGGGGTCAGGTCGACGCCGCCGCGCAGGGCCCGGCCGGCGACGCGCTCGGCCTCCAGCTCCGCCATGGGCAGCCACAGATGCAGGGCGCTGGGTGAGGCGGGCGTCTCGATCGCCGGGCCGACGATCCGCAGGGCCATCTCCACGCGGGCGGCCGTTTCGGCCACGGTTTCCGCGGCGATCTGGTCGGCCGTGCCGTCCTCGATCCACTGGGTGGCGATCAGGCCGCCGAAGTTGGGCGGAGCGTAGAACTGGGCGCGCGCGGCGTGGACGACCCGCTCGAACAGCTCGCCGGGCGGCGCCAGCAGGAAACCGACGCGCAGGCCGGGCGCCAGGGCCTTGGAGACGCCCGAGACGTGGATCGTCCGCTCGGGGGCCAGATCAACCAGCGGGGGCAAGGCTTCGCCGCCGAAGACCGCATAGATACCGTCCTCGATGATCCACAGGTCGCGCCGGCGCGCCACGGCCACGATGTCGGCGCGGCGGGCGGCGCTCATGATCCGGCCGGTGGGGTTCTGCAGGGTGGGCAGGACGAACACCGCCTTGGCCCCGTTCGCCGCCGCCCGGTCCAGGGCGTCTGGCAGCAGGCCTTCGCCGTCCATGGCCACGCCGGTCAGTCGATAGCCGGCGAGGTCGGCCAGGACGCGGGCTCCGGGAAACGTGGCGGCCTCGCACAACACCTCGTCGCCCGGACGGCACAGGGCGGCCAGGGCCAGGCTCAGGGCGTGCTGGGCGCCGGCGCAGCAGATCAGCTGGCGCCAGTCCGCGCGCTCGACGCCGGCGGTGCGCGACAGCCAGGCCGCGAAGGCCCGGCGATGGGTCTCCAGGCCCGCCGAGGGGGCGTAGGCCAGGTTGTCGAGCAGGTCGGGGCGACGCTGCAGCCGCGCCAGGGTCTGGGCGATCCGCCCGCCGCCCGGTCCGATCGGGGCGATGTTCTGGCTCAGATTGATCGGCCCCAGATCCTCGGCCGCCGGACGCGGCGCGACCCCGCGCACGAAACTGCCTCGCCCGACGTGGGCCTGGACGAGCCCGGCCTTCTCGGCCTCGGCATAGGCTCGCGTCACCGTGCCCAGCCCCAGGCCCAGTCGGTGCGCCAGATCGCGCTGGGGCGGCAGGCGGCGACCCTCGGCCAGGGCGCCCGAGGCGATGTCGGCGCGGAGAGCCTCCAGCAGGCGCTCGTACAAGGGCGCGTCGCCGGGCGGCAGCACAGGGATCCAGTCGGGCATGCGGGCTCCGATATTGTCATGGTGACAATATAGGTTTTGACTCATGATGCAATCGGCGTGATTGACCGTGACATTCCGACTTGAGGAGCGTCCGCCATGACTGTCCAGCTGCTGCTCGCCTTCGTCCTGTTCGCCGCCGCCACGGCCGGCACGCCCGGTCCCAACAACATGATGCTGCTGGCCTCGGGCGCGAACTTCGGCTTCCGCCGCACGATCCTGCACATCCTGGGAATTGGCTGCGGGCTGGCGGTGATGGTGCTGGCGATGGGCTTCGGCCTGGGCGGACTGTTCAAGGCCTGGCCGGTGCTGCACGAGGTGCTGCGCTGGGTGGGCGGAGCCTACATGCTGTGGCTGGCGTGGAAGATCGCCACGGCCAAGGGGATCACGGACAAGGCTTCGGGCGCCCAGCCTATGACCTTCCTGCAGGCGGCCGCTTTCCAGTGGGTCAATCCCAAGGCCTGGGCCATGGCTCTGACGGCCGCCACCACCTACACCCCCGAGGGCTCGGCCGCCGCCGTCCTGATCGTCGCCGGAACCTTCATGCTGGTGGGCATGCCGTGCAGCGCCGCCTGGGCCGGGTTCGGCGTGGGCATGCGGCGGTTCCTGGACCGTCCGGGCGCCCTGCGGGCCTTCAACTGGACCATGGCGGCCCTGCTGGTGATCTCGCTCTATCCGCTGGTGGTCGAGACCCGCCCGGCCAAGCCGCCCGAGCAGGCCTTGCGCGAACTGGTGCAGGACGTGCCCCCGCCGCCGGTCATGGCCTCTCACGGCTAGGCGGCAAGCGCGGGCTTGCCTCGGGCGGCGTATCAGGCCCAGATCGGGGCAGGCTTCACGAAGGTCCGCCCATGTGCCCGTTCTTCCTCGCCGCCGGCCTCGCCGCGACCCTCCTGGCCGTCGGCCCCGCCATGGCCCAGGATCTGAAGGTCACGGTCCAGGGGCGCGACTCGATCGTGCTGACCCCGGCCGACCTGAAGGCCCTGCCGCGCGCCAAGGCCACGTTTCAGGCCAAGGGCCACACGGTCACCTTTGAGGGCGCGGTGCTGAACGCCGCGCTCAAGCAGGCCGGCGTGGTGTCGGGCGATCGGCTGATGGGGCGCTACCTCAGCCAGGTGGTGGTGGCCAAGGGCGCGGACGGCTTCACCAGCATCCTGTCCCTGGCCGAGACCGATCCCTTCTACCGGGCCAATCCGGTGATCATCGCCGACACCAAGGACGGCCAGCCGCTGGACGCCCGCGAGGGGCCCTATCGCCTGGTGGTGGACGGCGATCTGCATCCCTCGCGCTCGCCGCGGCAGGTGGTGTCGATCGAGGTCAGGCCGGTCGCGCCCTGACGGCGCGGGCGCTCCGGGGGTGACGCGGGGCGCGGGGAGGGGTAGAGAGGCCGACCCATTCCGCCAAGACGTGACGTTTTCCCTTGCGACTGCCCCAGGCCCGCCTCGACCAAGTTCTCGACCGCTTCCGTGAAGTCGAAGCCCGCATGGGCGCGGCCACCGACGGCTCCGAGATCGTCAAGCTCTCCAAGGAGCACGCCGAGCTGCGCCCTGTGGCCGAGGCCGTCGAGCGCCTGGCCAAGCTGCTGGCCGAGCGCGCCGAGCTGGAGGAAATGGCCGGCGATCCGGACATGGCCGCCATGGTCGCCGACGAGAAGGCGGCCCTGGACGAGAAGCTGCCGGTCCTGGAGCGCGAGCTGGCCCTGATGCTGGCCCCCAAGGACAAGGACGAGAACGCCTCGGCCATCCTGGAAGTGCGCGCCGGCACGGGCGGCGACGAGGCGGCCCTGTTCGCCGGCGACCTGTTCCGCATGTACCAGCGCTACGCCCAGAACCAGGGCTGGCGGGTCGAGGTCGACAGCGTCTCCGAAGGCGAAATGGGCGGCTACAAGGAAATCATCGCCTCGATCACCGGCGACGGGGTGTTCGGGCGGCTGAAGTTCGAAAGCGGCGTGCACCGGGTGCAGCGCGTGCCCGAGACCGAGGCCCAGGGGCGCATCCACACCTCGGCCGCCACGGTCGCGGTGCTGCCCGAGGCCGAGGACGTCGAGATCGAGATCAAGGAAAGCGATCTGCGGATCGACACCTACCGCTCGTCGGGCGCGGGCGGTCAGCACGTCAACAAGACCGACTCGGCCGTGCGCATCACCCACTTGCCCACGGGCGTGGTCGTGACCAGCTCGGAGAAGAGCCAGCACCAGAACCGCGCCAAGGCGATGAAGAACCTGAAGGCGCGCCTCTACGACATGCAGCGCCAGGCCCTGGACGACGCCCGCTCCGACGCCCGCAAGAGTCAGGTCGGCAGCGGCGACCGCTCCGAGCGCATCCGCACCTACAACTTTCCCCAGGGCCGGGTGACCGACCACCGGATCAACCTGACCCTCTACAACCTCGCCAAGGTGATTGAGGGCGAGGCCCTGGACGACGTCATCAACCCGCTGATCGCGGAAGATCAGGCCGCGCGCCTGGCCAGCCTGGAGGATGGGGTCTAGGGACCCGTTCCGGCCCTCCGGGCCACCTCTCCTGGAGGGGGAGGATCTAGTCCGGGCAGATGCTCCCCCTCAAGGAGGGCTGTCGCGAAGCGACTGAGGGGGATCTCAGGATCCCTCCGCGGCCGCATGCCGCACCAGATTGTCGCGGATGCGCACGACGGCGTTCTGCACCTGTGAGAACTCCTCCGGATCCAGCCCGGTGGCCTTCACCAGCGTGCGCTGGGCGCCTTTCTCGCGCAGGGCGCGGCCGGCGGGGGTGAGGCTGACGATCACCTGGCGCTCGTCGTCGGGCGCGCGGCGACGGCTGAGATAGCCCAGCGACTCCAGCTTCTTGAGGATGGGCGTGAGGGTGTTGGATTCCAGGAACAGCTTCTCGCCCAGGCCGCCCACGGTCTGGTCGTCCTGCTCCCACAGGGCCACGATGATGATCCACTGGGTGTAGGTCACGCCCAGTTCCTCGAGGATGGGCTTGTAGGCCCGGCCATAGGCCAGATTGGCCGAATAGACCGCGAAACACATGAAATCGGCGAGCTTCGGCATCGCCGGTCCGTCGGCGGGGGTGTCGGGGGCGGGTTTGCTCATGGGGCTTCCTGAAGGAGGCGGGTACGTTGCCTGGAATATAAATCGGATCCGATTAAATCGGAAGGGTTGACAGTGCGTGGCTTGGCGCCCTATCTCATCGGAGCCGATCCAATCGGATCCGATTTAAAAAAGGAAAAGGTCATGAGCCAGATCGAAAACGTCCTCTATACGGGCCGCACCCACACCACCGGCGGCCGCGACGGCGCCGCGCGCAGCGATGACGGCCAACTGGACGTCAAGCTGTCGCCTCCCGGTTCGGCCGCGGCGGGAACCAATCCCGAGCAACTGTTCGCCGCAGGCTGGTCGGCCTGCTTTATCGGCGCGATGAACCTGGCGGCCCGGGCCCGCCACATCGCCCTGCCGGCCGACCTGGCCGTCGACGCCGAGGTCGACCTGGGCACGACGAACGGCGCCTATTTCCTGCAGGCCCGCCTGAACGTCAGCCTGCCGGGCGTGGACGCCGGGACCGCCCGCGAGATCATCGAGGCCGCGCACCAGACCTGCCCGTACTCGAAGGCCACGCGCGGCAACATCGACGTGACCCTGAACCTCGTCTGATCCGTCCTGACTCCCCGACGGAGGGACGCTGCGCCTTCCCCTCGACCGGCGCCCCTCCGCCCAAACGCCCAGAACCGGCCGCGCCTTCCCCGACGGGCGCCAAGGCCGCCGACCTTGCTTAAGGAACGCCCCAATGTCCGCCGCCAATCCGCCGTCCCTGCCGCCCTTGCGCTTTCACGCCGTCTCGTTGGCGGTCGCCGCGATCGCTGGTGTCTCCACCTTCGGCGCCACCTCGGTGATGCTTCCCCCGCCCGCCATGTTCCTGGGCTGGGTCGCCTTCAGCCTGGCCGGTCCGTCGCTGCGCGGAGGCTTCGCCAACCTGGGCTCGTTTCTGATGGGCCTGGTGTTCGGCCTGGGCACGGCCCTGACGATCACCGCCCTGACGCCCGCCCTGGGCGGGTTGGCCACGCCCGTGGCGGTGTCCGGCGTGGTGGTGCTGGTGCTCAGCCTGCGCGGCCTGGCGCCGTTCAACAATCCGCTGGCCTATTTCCTGGGCCTGACGAGCTTCTTCTATTCGGGCCTGGCTCCGGCGCAGTCGAGCTTCTCGATCCTGGCCGCCGCCGGCGCCATCGGGGCGGCCTCGGCCGCGATCGCCGCCTTGGCCGAACGCTTCGTGCACGGGCAGGGCGCGCCGAAATTCGCCGCCGGCCCCGCGGTCGAGTGAGGCGGGCATGTTCCGGACCACCCCGCTTTCCCTGATCGCCCTGGCGGCGCTGGGCGCGGTCGCCGCCGCGCCGCAGGTTCCCGCCGCCGTCCTGCCCACCGCCCCGCAGACCCCTACGCGCCGCGACGCGCCCGGAGACGACCAATGAGCCCCGAACCCATCGACCTCGGCCGTCGGCGCCTGATGGGCGCGGCCGTCCTGACCGGCGCCGCCCTCGGCCTGGTCGGCGTTCCGGCCCGGGCCGCCAGTTCGGTCGCCTCTCCCGCCTGGGGTGCGATCCGCCGCGTCGACGCCGGCGACCTGAACGTCGGCTACGCCGAGATGGGGCCCGCCGAGGGGCAGCCGATGATCCTGCTGCACGGCTGGCCTTACGACATCCACGCCTTCGCCGAGGTCGCGCCGATCCTGGCGGCGGCCGGCCATCGGGTGATCGTTCCGCACCTGCGCGGCTACGGCGATACCCGCTTCCGCTCCGACGCCACGGCCCGCAACGGCCAGCAGGCCGCCCTGGCGGTCGACCTGATCGCCCTGATGGACGCCCTGGCCATTCCCAAGGCGGTGATCGGCGGCTTCGACTGGGGCGCGCGCACCGCCGACATCGTCGCGGCCCTATGGCCCGAGCGGTGCCAGGCGCTGGTGTCGGTCAGCGGCTACCTCATCGGCAGCCAGCAGGCGAACGCCGCGCCGCTGCCGCCCAAGGCCGAGCTGGCCTGGTGGTACCAGTTCTACTTCGCCACCGAGCGCGGCGCGGCCGGCTACGCGGCCAACACCCACGACTTCGCCGAGCTGATCTGGCGCACGGCCTCGCCCAGGTGGGCGTTCGACGTCGCCACCTTCCAGCGCTCGGCCCGCTCGCTGGACAATCCCGACCACGTTGCGATCACGATCGACAACTACCGCTGGCGGCTGGGTCTTTCGCCAGGCGAGCGCCGTTTCGACGAGTTGGAGCGCAAGCTGGCGACCCGGCCCGACATCCTGGTCCCCACGATCACGATGGAAGGCGACGCCAACGGCGCCCCGCACCCCGAGCCGGCGACCTACGCCGGCAAGTTCAAGGGCCGTTACGCCCACCGCCTGATCGGCGGCGGCGTTGGCCACAACCTCCCGCAGGAGGCGCCCAAGGCCTTCGCCCAGGCGATGCTGGACGCGGCGAAGTGGGGCTAGAGCCCTAGAGCGTCTTCTCCAGCACCACGAACGACAGTTCCTGTTGCGGCTTGCCGAAACGCTCGCCCACCGGGAACGGCTTGGTCTCGCCGGTCAGGGCGTAGCCGCGCCGCTGGTACCAGGCGATCAGGGTGTCGCGCAGGTGGACCACCGTCATGCGCACGCGGCGCGCACCCAGGCCCTGGGCGTGCGCCTCGGCGTTGGCCAGCAGGGTGCGTCCCAGCTGGCGGTCCTGCAGGTCGGGACGGATGGTCAGCATGCCCAGGTACCAGGCCTCGGGCACGTCGCCGTCGGGTTCCAGCCAGACGCAGCCCAGCAGGGGGCCGCCTTCCTCGTCGCGCAGGGTCAGCAGCACGGCTTCGGGCGCTTCGGCCAGGTCCTGCTTCAGGCTTTCCAGGTCGATGCGCTGGCCGTCGATATAGCCGGCTTCGGTGGTCCAGCCCGCCTGCGCGCCCTGGCCGCGATAGGCGGAGTTCACCAGGTCGACGATGGCGGGGAATTCGGATTCGGCGGCGGGGGCGAAAATCATGGCGCGAGCTAAGCCATGCGTCGAAGGCCTTGCCAAGGGGGTCTCAGCGCCCCCGGAACCGACCCCAGTAACGGCCGCCCGCGCGTTTGACCGCGCCGGCCTCGCGCTTGATCACCTCCCACGGATGGAAGGCCAGGCCCACGGTGTCGGCCATGGCCGCGCCGCGCTCGCCCATGGGCTTTTCCGGCCCGGTGGTGGAGTCCACGGCGGTCTGGTGCTCGATCTCGGCGTTCAGCTCGGCTCCGACCAGTACGGTCATGATCGAGAACCACATCCAGACCATGAAGGCGATCACCGCGCCCAGCGGTCCGTAGGTGGCGTCGTAATGGGCGAAGGTGTTGACGTAGAGCGAGAAGCCCAGCGAGCCGACCAGCCACGCCCCGGCCCCGAACACCGCCCCCCAGCTCACCCAGCGCCAGCGGGGCCGGGCCCGGCAGGGAGCGAAGCGATAGAGGATGGCGTAGGCCAGGGCCGTCACCGCCAGGACCGTCAGCCACCGCAGGGGAATCCAGACGAAGGCGATCGATTCCAGCCTCAGCATCCGGAACGCGATGGGGGCGGCGATCAGCACCGAGGCGATCACGACTGCGTACAGCAGGCCGCAGAAGGTGAAGGCGTAGGTCAGCGCGGTCTTGGAGACGAAATGGCGCTTTTCGTCCTCGTCATAGGCGATGTTCAGCCCGTCGAAGAGCGCCTTCATGCTGGCGTTGGCGCTCCAGATCGACAACAGCAGGCTGACGACGAAGGCCAGGCCCAGTTTGGCGCCGCCCTGGACGGTCAGGCGGGTCATCTGCTCGCCAATGATCTGGACCACGCTGGCGGGGAAGACCGTCGACATGTCCTGCAGCTGCTTCTCGACCGCCCCGACGTCGGCGAACAGGCCGTACAGCGACACGAACGCGCCGATGGCGGGGAAGATGGCCAGCAGGGTGTAGAAGGTCACGCCGCCGGCCACGGCGGGCAGGCGGTCCTCGCCGATCTCGCGGCCTGTGCGCCAGAGGATGTCGCGCCAGCCGCGCCAGGGGATGCGGTGGGGATGGTGCGCCGCGCGCCCGCGCTTGGGCTCCGCCTCGTCGAAGGCGTGGGGCGGCATGGCCCGGTCCTCCGACAGGCCGGGCGGGTGGGGCAGGGGCGTCTCGACCTCGTCCTCGGTCGGCGGCGTGGAAACGCGCTTGGGAAAGGCGAACGGCGCCAGGGCCAGCAGCAGGATCCACGGGGCCAGCTGATAGGGGCGCGAGGCCAGCCACGACCGGATCGGACGTCGTGGCGCGGTGTCGGTCATCGGCTTGGCCCTCCGGGCGATGGAACACCCGCGCCGAGCATAGGTTGCCAAGGCCTGAGTCGTCGCCGACCTTGCACGCCATGCAAGCCCAGATCGCCAGCCTTTACCGCCACCCCGTAAAGGGCTTCACGCCCGAGCGGTTGCCGAGCGCCGTCCTGGAGGCCGGAGCCTGCTTCCCATGCGACCGCCTGTTCGCCGTGGAGGACGGTCCCAGCGGTTTCGATCCGGCCGCGCCCGCTCACCTGTCGAAAATGAAGTTCGCGGTGCTGGCCAAGATCCCCGCGGTGGCGCGCGCCCGCACTCGATACGACGAAGCCACGGGCGTTCTGACCGCCGGGGCCGAGGGGCGCGCGGACTTTGCGGGCGACCTGCGTACGGAAGAAGGGCGTCGGGGCTTCGAGGCCTGGTTGGCCGACCTGCTGGGCGAGGAAGCCAGGGGGCCGCTGCGTGTGGTCGAGGGGCCTGGCGCCCATCGCTTCATGGACAGCCGCAGCGGCTACGTCTCGATCGTCAACCTGGCCAGCGTGCGCGACCTGGAAGCGCGGCTGGGCCGTCCGGTGAACCCGTTGCGCTTCCGCGCCAACCTCTATGTCGAGGGCTGGCCGGCCTGGGTGGAGAACGACTGGACGGGGCGGGCGATGCGCGTGGGCCAGGCCCGCGCCGAGGTGCTGAAGCCCATCGTCCGCTGCGCCGCCACCCACGTCGATCCCGACACCGCCGAGCGCGACATCGAGATGGTCAAGGCGCTGTTCGACAACTATGGCCACATGCTGTGCGGCATCTATCTGCGCATCGACGAGGGCGGCCGGGTGGCCGAGGGGGACGTGGTCGAGCTGGGCTAGTGGCCTGAAGGCTCAGCCGGCGCGCCGCGCCTTGCAGCGAACGCGAGACTTCGGGAGGCTTGCGATTGAGAACCTCGTCCACCGTTTTCGTTGTCGGCGACGAGTATCATATCACGCTCAATCTCGCCCTGCCGCCGCCGACGCGCTATGGGAGCGCCTCATGACCCTTACCCTCGTCAAAGCCTGGAACGCCGCCAAGGATCGTCTGAAGGACGTTCAGATCGATCAGCCGGCCATCGACGCGCGCCTGCTGCTGGAAGTGGCCGCCGACGTCACCCGAACCGACATCATCTCCGATCCCTACCGGGTGCTCACCCCCGAGCAGACCGCGACGCTGGACGGTTTCGTCGAGCGCCGGATCCGCCGTGAGCCGGTCAGCCACATCATCGGCCGCAAGGGCTTCTGGAAGATCCTGCTGCAGGTGAACAAGAACGTCCTGACGCCGCGTCCGGAGACCGAAGTCATCGTCGACGAGGTGCTCAAGGCCTTCCCCGAGCAGATGGCGTTCAACATGCTGGATCTGGGCGTGGGCTCGGGCACGATCCTGCTGGCGGTGCTGGCCGAGCGTCCGGCCGCCAAGGGCCTGGGCATCGACGTGTCCGAGGAGGCCCTGGCCGTGGCGCGCGAGAATGCGGCCAATCTCGACCTCAACACCCGCGTGGCCCTGATGCGCGGCGACTGGACCAACGGTCTGGGCGACGAGAGCTTCGACCTGGTGGTGTCCAACCCGCCCTATATCGCCACCGACGTCATTGAGACCCTGGAGCCGGAGGTCCGCGACCACGAGCCGCGCCTGGCCCTGGACGGCGGCGCCGACGGCCTGGACGCCTATCGCGTGCTGGCCACCGAGATCCTTCGGGTGCTCAAGCCGGGCGCGATGTTCGCCGTCGAGATCGGTTTCGACCAGTCCAAGGCGGTGGAGGACCTGTTCCGAAAGGCCGGCGCGAAGAATGTGCGGACGGTCAAGGATCTGTCGACGAACGATCGAGTGGTGACGGGCGCGAAGTAGCGGGGGCGAAAAATCCCTTGGAAACCCCGGCGTGAGGCGTTAGACGAGTCTTGTCTCCTTCCAAATCGCCGGGTGACGGGAAAAGCGATCGTCCTTGACGGCCGCAAGGCTCCCCCGGCAGGCGCGAACGGCCGACGAGGCCGACTGCCGCGCCCGAACCGGGCGGAGGCTCTACGGAAACCAACGTCTCTAGAACATCGAAGGCAGACCCCAAGAGGGTTTCACCCCGCTCAAGAGGCCAAACACCGGACGCGAAGACCGCCGCCGGACAGGTTCAGAAGAGAAGATGAGAGATTTCAAGGGCATGAAGCGCCAGCGCGGCCGCAACAATCGCGGCGGAGCGGGTAGCGGCGGCAAGCCTCAGCAGCACAACGCCAACCGGGCGTTCGACTCGAACGGTCCCGAAGGCGTGAAGGTGCGCGGCGCGGCCCAAAGCGTCTATGAAAAGTACCAGCAGCTGGCCCGCGACGCGACGTCGTCCGGCGACCGCGTGCTGGCCGAGAACTACCTCCAGCACGCCGAGCACTATTTCCGTGTTCTGCGCGCCATCCAGCCGAATCGTCCGGTCGCCGACATCATCGGCAAGGACGCCTATTCGGCCTACGAGATCGACTTCGAGGCCGAGCCGGAAGAAGCTCCCGAGGCGCCGGCCGAGGCCGCGCCCGCCGAAGGGCAGGCCGAGGGCGGCGAAGGCGGCGAGGGCCAGGAAGGCCGTCGCGACCGTTTCGAGAACCGCCAGCGCGATGATCGTCCCCGCGACGATCGCCAGCGCGACAACCAGAACCGCGACCGCTTCGAGGGCCAGGGCCAGAGCCGCCGCGACCGCTGGCGTGACCGCGATGATCGCGACCGCAACCGCGACGACCGTCCTCGCGATGATCGCCCGCGTGATGACCGGCCCCGCGAGGACCGTCCGGTCGCCGACGGCGGCGAGGGCCAGCAGGGCGAAGGCGGCGGCCGCCGCGAGCGCCGGCGTGATCGCGACCGCGGCCCGCGTCCTGAACGCGATCCGATGGCCGTGATCGAGCCGCAGGCTTCGCTGCCGCTGGCCGCCGAGGCTCCGGCCGCCGAGCAGGGCTCGCCCCTGCTGCGCGGCCAGGACGGCGACGTCAGCCACGCCCCCGCCTTCCTGGGCCGCAAGACCGCCCGCGCCGAGGCTACGGCCGAAGCGCCGGCCGCCGAAGCCGCTCCGGCTCCCGAAGCCGCCGGCGAAGAGGTCAAGAAGCCCCGTCGCCGCCGCGCCCCGCGTAGCTTCGAAGGCGGCGAGGGCGCTCCGGCGTCGGAGTCGGAAGAGGTCTGATCGACCCGCCAACCTGATCGGAAGAGGGAGCCTCGAAAGCGGCTCCCTTTTTCTTTGCGTGCTTTCCCGGCGTGGCGATCTGGCGTTGCGCCCCGGCCCCGTCACCGCCTAGCTTCGCTCCGCAACAGTGGGGAGCGACCATGCGCGGCAAGACCAAGACCCTTTTCCTGACGGCGGCGGCGCTGTCGGCCCTGGCGGCGGGCGCGGCGCGGGCCCAGGCGGCCGACCCCTCGGAGATCGCGTTCCGGGGGCTCTACAAGGAGCTGGTCGAAATCAACACCACGGCGTCCGTCGGCAGCTGCACCGCGGCGGCCGAGGCGATGGGCGCACGGCTGAAGGCGGCGGGTTTTCCAGAGGCGGACGTGCGCGTGCTGGTCCCGGCCGAGCATCCCAAGGCCGGCGCCCTGGTGGCCACCTTGCGCGGCAAGGACCCTAAGGCCGGCGCGATCCTGCTGCTGGCCCATATCGACGTGGTCGAGGCCAAGCGCGAGGACTGGGAGCGCGATCCGTTCAAGCTGGTCGAGGAGAACGGCTACTTCTACGCGCGGGGCGCCAGCGACGACAAAGCCATGGCGGCCATCTTCGTCGACAACCTGATCCGCTACCGCCAGGAGGGCTTCAAGCCCCGGCGCGATCTCAAGCTGGCCCTGACCTGCGGCGAGGAGGGCGGCCAGTTCAACAGCGTGCCTTGGCTGCTGAAGGAGCATCCCGAGGCCCTGAAGGCCGACTTCGCTCTGAACGAGGGCGCGGCCAGCCGCCTGGACGCCCAGGGCAAGCCGCTGATGCTGGCCATCCAGGCCGGCGAGAAGGTCTACATGGACTATACGCTGGAGGTCACCAACGCGGGCGGCCACTCCTCGCGGCCGGTCAAGGACAACGCCATCTACCACCTGGCCGACGGCCTGGCTCGACTGCGCGACTACGATTTCCCCATTGCCCTGAACGACGCCACGCGCGGCTATTTCGAGCACGGCGCGGCGCTGGAGGCCGACCCGGAGGTGGCCGCGGCTATGCGCGCGGTGGTCAAGGACCCGACCGACGCCAAGGCCGTGGCGGTCGTCGCCCGCGACCCGGGCCGCAACAGCATGATGCGCACCACCTGCGTGGCCACCATGGTCGAGGCTGGCCATGCGCCCAACGCCCTGCCGCAGCGGGCCAGGGCCAATGTCAATTGCCGCATCCTGCCGGGCAACGACCCGGTCGTGGTCCGCGACCAGCTGGCCAAGATCGTCGCCGATCCCGCGATCAAGATCACCCTGGCCCAGGAGCCCGATCCGGTCAGCCCGCCCCCGCCGCTGAGCCCGGCGATCATGGGGCCGGCGACCAAGGTGGCCAGCAAGATGTGGCCGGGCCTGCCGTTCATCCCCGCCATGTCGACCGGGGCCACCGACGGCCGCTTCACCAACGCCGCCGGCATCCCGACCTACGGCCTGTCGGGCCTGATGGCGCCGCCCGAGGGCAACAACGCCCACGGCCTGAACGAGAAGATCCAGGTCAAGACGCTGATGGACGGCCGAAAGTTCCTCTACGAGGTGGTCAAGCTGTACGCGGACGGGAAGTGAGCTGAACCAACCGCGACTCTGCGGATTGGTGATCGACCGGTCGTCCTACGGAGTTTTCCATGCGCCTCGCCCTCATCGCCGCCGCCGTCGCCCTGGCGGCCGCCGGAACGGCCTACGCCGCCGCCGCCCACTGGCGCGACGACGCCAAGCCCGGGGACCAGAAGAGGCTGTCGCGGCTGGACGAGGCCTGGAAGGCGGCGCTGGCCGAGGCGCGGGCCGACGGCCATGGCGCGGAGCTGAAGGCCCTGGGCGCCGTGGCCGATCCGCGCGCCGGCCTGGCCCGCCCCCAGCCCACACCGGGAACCTATCGCTGCCGCACGATCAAGCTGGGAACCCAGGGCGACACGCTGTCGTACGTGGCCTACGGCTGGTTCAAGTGCCGGGTCGACCTCAGCCCCGGCGGCGACCTGACGCTGGAGAAGACCACCGGCTCGCAACGCCAGTTCGGCAACCTCTATCCGGACGCCGCGCGCCGCCTGGTGTTCCTGGGCGCAGTGGCCTGGGGCGACGGCGAGGGCCGGGCGACCTACGGCCGCGATCCCGAGCGCGACCAGGCCGGCGTGTTCGAGCGGGTGGGGCCCAACCAGTACCGCCTGGCCATGCCGTGGCCCCAGCAGGAGTCGAAGCTGGATATCCTGGAGTTGCGGCGCTAACCGCCGCCGCTTCCTACCCCGGATGACAACCGCCGCGCGCGGCCGTAGATGTCGACGGTTCCGTCGGAGCTTGACCATGCGCCGCCTTCTTCCGCTCGCCGTCGTCGCGCTGGCCCTGTCGGCCTGCGCCTACAATCCCGACCTCGGCCGGGACCAGTTCACGGTGGTCGACGACGCAGACCTGGCCCAGGCCGGCGAGCAGGCGTGGAACCAGGCGCTAAGGACCAGCAAGGTCAGCCCCGACCGGGCCGCCAACGCCCGCGTGCGTGCGGTGGGCCAGCGGGTGGTGAACGCCGCCGGCCTGGGCGGGCGGCCGTGGGACTATGCGGTGTTCGAGGACGACGCGCCGAACGCTTTCGTGCTGCCTGGCGGCCACGTGGGGGTGACTACGGGCCTGCTGGACATCATCGCCAACGACGACCAGCTGGCCGCCGTCATCGGCCACGAGGCCGGCCATGTGGTGGCCCACCACGCCGCCGAGCGCCAGTCGCAGCAGGCCGCCTCCAGCCTGCTGCTGAGCGTGCTGGGCGCGGCGGCCGGGGGCGACACCGCCCGGGCCATTTCCAGCTATGGCGGCGGAGCGGCCAAGTACGGCTTCCTGCTGCCGTTCTCGCGCAAGCAGGAACTGGAGGCCGACCGCCTGGGCGTGGACTATATGCAGCGGGCCGGCTACCGCCCGCGGGAGGCGGTGACCCTATGGCTGCAGATGAAAATCCAGGGCGGCGACAACACCCCGCAGATCGCCTCCACCCATCCGTCGGACAGCACGCGGATCGCCGCCCTGCAAAACTATCTGACGCAACGCGGGTGGTGAGCCTTGTGTGGCTGATCGGCCACACCTAAATCCCTGCCAGAGGTCGTTTGTGCTCAATGGAGGCGAACGGCCCAATCCGCCCATGGAGGGGATACCGTATGAAAATTGATCTCTATTCCGACCGCGCCAAGTCCGCGGTCCAGTCGGCCCAGAGCCTGGCCCTGGCCAAAGGGCACCAGCAGTTGGGGCCCGAGCATCTCCTGAAAGTCCTGCTCGAGGAGAAGGACGGCCTTTCCCGCACCCTGATCCAGAACGCCGGCGGCCGGCCCGACGCGGCCGATGCGGCCGTGGACGCCCTGCTGGCCAAGACCCCGCGCGTCGACGGCGCTGGCGGCCAGCTCTACATGAAGCCCGACACCGCCCGGGTGTTCGAAACCGCCGAGGCTGACGCCAAGAAGGCCGGCGACGCCTTCGTCACCACCGAGCGCCTGCTGATCGCCATCGCCAAGGAGGGCGGCGACGCGGCCAAGATCCTCAAGGACGCCGGCGCCAGCGCCCAGGGGCTGGAAACCGCCGCCGCGGCCATCCGCAAGGGCCGCACGGCCGACAGCGCCTCCAGCGAGGACGGCTACGACGCCCTCAAGCGCTACGCCCGCGACCTGACCGCCGCCGCCCGCGACGGCAAGATCGACCCGGTCATCGGCCGCGACGAGGAGATCCGCCGCACCATCCAGGTCCTGTCGCGCCGCACCAAGAACAATCCTGTCCTGATCGGCGAGCCCGGGGTCGGCAAGACCGCCATCGTCGAAGGCCTGGCCCAGCGCATCGTCAACGGCGACGTGCCCGAGAGCCTGAAGGACAAGAAGCTGCTGTCGCTGGACATGGGCAGCCTGATCGCCGGCGCGAAATATCGCGGCGAGTTCGAGGAGCGCCTGAAGGCGGTCCTGGGCGAGGTCACGGCCGCCGAGGGCTCGATCATCCTGTTCATCGACGAGATGCACACCCTGGTCGGCGCCGGGAAGAGCGACGGGGCGATGGACGCCTCCAACCTGCTCAAGCCGGCCCTGGCCCGTGGCGAGCTGCACTGCGTGGGCGCCACCACGCTGGATGAGTACCGCAAGCACGTGGAGAAGGACGCGGCCCTGGCCCGCCGCTTCCAGCCGGTGTTCGTGCAGGAGCCCACGGTCGAGGACACCATCTCGATCCTGCGGGGCCTGAAGGAGAAGTACGAGGTCCACCACGGCGTGCGCATCAGCGACAGCGCCATCGTGGCCGCCGCGACCCTCAGCAACCGCTACATCGCCGACCGCTTCCTGCCCGACAAGGCGATCGACCTCGTGGACGAGGCCGCCAGCCGCGTACGCATGGCGATCGACAGCAAGCCCGAGGAGCTGGACGAGATCGACCGCCGCCTGGTGCAGCTGAAGATCGAGCGCGAGGCCCTCTCCAAGGAGACTGACGCCGCTTCCAAGCAGCGCCTGGAGAACCTGGAGGTCGAGATCGATGACCTGCAGTTCCGCTCCGACGAGATGACCGCCAAGTGGAAGGCCGAGAAGGAGAAGGTCGGCGGCGCGGCGCAGGCTCGCGAAGCCCTCGACCGCCTGCGCGCCGACCTGGCCGCGGCCCAGCGCGTCGGCGACTTCGCCCGCGCCGGCCAGCTGCAGTACGGCGAGATCCCGGCCCTGGAAAAGCGCCTGGCCGAGGCCGAGGCCAGCGAGAGCAACGACAAGGCCCTGACGCCGGAAGTCGTCGACGCCGAGCAGATCGCCGCCGTCGTCAGCCGCTGGACCGGGGTGCCGGTCGAGAAGATGCTGGAAGGCGAGCGCGAGAAGCTGCTGAAGATGGAGGACGCCCTGCGCGGCCGCGTCGTCGGCCAGGACGAGGCGCTGGAAGCGGTGTCGGACGCGGTTCGCCGCGCCCGGGCCGGCCTGCACGACCCGTCCAAGCCGATCGGCAGCTTCCTGTTCCTGGGTCCGACGGGCGTGGGCAAGACCGAGCTGACCAAGGCCCTGGCCGAGTTCATGTTCGCCGACGAAAGCGCCATCACCCGGATGGACATGTCGGAATACATGGAGAAGCACTCGGTCAGCCGCCTGATCGGCGCGCCTCCCGGCTATGTCGGCTACGACGAGGGCGGGGCGCTGACCGAGGCCGTCCGTCGCCGTCCCTACCAGGTTGTCCTGTTCGACGAGATCGAGAAGGCCCACCCGGACGTCTTCAACGTGCTGCTGCAAGTGCTTGACGACGGGCGCCTGACCGACGGCCAGGGGCGCACGGTCGACTTCAGGAACACGCTCATCATCATGACCTCGAACCTGGGGGCCGAATACCTGGCCAACCAGGAGGACGGGGCCGATGTCGAGGACGTGCGGCCGCTGGTCATGAACACGGTGCGCGGACACTTCCGTCCCGAGTTCCTGAACCGGATCGACGAGATCATCCTGTTCAAGCGCCTGTCGCGCGCGAACATGGGCGACATCGTTCGCATCCAGCTGCAGCGGGTCGACAAGATGCTGGCCGACCGCCGCATGACCCTGGCGCTGGACGCCGAGGCCCTGCAGTGGCTGGCCGACAAGGGCTACGACCCGGTCTACGGCGCGCGCCCGCTCAAGCGGGTGATCCAGAAGGACCTGATCGATCCGATCGCCCGCAAGCTGCTGGCCGGCGAGCTGGAGGACGGCGGAGTCATCTCGGTCGGGGCCGGTCCCGACGGCCTGGTGATCGGCAAGGCCACGCTTCAGTAAGGCCTTTCGCCGGTGAGTCTCAGGGCGGGCGCGTCTCCGGACGCGCCCGCTTTTTTGTGGCTAGCCGGGATCGAAAAACCGGTCCACCATGAGCGCTCCACCATCAAATATCGCAAATATTTATCGGGAACCTCTGAGCCCGATCTGCGTACGCGCGCGTTATTTAAGTGTCGCGTACAGACGACTTGTGGGCGGACTAAGTTGGTCCAGAACCAGCCCATAATTCGCCTCTTTCGAATGTCGGTTTCAATCCTGAAGCGCCGCCACTGGATTGGGGGAATGGTTCAGCTTGGCGCCTTCGACATGAAAACGGTGGAAGGGTGTCTTATGATTAGTAGCAAATATAAGGTTGTAATGATCGGCGCTTTGCTCGCTGGCGGCCTGTCGGTGAGCGCCTGCGCGACCAAGGGCTACGTCAACGAACAGGTTGGCGCGGTCAACACGCGCGTCGACCAGCACGACACGCACCTGAGCGAGCTGGACAAGACCAGCCAGGAAGCGCTGCAACGCGCGACCGACGCCGGCAAGCTGGCCAAGGGCAAGTTCCTGTACTCGGTCGTGCTGAGCGATGACTCGGTCAAGTTCCCCACCGATCAGCACCAGCTGTCGCCGGAAGCCGAACAGCGCCTGGCCGACTTCGCGGCCAAGCTGAAGGAAGAGAACAACAACGTCTTCCTGGAAATCCAGGGCTTCACCGACAACACCGGTCCGGAGTCCTACAACGACCGCCTGGGCGAGGACCGGGCCGAGGCGGTGCGCAAGTTCCTGAACAAGCAGGGCGTGGCGCTGAACCGCATGTCGACCATTTCGTACGGCGAGGAATCGCCGGTGGCGTCGAACGACACCCCCGAAGGCCGCGCGCAGAACCGCCGCGTCGTGATCATGGTTCTGGCCTAGCGCCAGGCCTGGGACAGGTGAAGGCCGCCGCTCAGTTGGGAGCGGCGGCCTTTCCTTTGTCCGGTCTTCCGGGTCAGCCGACGGCGGCGGGGCGCAGCAGGTCCTCCAGGCCGATCCGGCGGTACATTTCGGCCCGCACCCGGTCGGCGACGCCATTGACCTCCTCGGCGCCGTCGCGCGAGGGATCGACGTGCACGCGGAACGGCCGCTTGCCGAACGGGGCCTGGACCACTTCGACAATGGCCTGGGCCACCTCGCCCGCGTCGGCGTCGGCCGGCTCCAGGGCGGCCAGGCCGTCCAGCGCCATTCGCGCGACCCCTTCGTAGGGGCCCAGCTCGTACTCGGCCGCTCGGGCTTCGTCGGCGGGCTTGCCGGCGTGGGCGAAGTGGTTGGTGCCCTTGGTGAAGGCGCCGGGCACGATGATCGAGGTCTCGACGCCCCAGCGGGCCAGCTCGGTCGAATAGCTGACCGTCAGGCTGTCCATCGCCGCCTTGGCCGCGAAGTAGGGCGACAGGTAGGGCGGCGTGCCGCCCCGGGTGCTGGACGACGAAACCCAGACCACCAGCCCCTTGCCCTGCTTGCGCAATTGCGGAAGGGCGGCGCGGTTCACCCGCTGGGTCGACAGTACGTTGACGTCATAGATCTGGGCGAACTGCTCGGGCGTGAAGGCCTCGGCCGGGCCGAAGCTCATGTGGCCGGCGTTGTGGACGACGATGTCGAGGCGGCCGTTGTCGGCGATCACCTGGGCGATGCCGTTCTCGACCGAGGCGTCGCTGGCCACGTCCAGTTCGACGGTGCGCAGGTCGATCCCATGCTCGGCGGCGTAGCGGGCGATCTCGGAGACCTGGTGCGCGTTGCGGCCCAGGGTTTCGCGCATCGAGGCGTAGACGGCATGGCCGGCATGGGCCAGGGCGCGGGCGGTCAGCAGGCCAAAGCCGCTGGAGGCCCCGGTGACGACGACGACTTGCTTTTCCGTGACGGCGGTCATGGCGTGTCCTTTCGGAGGAAGGGAGGAGGTGTCAGGGCGAGGGGTCAGATGATCCCGCCGTTGGCGCGCAGGGTCTGGCCGTTGATCCAGGCTCCGTCGGGACCGGCGAGGAAGGCTACGGCGCCGGCGATGTCGTCGGGCTGGCCCAGGCGTTCCAGCGGGGCCAGCTTGGCCAGGTGGTCGATCACCGCCTGCGGCTTGCCTTCCAGGAACAGCTTGGTGGCCGTCGGCCCGGGGGCGACGGAATTGACCGTGACGCCGCGGCCGCGCAGCTCCTTGGCCAGGACGCTGGTCATGGCCTCCACGGCCGCCTTGGTCGCGGCGTAGACGCCATAGGTCGGCTGCAACAAGGCCACGACGCTGGACGACAGATTGATGATCCGGCCGCCGTCGCGCAGCCGCCGGGCCGCCTCGCGCAGGGTGTTGAACACGCCTTTCAGGTTCACCGAGATCTGGCGCTCGAACAGGGCGTCGTCGCTGTCGGCGATCGGGGCCAGGGCCATGACGCCGGCGTTGTTGACCAGGACGTCCACGCCGCCGAAGGCCGTCTCGGCCGCGTCGAACATCTGGCGCACGGCCTCGGCGTCGGCGATGTCGGCCTTGTGGGCCAGGGCCGAGCCGCCAGCCGCCTCGATCCGGCGGACCAGGGCCTCGGCAGGCTCGTCCTTGCCGGCGTAGTTGACGATGACGGTGAAGCCGTCCCTGGCCAGACGCTCCGAAATCGCCGCGCCGATACCGCCGGCCGCGCCCGTCACGAGGGCCACCTTGTTGAATTGCTGGGTCATTCCGTCTCTCCAGGCCGACACCACGCCGGCTGCGAGAGGAAGATGCTCTTTTGATCGGGTTGGATAATTAGCCTACATTCGACAATATTATTCAGAAATTCGAATAATGGAGAGCCGACCCTGGACCGCTTCGACGCCATGCGCCTGTTCGTGCGGATCGTGGAGCGCCGCAGCTTCAGCCAGGCCGCCCTGGACCTGAACCTGCCGGCCTCCACCGCCACCGAAGGGGTCAAGCAGCTGGAAGGCCGGCTGGGCGTGCGCCTGCTGGAGCGGACGACCCGCCACGTCAGTCCCACCCTGGACGGCGAGGCCTTCTACCGCCGCTGCCTGACCATCCTGGGCGAACTGGATGACGCCGAGGCCGAGTTCAAGGCCGCGCGGCCGCGCGGCCTGCTGCGGGTGGACGTGCACGGCACGCTGGCGCGCCACTTCCTGTTGCCGGGCCTGCCGGCCTTCCTGGCCCGCTATCCCGACCTGCGCCTGCATCTGGGCGAGGGCGACCGCCTGGTGGACCTGGTGCGTGAGGGCGTGGACTGCGTGCTGCGGGTGGGCGACCTGAAGGACAGCGCCATGATCGCCCGCCGCGTGGGCCTGCTGGACGAGGTGACTTGCGCCGCGCCGGCCTATCTGGAGGCGCATGGCGTTCCAGCCCACCCCGACGAACTGGCCGCGGGGCACCGGATGATCGGTTTCCTGTCTTCGGCGACCGGCGAGCACTTCCCGCTGGAATTCACGATCGAGGGCGCGTTGCGGCTGCTGACCCTGCCCGCGGCCCTGTCGGTGGCGGCGGCCGAGACCAACATCGCCGCCGCGCGCCTGGGGCTCGGGATCATCCAGATTCCCCGCTACCACGCCGCCGCGGACCTGGGCTCGGGCGCGCTGGTCGAGATCCTGCCGGACTTTCCGCCCAGCCCCACGCCGGTGTCGCTGCTCTACCCCTCGGGGCGCCAGATCCCGTTGCGGACACGGGTGTTCATGGAGTGGCTGACGGGTGAGTTCGCGAAGGGGGCGGGCTGACCGGGACGCGCCGCTGGCGCATCCCGGACTGCGGTCAGGCTCCGGCCGCTTCCTTGGCCTTGGCGATCAGGGCGTCGTCGATCTCGGACGCGCGCTTGGCCGCCGGACGCTGGCTGATGCCGGCCCAATAGGCCTCGAAGGCCGGGCGCTTCTCGATCGTGCCGAACATCATGCCCCAGCCGATCTGGGCGCCGACATAGACATCGGCCGCCGAGAACCGGTCGCCGACGATGAAGGTCTTGCCCGCGACCGCCGATTCCAGGGCGTTGAGGGTGTCTTCCAGGCAGCCGTAGCCGGCGCTGGCGCGGCGCTCGGGCGGAACTTCCACCCCCAGCGACTTGTTGGTCACGGCCGCTTCCACCGGGCCGCAGCCGAACATCAGCCAGCGATAGTAGGTCCCTCGCTCGGGCGAGCGGACGTCGGGCGCCAGCCCGGCCTCGGGAAAGGCGTCGGCCAGATAGGCGCAGATGGCCGCGCCTTCGGTGACGGTCACGCCTCGGTGGGTGATGGCAGGCACCTTGCCCATCGGATTGATGGCCAGGTAGGCGGGGGCCTTCATGGTGGAAGCGTAGTCGAGCACTTCGGTTCGGTAGGGCGCGCCCACCTCTTCCAGCATCCAGCGGACGATGCGCCCGCGCGACATGGGGTTGGTGTAGAAAACCAGTTCGTCGCTCATGGCGGCCTCCCTTGAAGGTGGCGCGATCCTAGCGTCGGCGCGGCCAGGCGCAATCTTCGCCGAACCACGATCTGTCAGCAGTCTGCTTTCAGGCGTGCGGCTGCGGTGCGCGGCCGGCCGGGACGGCCATGGCCGTGGTGATCGCGCCGATCAGGCCCATGGCGGTCATCGGCTTGGCCACCGCCCCGTCGAACACGTCGTCGGCCCCGCCGGGGCGCGGGTCGGCCGAGAAGGCGATGATCGGGGTGGCGGCGTTGGGGCCGCCCTCGCGGATGCGGGCGGCGGCCTGGGCTCCGTCCAGGCGCGGCATCCGTAGATCCATCAGGATGGCGTGGAACGGCCGGCCGGCGGCGGCCAGCACGCCCTCCTCGCCGTCGACGGCCTCGGCCACCTCCGCGCCCATGGCCGACAGGATGGCGTTGACTAGCTCACGGTTGGCCGGATTGTCGTCGACCACCAGCACCCGGAAGTCGTCGGGCAGGGCCGGCGGCGTCTCGGCCTCGTCCGCGGCCGCCTCGGCGGCGGACACCGGCGGGGTGAGGACGTGGAAGGTGAAGCAGGCGCCCTGGCCCAGCGCGCTGACCACGCCGATCCCGCCGCCCATGGCCTCGACCAGGCCTTTGCAGATGGCCAGCCCCAGGCCGGTGCCGCCGTGCTTGCGATCCAGTCCCGCATCGACCTGAGAGAAGCGCCGGAACAGCAGGCCCGCCGCCTCAGGCGCGATGCCTGGGCCGGTGTCGGTCACCGACAGGGTCAGGCGGCCGGCGGTCGCATCATGGGCCGCGGCGACCGTGATCGTCCCCGCCTCGGTGAACTTGGCGGCGTTGCCGATCAGGTTCAGCAGCACCTGGCGCAGGCGGCCGGTGTCCAGCATCAACGCCGGCGGCAGGTCGTCCAGGCCGCGCGCCATGAGCGCCACGCCCTTGGCCTCGGTCTCGAGCGAGAACAGGTCCATGGTCTCGCCGATCAGCTCGGCGGGCGAGGCGGGCTCGAGCTTCAGTTCCAGCTGGCCGGCCTCCAGGCGGGAGAAGTCGAGGATGTCGTTGATGGTCGACAGCAGCGCGCGGCCGCCGCTGACCACCCGGCCGATGTAGCGGCGCGCGTCGGGCGACAGGTCCGGCTCGTCGCTGACCAGCTTGGCGAAGCCCAGCACGGAGGTGAGGGGCGTGCGCAGCTCGTGGCTCATGTTGGCCAGGAACTCGCCCTTCACGGCGGCGGCGGCCTCGGCCTCGTTCCGGGCCTCGCGCAGCTGGCTTTCCATCGCCTTCTGGTCGGTGACGTCACGGACGATGTCGGTGATGCCGGTGACGCGACCGGTCAGCGGGTCGCGCGACAGCGCCGGGCGCGATTCCAGCCAGATCACCTGGCCGTCCTTGCGCAGGGCGCGGTACTCGACGCGACTGGGGGCGTTCTCGAGGCTGGCGGTGAGGTGGGCGATCTGTTCGATCACGATGACGCGGACGCTCTCGCGGTCGTCGGGGTGCACCACCATCATGCCCTCGCGGCCCACCAGCTCGTCCGGGGCGAAGCCGGTCACGCGCAGGCAGGCGGGCGAGGCGTATTGGATGATCCCCTGCATGTTGCTGTGGATGATCATGTCCTGGGCGTTCTCGGCCAGCAGGCGATAGCGGGCCTCGCTGCGGGCGACGGCGGCGTTGGCCTCCTGCATCCGCTGGAGCATGTAGCGGCGGTGGCGCTGGATCGAGGCCACCGGAAGGCTGATGAAGATCGCCACGGCCAGGAACAGCTGCAGGACGATGGCCTGGTCTTCCGAGCCGCTGGGCAGGGCCATGATCGGCCCGTGGCCGGCCATGGTGAACAGCACGGCCACGGCGGCCACCAGGGTGGCCGACAGCGCCGCGCCCAGCACCTCCAGCCGCCAGGCCACCAGCAGCATCACCGGCGGGATCACGAACAGCAGCGGGCGGCTCTGGACGAAGATGCCGACCGTCACGAGCAGCAGCAGGGCCAGCGAGGCGACCCCGCTGAGCGACAGGGGCCGCTCACGCAGATAGTCCCGCGCCCGGACCAGGGCCAGCAGGCACGGCGTGATGGTCATCAATCCCAGGATGTCGCCCAGCGACCACACGCCGATATTGGTCAGCAGCTTGCCGCCGCGCGCGACCGTGTGGATCGTGGCGGCCACCACGCCGGTGGCGATGGGCGCCGCCAGGCCGCAGATCAGGGCGAAGGCGATCATGTCGCGCGCGCGGCCCAGGTCCACCTCCGGCCCCGTCACCCGCCGTACGCCCCAGGCGCAGGCGAGGATCTGCAGCATGTTGCAGGACACCAGCGCCAGGTTCAGCGGAACCAGGTCGCCCACGTGGGCGCCGGCCGCCAGGCCGCCGACCAGGCAGCCGGCCAACAGGGCCGGCCAGCGGCGCGCGCGGGTCGACAGCAGGCAGGCCACGCCGAAGCCGTTGGACAGCCAGATCGGCGCGACCTGGCCGTAGTTGCGGGGAAACTCGACGCAGAGATACGCAAACAGGGCGTAGCCGGCGGCGGCCACCACGGCCAGGCCCAGGGTCTTCAGCGTATCGCCGCGCGGACGGGCCGCGCGCTGGATCGTCTCTGTCATCACCCGGCCTTCGAGGTCGCCTCGGCACGAATAGGGTGAAGGGTTTAAGGAACGGTAGGCGGGAGCGCGACCATACGCCGCGCCGTCAGGGTTGTATTCCGGCGTTTACCGCCCGAAGCCGGCGTCGACGATCGCCCGCGCCGTCTCGGCCAGGATGCCGTTGCGAAGGTCCACGTCCGGCTTGGCCTCGACCAGGAAGGCGGTGACCAGCAGGGGCGCGCGGCCGGGCGGGCGGATGACGGCGATGTCGTTGCTGGTCCCGCGCCTGGCTCCGCCGCCCGTACCGGTCTTGTCGCCTGTCTTCCAGCCCGCCGGCAGGCCCGCGCGCAGGCGCTTGTCGCCGGTTCGGTTGTCCAGCAGCCAGGCGTTCAGCTGGATGCGCGAGGCGGGCGACAGCGCTTCGCCCAGGGTCAGGACGCGCAGGGTGCTCAGCATGGCGGCCGGCGTGGTGGTGTCGCGCGGGTCACCTTGACGGAAGTCGTTCAGCTCGGGTTCGCGGCGGTCCAGGCGCGTGACCTTGTCGCCCAGGCCCCGCAGCCACGCGGTCAGGGCGGGCGGACCGCCCGCGGC
Organism: Caulobacter sp.; assembly: GCA_017745235.1. Taxonomy (GTDB): domain Bacteria; phylum Pseudomonadota; class Alphaproteobacteria; order Caulobacterales; family Caulobacteraceae; genus Caulobacter. Next base: position 18,590 of record JAGHZU010000012.1, on the reverse strand, counting down.
GTCCAGCAGGAGGTTGGCCGCGGCGTTGTCGCTCCAGATGACGGCGGCCTCGCACAGCTGGCCGATCGTCAGGCCGTCGGCCACGTGCCTCTCGGTGGTGGGGGAGTGGGCCATCAGGACGCCCCGTCCGTAGGTGATGCGGCGGTCCAGGCGCTCCTGCCCCCGGTCGACGCGCGACAGGATGAAGCCGGCTTGCAGGGCCTTGAACGTGCTGCACATCGGAACGCGCTCGTCGGCGCGGCGCGAGAAGGTGCGGCCGTTGTGGGTGTCCAGCACCGCCACGCCCAGGCGGCCGCCGCTGCGCAGTTCCAGGGCGTCCATACGCCGGCTAATGGCGCTGGTCATGCGCACGGTGGGCGCGGCCAGGGCCGAGGTCCCGCCGACCAGGAGCGGAGCGGCGGCGAGGGCGCTAAGGACGTGTCTTCTGCTGGGCATCGGTATCTCCTCCGGCGGGGAAGATGCGCGAACCGAGACCCGCTCTTCAAACGATGATACTTCGGTCGAGATCCTAGAAAAATTTGGGTGTCAGGATGAGTCGCGCGCAGCTTCCGCTCAACGCCTTGCGGGCCTTCGAGGCCTCGGCCCGACACCTGTCGTTCACCCGGGCGGCGATCGAGCTGTGCGTGACCCAGGCGGCCGTCAGCCACCAGGTCAAGGGCCTGGAGCAGCGGCTGGGCGCCAGCCTGTTCCGCCGCCTGCCGCGCGGCCTGGCCCTGACCGACGAGGGCCTGGCCCTGCTGCCGGTGCTGCGCGACAGCTTCGAGCGGATGGGCGAGGTGCTGGAGCGGTTCTCGGGCGGGCGGGTGCTGGAGGTGCTGAGCGTGGGGGTGGTGGGCACCTTCGCCGTCGGCTGGCTGCTGCCGCGCCTGCCCGATTTCCGCGAGGCCCATCCTTTTGTCGACCTGCGCCTGTTCACCAACAACAACCGCATCGACATCGCCGGCGAGGGCCTGGATTGCGCCGTGCGCTTCGGCGACGGGGCCTGGCACGGCACCGACGCCTTGCCGCTGTTCGCCGCGCCGATGACGCCGCTGTGCGCCCCGGCGGTCGCCGAGCGGCTGCGCGCGCCCGAGGACCTGGCTCGCGAGGTGCTGCTGCGCAGCTATCGCGCCGACGACTGGCCCGACTGGTTCGCGGCCGCCGGGGTGGCGACGCCGGCGATCCGGGGGCCGGTCTTCGATTCCTCGTGGGTGATGGTCGAGGCGGCCATGCAGGGGGCGGGCGTGGCCCTGGCGCCGTCGATGATGTTCGCCCGCGACCTGGAGCAGGGGCGGCTGGTGCGGCCGTTTCCGCAGGAGGTCGGCGCCGGTCGCTACTGGCTGACCTGGCTGAAGTCCCGAGCCCCGACGCCGGCGTTGACGGCGTTCGGCGACTGGCTGATGGCCCAGGCCGCGTGAGGGGGCTTATCGCAGCTAGGCGATCATCTCGGGATCGTTGCGGCGCAGCCAGGCCGAGGCGTAGCTGCACAAGGGCACGATCTTCAGGCCCTCGGAGCGGGCGGCCTCGGCGACCTTGCTCATCAGCCGTCCGGCCGCGCCGGTGCCGCGCAGGGCGGGATCGGCCTCGACGTGCGGGATGACCAGGCGATGGCCGTTGCGCTGGTAGTCGGCGAAGGCCAGCAGGCCTCCGACGTCCAGTTCGTAGCGGCTCTTGGCGGGGTTGTGGCTGAAGGTTTCGGTCATGGACTTCCAAACGCGGGGCGTTGCAAACGGATGCGACGCCTTCCTCCCTCACCCGTTTAACGGGTGAGGGAGGGGCGGCCTAGACCAGTTCCACGGCCATGGCTGTGGCCTCGCCGCCGCCGATGCAGAGCGAGGCCAGGCCCTTCCTGCCGCCGCGGGCCTTGAGGGCCGAGATCAGGGTGCACAGGATGCGCGCGCCGCTGGCGCCGATCGGATGGCCCAGGGCGCAGGCGCCGCCGTTGACGTTCAGCCTGTCCTCGGGGATGCCCAGTTCCTGCTGGGCGATCATCGCGACCACGGCGAAGGCCTCGTTGACCTCGAACAGGTCGACGTCGGCCACGTCCCAGCCGGCCTTCTTCAGCGCCTTGCGCATCGCCGGGACCGGGGCGGTGGTGAACAGGCTCGGTTCGTGGGCGTGGGCGGCGTGGCTGACCACCCTGGCCACGATCGGCAGGCCCAGCCGCTTGGCCACGCTCTCGCGGGTCATGACCAGGGCGGCCGCGCCGTCGCTGATCGAGCTGGAATTGGCCGCGGTGATGCCGCCGTCGCGAGCAAAGGCGGGGCGCAGGGTCGGGATCTTGGCGGCGTCGGCCTTCAGCGGCTGCTCGTCCTGGGTGATGGTTTCCACGCCCTTGCGGGTGGTGATGGTCACCGGCGTGATCTCGGCGTCGAAGGCGCCGGAGGTGACGGCCTTCTGGGCCTTGGCCAGGCCCTTGACGGCGTAGTCGTCCATGGCCTCGCGGCCGAACTGGTAGGTGGCGGCGGTGTCCTCGGCGAAGGCGCCCATCAGTTTGCCCGGGGTGTAGGCGTCTTCCAGCCCGTCCAGGTACATGCTGTCCCACATCTGGTCGTGGCCGATGCGCGCGCCGGACCGGTGCTTGGTCAGCAGGTAGGGGGCGTTGGTCATGCTCTCCATGCCGCCGGCCACGATCACGTCGGCGCCGCCGGCCGCCAGGGCGTCGTGGGCCATGATGGCGGCCTGCATGCCGCTGCCGCACATCTTGTTGACGGTGGTGGCCTCGACCGAGAGCGGCAGGCCCGCGCCGACGGCGGCCTGGCGGGCCGGCGCCTGGCCCAGGCCCGCGGGCAGCACGCAGCCCATGAAGATCTGCTCGACCGCCTCGCCGGAGACGCCCGCCCGCTCGATCGCGGCCTTGACGGCCGCCGCGCCCAGTTCGGTGGCCTTGGCCCCGGCCAGCGCCCCCTGGAAGCCGCCCATCGGCGTGCGCGCATAGGAGACGATGACGACCGGATCGGCGTTGGACATGCTCAAGCTCCACCCATTCTGTGTTCTGGGAATTTTTCGGCGGAATAAACCCTCACCGGCCGCCCTGGCGCAAGTCTTTCGCGGGGAAGGTGGCGGAGGCGGGAAGCGGAAAGCTTCACGGCGGGCGGTTCCGAGGCTGTTCAAAGACGGGAGCGCGGCGGCCGCGGAACGGCTTGGACAAACGGCCGGCGCGCTCCCAGTGAGCAACCGAGAGAGTCAATTGCTTTTGAAAACTTACTTGTGTCGGTCTGCAAAAGCAACCCTTGCATTCCCCGGCGGAAGGCTTCACCTTCACGTGATGGGCAGGACCGCCGACTACACCAATGAACGTTGCGCCATCGCCGCCACCCTCGAGGTCGTGGGCGACCCCTGGACCCTGCTGATCCTGCGCGACGCCTTCCAGGGCGTGAAACGCTTCGAGCAGTGGCAGGAACGGCTGGGCGTGGCGCGCAACGTTCTGGCCGCGCGGCTCAAGAGCCTGGTCGGCCACGGCGTGCTGGAGCCCCGGCTCTATTCCGAGCGCCCGCCGCGCCGCGAATACGTGCTGACCCCCAAGGGGCGCGCCCTGTCGCCGGTCCTGCTGACCATGGCCGAGTGGGGCGACCAGCACGTCTACGGCGTGGGCAAGGGGCCGGTGCACTTCGTCCATAAGAAATGCGGCTGCGATTTCCATCCCAAGCTGGCCTGCGAGGCCTGCGGCGAGATCGTCGACGGCCGCGACCTGACCCGCGTGATCCACGAGGAGCCGGCCCTGACCGTGGGCGAGGCGCTGGAAGCCGCCGTAAAGATCGCCGCCGAGTGAGCTATCGCTTCTACGTCCATCGCACCAAGCCCGACTGGCGGCTTGTGACGGCGGACGGGGCGGCCTTTCCCGCGCAGGGAAACCCCGACGACTGGCGATTCACCCGTGTCCGCGAACGTGGCGACACCAATTCCGATGTGGCGAGGCGGGTCGACGAGGCTGGATTCTGCCTGTTCTGCATCGGTCTCAGCTTCAAGGACCTCGCTGAAGCTTAGCGTCACAAAACCTACGCAAGAATTCCCTAAGGACGACACGCCGATCCGCAGGATAAGGCGCTGATGTGAAGTCCGTTTCGGCGAGGCAAGAGTATGTCTCGCTCGAAAGCCGAGTATTTCTACGCGCCATAACTGAAATCGGCATCGTGAAGACGACGCGCGGGCTGCCCGTGCGCGTACCTATGCTTTCGGGGGTATTCGATGACGGTTGCTCGAGGCGGTCGCCGGCTTTCGCGCGGGCTCGCGCTGCTTTTCGCCAGCAGCGGCATGCTGCTGGGCGTTTCCCAGGTTCACGCGGCCGAGGCCGACGCCAAGGCGGCCGGCGATGTCGATCGCCTGGAAGAGGTCACCGTCTTCGCCCGCAAGCGCGCCGAGAACGTCCAGGACGTGCCGGTGCCGATCACGGTCATCAACGCCCTGGAGCTCCAGCGCGAGAACCTGGTCAACTTCACCGACTTCCAGCACAAGTTCCCGTCGTTCTCGGTCTATCTGACCAACCCCAAGCAACTGAACCTGGGCGTCCGGGGCATCGGCAACAACGGCTTCAACACCGACGGCATCGACGGCTCGGTCGGCATCTTCGTCGACGGGGTCTACAGCGGGCGCCAGGGCATGGTGTCGAGCGACTTCAACGACATCGCCGACGTCGAGCTGCTGCGCGGCCCGCAGGGCACCCTGTTCGGCAAGAACACCACCGCCGGCGCGGTGATCATCAACTCCAAGGTCCCCAGCTTCACGCCCGAGTTCGCGATCGAGGGCACGGTGGGCGACCAGAACCTCAAGCAGGTCAAGGTCAGCGCCTCGGGGCCGCTGATCGAGGGCAAGCTGGCCGGCCGCGTGTCGGCCTTCTACAGCGACAAGGACGGCAACTATCCCAACGTCCACGGCGGCCCGGCCGCCAACGCCCGCCAGGGCGAGGGCGTGCGCCTGCAACTCCTGGCCAACCTGACCGACGACGCCACGTTCCGCCTGATCGCCTCGCATTCCGAGCAGAACTTCAACTCGATCGGCCCGGTGACCCTGTCGGTCTACAACCCCGCCGCCCTGCAGGCCCGCATGGCCGCGGCCGGCTACGCCTTGCTGGTCAGCGACGCCAGGAAGCGCCAGGTCAATATCGACGCGCCCCTGACCGCCACCACTCACGGCAACCTGGTCAGCGGCCAGTTCGACTGGGACCTGGGCGACAAGGGCGCGCTGACCTCGATCACGGCCTTCCAGAACTGGACCTGCTTCACCAACAACGACAACGACTACACCCAGCTGAACGCCCTGCCGGACTACGGTTCGTGCAACGTCGAGCGGCAGTATTCGGAAGAAGCCCGCTGGGCCTCGCCCAAGGGCGGCCCGATCGAGGCCGTGGCCGGCGTGTTCCTGTCGCGCCAGTACCTGGGCGTGAACTCGCGCATCCGCTTCGGCGACCAGTACTACATCTGGGCGGCCAACCCCTCGGCCTCGGCGTTCCCCGCCCTGGGCGGCAAGACCTGGGCCCAGGGCGCCTACGCCAGTGCGGTGGCCGGCTTCGGCATCCGCTCGTACGCCAGCTTCCACACCGACACCCAGGCCCTGTTCGGCAACGTCGTCTGGCATCCTGACGCGGACAAGAAGTGGTCGGTGAACCTGGGCCTGCGCCAGACCTGGGAAGACCGTGACTACAGCTACAGCGGCTGGGTCGAGAGCAACCTGGGCAACCTGAACCAGGCCCAGATGAACGCCATGTCGGCCGCCGGCGCCAACGCCCAGCTGGGCCGCGCCGTCGACAGCCTGAAGGACAAGTCGCTGTCGGGCCAGATCGGCGTGAACTACCAGGTCACCCCCAACTTCATGGCCTACCTGACCGCCGCGCGCGGCCACAAGTCGGCGGGCTTCAACCTGCTGCCGTTCGACCCGGCCACCGCCGTCTACGGCGCGGGCCAGGATGTGAAGGGCGAGACCTCCGACAACATCGAGGCCGGCTTCAAGAGCGAGTGGTTCGACCGCCGCCTGCTGCTGAACGTCACCGCCTTCGACACCGAGGTGAAGAACTACCAGGCCAACCAGGCCATCGGCGTGGGCAACACCGCCGTGAAGTTCCTGGCCAATGTCGGCTCGCTGCGTTCCAAGGGCGTGGAGGTCGAGAGCGAGGCGCGCCTGGGCGAGCTGCGCCTGAAGGGCTTCGTGGCCTATAACGAGGCCACCTACGGCAGCTTCCACAACTCGGTCTGCCCGGCCCAGTCCACGGCCCTGACCTGCGACCTGACCGGCCGTCAGGTGGCCTGGGCGCCCAAGTGGACCACCAACCTGACCGTCGAGTACAGCCACTCGTTCGCGCCGGGCACAAGCAACTACGTCATCCTGGACGGCAACTGGCGCTCCAAGCAGAACACCACCATCACCCTGGACCCCTCGGCGGAGATCAAGAGCTACGCCCTGGCCAACCTGCGGGTGGGCATGCTGCTGCGCGACGAGACCATCGACGTGCAGGTCTGGTCGGAAAACCTGTTCGACAAGGCCTACTACATCAACCTGCTGGGCCTGACGAAGTCGACGGGCCTGATCCAGGGCTATCCGGGCAACCCGCGCACCATCGGCGCGACCGTCCGCTACCACTTCTAGGGCGGATCCGTCGCCTGACCTCGCCCCGGGGAGCAGGCCCGCCGTCCGGGCGGTCGGCGGCCTAAAGCGCCGCCTCGGCCCGTTCGGTCGTGGCGATGAAGCCGCCGCCCAGCACGCGGTCGGGATCGGCGGGATCGTAGAGCACGCAGGCCTGGCCCGGGGCGACGCCTTCTTCCAGAACGTCGAACACCAGGCGCGCCTCGCCGTCGTCCAGGGCCAGGCGGCCCGGGACGGGTTCGCGCGTCGAGCGCACGCGGGCCAGCACCGGCGCGCCGTCGGCGGCGGCCGCTTCCAGGCTGTCCTGGGCGCCCAGCCAGTTGCCTTCCTTCAGCGACAGGGCGCGGGTCAGCAGCGCCTCGCGCGGACCCACCACCACGTGGCGCTTGTCGGCGTCGATGCGGACCACGAACAGCGGGTCGCCCACGGCGATGTTCAGGCCCCGGCGCTGGCCGATGGTGTAGCGGGTCACGCCTTCGTGGCGGCCCAGCACGCGACCGTCCAGGTGCACGATGTCGCCCGGCTCCGCGCCTTGCGGGCGGATGCGGTCGATGACCGTGGTGTACTTGCCCTCGGGCACGAAGCAGATGTCCTGGCTGTCGGGCTTGTCGGCTACCGACAGGCCCAGCTCCGAGGCGATGGCGCGCACGGTCGGCTTGTCCATGCCGCCCAGAGGGAAGCGCAGGAAGTCCAGCTGCTCGGCCGTGGTGGCGAACAGGAAGTAGCTCTGGTCCTTGGCCGGATCGGCGGCGCGGCGCAGCTGCGGGCGGTTGCCTCCCGCGGCGGGCAGGGCGCGCTGCACATAGTGGCCGGTGGCCATGGCTTCGGCGCCCAGGTCGCGGGCCACGTCCAGCAGGTCGCGGAACTTGACCGTCTGGTTGCAGCGTACGCAGGGGATCGGGGTCTCGCCGCGCAGATAGGCGTCGGCGAAGTCCTCGATGACCTGCTCCTTGAAGCGGCTTTCGTAGTCCAGGACGTAATGCGGGATGCCGATCCGCTCGGCGGCCACGCGGGCGTCCAGGATGTCCTGGCCGGCGCAGCAGGCGCCCTTCTTGGCGATCGCCGCGCCATGGTCGTAGAGCTGCAGGGTCACGCCGACGACGTCGTAGCCCGCGCGATGCAGCAGGGCGGCGGTGACGGTGGAGTCCACCCCGCCCGACATGGCCGCCACGATGCGGGTCCCGGCGGGGAGGCCGACGGCCTGGCGCACGGCCTCGACCGCGCGATCGAGCACGGGGGAGGCGGCGGGGGCGGCTTGCGTCAGGGTCAGGTCGGCGTCCATCGCGCGCATATAGCGGCTGGGAGCCCGTTTTGCGAGGTCGCGGGGTGTCGCGGGGGGCCGCCGCCTACTTCAGAACGTTCAGCAGCGACGAGTTCTGCAAGGATGCGAACACCTGGGCCGAGGCCTGGACCGACAGCTGGGCGGCCTGCAGGCGGGTCACCGCCTCGGCCATGTCCACGTCGGTGATGCCGCCGACCATGGTGGTCAGGGTGTCGGCGCGGTCCTTCAGGTCGGTCTGGGCCGTTTCGAAGCGCTTCTGGTTCAGGCCGTTCTTGGCCTGGGCGGTGACCAGGTCGGTCTTGACGCTGTCGAAGGTGGGCAGCAGGCCCTTGAGGAAGTCGCTCTGGGCCTGGGTCAGCTTGCCGGTGAACGGGCCGTTGGCGTCGACATAGGCCTGGACCTGCTTGAAGGCGTCGAACACGCCCGTGCCCAGCTTGTCGGCCAGCACGCCGGTGTCGACCGACGTGGTGTCGTCGATGCGGTTGCTGGTGATGTACTGGTCGTTCTGGAACAGCGACGCGGTCGACGGCGCGGCGGTCAGGTCGGCCATGCTGGTGGCGGTGGTCGGCTGGGTGTCCGACTTGGCGCCGGCGAAGACGTAGCGGCCGCTGGACTTGGTGTTCAGGCCCTGGATTACGTCGTTGAACGCACCGTTCAGCTGCTGCATCAGCGTCTCGGCGCTGCCGGCGGCCACGGCGTTGGCGATGGCGTCGCGCGCCGACTGGGTGGCGTCGCCGATCTGGCCGATGCCGATGTCCTGCACGTCCAGGCGGTTGGAGACCAGGGTGGTCTGGTCCAGGAAGCCGGCGACCTTGGCCTGGGCGCTGCGCATGGCCGTCAGGACTTCCGCGTTCTTGGCGTAGCCCTTCAGGTCGTTGGCGTTCTTCTGGCTGGAGACCTGCTCGCCGGCGATCGACTGCAGCACCTGCGCGCGCATCAGGTTGCTGGTCATCACGCCGAAATTGCCGGAGGTGGAGACACGGGTCATGGCTTATGTCCCTAGGAAAGGATGCCGGTGAGGACTTCGTACATGTCCTTCGTCGCCTGGATCAGGCGGGCCGAGGCGTTGAACGCCTGCTGGTAGGTGGTGAGGTTCACCAGTTCTTCGTCGAGGTTGACGCCTTCCTGCGACTGGCGCTGGGCGTCGACCTCGGTCTGGACCGAGACGGCCGCGTCCTTGCGGCTTTCGGCGGCGGCGGCCTTGCGGGCGATCGAGCCGGAAAAGTCCGCGCCGTAGGTCAGCACGCTCTTGGAGCCGCCCGCCACGTCGCCGGCCTGGCCGAAGGCGGTGGTGACGTCGCCGGACTTGGCCAGGGCCAGGGCTCCGCGGCCGTCGCCCACCGCCAGGGCCGGCGTGCCGGCCGCGGCCGTCAGGTCCAGCTTGGCGAAGGGCAGCTTGGCCGGGTTGGCGTCCATGGCGGAGTCGACCGAGAACAGGCCCCCGCGGGTGCTGCGCTCGCTCAGGCCGATGCCGAACAGCTGGCTCATCGACGGACCGCCGACGCCGCGCTGGGTGTTGTCCTGCACCACCGACAGGCTGACGGGGCTGGAGGTGTTCGAATTGAAGGTCAGCTCGCCCTTCGAGCCCAGGCTGAACGCGCCATAGAGGCCCACCCCGGTGTTGCGCGAGTTCAGGGCGTCCAGCATCTCCTGCATCGTGCCCGTGCCGGCGGGCACGGCCACCTGGATGTCGCGGATGCGGCCGCCGTCGGCGTCGGTGAGGCGAAGGGTGATGGTCTGGCCCGGCGTGAAGCCGTTCGGATCGGCCGCCGTCATCCCCGTCTCGTACGGCGAGTAGCTGCTGGTGCGGACGATGTCGTTGAGGCCGAAGAACTGGCTGAAGCCCTTGCCGGCCTTGCTGGACGGGGTGGTGGCGTCGTCGACGATGGCGATGCCGTTCCCGGCGGTCGAGGTGTTCAGGCTCAGCTGGCCGTTGGCGAAGGTGGCCGTACCCATGCCGCCCAGGGCGCTGGTCAGCTGGGCGGTGAAGTTGGCGTTGGTGAAGGCCGGGCCCGGCGCGCCGTCCACCGTCATGGTCCCGGCGTCGAAGTCGATGTCCACGCGCTTCTGGATCACGCCCGAGGCGTTGGTGATCGCGATCGTGGTCTTGCCGGTGAAGTTCTTGAAGGCCGTGGCCGCGTCCAGGCCGGTGTCCTTGCCGGTCATGGTCGAGGGGGCGGGGACCGAGCTGGAGGCGTTGGAAGCGCGGTTCAGCTCTTCGGCCGCGCGGGTGACGAACTCGCCCAGTTGGTCGGAGAGGTAGGGCAGCTCCTTGTTGCGCAGCTCCAGAAGGCCCTGCAGCTCGCCGTTGGCCAGGTAGAGGGGGCTGGTCTGGCCGCCGCTGTTGGCGGTGGTGACGGTGATGTAGCCGTTGGCCGGGCCTGACTGGACATAGCCCAGGGTGGCCGGGCCGTCGCCCGCCAGGCTGATTCCTTCGGACGAGCGGACGGTCACCCCGCCGTTGGCGCGGTCGCTGACCGACACGCTCATATAGGTCGACAGCTCGTTGATGAGGCCGCTCTGGACGTTCTCCGAGCCGGTGGCGTCGGCGCCCGACATCTTGGCGCGGGTGATGTCGGCGTTCAGGGAGTCGATCTGCTTGAGCAGCGCGTTGACGCGGTCGACGTCGGACGAGATGCGGGTGTCGGCGTCGGTGATCTGGCTGGAGAGCGAGGCGGTGATGCGCTTGCTCTCGCTCAGGAAGTCCCCGAGCTTGGAGGTGACCTGGCTGCGCAGCAGGGTGGACGACGGGTCGTCGACCGCCGCCGAGAACGCGGCGTACACGTCATCCAGGGCGGTGAAGAAGTTGGTCTTGGCGCTGGGGTCGCCGAACAGCTTCTGGGCGTTGTCCATCGCCGTCGCCACGGCCGAGGCGCGGCCCGCGGTCGAGGCGGCGTTCAGGCTGGCGGCGGCCATGAACTTGTCGGTGGCCCGCTTGATGGCGTCGATGTTGACGCCAACGCCCATGCCGTTCGACACGAGGTTGGACTGGGCGATCGTCTTGCGGACGTAGCCGGCCGTATTGATGTTGGCGATGTTGTCGGAGACGACGCGCAGGCCCGTCTGGGCCGCCATCATGCCTGAAGTCCCGACGTTGAGGATGGTGTTCAGCGACATCCGTTATTCTCCTGCCCGCTCGGCAAAGCAGGAACCGCACGAGACGGCCTTGCCGGGCGAAACTTGCCGGGCAGGGCGGGCGGTGAGCCCTTCGTTTATGTGCAAGCCATTGAATTTCATGGCGTTTGGTTCCTGACGTCGAACTGGCGACATCAGGGCTTGCGCAAGGAGGGCGCCAACTCGCGGCAAACGAGTCCAGGGGGCGACAGTCAGGGCCGGCGCGCGAGGGCTCCTCCTGGCAGCCGGCCGGGCGCGCCCCCGGCGTTTTCGACCTATCCGACTGGGCAAAAAGCGCCGTGATCGGCGGATCGGCAGGCGTGAAGACATAGTTAATATTGTTAAATATCAATGTCTTAATCTAGTCTGGCGAGTTGGCCCGCCGGTTGCTGAGGGAGGGGCGGATCAAGGCGTGTCCTTTTCGGGCCGCCATCCGCCGTGGACTTCAACGACGCATGACCGCGATCGCCGCATCCAGTTTCGCCCCCCAAGCCCCGACGTTCGCCGTCGGCGGCTACGACAAGGACGCGGCCGAAGGTTTCGGCGCGCTGCTGGCCCAGGCGGGCGCGGCCGACGACAAGGCTTCGGCGAAGGCTCCCGTCCGGGACGACATGGCTTCCGGCGCCAAGGGCGCGGACAAGGCGCGCGACGCGAAGGCCGACCGTGCCGACAAGGCCGCCGATGCGAAAGCCGACAAGACCGCCGACGCCAAGGCCGATCAGGTCGCCGACAAGTCGGACGCCAAGGCCGACCCCGCCGGCAAGGCCGCGCCGGCTTCCGATGACCCCTCGGACAAGTCGTCGGACAAGGATCAGGTCGCTGCGACCCAGGACGCCGCCGCCCAGGCTCCGGCCCAGGACCAGGCTTCGGCCCAGGCCGCCGCCGCTGCGCTGGTGGCCGCCATGCAGGCTCCGCCCGTCCAGGACGCCGCCGCGCCGGTCGTGAAGAAGGAAGAGACTGTTCCCTTCGTTGCGGGCGCGAACCTGGCGGCCCTCGACGCCAAGGCCCAGGCCGCTCTCGCCGACGCCGCCAAGACGGCCGCCGCCGACCAGGCCGCGCCCGCCCTGGACGCGCCCGTCGCCGCCGCGCCGACCGCCGAGGAGCTGGCCGCCGCCCAGAAGGCGCTGGCCGCCGCCCAGGCCGCCACGGCCAAGACCGCCGCCGCTCCGGCCCCGGCCCAGGCCTCCCCGATCGCCCAGGCCGCCGCCGAAGCCGCGCTCGACGCCGCGGCCCAGCAGGCCGCCGCCCCGCCTGCCGAGACCGCTCCCGCCGCTCCGGCGACCCAGGCGGCTTCGGCCCCGTCCGCGGCCCAGGCCGCCCAGCCCGCCACGCCCGAAGTGGTCGCCGTGACCGGCAAGTCGGTCCAGCCCGTCGAGACCAAGGGCGTCGCCCAGGAAGCCGCGCCCGCCGCCGCCACGACCGCGACCGGTGACCTCGACACCGGCCACCAGCCCGTCGCGCCCTCGGCCCATGCGGCCACCACGGGCGAGGCTCAGACCGGCGGTGAGGGCGCCCGGGACCAGATGGGTTCGAAGGGGCAGGGCGCGCCTGTGATCCAGGCCGCGCCGACCGCCTCGGCCGACGCCACGGCCGCCGCGCCGGTGTTCGTCGCGCCCGGCACGACCGCCGCCCCCACTCCGGTCGTTTCGGCCCAACTGCCCAAGGCCACGCCCGAGACCGTCTCGCGCCTGGTCACGGACATTTCCAGCAAGGCCCAGGTGGGCAGGACCAGCCGCTTCGACGTGGTGCTGCAGCCGGAAGGCCTGGGCCGTGTGGACGTGCGCATCGAGATCGGCCGGGACGGCAAGCTGACCGCCGCCCTGAACTTCGACAACGCCCAGGCCGCCGCCGAACTGCGCGGCAAGTCGGGCGAGCTTCGCCAGGCCCTGGCCCAGGCGGGCTTCAACGTCGCCGACAACGCGCTGAGCTTCGACAGCTCCAGCCAGAACGGCGGCCAGCCCCAGAACCAGAACGCCTTCTTCAGCAACTTCCAGGGCGGCGAGAGCGGCCGCCAGGCTTTCCACGGTCGCACCTTCCAGTCGGCGCTGGTCGAGGAGATCCCCACCCTGTCCGCGTCCAACCTGCTGCCCGGCCTGAGGATGGCCGACGCCAGCGGCGTTGACGTGCGCATCTAGGAGCAACCGCCATGGCCACCGCCGTCAACAACAGCACCTCGGTCATCGACAAGATCAACAATTCGCGGAACTCGCTCGCCAACAACGAGCAGACGTTCCTGAAGCTGCTGACCACGCAGCTGAAGAACCAGGATCCGCTGTCGCCGACCGACACCACCCAGATGACCAGCCAGATCACCCAGATGACGGGCGTGGAGCAGCAGCTGGTCACCAACGACCTGCTGGCGGCCCTGGTGGGCATGAACGACAGCGGCCTGACCAACGCCGTCAACATGATGGGCAAGCAGGTCACCGCCGAGACCGATTCCTCGGTGCTCAAGGACAACAAGGCGACCTGGAGCTACACGCAGAGCCGTTCGGCGACCGCGGTCAAGATCGAGGTCGTGGACAAGTACGGCAAGACCATCCGCACGGTTCTGCCCGACGACATGTCGACCGGCTCCCACACCTTCGAGTGGGACGGCAAGAGCGATGCGGGCGTGGCCCAGCCGAACGGCGGCGCCTACACCATCAAGGTCACCGCCACCGACGCCGACGGCACGAAGATCACCACCACGTCGAAGGGCCGCATCGAGGGCGTCGTCACCGCCGTCACCTACGAGAACGGCAAGAACATGGTCTCGATCGGCGACGTGAAGGTCCCGCTGGACTCCATCATCGGCGTCACCAATCCGCCGGCCTCGGCCAACAACGACAACGCGTCCGGCAAGGACAACTCCGACACGACGGCCACGTAACGGCGTCACGACATGAACGGGCGCCAGAACGGCGCCTCAGGGGCCTCCGCGGCGAGGTCCGAACGCAAACCGCGCTGAACCTTCAAACCCATTCGAATTCGAACTTCATCGCAGGATCACAGTCATGAGCATCAACAGCGCCATGCTCGCCGGCGTTTCGGGCCTGATCTCCAACTCGTCGGCCCTGGCCGCGATCTCGGACAACATCGCCAACGTCAACACCGTCGGCTACAAGCGATCGACCGCGAACTTCTCGACGCTGGTCACCTCGCAGAGCAAGAACGCGACCTACAGCGCCGGCGGCGTGAAGGCCCAGACGCACCAGTTCATCAGCCAGCAAGGCCTGACCCAGTCGACGACCTCGCCGCTGGATCTGTCGATCGCCGGTTCGGGCTTCTTCGTGGCCACCGAGAAGCCGGAAGGCCTGACCGCCGCCGACACTCGCTCGTTCACCCGCGCCGGTTCGTTCCAGCTGGACAGCCTGGGCTACCTGAAGAACGACGCGGGCCTGTATCTGCAGGGCTGGCTGGCCGATCCGGTCACCGGCATGATCACGCCCGACCCGTCGGACCTGACCCAGCTGTCGTCGATCAATGTCGGCACCGTCGGCGGCACCGCCGAGAAGACCACCCGCGTGGGCGTCAACGCCAACCTGCGCTCGGAACAGCCGGTCTCTGCGGCCGCCAACGCCTCGGTCACCAAGAACTCCGTGCCGGAAGTCCCCGTCGCGACGCCGGCGGTGAACTACACCGTCAGCTACAGCCCCACGGGCACGGGCAACCAGTACGCCGTCTCGATCAGCCGCGGCGGCGTGGCCTTCCAGACCGGCGTGGCCACCTATGATCCGACCACCGGCGCCCTGACCGGCTACGTGCCCAGCGGCAGCACCACCCCGACCACGACGACCATCACCTCGGGCGGCGTGACGGTGAACCTGTCGGACCTGGGCCTGGACACCAAGACCCAGGCGGTCAACAGCGGCGCCTACGATCCGGCCACGCGCTCGATGTCGGACTACGCCGAAAACCCGAACACGGGCGTGAAGCCGGACTTCGAGATCCAGATCCCGGTCTCGGACTCCAAGGGCGGCCAGCGCACCGTCACCCTGTCGCTGCTGAAGGGGCCGGGCCCCAACGAATGGTTCGCCGAACTGCGCGCCAAGCCGGGCGACCTGGACAACAACACCAACGGCCTGATCAGCTCGGGCAAGGTCACCTTCACCACCGACGGCAAGCTGGCCTCGGTCGGCAACCTGTTCGGCGGCGTCAACCCGACGGCGATCAGCATCGGCGCGTCCGACCCGTTGGCCACCGGCACGGCTCCGCGCTGGGCCGACGGCCTGGGCATCGACGCCCAGGACATCCAGATCGACCTGGCCAACGCCGCGGGCGGCCTGACCCAGTACAACAGCCAGTCGGTCGTCCAGTCGGTCAACACCAACGGCACGGCCTTCGGCAACCTGACCAACATCGAAGTCGACGATCAGGGCTACGTCTCGGCGATCTTCGACAACGGCGTCACGCGCCGGATCGCACAGGTTGCGATCGCGACCTTCTCGAACCCCAACGGATTGAAGGCCGTGAACGGAAATGCATATCGCGTCACCAACGAAAGCGGCACCTATAGCCTGAAGACTCCGGGCCAGGGCGGGGCCGGCGCGATTGCTCCGTCCACGCTGGAAGCTTCGACCGTCGACCTGTCGACCGAGTTCACCGGCCTTATCACTACCCAGAGAGCCTATTCCGCTTCGTCGAAAATCATCACTACAGCCGACCAGATGCTCGAAGAGCTGCTGAGCATTAAGCGGTAATTACAGGTCTTAACTGACTTTAATTGCCGTGTGTCACATTGAGACATCACGGGAGTAGGGAGAAAGCCTCGTGTTTCAGTCTTTCTTTACTATTGGAATTAAGCCGCTGTTATTTCCCGGCGCCTATATTCCTCTCCAACAGTGATGGTTGTGGGAAAGGCGTAAAGCCATGTTGCAGCAGCAGCGCACGAACAGCCGGGGTGAGAAGTACGTGATCGGTCCGACCGGCGCGCCCCTGACTCTCTCCGACTTGCCGCCTCCGGAGACCCAGCGTTGGGTGATCCGGCGCAAGGCCGAAGTGGTGGCCGCCGTCCGCGGTGGTCTCCTCTCGCTCGACGAGGCGTGCGATCGTTACAAGTTGACCAACGAGGAGTTCCTCGCCTGGCAGCAGTCGATCGACCGGCACGGTATGGCGGGGCTTCGGACCACCCGGCTTCAGCAGTACCGCTAGTCGGGGCTGAAAGATCATGGCGCGCAAGGGTTTAGGCCCTTCCGGCGCGCCAGCCGAACAGATCAGCGGCCGCGTCCCCCTGGGGCGCGGCCGCGACCTTTTGGCGCCTTCGGAAGGCCTTTCGGGGCCGGTTTGTAAACGACCCGTTTACCTTGGACTGGGTAAATCCTGCCTAGCGACGGCGTGCTCCGGCGCGCGAAAGCTGGCGCCTGCGGAGGCGCCTTTCAGGGGTAGGGCGTAGGTTGGACAGGTTCCTCGGCGCAATTCAGAAGTTCGGTGTCGGCCGCCTGGCCGCGCTGATCGGCGTGGCCGCCGGCGCGATCGCCGTGATCGCCGCCGTGGTCCTGATGCTGGGCAAGCAGCCGAACGAACTGCTGCTGTCCAACGTCGACCCGAAGGAATCCGCCGCCGCCACCGCCGCCCTGGACCAGGCCGGCATCAAGTACGAGACCAAGGGCGACGGCTCGACCATCTACGTGCCCCGCGACAAGGTGAACTCGGCGCGCCAGCTGGTCTTCACCAAGGGCCTGGTGACCTCCGGTTCTGTCGGCTACGAAATCTTCGACAGCTCCAGCGCCCTGGGCCAGACCGACTTCGTCCAGCAATTGAACCGCCAGCGCGCCCTGCAGGGCGAGCTCGAGCGCACGATCCAGGGCTGGGACGGCGTGCGCGCCGCCCGTGTGCACCTGGTCATGCCCAAGCGCCAGCTGTTCGAGGAAGACGCCGAGAAGCCGACCGCCGCCGTCACCGTCAGCATGAACCGCGAGCCTTCGCCCGACATGGTTCGCGCGGTCCAGAACCTGGTGGCCGGCTCGGTCGCCGGCATGAAGCCCGACGCCGTCAACGTGATCGACCAGCACGGCAAGACCCTGTCGGCCGGCAACGACGAGACCCTGGCCGGCAAGGCCGCCCAGGACGCCAAGACCCAGGCCGAAGCCCGCATCGGCAAGACCGTCAAGGAAATGATCGACGGCGTGCTGGGCCCCGGCAAGGCGCGCGTCAACGTGACCGCCGACCTCGACCTGAACCGCGTGACCACCCAGGAGCGCAAGTTCGACCCGGACGGCCAGGTCGTGCGCTCGGAAAGCACCAACGAGAATTCCTCGTCGGAAACCAAGAACGACGACACCGGCGGCGTCACCTCGACCCAGAACATCCCGGGCCAGCAGCCCAACGGCTTCCAGCCCCTGGGCTCGCGCCAGAACGGCAACGAGAGCGTCACCAACTACGAGATCTCGGAAAGTACCCGCACCACGGTCCAGGAGCCCGGCGCGGTTCGCAAGATCGCCGTGGCCGTGGCGGTCGACGGCGTCACCGCCCCGGCCGGCAAGGACGGCAAGCCTGGCGCCTACACCCCGCGCTCGGCCGAGGAGATGGCCCAACTGGAGCAACTGGTGAAGACCGCGGTCGGCTTCGACCAGGCGCGCGGCGACCAGGTCTCGGTGGTCAACGTCCGCTTCACCCAGCCCGAGGACCAGGGCCTGGGCAAGGCCGGCCTGCTGTCGAGCCTGGACAAGAACGACATCATGCGCTTCGCCGAGTTGGGCGTGCTGGCCGCCGTGGCCCTGCTGATCCTGCTGTTCGCGGTGCGTCCGTTCCTCAAGAGCCTGAACGCCGCCCCGGCCACGCCGCTGGGCATGGCCCTGGCCTCGCCGCCGGTCACCCGCATGGTCACCCTGTCGGACGGCACCACCCAGGAGGTCATCGTCGACCAGACGGGCGCCCCGATGGCCCTGGCCGGTCCGTCCAGCGACATCGACCAGCGCATCGACATCGCCAAGATCGAGGGCCAGGTGAAGGCCTCGTCGATCAAGCGGGTCTCGGAGTTCGTCGAGAAGCATCCCGAGGAATCCGTCGCGATCCTTCGCTCCTGGCTGCACGAGTCGGAGTAGGCGATGAAGACCTCCGTCAGCGACGTCGCCGCGCTCTCCGGTCCCGAAAAGGCCGCCATCGTGCTGCTCGCCCTGGGCGAGGAGCACACGGCGATCTGGGAGGCCCTGGACGACGAGGAGATCAAGGAAGTCTCCCAGGCCATGGCCGGCCTCGGCACGGTCTCGGCCACGGTGGTGGAAGAGCTCCTGGTCGAGTTCGTCTCGGGCATGAGCTCGACCGGCGCGATCATGGGTTCGTACGAGCAGACCCAGCGCCTGCTGGCCAGCTTCATGCCGCCCGACAAGGTCGACGCCCTGATGGAGGAAATCCGGGGTCCGGCCGGTCGCACCATGTGGGACAAGCTAGGCAACGTGAACGAGGCGGTCCTCGCCAACTACCTGAAGAACGAATACCCGCAGACCGTCGCGGTGGTGCTGTCGAAGGTGAAGAGCGACCACGCCGCGCGCGTGCTGGCGTCCTTGCCGGAAGACTTCGCCCTGGAATGCGTGACCCGCATGCTGCGGATGGAGCCGGTCCAGCGCGAGATCCTCGACAAGATCGAGCAGACCCTGCGCACCGAATTCATGTCGAACCTGGCGCGCACGTCCAAGCGCGACAGCCACGAGATGATGGC
>JAGHZU010000129.1 GCA_017745235.1 Caulobacter sp. | reverse complement strand
CGTCCAGATCGCGGGCGGCGTCGAATTCGGCGGCCAGCCAGTCCAGTTCGGCGTCGAGCCGCTGAGCGGCCTCGTCCTGCGTCAGGGGCTTGAAGATCTTCAAGAGAGCCCGCAGCCGGCGGGTGGCCACGCGGGCCTGGTGCACGGCGTCGGGCTCGGGCCGCTCGCGCAGGGCCTCCAGGCCCGCGCAGAGATGGGTCAAGCCCGCCTGTCCCAGCGCCTGCAACGCCTCGCCGACCGTGGCGCGCGGATCCAGCGTCGCGGCCTGGCGGCGCGGTGCGGGCGTATCGACGCCGGCGGCGAGGCCGTAGCCGCGCTCGGCCTTGCTGATCAGCGACAGCCGCAGCGGCACGTTCCGCGACAGCTGCCGCGCCAGGTCGAACAGCGCGCCGGGCTCGCCGGCCTTCAGTTCCAGCTCCAGCTCACAGACCGCCGCGCGGCGGCCGTCGGCGCTGAGCTCGCCGCGGTCGAGGGCCGCCTCGATCAGCGCCTCTCCGACCCGGACCATGCGCACCGTTCGCTCGACACGGGTGGTGAAGACCGGGGCCAGATCCTCCCCGGCCAGCATGGCGG
>JAGHZU010000128.1:251-589 GCA_017745235.1 Caulobacter sp. | reverse complement strand
GACTGGTCCTGCTGCTGGCCTCCACCACCGCGCCAGCAGCCGACTTCCACGACTGGGCGCCGGCACCGCCGATGGGCTGGAACAGCTGGGACGCGTTCGGCACCACGGTGACCGAGCAGCAGATCCACGAACAGGCCGAAGTGATGGCGACGCGGCTCAAGCCGCACGGCTGGCAGTACCTGACCGTCGACATCCAGTGGTACCAGCCCACCTCGCGTGGCCATTCCTACGAGGTCGGCGCACGGCTCACGATGGACGGATACGGCCGCCTGCAACCGGCGCCGGAGAAGTTCCCATCCGCCGCCGACGGCCACGGCTTCAGGCCGCTGGCCGACCAC
>JAGHZU010000128.1:0-241 GCA_017745235.1 Caulobacter sp. | reverse complement strand
AGACAGGCGTGGACATGTCCAAGCCGGGCGCGCAGGCCTACTACGACTCGCTGATGCAGCAGCTCGCCGACTGGGGCGTGGACTTCGTCAAGGTCGACGACCTCGCCCGCCCCTACCACCAGGCCGAGGTCGAGGCGATCCGCAAGGCGATCGACAGGACCGGGCGGCCGATCGTGCTCAGCATCTCCCCCGGCGAAACGCCGCTGTCGGCCGGCCCGCACGTCAGCACGCACGCCAACAT
>JAGHZU010000127.1 GCA_017745235.1 Caulobacter sp. | reverse complement strand
GGTCAATATCAACGGCTCGATCGGCCGCGGCTCGGCTCCGTTCGACCTCAACACCATCCCGACCGCCGCCCTCGAAACCGTCGAGATCCTGCGTGAAGGCGCGGCCGCCCAGTACGGCTCGGACGCCATCGCCGGGGTGATCAACCTCCGTCTGCGCCAGGCCAGCCACGGCGGCGGCGCCAGCGCCACCTACGGCGTCTACAACACCGACGTGAAGACCACGCGGAACCAGGACGGCCGCAAGGCGCACGACGGTCCCACCTACAGCGCCTCGCTGTGGCAAGGCTTCGCCCTGCCCAACGACGGCTTCCTGACCGTCACGGGCGAATATTCGTTCCGCAACCCAACCAACCGCTCGGACTTCGACCCGCGCGTCACGCCCAACAAGGTGACCGGCGTCTATGGCGACCCTCAGGTCGAGACCAAGACGATCTACGCCAACTTCGGCCTGCCGCTGAACGAGGACTGGAGCCTGTACGGCCTCGCCGGCTACCAGAACCGCAAAGGCGAAAGCTCGGCCTTCCCGCGCCTGGCCGACAACGCCAACAACTATGTCAGCGTCTATCCGAACGGCTACATCCCGCGGATC
>JAGHZU010000126.1:339-590 GCA_017745235.1 Caulobacter sp. | reverse complement strand
CCGGGTCGCCGCCGATGTGGGTGAACCCGTCCATGTTGTTGAGGACGAAGTCCTTGCCGGCGCTGATGTTCAGGCTCTGGCCGCGGATGTCGGCATTGGCGTAGATGCTGCCGTAGGACGCGGTCAGGTCGATGCTGCCGCGGCGGTTGCTGACCTTGCCGTTGATGTAGATGTCCGGCGCCGGCGCCTTCAGCCCGGAGCCGTCGACCTGGCCGGTGGCCGGGTTGTAGCTGTTGGTGACCGTGATCACC
>JAGHZU010000126.1:0-329 GCA_017745235.1 Caulobacter sp. | reverse complement strand
GCGCGCTGATCACCACGTTGTTGCCGGCCACGGTGGCCGAGTTGGCCGGATTGAGCGTATTGCCGTTGTTGTTGTAGGCCGGGTCGCCGCCGATGTGGGTGAACCCGTCCATGTTGTTGAGGACGAAGTCCTTGCCGGCGCTGATGTTCAGGCTCTGGCCGCGGATGTCGGCATTGGCGTAGATGCTGCCGTAGGACGCGGTCAGGTCGATGCTGCCGCGGCGGTTGCTGACCTTGCCGTTGATGTAGATGTCCGGCGCCGGCGCCTTCAGCCCGGAGCCGTCGACCTGGCCGGTGGCCGGGTTGTAGCTGTTGGTGACCGTGATCACC
>JAGHZU010000125.1 GCA_017745235.1 Caulobacter sp. | reverse complement strand
GGTCCCGACCACCCGGAACCCCGTCGCGACGACCATGGGCCTGGCGCGACGCCAGGAGATCGCGGCCATTGTCGCGGCCAGCGACGCGTGGTTGATCGAGGACGATCCTTACAGCCGCCTGTTCAACAGCCCCCTGCCCGCCCTCGCCGCCCTGACGCCGGAACGCGTCCTGCACATCGCCACCCTGTCGAAGACCCTGTCGCCCGGCCTGCGCACCGCCTTCCTAGCCGCCCCGCCCGGTCCGATGGCGGCGCGGATCGCCGAGGCTCTGCATGCCACCGCCCTGATGGGTTCGCCCCTGACCACGGCCGTCGCCGTCCGCTGGATCCGCGACGGCCTGGCCGACCGCATCCTGACAGGTGTGCGAGCGGAGGCCCGCGCCCGCCGCGCCATCGCCGCCGAGGTCCTGCCCGGCGCGCGCGGCGACGCCGAGAGCCTCCACGTCTGGCTAGACTTACCCGACGGCGCGGATCCGGCCGGGCTCCGCGCCCTGGCGGCCGCCCGCGGCCTAGCCCTGGTCACGGCCGACGCCTTCGCCGCGGCGCCCGAAGCTCCCGGCGGCCTGCGCATTTCGCTGGGCGGGCCGGCCAAGGC
>JAGHZU010000124.1 GCA_017745235.1 Caulobacter sp. | reverse complement strand
GCCCAGAACCTCGCCGCCGGCCTCGTAATCTCCCTATTCCTGCTGGTGGCGCTGGCCCTGCTGATTCCCAGCCTGGCCGTCTCGATCCGCCGCCTGCATGACAGCGACAAGTCTGGCCTGTGGCTGCTGCTGCACTTCGCGCCGTTCGGCGGAGTCGTCCTGCTGATCTTCATGCTGCTCGACGGGACGCCCGGTTCAAACCGTTTCGGACCGGATCCGAAGGCCCGCCAGCCCTATGGCGGCCCGAACGTCGTCCATCATCATCACCATTACGCCGCGGAGACGCCGGCGGAAACGCCAACGACCTAATTCGCTCCAGCCCCATCGTTTTCAAGGGAGTAAGCCATGTCGCTGATGTTCGAGCCTCTGAAGAAATACGCTCAATTCTCTGGACGCGCGCGCCGCCAGGAATTCTGGCTGTTCGCCCTGTTCATCTTCATCGTCGAGGTGGTCTACGGCGCCGTCCTGGGCGCGACGGGCGGTTTCAATTCCAGCGGACCGGGGCCCATCGTCGGTCTGGTTATGGCGGTCTTCTCGCTGTTCTTCCTCGCCATCTTGATTCCCAGCCTGGCCGTCACCTTCCGCCGCCTCCACGACACCGACC
>JAGHZU010000123.1 GCA_017745235.1 Caulobacter sp. | reverse complement strand
CACCAAGTCGCTGAACGCCGAAGACCTGACCAAGTGCAACGCCTCGGCCAAGGCCGGCGTGCAGACGGCCTCGAAGTAAGTCTTTTCTACCCGGACGCATCGGGGCTCCCCGCCCTGGTCCGGCTGTTTCCTCGAGCATTCGCCTAAAGGGCGGCGGACCGGTTCCGCCGCCTTTTTCTTTCGGCGGACAAGGACTATGGACCCGTCATGACCTTCTCGACCGTCGCCCAGCTGGAAGACGCCCTGCGCCAGATCGCGGGAGCCGACGCGGAACCCGCCTCGATGACCGTCGACTACGGCGCCGCCGCCGCGGACGAGGCGTCGGCGAGCAAGGCCTGGATCGAGCGCTCGACCCGCAGCCTGGTCTTCGCCCAGGCCGAGCTCCGTACCGAGGACGGAAACTTGGTCGCCGCCGCCTCGGCGGTGTTCCGCAGGGTCACCCAGCCCTAGCGTACGGATTAATCGAAACGCCGCCGCTCCTTACGCATTGGCCTTGGTTGCGACTGCGAAGGCTGCGTGTTATCAGGCGCGCGGCTTCGGACAGGGCAGCGCGTCAGCGCCGGCCGTCCATGCGCTTTTTCCAAGCGCGCTCA
>JAGHZU010000122.1:235-604 GCA_017745235.1 Caulobacter sp. | reverse complement strand
GTGCGGCAGCACTCCGATGCCGGTGACGAATTCTTCCAGGTGCCGATCCAGGTAGCCGGTGTCGATCCGGCCCTCGACCACGGCCGGGTGCAGCGCCAGCGCCTCGAGGAAGGCGAGGTTGGTCTTCGGCCCGGCGACGTGGCATTGGGCCAGCGCGGCACCCAGCCGCGCCAGTGCGCGTGGCCTGTCGGCGTCGTGGACGATGAGCTTGGCGATCATCGGGTCGTAGAACACGGTGACCGTGTCGCCGGCCTCCACGCCCGCATCGATGCGCACCTGCGCCGACGGCGGTGGCAGTTCCAGCGTACGCAGGGTGCCGGAGGCGGGCAGGAAGCCGGCGTCCGGATCCTCCGCGTACAGCCGCACCTC
>JAGHZU010000122.1:0-225 GCA_017745235.1 Caulobacter sp. | reverse complement strand
CGCCGGCGGCAACGCGCAATTGCCACTCGACCAGATCGAGGCCGGTGATCATCTCGGTGACCGGATGCTCGACCTGCAGCCGGGTGTTGATCTCCATGAAGAAGAAATTGCCGTCGGCGTCGACGATGAACTCCACCGTGCCGGCGTTGACGTAGTCGATCGCGCGCGCGGCGGCGACGGCGGCCTCGCCCATGGCCTGGCGCAGCTCGACGGTCAGGAACGGCG
>JAGHZU010000121.1 GCA_017745235.1 Caulobacter sp. | reverse complement strand
GTCACGGCCGTCACGCGTTCGCCGTGGCCGGACGTCGTCGTGGGCCTGGGGATCGCGGCGATGAACGTCGACGCGGCCAAGGCGGTCTGGCGGGCCGCGCGCCGGGAGCACCGCGACGCCTCGGCGGAAGCGGCGCCCTAATTCATCAGACCCTTACGTCGGAAGGGCCTGGAGCGTCACACCATCGTCGCCGAGCCGTCGGGAACCCGACACCAAACTGTCGGCCAGCCGTCATCGACCCCTGTTACCGCAGCTCTCCAAGCCGGCGCCGCTCCCTTGAGCGCCGGCGTTGGGGATCCAACCGATGAAACGACACCTGATGCTGGGCGGGGCCCTGTGCGCCCTGCTCTCGGCCACGCCGCTCCTGGCCCTGGCCGCCGAACCCGCGGCCGCCACGGCCGCCCCCGCCGACGCCGCTCCGGCGGACTCCACCGAAGTCGACGCCGTCATCGTGCTGGGCCAAGGCCAGAGCCGCCAGGTCCAGACCATCACCACCACCCAGATCGAAGTGCTGACGCCAGCGTCCAGCCCGTTGCGCGCCATCGAGAAGCTGCCGGGCGTCAGCTTCCAGTCGGCCGACGCCTTCGGCGCCTACGAGTGGTCGACC
>JAGHZU010000120.1 GCA_017745235.1 Caulobacter sp. | reverse complement strand
GCTGCACCGCTGGCGCTTCAACCTGAAGACCGGCGAGCAGCAGCGCCAGCGGCAGCCACAGCGGCCAGCCATCGCGGACCAGCCGTCGCCACAGCGGATCGGGCGCGGTGTCGTGGACCAGGTGCACGGTGCCGCGGCCGTAGTTGGGCGCAAGCAGCTGTCGGGCCAGGGCCTGGTGGGTGGCTTCGTCGAGCGAGCCGTTGTCGAGGAAGTCGAAATCGGCGAGCACGTCGACCGTGCCCTTGCCATGGCCGAAGCGGGCGAACACGTAACCGGCGTCGGCATCGCCCCAGGCCCGGCGCGGGGTGACCCTGGTGAACGAGAAGCGCCAGCCGCTGCAGAGTTCGACGTGGGATTCCTCGTCGCCGACCTGCAGCGCGGCGCAGGCCGGCGGCAGCAGCCCGTCGATGCCAAGCGCCTGCAGCAGGGCCGGCGGCGCCGGCGCTTGCTCGTCGTCCGCGCCCTCCGGCGGTGGCGTGCGCAGCAGCAGGTGGCCGCCGCCGGCGACCCAGTCCAGCAGCCGGCCGACCACTGCCGGATCGGACAGCCCTCGCACATCGCCGTACAGCAGCACGGTGTCACCCGGCGCGGCGGTGAACCGCTCCGGCT
>JAGHZU010000011.1 GCA_017745235.1 Caulobacter sp. | reverse complement strand
GAAGGTGGCCGAAAGCATCCGCGAACAGGCCAAGAGCCAGGGGCTGGAGGACAGCTTCTCCGAAATCCTGGTCCCGACCGAGGAAGTCGTCGAGGTTCGCCGCGGCCGCAAGATCAACGCCGAGCGCAAGTTCTTCCCGGGCTACGTCCTGGTGAAGATGAACCTCTCGGACGAAGCCTACCACCTGATCAAGAACACCCCGAAGGTCACGGGCTTCCTGGGCAGCGGCTCCAAGCCGCAGCCGGTGTCGGAAAAGGAAGTCCAGCGGATCATCGGCACGATCGAAGAGGGCGTCGAGCGTCCCAAGACCGTGGTGCTGTTCGAGGTGGGCGAGCAGGTGCGCGTCACCGACGGCCCGTTCGCCAGCTTCAACGGCTCGGTCGAGCAGGTCGACGAGGAAAAGGCCCGCCTGCGGGTCACCGTCTCGATCTTCGGCCGCGCCACCCCGGTGGAGCTGGAATACAGCCAGGTCGAGAAGATCGCCTAGGGACGGCCCGCCCAGGGCGGCCTGATCCTGGAGTTTCGAAAGCCCCGCGCCGTCGCCGGCGCGGGGCTTTTGCTTTTGGGGATTCGGTCAGGCGGCCTGGAGCCGCTCCAGATAGGCGGAGCGGGTACGCGCCCCGGGCGGCGGCTACCTGTCCACGCCCTTCGCCGAGGACGTGGAGCTGTCGATGCGCATGGGCTGACGGACGAACCCGCTCTCTGGCCTGTCGTCATCCCAGGGTCATGGATCCCAGGCGCCGGGCCGGCCGGGTTACTTCAGGAGGCGAGGCCCGCCTTCAGGAAGTCCAGCGCCGCGCTCACCACCCACTCGTCCTCGCCCGCCAGCGGCAGGGCCGCTTCGAGCCGGACGCGGACGTCCACGCCGCTCAGGCCTTGCAGGAACCGGGTCCTGGCGAAGTCGGGCAGGTCGCTCCACCCGGGCGCTTCGTGGCCGGGATCGCGGACAGCCTCCGAGAACAGCGCCCGGGCGATGTGGAGAGTGGCCTCCAGGGAGGGATTGGCCAGCCAGGCCGCCAAGCGATCGGGCAGGCGCCCGCCCAGGATCAGGTCGCCGCAAAGCCAGTTCTCGGCCTCGGCTTCGACCAGGGGCAGGTCCAGGCTCCTCAGCCAGGCGGCGTGGAAGACCTCGCCGATCGCGGCCCGCTCGACGGGACGCCAGTCGCCAAAGCCGGCGTGGACGATTTTCCCGGCCAGCATGAAGGGCTCCAGGCCCACGTACGCGCACCCGCCTTCGACGGATAGCTCCAGAAGACGGGGCAGGAAGTGCTTGTAATCGCGGGATACGCCCACGGTGGTGATGGCCCAGCCGGCATACGAACCGATCCGCTCGCAGGGTAGTTCGCGCAGCGGCGCCGAGGTCAGGTCGGCGAGGATGCGGGCGGGGCGGCGACCCGGCGCCGCGTCCAGCCGCGTCGGGACGGGATAGGGCGATAGAGCGTCGTAGGCGGCCTCCAGCGCGGCGGCGAGTCTGATGTCCGGCGTCATGCGCGGTCCGCTTCCCATTCGTCCGGCGAAGTTCCGCCAACCCCAAAAACCTGTGCGCAACCTGGCGCGGCATGGTCAAGCCGCCGCAATCCTGCCTTCGGATTCACCATTGGTCCTCTTGGCCCGGCTGTTGCGTTGTGCAATGCAGCGATCGCGCTGCCGTGCAGCATTGAAACAGTGTCATCCGGGCCGTGTAAGCCCGATGCTTAGAGTCACAGTCGAGGAGTTCCCCATGGCTTACGAGCACACCTACTTCGTGCGACCCGTCGCCGGCGTCTGGCATGTCACCTGGAACGACTCGGCCGAGCTGATCCACTCGTTCCCCAGCCAAGGCCCCGCCGTCGCCCTGGCCGAACTGCTGGCCGGCCACATGCGCGCCCAGGGCAAGACCGCGACCGTCGAAGTCTCCGAGCCCGAAGCCCGCCGCGCCACCTGGGGCGGCAAGGGCCTGGGCGCCCAGGCGGCGGCTTAGTCAGGACCGCCCGATGAGGGGGCGGCCGCGACGCGGCCGCCTCACCGCCCCGCCAGGCTGAGCTTGACGGCCGTGGCGAAGTCGCGGTCGCGCAGGATCTCGCGCGCGGCGTTGCGGCCGGGATTGCCCGACACGCCGCCGCCGGGATGGGTCCCGGCTCCGCACATGTAGAGGCCCTTGATCGGGGCCCGGTGGCTGGCGTGGCCCAGGAAGGGCCGCGTGGCCCAGAGCTGGTCCAGCGACATGTGGCCGTGCATGATGTCGCCGCCCACCAGGCCAAGCTTCCGCTCCAGGTCCAGCGGCGACAGGATCGTCCGGCCCAGGATCGAGGCCTTGAAGTTGGGGGCCCATCGGTCGACCGTGTCGACGATCAGGTCGGCGGCGGCCTCCCGTTCTTCGTCCCACGACCGGCCGCCGGGCAGCTCCGGCGCGAACTGCTGGCAGAACAGGCTGGCCACGTGCTGGCCGGGCGGGGCCAGGCTGTCGTCCAGGGTGGACGGGATCAGCATCTCCACGATCGGCGCCTTGCTCATGCCGCCCGCCCTGGCGTCGCGATACGCCGCGTCCATGTAGTCGAGGCTGGGCGCGATCACGATCCCGCTCTGGTGATGCTCGGCCAGGGCCTTGCCCGGCAGGCAGGTGAAGTCGGGCAGCTCCGACAGGGCCACGTTCATGCGGAACGTGCCCGAGCCGTTCTTGTAGCCCTTCACGGCCTTGCGGAAGTCGGGCGGCAGGGCCGAGGGCGGCACCAGCTTGCCCAGCAGCAGGGCGGGGTTGAGGTTGGAGCTGACGATCGGGGCCATCACCTGGCGGCCGTCCACCAGCTGGACCCCGACGGCGCGCTTGCCGCCGCCCTTGGGGGCGTCCTCGACGTGCACGCCCTCGACCCGGGCGTTCAGCAGGATCTCGACCCCGCGCGCCTCGCACGCCCGGGCCATGGCCTGGGTGATGGCGCCCATGCCGCCCACCGCATGGCCCCAGGCGCCCTTCTTGCCGTTCACCTCGCCGAAAGTGTGGTGCAGCAGGACATAGGCCGAGCCGGGCGTGTCGGGGCTGGCGTAGTTGCCGACCACAGCGTCGAAGCCGAAGGCGGCCTTGACCGGGTCGCTCTCGAACCAGCCGTCCAGGATGTCGCGGGCGCTCTTGGTGAACAGGTCCAGCAGGTCGCGCTTGCGCTCGCGGCTCAGCATGGCCAGGCGGCCGCCCTGGCGCAGGGCGCGCAGCAGGCCGGGCAGGCCGTCGCCGAGGTTGGGCGGGGTTTCGCCGGCCAGGCCGCGCAGCACGTCGCCGATCTCGTCGAGCATGGCGTAGTAGGCCGGCAGGCGTTCGGCGTCGCGGGCCGAGAACTTGCGGAACTGCTCCTGGGTCCGCGCGAGGCTTCCGCCCAGCTTGAGGTAGCTGTCGTCCGTCAGCGGCAGGAAGTTGGAGATCGGCCGCTCCAGGATGCGCAGGCCATGGCCGTGCAGGTCCATGTCGGCGATGACCTTGGGGCTCAGCAGGCTGACGGTGTAGCTGGCCGTGGAGTTGCGGAAGCCGGGGTGGAATTCCTCGGTCACCGCTGCGCCGCCGACCATGCCCCGGGCCTCGCAGACGGTCACCTTCAGCCCGGCTCCCGCCAGGTAGAAGGCGCACACCAGGCCGTTGTGGCCCCCGCCGATGATCACCGCGTCCCGCCGCCGGGTCTCCGCCACGCTCTCGCCCTCCCAAACCGGGCGGGAGGGTGCGGCGCCGGCGGGCGGGGGGCAAGGGGGCGCTCTCGATCGGGGAGGATCGCGGCGAAATCGCCCAATGTCCGCGCGATCGAGAGCGGTCATGGGGTGGCGTCGGCGGTGTTCATGTGGTCCTTCCCGAACAGCCCGACGACCAGGCCCGATCCCGTCTCGAAGTTCCGCCGGAAGACCATGTCCCAGACCTTTTCCCAGCCGGCCCTTTCCCAGCCGGCGCTCGTGCGGCTCCTGCGCGGCCGCAACCCCATCCGCTCCTCCGACGTCCTGCGTTCGGGCCTGGGGGCGCTGCTGGGCGTTCCGATCACCGGCCTGCTGGCGCACCTGATCAGCAGCGGGCGCGCCTCGGCCCTGCCGCTGCTGATCCCGCCGATCGGAGCCTCGGCCGTGCTGGCCTTCGCCGTGCCGGCCAGCCCGCTGGCCCAGCCCCGCGCGATCATCGGCGGCAACATGATCTCGGCCCTGGCCGGGGTGACCTGCGCCCTGGCCTTCCACCAGCAGCCGGCGCTGGCGGCGGCCACGGCGGTGGCCCTGGCGATCGTGGCCATGGGCCTGCTGGGCTGCCTGCATCCGCCGGGCGGGGCCGTGGCCCTGGGCGCGGCCCTGGCCGCCGGACCGGTGGGAGCGGCGTCCTACGCCTACGTCTTCGTGCCTGTGGGGCTGTGCTCGACCCTGCTGGTGCTGTCGGCCATAGGCTACGCCCGGGCGGCGGGGCGTTCGTACCCGCACCGCGCGCCCCCGCCGCCGCCCAATGTCCACGCCACGGCGGACGCGCCGCCGCTGAACCGGGTGGGCTTCACCGCCGCCGACATCGACGCGGCCCTGGCCCGCTACGGCGAGCTGCTGGACATCGACCGCGAGGACCTGGACGCCCTGTTCCGCGAGGTGGAGCTGCAGGCCCATCGCCGGGTGCACGCCCACATCCTGTGCGGCGACATCATGTCCCGCGACGTGCTGAGCGTGGACCTGCGCCAGACCGCCGAGAGCGCCCTGGCCTACATGCGGCTGCACGACCTGCGCACCGTTCCCGTGGTCGACGCCGAGCGCCGGGTGGCGGGCATGGTGCGCCGGGCCGAGCTGCAGGCGGGCCGCGAAGGGCTGGTGGAGGCGGTGCTCGATCCCTTCGTGCACAAGGTGCGCCCGGGCGCGGCGATCGAGGCCCTGCTGCCGATCCTCTCCAGCGGCGCGGCGCACGAGGCCATGGTGGTGGACGAGAACCGCGTGCTGCTGGGCGTCATCACCCAGACCGACCTGCTGGGCGTGCTGTATCGCGCCCACATCGTCGAGGCCCTGGCCCCGCAGCGAGCCGAGGAAGCCGGGGCGATCGACCCGGCGATCTGAGCGGGGAAGGTGAGAGGGGCCGGCGCGCCGGCCCCCGGGTCCCGGACTGCCTCTGCGAGGCTCCGGGCGACGCGGGCATGCTCAGCTGGCCGTCAGCGCCGGCAGCACCAGGTCGTCCACGCGATAGACGTGGAACTCGTGCCGGGCCACCGCGTCCAGGCGGGCCCAGCGCTGCTGGAACTCGGGATCGGCGAAGAAGGTGTCGACGTCGCCGGCTCCGGAGATGGCCTCGATGTTGACCACGGTCAGGCCGTCGGTGCTGCGGGCCAGGCTGCTCCACAGGAAGCCCGGCTTGGCTCCGGCGACATAGCGCACGACGTCCTGGATCAGGCGGAAGGTCTCGTCCTGCAGGCCGGGCTTGGCGTGCAGCACGTTGACCACGAAGGTCGTGGGGACGGGGCCGTCGGTCAGGCTGGCGATCGGGGTTTGGGTCGTCATCGGGTTCTCCTCGCGGCGCGTCGTCGCGCCGTTCGGAGGACTTACGCCTGTGACTGGTCGGGAAAATCAGGCGGGAATTCCGTAGAGTCAGGAAAGATCAGCTATAATTGCGGGCATGGACAAGCTGATCGCGCTCCAGGCCTTCGTGCGCGCCGCCGAAGACCGTTCGTTCGTCGCCGCCGGCCGGCAGATGGGGCTGTCGCCCTCGGCCGTGGGCAAGGCCGTGGCCCGGCTGGAGGAGCAACTGTCGGCGCGGCTGTTCCACCGCAACACCCGCAACATGACCCTGACCCAGGAGGGGGCGTTCTATCTGGAGCGCTGCCGGCGGATCCTGGCCGATCTGGACGAGGCCGAGGCCCTGCTGCGGGCCAGTCGCGCCGCGCCCCAGGGCCTGCTGCGCGTCAGCCTGCCGCTGGCGGGCATGTTGCTGACCCCGGCGGTGGCGGGGTTCATGGCCGCCTATCCGCAGGTGCGCCTGGACCTGGACTTCAGCGACCGCCTGGTGGACGTGGTGGAGGAGGGGTTCGACGTGGTCATCCGCACCGGCGAGGGGGCGGACTCGCGGCTGATGAGCCGCAAGATCGGCGTCTTCCGCCACCGGGTGGTGGCGGCGCCGGCCTATCTGGCGGGGCGCGGGCGGCCCGAGCGGCCGGCCGATCTGGCCGCCCACGCCTGCCTGCACTATCGCCGTCCCGGCGTCGGGCGGCTGGAGCGCTGGCCGCTGGAGGGCGAGGCGGTCGACCCGCCGGTGGCCATGGCGTCCAGCACGATCGAGCCGCTGATCGGCCTGGCCGAGGCGGGGCTGGGCCTGGCCTGCCTGCCGGACTTCGCCGTGGCCCGGTCGCTGGCGGAGGGGCGGCTGGAGCCCGTGCTGGATGACTTCATCGCGACCCAAGGCGTCTATCGCGCCCTTTGGCCCTCCAACCGTCACCTGCCGCCCAAGGTGCGGGTGTTCGTGGACTACATGGCGGCGCATCTGTTCGCCTGAAGGGCCTGGCTTGAAGGGGGCTAGGCCGGAGCCTTCACGCTGGGGCGGTCCTCCACGCGGGCGCGCCAGGCGGCCAGGGCCGTGCAGTCGTCGGGGACGGGGATCCTGGCGAAGCCGGCGAAGACCAGGCCTTCCAGCACGGTGATGTCGGCCATCGAGAAGGCCTGGCCCGCCACGTAGGGCTGATCGCGCAGGACCTGGTCGAAGTAGCGCATGCCGGCGACCGCCTTTTCGCGGCGGCGCAGGCCCCACTCGCCCCGGCCGGCCCAGTCGGGGCTCTTGTAGGCCTGGTGCGTCGGGCCAAGGCCCGGGGTGGCGTGGTGGAAGTAGTCGCCGATCGGCTCGATCAGTTCGGACTCCGCCCGCTTCTGCATCATGTGGATCACGCCCTTCTCGCGGGCGGTCCTGCCGGTCAGCACCGGGTCGCCATCGAGGTTGTCGAGGTACTCGGTGATGGCCGTGCATTCGGCCAGGTGCAGGCCGTCGTCCAGTTCGAGGACGGGCACGGTGCCGGTGGGATTGCGGGCCAGGAACGGCTCCTGGCGGTTCTCGGCGCCGGGCAGATCGACGGGCACGAACTGGACGCGATCGGCCAGGCCCTTCTCGGCCAGGGCGATGCGGATGCGCAGCGGATTGGGGAAGCCGGGGACGTCGTGGATCTTCATGGAAAGCGCCTTCTGGAGTTATCTACCTATCGATAGGTAGGCACGGACAAAAGGCCGCTTCCGCTTCGGGCTGTCAACCCCTATCTACTGGTAGGTAACCAGGAGCAGGGCGTGACCGGCGACACCCGACAGACGATCATGGACGCGGCCAGGGCCACGGTGCAGGCGCGCGGCTACAACGCGCTGAGCTTTCGCGAGATCGCCAAGGACGTTGGGATCAAGAGC
This sequence comes from Caulobacter sp., assembly GCA_017745235.1. Classification (GTDB taxonomy): domain Bacteria; phylum Pseudomonadota; class Alphaproteobacteria; order Caulobacterales; family Caulobacteraceae; genus Caulobacter. The sequence continues at coordinate 121,417 of JAGHZU010000011.1, read as the reverse complement.
GCCTCGATCCACTATCACTTCCCCACCAAGGGCGACCTGGGGGCGGCCCTGGCCAAGCGCTACACCGATGACGCGATGGCCTATTTCGACAGCCTGCTGGACCAGGATCTGGACCTTGAGACCCGCTTCGCCCGCTACGTGGCCGTGTTCCGCGCGGCCCTGGCGAACGACAACCGCATGTGCCTCTACGGGGTGATGGCGGCGGAGTACGGCGACCTGCCCGATCACGTGAGGACCGAGGTGGACGCGTTCTCCGCGGCCAATGTCGGCTGGCTGGTCAAGGCGCTGGGACCCGCGCATCCGGACCTGGACGACACGGCCCTGCGCGACCGGGCCCTGGCGGTGTTCGCGGCGATCGAGGGCGCCCAGCTGGTGGCCCGCGGACGCGGCGACATCGGTGTGTTCGACACCACGATCGCGGCCTACCGCGCCGCGGGATTCATGCCCTGACGCGCAACGATAGAGGCGCGCCATGGCTTAGCCGTCCTTGAGCGGGTATATCGCGCGCTCTTCACGACCCCGAAAGGAGCCGGCCATGGCCAAGCTGCAGCAACTCGAAACCTTCAGCCTGCAGGAAACCGAGACCGGATACCGCCTGCTGGTCTCGGCCGTGGGCGGCGAGGCGATCTATGTCGAGATCACCCCGGCCCAAATGGACGAGATCATCGAAAGCCTCGAGGCCGCCATGGGCGGCGAGGAGGACGAGGGCGTGGAGGAAGACGAGGCGTTCTGACCGCGCTCACCGTCCGTCGGAGAGCACCTGGCCGTTGATGAGCTGGGTTCCCAGCAGGCGCACGACCTCCGGGCTCTGGGCGAACTTGCCGTGGTTGAGCTTGTCGCCGGCCTTGAGCTTGGTCAGGTCGATGATGGTGATCTTGCCGTTGGCCTCGAGCCGTGAACGGTAGGGCTCCTGGCTGGGGTCGATCGAGCCCAGGCGCAGCAGGTTGCCGGCCAGCAGGCGCGAGATCTGCAGGGCCCGGTCGTCGCGCGAGACGAAGATCGTCACGTGCGGGGCGTCGGGCCCCAGGGCTTCGTACTGGCGGGCGAAGACGTGCGGGTCGATGTCGGGCGAGGCCAGGACGATGGCCGTGATCTTGGCGGGCAGGCGGCCCCGGCGGATGGCCAGCTGGCGCAAGGCCTCCATGGTCAGGTAGGTGCCCATCGAGTGGGCCAGGACCGTGATCTCCTTGACCTCGGGCGCGTCGGCCGCGCGGGCCAGGCCCCGCTCCAGGGCGTCGCGGGAGTAGATGGCGCTGTCGCGGTCGTACTCGTAGTCGAACAATCGCCCGCGCGAGGGCCAGGTGAACAGCACCGGAGCGGCGTCGGCCCCGGAATCGGCGACGATCTGGGCGAAGCGGTAGACCGACGATTCGAACCGGGTGTTGAAGCCGTGGACGAAGACCAGCAGGCGCGCGTGCTCGCCGCCCTGGCGCTGGAACCAGGCGCGCACGGCCGGGCGGTCGGCCGGGGACAGGCTGACGGTGGTGAATTCGCGCTGCGGGTCCGGCGGGTTCGACTTGGGCCACTCGACCTTGCCGACCCGGTGGCCGGGCGGCACCGAGACCACGATCTCGGACACCGACTCGCTGGGATCGCGCTCGCCGCCGAACACCACGCCCGGTTCGGGCGAGGCGCGGCGGGTGGTGATGACCAGCATGTCGACCTTCTGCGCGCCGGAAACCGGGGTCTGGGTGGGCAGCAGGAAGCCCTTGGGCGCGCCGCCGCACGCCGCCAGGACCGCCAGGCCGAGGGTGAGGCCGATCAGACGCGGGAGCGGAAAGCGGGATGCGGCGGCCACCGGGTCTCTCCCAGGCTGGGCCCCGATCCTCCCAGACCCGCGGCCGGGCCGAAATCAGGTGTTTCCCTGAGAAGGCGCGCCGGACGACGGGTCCGGGCCGTAAAACCGCGTTCAGGGAAGGGAAAACGCTGCCTTTCGGCAAGGGCTTGGGGCTAGGTTGCGCGCCATGTCCCAGGCGTCAGCGTCCCCTTCGTCCTCCGCCACCGGCCTGCGCGCGGTGATCCCCTATGTCTGCCTGCTGGGGGCGATGGTGTCGCTGTGCGCGGGCACCTCATTCGCCAAGCAGCTGTTCCCGATCGTCGGGGCCCAGGGGACCAGCGCCTACCGCGTGGGCTTCTCGGCCCTGCTGCTGTGCCTGGTGTGGCGGCCCTGGCGGATGCCGATGACGCGTTCGGACCTGATGGCGGTGGTGACCTACGGCGCCGTCATGGGCTGCATGAACCTGTGCTTCTACATGGCCATCCGCACCATCCCGCTGGGCCTGGCCATCGCCATCGAGTTCACCGGTCCGCTGAGCCTGGCCATGCTGCACGCCCGCAAGCCGCTGCATTTCCTGTGGATCGGGGTGGCGGCGCTTGGCCTGGGGCTGCTGCTGCCGCTGGGCGATGCGAGCCTGAACCTGGACCCGGCAGGCGTGGCCTACGCGGCCGCCGCGGCGGTGTGCTGGGCGCTCTACATCGTGGCCGGCCAGCGGACGGGACACCTGCACGGCGGGCGCTCCGTGGCGCTGGGCATGCTGACGGCGGCGATCGTGGTGGCCCCGTTCGGCCTGGTCTCGGCCGGGGCGGCGCTGCTGAACCCGTCGGCCATGGCCCTGGGCCTGGTGGTGGCGGTGGTGTCGAGCGCGGCGCCCTATTCGCTAGAGATGGTGGCCCTGCGCGGCATCTCCAAGCGCAGCTTCGGGGTGATGCTGAGCCTGGAGCCGGCGGTCGGGGCCCTGGCCGGGCTGGTGGTGCTGGGCGAACACCTGATGGCGCGGCAGTGGCTGGCCATCGCCCTGGTGATCACCGCCTCGATCGGCACGGTGATGACCGACCCGGCGCGCGGCCAGGCCCAGGCGCCGCTGCACGACTGATCAAGGGCGCGCGGGAAGGGGGTAACGGGCGACCGGAAAGTCGGGCGGACCCCGGACCGAACCTGGGGTTCCCACCGATGGACACCCTCGGGGCGGCGGGCGGATCGTCAGGGGCGAACCGTTATCCGGAGCCCGACGATGAACCGACGTGATTTCGCCCTGGTCGGCGCGGCCGTGCTGGCCGCCTCCGCCGCGGCCGCCCCCGTCCACGCCGCCTCGAAATTCCCGACCACCTGGGATGGGCTGACGCGGGTCAAGTCCAAGAAGTTCAAGCTGGTCTATCTGAAGGACGGCGCCGACTTCCGGGGCTACACCAAGGTGCTGCTGGACCCGACCGAGATCGCCTTCGAGAAGCACTGGAAGAACGACTACAACAACGAGCAGATCGACCTGGGCACCGAGCTGACGGACAAGGACCTGCGCGACATGGCCGACGAGGGCCAGAAGGGCGCGGGCGAGATCCTGCGCAAGGCCTATGCGGCGGGCGGCTATCCGGTGGTGGACGCCGCCGCCCCGGACGTGCTGCGCGTGCGCACCGCCCTGGTCGATATCCGGGTGACCTCGCCCGACCGCGAACGGGCCGTGCGCGAGCGGGTCTATTCCCAGGACGCCGGCGAGGCCAAGGTGGTGTTCGAGGCCCGGGACTCGGTGACCGGCGCGCTGCTGGGCCGGGCGATCGACGGCAAGACGGCCGGCGACAACCTGGTCTACGAGCGCAACCGCGTGACCAACCGCGCCGACTTCGCCCGCCTGGTCGAGGCCTGGGCCAAGGACAGCGTCAAGGGCCTGGACGAGCTGAAGACCCTGTCGCCGATCAAGGCCGCCGACGTCCTGCCGGGATAGGGGCGGCGACGGGGACCGGGGCGGCTGGGTCCCCGGCGGATCGGGGACGATCCCGAGCTTTTTCAAGGGGTTGAAGTTTTTCGAGGCTTTATCGCCGACCGCGCCCGCTGCTCCCGTATCTTTGGGACATGGCCGGAAGAAGCGAAGAGGTCGCCGCCTGGAGCGAGAGGCTGCAGGGCGACATCATGGCGTCGATGGACGCCCAATGGGCCGGGGTGAAGGACAGCGGCGACCCCGCCGTCTGGGCCCTGGCCGAGAAGAAGGTCCGCGCCCTGTGGACCTTCGCCCGCGCGGCCAAGGCCGTGGCGGCCCTGACCCCCAGGCCCGAGCGCGTCGCTTCCCCGGCGGACGAGGACGAGGCCGAAATGCATGACGACCATCCGACGGACCCTGCGGAACTTCACGCCGCTCTTGAGTCCAAGATCGCTGGGATCACTGAATTGCTTGAGCGCAAGCGCCGGGGAGAAGGGGCCGGGGACGGCGGCCCTGGCGGAGATGTCCCTCGACGAGATGCACTGGCTCTTCAGCGTCCTGCGGACTGACCTGCACCCGCACCAGATGCCTGACGACGCCCAGCCGTGGACCACCTGGCTGCTGATGGGCGGGCGGGGCGCGGGCAAGACGCTGGCGGGGGCGGCGTGGCTGATCGACCGGGCGTTCGAGACGCCGCGCCTGGCGCTGCTGGGGCCCACCCTGCACGACGTGCGCGAGGTGATGATCGAAGGGCCGTCGGGCCTGCGGGCCCTGAGCGGACCCCGATTCCGGCCGCGCTGGGAGACCAGCCGCAAGCGTCTTCTGTGGCCCAACGGAGCGGTGGCCCAGGCCTTCTCGGCCGAGGACCCGGAAAGCCTGCGCGGGCCGCAGTTCCACGCGGCCTGGGCCGACGAATTCTGCGCCTGGCCCAAGCCGGCCGAGACCCTGGCCATGCTGCGCTTCGGCCTGAGGCTGGGCGCGGCGCCGCGCCTGGCGGTGACCACCACGCCCAAGCCGATCCGGGCGTTGCGGCGCCTGGCGGCCGAGCCGGGCGTGACGGTCACGCGGGCCTCGACCAGCGCCAACGCCGCCCACCTGGCGCCGGCCTTCCTGGAGACCCTGCGCGGCCTCTATGGCGGCACGCGCCTGGCGGCCCAGGAGCTGGACGGCCTGATCGTGGAGGACGAGGGCGGCCTGTTCCGGGCCGAGGACCTGGCCCGCTGCCGGGGCGCGCCGCCGGCCCGCTTCGAGCGGGTGGTGGTGGCGGTCGACCCGCCGGCGACGGCGGGCGGCGACGCCTGCGGCCTGGTGGTGTGCGGCCGGTCCGAGGGCCGGGCCTTCGTGCTGGCCGACCTCAGCGCGCGCGGCCTGTCGCCCAACGGCTGGGCCGGGCGGGCGGTGGCGGCGGCCGGACGCTGGAACGCCGACGCCATCGTGGCGGAGGCCAACCAGGGCGGCGACATGGTCCGCGCGGTGCTGGCCCAGGCCGCCCCGCCGTGCCCGATCCGCCTGGTGAAGGCCTCGCGCGGCAAGGTGGCGCGCGCCGAGCCCGTGGCGGCGCTCTACGAACAGGGCCGCGTGATCCACTGCGACACCTTTCCGGCCCTGGAGGAGGAACTGATGGGCCTGGGCGCAGGCGACCTGGGACACAGCCCGGACCGGGCGGATGCGCTGGTCTGGGCGGTGACGGAGCTGATGCTGGGCCGGGGGCGGACGCCGAGGTTGCGGGTGTTGTGAGGGGGAAGGAGGCGACTGCTTAGATCCGCCCCCTACGGGGGCGGACAGACCGCGAAGCGGTCAGGTGGGGGCAAGTGTTGATGCGCCGAGCGCTTGGTCGGTATCCAACTCGATGCGAGCCGACTTGCCCCCTCCGCGCCTTTGGCGCTCCTCCCCCGTAGGGGGAAGAATGAGTTCTGTGCGGAGGGCCTCGATGACGCCGTCCAGTGCTTCCAGGATGTCGCGGGCGGGAATTCTCAGTACGCGAACGCCCTGCCTTTGCAGCCAGCCGTCGCGAAGCGCATCTCGCTCAGGGCGGTCGTCGAAGGCGTGAGCTTGACCGTCCACCTCGATATCGAGGCGCAGGATCGGACAGTAGAAATCAAGCACATATGCCCCAATGGGATGCTGTCTGCGAAACTTGAAACCTTCGATTTGGCCGCCCCGGATGGCGGTCCAGAGCAGGGTCTCGGGCAGGGACATCGTCTTTCGCAGCTGCCTGGCGTTGGCGACCGTGGATCTTGGCGCGGGCATGGCGGGCGACCTCATTCGGCTTCACATGTTCACTATACGTTCTCAATCAGAAGGTGCAATCCATGCCCCTGTTCCGCAACCGGCGAGCGCCGGAGATCAAGGATTCCCGCGCCGCCCGGATGGTGGCCCTGACCGTGGCGGGACGGCCGCGGTGGACGCCTCGGGACTATGGGGCGCTGGCGGCCGAGGGGTTCGGGAAGAACCCGGTGGCCTATCGCTGCGTGCGGATGATCGCCGAGGCGGCCGCCGCCGTGCCGCTGGCCGTTCATCACCAGGGGCGGCGGGCTGACGACCATCCGCTGGCCGGGCTGCTGGCCGCCCCCAACCGCGAGCAGGGCGGGCGCGACCTGATGGAGGCGTTCTTCGGGCACCTGCAGGTGGCGGGCAACGCCTATCTGGAGGCCGCCGGCGAGGGCGCGCCGGTCGAGCTCTACGCCTTGCGCCCCGACCGGATGAGCGTGGTGCCGGGGCCGCGCGGGTGGCCCATGGCCTACGACTACCAGGCCGCGGGCCGCACGGCGCGGATCGGACGCGAGGCCGACGGCTGGCTGCCGGTGCTGCACCTGAAGCTGTTCCATCCGACCGACGACCACTACGGCTTCTCGCCCCTCGAGGCGGCCGCGTTCGCGATCGACGTGCACAACGCCTCGGGCGCCTGGAACAAGGCGCTGCTGGACAACAGCGCCCGGCCGTCGGGCGCGCTGGTCTACGCCAACCGCGAGGCCGGCGACCGGCTGTCGGGCGAGCAGTTCGAGCGGCTGAAGGCCGAGCTGGCCGACGCCCACGCCGGGGCGGCCAATGCGGGCCGGCCGCTGCTTCTGGAGGGAGGGCTGGACTGGCGGCCGATGTCGCTGACCCCGGCCGACATGGACTTCGTGGGCGGCAAGCACGTGGCCGCGCGCGAGATCGCCCTGGCGTTCGGCGTGCCGCCGCAGCTGCTGGGCATACCGGGCGACGCGACCTACGCCAATTATCGCGAGGCCAACGCCGCGTTCTGGCGCCAGACGGCGGTCCCGTTGGCCGAGCGGGCGGCGCGGGCGCTGACGGCTTGGCTGGGGCCGAAATTCCCCGGCGCCCACGTGGCCTGCGACCTGGACGCCGTGCCGGCCCTGTCGGTCGAGCGCGACGCCCTGTGGGCCCGGCTGGAGGCGGCGAGCTTCCTCACCGACGCCGAGCGGCGCCGGCTGGCCGGGCTGGAAGGGACGGCCGCGTGACGGCGGCCAATCGCTGGCGGCTGGACCGCCAGGTGTCGGCGGCCGTGCTGATGGCCGTGGCGGTGCAGGCGGCCGCGGCCCTGATGTGGGCCGGCCGGGCCAGCGCCCGCATCGACGAACTGCAGAAGCGGCTGGAGGCCCAGGCCCCGGTCGCCGAGCGCCTGGCGCGCCTGGAGGCCCAGGCCGACGCCACCCGGGCCTCGCTGGCGCGGATCGAGAGCAAGCTGGATCGGTAGGGCCGGCTTGCTCCTTGCCCCCACCTGACCGCTTCGCGGTCTGTCCGCCCCCGTAGGGGGCGGATCCGCGGCTTCGAACATGCGGAGATTTCATGAACCAGGACGACCTGCCCATCGAGGGCCACGCCTCGCTCTTCTGGACGCGCGACCTGAACGACGACGTCACCGCCAGGGGCGCCTTCACGGAAAGCGTGGCGCGCACCGGGGCGGCGGGGGTGAAGATGCTGCACCAGCACGACGACGCCGAGCCGATCGGGGTGTGGGACGAGATCGTCGAGGACGGCCAGGGCTTGTTCGTCCGTGGGCGGATCCTGCGGACCACGGCGCGGGGGCGGCTGGTCGCCGCCCTGGTCGAGGCCGGGGCGCTGGATGGGCTGTCGATCGGCTTCCGCGCCGTGAAGTCCCGCCCCGACGACACCGGCCGCCTGCGCGTGCTGACCCGGGTGGAGCTGTGGGAGGTGTCGGTGGTGACATTCCCGATGCTGCCGGGCGCACGGCTGAGAGTCGGCTGAAGAGATCCTCCCCCCTGGGGGAGGTGGCCCGAAGGGCCGGAGGGAGACCCCCTCAGTCGCTTCGCGACAGCTCCCCCAGAGGGGAGCACCTGCTTCTTTCAAACCGGAGAACTCCATGAAGGAAACCAAACAGGCCGCGGCCTCGCCCGAGGCCCGCGCGGCGCTGCACGAGGTGCTGGCCGCGTTCGAGGGCTTCAAGGCCGCCAACGACCAGCGCCTGGCCGCGCTGGAGACCAAGCGGGCCGACGTGCTGCTGGAGGAGAAGGTCGCGCGCATCGACGTGGCCGTGTCGGCGGCGCAGGACCGGCTGGACCGCGTGCTGTCGGACGCCCGCCGCCCGGTGCTGGGCGGCGAGGCCCCGGCCGCGCGGGTCGACGAGCGCAAGGCCGCGTTTGACCGCTACGTGAAGACCGGCGAGACGCCCTCGGCGCTGCTGGAGCTGAAGGGCCTGTCGGAGGGCGTGGCCGGGGCGGGGGGCTATGTGGCGCCGCCGGAGCTGGAGCGCCGCATCCTGCGCCGCCTGGCCGCCACCAGCCCGATGCGCGACATCTGCCAGGTGCGCACGATCGGGGCGGGCTCGTTCCGCAAGCCGGTCAGCCCCACGGGCCTGGCCGCGGCCTGGGTGGCCGAGACCGCCGCCCGTCCGGAGACCACGGCCCCGACGCTGGACGTGATCGACTTCCCGGCCGGGGAGCTCTACGCCAGCCCGGCCGCCACCCAGGCCCTGCTGGACGACGCCTACGTCGACATCGACGACTGGCTGGCCGAAGAGGTGCAGGACGCCTTCGCCGCCCAGGAGACGACGGCGTTCGTCAACGGCGACGGGGTCAACAAGCCCAAGGGCCTGCTGGCCTACACGGCCGCGCCGGACGCCAGCTATGCGTGGGGTCAGGTCGGCTACCTGGCCACGGGCGTGGCGGGCGGCTGGCCGGCCAGCAATCCGACCGACAAGCTGATCGACCTGATCTACGCGGCCAAGACCCAGTACCGCCAGAAGGGCCGGTTCGTGATGAACCGCCGCACGGTCAGCGCCGTGCGCAAGTTCAAGGACGCCCAGGGCAACTACATCTGGAACGCGGCGCTGCAGCCGGGCCAGTCGGCCAGCCTGCTGGGCTTCCCGGTGACCGAGATCGAGGCCATGCCCGACGTCGGCGCCAACGCCTGCGCGGTGGCCTTCGGCGACTTCGAGAAGGGCTACCTGATCGTCGACCGCGCCGGGGTGCGGGTGCTGCGCGATCCCTATTCGGCCAAGCCGCACGTGCTGTTCTACACCACCAAGCGCGTGGGCGGCGGCGTGCAGAACTTCGACGCGATCAAGCTGCTGAAGTTCGCGGCCTCGTAAGCGCCGACGCCCCCTCCGTCACGCGGCGCCGCGCGCGCGACCTCCCCCGTCCGCACGGGGGAGGATGATGGATCGGAGGGGGCGTCCCCTTCCTGAAAGACATCCGACATGCCCCTTTCCATCTCCCTGGCCGAGGCCAGGGGCTTCCTGCGCGTGGGCGACGCCTCGGAGGACGCCCTGGTCGGCCTGCTGGTCGACGCGGCCGAGGCCCGGGTGGCCGCCGCGACGGGCCAGGCGCTGGGCCCGGCCAGTCCCGCTCCGCTGCGCCTGGCGGTCCTGACGCTGGCGGCCCACGCCTACGAGCATCGCGGCCTGGCCGACGAGGCCGAGGCGCCGCTGGCCCTGGTCGAGCCGTGGCTAGCTCCCTATCGGACGGTGCGGCTGTGAGCGTCGATCCCGAACGCGCCCTGGCCGCGGCGCTGGCGGCGGCGGCGAAGGCCGCGCCGGCCGTGGCGGCGATCGTCGGCGCGCGGGTCCACGTCGATCCGCCGCGCCATCCGACCTATCCCTGCGTGCTGGTGGGCCGCCAGGAGAGCCGGCCGTTCGACCCCGACGACGGGGCGGGCGGGCTGGAGCACCTGGTGAGCGTGACCTGCGCCTCGCGCTTCGGCGGGGTCGAGGAGGTCCGGGCCCTGACCGCGGCCGTCCGCACGGCTCTGCACCACGCCGCCCCGGCGGTGGAGGGGCGGCGGCTGGTGAGCCTGCGCGTGACCTATGCCGACGTCTTCCAGGGCGCCGACCGCGAGCTGGCCCTGGGCGTGCTGCGCGTGCGGGCGGTGACGGAGAACGGGTGAGGGCGGGCTGAACATCAGCACATCCGCACTGGCCCTCGCCTGGCGGCTTCGCCGCCTGTCCGTCCCCGCTGGGACGGATCCGACCTCACTGTAGAGAAAGGAAATCCCCATGGCCGCTCAAGCGGGCAAAGACATTCTCCTGAAGATCGGCGACGGCGGATCGTCCCAGTCTTTCGTGACCGTGGCGGGGCTGCGGGCGCGGACGATCAGCCTGAACGCCCAGGCGGTGGACGCCACGGACGGCGACAGCGCCGGACGCTGGCGCGAGCTGCTGAACGGGACCGGCGTGCGCTCGGCCGCCGTGTCGGGCGCGGGCGTGTTTCGCGACGCCGCCAGCGACGCGGCGGTGCGCGACAGCTTCTTCTCGCAGACCGCGCGGACCTGGCGGATCGTGATCCCCGACTTCGTGCAGCTGGAAGGACCGTTCCAGGTGGCGGCGCTGGACTATGCCGGACGCCACGACGGGGAGGCGACGTTCGCGATCTCGCTGGCCTCGGCCGGGCCGCTGACATTCACGGCGATCTAGCGTGGCGACGAGCAACCCCGCGCGGGGCGAGGCGAGCGTGACGCTGGGCGGCGCGCCGCGCCGGCTGTGCCTGACGCTGGGGGCGCTGGCGCGGATCGAGGCGGCGCTGGGGCTGGACGACTGGAGCGGCCTGCCGGCGCGGTTCGAGCGGCTGTCGGGCGCGGAGCTGTCGACCGTGCTGGCGGCGCTGCTGGAAGGCGGCGGCGAGGATCCGGCCCTGGCCGTGGCGGCGGGCGTGAGCGAGGCGGTGGCCGCCGTCGCCGCGGCCCTGGCGGCCTGCGCGTGAGCCCGGCCTGGCGCGCGGCGCTGCGTACGGCCCTGTCGCTGGGCCTTCAGCCCGAGGCGTTCTGGCGGCTGTCGCTGGCCGAATGGCTGGCCCTGACCGAGGCGCCCGCCGCCGCGACGTGCCTCGCCGCGACGCCTGCGGACCTGCGGGCCCTGATGGCGCGCTTTCCCGACGAGGAGACACGATGAGCGATTTCGAACTGGACGGCCTGGACGCGGTGCCGCTGCGGGCGGCCGAGGCGGGGGCGGCCCTGGAGGCGCTTAAGGCGCCGGCCGAGCAGGCGGCGCGGACGATCGACGAGGCCTTCGCCAAGGCCGGAACCCGCCTGGCCGGCTCGCTGGCCCGGGCGGCGGCGGACGGCAAGGTCAGCCTAGCCGAACTGGCGAGGGCGGTGCTGGAGGCGGCGTCGGCGGGGATCGGCGGCGTGATCGGCGGGGGCCTGGCCGGGGCGGTGTCCGGCGCGACGGGGCCGCTGTTCGGCGGGGCGCGGGCCGAGGGCGGCCCGGTGGCCCCGGGCGGGGCCTATCTGGTGGGCGAGCGCGGCCCGGAGGTGTTCCGGCCGACGGCCTCGGGGACGATCGGCTCGACAGGCGGGCTGGCGGGCGGCGGCGGGCTCAACGTGACGGTCAACGTCCAGGGCGGCGATATCCAGGCCCTGGCCCGGTCGGACGCCCAGCTGGCCCAGGCGCTGGTGCGGGCGGCGAGCCTGGCGCGGCGGTAGAGGCCAAAGAAGAAGCGGCGGGGATTGCTCCCCGCCGCTCGCGGTCTTGTCCTGGCGCCCCGGGGTAGGACCAGAGGGGCGGCCCGTTGGGCGGGGCGCCGGGGATCAGACCGCGACCAGGTCGGCCGGCGGTTCGCCGTAGCGGTTCTCGCCCGCCTGGCCTTGGCTGACGCCGACCCAGATCGTGAAGCCGATCACCACCACGGCGGCCAGGGCCAGGGCGCCGAACAGGCCGCCGAGGCTGGCCAGGGCCGCGAAGTCGGCGCGGCCGTCGGTGGCGCCGGCGATGATGGCGCTGATCCCCACGCCCAGGGCGGCGGAGACGACGACCACCGGACCGAAGACGATCGGCAGCACCTGCCACCAGCCGCTGCGTCCCATGTCGTGCAGACGCTTGGTGTAGAGGCAGACCGAGGCGAACAGCGCCACCAGGCCCAGGGCCCAGCCGATCAGCGGGATCCAGCCGGCGACCATGTGGACGCCCAGCAGGGTCAGCCAGCCGATCCAGAAGGCTTGACGACCGATGCGGCCGTCAGCGGTGAAGAACAGTGATTTCCAGTCCATGAGAAGCACTCCCAGCGTTGAGAAGAAGCTAGGACCGGGAACCCTCCGATTGAAGTGAATTGCAGGTCATGACGCAGGTTTAACCTTCGGAACGCCCAGCCAGATCACGAGCCAGAGGCCCAGGAAGGCGGAGAGGGCGAAATCGAGCAGCAAGGGCAGGATCACGGCCATGTCGTGGTCGTAGAGGGAAAGGCCCCACCAGCCCGCCAGGCCGTGGGCCGCCAGGGTCAGCAGGCCGAAGGCGAGCAGGGGGCGGACGTCCTTGCCGGTCGAGCGCCGGCGCTTGAGGCACAGGCAGGCGGTGACCCAGGCGCGGGCGGCCACCAGGCCTGCGGCGGCCAGCAGGGGGACCAGGGCGACATAGGCGGGATCATAGGCCCGGGCGGTGATCGCCCCGACCAGGAAGACCTCGCCGATGACCGGCGGCGCGCCCATGGACGTCTCGGGCGCCAAGCGCAGGAGGGCGGCGAAGACCGCGATCTCGACCAGGCCCAGCTGGAGCAGGCCCAGCCAGAAGTCGCGCCGGCCGATGGCGCCGCGCGGGTCGAGCAGCAGGGAAACGGCGTGCATGCGGGTCTCGTTGGCGTGGGGCGGCTAGCGGTCGCGGGTGGCGGCGAAGATCAGCCAGAGGCCGTAGAGGACCCACGCGACCGCCGCGACGCCGACCGCCGCCACGACGGCGAGGAGCACCACCAGGACGTAGGCCAGGTTCTCGACCGAGGACTGTCCGGCCAGCGCGCCCAGGCCAAGCCAGATGAACAGCGGGAAGATGGCGGCCGTGCCCAGGATCATCATGAGCGCGCGGTTGAGTTCGCCGCCGCCGCTGGGCTGGGCGTTCGGGCGCGGTTCGGGGGCGCGTTTGGACGCGACGCCGAGCCAGACGACCAGCAGCAGGCTGGGCGGCAGGGCCAGCACCAGGTCGATCTCCTTCAGGCGGTCGTAACGGCCCAGAGGATCGTAGCCCCAGGCCCAGACGGTCAGGTGCAGCACCGCGATGGCGAGGGCGGGCCCGACCACCATCCAGAGGTCGCCGTCCATGCCGCGGCGCCGTTTCAGGCAAAGGCAGGTCCCCGCGTAAAGGCGCAGGGCGGCGAGGGCCAGGCCAGGGCCGACATTGGTGTCCCAGATCGTGATCTCGTCGATCCAGCGGTGGATGATCTCGAGGGCGGCGATGTCGCCGAGAACCGGCAGGACGGTGATGGCCGGCAGGCCGATCTCGACCTGTTGGCCAAGGCCGAAGAGCGCGGCCCCGGCGCCGAGCAGCAGGGCCTGACCCAGCCAGAACGCGCGCCGATTGATGGCGCCCCTGGGGTCGAACAGTAGCGAAACGAGGTTCATCAGCGGGTTCCTGCCTGGGCTGTCGACTCTATAAGTGAATGTTCACTCACATGCAAGGGAGCGGCGCCATGAGCGCATTCCATGAGGCGCGCCTGCCCGCGCGCCTGGCCTTCGGCTGCACCGGCGGGGTGGAGCGACGGACCGAGGTGACGACGCTGGCGTCGGGTTTCGAGCGGCGATCCAGCCCGTGGGCGACGGGGCGGCGGCGCTACCTGATCGCCACGGCGGCGCGGCCCCTGGACGACGCGGCCGAGCTGGTGGCGTTCTTCGAGGCGCGGCGGGGGCGGCTGCACGGCTTCCGTTTCCGCGACCCGGCCGATTGCCGCTCGTGCGCGCCGTCGGCGACGCCGGGGGCGCTGGACCAGGCGATCGGGACGGGCGACGGCGCACGGCGGGTCTTCCAGCTGGCGAAGGCCTACGGGAGCGGCGAGGGAGCGGTGGTCCGCACGATCGCCAAGCCCGTGGCGGGGACCGTGAAGGTGGCCGTGGCCGGCGTGGTCCTGGGGCCCGCGGCCTTCGCCGTCGATCCGGCCACGGGGCTGGTGACCCTGGCCTTGCCGCCCGCGGCGGGCGCGGCGGTGACGGCGGGTTTCGAGTTCGACACCCCGGTGCGCTTCGACAGCGACCGCATCGACGTGACGATGGAAAGCTTCAACGCCGCGCGGATCGGGGCCCTGGGCCTGGTCGAGGTGCGGGTCTGATGCGCGCGGTTCCCACGGAACTGACGGCGCGCATCGAGAGCGGGGCGGCCAGCCTGTGCCACGCCTGGATCCTGACGCGCCGAGACGGAACGCGGATGGGCTTCACCGACCACGACCGCGACCTTGTCGTGGAAGGCGTGGTCTGCCGGGCGGCCAGCGGCTGGACCCTGGGGGCGGGCGACAGCGCGGCGGGCTATGCGCCGGGCCTCGCCACGGCCCTGGGCGGCTTCGACGACGCGGCCGTGACCGAGGCCGATCTGGCGGCCGGCCTCTATGACGGGGCCAGCGTGGAGTTGCGCCGGGCGGACTGGACGGCGCCGGAGCTGGCGGTGACGTTGTGGCGGGCGCGAGTGGCGGCGGCCAGGACTTCGGGCGGGGCCTTCACCCTGGAACTGGAAGGGCCGGCGGCCGAGCTGGACCGCGTGGCCGGGCGCACCTACGGCCGCACCTGCGACGCGGCGTTCGGCGATGCGCGCTGCGGCGTGGATCCTGGCGCCTTTCCCGGCCTGGCGTGCGACAGGCGCTGGGCGACCTGCACGGGGACGTTCGCCAACGGGGCCAATTTCCGGGGCTTTCCCGCCGCGCCGGGCGAGGATTTCCTGACGCTCTATCCGTCCGACGGCGAACGCAACGACGGGAGCCGGCGATGAGCCCGGTCGTGGCCGAGGCGCGGTCGTGGCTGGGCACGCCCTATCGCCACCAGGCCAGCCTGCGCGGGGTGGGCTGCGACTGCCTGGGGCTGGTGCGGGGCGTGTGGCGGGCCCTGCGCGGCCAGGAGCCGGAGGAGCCGCCGCCCTATCGTCCCGACTGGGCCGAGCTGGGCGGGCGCGAGCTGCTGCTGGAGGCGCTGGGGCGCTGGCTGGAGCCGGTGGCCCTGGCCGAGCGGCGGGCGGGCGACGTGCTGGTGTTTCGCATGGCGCCGGATGTTCCGGCCAAGCACTGCGCGGTGGCCTCAGGGGCGGACCGCATCATCCACGCCTATTGGGGGCGGGCCTGCGTCGAAAGCTGGCTGGGTCCGTGGTGGCGCGCGCGACTGGTCGCCGCGTTCCGTTTTCCGGGAGAGTGACGCATGGCCCAGGTGATGTTGTCGGCGGCGGGAGGCGGGCTGCTGGGGCCGGCGGGCGCGGCCCTGGGCGGGCTGGCCGGGGCCGCGATCGACCGAGCCGCCGTCAACGCCCTGGCGCCGGCCCGGCCGGTGGGTCCGCGCATCCCCGAACTGAGGCTGTCGGGCGCGGCCGAGGGCGCCCCGATGGCGGCGGTGTTCGGTCGGGCGCGGGTGGCGGGCCAGGTGATCTGGGCCGCACGGTTCAGGGAGCGCTGGGTCGAGGGCCGCTCGGGCGGGGCCAAGGGGCCGCGCACCACCAGCGCCGCCTACAGCCTGTCGTTCGCCGTGGCGGTGGGCGAGGGGCCGGTCGACGGGATCGGCCGGGTCTGGGCCGACGGCAAGCCGATGGACATGGCCGGGGTGACGATGCGCGTGCACCGCGGGACCGAGGACCAGGCGCCCGACGCCCTGATCGAGGCGGTGGAAGGCGCGGCGCCCGCCTATCGCGGAACCGCCTATGTGGTGTTCGAGGACCTGCCGCTGGGGCCGTACGGCAACCGGGCGCCGCAGCTGTCGTTCGAGGTGTTCCGCCGGCCGCGCGGCGGAGCGCCCGGGCTGGAGGAGCGGCTGAAGGGCGTATGCCTGATCCCGGGGGCGGGCGAGTTCGTCTACGCCACCGACACGGTGCTGCGTCGCGACGGCCTGACCCGCACGCGGGCCGAGAATCTCAACAACGCCGAGGGGCGGGCGGACCTGATGGTGTCGCTGGACCAGCTGCAGGCGCAGCTGCCGAACGTGGAGGAGGTGACGCTGGTGGTCTCCTGGTTCGGCGACGACCTGCGCTGCGGCGCGTGCGCGATCACGCCGCGGGTGGAGGTGGGGAGCAAGTCGACGATCCCGTTCGAATGGTCGGTGGGCGGCCTGACCCGCGCGGAGGCGGCGACCGTGTCGAACGTGGGCGGCGGTCCGGCCTATGGCGGCACGCCGGCCGACCGGGCGGTGCTGCAGGCGATCGCCGAACTGAAGCGGCGCGGCCTGAGGGTGAATCTCTATCCGTTCGTGCTGATGGACGTTCCAGCGGGGAACGGCCGGCCCGACCCGTACGGCGGGGCCGAGCAGGGCGCCTATCCCTGGCGGGGACGGGTCACCTGCCATCCGGCGCCGGGGCGGCCAGGCTCGCCGGACAAGACGGCGGCGGCCGGGGCGCAGGTGGCGGCCTTCTTCGGAAACGCCCAGTCGGGACAGTTCGGGGCGGCGGACGGCCTGCCGACCTATGGCGGCCCGGCGGGCGACTGGGGCCTGCGGCGGATGCTGCTGCACTACGCCAGGCTGGCCCAGCTGGCGGGCGGGGTGGACGGCTTCATCCTGGGTTCGGAGCTGCGGGGACTGACGACGGTGCGCGATGCGGCGGGCGGCTATCCGGCGGTGACGGCGCTGAAGGCCCTGGCGGCCCAGGTGCGCAGCCTGGTAGGGCCGGAAACGAAGGTCGGCTATGCGGCCGACTGGAGCGAATATTCCGGCCACCATCCGGCCGATGTTCCGGGCGAGCTGCGCTTCCATCTGGACCCGCTGTGGGCGGACCCGAACATCGACTTCGTGGGGATCGACTTCTACCCGCCGATGGCCGACTGGCGCGACGGCGACGACCACCTGGACGCCAGGGCGGGGTTCGAGGGGCCGCACGATCCCGCCTATCTGGCGGCTAACCTGGCGGGCGGGGAGAACCACGACTGGTATTACGCCAGTCCGGCCGATCGCGTGGCGCAGGCGCGCACGCCGATCACCGACGGGCCCCATGGCGAGCCGTGGGTCCATCGCGCCAAGGACCTGCTGAACTGGTGGCGCAATCCGCACTACGACCGGCCGGGCGGGATGCGGGCGGGCGCGCCGACGTCGTGGGTCCCGATGTCCAAGCCGCTGCGGCTCGTCGAGTTCGGCTGCGGGGCGGTGGACAAGGGCGCCAACGCCCCGAACCTGTTCGTGGACGCCAAGAGCGCCGAGAGCGCCCTGCCGCCGTTCTCGGACGGGTCGCGTGACGAGATGGGGCAGAGGCGGGCGTTGGAGGCGGTGCTGGCGCGGCTGGCGGATCCGGCGGCCAATCCGATCTCGCCCGTCTATGGCGGCCCGATGATCGAGGCGGCCAGCGCCTGGTGCTGGGACGCGCGTCCGTTTCCGGACTTTCCGGCGCGCGCCGGGGTGTGGGCCGATGGGCCGAACTGGACGCTGGGCCACTGGCTGAACGGGCGGGCGGGGATCGCGCCGCTGCCGGAACTGGTCGCGGCCCTGGCCGAGCGGGCCGGCGTGGCGCTGGATCCCGGCGAGGCCGGCGGCGCGGTGGTCGGCTACGTGGCGGACCGGCCCATGAGCCTGGGCGAGGCCCTGGGCCCGCTGCTGGAAGCCTTCGCCCTGGACCCGGTGGAGCGCGCCGGCGGGGTGAGGCTGGCGGCGCGGACGGGGACGGCGGCCCTGGCGCTGGGCGAGGACGACCTGGCGTGGCCGGAAGACGAGGCCTCGTCGACGCGGGGCGGGCGAACGCTGGCGGCGCCGCTCCAGGCCTTGCGCCTGCGCTTTGTGGACGCCGCGCGCGACTATCAGGCCGGGTCTCTGATGGTGAGGCGCGAGACGGGCGAGGGGAGCCTGGACGTCGATGTCCCGCTGGCGCTGGGCGCGGCCGAGGCGCGGGCGGTGGGCGAGCGGCTGCTGGCGGCCGGCGATCCGCGCGACCTGACGGTGCGCCTGGGACCGCTGGCGGCGTTAAAGCTGGAGCCCGGCGACCGGGTGGCGCTGGACGGCGAGACCTGGCGGGTGACGCGGGTGGACCTGGACGAGCGGCCGCGCGCGGGGCTGGCGCCCGTGGTCGATCCCGTGCGGATCGAGCCGGACCAGGACTGGGAGCCGGCTCCGCCGCGCGAACCTTCGGGCCCGCCGGTGCTGGCGATCCTGGACCTGCCGGGGCGCGCGGACGACCGGCCGCTGGCGGGGGTGGCCGCCTGGCCGTGGCGGACGTTCGACGTGTTCGCGGGAGCGGGGCTGGAGGCGCTGCGCGTGCGGGCGACGGCGGCGGTCCCGGCGACGGTGGGGATGACGCTGTCGGACCTGCCGGCGGGCTCGCCGCATCGGCTGGACCGGTCCGCGCGGCTGGAGGTGCGGCTGGAGGGAACGGGGCCGGTGTCGCGCGACCCGTCCGCTGTCCTGGCCGGGGCCAACGCCCTGGCGGTGCGCGGTGCGGGCGGCGCGTGGGAGATCATCGGCTTCACGCAGGCGGCGGCGACGGGACCGGACAGCTGGACGCTGTCGGGCCTGCTGCGCGGCCAGGCGGGCAGCGAGCCGGCGATGGCGTCCCTGACGCCTGCGGGAGCCGAGGTGGTGGTTCTGGACGAGGCCCTGGTCCCGGTCCAGCTGGCGGACCTGGAGCGAGGCCTGGCCCTGACCTGGCGCGCGGCGCCGGCTGGCGGTCCGGCTTCGGGCGAGGCGATGAGCGAGGCGACGGCGACCTGGCGGGGGCTGGCCGCGCGTCCTTGGGCGCCGTGCCACCTGACGGCGCGCGCCCAGGGCGGCGACGTGGCCCTGGGCTGGATCCGCCGGGCGCGGCTGGGCGGCGACGGTTGGGACGGGGAGGTTCCGTTGGGCGAGGCGCGGGAGGTCTATCGCGTGGAGATCCTGGACGATGCGCGGGTGGTCCGGACGGAGGAGGTGGAGACGCCGACCTTCGTCTATACGGCGGCGATGCGGGCGGCGGATTTCCCCTCGGGCCCGACGGGGATCCTGCGGGCGCGGGTGGCCCAGGGGTCGGCCAGCTTCGGCTGGGGCGTAGCGCGGGAGACTGCGCTGTGATATTAATGCAACAATAAGGCTTGCGCCCCGCCACGAACCGCCTAATTGAGGCGTTCCTATACTTTCGTGGCGTTTTCCGTCCGACCTTTCTGAATGAGGGCCTCCTTGGCGCGCGACCCCTATCTGGAACTTGGCGTCTCCCGCACCGCGAGCGCGGACGAGATCCGCAAGGCGTTCCGCAAGCTGGCCAAGCAGTTCCACCCCGACACCAATCCGGGGGACAAGAAGGCCGAGGAGCGCTTCAAGCAGGTCAGCGCCGCGTTCGACATCGTGGGCGACGCTGAGAAGCGCAAGAAGTTCGACGCCGGCGAGATCGACGCCGACGGCCGCGAGACGATGCGCGGCTTCGGCGGAGCGGGCGGCAACCCGTTCGGCGGCGGCGGCTTCGGCCGGGGCGGCTTCTCGCGCGGGGGAGGCGGCGGCGAGGGTCCCGACATCGACCTGAACGACCTCTTCGGCGACATCCTGGGCCGGGCCCGGGGCGGTGGCGGTGCGGGCGGCGGCTTCGGCGGTTTCGGCGGCGGCGGGGGCGGCGGGGGCGGCGGGTTCTCGCCCAAGGGCGCGGACGTGCGCGCACGGCTGGACATCGACCTGGAAGAGGCGATCAAGGGCGGCAAGAAGCGCGTGGCCTTCTCGGACGGCCGCACGATCGATGTGACCATCCCGGCCGGCGCCCAGGAAGGCCAGACCCTGCGCCTAAAGGGCCAGGGCAGCCCGGGGCGCGGCGGTCCCGGCGACGCCATGATCGAACTGGCCATCAAGCCGCACCCGATCTATCGCCGCGAGAACGACACCCTGGTCATGGACCTGCCGGTCAGCGTCCCCGACGCGGTGCTGGGCGGCAAGGTCGAGGCCCCGACGCCGGACGGCCCGGTGACCCTGACCGTGCCCAAGGGCTCCAACAGCGGCGCCAAGCTGCGGCTGAAGGGCCGGGGGCTGGCGGACGGCAAGGGCAAGCGCGGCGACTTGTTCGCCCGCCTGATCGTGACCCTGCCCGACGCTCCCGACGCCGAACTGGAGAAGTTCGCCGAAACCTGGCGCGAGAAGCGGCCCTACGCGCCCAAGCGGAAGTAGCGCCATCGAGTCGTCGGGGATCGACAGGGAACGGTGAAAGCGCTGCGGCGTGGGCATGTGAGATGGAGGTCTCGGCGTGGCGCTGGATCGCCGACCGGCCGGACCTTCGGATCGTTCTGACGGGCGACGGCGAACCCGTCTCGTTGGGCGTTATCGTTGGTGGGGCGCCTGCGGGCGCGGCAAGCGTTGCCTTTGCGCGCCCCGCCGTGACAGAACGACGCTACCCGTCCATAAACTCCGTGTTCAGCCTCTATTCAGCCGTCACGCTCTAAACCGGAGCCCATGAAGCCGATCCATTTCCTCTTCGCCGCCGCCCTGGCCGCCGCCGCCCTCCCGGGCGTGGCGTCGGCGCAGCGCGGGCCGGACTCGCTGGGCGCCGACTGGCGCGCCCGGCAGGACCAGGCGCGCGGGGGCGTGCAGTCGGGCCGACTGGTCCCGCTGAGCCGGGTGATCGAACAGATCGGTCGCCGGACGCCGGGCCGCGTGCTCGACGCCGGCCTGGAAGGCCCCAACTACCGCGTGCGCTGGGCCACCGACGACGGCCGTCGCATCGACTTCATCGTCGACGCCCAGACGGGCCAGATCCTCAGCGCCAACTAAGGTTTCCGTATGCGCATCCTGCTTGTCGAAGACGATCCGGACCTGTCGCGCCAGCTGAAGCTGGCCCTGGGCGACGCCGGCTATGCGGTGGACCACGCCGCCGACGGCGAGGAGGCCCAGTTCCTGGGCGAGACCGAGCCCTATGACGCGGTCGTGCTGGACCTGGGCCTGCCCAAGGTGGACGGGGTGTCGGTGCTGGAGCGCTGGCGGCGCGGCAGCGTGGCCACGCCGGTGCTGATCCTGACCGCGCGCGGTTCGTGGAACGAGAAGGTGGCCGGCTTCGACGCCGGCGCCGACGACTACCTGACCAAGCCGTTCCACACCGAGGAGCTGCTGGCCCGCCTGCGCGCGCTGCTGCGCCGCTCTTCCGGGCACGCGTCGCCGACCCTGTCGTGCGGCGGCCTGCGGCTGGACCCGCGCGCGGCCCGCGCCAGCGTCAACGGCGAGCCCCTGCGGCTGACCTCGCTGGAGTACCGCCTGCTGCACTACATGATGATGCACCAAGGCCGGGTGATCGGACGCACCGAGCTGGTCGAGCACCTGTACGACCAGGACTTCGACCGCGACAGCAACACCATCGAGGTGTTCATCGGCCGCCTTCGCAAGAAGCTGGGCAGCGACCGCATCGAGACCGTGCGGGGCCTGGGCTATCGCCTGACCCCGCTGGAAGGCGAGACCACCGAGTGACGCCCAGGGACGCTTCCGTCCCGGCGATTTCCAAGGCCTGGCACGAGGCGCGCCGACCATGTGGGACCTGAGCAAGCGCTCGCTGGTCCGGCGCCTGGTGCTGCTGGCGGCGGTGTGGAACGTGGTGGTGCTGTTGTTGGCCGGGATCTTCCTGACCGCTCAGTTCCGCGACTCGGCCATCCGCCGCTTCGACCAGGCGCTGACGGTGCTGACCGACGACCTCTACGCCAGTTCCAGCGTCGAGGACGGCCAGGTGAAGGCGCCGTTCTTGACCGACATCCGCGCCACGCGGGTCTATTCCGGCCGCTACTGGCAGATCCTGGAGATGATGCCGGATAGAAGCCTGCGGATGATCGACCAGTCGCGGTCGCTGTTCGACAGCACCCTGACCGTGCCGGTCGAGGAGGCCGAGCAGCTGTCGGGCGATCCCGGCAAGACCCAGTTCTTCGACATCCCCGGACCCCAGCGCAAGCTGCTGCGGGCGGCGGCGATCCTGACGCGCCTGCCGGGCTATCCCCGGCCGGTGGTGTTCCTGGCCGCCGAAGACCGCTCGCCCATCGACGACGACGCCGCGCGCTTCGCCCGCAACACCGCCATAGCCCTGATCCTGCTGGGCGCGGGCCTGATCGCCGCGGTGGTGGTGCAGGTGCGCGTGGGCCTGCTGCCGCTGTTCCGGCTGCGGCGCGAGGTGGGGTCGGTGCGGCGCGGCAAGGCCGAGCGGCTCGAGGGCGTCTATCCCGAGGAACTGGAGCCCCTGGCGGTCGAGCTGAACGCCCTGCTGGCCCATAACCAGGAAGTGGTCGAGCGCCAGCGCACCCATGTCGGCAACCTGGCCCACGCGCTGAAGACGCCGCTGTCGGTGATGCTGACCGAGGCCAATCAGCAGCCGGGGCCGCTGTCGGAAGTGGTCGAGCGCCAGGCCCAGACCATGCGCGAGCAGGTGGACCACCACCTGCGCCGCGCGCGGGCGGCCGCCCGCTCGCAGACCAGCGGCGAACGCACGCCGGTCGAGCCGATCCTGGACGAACTGGCCGTGACCTTGGAGCGGATCTTCCAGGACAAGGGCGTGGAGATCGACTGGCGCTGCCCCGAGGACCTGTGCTTCCAGGGCGAGCGTCAGGACTTCATGGAACTGGCCGGCAACGTGATGGAGAACGCCGGCAAGTGGTGCAAGGGCAAGGTCCGCGCCGAGGCCAAGGTGCTGACGTCGGAGAAGATGTCGCTTGTGGTCGAGGACGACGGGCCGGGCCTGCCCCCCGACCGCTGGACCGACGCGCTCAAGCGCGGCCAGCGGATGGACGAGCACACGCCGGGTTCGGGCCTGGGCCTGTCGATCGTGGACGAACTGGCCCGCGCCTACGGCGGCTCGGTGGCGCTGGACGCCTCGCCGATGGGCGGGCTGCGGGTGACGCTGGTGCTGCCGCGCTCGGAGGGATAGGGCGTCTCAACCGGACGTTCGCGCAACCTCCGATATCCCTTCTCCAGCGACCTTTCGACGCTGTCGCCGGCGGGCCGAAAACTTATGGTTTCGGAAAGTCTTAACCTCGTTCGGGACATGGTTGACGCGACCCGGTCCGGGTCGTCCTGCGGGGGGTTATGGCCGCTATCGCCGCCAACAAGTTGCTGCTGATCCGGAAGCTGGTGGAAACCGCTCCGGACGCGGCCTTGCGCAGCCTGGAGCTGGCCCTGTCGGGGCCGGCCGGCGGCCAGGGCGCGCTGGCGACCGTGCGGCGATTGGTCGAGGACGAAGTGGCCGCCCGCTACGTGCGCAACAGCGTGCTGGCCCCGATCGCGCCGTTGTGCGCGGTGCGCGAAACCCAGCAGACCTCGTTCCCCCCGCGCGTGCTGTCGCTGCTTTGGGAGGGCCTGAAGGCCGAGGCGCCGCGCCAGGTCGAGGAGGCGGCCGCGCGCTGCAATCCCTGGGACCTGGAGCAGGGACCGCCGGAGGTGTTCAACGCCCTGTGCAAGGTCGCCGCGCGCGGCGTGCGCGCCAAGACGCCGGCGTTCGCGCCGCTGGACCAGATCTGCGACCTGGATGAACTGGCCTCGTGCCTGGAGCTGTCGGCGATCGTGCGTTCGGCCCTGCCCAAGCTGTCGGAGTGGGTGAGCCGGATGAGCGACGAGCGGGCCTCGTCTGCGCGGCTGGCGTACAAGGACGCCTGCGCGATCCGCGCCGATGCGGGGCCGCTGCTGTTCGAGATGATGGCCGCGCACCTGCCCGACGATTGGCGGATTCTGCGGGTGATCTCGGCGGTGATGGATCGCCCGGGCGACAAGTTCTGGGCTGCGTCCGAGGTGGGCCTGTTCGGCGAGCGGCTGCTGGTCGAGATCGAGCGGGGCGTCGAGTATGTCCGCGCCTTCGACGTCGACGGGGGAGAGGCCGAAGGGCGCAAGGCCGGGGCGACGGCGCAGCGCATGGCGGCCCAGATCACGGAATTCGAGCAGTCGGTGAACCTGGCCAAGGACGGCCCATGGGGGCGCCGGCTGGTGAAGCTGAAGCAGGCCGTGGCCCAGGCGGTCGAGGGACGGATGAACGGCGCGGAGAAGGAGCTGCTGGCGGCCCTGCCGCTGAAGCCGATCTCGCTGCTGGGCGGCAAGAGCGGCAAGGGCGTGCCGCTGCTGACGGCTGAGCCGGACGAACGCCTGACCCGGCGGGCGGCGGCGGTCCTGGCGTTCCTGGCCGACACCCGGTCCTGCGCGGCCCAGAGCGGCTACGGCGCCTCGCGCACGAAGGTGCTGGAGAAACTGAATTCGCGCCTGGACCAGTACATCGAGGACGCCCTGCACGTGGCCCGTACGGGCGAGGGCGGCGACTCGCGGCTGGCCGAGCGCTACCTGGACCTGGCCGCGGGCTACATCGCCTTCACGCGCGACGAGAAGACCGCCGAGATCGTGCGCCGCCGCACCGTCGCGGCGATTGCGGCGGCCGCCGCCTGAGGTGGGAAGGTCGCCGGAACGCGCCGGGGGCCCTTACGCGCTTTTTTCGCTAACGGCGCGGCTCATTCCCGGCTAACACGCCGCCATGATCGCTTTCTGGATCGCCGCTGCGGGATTGTCGGCCGTCGTCGCGGGCCTGGTGCTGCGCGAGGCTGCGCAGGCGAGCCATGGCGGCGGCGACGACGCCAGCCTGGCCGTGCACCGGCGGCAACTGGCCGAGATCGACGATCTTGCCGAACGGGGCCTGCTGGCCGGCGCCGAGTTGAAGACGGCGCGGACGGAGGCTGGCCGCCGCCTGCTTGCGGCCGCCGACGGGCGGCATGCCTGGCCGGAGGCGGGGCCGCGCGCGCGGCCGCTGATCCTGGCGATCACCGGACTGGCCCCGGTGCTGGCGGTGGGCCTCTATTTCCTCGTCGGCATGCCGGGCATGGCCGACCAGCCGTTCCTCAAGCGCGTCGCCGCCTGGCGCGAGGGCGATCCCAGCCATTTGACAGCCGAGGAAGCCGCCGCCGCCCTGCAGCAGGCCGTGGCCGAGCATCCCGGCGACGCCGAGCCGCTGCGCCTGCTGGCCCTGGCCCGGCTGGCCTCCGGCGACGCCACCGGCGCGGCCCAGGCCCTGCGCAAGGCCGTGAGGTTGGCGCCCCAGCGCGCGGACCTGTGGTCGGCCCTGGGCCAGGTGTTCGTGGTGGAAGCCGAGGGCGAGGTCGGAACCGACGCGCGCAAGGCGTTTTCCGAGGCGCTGGCTCGTGATCCGAACGACGCGGTAGCCCGCTACAGCCTGGCCCGCGCCCGCATCGCCGATGGCGACCTGGCCGGAGGCCTGGCCGATTGGCGGGCCCTGCTGGCCACGCTGCCGGCCGACGATCCGCGCCGCGCGGCCTTCGGGGAGGAGATCGCCAAGGTCCAGGCCCAGGGCGGCCTGGAACCGAAGATGGCGGCCGCCACGGGCCAGCCCGAGGCCGGCCAGCCGGCCGAGGTGCAGACCATGATCCAGGGCATGGTCTCGGGCCTGGCCGCGCGCCTGGAGAGCCAGCCTAACGATCCGGACGGCTGGGTGAAGCTGGTGCGGGCCTACGCCGTGCTGGGCGACACTGTCCGCCGCGACGAGGCCCTGGCCAAGGCGCAGGCGCGCTTCAAGGATCAGCCCAAGGTGATGGCCGCCCTGCGCCAGGCCGAACAGACTCCCGCCCAGAATGTGAAGCCATGAGTTTCCTGCCGAAATCCCGCAAGGCGCGTCGCCGCCTGACCGTGCTGGCCGCCGTGGCGCCCGTGCTGGTCCTGGCCGTGGGCCTGGCCCTTTGGGGCATGCGCGACGCCATTTCGCTGTTCTACACGCCCGCCCAGGCCGCCGCCGCCCACGTGCCGGCGGGGCGCAAGGTGCAGTTGGGCGGACTGGTGCAGGCCGGCAGCGTGGTCAAGCACCCGGACGGGCGGGTGGAATTCGTGATCGCCGACCAGAAGTCGACCAGCCTGGTGCGCTACCAGGGCGACCTGCCCGACCTGTTCCGCGAGGGCCAGGGCGTGGTCTGCGCCGGGGCTTTCGACGAGAGCGGGGCGTTCGTGGCCAAGCAGGTGCTGGCCAAGCACGACGAGCGCTACATGCCCCGCGAGGTGGCCAAGGCGCTGAAGGAACAGGGCGAGTGGCGCGGCGACGGCCAGGGCGGCTCGTATCCGGGCTACAAGACCGGGAAGCCGGCCACGTGACGGCGGTGTCCGCGCCTTCGGGCGTCGTTCCTTTCATCCGGCCTCCTTTGCGGGCCGCCTTCTCCCCCACAGGGAGAGGGGGAGCTTCCTCATGATCGCTGAATTCGGTTCTTTCGCCCTCGTCCTGGCCCTGATGCTGTCGGCGCTGCAGCTGCTGCTGTCGGCGGTGGGCGGAGCGCGGCGGCTGGCGGTGTTCGCCGGAGCGGGGCGCGGGGCGGCGATCGGCGCCTTCGTCTGCGTGGCCGTGACGTTCGCGGCCCTGGTCCACGCCTTCGTGGTGTCGGACTTCTCGGTGGCCAACGTGGCCGCCAACTCCCATACCGCCAAGCCGATGCTCTACAAGGTGGCCGGCGCCTGGGGCAGCCACGAGGGCTCGATGCTGCTGTGGTGCCTGGTGCTGACCGGCTATGGCGCGGCCGTGGCGGTGTTCGGCAAGGCCCTGCCGCCGCGCCTGCGGGCCTACGCCACGGCGACGCAGGGCGCGCTGGGCGTGCTGTTCCTGGCCTATACGGTGTTCGCCTCGAACCCGATGGCGCGCCTGGTGGACGTTCCGGTCGAGGGACGCTCGCTCAATCCGCTGCTTCAGGATCCGGCGCTGGCCTTCCACCCGCCGTTCCTCTACGCCGGCTATGTCGGCTTCTCGGTGGTGTTCTCGTTCTCGCTGGCCGCCCTGATCGAAGGGCGGGTCGACGCGGCCTGGGCCCGCTGGGTGCGGCCCTGGACCCTGGCGGCCTGGAGCTTCCTGACGGTCGGCATCACCCTGGGCGCCTTCTGGGCCTATTACGAGCTGGGCTGGGGCGGCTGGTGGTTCTGGGACCCGGTCGAGAACGCCAGCTTCATGCCCTGGCTGATCGCCTCGGCCCTGCTGCACTCGGCCATCGTGCTGGAGAAGCGCGGAGCCCTGCCGGGCTGGACGGTGTTCCTGGGCCTTGCGGCCTTCACCTTCTCGATGCTGGGCGCCTTCCTGGTGCGCTCGGGCGTGCTGACCAGCGTGCACGCCTTCGCGGTGGACCCCACGCGCGGCGTCCTGCTGCTGACCATCATGGGGATCGCGGCGGGGGCCGGGTTCTTCCTGTTCGCCCTGCGCGCGCCCAGCCTGAACGCGGGAGGGCTGTTCGCCCCGGTCAGCCGCGAGAGCGCGATCGTGCTCAACAACATCATCCTGTCGACCGCGACGGCGGTGGTGCTGATGGGGACGCTGTTCCCCCTGATCCGCGAGGCGATGGACGGCGAGGCCGTGTCGGTGGGGCCGCCCTTCTTCAACATGACCTTCACGCCGCTGATGGTGCTGGCCCTGGCCATCCTGCCGGCCGGGCCGCTGCTGGCCTGGAAGCGCGGCGACGCGCGGCTGGTGGTGCGGCGGCTGTGGCTGGCCCTGGCGATCGCGGCGATCCTGGGCCTGGTCGCCTTCGCCGTGGTCTCGCCGCGCCACGCCCTGGCCAGCGCGGGCCTGGCCCTGGGTTTCTGGCTTATCGGCGGGGCGCTGGCGGAGCTGGCCGAACGGGTGAAGGCCTTCCGCGCGTCCTGGGCCGAGGTGCGACGCCGCATGACCGGTCTGCCGCGCGGCGCCTGGGGCACGACCCTGGCGCATGCGGGCCTGGGCCTGTTCGTGCTGGGCGCGTCGTTCGAGACGACCTGGCGGGTCGAAGCGGCCCAGGCGCTCGGCGTGGGCGGCCAACTGAAGCTGGGCGCCTATGAGCTGACCCTGGCCGACGTGGGTTCGGTGGAGGGCGCCAACTACATCGCCGAGCGCGGCGTCGTGAAGATCACCCGCGGCGGGGCGCCGGTCTGCGAGGCCAAGCCCGAGCGGCGCTTCTATCCCACCGGCCGCCAGACGACCTCGGAAGTGGCGATCTGCCCGCGCGTGCTGGACGACCTTTACGTGGTGCTGGGCGAGCGTCGGGCGGGCGAGAGCGGCCAGCCGGCCTGGCTGGTGCGGGCGTTCGTCAATCCGTGGGTGCGGCTGATCTTCCTGGGACCGCTGGTGATGGCTATCGGCGGGCTGGTCTCGCTGTCGGACCGCCGGCTGCGCTTCGGCGTGGCCAAGCGCAAGGAGGCCGCGGCGTGAAGCGGCTGCTGCTGGTCCTGGCCGTGATGGCGTGCATGGCCGGTGCGGCGGCCGACCCGGCCGAGCGCCTGGCCGACCCGGCCCAGGAGGCGCGGGCCCGGGCCCTGTTCCGCGAGACCCGATGCCTTGTCTGCCAGAACGAGTCCATCGACGATTCCGAAGCCGCCCTGGCCGGCGACCTGCGGTCGATCATCCGCGACCAAGTGAAGCAGGGGCGCACCGACGGCGAAATCCGGGCCTTCCTGGTGGATCGCTACGGCGAGTTCGTATTGCTGAAGCCGCCGTTCACGCTGGGTAACGCGCTGCTCTGGGCCGCGCCTGGGGTTGTGCTGATCCTGGGCGCTGGACTGATGGTCCTGCTGCTTCGGCGGCGCAAGTCGGCGTCTGGTTCGGACCAGGACGCCGACGAACTTTCCGAAGCCGAAGAATCCCGTCTTCAGGTGCTCCTCAAGGACGAATGACACGATTGCGCCGCGAAGAGGCCGCAAGAGCATCTTGAGCGGGACGAATGATCTTTCGAAGACCATTGCGCGTTTCGCCAGCGCAACTAGGTTCTCAAGCCAAGGACCCGAAGCCGTGCGCTCGGGGGTGAGGAAAGACGTAAGATGGCTGCTAGGAAGTCTGGTTTTGTGATCGGTGCGGTCGCCGGCGCGGGCGTGGCCTGCGCGGCCCTGGCCGGGATGGGCATGCGGATGGGGCCGGCGAGCGCCGCCGAACCGCAACTCGTCCGCACCTCGGGCGCGGGCGCTCCGGCCCCGATGTTCGCCCCGCCGCCGGGCGCGCCGCTGTCGTTCGCCGACATCTTCGAGCAGGTCTCTCCCGCCGTCGTCCAGATCGACGTGACGTCCAAGGCCTCGGCCGCGCCGAAGCTGCGCATCCCGGGCCTGGAAGGCTTCGACATCGTGCCGCGCGGCCAGAAGCCGGGCGATGACGGCGAAGAAGCTCCCGGACCCAAGCAACAGTCGTCCGGCTCGGGCTTCTTCATCTCGCCGGACGGCTACATCGTCACCAACAACCACGTGGTGGCCGACGCAGACGACGACGGCATCAACGTGGTGATGAAGGACGGCCGCGAACTGAAGGCCGTGATCGTCGGCCGCGACGAGGGCACCGACCTGGCGGTCATCAAGGTCACCGACCCCAAGGCCAAGGGCGCGGCGTTCCCGTATGTGAATTTCGAGAACCAGGCCAAGCCGCGCGTCGGCGACTGGGTCATCACCATCGGCAACCCGTTCGGCCTGGGCGGCACGGCCACGGCCGGCATCATCTCGGCCTACAACCGCGACCTGGGCGACAGCTCTTCGACCTTCGTCGACTACATCCAGATCGACGCTCCCATCAACCGGGGCAACTCCGGCGGTCCGTCGTTCGACATCTACGGCCGGGTGATCGGGGTCAACACCGCGATCTTCTCGCCGACCGGCGGCTCGGTGGGCATCGGCTTCGCCATCCCGGCCGACGTGGCCGAGAACACCGCCAAGCAACTGATCGCCGGCGGCAAGGTGGTGCGCGGCTATATCGGGGCCCAGATCCAGCCTTTCACCAAGGAAATGGCCGAAGCCCAGGGTCTGGACGACGTCAAGGGAGCCATCGTCGCCGACCTGGTCCAAGGCGGTCCGGCCCAGAAGGGCGGTCTGCTGCCGGAGGACGTCATCACCGCCGTCAACGGCGTGGCGATCAAGAACGGTTCGGAACTGACCCGCGAGGTGGCCAAGGGCCGTCCGGGCGACACGCTGAAGCTGTCGATCCTGCGGGGCGGCAAGCCGCGCACCATCGACATCAAGTCGGGCGTGCGTCCGACCGAAAAGGAGCTGGCCAACAGCGACGACGACAACGATCAGGGCGCGACCGAGACTCCGACCAAGCCGCAGGTGCAGAAGTCGGACGCCCTGGGCCTGACCCTGGCGCCGATCGACGAGGCGGCCCGCCGCACCTACAGCATCGACCCCTCGGTGCGCGGCGTGCTGATCGACGGCGTCAAGGCCAGCTCCGACGCCGGCGAGAAGGGCCTGCGCAAGGGCGACGTGCTGACCAGCATCAACGGCGAGCCGGTGACCAGCGGCGCCCAGGTGACCGCGGCGGTCGAGGCCGCCCGCAAGCTGCAGCGCCCGAGCGTCAACCTGCGCATCGTCCGGGCCGGTCGTCCGACGATCGTTCCGCTCAAGATCGCGCCTTAAGCTAACGCGGATATCGCGGGGGCTTTCGCCCGCGCGCGGATCACGTCACCATCGCGCGACGTGACGACGACACGACGAGGGGCGTCACCGATTCGGTGACGCCCTTTTTCGTGTTTTCCTGGTAGGGCTTGGGCAGGGGCTTGGAATGCGCATTCTGATCATCGAGGACGATCTCGAAGCCGCCGGGGCGATGAGCCACGGCCTGACCGAGGCCGGCTACGAATGCGTCCACGCCCCCGACGGCGAGGCGGGCCTGACCGAGGCTGGCAAGGGCAAGTTCGACGTAATGATCGTCGACCGCATGATGCCCAAGAAGAACGGCGTGGAGGTGGTCGAGACCCTGCGCCGCGAGGGCGACCAGACGCCCGTGCTGTTCCTCTCGGCCCTGGGCGAGATCAACGACCGCGTCACCGGACTGCGGGCCGGCGCCGACGACTACCTGGTCAAGCCGTACGCCTTCGCCGAGCTGATCGCGCGCGTGGACGCCTTGTCGCGCCGCCGCGAGACGGGGGCCGTTGCGACGACCCTCAAGGTCGGCGAACTGGAGATGAATCTTATCAACCGCACGGTCCATCGCCAGGGCAAGGAGATCGACCTGCAGCCGCGGGAATTCCAACTGCTGGAATTCATGATGCGCCACGCCGGGCAGTCGGTGACCCGCACCATGCTGCTGGAGAAGGTGTGGGAGTATCACTTCGATCCCCAGACCAACGTCATCGACGTGCACATCTCGCGCCTGCGCTCGAAGATCGACAAGGGTTTCGACCGGCCGATGCTGCAGACCGTGCGCGGGGCGGGCTACCGGCTGGACCCGTAGGTTCGGCCCGGTTCGCCCCCATGGCGGAGCGGCCTCGAACAATCCGCACGCGATCTTGACGTGATCTCCGCATAGGTGACCGATGAAAATCGCCGATGCGGTCCTAGTCTCGGCGGCGTCCGACCCGGGGTGAACAGACATTCACTTTGCCCGCGCGGGCGGAGGTGATCATCTATGACGCCACGCAATCGCGGTCGGATGTTTGCGTATCATCGAGGCTGGCGTGACCTGGCCGTCGTTGTTGGAGAACCGGGCTAGCCCATGCGCCTGCCGCGCCTGATCCGATCCACGCCGTTTAGGCTGACGCTGCTGTTCCTGGCGCTGTTCGCAGCGGCCGCCAGCGCGTTCCTGGGCTACATCTACATCGCCACGGCAGGCGAGGTGACGCGCCGCGCCGACGCCGAGATCAGCCGCGAGATGGAAAGCCTGGAGGCGGCCTATCGTGTGGGCGGGGTGGACGCGCTGAACCAGACGATCGTCGAGCGCGCCTCGGGCGAGCGACCGTTCCTGTATCTGCTGCTGGACAAGGACGGTAAGCGCATTTCGGGTTCGATCGCGGAATCGCCGATCGACGACTTCCAGGGACCCGGGCCGACCTGGGAAGGTTTCAAGCTCACCGAGACCGATATCGACGGCGCCGAGGTCAAGCGTTCGGCGCGCGGCGTGCAGGAGCGGCTGTCGGGCGGAGAGGCTCTGTTCGTCGGCGCCGACGTCCAGGAGTCCGAAGCCTATGTAATGAAGATCGTCCGGGCTCTGTGGGGCGCGGGGGCGCTGGTGATCATTCTGGGCCTGGCCGGCGGCGTGCTGATCAGCCGCAACGTCAGCCGCAGCATGCAGGGTCTGGTCGACGTGGTGAACGCCGTGCGGGGCGGTGACCTGCATGCACGGGCCAAGCTGAGGGGCGGTCGCGACGAGTATGATGAACTGGCCGAGGGCCTGAACGACATGCTCGACCGGATCGAGCGGCTGATGGGCGGTCTGCGCCATGCCGGCGACGCCATCGCCCATGACCTGCGCTCGCCCCTGACGCGCCTGCGCGCGCGCATGGAGGTCGCCTTAATCGACGCCGAGAATGGCAAGGGCGATCCCGTGGCGGCGCTGGAGACGGCGTTGATGGACGCCGACGGGGTTCTGAAGACCTTTAATGCGGTGCTGGCCATCGCCCGCCTTCAGGCCGCCGGCGACGCGCCTGACCAGAAGACCTTCGACGCCAGTGAACTGGCCTCGGACATGGCCGAGCTCTACGAGGCCAGCTGCGAGGACAAGGGGCTGGACTTCCGGGCCGAGATCACGCCGGCCCTGGCCATCCGCGGCAACCGCGAGTTCATCGCCCAGGCCCTGGCCAACATCCTGGACAACGCCATCAAGTACACGCCTGAGGGCGGGGCGGTGATGCTGCGTGCGCGGCGGATGTCATCGGGCGAACTGGAGTTCTCGGTCACCGACACAGGACCGGGCGTGCCCGAAGCCGATCGCGGCCGGGTCGTGCAACGCTTCGTGCGGTTGGAGAACAGCCGCAGCGAGCCCGGGGCGGGCCTGGGCCTGTCGCTGGTGCAGGCGGTGGCGGCCTCTCATGGCGGACGACTGGATCTGGCGGAGGGACCTGGGGCCTACGGCGGCTTCGGGCCGGGGCTCCGGGTGGCGCTGGTGCTGCCCCGCGTGGAATAGGTGCCTATTTAGGGCGGCCGTAGACCACGTCATAGCAACGTTCCCGACCCAGCTTGGTCGGGCAGAAGCCGGTTTCTTCCGAACCTTCGCGGATGATCACGTAGCGGTCGCGCTTGCAGGCCCACCACTCGTCCTCGAAGTCGCCGCGATGGTCCTGCTTGAACACGGGCTCGTCGCCGACGGTGTAGAAGCGGGTCATGCCGGTCAGGCCGCCAAAGCTGCCCCAGGCGTGGACGAGACCGCAGACCCGCCCCTCGCGCGTGGTCCAGACGCGGCCCAGCTCCAGGGCGTGAGGCTGGGCCAGGCGGGCGATCAGACGCGGCTTCATCTGCGCCCAGCGTACTCGGCCCAAGGCTTGAGCGGCGGGCAGGCGATCGCCCGAGGCCGGCCGCCGGGGCTCGACCCGCAGTTCGTAGCGGACGAAGGCGACCACCACGAAGAGGGCGGCGGCCCCGACCAGGGCCGTGACGGTCAGGTCGAAGGCCTTGACCACGAAGGCCCGTCGCCGTGAGCGGGGTCCCCGCGCCCGCGGCATTCTGAGGATAAAAGTCACGGCGGAGCCTTTTGATTTACGATTGTAGTTTTTATAAACTACAATCGTAAACTTCACCGTCAAGGCGATATCGGCGTGTGTGGTCTCGGCGAAGCGGCCGCGGCCGCAGCCGGGCTAGTGGCGGATTGTGGGTAGGTTGATGCCGTCGACCGGGGCCTCGGCGACGGCGCGACCGGGCCATTCGATCGGCTGCGGCGGCGTGGGACCGCGCGGCGCGATGGTCCAGACGCCGATGGCGGTGACGACGGCCATACCCGCCACGCCCAGGGCCCCGGCGATCTGGCGACGGGGACTGGGTTCGGCGCGCGCCAGTAGCTTCACGCGCAGTAGGAGCGGATGGGCGGCGAAGAAGCAGGCCAGGGGCGAGCCAGTGCGCAGGGTATGGGCCTCGACCAGGGCCTGGGCGTAGCGCTTGCGCAGTGAGGGGCGCAGGCCCAGCAGGGTGGCGTCGCAGGCCAGTTCCTGGTCCAGCCGCGCGCAGACCGCCCCAAGGTGGACGACGGGGTTGCACCAACCCAGAACGTGGGCGGCGGCGATGGCGAGATTGGCGATCGGATCGCCGCGCTTGATATGGGTGCGCTCGTGCAGGTCGATGATTTCGCGCGTGGCCGCGTCATAGCGGGTGGCGAAGTCGGACGGCAGGACGATACGCGGCCAGAAGACGCCCATGACGGCGGGGCCGGCGCGGCCCGCCTCGGCGCGGGCGCGGAAGGCGCGCTCCTGCAGCAGGATGGCGGTGGCGAAGGCGACGCCGCCCAGCAGCCACAGGCCCACCAGCGACCACGCGTTCTCTTCGCCCATCAAGGTGGCGGGCGAGCCGGCGCCCAGGGTTTCGGACAGGCTGGGGAAGGCCGAGGCCACGGCGGCGACCGGGACCAGGACCCACAGCCGATAGGCTAGGCGAGCGCCGATCAGGGCGCGGACGGGCGTGCGAAGGGCCAGGACCAGCAGCACCGCGGCGGCGGCGGCGATCTGGGCGCGCAGCAGGGCGAGGGCGAGAAGTTCAGCCACCATCGTCGAGATCCGCGACCAGCTTCTTCAGCTGCTTGATTTCGTCGGGCGACAGGGCCCGGTGCTTGGCGAAATGGGCCACCAGGGGCGTAAGCTGGCCGTCGAAAAGTCGGTTCAGCAGGCTCTGGCTTTCAGACTGAACGTACTCGGCCCGCTGAACAACGGGACTGTAGCGGGCGCGGCCGTCCACGCGTTCGGACTTGATGGCCTTGCGCTTGAGCAGGCGGTTGATCAGCGTCTTGACGGTGGCCTCGCCCCAACCCTGAGGCTCGGCGACCTCGGCCATGATCTCGTCGACCGTGAGAGGGTGGCGCGTCCAGAGCGCGTCCATGATGCGGCTTTCGGCCTGGGTGATGTTCATGGCGCTGACCTCGTCGAGACTCTAACGATTACGCCTGTAACATGGACTGTCAAGCAATGTCCAAGATGAGCAAGGTTTAACGCAGCTGCTCGGGCGACTGGTGTTATGCGAGGTGGCGAAACCGGGGAGACGCCATGGATCGCCGCCATTTCCTGACCCTGTCGCTGCTGGGCGCGAGCGCGCCTGGCCTGGCCCTGGCCCGACAGGCGACGTCCGCGCCGCCGCCATTCCCGCCGGTCGACGAGCGTAGCGTCTGGCTGGTGGGCGACAGCGCCCCGCCCAACGCGTTGAAATCGGCCGAGCGGCTGCTGGAGTTGGTGAAGGCGCGGGGCCGCATCCGCGAAGCCTATCTCTCGGGCGGCACGGTGGAGGAGCTGGAAAAGCGCTTCGCCAAGCTGCTGGGCAAGGAAGATTGCGCGTTCCTGGCGACGGGCACCCTGGCCAACCACCTGGCGGTGCGGGTGCTGGCGGGGGAGGCCAGCCGGGTGATCGTCTCGCGCGAGAGCCATCTCTATGCGGACGAGAGCGACGCGACCCAGATGCTTTCGGGCCTGAACCTGGTGGCCCTCGGCGGAGGCAAGGCGGTGCCCGGCCTGACCGAGATCAAGGCCGCCGTCGACGAGGCCGAGAACGGCCCCTATCCGCTGAAGGTTGGCGCCATCGCCCTGGAAAGCCCGGTGCGGCGGGTGAAGGGCGAGATGATCGATCCGGCCGTCCTGCGCGAGATCGCCGCCTACGCCCGGTCCAAGAACATTCGCCTGCACCTAGACGGCGCGCGGCTGCTGCTGGCGCCGCCCGGCTACGACATCGCCGGAACGGCGGCGCTGTTCGATACGGTCTATGTCTCGCTCTACAAGTATCTGGACGCCCCGTTCGGGGCGGTGCTGGCGGGATCCAAGGTCGATATCGACAAGGTGCGCGACCTTCGCCACCGGTTCGGCGGAACGATTTATCAGGCCTGGGAATGCGCCGTGCCGGTCCTGGCGGCGCTGGACGACTTCGACGCCCGCCACGCCGCCGCCTTCGCCGCCGCCGACCAGCTGTTCGCGGCGCTGAAGGCCCAGGGCCTGGCGACGGTGAAGCCCGCGCCCAACGCCTCCAACATCCGCGAACTGCTCGTGAAACCGAAGGTGGCCGAGGGGGTGTTCGACCGCATGCGCGTGGCCGGGGTGCGGATGCTCAAACCCGAGGATGGCTTGATCGAGATCTACGTCAACGACACCATCACCCGCCGGCCGGTCGAGGAGTATGTGAAGCTCTTCGCGGGGTGAGGATCAGAAGAAGCGGGATGACGACGGCTGGGCTGTCGCGCCACAGTGACGACATGACTCGTCTGCTCGAACGCCTCGCCCCCTGCGGCCCCGTTATCGATCCCAAGGCCGCCGAACGGGCGCACGAGGCGATCGGCAAGAAGGTCGGCGAGGCGATGGCCCTGGTCGAGCCTGCCTGGCCTGCCCTGGCGCCGGTGTTCGGCGCCTCGTCCTATCTGGCGGGGCTGGCGCGGCGCGACGGCCGGCGGCTGCCGACAATCCTCGAGAGCGATCCTGAGGCGCGCCTGGAAGCGATCCTGGCCGCCGCGGAGGCTGTGGCCGCAGAGCTCGATTTCGAAACCGCTCGCCGCATGCTGCGTGAACTGAAGGGCGATCTGCACCTGCTGACGGCCCTATGCGACCTGGGCGGGGTGTGGGACCTGGACGCGGTGACCGGGGCCCTGACCCGCTTCGCCGATGCGTCCTTGCACGCTAGCCTGGCCCAGGCGGCCCGGCTGGAGGTGGCGCGCGGGGCCCTGACCCAGGTGGGAGAGGGGCCTGAAGGGCCGATCCCGGGCCTCTTCTGCGTCGCCATGGGCAAGCATGGCGCGTTCGAGCTGAACTATTCCAGCGACATCGACTTCTCCGTCTTCTACGCGCCCGAGGCCCTGCCGGTAACCGAGAACGCCGAGGCCCAGACGGTGGCGGTGCGCCTGACCCAGCACCTGGGGCGAATGCTGGCCGAGCGCACGGGCGACGGCTACGTCTTCCGCATCGACCTGCGCCTGAGGCCAGACCCTTCCTCGACCCCGCCCGCCATGCCGATCGACGCGGCCTTGGACTATTACGAGAGCGTGGGCCAGAACTGGGAGCGGGCGGCGCACATCAAGGCGCGGATCGCGGCGGGCGACATCGCACGCGGCGAAGACTTCCTGGCCCAGTTGCAGCCTTTCATCTGGCGGCGGAACCTGGACTTCGCGGCCATCGCCGACATCCATTCCATCAAGCGCCAGATCCACGCCTACAAGGTGGACGACCGGCTGACGGCCAAGGGCGCGGATCTGAAGCTGGGCCGCGGGGGCATCCGCGAGATCGAGTTCTTCGTTCAGACCCAGCAGCTTATCCTGGGCGGCCGCCAGCCCGACCTGCGCAGCCCGCGCACCCTGGACGCGCTGGCGGCTCTGACGATCGCGGGACACGTCACGCCGGAGGATCGCGACTATCTCACCGAGGCGTACAAGGTGCTGCGGGCGCTCGAGCATCGGGCGCAGATGATCGCCGACGACCAGACCCACAAGCTTCCGGAGTCCGACGCCGATCGCAAGAAGGTCGCGGCGCTGTGGGGGCGCGACAACCTGCGCTCGTTCGACGCCGAGGTGGGCAAGATGCTCAAGGGCGTCAACCGCCGCTATGGTGCTCTGTTCAAAGGTGAGGAGGAGTTGTCCTCGCGCTTCGGCAGCCTGGTCTTCACGGGCGTCGAGGACGATCCCGAGACCCTGGCGACACTGCGCCGGATGGGTTTCGCCCATCCCGAACGCGTGGCCGCCACCATCCGGGGCTGGCATCACGGCCATATCGCCGCCACCCGTACGGAGCGGGGACGAGAGCTTTTCACCCGCCTGGCGCCGCGCCTGCTGGACGCGGCCAACGCCAGCGGCGCGCCGGACGATGCGTTCAACCGCTTCGGCGACTTCTTCAAGGGCTTGAGCTCGGGCGTACAGATCCAGTCGCTGTTCCTGGCCCAGCCGCGCCTGTTCGAGCTGATCGTGGAGGTGATGGCGTTCGCCCCACGCCTGGCCGGCACCTTGGCGCGGCGGCCCACGGCCCTGGACGCCCTGCTGGATCCGGCGTTCTTCGGTCCCATGGAGATGCCCGAGGTCGCGCCGTGGGACCCGGCCGATTTCGAAGGTGCGATGGATGCGGCGCGGCGGCTGTTCCGCGACCAGAGTTTTCGCATCGGCGTGCGCGTGATCAGCGGCACGGCGGGGGCGCGAGACGTGGGAGCCGCTTTCGCGGACCTCGCCGACCTGATCGTCGGCGGTCTGGCGCCGGCGGCCCTGGCCGAGGTCGAGCGTCTGGGCGGGACGTTCCCGGGGCAGGTGGCCGTCGTGGCTTTGGGTAAGGCCGGCTCGCGCGAGATGACCGCCAAGTCGGACCTGGACCTGATGACTCTTTACGAGGCCGACGAGCCGGCGGCGATGTCGGCTGTGAAGGCCTGGGGCGCGGAAACCTTCTACGCCCGCTTCACCCAGAGGCTGACTTCGGCCTTGTCAGCGCCGACGGGCGAGGGGACGCTATACGAGGTGGACCTGAAGCTGAGGCCTTCCGGCACGAAGGGGCCGGTCGCGGTGAGCTTCGCCGCGTTCGAGGACTATTACGATCGCGAGGCCGAGACCTGGGAGTTGCAGGCCCTGACGCGGGCGCGGGCCGTCTGGGCCAGTTCGCCCGAGTTCAAGGCGAAGGCCGAGGACGCTATCGAGGCGGCGCTGCGCCGGCCCCGGGACGTGGCCAAGACCGCGCTCGACGTGATCGAGATGCGCGAACTGATGGAGCGCGAACGGCCCGGCAAGGGCGACTGGGACCTGAAGCTGACGCCGGGCGGCCTGGTCGACATCGAATTCGCCGCGCAGTTCCTGCAACTGGCCCACGCCGCCTCGGGCGGTCCGCTGGCCCAGAACACCGGCGAGGCCCTGGGCGCGTTGCGTGAGGCCGGGCTGGGCGATCATGCGGCCCTGACGGCCTTGGAAGCGGCCTGGCGGCTGGAGCAGGATCTCTCCCAGCTCCTGAAGGTCGCGCTGGAAGACGGCCACGACCCCGACAGCGAACCCAAGGCCTTCCGCGCCCTGCTGGCCCGGGCGGGCGGGGTGCGCGAGTTTCGCTCGCTGAAGACCAAGCTGGCCAGGGCCAAGGTCGAGGCGCGTTCGGCCTATGAAGCGGTGGTGAAGGGCTGAGCCGGCCGCCCCGGGCGAAGGGGCGGCCGTTGGGCTCCGCTAGCCGGCGGGCGGAGTCTTGGCCTTGGCGGCGTAGTCCTGAACCTGCTGCATGACGCGCAGGACGTTGCCGCTCCAGATGGCCGCCACGTCGGCGTCAGTGTAGCCGGCGGCCTTCAGGCGAGCGGTAACCTTGGGCAGATCGGCGATGTCCTCGAAATCGACCACGCCGCCGCCGCCGTCCCAGTCGGCGCCGATGCCCACGTGCTGGGGACCGACCACCTTCAGCGTGTGCAGCAGGCTGGCCATGAAGTCCTCGAACGTGGCGCGCACGGGCGGATACTTGACGTTCACCGCCGCGATCTTCTTGGCGTAGGCGACAATCTCGGCCTCGGTGCCGGTCTCGCTGTCCGGGGCGGGTCCCAGCGCCTTGAGGGCGGCCAGGCGTTCGGGGCTGGCGGCGGTGTTCTTCAGATAGACCGAGTTGATGCAGATCACCCCGCCGGCGTCGGCGATCTTCTTCAACCGGCCGTCGTCGAGGTTGCGGGGATGGTCGTAGACGGCCTTGGCGCCCGAGTGCGAGGCGATGATCGGGACCTTCGACAGGGCCACGGCCTGGTCGACCACATCGTCGGAGGCGTGGCTGACGTCGATGATGATGCCCAGGCGGTTGGCTTCGGCCAGCCAGCGCAGGCCCAACGGCGAGAAGCCGTGCCAGATCGGCTTGTCGGTCGAGCTGTCGGCGAACTGGTTGTTGCGGAAGTGGACCGGTCCGGCCATGCGCACGCCGGCGCCGTAGAAGGTCTGCATCAGGGTGAGGTCCTCACCCATGGGCCAGCTGTTCTCGATGCTCTGGAAGACGAACTTCTTGCTGGCCTTGTTGATCCGCTCAGCGTCCGCCGGGGCGTAGGCCAGTTCGAACTTGTCGGAATGGGCGGCCACCATCTCGCGGATCTCGGTGGCGCGGTTGAGGGCGAAGTCGCGGGCCTTGCGGTAGCCCTCGGCGCTCAGCTCGCCCTGGCCGGTGTAGATGACAAAGAAGCCGCCATCCAGGCCACCGGCGTTCATGCGCGGCCAGTCGACCTGGGTGCCGTCTTCGGCGACCGAATGGCGGTCGATCATGCTCCAGCCCCGGCGCGCGAAATGCTCGGGGGTGTCCAGGTGGGTGTCCAGAGTCAGGACGCGCTCGTGCAGCGCTCGGTCCGCCTTGGAGACGGCGTCCTTGGCGGGGGGCTCGGCAGCCCAGGCAGCGGACGCGGCGAAAGCGAGGGCGGCTGAGCCCAGCAGGGCGGCGGTCAATGAGCGGGCCATGAAAACTCCGGACGATGGCGAAGCGCCACGCTCGGGGATCGACGGGCGACGGTCAAGGTCCGTCGCCCGTCTTGCCGGACCCTAGTAGAAGGCGCCGTAGATCACGTCCGAGATGCGACCCGTGCCGATCTCGACCAGCAGCAGGTCCGGTCCGTAGCGCACCCATCGGTAGCCCCACGGCGGGCCATCCAGGCCCATGCGCCAATAGTCCTCATAATAGTAGGCCGAGCTCAGGAAGACGGCCGGCAGCAACAGGCCGATCGTCCAGCGGCGATAGCTGTAGCCGCGCGGATAGCGCCATGTCGGCCCGCGGATGGGGCGGAACCCCGGCGGGCGGCCCGAGCCGGGGCGGTGCGGACCGAGAGGCGGCGAGGGTTGAGGCCGGGGAGGCGGGCGGTGGCCGCCGCCGCTGGGCGGTTTTGGGCCTCCGGAATTGCCGGGGGGGCGCGTGTTGCCGCCGGGCGGACGCGGGCCGACGCCGGAGCCGCCGCCAGGTGGGCGCGTTCCGCCGGACCCGCCGCTGGGAGGCGGGCGCGTGCTTCCGCCGCCAGGAGGACGCCCACCGCCAGGGCCGCCGCCTCCGGGATTGCCGCCGCCAGGAGGGCGTTGCCCTCCGCTGCCGCCGGGGGGACGTTGTCCGCCGCCTCCACCGCCGCCGGGAGGCGAGCCGCCTCCGCCGCCAGGGCCTCCGCCACCCGGGCGGCCACCGCCCGGACCTTGAGCCAGGGCCAGGCCCGGAACCAGAAGGCCCAGGGCCGAGGCCAGGAGAAGACGACGATCCATCCGCGATCCTCCTCGAAGCAGGCGCCATACTGCGCCGCTAAACCACAACGCCAAAAAAGCGGAGCCGGATGCATCCGCGCGTCACATCAGGCCCAGGGCCTTGAAGCTGGCGACCCCGTCGCGCCCAACCACGAGGTGGTCGTGGACGCCGATCTTCAGCGCTCGGCCGGCCTCCACGATCTGCTTGGTCATCTCGATGTCGGGCCGCGAGGGCGTGGGGTCGCCACTGGGATGATTGTGCAGCAGGATGATGTTGCTGCTCGACAGCTCCAGCGCGCGACGCATCACCTCACGCGGATAGACCGGTGCGTGATCGACGGTGCCGTGGTTGAGAATCTCGTCGGCGATCAGCTGGTTGCGGTTGTCGAGGAACAACACCCGGAACTGTTCGCGCGGTTCGTTAGCCAAGGCCACGCGAACATAGCCGAGAAGCGCCGTCCATGACGAGATCACCGGCCGCTTCGCGATCTTGTCCCGCCCCGCGCGCAGGGCGGCTTCGTGCAGCAGCTTCAGGTCGACAGCCGCGCTCTCGCCGACGCCCGGCACGGTCTTCAGCTCATCGATCGAGGCGGCGATCACCGCGCCGAACGAACCGAACCGCGCCAAAAGGGCCTTGGCCACGGGCTTGACGTCGCCCCGGGCGAAGGTGCGGAAGAGATAGAGCTCCAGCAACTCGTAGTCGGGGAGGGCCGTCAGCCCGCCGGCCTTGGCGCGTTCGCGCAGCCGCTCTCGATGGCCCAGATGATGGGCGGCGGGCGGGGCCTCGGCCACGCCGTGCGCCCGCTTCATCAGTGACTTGCCGCTGACCATCGCGCCCCCGCTATGCGGGCGAAGTAGGTCAGATCAATTGAAGGTTGTCGAGGGCCTTGGTCCTTCCCTCGTGGGAGGAGAGGATTAGCCGCCCAGGATCGCGGGCTGGAACAGGCCGGCCGGCGAAGCGGTGAAGATCTCGTACCCGTCTTCCGTCACGCCGATCGAGTGCTCGCACTGAGCCGAGAGGGATTTGTCGCGCGTCACGGCGGTCCAGCCATCGTTCAGCACTTTCACCGCCGGCTTGCCCAGGTTCACCATCGGCTCGACGGTGAAGAACATGCCGGGCTTCAGCACCGCGCCCTGACCAGGACGGCCGAAGTGCAGGATGTTGGGGGCGTCGTGGAACACCTTGCCCAGGCCGTGGCCGCAGAAATCGCGCACGACGCTGCAGCGCTGGGCCTCGACATAGCTCTGGATGGCGTAGCCGATATCGCCCAGGGTCGCGCCCGGCTTCACCGCGTCCAGGCCGCGCTTCATGCCCTCATAGGTGATTTCGACAAGACGGCGCGCCCGCGGACCGACTTCGCCCACGCCGTACATGCGCGAGGTGTCGCCGTGCCAGCCGTCGACGATCACGGTGACGTCGATGTTGACGATGTCGCCTTCGCGCAGGGCCCAGTCGCCTGGGATGCCGTGGCAGACCACGTGGTTGCGCGAAATGCAGACCGTCTTGGGATAGCCGCGATAGAACAGGCAGGCGGGCAGGGCGCCGTGATCGAGGATGAACTCGCGGGCCAGGGTGTCCAGGTGGTCGGACGATACGCCCGGCTGCACGTGCGGAACCAGCATGTCCAGGCACTCGGCCGCCAGCTTGCCGGCGCGGCGCATGCCCTCGAAGTCCTCGGGCTTGTGGATCTTGATCTGGCCGGTACGGGTTTCGGCGGCGATCTCGGCCGTGTCTTCGAGGGTCATGGGCGGTTCAATCTCTACGGCGGCGCGTCGTTGCGGACGGCCGGAACAGGGTCGGCTTCAGGGCGTATGTCGCAATGATAGCACGGAAGTTCAATGTCGGCGCGGGCGGCGTGACGCCGCGAGCCTACCGCGCCCAGGCGATCCGCCGACTGATCCGCACCTGCTCGGTGCTCATCTCGCAGGCGTAGACCAGCACTTCCACCCCCGCGTCGGCCGCGCGGTCCAGGCCGGCGGCGAAGGCGGGGTCCAGTTCGGCGCAGGCCTTGAAGGTCTCGCAGTCCTCCCGCTGGACCACGAACAGGGCCACGGCGCGGTGGCCCTCCTTCACCTGGGCGGCCAGGTCTTCCAGGTGGCGGGTCGACCGAGCGGCCTTGCAGTCGGGGAATTCGGCCAGGCCTGGCGTGCGCGACAGGTGGACGTTCTTGACGTCGAGGCTGCCAATTACAATTCCAAGCAGACTTCTGGCACCTGCGCGAACAGCGTGAGACATCTCCACAAATAGACCTTGGAGCCAACGACTCGTGGAAGCACCTCCCTCGCTGCAACTCCTCAAACAGCGCATCCGCAACAACATCATTGCGTACTTGGAGGTGGCTGCTTCGGCTGAGGAGCAGAGGGAGTACGAGCGCAACGTTCCAATCGCTCAAGTCCCCAACGAGATGATCAATCAATGGCAGGACTCGGTCGATGCCGATGATTTCGTCTGGTACGGCGAGCCGGTTTTCTCCGCTGAAGAGAACATGGCCCTGCGGAATTTCCACGCGACATGGAGCCATGTGGCCGACTCCACGCCTAACCCGATGCCCTATACGGTGGAAGCCCTAATAGGGACGCCGATTTGGGATCACTTCATGCGTGAGGCGGGTAGCGCGCTCGAAGTTTTCATGAAGCGTGGACGCTTCGACGGCGAAGTCGAAGAGCAATTTTGACGCCTTCGCGCCTCAATTTCTCCAAGTGATTTTACGGCTGAGTCTGATCGCCTCGGTCCCCATTTCGCAAGCGTAGACCAACACCTCCACGCCAGCTTCCGCCGCGTGATCGAGAGCCTTGGCGAAGGCTGGGTCCAAGTCGGCACACGCGCTGAACTCGTCGCAATCCTCACGCTGGACGACAAACAGGACCGCCGCGCGATCGCCTTGCGCGACCTGTGCAGCGAGATCGCCAAGATGCCGGGTCGAGCGTTCGGCCTTGCAGTCAGGAAACTCGGCAAGGCCCTTGGTTCTCGATAGGTGGCAGTTTTTTACTTCGAGCCACAATCGCTCGGCGGGGGCCGGTGCGGCGTAATTAGGTGGACAATTGTTGACCTCCAGCCAGCAGGGCGGCCGATCGGGATCGGTCAGCAGGAAGTCGACGCGGCTGGCGGCGGCGTATTTCACCTCCGGACGGATGGAGGCGTAGCCCGTGAGCTCCTTGATCACCCCGCCGACCAGAGCCTCGGCGACCAGCTTGTTGGGCAGGTGGGTGTTGACCCCCACCAGGCCCTTGCCGTCGGGCCCGGCGGCCTCGACCAGCTGCAGCGTCGCGGCCAGCTTGCGCTTGGGATCGTCGGACCACGACACCCACGCCCCCTGGCCCGGCAGGTTCACGCCCAGCATGGCGCCGGAGTTGGGGCAATGGGCGGTGATCTCACGCCCGTCGTCCAGGACCAGGTCGCAGAAGAATCGTTTGTAACGCTGGACGATCACGCCGCGCGTCATCGGTTGCGGGAGGAGCATCAGGAGTCGTTCGCAGTAATGATGACCTCGAAGACGAAGTCGGACGGATCGGGTGTGGCGGGGCGCGGATCGCAGAGTTCCAGCGCCCG
Organism: Caulobacter sp.; assembly: GCA_017745235.1. Classification (GTDB taxonomy): domain Bacteria; phylum Pseudomonadota; class Alphaproteobacteria; order Caulobacterales; family Caulobacteraceae; genus Caulobacter. The sequence continues at coordinate 76,905 of JAGHZU010000011.1, read as the reverse complement.
CTGCAGCGCGCCGAGCGCTCGGAGTGGGAAGCCTTCGGAACCTCCCCATAGGCGATTGTAGCCGTCCGAGCCGTGTTGGTCCCAGATGGTTTGAGCGGCGTGGGCGATCGCGCGTGCGAAGGCGTCGCCGTCAACCTGGGCCTCGAACTCCAGATGGCCCTCGGCCTCCGGCTGGCGGGCGTAGATGTCGGCAAACGACACGATCTTGATGTCGAACGTGTTCGGCGTGATCGCGCGCCAGTCCCGCTGAAGAATGAGACGCCATTCCACCGGTTCGCCATCGAAAGAGGTCTCGGCTCTATAGCCGCCGCTCGCGATGGTCAGCGCTGCGCGGAGGAGGTCACCCAGGGCGTCGGTACAGTAGCTGAAGGCGCCGACCTCGACGTTACGGTCGCCGACCGTGAGGACGAAACGCGACCATCCGTGCTCGCCCAGGTCGTAGTCGATGTTGATCGGTGCGACCGCCATGCGGTGAATCCCAACAGCCAGGATGAGGTCGGCCGATTACAGGATGGCGTTGCCGTGCGCCACTCGCCAGCTTAAGTCCGTTCGAGAGCGAGACAGGAGCGAAGCGATGGCGGTAGGCGGCGAGCGCGTGACGGCGGCGGTTCTGATCATCGGCGACGAGATCCTGTCGGGCCGCACCCAGGACGTGAACCTCAACGCCATCGCCAAGTATCTGGCGACCTACGGCGTCGACCTGGCCGAGGCGCGGGTCGTGCCCGACATCGAGCAGGAGATCGTCGACGCGGTGAACCACCTGCGCGCCAAGTACGACTATCTGATCACCACCGGCGGCATCGGCCCGACTCACGACGACATCACCGCCGATTCGGTGGCCAAGGCGTTCGGCGTCACCGCGCCCGAGCATCCCGAGATCATGGCCATGCTGCGCGAGCGCTGGGGCGAGCCCAACGCCGCTCGCCGCCGCATGGCCCACGTGCCCGAGGGCGGGGTGCTGGTGAAGAACCCGGTGCAAGGCCCGCCCGGGTTCCAGAAGGAGAACGTGTTCGTGCTGGCCGGCGTGCCCGCGATCATGCGCGGCATGCTCGACGACGTGGGGCCGCGCCTGCGCACGGGCGCCGTGGTGATCAGCAAGACCGTCCGGGTCACCGGCACGGGCGAGGGCACGATCGCCGCGCCGCTGGAAGCCGTGGCCAAGGCTCATCCAGACCTGTCGATCGGCAGCTATCCGTTCTTCGCCCCGCCGGACCTCTACGGCGCCAGTCTGGTGATCCGCGGCCGCGATCCGGTCGAGGTCGAGGCGGCCGTGGTCGAGCTGATGGCGACCTTGGCGGACCTGGGCGTCAGGGGCGTCGAACGCCTGCCGGACGGCGCGGCGTAAGGCGAGCGCCTAGCCCACGGCCTCGTCGGGTTCGACCAAGGCGCGGGCGGTGGCCAGCAGGGCCTTGCGCGCCTTGGGCGGCGCCTGGCTGTACGCCTGAAGCAGCTCGATCGCACCCGGCGAGGACAGGGCCGTCAGCATGGCCGTGTCCTGGTCGGCGACGATGTCCTCGCCCACCAGGCTGGCGACCGTGGTCTGCAGCCGGGCGGCGATGCGTACGAGCATCGAGGCGGAGACCCGGTTGGTTCCCCGCTCGTACTTCTGCACCTGTTGGAACGTGAGCCCAAGGACCTGCGCCAGTTCATCCTGGCTGACCTTGAGATGGCGACGTTGCACCCGGATACGGGTTCCAACGGCGACGTCGATGGGATCTGGACCGGAGGACGTATTCAAGACCTTGTCCAATGCGCACTGATGACGAACAAGTATCGACGCGGCGCCCGCCGGCCGCAACGGTTTCTTGCATCCAGCGCGACGTGGCGGACGTCGCCGCCCATCGAATTCCCGAGACCATGGAAGGCCAACCGCCCGCTTCCCCGGCCAACATAGAACTGCTGACCCAGCGCGAGCGCGAGGCCCTGCGCTGGGTGGCCGAGCACAGGCTGTCCAAGGAGATCGGACCCCTGATGGGGGTGTCGAAGTCGCGCGCCGACGCTTTGGTCGAGAGCGCCTGCCGCAAGCTGGGCGTCAACGGCCGCCGCGCGGCCGCGCGCATGCTGGCCGCCCACGAGCAGATGGCCCCGGCCCGGCCCGTCACGGACCTGGGCGGTGGCTATGGGATCGAATCCCACAGCGACTCAATGGGACTGTCGAAGCCGCCCCCACCGCCGTCTCCTGCCGCCTCGAACTCCAACGAGGTTGAGCAAGACGAGTATGGACGGCGTGACCAACGACAACGGGGTGGCCAGCCTAGCGGGCCACCGATTGAGCTTGCTGGTGCGGAAAGCGCGGCAGATCCGCGAAGCCGCGGCGGCCTTCGAGGCGACCTGGCCGCCGCTTCTGCGGCGCCCGCCGATGCCGGTCTTCGCCTGGACGGAGCTGGAGCGCCAGTTGCTGGATCTGGCGCCGGACGACCTGGCGCCGATGGTGCGCGATCTGATTTCGGCGGTTCGCAAGGAGGCCTCGCCCAAGCCGCCGGAGATGGTGCTGCGCGAAGTGCTGGTCATCACGGCCACGGTGCTGGACGAGGGCTTTCACGAGAAATGGGCGGAGGGCATGGCCATGAGCTGAGCCCCCTCGCCCGGGTGATGATCGTCCTGGCCATCGCCGCCGCGTTCAGCCTGCTGATCGGCGGCCTGCTGGGGACGCGCGAGGTCGCCCACGTCTTTCAATTCCTGCGCCACGGCTGACCCAACGGAAGGGGCGCCGTCGGGCGTCCCTTCATTCAACCGTCTAGCCGCCCCTAGAGGGCGCGGGGGATATCCAAATGAAGCGTCGTATCGTCGCCGAGCAACTGGCCACGCAACTGTTTTCGACCGAGGAAGCGGTCGACACCACCCTGGCCCTGATGGGCGACCTGATCGCCGCCATGCCCAGGGCCCGGCTCGAGGCGGGTTTGGCCGCGGGCGTGGGCCAGCAGGCCGTCGACCACGTTCTGGAGGCCGCCTCGGGCATGGCCCATGTTCGCCGGTCGCTGATCGCCGCCCACGGCGCCCTGGCCGAGGCCAAGGACCAGGTCGGCCTGCGTCGCGTGACCCTGGTGGGCGGCGGCGACAAGGGCGAAGTCGATACGCCCCGCGGTCATCTGAAGGCGGTCTAGAGCCGTCTTATCCAAGGGGGCTCCCGCGCCAGCGCGCGGGAGCCCTTTTTTGCAACGCCGATTCCGGCGAAGGATGGCGCCCCAGCTCAGGGGCGAGATGTTCAAGTTCTTCACCATCCTGCCGACCCAGATCGGCGTCGTGGCCATGCTGATGGTCTGCCTGGCAGCCCTGGTCGTGGGGCGACGGCTGGAGCGCTGGCTGGCCGTGGCCACCATCGCCGCCTGGTTCGCCTCGGCCGCCGTCCAGACCCACGACCGCGCCGCCGTGCAGTGGGGCATCTTCACCGTCGATCTGATCTACCTGTTAGTGCTGATGATCTGTTCGGCGTTCGAGCGGCGGCTGTGGATCCTGTTCATGACCGCCTTCCAACTGCTGGTCGTGCTGACCCACGTGGTCTTCATCATCGACCTGACCCTCATGCAGTGGGGCTTCTTCTCCACCTATTACCTGTGGAGCTATGCCGAACTGGTGGCGTTCGCCGTCGGCGTTATCCAAGCCGGCTGGTCGCGATGGGGACCGCGCGGGGCGCGCGGCTGAGTGGTGCGGGCGGCCGGGGTCGAACCGGCATAGCCTTGCGGCTGGCGGATTTTAAGTCCGCTGCGTCTACCAGTTTCGCCACGCCCGCGCTGGTCCTGCCCGTATAGGGGGAGGGCGCGCGATCGCCAAGTCGCCCGTCGAAGGATCGCTTGGCGCTCGCCAAAACCGGCGTCAGAGCCTAAATGCTCGCGCTCAACACCGCCGAGCCCGCCCGTGATCACCTTCCAAGACGTTTCGAAAACCTATGCCGGAGGCGCGCGCGCCGCCCTGAACGGCGTGTCGCTGTCGGTCGCTCCGGGCGAGGTCTATGGCGTGATCGGCGCCTCGGGCGCGGGCAAGTCCACCTTGATCCGGCTGATCAACGGCCTGGAGAAGCCTTCGGGCGGCAAGGTGATCGTCGATGGCGACGACGTGGCGGGCCTGGGCGTCGAAGGGTTGCGGTCCCTGCGTCGCCGGGTTGGGATGATCTTCCAGCACTTCAACCTGCTGTCGTCCAAGACCGTGGCCGGCAACGTGGCTTTTCCGCTGAAGCTGGCCGGGGTTTCCGACGCCGAGGCCAAGGCGCGCACGGCCGAGCTGCTGGCGCGGGTGGGGCTGTCCGACTTTGCGGCCAAGTATCCGGCCCAGCTGTCGGGCGGCCAGAAGCAGCGCGTCGGCATCGCCCGCGCCCTGGCCACCGGTCCCAAGGTGCTGCTGTGCGACGAGGCCACCAGCGCGCTGGACCCGGAGACCACCGAGCAGATCCTGGAGCTGGTCTCCAACCTCAATCGCGAACTGGGCCTGACCATCGTGCTGATCACCCACGAGATGGACGTGGTGCGCCGCGTTTGCGATCGGGTGGCGGTGCTGGAGAGCGGCAAGGTGGTCGAGGCCGGCCCGGTGGAGGACGTCTTCCTGCATCCGGCCAGCGACATGGCTCGACGGTTCGTGACCGAGGCCGAGGGCGCGCCCGGCGACGGCGCGCCGATCGGCGGCCGCGTGGTGCGCCTGACCTTCAAGGGCGAGGCCACCTACAAACCGATCCTGGGCGCGGTCGCCCGTGAGACCGGCGTCGACTATTCGATCCTTGGCGGTCGTATCCACCGACTGCGCGAGACCCCTTACGGCCAGCTGACCCTGGCCCTGACCGGCGGCGACGTGGACGCTGCGATCGCGCGTTTCCAGGCCGATGGCGTGCGGGTGGATCTGGTTTCGGAGGGCGACCGATGAGCGGCCTGTTGGCGAACATCGACTGGGCCGACATCGGCCAGGCGACGATCGACACTCTGTCGATGCTGGGTGGCTCGATGGTGCTGACGGTGATCCTGGGGCTGCCTCTGGGCGTGATCCTGTTCCTGACCGGCAAGGGCCAGATGCTGGAGAATCGCCTGGCCAACGGCGCGCTGTCTCTGGTCATCAACATCCTGCGTTCGGTGCCGTTCGTGATCCTTCTGATCGTGATGATTCCACTGACCGTGGCGCTGGTCGGCACCTCGCTGGGTGTGGCCGGGGCGATCCCGCCGCTGGTGGCGGGCGCGGCGCCCTTCTTCGCGCGCCTTGTGGAAACGGCCCTGCGGGAAGTGGACAAGGGCGTGATCGAGGCCAGCTTCGCCATGGGCGCCAAGCGGCGGCAGGTGGTGCTGGGCGCCCTGTTGCCCGAGGCCATGCCGGGCCTGATCGCCGCGGCCACGGTCACCGCCATCGCCCTGGTGTCCTACACCGCCATGGCCGGCGTGGTGGGAGCGGGCGGCCTGGGCGACCTGGCCATCCGCTTTGGCTACCAGCGCTTCCAGACCGACGTGATGGTAGTGACCGTGGTGGCCCTATTGGTGCTGGTCCAGGTGCTGCAGATGGTCGGCGACGCCGCTGTGCGGAAGGTCTCGCACCGCTAGGCGCTTTTCTGTCGCGCCCCGAGAGGTGGCCGGACGGATCGTAGAGCGCTAAGGATTAGGAATGACCGACGATGATTTCCTCACCGCCGCTCCGCCTGAGCACTGGAACTCGACCTTCGCCCAGACCCTGGTGGGCAAGACCCTCCTGGTCGGCCTGACCTATCTGGACGACGCCGGCGAGGTCTCCGACCGCGAGGAATTCTGGGGCGTGGTGATTTCGGTCGATGAGACCGAGGGCGTCACCCTGGACCTGATGGGCGAGGAGGGCGACACCTTCACCCTGCCGCCGCAGACCTCCAACATCCGTCCGGCCTCGTCGGGTCCGCACACACTGGAGAGCACCGGCGAGACGCTGGAGAGCCTCGACTACGTCTCCACCTGGATGATCCACGGTCCGCCACAGCCTGCCAACGACGAGGACTGAGCGGCGAAGCGGCCGAGACTCTGGCCGGCCGATCAGGAAAACTGATTCCGCATTTTCAGGCGAACCGGGCAAAACCCGACCCGATCACTAGCCTTTATGGAGCTGTTCATGGTCGCCCGCCGCGCCGTTCTCGTCACTCTCGCCATGCTGTCCCTGGCCGCTTGCGGCAAGAAGCCTGCTGCGAGCGCCGGCGACACCCTGACGGTGGCCGCGACCGCGGTGCCGCACGCGGAGGTGCTGGAGTTCATCAAGCCCAAGCTGGCGGCGCAGGGGCTGAAGATCGACATCAAGGTCTTCAACGACTACGTCCAGCCCAACGTGCAGGTGGCCGAGAAGCGCCTGGACGTGAACTACTTCCAGACCCTGCCCTACCTGGAGACCTTCAACGCCGACAAGGGCACGGCCCTGGTGCCGGTGAAGGGCGTCCACATCGAGCCGCTGGGCGCCTATTCGCACAAGTACAAGGCCATAGCCGATGTGCCGGCCGGCGCGACCGTGGCCATTCCCAACGAAGGCAGCAATGAGGGGCGGGCCCTGCTGCTGCTGGCGCGCAACGGCGTAATCACCCTGGCCGACCCGAACAAGGCGCTGTCGACCCTGAAGGACATCACCGCCAATCCGAAGAATCTAAAGTTCAAGGAGTTGGAAGGCGCGACCCTGCCGCGGGTGCTCGACCAGGTGGACTTGGCGGTGATCAACACCAACTACGCTCTCGACGCCAAGCTGGACCCGTCCAAGGACGCCCTGCTGATCGAGGACAAGAACAGCCCTTACGTGAACTACCTGGTCTCGCGCGCCGACAACAAGGACGACCCTCGCGTGCAGAAGCTGGCGGCGGCCCTGACCTCGCCCGAGGTCAAGGCGTTCATGGAGCAGAAGTATCACGGCGCGGTGGTTCCCGCGTTCTAAAGGGCGCCTTGGTTGAAATGAACGCGTAGGTAGAGCTTCCGCTCTTCCCTTGGCTAAAATTTCACCTTACATATCAGGCTCGTGAACACCTGGAGCCCGAGAGACCCATGGCCAAGGACGAGGCCCACGCCGCCGGCGGACGCGACCGGATGCTGGTGCTGGACGTGTGCACCTCGTCCGGCCTGGAGGACTGGTCGCCCGACCTGCAGAAGGCCAAGGTCTATGAGCGCATCCTGCTGGACCTGATCCTGGGGCGGCTGGCGCCGGGGCAACGGCTGGACGAGCAATCGTTGGCCGCGCGTTACGACGCCGGCCTGGCTGGGGTTCGCGACGCCCTCGGGCGTTTGGCCCTGGAGGGGCTGGTCATTCGCCGCGCCCGCTCGGGCACCACGGTTGCGCCGCTGGACCTGGTGGAACTGCGCCAGGGCTACGAGGCCCGCGCCCTGATCGAACCGCACTGCGCCGGCCTGGCGGCCAAGTTCGCCAGCAAGGCCGAGGCCGAGGCGATCCGCGCGGCCTTCGACGGCGGCGAACAGGCGGCGCGCGACAGAGACCTGCCAGCTCTGGTGGCGATGGACCAGCGCTTCCACGCAGGCGTGGCCCGCGCCAGCGGCAACCTGGCCCTGGCCCGCATCCTTATCCCCCTGCAGCACAAGGCCGCCCGCTACTGGGTGTTCTCGTTTGGCGCGGCCACCGAGGCCGAGCTGATCGCCGATGTCGAGCAGCACCGCCAGGTCGCCGACGTGATCGCCCGCGGCGACGTCGAAGGGGCCAAGCTGGCCATGATGCGGGTGCTGAACATCATGCCCGAGGCGACCCGGCCACTGGTCGACGCCTAGGGTCTGTCGACATTCGGCGTCGCTAGTCCGGGCGATTCCTTTCCGTTCCCAGGAGAGAAGCGGATGGGGGCCCTATGCAACATAATCTGAAATGTTACAAAACGTTTTGACGAACGTTGCGTAAGTCCCCATTTGCTAGCTTCGCCGCCGCTCGAGGTGGTTCCGGAGCCCAGCGATGTCCGTCCGCACGCGTCTGTTCGCCACAGCCATGACCTTTGGCCTGATGTGGGTCGGCCTGGCCGTGGCCGCCGAGCACGCCGTCCTGCCCGCCGCGACCGAACAAGCCGACACCGTCGATGCCGTGCTGGTGGTGGCGCGCGACAAGGCGGGTCTGCTGGAGAAGCAGCCCAGCACGACCGTGTTCGGTCTCAACAAGACGCTTCTGGAAACGCCGCGCTCGGCGAGCTTCGTCAGCGACACCACCCTGACCCGCTTTGGCATCGAGACCATCGATGGCCTGGCCTCGGTGTCTCCGGGGACCTACACCGCCAGCTTCTACGGCGTGCCTGGAGCACTGAACATCCGCGGCACCCTGGCGGAGAACTACTTCCGCGGCTTCAAGCGAGTGGAGAACCGTGGGACCTATTCCACGCCCATCGGCGACGCTGCCCAGATCGAGATCGTGCGCGGCCCGCCCACCCCGATCTACGGTGCGGGCAAGGTGGGCGGCCTGCTGAACTTCATTCCAAAGACCGCCCGCGACGAAGGCCGCTTCCTGACCGACCCGAGGGGGGAGCTGACGGCGACCTTCGGCGCCTACGACAAGAAGAACGTCACCGGCCAGGTCGGCCTGCCGGTGAAGCTGGGGCCGGCCGACGGCGGCGTCTATGCCTATGCCGAACTGGACGACTCCAAGAGTTTCTACCGGGGTCTGCACCCCAAGCGGCAACTGGCCCAGGTCTCGGCCGACTTCGACTTCAACAACGGCTGGAGCACGGCTTTCGGGGGAATGGTCTATCACTCCACCGGCGACATCCAGACGCCGGGCTGGAATCGCCTGACCCAGGACTTGATCGACCACCGCACCTACATCACCGGTCGCGACACCAGTCTGGTCGACGCCGACGGCAATGGTCGCCTGACGCCTAACGAGATCGGGTTCTATCCCTACGCCAGCGCGCTCTACCTGGCCTATTACGGCGCGCCCGTCACCGACGCGGCTCATACGCTGGACACGGGCGTCGGGACCACCAAGCTGTCGCCGCGCACCGTGCATGTCAGCTCTGCCGACTTCTCGAAGACCTGGACCAACACCGTCTATTTCGACCTGGCCAAACGGTTCGACGACGATAGCGTGCTGAAGCTGCAGCTGTTCTACGACGACCAGGACAACAAGCGCTTCGTCTCGTACGGCTATCCGGCCTGGTTCGACAGCAGCGTCTGGGAGGCGCGGGCCACCTACGCGTTCGGCCGCGCGCTGGGGCCGGTCAGCACGCGATCCATCGTCGGCGCCAGCTATCGCCGGTTCGAGGGCCGGCGGCGCGAGAGCTTCAATAGCGGCCTGATCGCCATCGATCGCCGCGACATCAGCGTCGGCGCCACGCCCAACGACATTATCGACAGTCCGTTCAGCACCGAGCCCGCCGGCGTACAGGGGGTGGAGTGGGAGAACGACGACAAGGGGACCTGGAGCGAGACGGGCCTGTTCTTCACCACGGACGCCAAGCTGGGCCGGCTGACCCTGACCTTGGGCGGCCGTTATGACTGGTACGATGTCGCCGCCCAGGACACGGGCGCTCTCAGCTACACGGTCGCCGGACGCCAGACCGACAAGAAGGGCAAGGGAACCTACAGCGCCAGCCTGACCTACCAGACCCCCGCGGGCCTGATGCCCTACATCAGCTACGCCAAGGCCTCAGCCCTTGAGGTGAGCCAGGCGGGCGAGGTGTCGCCGGGCCTGATCGCTGATGGTTCATGGCTTTCGGACAGCGACTTGGCCGAGGCCGGAGTCAAGTTCCAGCTCTTGCATGGGACCCTGGTGGGCTCGCTGGCCGCCTATCGCCAGAACCGCACCCAGTTGTCGGGCATCAGCCAGACAGTGCAGGGCACGCGTGCGAAAGGCGTTGAGCTGGAACTGCGCTGGCTGGCCAGCGAGCACTTCAGCTTCACGGCCACCGGCAATAGCCAGCACACCACGGTGAAGGGGCCCGACACCTCGTTCCAGTACATCCCGGCCTATACGGCGGGCGTGCCGGGGGGGGGGGGCTACGGCGGTTCCTACGTCGTGTGGAGCTTCGCCAGCCTGCCGGGTCGTGGCGGCGACTACGACTACACCCTGATCCCCAAGTCAGTGGTCAGTCTCTACGGCGCCTACACCAGCGACCGGCGCGACTGGGGTCAGGTCGGGGCGACCTTGGGCGTGACCCACGTGACCAAGACATCGGGCACGGTGCAGAACGCGGTGACCTATCCCGCCTATGCGGTGGTCAACGCGTCGGCATATGTGACGCGCGGGCCGTACACGGCCGAACTCAATGTCGATAACCTGTTCGACAAGCTTTATTTCACGCCTGACGCCGACACCTACGCCAACCTCGGCGCCTTACCGGGCAAGGGACGGGAATGGCGCGTGACCCTGAAGCGGACGTTCTGATGGCCGACCCGAGCACCTTGAACCGCTTTCGCCCCTGGCTGCTGGTGGCGGCTTTCAGCCTGCTGCTGTTCCTGATCACGGCGGCCACCTATTCGTCTCTGGGCGTGGTGATTCCAGCCATGGTCCCCGAACTGGGCTGGAGCTGGGAGCATGCGTTCCTGGGCTTTACGATCCTGGGCGTGTTCACCGGCCTGTCGTCGTGGCTGCCGGCGATGCTGATCCGGCGGATCGGCGTGCGCGGCGCGATCCTGGCCGGCGTGGGGGTGATGGCCGGCGGCTTGGCCTGCTTGTCGCGCGTCCACGCTCTGCCGATCTATTTCCTGGGCGCGGCCCTCTGCGGGATCGGCTTCCAGATGGCGGCGCTGATTCCCGGCACCCATGTGCTGTCGGCCTTGTTCAAGGCGAGAGCCCTGCCGTTCGGCATCTATTTCACCTTCGGCGCCCTGGGCGGGGTGGCCGGGCCTTGGATGGTGGTGACGGCCTTGGGCGCCACCCACAACGACTGGCGCTTCTACTGGGCGCTGCAGGCTGTGGCGGTGGGGCTGGTGGGTCTGCTGTGCGCGGTGATGGTCGGCGGCCCCAAGTGGCTTGAGGCGGCCGGCGAGGCGCTGGACCGCGAACTGGACGCCGAGGCGAAGGCCGGCGAGACCCCAAGGGGCGTCTACCACACAGATCACGAGTGGAGCGTGCGTGACGCCGTGCGCACTCCGCAGTTCCTGGTGCTGCTGGCCGCCTATTTCAGCCACCTGCTGGCTGGGATCAGCGCCGCCAGCCTGACCCAGGCCCACCTGACCCAACTGGGCGTGGCCGGGGCCGTGGCGGCGGGCATGCTGAGCCTGGAAGGTCTGATGCAGGTGGTGGCGCGCCTGGGCGGCGGCGCGATAGGGGATCGCCTGGATCCACGCTGGCTGCTGGTCATCGCTCAGGGGCTGCTGGTGATTGGCCTTCTGGCCTTGGCCCGGGCGACGACCACCCCGCTGCAGGTTCTTTACGCCCTGGGGGTAGGGGTGGGCTTCGGCCTGACTGTGCTGGCCGTCAGCCTGCTGTTGCTCAACTATTTCGGCCGCAGGAACAACGTCGAGCTCTTCTCGCTGACGTGCCTGATCGGGGCGGTGTCTGCGGCGGGGCCTTATATCGGCGGCTTCATCCGCGACCGGGCCGGCTCGTTCACCCCGGCCTTCCAGCTGTTTGCGGCGATCACGGCGTTGGTCTTCCTGGCGGCCCTGTTCATGCGGCCGCCCAGGGCGCCGGCTCGGAGCTGAGGCCGGACCGCGAATCGTCGGCAAAGAAAAAGCCGCCCCGACTTGGTCGGGGCGGCTTCGTCTTTCCCGGAGGGACCGGTTCTTAGAACGCGGCCTTCAGGCTGACGGCCACGCGGTCGCCGTAGATCTTGCCCAGGGCGTGCTCGTCGGTGTCCGAGTAGCGCAGGTCGGCCGAGATCTTGTCGGTCAGGGCGTAGGTCAGGCCCAGGTTCCAGGTGGCGTATTCCGAGCCTTGGCTGATTTCCTGCTCGCCGACGGCGCCGCTCAGGGTCAGCTTGTCGAAGATCGGGTACGAAGCGTTCAGCTCGTAGTACAGCGAGTCACCCTTGGTCAGCGGGTACTGCGGCGAGTAGTAGAAGGCGCCGCCGACGGTGGCCTTGCCGACCGGACGCGAGAACGCGGCCTTCAGTTCGATGTAGCTGTACGAACCGGGCGAAGCGACCGGGGTCTGGCCGGCCGGAGTCTTGGGAGCCTTGTCGTCGACATAGCTGTAGTACAGCACGCCGAAGTCGAAGGTGGTGTCGCCGACCACCGGCCGCAGGCCGGCGTACACGTCGATCTCGGCCGACGGATCGTCGGTGCCGAAGTCAACGTTCGAAGCCCAGACGCCCGCATAGCCCATGCCGTAGGTCAGGTCGACGCCGCCTTGCACGGCGGGATCTTCCTGGGTTTGGCTCACGCCGCGGAACACGTAATCGCTGGTCACGCCGATGTTGTAGGAGAGCTTCAGCTCTTCAGCCATCGCGGCTCCGCCCATGGCCACGGTGGCGGCGGCGGCCATCATCGCGAGTTTCGTGAACTTCATTGTGTTCTATCCCCTTATCTCTGTTTTGCCGCTCGAAGGTCATCCCACCTTCGACGTTCTCGACGCCTGCAAGCGTGTCTGAGCACAACGGGAGTAGTTGGCGGCCACCTCCTAGTTGCAATCTTGCTGGTTAAATCGCCAGCACAAACGGCGCCCTCAGTGCAAAGTTTGGGCGAAGTGTGACGCTTTTGCTTCAGAAACGGCTCTGGGCGCCACAGTGTCCAGGTTTTGTTTGTTTCGGCTTTACCTGCGGCTTCAGCGCATCGCGAGGCTAGCCGAGCCCAGGTGCAGCCCAGCGTCGACCAGCAGGGTCTCGCCGGTCACATGGCGGGCGGCGGGCGAAGCCAGGAACACCGCCGCCCCGGCGATGTCCTCGGCGGTCGAGGCGACTTTCAGCGGCGTGGCGGCGGCCGCACCGGCCCGCAGGCGATCGACGCGCTCGGCCTCCATGGCCTTGCCGAACCAGGGGGTGTCGATGAAGCCGGGGCAGACCGCATTGACGCGGATGCGGGGCGCCAGCGCGCGCGCCAGTGAAAGGGTCATGGTCGTCAGCGCGCCCTTTGAGGCGGCGTAAGGCACTGACGAGCCGTTGCCGACCACGCCGGCGATCGAGGCGGTGTTGACCACCGCGCCGGGCTGAGGCGCCGCTTCCAGCAGGGAGCGGGCCGCGCGCACCATCTGGAAGGCGCCCACGACATTGACCGCGTAGAGGCGCAGGAAGTCGTCGGCGTTCACCGCGTCGAGGTCGGCGTGGTCGGGCGCGAACTTGGTGATCCCGGCGTTGTTGAAAAGGGCGTCGATGCGGCCCGAGGCGGCGGCGGCCTCCGCGATCCGGCGGCAATCCTCATCCTGGGCCACGTCGCCCTGGACCAGGACGGCCTTTCCGCCCTCGGCGGCGATCAGGCGGGCGGTTTCCTCGGCCTCCTCGGCGCTGCGGGCGTAGTTGACCACCACCAGCGCCGCGCCGCGCCGGGCGGTCTCGACCGCCATGGCTCGACCCAGGCCTGTGGAAGCGCCGGTGACCACCACCGTGAAGCCGTCGAAATCGCGTCCGCTCATGGTCCGTTTCCTGTCCTAACGATTGTTTGGATCAGTGATAGCGGCGTCGCGCGCGCTTGTCTCGCCGCCGGGCGGGGCCTAAATGCGCGCCATGACCGAACTTCATGTGACCCAGCTGGGCCAGGTGGTGGAGCCCGCCGCCAGCCCCGAGGAGGCCGTGCTCGAGCGCGTGCCCAACCCCCAGAACGACGTGACCTACCTAGCGCGCTTCGTGGCACCCGAGTTCACCTCGCTGTGCCCGGTGACGGGCCAGCCCGACTTCGCGCATCTGGTGATCGACTACGCGCCGGGCGACTGGCTGATCGAGAGCAAGTCGCTGAAGCTCTACCTGACCAGCTTCCGCAACCATGGCTCGTTCCACGAGGACTGCACGGTCAAGATCGGCCGCAAGATCGTGGAGATCGCCCAGCCGCGCTGGCTGCGCATCGGCGGCTACTGGTATCCGCGCGGCGGTATTCCCATCGATGTCTTCTGGCAGACCGGCCCCGCGCCGGAGGGGTTGTGGGTCCCCGACCAGGGCGTGGCGCCCTATCGCGGCCGGGGCTGACCGGCCAGCCGCTCTCCTAGTCGGCCGACCACTCGGTTGTGATGGTCGTCACGTCGGGACGCGCGCGCTCCTGCGGCGGCTCGGTGGCCGTGCCCAGATAGAGGAAGCCGGCCACCAGCTCGCCTTCGCCCAGGCCCAGGATCGCCGTGGCGCGCGGGTCGTAGGAATACCAGTCGGTGATCCAGTTGGCGCCCCAGCCCATGGCCGCGGCGGCCAGCAGAAGTTGCTGGCAGACGGCCGAGGCGCTCTGGCGCTGCTCCCATTCGGGGATCTCGCCGGGGATGTGGCGCGAGATCACCGCCACGGCCACTGGCGGGCGGGTCAGCTTGCGCAGGGCCGCATTGGCCTTGGCCGGGTTGGCCTGGCTGTCGGCGAGGGCGGTGACGCGGTCGGCGAACGCCGCCTTGGCCGGACCGCGCAGGATCACGAACCGCCAGGGAGCCAGTTTGCCGTGATCGGGCACGCGCGCGGCCAGGCGCAGCAGATCGGCCAGCTCGGCGTCGCCGGGACCCGGCTCTGTGAGGGTCATGGCCGAAGCCGAGCGGCGGCGGGCCAGGAAGGCCAGCACCTCTGGCGAGGCCTGAATCGGCAGAGTCTCGCCGAATTCGGGGGAGGGGGGAACGGAACCGGCCAAGACGATCTCCAGGAAGCGCGCTAAGTCACCCACCTATGGCCGCGCCCGGTCCGGCACAAGTCGCGAGTCGTTCGCATGTATGAGAAACCCGTCGGCCCTCCCCCAGATTGGATGGCCCCGCACGGCAAGCCCTGGGGCGTGCGCGAGACGAAGGTGGTCTACGACAATCCCTGGATCACCCTGACCGAGCACCAGGCGATCGCGCCCACGGGGCGGCCGGCGCTTTACGGCAAGGTGGCGTTCAAGAACCGCGCGATCGGGATCGTGCCCCTGCACACCGACGGTACGGTGACCCTTGTGGGCCAGAACCGCTTTCCCCACGCCAACTACAGCTGGGAGATTCCCGAGGGAGGCGCGCCCTTGGACGAAGATCCGCTGGACGGCGCCCGGCGCGAGCTGGCCGAGGAGGTGGGGCTGGTCGCGGCCGATTGGCGACTGATCCTGCGCATGGAGCTTTCCAACTCCATCACCGACGAATTCTGCCTGGGCTATCTGGCCACGGACCTGTCGCCGACGCAGGTCGCGCCCGACGAGACCGAGGACCTCGCGATCGCCCGCGTGCCGTTCGGGGAGGCGCTGGACGCGGCGGTCGCCGGCCACATGCCCGACTCTTTGACGGTGGCTTTACTGCTTCGCACGCACCATATGGCGGTGAAGGGCGAGCTTCCGGCCGAACTGACGCGGCTTGTGCTGGCCTGAGCGCGTTCATAAGTGGGCGGACGGCTCGACGGCCTGGCCGCCGAACCGGAGGGCGCTGGAGCATTTCGAAAAAAGATGCTCTATAGCGGCGGCTGGGAGAGGGAGTTCCCGATGGCCAAGCATCTCGAGGTCGTGACGCAGGAGACCACGCCGCCCGTCTGGGCCGCCCTGCGCAACCAGGCCGAACATGCCGCCAAGGCCGAGCCGGCCCTGGCCTCGCTGCTCAACGCGGTGATCCTGAGCCACGACAATCTGGCCGACGCCCTGACCTTCCAGCTGGCGCGCAAGCTGGGCGACCAGGAGATGCGGGCGATGACCGCGCGCGAGTTCGCCGCCGACGCGTTCGAGAGCGACCCGTCGCTGGTGGCCGCCGCCGAGGCTGATCTCAAGGCCGTGTTCGAGCGCGACCCCGCCACCAAGGGCTACGTCCAGCCGTTCCTGTTCTTCAAGGGCTTCCTGGCTCTGCAGACCCACCGCGTGTCGCACTGGCTGTGGAGCCAGGGCCGCGAGACCCTGGCCTTCTATCTGCAGAGCCGCTGCAGCGAAGTCTTCCAGGTCGACATCAACCCCGCCGCCCGCATCGGCCAGGGCGTGTTCATCGACCACGGCACCGGCATCGTCATCGGCGAGACGGCGGTGGTGGGCGACGACGTCTCGATGTTGCACGGCGTGACCCTGGGCGGCACCGGGGCCGAGCGCGGCGATCGCCACCCCAAGATCGGCAAGGGCGTGCTGCTGGGCGCGGGCGCCAAGGTGCTGGGCAACATCCAGATCGGCGAATACGCCAAGATCGCCTCGGGCTCGGTGGTGCTCAAGCCCGTGCCGCCGCACTGCACGGCCGCCGGCGTTCCCGCCCGCATCGTCAACTGCCCGACCTGCGAGGAGCCGGCGCGGACGATGGACCACACCCTGGCCGACGTCGTCTACGACTACGTGATCTGAGGGCGTCTCAACGGCAGGCGATCAGCCGCGCCGTCGTCTCCATCCTTTCGTGCCGTACGGGCTTGGCCGCCAGCGCGCCGTAGGCCGCTGCGGCCCAGATCGCCAGGACCGCCAGCCATTGAGCCGTGGTGACCGCCGAGGAGAGGGGCGTGGGCTTTCGCATGTCCGCCTTATCCGCCGGTTGCGCGGCCTGGAATAACGACTTATCAGCGGCCTTCTGTGAGGTTTCGTCACATGGCCCGACAGCTTCCGCCGCTCAACGCCTTGCGCGCCTTCGAGGCGTTCGGCCGGCGCGGACGGATGACCCTGGCCGCGGACGAGTTGTGCGTCACCCACGGCGCCGTCAGCCGCCAGATCCGCCAGCTGGAAGAGCACCTGGGCGTAGCCCTGACCGAGGGGCCGCGCACGCGCCTGACCCTGACCGAGGCGGGATTGAAGCTGGCTCAAGGGCTGACGGGCGCCTTCGACCAGATCGACGCGGTGTTGCCCCGCGCGGCCGATGGCGGCGAGCTGGTGGTCTCCTGCCTGCCGACCTTCGCCATGAAGTGGCTGATCCCGCGCCTGCCGGGCTTCGTGGCCGCCCATCCCGACATTCCCGTGCGGATCGTGGAGTCCAACGGTCCATTCGACTTCCGCGCGGACGGCGTCGACCTGGCCGTGCGCATGCGCCTGCCCGAGGCACCGCCCTCGATCGACGCGGAAGTGACGCCCTTCCTGGACCATCATGTCGGTCCTGTGCTCTCGCCCGCCCTGGCCCGCCAGGCGCCGGACGTCCCATCGCTGCTGGCCCTGCCGCGCCTGCACACCCGCACCTTCGTGGAAAGCTGGGACGAATGGGCGCTGGCGGCTGGCGTGGAGCTGCCGCCTGCGGCCGTCAATCGCGAGTTCGACCACTACTTCTACATGCTGGAGGCCGCCGCCGCGGGACTGGGCGTGGCCGTCGCGCCCCTGACCTTCGTCGAGGGCGATCTGGCGGCCGGCCGCCTGGTCGCGCCGCTGGGCACGGTCCCCGGGCGCGCCCAGGTCTGCGCCCTGACGCCGAAGGCTGGAGCGGGGCGAGCGGCCCGGCGTTTCCGCGACTGGCTGGCGGCCGAAGGCAGTTCTCAACAGGCCGTCGGCGGCGGCTGAGCAAAAGCGCTTAAACTTTACGGCTCGGCGATCTAGTTTCCGCCGATCCCCCGCGCCCCGCGCGCCCCAACCTATCAGGAGCCGTCATGGACGCCGCCGCCATCGCCAAGATCGAAGCCCACCTCAAGCGCACCTTCGGCAACCCGCACATCGCCCTGAAGGCCCGCCCCAAGCAGAAGGACTCGGCCGAGGTCGAAGTGAAGGGCGAATTCATCGGCGTGGTCTTCCAGGACGAGGACGAGGACGGCTCGTTCATGTTCGAAATGGCCATCCTGGCCGAAGACCTCGAATAGGGTCTGGCGCGGCGAAGCCCTCTCCGACGGCTTCGCCGCCACCTCCCCCAGAGGGGGAGGATTTTGTCGCCCGATGCTCCCCCTTCGGGGAGCTGTCGCATAGCGACTGAGGGGGTCAGGCAGCCTTAGCCGCCACCGCCGTCCCCCGCTTGATCGCCAGAGACGCCCCGGCCGCCAGCAGGCCCGCCACGCCCGCGATCACGAAGGCTTCCAGATACTGCCCTTGCTGGGCGCGGATCACGCCCGCGCCGATCGCCGCCGTGGCCGCGCCTAGCTGGTGGCCCGCGCCGATCCAGCCGAACACGATGGGACCGTCGCGGTCGCCGAACGCCTCGGTGGCCAGGCGCACCGTGGGCGGCACCGTGGCGATCCAGTCCAGTCCATAGAACACCGCGAAGGCCGACAGGCTGAGGATCGAGAAGTCCGAGAAGGGCAGGTAGATCAACGAGAGGCCGCGCAGGGCGTAGTAGACGCCGAGCAGCTTGCGCGGGTCGTAGCGGTCGGTCAGCCAGCCCGAGGCGGTGGTGCCGAACAGGTCGAACAGGCCCATCAGCGCCAACAGGCCGGCGGCCCTGACCTCGGGCATGCCCCGGTCGCCGCAGAAGGCGATCATGTGCACGCCGATCAGACCGTTGGTGGTCAGGCCGCAGATGAAGAAGCCGCCGAACAGCAGCCAGAATGTGCGAGTCTTGGCGGCCCGCGCCAAGGCGCCGAACGCGGCGGAGAGGGCGTTGGAGGCCGAGCCCTTGGGCGGCGGGGTCCAGTCATCGGGCGCGCCGAACGGGCGCTGGCCGATGGCGTCGGGGGCCTCGGGGATCAGCAGCCAGCAGATCGGGGCCATAACCGCCGCGACGGCGGCCACCGTCAGCACCACCGGCCGCCAGCCGCCATGGTCGGCGATCCAGGCCATGGCCGGCAGGAAGATCAGCGAGCCCGTGGCTGTCGCCGCCGTCAGAAGGCCCAGCATCAGGCCGCGTCGGGCCACGAACCAGCGATTGACGATGGTCGCGCCCAGAACCATGGCCACCGCGCCGCTGCCGACGCCGGCCATCACGCCCCAGGTGGCCACGTACTGCCAGCTCTCCGTCATGAAGGCCGACAGCCCCGTCGAGACCGCCATCAGCAGCAGAGCCAGGCTGATCGTGCGGCGAACGCCGAACGACTGCATCAGGGCCGCCGCGAACGGTCCGGTCAGGCCATAGAGGAAGATGCCGACGCCGGCGGCGGTCGAAATCGAGCCGCGATCCCAGTGGAACGCCTTCTCCAGCGGCAGGATCAGCACGCCCGGCGCGGCGCGCAGGCCGGCCGCGGCGAGCAGGGCCAGGAAGGTCGCTGCAGCTACGACGAAGGCGTAGCGGGCGCCGAACGGACGGCGGAGGGTCGGCTTGGTCATGGGCGCCCCGGAAGCGATGTAACCGATCGGTACGGTCTTGATCGCCCGTATACGTACCGGTAAGTAACATCGTCAAGCGCCATGTCGAACAATGTTCCCAAACGCGCTCCGCCGACCGACGACGACGCGGTTCCGGAGCACCACAAGCCTTATGGACCGGGGCCCCGCGCGGCCGAGCGGATCTTCGAGACCGCGCGCGACCTGTTCTATCGGGAAGGCATTCGGGCGGTCGGGGTGGACGAGATCGTCACCCGGGCAGGGGTGACCAAGCCCAGTCTCTATCGCAGCTACAAGTCCAAGGACGATCTGGTGGCGGCGGTGCTGCGCGAGGTCGAGGACGGCTTCTGGGAGCGCTTTCAGTCGGCCGAAGCGGCGTTTCCGGACGACCCGAAGGCCCAGATGGTGGCCTATTTCGAAGGGCTGGCCGCACGGTCGGGCGGCGCCGACTACCGCGGCTGCGCCCTTAGCAACGCCGTGGTCGAATATCCCGACCGCGAGCATGCGGGCCGCGCGGTGGCCCAGGCGCACAAGCAGGCGCTTCGCGAGCGGCTGCGCGCCAAGGCCGCCGAGATGGGCGCGGTCGATCCCGGAACGCTGGGCGATGCGATGATGCTGCTGGTCGAGGGCGTGTTCACCTCCAGCCAGATGTTCGACGACGACGACAAGCCGGCCCTGGCCGTGGTCGGGGCGGTGAAGGCGCTGATCGCGGCGTACTGTCGATGAGCTCGCATCCCCTCGATCGCGCCGTCTGGAACGCCTTCAGCACGCGGCAGGCGCATCTGGCGCTGCATGACGGCGACGCGCTGCGGGTGGATCCGGAGATCGGCCTCTTCGTCGCCACGGCCGACCAAGAGCCCGCCAGCCTGGCGGCCCTGGAGCGGCTGGTGCGCGCCCATCCCGGCGAGGTAGGGCTAGTGGAGCGGTTCGAGCCGCCGCCTATCCCGGGCACGCGGGTGGCCCGCCGCGCGGTGCTTAGCCAGATGGTCGCCGAGACCCTGGCCGCGCCCCGTCCCGCCCCGTTCGAGATCGTGCCGCTGACCGACGCCGATGCGCCGGAGATGCTGGCCCTGGCCACCCTGACCGCGCCCGGGCCGTTCTTCTCGCGCACACATCAATTGGGCGAGTTCGTCGGCGTGAAGGTCGACGGCCGCCTGGCGGCCATGGCCGGCGAGCGCCTGCGGCCCGAGGGTTTCACCGAGGTCAGCGGTGTCTGCGCCCATCCCGACCATCGCGGCCGGGGCTATGCGGCGACGCTGATGCTTCACGTGGCGCACAAGATTGTCGCACGCGGAGAGACGCCGTTCCTGCACAGCTACGCCGACAACGCCGGGGCGATCGCTCTCTACGAGGCGCTGGGCTTCCGGTTTCGCTGCGCCCCGATCTTGACGGTGATCGAGGCGGTCTAGCGGCTCCGCTCGCCGTCAGCCGCAGGGGCGCGGGAAACAAAAAAGACCCGAAAGGCGCTCACCTTCCGGGTCTTCGTTTCTGTCGCTGGAGCCTGGATCAGGCGTCGGCGATCTTGTCGGCCGACTTTCGCGACCAGCCGTACAGCACGGCGACAACCACGGCCGCGGCGATCAGCGAGAAGATCATGCCCACGTGCTCGGACGGCGCGAAGGGGACCTCCAGCGGGCCGGGCTTGTTGGTGATCACGATCAGGCCGGCCAGGGCCACGTTGAACAGGCTCTCGCCGACGATGAAGCCCGAGGCGATCAGCACGCCCAGGCGCTTGGCCGGTTCGGCCTGGCGGTCCTTGGCGACGATCTTCTCGTAGATCCAGCCGACCACCGCGCCGACCACCACGGGGGCGGTCACGGCGCTGGGCAGGTAGATGGCCAGGCCCACGCCCAGCGGCGGCAGGCTGAAGCGGTCCTTGCTGGCCCAGCGCAGGATCTGGTCGACGGCGACCAGGCCCAGGCCGATCAGGGCGCCGTAGCCCAGCAGCGTCCAGTTCAGGTCGCCGCCGATCACGCCCTTGGCCAGGGTCGAGATCAGGGTCGCCTGGGGCGCGTCCAGGGGCTTGGCGCCGGCCACGGTGTTGAGGTTGGCCGCGCCGGCGAAGCCGTTCGAGCGGTTCAGCAGTTCCAGCACGAAGGGGATGACGATGGCGCCGGCCAGCACGCCGATCATCAGGGCCACCTGCTGCTTCCATGGCGTGGCGTCGACCAGTTGCCCGGTCTTCAGGTCCTGCAGGTTGTCGTTGGCGACGACCGCCACGGCCAGCACGACGGTGGTCACGTACAGGGCGTAGGCGATCAGGGCCTTGGCGACGTCGGGGCCGATGAGGCCGCGCCCCACCACGCCGACCATCAGCGAGGCGCCCAGCACGGTCAGGATGGCGATGCCCGAGACGGGGCTGTTGGACGAGCCGATCAGGCCGGCCATGTAGCCGCAGACGGCGGCGGCCAGCAGGCCGGCGACCAGCACATAGCCGACGCCGATGGCGACCAGCGGGGCGGCCAGGTGCTGGATCGGGCCGCCGGTCAGGAAGTGGGCCAGGAACCAGCCGGCCGGGGCCAGCAGCACCAGCGAGACGATGCCGACGATGCCGATCGGGATGTCCTGCTCGCCGCGGGCGACCGTGCCGCCGGACTTGCGGGCCTTGTTGGCCTCGAACGCCGAGACCAGGCCCTTCCAGATCGGAACGACCAGCTTGCCCAGGGTCCAGATGGCGGCGGCGCCGATGACGCCCGCGCCCATGAACCGCACCTCGGTCTTCCACACGGTCAGGGCGTGGGTGGCCGCGTCGGCGCCGGGGATCTGGTGCACGGTGGTCATGATCGGGACCAGGATCCCCCAGGCGATGGCCAGGCCCGCGAACATCGCGATCCCGACCGTGATGCCCATCAGGTGACCCGCGCCCATGAGGGCCAGCGAGGCCGAGGCGCCCAGGCCGGTCGCGCCGGCGCCGGCCTTGAAATAGCCGGCCACTTCGGCGGCGAACACCTTGGCCGCGGCCAGGGCCGAGAACAGGGCCGAGGCGATGGTGCCCAGCACGACGGCGATCAGGCCGTACTGACCCTCGGCCGCGCCTTCGCGCGAGCCGGTGCCGACCTTCAGCACCTCGGCGGCGGCGACGCCTTCGGGGTAGGGCAGGTCGGAATTGGTGACCAGGGCCCGGCGCAGGGGGATGGTGTACATCACGCCCAGGATACCGCCGACCAGGCAGGCGCCGAAGGTGGTCAGGAACGGCACCTTGCTCCACCAGCCGATCATCAGCAGGCCCGGCAGGACGAAGATCACCGACGACAGCGTGCCCGCCGCCGAAGCGATGGTCTGGACGATGTTGTTTTCCTGGATCGTGGCGGTCTTGAACGCGCGCAGCAGGGCCATCGAGATGACGGCGGCCGGGATCGAGGTGGCGAAGGTCAGGCCGACCTTCAGGCCCAGATAGACCTGGGCCGCGGTGAAGACGAGGGTGATCAGAATCCCGAGCAGGACCCCTCGGGCTGTGAACTCCGTGCGCGGAGTTGCGGTCGTGTCGGACATGAAGGGTCCCAAAACAGTTAAGGCGGCCGGACCTTGCACGTCCGACCGCCCTAAACTCAAGCCTTGTTCCGCATTTTCGCGTTTTGCGGGTTGTCGCTACCCTTGAAAACGCCGTGCGGGAAACAAGGTCACAGCACGCCCAGCATCTCCGCCACGAGGGGATGGCGCACGATGTCTCGGTCGGCCAGGCGGACGACGGCGATGTTGTCCACCGCGTCGAACTTGGCCGACACCTCGGCCAGGCCCGAGATGCCTGGCAGCAGGTCCGACTGGTTGGGGTCGCCCGTGACGACCATGGTCGAGTGCCAGCCCAGGCGGGTGAGCAGCATTTTCAGCTGCATGTAGGTGCAGTTCTGGGCCTCGTCGATCACCACGAAGGCGTTGTTGAGCGTACGGCCGCGCATGAAGCCGACCGGGGCGATCTCGATGGCGCCCTCGGCCATCAGGGCCCGCATGCGCTTGACCGACAGGCGGTCGGTCAGGGCGTCGTAGAGGGGCCGTAGGTAGGGAGCCAGCTTGTCTTCCATGTCGCCGGGCAGGTAGCCGATCGACTCGCCGGCCTCGACGGCGGGGCGCGAGAGCACGATGCGGCTGACGCGGCCGGCCTCAAGGGCCTCCACGGCCTTGGCGATGGCGATGTAGGTCTTGCCGGTGCCGGCCGGGCCCAGGGCCATGATGAGGTTCTTGGCGTCGATCGCCTCGATCAGCTCGGCCTGGCCGGGCGATTTCGGTTTTATGGTTTTGAGATAGCTCTGGTCCCGATCGTCATGACCCGACCCGCCCAGCGGGGACCAGCCGCTGCGATGCTCCACCGGCAGGCGGCGCACCTTGGCGTCGTCATCGTAACGGCCCGCGTCGTTCGCGCCTTCGCGCACCATCCGCTTCAGGGCTCGCTTGGTCATGAAAGCCTCCATTCAGGCATGAAAAAAGGACGAGGCCGCAGGGCGTCGTCCTTGGAGCAACGGGGAGGATGAGAGGCGGAGACGCGAGCGCGGCCGGGTCGTTCGGGGGACGCTCCGGGAGACGCCCCGGAGGGCGGGCCATCGAGCGAGGAAAAACGCCGAAACGCAAAAACCGGCACCCACGGTCTCCGTCGTCGGGACGCCGCGTGCGAGGATCGCCAGCGGCGGGGACACGAGAAAGAATGATTCCCGATATGGGAGTGTTCCCTCTCGAATCGCACAAATACAATGGGTGCGACATGGTTTATGGCGCGTTAACGTCTCGCCTGCTTTTAGAACACGGGGTGTACGGATGACTGTTTATTCCTTGGGCGCCGAAAGTCCCCAGCTGCCGCCGGAAGGCGAATACTGGATCGCACCCAGCGCCCAGGTGATGGGAAACGTCATCATGCGCAAGAATTCGAGCGTGTGGTGGGGCGCGGTGCTTCGCGGAGACAACGATCCTATTGAGATCGGCGAGAACAGCAATGTTCAAGACGGCAGCGTTCTTCATACTGATCTTGGCAGTCCGCTCACGATCGGAGCCAATGTGACCATCGGCCACATGGTGATGCTGCACGGCTGCACGATCGGCGACGGTTCGCTGATCGGGATCGGCTCGATCATCCTGAACGGGGCGAAGATCGGGAAGAACTGTCTGATCGGGGCCGGCGCCCTGATCACCGAGGGCAAGGAAATCCCCGACAACTCCATGGTCATGGGCGCGCCGGGCAAGGTGGTGCGCGAAATCGGGGAGGGACACGCGGTCATCCTCCAGGCTTCGGCCCTGCACTATGTCGAGAACTGGAAGCGCTATCGGGCCGAGCTTCAGCGGCGCGACTGACCGCCGGTCCAGGCGCCGGGGCGGCCGGCAGGTCGACCGCCCCGGCCCTGCCCGGCTACTTGCTGGCCACGCAGCTGTAGCTGGCGGCTTCGTCGGTCGAGCCCTTGCCGTCCCACTGGGCCACCTTGGGATAGGCGCAGAGCGGACGGGTGCGCAGGGCCTTGGACGGCAGGCCCAGCAGGCCCGCATAGTCGTTGTCGTTCTTGGTGGCGATCACGACGTCGGGCGCGCGACCGCCCTCGACCCAGCCGTCGATCGTAGCCAGCATGTCGAAGCTGTCGGCGCCCGGGCCCCCGAAGCAGTGCGACATGCCCGGGACCATGAACAGGCGCGAGAATTCGTCGGCCGACTTCACGCCCATGCGGGCGCGCACGGCGTCGTAGTACTGGATGGAGCCCAGGGGCGTGATCGCCGCGTCGGCCCAGCCGTGGTACATGATCAGCTTGCCGCCGCGGGCCTTGAAGGCCGACAGGTCGGGATTGTCGGACGCCACGACCGGAGCCAGGCGCTGGGCGGCCTTCAGGTCGCGGTCCAGGTTCATGCGAGCCAACTGCCAGCCGGTGTCGGAATAGACGAAGTTGGCGAAGAACGAGCGGGCGAAGGACGGGTGCTGCGCCTTCTCGCCGCTGATCCACAGCGGCCAGGCGTTGGGCACGGCCTCCCCGCCGGCCGGATAGCCCGGATAGATCGGCTTGCCCTTGGCGTCGCGCGGGCCCTGGTACAGCTTGCGTAGTCCGTCCACCTGGATCGGCGTCAGGCAATCCTTGGATTGGCCGTCCTTGCACTGGACCACGGCCGGGTCGAAGCGGCAGCGGCGGGGGTCCTCGATGATCCCGTCGGCGACGCCGTCCAGCTTGTCGCACTGGGCCAGGACCGCCTTCTGCACGACGGCCAGGTTGGCGTCGGACAGGCGGCTTTCGGGACGCTCGTGCACGGCCTTCCACGACCAGGCGAAGCTGGCCATCAGGCGGGTCCAGGCGTTGGCCGGGGCGCCGGCGACGATGCCGTCGAAGTCGCCCGGATAGCGCTGGGCCTCCATCAGGGCCTCGCGTCCGCCGTCCGAGCAGCCGGTGAAGTACGAGCGGCGCGGGGCCTGGCCGTAATAGGCGGCGATCATCGCCTTGGCGAAGGCGGCGGTCTCGTGGTTGGCGCGGTGACCCCAGTCGGCGATCTTCTCGGGCTGGTTCAGGGCCCAGTTGGCCTCGCCGCCCGCGCCGTTCTCGGTGTGGCCCATGTCGGTGCCGGCGACGGCGTAGCCGGCCTTGATCGCCGGGCGCATGGCCAGGCGCGGACCGCCCAGGGCGCCGCCATAGCCGCCGTTGCCGGTGGCCATGAACTTACCGTTCCAGGCTTCCTTGGTCGGCAGCCAGACCTCGACCAGGATCGACGAGGCCGGGGTCGGCTTCAGCGTGGCGTTCACGCGGCAATAGGCCGTGCCGGTGGGCAGGGGCGGAATGCCGAAGACATCGATCTCCTGCAGGGCGCCGACCTCCAGCGCCTTGACGGCGGTGATCTCGGCGCCGGGGACCTTGGTCTTGGCCAGATCGTCACAGGCGGTGGCGGCGTGGGCCTGGCCGGCCAGGGCCAGGGCGCCGAGCGCGCCCAAGGTCCCCAGAAGGGGCGATGCGATCCGGGCGGCGGATGCGGAGGTCATTGGATCACCGTTTCTTGCAGGGAAATCTTGGTGGGGGCGACGGGCGCGTCGGCCGAGCGGGCGGCGATCTCGGCCACCATTTTCTCGTGCGAGGCGCGGGTGATCGGATAGAGGGCGATCAGGCCGGCCGAGGCCAGGCCGCCGATCAGCGGGATCCAGAACATCATCGCCTTGATGCCGGCCAGGGTCTCGGGGCTCTGGGGGGCGTTGGGCGCGTAGCCCACGTGGGTCAGGGCCACGCCCAGGAAGCCCGCGCCCAAGCCAAGGGCCGCTTTCTGGCCCAGCACCAGCAGGCCGAACACCAGCGACTCGGTGCGGATGCCCGTGCGCCATTCGCCGTACTCGACCGTGTCGGGCAGCATGCCCCAGAAGCAGACCACGTAGGAGGCCAGACCCATGGCCTGCAGGACCACGGCGGCGAGCAACAGGGTCACGCCGTGGCCGTCGGCGAAGTGCCAGAGCACCAGGCCCGCCAGGCCGGGGATCGCGCCGATCAGCCAGGCCTCGCGCTTGCCCGCCAGGCGCACGATCACCGCAAAGGCCGGCACGCAGATGGCGGCCGTCAGGGCGCCCACCGCCAGGGCGGCGCTCCCCAGCGAGGCGTCGCCGACCACGTACTTGAAGTAATAGAGCAGGTTCTTGGAGAACATCGTGCCCGAGAAGGCGCTGAGGACCACGGCCCCCAGCACCAGCAGCATGGCGCGGTTGGCCAGCAGGCTGCGGACCACATCGCCCAGCGGATGGCGTGGGACGGGCTCGTCGTCGGCCACGTCCAGCCCGCGCGCGGCCCAGGCCACGGCCAGCAGGCAGAGAGCGGCGATCACACCGTAGACGGCGGCCACGATCAGCCAGCCCCTGCGTGGGGCGTCGGGCGTTGACAGGGCCTGGGCCAGCGGAAGGGTCAGGGCGGCCACGGCGATGGCCGACAGCGTGCCGAACACCATGCGCACGCCGGCCATGTCGCCGCGCTGGGTGCTGTCGCGCGTGATGCGGGCGAACAGCGCCGCATAGGGAATCGAGACCACGGCGTAGAGCGTGCGGAACAGGATGTGGGTGATGGCCGCGAAGGCCACCGCTCCGGCGGTGGGGGCGGCGGGGCCTACGAACAGGGCGATGAAGCCCAAGGCCAGCGGCGCGGCCCCCAGCAGCAGATAGGGACGATAGCGCCCCATCCGCGTGCGGGTGCGATCGACGACCATGCCGAGGATCGGATCCAGCGCCGCGTCCCAGATCAGGGCCGCCATGTAGATGAACCCGGCCGTCGCTGCCGGCAGGCCCAGGGCGTCGGTGTAGAAGAACAGCAGGTAGAGCCCCGCCGTCTGCCAATACAGGTTGAAGCCGAAGTCGCCGACGCCGATCGCGGCTTTCCGCACGGCCGTCAGCCTGGGCGCGTCGCCCTGGATCACGCTTGGCATTTCTTCCCCGTTTTCTCGTCGGCACTGGACCGAAGGGTCCGTCCCGTTTATTCACCAGTTGTATAACGAAATGACAATGCCCCCGGGAGAATGGAATGTCAAAGCCGCTGATCGATGTTCGTGGAAGTCGATTTGTCGATGCGCACGGGCGTCAGGCCATCCTGCGGGGCGTCAATCTGGGCGGGGACTGCAAGGCGCCTTGGCCGAACGGCGGCACCGACCATCCCAGCGATTTTTCCGACCATCGCACGATCAGCTTCATTGGCCGCCCGTTCCCCCTGGAAGACGCCGATGCGCACCTGGGCCGTATCGCCGGCTGGGGCTTCAACACCCTGCGCCTGCTGACCACCTGGGAGGCGGTCGAGCACGCCGGCCCGGGCCAGTATGACGAGGCCTATCTCGACTACTACGCCGCCGTGGCCGAGCGGGCCGGGGCCCACGGCCTGTTCGTGTTCGTCGACTTCCACCAGGATGTCTGGAGCCGCATGAGCGGCGGCGACGGCGCGCCCGGCTGGGTGTTCGAGGCTCTAGGCCTGGACTTCACCAAGTTCGACGCCGCCGACGCCGCCCACGTGATGCAGCACCGCTACGACTACACGAGCGAGGAGCGCCGCCAGGAGGACCGCTATCCGATGATGAGCTGGGCGACCAATTATCGCCTCCCGGCCAACGCCATCGCCTGGACGGCCTTCTTCGCGGGCGAGACCCTGACGCCGGACTGGATCGTGGACGGCCGCAACGTCCAGCGCTTCCTGCAGGACCACTATCTGGGCGCGATGGCCGCCCTGGCCCGCCGCGTGGCGCACCTGGACAACGTGATCGGCTTCGACAGCTTCAACGAACCGGGCCTGGGCTGGGTGGGCCTGCCGATGAGCGCGCCGCGCCTGCAGGCCACGCCTGAAGATCCGCTGCCCGTCTGGCCCGGCCGGGCGTGGACGCCGCTGGACGGCCTGCGCGCCGCGCGCGGCCGCACCGTCTCGATCGCCCGCCTGGGCTGGGGCGACGACCGTGGCGTGCTGCGAGTCATCGACCAAGAGCCCGCCAACGAGGCCGGCGTCTCGATCTGGCTGGACGACGGTCCCGATCCCTTCGAGCGCGCCGGCGCCTGGCGGTTCGACGAGGCCGGCGATCAGGTGCTGGACGAGGACTTCTTCCGTGTGCGGGACGGCAAGCCGATCGACCACGAAAACCTGTTCATGGCTCCGTTCTTCGCCCGCGTGGCCCAGACGATCCGCGCCGTGCGCCCCGACTGGCTGCTGTTCGCCGAGCTCTGCCCCTATCTGGTGGGCACGGGGAAGACCTTCCCCAACGCCATGCCCGAGCGCAGCGTCAACGCCAGCCACTGGTACGACATCGACATCCTGCGCAAGAAGCGGTTCGATCCGAACCAGCCCGCCGAGCCTCTGCTGGCGCGCTACTTCAACCAGATGGCCTACATCGCCTGGCTCGGAACCAAGTTCGGCTCGGATGGCGCGCCCACGTTGATCGGCGAGTTCGGCATTCCCTACGACCTCAACGAGGGCGAGGCCTTCGAGGCCTGGGCGCGAGGCGAGCGCGGCGAACAGATCTGGGCGGCCCACGCCCAGGCCCTGGCGTTGATGTACGATGCGCTCGACGCCCTGCGGCTGTCGTCCACCCAGTGGAACTACACCGCCAGCAACCGCAACGACCTGCGCATCGGCGACGGCTGGAACCAGGAGGATCTGTCGATCTATTCGCTGGACCAGGTCGACGGGACCGGCGGAGCCGACGACGGCGCGCGCGCCCTGCTGGGCTTCTGCCGTCCCTACGCGCCGCTGGCCCAGGGCGTGATCGGCGCCATGCGCTTCGCCGACGGCCGGTTCGAACTGGAGCTGGAGGCCGATCCGACGATCTCGGCGCCGACCGAGATCTACATCCCCGACGCCCACTTCCCGAACGGCGTGAAGGTGACCCTGTCGCAACCTGGCGCGCGCTGGACCCGTGATCGCGAGGCCCGGAAGGTGACGGTCTGGGCTGGCGAGGCGGGACTGCTGTCGGTGGTGGTGGAGGCGGCTTAGGCCGCCTTCGCTCGACACGCTTTATCTTTGCCCTGGAAAGTTGTCCGGGGCTCAGGGGCCGCCGCATTGCGGCGGCCCTTCTTCGTTCGCGGGCGGGCGCGCAAAAAAGAACCGGAGAGGCGAGGCCCTCTCCGGTTCAGCGGCCGAACGGCCGGGGAGGTGAGGGGCTGGATGATCCAGGCCCCTCCGTCACGCTTAGTAGCGAAGGTTCAAAGTCACGCCGTAGCGGCGGAAGGCGTCGCCCGTCAGGACCTGGCTGTAGTCGCCCGCGCCGGCGAACGGCGTGCCGAACAGCGAGCTGGGGAAGCGCTTGTCGGTCAGGTTCTTGCCCCAGACCGCCAGCTTCCAGCGGTCGTCCTCGGACCCGATCCCGATGGTCGCGCCCAGGATGCCGTAGCTCTTGATGTAGGTGTTGGGATCGCGCGTTGCCGAGGCGTTGTAGCCGTCGCGCCAGCCGTAGTCGGCCGAGGCGTTGAACTCCAGGCCGTGGCCGATCGGGCGGCTGTAGACGGCCGCGAAGCTGGTCTTCCACTTGGAGACGCCGCTCAGGCGCTGGCCCGAGGCGTCGTAGCCGTAGAGCGGCGGCTTCAGGCCCGGGATGCCCGGCGCGATCACGACACAGCCCGTGGGGGTGACCACCGGGTCGCACGAGATCGGGGCGAAGTCGCCGTACTTGGCGTCGATGTACGCGACCGCCGCCGAGACCATCAGGCCGGGGGCCAGGTAGGCGCTCAGGTCGGCTTCCACGCCCTTGGTCTTCAGGTCGCCGGCGTTGATCGTGCGGAAGGCCGGCGGGGTCAGGGTGAAGTCGACCGTCTGGGCCTGGTAGTCCTCGAACTTGGTGGAGAACGCAGCGACGTTCACGACAGCCAGCCCGCCCAGCAGGCCGGTCTTCACGCCCAGCTCGTAGCTGGTCGGGATTTCCGGGCCAACTTCCTGGCTGGTGGTGGCGTTGCTGACGCCGGTCTGGTTGAAGCCCGGACCCTTGTAGCCGCGCGAGACGGTGGCGTAGCCCATGGTGCGCTGGGCGAACTGGTACTGTGCGCCGATGCGCCAGGAGAAGTTGGTCTCGGTGGCGGAGTCATCGAACCGGACCGTCGGATTGATGGCCACATAGCCCGCGCGGGTGAATTGGTTGAAGTCCAGGCTCACCTTGTCGTGGGTCAGGCGCGCGCCGCCGATCAGGGCCAGTTTCTCGGTCAGGTCGAAATGCGCCTGGCCGAAGGCGGCGTAGCTGGTGGTCTCCACCAGGCTGTTGATCGTGCTGTTGCCTTTCAGGCCGAACGGCAGGCCGAAGCTGCCGGTCTGGTCGGTCGTCTGGTTGGTCTTCTGGCGGTAGAAGTAGAGACCCGCCACATATTCCAGCCGCCCGCCGGTGGGCGAGGACAGGCGCAGTTCCTGGCTGATCTGGCGCAGGTCCTGGTTGGAGATGTTGTCGTTGAGGATGTTGACCGGCAGGCTGTCGGAGTCGCCGTTGCTGAGATCGAACGCGCGACGCCCGGCCGTGATCGAGGTCAAGGTCTGGCCGCCCGGCAGGCTCCAGTTGACCTCGGCGACCAGCCCGTAGTTCTCGCGATCCTTGTACTGCGGTCCGTCGATGCAGAGGTCGGTGTTCTCGGGCGAGGCCTTCACGCCGCAGCCGGCGTAGACCAGGGCCAGGGCTCCGGTCGGATTGACCTTGTAGGGCGACCAGGTGATCGACTGGTCCTGCTTGGAGTAGTCGGCCGTGACCAGCACGTCGACGGTGTCGGTGGGCCGCCACAGCAGTTTGGCGCGCGTCCCCCACTCGTCGTTGCCGTTGAAGCGGCGACCGTCGAACTTGTTGTGCAGCACGCCGTCCAGCTTGTTGACATAGGCGCCCAGGCGGATAGCGGCGTTCTCGCCGACCGGCAGGTTCAGCGTGGCGTCGGACTTGTGGTAGCCGTCCTGGCCGACGTTGATGTTGGCCAGGGCCTCGGTCTTGTTCAGCTTGGGCGCGTTGGTGGTGATGTTGACCAGGCCGGCCGAGGCGTTCTTGCCGAACAGCATGCCTTGCGGGCCGCGCAGGATCTCCACGCGGGCCACGTCGTAGAAGCTGCCCAGCGCCATCTCCGGCCGGCCCAGCACCACGCCGTCAAGCACGGTCGAAACCGTCGGTTCGATCGAGGTCGAGAAGGTCGAGGTGCCGACGCCGCGCACCGATACCCCGAACGAGGTGGACTCGAAGCTGGGCACTACCAGCTTCAGCTGGTCGATGTTGCCGATATTGCGGCGCTGCAGGTCGGTCTCGCCCACCACGCTGACGGCGATCGGCACGTCCTGCAGTTTTTCCTCACGCTTCTGCGCGGTGACGACCACCTCGGTGATCATCATCGCCTCGTCGTGCTTGGCGTCCTGGGCCATGGCCTGTCCCGAGGCCAGGGCGGTCAGCGAGACCCCCAGGGCCAGCGCGGTCTTCATCCTGCTCATCGTTTCCCCACTCTTGTTGTTGGTTCTTTCGCGGGCGCGGTTCAGCGCCCGGTCTTCTCGTCCCTGAGGGCTCCCAGGGCGCGAATGCGTTGCGGCGTCGGCGCCATGGCCGAGCCGGTGTTGGTGGCGGTCATGCGCTGGTCGCTGGCCACGTCGTAGCGAGCCCAGCCCGGGTCGCCGGTCTTGGCGAAGGCGGCCCACGTGTCGGCCCAGCGCGCGGCCACGGCCTGGTCGGCGGCGGTCGGCTGGTCCTTCAGCTTGCCGAGGTTGTCGAAGACGAAGCCCAGGTCGCCGGAGTGGGGCGCGCCGCGCCAATCCTTGCGCTTGGCCTCGATCACGTAGCCGAAGCTGTAGCTCCAGACCGGCTGGCCGGACTTGGCCGCCAGGCCCGCCAGGGCGTGGGCCGGCTCGACGAAGGTGGCGTCGCTGGGCAGGTCGGCGTTCAGGCTGGACTTGTCGCCGTAGATCGCCATCAGCCGGTCTTCGGGCAGTCCCAGCTGGCCGATCAGCTTGCCGGCGAAGATACCCTTCAGGAACCCGGGGATGATCCCCAACTCGTCGCTGTTGGCTCCGATCAGCAGCGGGACCTTGGCCTGTCGGCCGGCGGCGAAACCCTCGACAGGCGAGCCGGCGACCAGGCGGCCGTCGACGATCGGGCCTGAGAAGGTGGCCTCTTCCATGTTCAGCAGGTCCAGCTTGCCCACCAGCTTGGACGCGGGCAGCGCGCGCAGCGTCGCTGCGTCGGCGTTCCTGGCGCCGGCCTTGTCGGCGAAGGCGACGCCGATGGACTCGGCCGAAGCCTTGCCGGGACGGTCGGCGGCCAGGAACGGCCAGACGTCGCGCCCGCCGCCCGACTGGGCGATGGCCTGTCGGAACAGGCCCTGGGCCTCGGGGTTCAGCATCAGCTGGGCCACCGAGGCGCCGCCGGCCGACTGGCCGAAGATCGTCACGCGGTCGGGATCGCCTCCAAGGGCAGCGATGTTGGCCTTGACCCACTTCAGGGCCGCTACCTGGTCCATCAGGCCGTAATTGCCCTTGGGCTCGTCCGGATGCTCGGCGTCGATGGCCGGGTGGGCGAAGAAGCCGAAGCGGCCGACCCGGTAGTTGAAGGTCACCACCACCACGCCCCGGCGGGCCAGGGCGGCGCCGTCGAACACCGGCTGGCTGCCCGAGCCCATCACGAAGCCGCCGCCGTGGATCCACACCATCACCGGCGCCTTGGCCGCATTGGCCGGGGACCAGACGTTCAGGCTCAGGCAGTCCTCGCTGGTGGGCAGCTTGGTCTGGGTGTCGTCCCAGGAGACGCGGTTCTGCATGCAGTCCGAGCCGAAGGCCTGGGCCTGGCGCACCCCGGTCCAAGCCTGGATGGGCTGCGGCGGACGCCAGCGAAGCTCGCCGACCGGCGGCTGGGCGTAGGGCACGCCCTTGAAGATGCGCACGCCGTCCTCGACGTAGCCGCGCAGGGCGCCGGCCGACACGGTGGCCTCGACCGGCGTCAGGGGCGCGGCCGGGGCCGGTGTCTGGCTCTTGGCGCCGCAGGCCGTGAGGCTCAGCGCGGCGGCCAGCACGGACGCCAGGGCGTAGGCATGTCGGCGCTCAGGCGTGGCTGTGTCGTGCATCATCGTTTCCCTCGGACTCTCCCGGTCCGTCCCACATATTAGGTTATGCATCTGTATAATGAAATGTCGAGGCTGATTCACCGATTGGTGAGCCAATTTCCTTCTCGGCCGACAGTTGCTAGACTCCCGCCCCTTCGCGCTGGAGCGCGAGCCGGGTCACGACAGGGGTGCCAACTTGAACATTCGCGCGCGTCAGAAGGCGGCCACCCAGGCCAGCATCCTCCAGGCGGCCCTGGAGATCTTCTCCGAGCAGGGGTTCGAGGGCGCGTCCA
This sequence comes from Caulobacter sp., assembly GCA_017745235.1. Lineage (GTDB taxonomy): Bacteria > Pseudomonadota > Alphaproteobacteria > Caulobacterales > Caulobacteraceae > Caulobacter. The sequence continues at coordinate 43,144 of JAGHZU010000011.1, read as the reverse complement.
CGCGGGAGATCGCGGCCAAGGCCGGCGTCCACCACGCGCTTATCAAGTACCACTTCGACAACAAGGACACCCTGTGGCGGGCGGCGGTGACCTTCCTGTTCCAGCGGCAGGCGAAGGAACTTCAGCTGCCCGCGCCCGATGATCCCGCCTACGGTTCGTACCGCGACTTCGCCAAGGCCGTCATCCGTTCGGTGGTGCTCTATTCGGCCCGTCACCCCGAGCACGCCCGGCTGATGGTGCAGGAGAGCGTGCGCGACAGCGAGCGCTTCCGCTGGGCCGCCGACGAGTTCATCGTCGAGACCCGCAAGGCCGCCGAGAACTTCATCCTGCTGTGCCAGAGGGAGGGCATCCTGCCCAAGGTGTCGGTGGCGGCGTCGGTCTACATCTTCGTGGGCGCGGCGCAGCTCTTTTACACTTTAGCGCCTGAGGTGGAGCGGGTGTGGGGCCTGGATCCGTCCGACCCGAAGGTGATCGAGGACCATGCCGACGCCCTGGTGGCGATTATGGTCCGCTGAACCCTCTCGACTTTCATTATGCATTTGCATAACGTAATCGGCGATAACCAAAGCCGCCATCCAGGGCGGACGCATCAGTAAGGGGAGACCAGGCATGGCTCGGAAGACGATGGCCCTGATGGCGGGCGTGATGGCGATGGCCCTGTGCGGCGCTCCGGCCCTGGCGCGCCAGGCTGCTCCCGCGACCACGTCGGCCGCCGCGGCGTTTACTCTCGACACCAAGATCGCCGACATCTTCGCCGACCCCAAGGCGCGCGAAGTGTTCAGCGAGTTCTTCCGCAAGCGCGGCGAGGCCGCCGGCCAGCCCGAGGCCTCGCCGGAAGAGCAGGCCAACACCGCCCAGCTGATCAAGGGCCTGACTCCGCGCCAGCTGGCCGCTTTCCCCCAGGCCAATCTCGACGAGGACGCGCTGAAGGCCCTGGGCGAAGCCCTGGCCAAGGTGACGCCGTCGGCGACCCCTGCCGCGCCCGAAGCGCACTGATCGTCCGATGTCCGGAACCACGCGCCGCGGCGCCCTGGGCGGGGCCGCGGCCCTGGCCGGCTGGCTGACGACGGGATCCGCCCTGGCCGCGCCGCTGCGCGCGGCCGCCCCCGCCAGCGGGCTCCGCACCGAGCACGCGGCCGTCCCCCTGGGCCTTGACGAGCCTCGCCCGCGCCTGGCCTGGCGCCCGCCCGTCGGCGGCCAGAGCGCCTGGCAGATCCAGGCGGCGACGTCCGAAGCCGACCTCCTGGCCGGCCGCCTCACCTGGGACAGCGGCAAGGTCGCCGGAGCTTCCACCGTCGAAGCGGCCTATGCCGGTCCGGCCCTGGCGGCCCGCGACCGCCGGGCCTGGCGCGTGCGCCTGTGGGACGCAAGCGGTCGCGTCGGCGACTGGAGCAAGCCAGCCACTTTCGAGATGGGCCTGCTGGCGCCCGCAGACTGGGGCGAGGCCGCCTGGATCGGCCGCAACCTGGCCGCTCCCAAGGGCTGGGCCGACCAGGTCCTGACAATCGATTTCACCCTGAAGAGCCGCTTCTTCGATGTGCTGCTCCGGGCTCGCCCCGAGGGCAAGACCTACGGCGAAGCCTACATGCTGCGGGTGGGCGAGGTGGACGGCGCGCCATCGCTGATGCTGCAGATGCGCCAGTACCCCGGCGGCTCGGGCCCGCAGGTCAAGCTCAAGCGCCTTCAGGTCTGGCCTCTGCCGGCGGCCCTCTCGACCCTGGCCGGCGTTCGCCGCCGCCTGACGATCGAGGCCAAGGGAACCGCCCTGCGCTTCGCCCTGGACGGCGTGGCCGTCGGCGCGCTGGAAGACGCGACCCACGCCGAAGGGACCTTCGGTTTCCTGTCCCCCGTGGCCGAGGCCGCGGCGATCCACGCGGTGGACCTAAGGGCGCCCGACCGTCCGGGCTTCGCCACCGCATTCGAGGGCGGCGACAACCCTTTCACCGGCGGCGACGTCGGCCCCGAGGGCCTGATCATCGCCGCAGGCGTGCCGGGCAAGGATATCGTGGCTCCCCTGGTCCATCCCGCGCCTCTGCTGCGCCGCGCCTTCGCGGTCGAGGGCCAGGTCGTGCGCGCCCGGCTCTACGTCGCCGCCGGCGGCTGGGCGGCTCTCAGCCTGAACGGACAGTCGGTGGGGCCCGGCCCCCTGGCCCCAGGCTGGACCGCCTACGACAAGCGCGTGCTCTACCAGACCCACGACGTGACCGACCTGCTGAAGGCGGGCGACAATGTGCTGGGCGCCGAACTCGGTCGCGGGTGGTACGGCGTGGCCGAGCCGAACGAGTGGTACTTCCACAAGGCGCCCTGGACCGCCGAGCCGGTGATGAAGGCGCGGCTGGAGGTGCTGCTGGCCGACGGCTCGACCAGGGTGCTGGTCACCGACAGCGCCTGGCGCACGGCGGACGGGCCCTGCCTGTGGGACTCGATCTATTCGGGCGAGCGACGCGACGCCCGGCGCGAGCCGAAGGGCTGGCGGGACGCCGGCTTCGACGACAGCGCCTGGACCTCGGCCGTCATGCCCAAGGGGCCGGTGGGGCGCCTGGCGGCGGCCACGCACGAACCGATCGCTCCGGTCGCTCGGCATCCTGCAAAGTCGGTCAAGGAGGTCGCGCCCGGCGTCTGGGTGTTCGACTTCGGCCGCATCCGCACCGGCGCGCCAGAGCTCAGTCTCGCCGGCCGGGCGGGCCAGACGGTGTCGATGGTGCTGGCCGAGAAGCTGCGCAAGGACGGGACGATCCAGGTCGCCAGCGGCCTCATCGACGCCCAGCTGATGACCTACCGCTACACCCTGGCCGGAACCGGCCGCGAGACCTGGCGTCCGCCGTTCGGCTACGGCGGCTTCCGCTACGTGCAGGTCACGGGCCTGGACGCTCCGCCGGCGCTGGATGCGCTGACGGCCGTCGAGATCCACTCGGCGGTGGCCTCGATCGGCCAATTCGAGTGCGGCGACGACCTGGTCAACCAGATCCACGACGCCGCCCGCCAGGGCCTGCTCAACAACATGCACGCGGCTCAGACAGACACGCCCAGCCTGGAGAAGAACGGCTGGACCGGCGACGCCCAGGCCTCGTCGGCCGCCGCCGCCCTGAACTTCGACGTCGTGCGCACCTGGGAAAAGTGGCTGGGCGACTTCGTCGACGCCCAGGCCGCCAGCGGCGAGCTGCCCGAGATCGTGCCGTCCACGCCCTTCTACGGGTTCGAGAATACGCCGGGCTGGAACTACATCTGGGGGCCGACCCCGGCCTGGGACGTGGCCGCCTTCGTCCTGCCCGAGGAGCTGACGCTGCGGTTCGGCGACGAGCGTATCGCCCAGAAATTGCGCGCGATGCAGAAGCGCCTGGCCGACTACACGGCCGGTTTCGTGAAGGCGCCCGACTATCGTTACGACCATGGCCTGGGCGAATACGCGGCCGCCGGTCCGACCGGTCCCGTCGACGCCACCTCGAGCGCCTACATCTTCCACATGCTGAAGGCGACGGGACAGGACGCGCTGGCAGCGAAGGTCCGGGAGGCCTACAACGCCCGCTACTGGGACGCGGCGGCCCGGCGTTACGCGGCCCCGCCCGAAGGCGGCAAGCCTTCGCCGTATGCTCAGACCATGAACGTGCTGCCGGTCGCGCTGGGCCTGGTCCCTGAAGGCCAGGCCCAGGCGGTGGTGGACGGCCTGGCCGCCGACATCGCGGCCAAGGGCTACAGGCTGGACGTCGGTGTCTACGCCCTGCGCTATCTGCCCCTGCTGCTCAGCGACCATGGCCACGGCGACCTCGTCTGGAAGGTGGTCACGCGCACCGACGAGCCCAGCTGGGGCTTCTGGCTGAAGAACGACATCCGCAGCATGCCCGAGGGCTGGGGGCTGGGGTCGCGCTCGTGGAACCACCACTACTTCGCCTCGATCAGCAGCTGGTTCTACGAGGGGCTGGCGGGCATCCGCCCGGCGGCGCCCGGCTATGCGCGTCTGCGCGTGCGGCCGGTGACGCCGGATGGGCTGAGCCGGGCCTCGGGGACAGTGGCGACCCCGCGGGGCGAGGCCAGCTCGCGTTGGACCCGCCGGGCCGACGGCGGCGTCACCCTGGCGGTTGGCGTGCCCGGCGCGTGCGCGGCCGAGGTCTGGTTGCCGAACGGCGGCCGCCGCCTGGCCCGAACGCCCGCCGGAGCGCGCTGGCTCGGCGCCCGCGAAGGCCACGCCGTCTACGGTGTGGGACCGGGTTCGTGGACCTTCGAGATGGCGCCCGGGTCGGGTTCGGGATCGCGCTGACCAGAAGAGCGAGGGGGCCGGTCGCAGCGCGGCCGGCCTTCGCTTGGCGCGGATCAGCTACAGATGGTGCGGCGCCTGAAGTTGAAAATCGAAGCTCGAACACTGTTTTCCAAAGCGTATTTACGTCATAACGATTCGCAGAATGGGGCGCCGCACTGGCGTCCTTGGGGCGTGGGGCTCGGAATTTGTTCAGCATCAATCGCGCCGTCGTGGGCGCGACCATCGGGGCATGTCTGGTTGCGGCCGCCTTCTGCGCCGCGCCCGCCCAGGCTCAGATAGCGCTGCCATCGCGCCAGGAACTGGATCCGGCCCGCGCGGCCCCGATCCCGGCCGCGCCGCGGGGCGACCTGTTCAAAGGCGTCGAGGCCGGGCCCTGCGGCTTCCGCGATAGCGCGATCAAGGTCACGCTGAGCGCGGTGGAATTCCGCGGCGCGGCGTCGGGCGACCTAGCGCTGTCGGATCAGGCTCTGGCTTCCACCTATGCCGAGTTCATCGGCCGCGAGATGCCGCTCAGCGTGGTCTGCGACATCCGTGACCGGGCCGCGCTGCTGTATCTGCGGCGCGGGGTGCTGGCCAGCGTGGTCATTCCCGAGCAGAAGATCACCGGCGGCAAGCTGGTCCTGACCGTGGTCGAGGCCCGCATCGAGGCGGTGAACTATCATGGCGATGCGGGGCCGGCGCAGAAGCAGGTCGCGCGTTTCCTGGACCATTTGCGCGGCATGGCGCCGTTCGACCTGGACGCCGCCCAACGCTATCTGCTGCTGGTCTCGGACGTGCCCGGCGTGCGCATCCAGTCGATGCTCAAGCCGTCGTCCAGCGGTCCGGGCGCGCTGGACCTGGAAATCGCGATCGACCGCGACGCGGCGGACGGCTCGGTGGTGGCGCAAAACTACGGTTCCAAGACCGTCGGCCGCGACCTGACCCTGGCCCGCCTTGACCTGAACGGCTTCACCTCTCTGGGCGAGAGGACCTCGATCCTGGGCTACGGCACGCTGTCCAGCGACGAACAGCGCGTGGTCCAGGTGGCCGAGCGGTTCTACATGGGCGGCGACGGCCTGACGGCCGATATCTCGGGCGCATGGGGCTGGACCCGGCCCGGCGACGTCGTCAAGCCGCTGGCGCTCGAGGGCGAGTCCTTCGCCGGCAGTCTGCGCCTGACCTATCCCCTGGCGCGCCACCGTCGCCACAACCTCAACATCGGGTTCGGCCTGGACTGGATCGACCAGAAGGTCGAGTTCGGCGACGGCGTCGCGGTGCTGACGGACGACCACCTGCGGGTGTTCTTCCTGCGCCTGGACGGCCACTACGCCCCCGCCAGCCTGGCCAGCCGTTCGGTGGCCATGACCGGCGTGGTAGAAGTGCGCCAGGGCATCCACAACCTGGGGGCCAGCCGCTACGGCGACCTCGCCGCCTCACGCTTCCTGGGGGTTCCGGACGCCACGGTGGTGCGGGCCGAGGGCGAGATCGGCGGCCGCATCGCCGGGCCGGTGATCGGCAAGCTCAAGGCCGCCTGGCAACACACTGACGATCCGCTGCTGTCGTACGAGGAGTACGGGGTTGGAAACCTGACGATCGGGCGGGGCTACGACCCCTCGGTGGCGTCGGGCGACCGGGCGATCGCCGGGACCTTCGAGCTCAGCACCGTGCCCTTGCCCCTGGCCGGTGGGCGCGCGGCTTGGCGGCCCTACGCCTTCTATGACGTGGCCGAATTGACGAACCTGGGTCCAGGGGCCGGCAAGCTGGACCTGACCTCGGCCGGGGTCGGCGTGCGCGCCCAGATCACGCCGCGCGTGGCCCTGGATCTGACGTGGGCCAAGCCGTTCGACAGTCCGTTCGGCGTGGGCGATCGACCGCCCTCGCGCGTCCTGATTTCCCTATCCGCCGCTCTGTTCTAGCCGCCCGAAGCCCCGGAGCGTCCCCATGACCCCGTCCGTGTCCAGCCCGATCACCGCCAAGGCCTCCCAGCCGGCCGCGCGTCGAACCGCCCTCCTGGTCGGCTCGGCCCTGTGCGGCGTGGCCGCCATGCTGGCCCAGCCCGCCGTAGCCGGAACCCTGCCGGGCATCCCGGGCGCTGGCAGCATCACGGTCTCGGCCGGCGGCTCCCAGCCCCTGATCAGCTTTCCCGACGCCATTACGCTGCAGATCGACCTGAACGCCCCCCGGACGGTGATCAACTGGTCCAGCCTGCATGTCAGCAGCGGCGACCAGATGGACTTCCTGTTCGACGCCGCCAGCGACATCGTGCTGAACAAGACCACCAGCCAGATCCAGATCGACAACGGCGGCGTTGTGACGGGCAAGGTCGGGGTGGCGACCGGCGGAAACATCTGGTTCTATTCGCCCCAGGGCGTCATTGTCGCGCCCGGCGCGACAATGACGGCCGGCGGCTTTGTATTCGCGGGCGGCACGGGACTGGTCGACGCGAATTTCGTGAACGCCGGTGACACCCTGTCCGTTCTGCGCGCGGCGTCGAACGCCCTGATCCAGACGTCCACGATCAGCTCGGCGACGAGCGCCTCGATCAACGCCAACGGCGACGTGGTGCTGAGCGCGTCCAGCGGCAACCTTTCCGCGTCCACGGTGTATGGCAAGACCGCGCAGATGAGCACGACCAGCGGCTCGATCACCGCCAGCGAGGTCACCGCAAGCACGGGGGCGGCGCAGGTGTCGGCCGGCGGCGCCGGCGCGACGGTGACCCTGATTTCCGGCGCAACGGGGGTCACGGTCTCGTCGGCCAACAGTAGTTCCGTGGGCTCGGCCACCACCACGGCCTCGGGCGACATCGTGATCACCAGCAGCGGCTCCGCGTCGCTGACGCTCGGCAATTCGGCGCGCGATATCTTGCTCAGTGCGCCGCAGGTGTTCCTCTCCACGGTCGACGCCGGGCGAAGCGTCCGCCTGACCGGCACGACCCAGGCCACCGTGACCAATCGGATCTTCGCGGGCGACGATATTGAAATCACCGCCGATGGTGCGGTGTCGGCCAGCAGCGCCACGCTGAAGTCCACGGGTGTCGGCGCAAGCGACGACGCCCATATTCTGGTCAAGTCGACCGCCGGCGCAGTCTTAGTCGGCGCGGCCATCACTCAGGGAACCGGGGTGGCGGCCGGTGACGTGACGATCAGCGCCTTCTCCACCGCAATGCTCGGCTCCGGTCTCAGCGCCCGCGACCTGACGGTGACGGGGGCAGGGCCCCTGTCGTTGACCGGAGCCTATTCCGCGACCAACACGATGGCGTTGACCTCGAGCAGCGGGACGGTTTCGCAGGCTGGCGGCTCGATCACAGCGGATCTCCTGACCGTCAGCGCCCCCTTGGGCGTCGCCCTGAATCAGGCCGCCAACAACGTGGTCAACCTGGGCGACATCAATGCAGGGACGGGCGGTTTCAGCTACTATGATCAGAACAGCTTTGGCCTGACGGGCGGGATCACCACGACCGGCGCCGTGTCGCTGACGTCCGGGAGCGGCTCGATCATCCAGACGGCCGGCGCCATTTCGGCCGACACCTTGAACGTCCAGGCCGAGACCGGAATCACCCTGAACGGGGCCAACACGGTCGCCAACCTGGGCGATCTTCTCAACTATACCAGCGGCGACATATCCTTCCGCGACGCCGACGGCTTCGTCCTGAACGGAGGCGTGGATGCGAGGGGGAACGTCAGCCTTTTCGCTGACAACGGCGACATCACCCATGTCTCCGGCAACCTGCACGGCTACGGCGCTGTCTCTCTCGATGCGGCCGGGCGCATCATCCTGGGCGACATAGCAACCGACGGGGATTTCAGCGCCACGGCGGCTGGCGACGTCTATGTCAACGCGCTCCAGGCGGGCGGCGACATCCTGGTCAAGTCGACCGGCGGCTCAGCCACCCTGCGTAGCGCCGTGCTCAATGGCGTGACGCCGGGACATGACCTCACCCTCTCCGCCAGCGGCGACGCGACCCTCGGCGCGAACGACGAGGCCGGCATCACTTCCAGCCATTGGTTCGTCAGGGGCACGAGTACTGGCGTCACCACCGTCCGATCGACCTCCGGCAGCGCCTCGGTCTATCTCGACAACAGCGCCGCGATCGACACGGTGGAGGGCGGGGTGGACGCCAATGTGGTCGTCAGGACTGGTCCGCTTTCGCTGGGCGCCGTCACGGCCTCCGCCGGCAATGTCTATGTCACGGCCGGCGACGGGAACCTCGGCGTCGGCTCGGCTTCGGCTCTCGGCGATCTCTACGTCCAGGCGCTGGACGGAGCCCTGACCGTCGGCTCGGCCGGGGCAGGCGGCTATCTGGAATTGTATAGCGACGGCGGCGGCGCGCTGCAGGTCTCGGGCGCCGTGCTAGGCGATAGCGTTCATATCGAGGGGCAGGGGCTGGTGAACCTGACCTCGACCAGTTCGATCGACAGTGGCGGCGAAGTGCTGCTGGGTGGCGACACCATGACGATCGCCGGCTCGGTGCATGGCGACCACAACGTACAGATCGCGGCCACCGGGCTTCTGGACGCCAGCGCGGCGCCTCTGATCTCCAGCGGCGATCACCTGACGATCCTCGCCGGTTCGGCGGCCGTCGGGCCGCTCGAGGCCGGTGGCCGGATCAACGTGGGGGCCTTGACCGGAAACGTCGATCTCGAGTCCGGCCACGCCGGACAAGAGGTCGTCGTGGTCTCGGCCAACGGTGACGCCACCGTGGGCTGGGCTGAGTCGGACAGCAGGGCGGTTTCGGTTCAGGCTTCGGGCGACGTCCGGGTCGGCCTGGCCAAGGCGAACGGCGTCGACGGGGCGGTCGATGTCGGCGGCGGCGGCGACGTCACCTTGCGCGGCGGCGAGGCCACCAAGGGAATCCTGGTCTACGCCAGAGATGGAAAGGCCACCTTCGGCGCCGACGACAAGGCGTCGATCACCGCCGCCAACTACGCGATCACCGCCGCGGCGGTGGGCTGCAGCTGCGCGCCGGACACGAACGGCCTGCAGGTAATCTCCGAGTTCGGCGACGCCGTGGTCAACGTCAATTCGCTCAGCAATCCAGTCGCCGTGGTCGCTGGCGGGGTGGACGACAACACGATCGTCACGCTCAAGACCGGTAACCTCACGATCGACGGGCTGGCGGGCTACAACATCACGGTCGAGGCCGAGAACGGCACGTTCTCGGCCGGCGATGTCGTCAGCGCCGGTGGCGACTACACGATCACCGCCCACGACTTCCTGGATCACGCCCTGAGCCCGAATCCCTATTTCGGCGTCATCCGCGACGTCACCATCACCGACACCCTGGGCGACCTGAACCTGGGGACGCTGTCCCTGCACGCCGACCGGCGGCTGACCATCACAGCCACGAACGGCGCGGTGGTCGGTGCGGCTCGACTGGACGCCGGAACCGGAGCGAATGACGGCCAGGTCTCCGTGACGGCGCAGGGCGTGGCCCTAGACCAGGTCTCCAGCGACGGCCTGGTCAAGCTGGATGGTGGGACAGGGCTGGTGAACGTGGCCACCAGCGTCGATGTCGGGGGCGACTACCTGCTGAGCGGCGGCGACTTCGCAAACGCCGCCCTCGCGCCGGGCGGCGCTCAACTCGGAACCTGGACCATCATGGACAGGGCCGGGGACTTCGACTTCGCCGGCAAGACCCTGCACTACAACGGGTCGGTCCAGCTGTTCGTGAACGGCGCCGTCAACGGCGGCGACATCACCGCGAACACCGGCATGATCTACGCCATGGTCGGAAGCGGCCATCTGGGCGCGCTCACGGCCCGGCAGTCCCTGGTGGCGATCGGCACGACGGGCGGCCTTTCCGTGGAGTCCGCCACGGCCGGCCCGTACATCCGGGTCGAGACCCAGGCGGGCGGCGACGCCAGGCTGGGTTCGGCGACGCTTACGGGCGGGGGGGCCAATCAACTCATCGTCCGGTCCATGGGGACGGGCGACGCGGTCCTCGGGGCGACGACGCCCGGGGGGCTCTCTACGGCCAACTTCGTCAATTCGGCCGGCGCGAACACGACGGTGACCGTCGCCAGCGCGGCGGGAGACGTCGATGTCAATCTGGATCGCCTGGACGGCGCGAACCTGACGACGATCGACGCGGCGGGCGCTGCGTCGATCGGGCTCGCCAACGGCGCGCTGACCGTGGGGCGCCTGACGGCCGGGGCCGGCGCGCAGGTAACGGGCGGCGGCGACGTGCGGCTGGTCTCGGCCAGTGTCGGCGGCGACCTGAGCGTGGCCTCGTCCGCCGGCGGTCTGCGCTTTGGCGACGCGACGCCCGGGCGGGTGATCGCCGCGACCGGCGCCCTGACCCTGAACGCGGCGGCCGATGTCAGCCAGCAGGGTGTCCTGAAGGCCGACACCCTGAACGTGGCTGCGGGAGCCGGCGTCGTGCTGCTGGGCGCGAACCAGGTGGCTCGCCTGGGCGCGGTCGATGTCGCGGCGGGCGGCCTGGCCTTCCACGATACAGACGCCTTCCAACTCACGGGCCCGATCAACGCCCTCGGCCAGACGGTGGACCTGCGCTCGGACCAGGCGATCAGCCAGGCTTCGGGCGGAGTCATCACCGCTCGCGCGCTGACCGGCTCTTCCGCGGGCGGCGCCGATTTCGGCGCGGCCAACCAGGTGGCCGAGCTGGGCGCCTTCGCCAATGCCGGAGGCCTGCTGCGATTGGTCAACGCCCGGTCGCTGACCGTCGCCGGAACGGTGCTGAGCACCGGGACGGTGTCTCTGGCCTCGCATGGCGGCATGACGATCGCCGGCTCGGGTTCGGTGCGGGGCGATGGCGTGGGCGACGCCGTGACGCTGGCGTCTGACGGAGCGTTCACCAATGCTCGCGGGGCCGACGCCGTGGTCGCGGGCGACGCGGCCGGTCGCTGGCTGATCTACACCCAGGCCGAAGGCGCGCCTCTCGGCTCCACGGCCGGCAACAGCTTCAACGGCCTGTCGGGCAAGAGCTTCTACGGCGCGGCGTACGATTTCGCGGGCGGGGGCTTTTCCCGATCGATCAACGCCGGCAACCGCTTCGTCTACGCCTACCAGCCGATCCTCATCGTGACGCCGGTAGGCCAGACCGTGGTCTATGACGGGACCATTCCCACCGTTTCGGCGACGATCGGCGGCCTGGTCAACGGCGACCTGGCAGGCGATGCGTGGTCGGGAGCGGCGTCGATCTCGGGCGCGAACAGGAACGCTGGAACCCATGTGCTGACCGCCAGCGCGGGCAGCCTGGCCTCGGACCTCAACTACGGTTTCGCCTATGGGACGGGCTCGCTGAACGTCCTCAAGCGCCAGGTGACCGTGACGGCCGACAACCTGTCCAAGACCTCAGGCTACCAGGAGCCGGCCTTGACCTATCGCGTCACCGTCGGCGACCTGGTCACGGGCGACGCCTTTACGGGCGGCCTGGCGCGCGCGAGCGGCGAGAGCCCTGGTCCCCACGCGATCACACAGGGGACCCTTGCTCTGTCGTCGAATTACGACCTGACCTTCGTCGGGGCGGTGCTGACGATCGATCCGGTCCCGTCGAACGATCTGGATGGCTCGCCGACGCTCAAATACCTGACCCAGTCGCCCGACTTCACCCTGGGCTGGGATCCGGAGGCGAACCTGACGACCGAGGGGCAGGCCCCGGCTGCTGCAATCGTCTCAGTCTCGGTCGCGGGCGCTCAGTAGGCGATTGACACCACCACGGCGGCGCGGGTGTCTTGCTCGTCGGCCCAAGGCGCCGCGCGAAGCTGGTGGCCGACCTCGAGCTGGACCGAGAAGGCGTCGGCGACCTTGTAGTGGACGTTGAAGCCGATGCTCTGGAGTTGGGCGCCCGACGCGATCAGGTCCGGGAAGGGCGTGACCTGGTCCAGGTCGGCATAGTCCCAGAACACACCCAGCTGCAGGGAGTCTCGAACGGGGCTGTTCTTCTTCAGGCGACGCAGAACCTCCCACGGCGGAGCCCGCAGCTCGGTGCTCAGGACAAATCCCTTGCTGCCCAGGAGAGTGTTGCTGTCGTAGCCGCGCACCGATCCCAGGCCGCCGGCCCCGATCTGCTCGCTGTAAGGCAGGTTGTCGCTGGCCACCTGGCCCAGCCCGCGCACGATCCAGCTGGCGCCCTTGGGCAGGAAGGTCGTGCGGGTGACTGTCAGGCGATCATAGACGTAGTTGGCTTCCGAGCCGGGGACGAGGCGGCGCATGTCCTGGTCGCCGTTGTGGCTGACGACGTCGCCGGGTGAGAAGACGGCCTGGTTCTCGATGTCGGTCCGCCCCCATTTGTCCGGAACCGACAGGCTGTAGACGATGGGAATCTGGAACACCGCGACCTCGGTGCGCAGCAGGCGAAAGCCGCTGAAGTCGAGGTTGTTGTCGGTGCTCTTGTAGTCGACCCCCACCTGCAGGGTCTGGCTGAGGCGGCGATAGTCGGGCAACCGCGTCGAGAAGCGGCCGCTGAGCTGGGCTGAATGGCCTTCGCTGCCGAACCCGAAGCCGATCTCTGGCTTCTGGGTTGCATAGGCTCCGAACAGCAGAAGCCGCGCGCCGCCCCGGATCGGCTGGACGTCGCTGAACGAGTGGGACGTGTATCGGCCGCTGACGCTGCGGGTGTACTGGTAGGAGAAGATGTTGCCCTGGCCGAACAGGTCGCCGGCGTTGAATCCCACGTTCCATTCATCGCGGCCGAGATTGGGAACGCCCTGGTTGTCGTAGCCGGCATAGGCCCGGAAGGGGCGGCGGTCCTTGGCCTCGACGACCACGTCGCTCACGCCCGTGGCCGCGCCAGGCTGGACCACAGCATCGACCGACAGGAAGGGGTTCTGGTTGAAGTCGTCGAGCGCCCGGCGCATGCGCGGCAGGGTGAGGGTCTCGCCGGGCCGCAGATTGCCGAGACGCCGTATCACCTCGTCGGAAAAATGCTTCGCGCCCGAGACCTTTACCTCGCCCAGGCGGTATTCCGTTACCACGATCTGGACGATGCCGTTCTGGACGTTCTGTTCGGGGACGCTGACTTCAAGAAAGGGGCGCTCGGCGTCGACATAGGTCTGGCGGGCGATTGCGGTGATCTGTTCCAGGTCCGACCGGGTGAGCGGACGGCCGACGAAGGGCGAGATCTTGGCCTTGAAGGCCGGGGTGGACAGCAGCGGCAGGCCGGTGGTGACGACGCCCGAGGCGACGTAGTCGGGACGCACGCCGCGCGGCTCGAACGAGGCCAGGCCCGGAACGAAGACCAGGCCGTTCAGGGCGGGAGCCAGCACGGTCGGGTCGCTGGTCGGCGGCGGCGCCGGCGGTGGGGCCGGAAACGTGGGCGGCGCGGCCGGCGCGAGCGGAATCGGGATGACGCGCTTGAAGTCCTGGCCCCAGGCGAACGCGGGAGTTCCCAGCAGGGCGATCAGGATGGCGGCGGAGCGCATCAATGGGACGCGGCCCCCGCATCGGCGGCGCCCAGCGCGATCGTGGTCGGCCGAAGTTTGAAACGCAGTGTCCATTGCTTGTCCCGGTCGCCCTGGATGAGAACCTGATCGGTGGAGTTGAGAACGGGCGAGCCGCTCACGACGGTTTCGCCGGCGGAGGTGCGTTCCACCGCTCCCGAGGTCGCGATGACCGCCGTGTCGCCAAAGGCGTTGGTGCGGCCGAGGTAGAGGCCGGTCTCGGTCGGGTAGGGAATGAAGAACCGCGGGTTGCCGATGGTGTAGGCCACGTCCAGCGGGAGGCAGACGCCGTCGGTCAGGACGCAGCCGGGCGTCAACGGAACGCCCCTGATCTCGCCGTCGCCCTGGGCGACCGTCGGCAGGTCGTAGTTGGACAGCAGGGTCCCGCTTTCCGCCAGGAAGTGCGACGGGGCCAGCTGGGCGGTCACGGTCCATACCCCGGGATCGGATTGGGCGTACTCGCCGGACGTCTGGGTGACGACCGCGCCTTCGCCGGGCGCGAAACCCTGCAGGGCGTAGTCGGTCGCGACCAGGAAGGCGGTGGTGTCGCGATCGTAGTCCTTCAGCGGGTAGCCGGTGATGCTGGCCGTCAACTGGGCCCGCGTGATCACGCCCTGGCCTGTGGCCGTCGTCGGCAGGGTGTAGTTGGACAACAGCACGCCGGAGGCGGCGGCGTAGTCGTCCGCGGTCAGCTGCGCGGTGACGCCCCAGGTTCCCGCGTTCTTGTCGCCATAGGTTCCACGGGTCTGGGTCACGGTGATGGCGTCGCCCGCCACCAGGCCGGCCAGCTGGAAGTCGCCGGAGGCCAGTTGCGCCGCGGTCGTGCCGTCGTAGGCCCGGCTGGGCTTGCCCAACAGCGCCACGGTCAGCTGCGCCGGATCGATCGCGCCGGCTCCGGAGGCGTCGCTCGGCAGGACGTAGTTCGAAAGCAGGGTTCCGGCGTCGGCTGTGAAGTCACCCGCCGCCAGGCTCGCCGAAACGGTGCGCGCGCCCGCGTTCTTGCTGTCGTAGAGCCCGCCGGTCTTGGTGACGCTGGCGCCTTCGCCCGAGACGAAGCCGCTGAGCTGGTAATTGGCGCCGCCGAGCGTGGCCGAGGCCAGGCCGTCATAGGTCTTGGTCGGGTTGCCTACGATCGTGGCCGTCAAGGCCCTGGGATCGATGAGGCCTGTCCCGGTGACCGAGGTCGGCAGCACGTAGTTCGAAAGCTGGGTTGTCCCCGTGGCCGCGAAGTCCGACGACGACAAGCCGGCGGTCACCGCCCAGGACCCGGCGTCCTTGCCTGCATAGGCGCCGACGACTTGAGTGACGTTCGCGCCTTCACCCGCGGCAAAGCCGGTAAGCACGTAATTGCCCATGCCCAGCGTCGCGAGGGTCGTGCCGTCATAGGTCTTCCGCACGCCGGTCAGGGCGACGGCCAGCTGGGCCGCGGTGATGGCGCCGGCGCCCGAGGCGCTGGCGGGGATGGCGTAGTTCGACATCAGGACGCCGGCTCCAGCCGCGAAGTCCGCCTCGGTGAGGCCGGCGGTCACGACGTGCGCGCCGACGTCCTTGCCGTCATAGGCGCCGACGGTCTGGGTCACGGTGGCGCTCTCTCCGGTGATGAAGCCGGTGACGGAAAAATTGCCGGGACCCAGCAGCGCCGCAGTCGTGCCGTCGTAGGTTTTGGTCGGGGCGCCGACGATGCTGACGTTCAGGGCCGCACGGTCGATCGTGCCCGCGCCGGTGGCCGAGGTCGGCAGGATGTAGTTGGACAACCGCGTGCCTGCGTTGGCGACCAGATCGATGCTGCCAAGCGCCGCCGTCACCGTGCGGGCGCCGGCGTTTTTGCTGTCGTAGAGGCCCTGGGTCTCGGTGACCGTCGCACCCTGGCCGGCGACGAAGCCGCTGAGCTGGTAGTTGCCGGATGTCAGGGCGGCGAGCGCGGAACCGTCATAGGTCTTGGTCGGATTGCCGATGATCGCGGCGGTCAGCTGGCGGGCCGAGATCACCCCTGGTCCGCTGGCCAGGGTGGGCAGGACGTAATTGTTCAGGTCCACCCCGGCGCCGGGCGCGAAGTCTCCCGGGACCAGGTTGGTGGCGATGGTGTGAACGCCGACGTTCGGCGACAGGAAGTCCCCAGAGTTGTCCAGCACCGTGATGGTCTCGCCCCCGGCGATGCCTGCGAGCAGGTAGTTGGCGGGGGTCAGCGCGATGGCCGTTCCGCCGTCGTAGACCTTCTGAGGCACGCCAACGATCCGGGCGGTCACCAGGGCGCGGTCGATCGTGCCGGCGCCGGTGGCCGAGGTCGGCAGGACGTAGTTCGACAGCAGCGTGCCGCTGGCGGGCGTGAAGTCGCTGGCGTCGAGGACAGCGCTGGTCGTGCGCGGCCCTGCGTTCTTGTCGTCGTAGGTCCCGTTGAGGTGGATCACCGACGCGCTTTCCCCGGCGACGAAGCCGCTGATCTGGTAGTTGCTGCTGATCAGAACGGCCCGGGTCGTGCCGTCGTAGCTCTTGGTCGGATTGTTGACGATGGCGGCGGTCAGGATGGCCCGTTCGATCGTGCCCATGCCGGTGGCGGCGACCGGCAGGTCGTAGTTCGACAGCTGGGTCCCGGCGTTGGCCGTGAAGTCGCCGGCCAGCAGGTCGGCGGTCACCAAACGGGCCCCGGCGTTCTTGTCGGCGTAGGCGCCGGCCGTCTGGGTGACGGCGGCGCCTTCGCCGGCCACGAACCCGCTGAGCTGGAAGTTGGAGGCGTTCAGCAGGGCGGCCAGGGCGCCATCGTAGGTCTTCGTCGGATTGTTGACGATGGCGGCGGTCAGGCCCTTGCGGGTGATCGTGCCTGCGCCGGAGGCCGTGGTCGGCAGGTCGTAGTTGGACAGCAAGGTGCCGCTGTCAGCCGTGTAATCGCCGGCGCCCAGATTGGCGCTTACCGTGCGTGGGCCCGCGTTCTTGTCGTCATACTGGCCCGTGGTCTGGGTGACAGAGGCGCCTTCTCCCGTCACGAAGCCCGCAAGCTGGTAGTTCGAGCCGCTCAACAGCGCGGCCAGACCGCCGTCATAGGCCTTGGTAGGATTGCCCACGATCGTCGCGGTCAGGCCGCGCCGCGTGATCGTCCCGGCCCCGGAGGCGCTGGTGGGCAGCACGTAATTGGTGAGCAGGGTCCCGGCGCCGGCGGTGAAATCGGCGCTGGTGAGGCCAGCCGTGACCGTGCGCGGACCGGCGTTCTTGTCGTCGTAGGTCCCGGCCGTCTGGCTGACGGTGGCGCTCTCACCGGCGATGAAGCCGCTGATGTCGAAGTTGGAGGCCGCCAGGATCGCCGCGAGGCCGCCGTCGTAGGTCTTGCTGGGGTTATTGACGATCGAAGCCGTCAGGAGCTTGGGATTGATGGTCGCGGAAATGCCCGTCGGCTGGACCAGATCGTAGTTGCCCGCGTCGACGCCGGTCAGGACGTATCCGCTGGCGTTGACGGAATAGGTCCCGACGTTCTTGGACGGAAAGGCGGCGCTGGAACCCGAACTGTCCACCCCCAGGTCGTCGGTTTGCAGCGTGCCGACGACGATCGTGCCGGCGTTGTCGAGATTCAGGTTGATCGTCCCGTCATAGATCCGGGTCTGGCCCAGCATGCCCGCCAGCGAGACCTGGGCCTTGGTGATCGTGCCGATCGGCGCGTTCGTAAGGCTCGAGGCGATGGAATAGTTGCCGGCGTCGGCGCCCGAGATGGCCAGGCCCGTCAGGGTGACGTTCTTGTTCACGCCGACGTTCTTGTTGTCGTAAAGGCCGGAGACGCCGCTTGCGTCCACGGTCACCACGTCGCCGGAGACCACTCCGCTCAGCGTATAGGCCGAAGAGACCGTCGGCAGGTCCCGCAGGGCGGTGTAGACCCGCTCCACGCGGGCCAGGGTCAGCAGGGCCTGGGTGATGTTCGCCGTCAGGTAGTTCGGTTGGGACAGGACATAGTTGCCGGCGTCGGCGCCGCTGAGCGCATAGTCCGTGGTCGTGACCGGCTTTCCGACCCCGACGTTGCGATCCGAGAACAGGCCGTTGTTCGCCAGCACAAGGGTCAGATCGTCGGCGCCCAGCCGTCCGCCCAGCGTGGTTGCGGCGTTATCGATCGTGGCGGTCCGCGTGCCGTCGTAGACCTTGTTGTTGGCCACCGCTCCGATGACCGAGGCCGGGGCGCGCGTGATCGTCCCCGCGCCCGAAGCGGTGGTCGGCAGGGTGTAGTTCGTGAGCAGGGCGCCGCCGGTCGCCGTGAAGTCGCCGGTTGCGAGCGTGGCCGTGACCGTGCGGTTCCCGGCGTTCTTGCTGTCGTAGAGGCCCGCCGTCTGGGTGACCGTCGCGCCCTCGCCCGCGACGAAGCCGCTCAGGGTGTAGTCCGTCGAGGTCAGGGTGGCGTTGGTGAAGGTGTCGTAGACCTTCGTCGGGTTGCCGGTGATCGAGGCCAGGAGTTGTCGGGGCGTGATGACGCCGATGGCCTGGGGCGTGAGGATTGGCGAGACGAAGTAGTTGCCGGCCTGGGCCCCGCTCAGCGTCAGGCCGTCGACCGTGACGTTGATGCCCCCGGTCACCACGCCGCCCGCCAGCGAACCGGCGACGTTCTTGTCCGCATACGATCCGGTGACGCTGGAGGTGTTGGCCGAGACGACGTCGCCGCTGTAGACGCCGCTGAAGCCGTAGCCGGCGCCGGCCGTCGGCAGCAGGGTCGTGCCGTCGTAGGTCTTGGTCACCGAAGTCAGGAAGATTTCGGCGGGCGTGATGTCGGCCGTCAGCCCCTGGGGCTGGATGAGGTTGTAGTTGCCGGCGTCGGCGCCGTTCACGGTGTAGCCGGAAGCGATGACGGCGATGTTCGTGCCGGCGTTGCGATCGACGAAGACGCCGGTTTCGCTGCTGGTGTCGAGCGTCACGACGTCGGTTCCCAGCACGGTCTGCAGGCTTGCGCCGCTGCTATTGAGAGAAGCCGCCGTGGTCTGATCGTAGACTTTGTTGTTGGCGACCACGCCCACCACCCGCAGATCCGCGGGGGTGATCACGCCGATGGGCGAGCCCGCGACGTTGGGCGAGATGGCGTAGTTGCCGGCGTCGGCGCCGGCGATCGCCACACCGGTGAGATTGACGGTCTTGCCGCCGATCACGGTGTTGCCGCTCAGCGATCCTCCGACGTTCTTGGTGTCGTACGCGCCGGTGATGCCGGAGGTGTCGACGCTTACCGCGTCGCCCGCGAATACGCCGGACAGGCCATAGCCGCTGCTGGCCGTGGGGAGGGCGGTGGTGGCGTCATAGACCTTGCGCACCCAGGCCAGGGAGAGGTTGGCTTGGGTGATGTCGGCCAACAGGCCGGTCGGCTGAAGGAGCGTGTAGTTGGAGGCGTCGCCGCCGTTGATCGTGAAGCCCGTGGCGGTGACGGGGATGTTGGTCCCGACGTTCTTGGTCGCGAAGGCGGCGCTGTAGCCGCTGGAGTCGACGTTCACGACGTCGCCGCCCAGCACGCCCGACAGGGTCGCTCCGCCGGTGGTCAGCGTCGCCGTGGTGGTGGCGTCGTAGACCTTGTCATTGGCGGTGACGTTGATGACCTGAAGCTGGGCGGGCGTGATGGTTCCCGCGCCGGCCGCTGAAGTCGGCAGGACGTAGTTGGCGAGGTTGGTCGAGCCCGTCGCGGTCAAATCGCCCGTTCCCAGGGTGGTCGTCACGGTCCGCGAGCCGACGTTCTTGATGTCGTATGCGCCGCTGGTCTTGGTGACCGTCGCGCCTTCGCCCGCGACGAAGCCCAGGATCTGGTAGTTGTTCGCGGCCAGGGTCGCGGCCGTCGTGGAATCGTAGACCTTGGTGGGGTTGTTGACGATCGAGGCGATCAGGCTGGCGCGGTTGATCGTGCCTGCGCCGCTTATGGTGGTGGGCAGGATGTAGTTCGAGAGCAAGGTCCCGGCGTTGGCGACGAAATCGGTGACGACGACATCGGCCGAAACCGTGCGCGCGCCGGCGTTGGGGGCGTCGTAGCGACCGTTCGAGGCCTGGGTGATGGCCCCGCCTTCGCCGGCGATGAAGCCGGTCAGGCTATAGTTTCCCGAGCCCAGGCTGGCGGAGGTCGTGCCGTCATAGGTCTTGGTCGGATTGCCGATGATCCCGCCGGTCAGGAGCAGTGGATTGATGTCGGCGGTGACGCTCGACGGCTGGCTGAGGCTGTAGTTGCCGGCGCTGGCGCCGGTCAGGGCGAACCCCCCGACCAGCACCTGGAGGTTCGTACCCACATTGGTCTGGCGGAAGGCGCTGCCGGCGCCCGAGGCGTCCAGTCCCACCATGTCGCCGGCGATCACGCCCTGCAGGCTGGCCCCGCCCAGGTTGAGCGTGGCGGCGGTCGTGCCGTCGTAGTTCTTGTCGTTGGCCGTGACGTTGGCGATCGTCAGCCCGCGCCGGGTGATGTTGGCCGCCAGCCCGCCCGGCTGGTTCAGGATGTAGTTGCCGACATCGGCGCCCGAGACGGTGAAGCCGCTGGAGGTGACGGTGATCCCCGCGCCGACGTTGGCGGTGGCGAAGGTCCCGGTTCCGGCGGCTGCGGAAAGCGTGACGTCGTCGCCCGAGACCACGCCGAACAGGCCCGCCGACCCCGTGTTGAGGATCGCCAAAGTCGTCGCGTCGTAGACCTTGTTCTGCGCCGTGACGTTGAGAATGGAGAGGTGCGCGGGATTGATCGTTCCAGGGCCGACGGCTGAGGTCGGCAGGATGTAGTTGGACGCCTTGCCGCCCGTGCCGAAGATCAGCTGGGACGACGCCAGCGGGACGGTGATGGTGCGGGACCCGGCGTTCTTGCTGTCGTAGAGGCCCGTCGCTGTCGCAGCCACCTGCACGGTCTCGCCCGCAACCAGGTTGTTGAACTGGTAGTTGGCGGCGGAAAGGATCGCCCCGGTCGTGCCGTTGTAGATCTTGGTGGGGTTGCCGACGATGGAGGCGGTGAACGGGCGGCGCAGGATCGTGCCGAGGCCGGTCGCCTCGGTGGGCAGGTTGTAGTTGTTGAGGTTGGTGCCGGGATTGGCCTGCCAGTCGCTGCCGGCGAGCTGGACCAGCACCGCGTGCTGGCCGGCGTCAGGACCGGCGTATTCGCCGACCGTCTGGGTGATGGTCGCGCCCTCACCCGGGATGAAGCCGGTGATGGTGTAGTCCGAAGGCGTCAGCGTCGCGATCGTGTTGCCGTCATACACCTTGGTCGGGTTCCCGCTGATGAGCGCGTAAAGGCCAAGGTTGGGGGTGATCCGGGTGATCGTGCCCGGGCCCTGCGCGCTGGCGGGCAACACGTAGTTGGAGAGGTTCGTCCCCGGATTCGCGCTCATCACGCTGCCGTCGATCGGGGCCACGATGTTCCAGATCCCGGCGTTGGAGGAGGCGTACTGGCCGGAGGTCTGGGTGACGGTTGCGCCCTGCGTGCCGACAAAGCCGTCGATCTGGAAGTTGCCGGGCGTCAGGAAGGCGTTGGCGTTGCCGTCGTAGCCCTTGGTCGGGTCGTTGATGATGCTGATCGACAGCACGGCGGGCGTGATCCGTCCCTGTCCGGTGATCAGGGACGGCAGGGTGTAGTTGCTGAGCTTGGTGTTGTTGCTGGCGACGTAGTCTTGAGGCGTCAGCGACACCGTCAGGTTCCACAGCCCGACGTCCGACGAGGCGTAGTTGGCTCCCGCAGCCTGGAAGATCGAGATGTCTTCGCCGGGCACGAGGTTGCTGAAGGTGAAGTCGGTCAGGCTGGGGCGGGCCAGGTTCGTGCCGTCATAGACCTTGGTCGGCTGGCCGGTGAGCGCGATGATCAGGGGGCGCGGCGTGATGTTGGCGTAGAGCGGTCCGGCCGGCAGCAGCAGGTTGTAGTTGCCGGCGTCGGGCCCGATCAGGCTGATGCCGTTGATCGACACCGGGATGTTCTGGCCGACGTCCTTGCTGGCGAACTGGATGCTCCCACCGGGACCGGCGACGGGGGTGATGTCGTCGCCCGGGAAGAGGCCGTTGGCGGTGATGTTGCCCAGGTTCAGGGTGGCGGCCGTCGTGCCGTCATAGACCTTGTTGTTGGCCGCGATCCCGGTGATGAGGATGTCGGCTTTGGTGATGTCGGCCGCCAGCCCGGTGGGCTGGGCCACGACGTAGTTGGCCGCGGCTGCGCCGCTCAGGGTGAAGCCCGAGACGGTGACGGCGATGTTCGTGCCGACGTTCTTGGTCGCGAACGTGCCGGTGGCTCCGCTGGAGCTGACCTGGACGTCGTCGCCCGCCAAGGCGCCGAAGATGCTGAGGCCGGCGGTGTTCAGGGTCGCGGCGGTGGTCGAGTCGTAGACCTTGTTGTTGGCCACAAGCCCGCTCAGCAGCAGTTGCGCCGGGTCGATGGTTCCGACGCCCGTCGCCGTGGTCGGCAGGACGTAGTTGTTCAGGTTGACGCCCGCGCCCACGTTGAAGTTGGTCGGCGACAGCGAGGCGGTCACCGTGCGGGAACCTGCGTTGGGAGAATCATAGGCCTGCGACGAAGCGCCGTTGATGGTGAGGCTTTCGCCCGCCGCCACGCCGTTCAGAGCGAAGTTCGCAGCCGTCAACGAGACGGTGGTGGTGCCGTTGTAGGTCTTGGTGGGGTTGCCGGTGATCGAGGCGCTGAGCGCGGCCCGCGTGATGTCGCCCAGGCCCGTGATCGGGCTGTTGACGGCATAGCCGTAGACCGGGACGCCGCCGTTCGAGGCCTGGAAGTTGGTCGCGGTGACCACGATCCCGCTTCCGACGTTCTTGTCGGCATAGGCGCCGTCCAGTGTCCACTCGTCGTTGTTGAGCAGGCCGGTGACGGTGGTGTTGCTGTTGTTCAGGACGGCCGTCGTGGTTCCGTCGTAGCTCTTGGTGATCGCGCCCAGGGTGACGTTCGCCGTCGGCGCGACGCGGTAGAGCACGCCGGAGCCGGATGCGGCGGGCGTCCCGCTGGAGGGGAAGTCGTATTGGTAGAAGGCCGGCGCCAGACCGCCCAGCGTCGTGGCGGACGGGTTGTCGGTGAGGACGAACCAGTCGCCCGATGCGGTGAGGGCGCTCGCGCCGGCCTGGTTCACGAAGGACGCGGAGGCCAGGTTCACGTCGCCGGCTGTCGCGGCGAGCGTTCCGCCAGGGCTGATGGTCAGGGCGCCGCCGACATTGGCTCCCAGGCTGGTCGCGCTGACCGGCGCCGAGACAAGCGCGTCCCGCCCCGCCGTAAGGGTGACGGCGCCGCCCCCCGAGATCTGGGAGTTGATGGACAGGTCGCGGAAGGCGTTGAGGGTGAGGTCGCCCGCGCCGGTCCATATGATGGGGGCCTGGACGGTGATGTCGCCCGACCCGCCGCTGCCGCTGGCGGTCTCCTGGGTGACGTCGGAGCCCGAGTCGAGCGTGCCGACGATGGTCGAGGCGACCGCCGTGTCGATCACCAGGTCCGAAGGGTCAAGAAGCCATTGGCCGCCCGCGCCGGGCAGGACCCGCGCCGCGCCGATCCCGACCTTGTGGGCCGAGGTCTCGATCCGACCGCCGCCCAGGGGGCCGCCGGCCAGGATCTTCGCGCCGTCCGCAACGGTGACGGTTTCCGCCATGCCCTCCTGGCGGCGATAGCCCGACACGCCGACGAGCACCTCGCCGCCGGACGCGCCGCGCGCATCCACGACGGCGCCTGACGCCAGGGTCACCGCGCGGCCGTTGACGCCGATCTGGCCGCCGCTTCCGTCGGCCTGCTGGGCCGCCAACTGACCGGAGACGACGACCTGGCCCTTCGGCGCCGTCAGCCAGAGCTGGCCGTCGACCGTGCTGGTCCCGGTGGCCTGAACCAGGCCGTCGCGGTTCCCGGCCAGGGCGTAGATGTTTCCTCCCGCCGCCTGCAGCGACACCGCCGCGGCCCTGATGCGGCCGTCCTGGGTGACGTCGCCGCCGCCGGTTCCGGCCGAGACGTAGAGGCCGCGATCCTTTTCGTCGCTGCTGGCCAGCAGCACCTCGTCGGCGGCCGCCAGTGTCACGCGGCCGCCGGGGGCCTCTATGACGCCGCGGTTTTCGACCGAGCGGGCGATCATCACCACGCTGCCCGACTTCGAGACGACCTCGCCGCGGTTCACGATCGCGCCGCCGCCGCCGCCGGACACCACCAGAGGGCCGCCCGACATGAAGGCGGTCATGTCCATCTGCCGGGTGGTCGCCACGAAGTCGCCCCCCGTGATCACCCGCCCGCCCTGGCCTACGATCACGCCATGGGGGTTCATCAGATAGACCGAGCCGGTCGCGGACAACTGGCCGTCGATCTGTGAGATCTGGCCGCCCAGTACGCGATTCAGGGTCGCGCCCGCGCCATTGTCGATGGAGACGGCATGGCCGGTGGCGATGGAGAAGGCGCTCCAATCGATCACCCCTCGATTGGAGGTTTGGGTGATGGCCAGCGCGCCGGCGGACGGCTGCGAGATCTGGCCCTGCCCGGCCACGAAGGCGCCGCCTGTGGGGAGGGGGGGCGCTGTCTGGGCCTCGGCTGCTCCGGTCAGCAAGGTGAACCCGAGCACGGCGGCGGCGACGGAGGCCGGTTCAAAACGCGAGAGCGCCCAGCGGGCCGTGAGGGCGGAACTGCACAGGCACAGGGTTCTGAAGGCGGATGACGGCAACATGGTCTGTCTCGCTTCAGGTGGTAAGCGACAAGCCACGTTAGCGGTCGGGGGAGGGCCGCCTATCAGGTGAAACCCGCTTTTCCCTGGGGGATTTCCTAGCGACGCCCTCGCGAATTCACCCTACGAACCGGCCGGTTCATGCCATTTGTCGAACACGGCAGGAGGCTGTGCGGCCAGGGATTTGCGCAGGTCTTCCATGGGGCGCTGGCTTTCGGTCACTCCGCCCAGGACGGGCCGGTTGATGTCGATGATCAGCACCAGGGACAGGGTCAGCAGCGCGAACAGGTGCAGCGACGCCAGCCGGCCCCGCACGCCCGTCAGGACGTAGCCCAGGACGCCTGCGGTCGTGACCAGGTAGATGAAGAGGACGGCGAACACCTCGGTGGGCACGCGGGCTCCTCGGGCGGCTTTCCGCGACGCGTCCAGGTCGATCAGGGTGTTGATGGAGTCGATGTAGGTGCTGGAGAAGTCCAGGCCCTTGATGCTGTCGAACGAGGCGCTGGTCGCCGCCCAGATGTCGGTCAGCAGCGCATCGTTGGTCCTGAGCAGACGGTTCTGCTCGGCGCTGGCGGGGCGGGCCTTGGCCAGGGCGATGCGGGTGTCGGTGTAGCGGACCAGCAGGTCGGTCATCCGCGCCCGGTGCGGCTCGGTCAGCAGTTGAGCTCGCAGATAGGCCGTGCCGATCGCGTTGGCCTCTTCGATCACCAGCAGGCGCCGCGCGTCGAAGCGGTCGATGGCCAGGGAGAAGGTGAAACCCATCAGCAGCGCCAGAAGGCCCAGGACGGCCGAGACGATGTAGCCCTGACCGTTGTCGTCGTCCTTGTCCCCGTCGGCGGCCTTGCCGGCGCGGGTCAGCCTGAGAATGAGCGCGCCCACCACGGCCGCCAGGCACATCGCCGCGAACAGCAGCAGGGCGATCCAGCCGATGCCGGTGTGGGTCAGCCAGCTGTCGAAACCCTGCCAATTCATGGTTCTGCTCCTTGATGCGGCGTGCTGCGGGCCTAGGCCTCGGCCGCCATGGCTTCCTGCCGCTCGTCGACGTCCTTGTTGAGGAAGTAGTTGAGGCCCGTGCGGATCGCGGCGATCGCCGCCAGTTGGCCGATCTGGTCCCAGGTCGGCGCGATGGCTGTGCGGACGATGTCGGCGGCCAGGGCGAATTCCAGCGCCAGGATGATCCAGCCTGCATAGACGATGAAGATCTCGTGGCGCGCCTTCATGTCCGTTCCCCGCCCGCGCGCCAGAGCGATCGCGACGCGGACCAGGGCGACGATGGAGCCGATCGCGATGCACAGCACGCAGACCAGTTCCGTGGCCAGCGCGATGTGGCTGGCGAATTCCCGAAGCACCTCTTCCATGCGAGCGCCCGTTGGTTCGTGGGATCAGGGAAAGTCTCGAGGGCGTCAGCGCCGCGACCGGTCCCGTGGGATCGATCGCGGCGCGTCACGGCCAGGTCAGTCCACCGCCATCGCGGCGGCCGCCAGTTTCTCGAGGTTCAGGTACTGGGCCTTCTCGACGGTAACGCCGACGCCGAAGATCTTCCCGCCCTTGAAGGTTCCGGGCGTGAGATACTCCTCGCTGACCGCATCGCCGCTGTCTCGGCCGATGCAGAGGCCGTCGCCCGACAGGGTGAACTTGCCCAGCTGGGTCTTCATCGGCCCCTGGGCGGCGATCTCCTCGCCGACATAGAGCGTCGTCTGGCCCAGGGATTCGCCGTGCTCGCCCTCGCCCTCGCGGATGAACTCCACGCCCAGCGTCTGCTTGCCGGGCTTGAGCTTGCCCGAGACGAACTTCTGCTCGGGCTTGATGCCCAGGAAGTTGTAGACGTAGTGCAGCTTGCCATCCTTGATGAATAGCGCGTGGCCGCCGAACCGCGAGCCGTGGGCGAAGATCACGCCCTCGGTGTCGGCGGTCACCTCGACGTCGGCGATGATCTTGTAGGACCGGCCGCGCACATTGACCGCCACGCCTTCAGGCACCGGCGAAGTGTCGGGGTAGTAGACGTAGCGTTCACGCGGCGGTTCGGTGCTGGGACGCTCGACGCCCAGAACCTCGGCGGCGCTGCGGTCGTCCAGCGGCAGGACGTTGTTGGCCTCGGCCTCCTCGAACCAGGCCTTGATGAGCGCCTGCAGCTTCTCGGGATACTTGGCGGCCAGGTCGATCGATTCCGAACGGTCCTCGTCGACGTGGTAGAGTTCCCAATCGTCCTTGTCGAAGTGGCCCTTGCCGGTCAGCGGGGCGTGGATCGCCGCGGCCTTCCAGCCGTCCTCCCAGATGCCGCGCGTTCCCAGCATTGCGTAGTACTGGCGCTTCTTGGCGGTCGGGCCGTCGGGAGCGGCTTCGAAGGAATACTTCATCGACACGCCTGACAGCGGGTGCTGCTTCACGCCCCGGAACTCGCCGGGCATCTCGATGCCGATGCATTCCAGGATGGTCGGCACCAGGTCGACGGCGTGGTGATATTGGTTGCGCACCTCGCCCTTGGCCTTGATGCCCTTGGGCCAGGAGATGACCATCGGGCAGGCCGTACCGCCAGCGTATTCCGAGTAGCGCTTGAACATCTTGTACGGCGCCGAGAACGCGGCGGCCCAGCCGGTCGGGTAGTGGTTGTAGGTCTCCGGCCCGCCCAGCACGTCGAGATACTTCATGTTCTCGCTGATTTCGTCGGGGTAGTTGTTGAAGAACTTGTTCTCGTTGACCGAACCGTTCGGTCCGCCCTCGCCTGAGGCCCCGTTGTCGGAGCAGTAGAGGACGATGGTGTTCTCGAGCTGGCCGCTCTGTTCCAGGTAATCGACCAGCCGGCCGACCTGCTCGTCGGTATATTCGGAGAAGCCGGCATAGACCTCGGCCATGCGCGAGAAGAGCTTCTTTTCGTCGGCGCTGAGCTCCTCCCACGGACGCACATAGTCGCCGGGGTTGGCCTGGTCCGCGCGGACGGGATTGAAGTCCTCGAGCTTGGTGCCGGCAGGCAGCATGCCCTTCTCGATCATCCGCGGCACGACCCATTTGCGATAGGCGTCGTAGCCTTCGTCGAACTTGCCCTTGTAGCGGTCGGCATATTCCTTCGGCGCGTGGTGCGGAGCGTGGTTGGCGCCGGGGCACAGCCACATGAACCAGGGCTTGGACGGATTGCTGGCCTTCTGGTCGCGGATCATCTGCATGGCCTGGTCGACCAGGTCCTTGGACAGGTGATAGCCGTCTTCCGGCCCATAGGGCTGGTCGATGAACTTGTTGTCCTCGACCAGGTCCGGATACCAGTTGTTGGTCTCGCCGCCGAGGAAGCCGTAGTAGCGATCGAAACCCTTGGCCAGCGGCCATTCGCTCTTGGGTCCGCCCGAGCAGATATCCTGCTCCGGCACGTTGTGATCCTTGCCCAGCCAGAAAGTGCTGTAGCCGTTGTCCTGCAGCACCTGGCCGATGGACATGCAGTTCTCGGGCACGCGGCCGCTCCAGCCCGGGAAGCCGTTCGAGGCCTCGGTGATGCACGACATGCCGTTGAGGTGATGGTTGCGGCCGGTGAGGAAGCAGGAGCGCGTGGGCGAGCACAGGGCCGTCGTGTGCCACTGGGTGTAGGTCAGGCCGTTGTCGGCCAGCTTCTGCAGGGTCGGCATGTTGATCGCCCCGCCGTAGGGCTGCCAGGCGGCCTGGCCCGTGTCGTCATAGAGCACGATCAGCACGTTCGGCGCGCCTTCGGGCGCGCGAGGCGGCAGGAACGGCTCCCAGTCGGGCTTGGAGTCGCGGATATCGAGCTTGATGACGCCTTTGAAGGGCTTGCTGGCCATGGTCGCCTCCGGTCAGTGCGCGCGCCAGCCACATGCCTGGCGTTCGGCGCAGGCACCTCACTCCACGGCCCTGGACCGCGCCACCGACGAGAACCCCTACCTGGCTCACCGGCGATTCCCCGGATGGAGGCGGTGTCTTCCCTGAGAAGCTGTTCCTTATCGGAAGAGCCGGGGCGTCCAGAAAATGGGGTGTTTCCCGCGCATGCGGGGCGGCGGCCCGCTGGTCCGCGCGGCTAGCGTCCCGCCTTGCAAGCCGACCGCGTCTTCGCAGATCCCGAGCGCTGTCGTCTCCTGGGCGATGGCGGAATACTCGTCGATCTCGGGGATCTTCCCATCGCCGAAGCGGAAGATGAAGCAGGACTCGTCGCCGTAGCGCTTGCCCGGTTCCCGCCGCGCGGTTCTCGGCGGCCTAGGCGGCCGGGAGGCGAAGGTCCAGGTGCAGGAACTGGCTGAAGCCGTTGTCTTCGTAGTCCGAGAAGCGCCCTCCGTCGACGAAGCCGCGGCGGCGATACAGCGCCAGGGCGGGTTCGAACGCCGGACCCCGACCCGTCTCCAGGCTCAGTCGAGAGAATTTGCGCTCACGAGCGGCCAGGATCACCGTGTCCAGCAGCAAGGCCGCGACCCCTTTGCGCAGATGGTCGGGATGCGTGCGCATCGATTTGACCTCGCCGTTCTCGGCGTCGAGTTGCCTCAATGCGCCCACGCCGCACGCCAACTCGCCCTCCCAGGCCGTCCAGACCGTCACGTCGGGCGCCTTCAGGCCGGACAGGTCGAGCGCGAACACCGTGCCCGGCGGCGAATTGGCATGCATGCCAGCCAGATGCAGCGACAACAGCGCCAGGGTGGAAGGGTGGGTCAGGTCGTCGCGACGAATGTCCATGTTCGGTCTCGGATCAGAAGCGTTCCGCGGCGGATAAAGGGGCGGACCCGAATGTCGATGGCGAAGGCGAGGGCGGCAAGGCGAAGAACGGGCGATTGATCAAATCGCAGGCAGGCCGCCGTCTCCTCCCGGCCAAGGCCGACCCCCTGCATGGTCGATGCGGCCGCCTCTCGGAAGACTGCGTGGACGGCGCCTCCAGCCCTTTGGCCGCAATGCGCTTACCCCCTTGCCGCTCCGGCGAACCCGGTTCACTCTCTGTCTTAACAACGATAACATTCAGGGAGGCAGCGTCGGGCCATGGCCGCTACGCGCTACGATTACGTCATCATCGGCGCCGGTTCGGCCGGCTGCGTGCTGGCCGCTCGGCTGACCGAGGATCCCGCCATCAAGGTGCTGCTGCTGGAGGCCGGCGGCAAGAACACGTCGATCCTGGTGCGGATGCCCGCGGGCGTGGGCGAACTCATCAAGGCCAAGGGCGATCAGAACTGGGGCTTCTGGACCGAGGAGGAGCCGCACCTGAACAATCGCCGGCTCTGGTGGCCGCGCGGCAAGGGCTTGGGCGGCAGCTCGGCCATCAACGGCATGATCTACATCCGAGGGCATGCGCGCGACTACGACCAGTGGCGGCAGATGGGCCTGGCCGGCTGGTCGTATTCGGAGGTGCTGCCCTACTTCAAGCGTTCGGAGACGCACCACGGCGGCGGCGACGCCTATCACGGCGGCTCGGGTCCGCTGCATGTCTCGCGCGGGGAGTCCAAGAGCCCGTTCTACTCGGCCCTGGTCGAGGCCGGCCGCCAGGCGGGCCATCCGGTCACCAAGGACTTCAATGGCTATCGCCAGGAGGGCTTTGGCCCCTACGACCTGACCATTCGCGACGGCAAGCGCTGGAGCGCGGCCGCCGCCTATCTGACCGCGGCCTTGCAGCGGCCCAACCTGACCTGCGTGACGGAAGCCCGCACCACGCGGATCCTGGTCGAGAAGGGACAGGCCGTCGGCGTGGAGTACGTGGTCGGCAAGGACCCTGAACGCCAGGTGGCCCATGCCAATTCCGAGGTGCTGCTGAGCGCGGGCGCGGTGCAGTCGCCGCATATCCTGCAGCTGTCGGGCATCGGCGATCCGGACGACCTGAAGGCCAAGGGCGTGGCCGTAGTCCATGAGGCCAGGGGCGTGGGCGCCAACCTCCAGGACCACCTGGACGTCTGCCTGTCATGGACGACCAAGAACCTGCAGACCGCCTATTCGGCCAACAAGGGCCTCAAGAAGCTGGGCACGGGCCTGTCCTACATGCTGATGGGCAAGGGGCTGGGCCGACAGCAGTTCCTGGAGAGCGGGGCGTTCCTGAAGTCGCGACCCGATCTCGACCGACCCGACCTGCAGATCCACGGCGTGCTGGCCATCATGCAGGACCACGGCAAGGTGCAGGTCGAGAAGGACGGCTTCACGCTGCACGTTTGTCAGCTTCGCCCGGAGAGCCGCGGAAAGATCGGCCTGCGCTCGGCCGATCCGTTCGATGATCCCACCATCCTGGCCAACTACCTGGCCGCCGAGGAGGATCGCCGGGCCATGCGGGAGGGCGTGCGCATCGCGCGCGAGGTGGTGGCCCAGGCGGCCCTCGATCCCTATCGCGAGGCCGAGTACGCGCCCGGCGCCGACATCCGAAGCGACGCCGACGTCGACGCCTGGATCCGCGCCAAGTCCGAAACGATCTACCACCCTGTCGGCACCTGTCGCATGGGCGCGGCGGGCGACCCGCTGGCGGTGGTCGACGACCAGTTGCGCGTGCAGGGGATCACCGGGCTGCGGGTGATCGACGCCTCGGTCATGCCCACGCTGATCGGCGGCAACACCAACGCGCCCACGATCATGATCGCCGAGAGGGCCTCGGACCTGATCCGCGGCAAGGCGCTCCTGCCGCCCCTGGATGCGCCGGTGTTCGAGGACGGGCGTGCGGCGGCGGCGTAAGCTGTCGCATGGGTAAGAAGAGGAAGTTTCCATGAACCACCGTCCCCTGGGTCGTTTGGGCCTGTCGACCGCGCCGCTGGTGTTCGGCGGCAACGTCTTCGGCTGGACCGCCGACGAGACCATGTCGCATCGCCTGCTGGACGCGTTTGTCGACGGCGGCTTCAACGCGATCGACACGGCCGACGTCTATTCGGCCTGGGTTCCGGGCCACGAGGGCGGGGAGTCCGAGGGCGTGATCGGGCGCTGGCTGAAGGCGGGCGGCAAGCGCGACAGGGTGCTGATCCTGACCAAGGTGGCCATGTGGCCCAAGCAGCCGGGCCTGTCGGCCGCCAATATCCAAGCGGCGGTCGAGGGGTCGCTGAGGCGGCTTCAAACCGACTACATCGACCTGTACCAGGCTCACCAGGACGACGCCGACACGCCGATCGACGAGACCCTGGAGGCGTTCGACCGCCTGGTGAAGGCCGGCAAGGTGCGGGCGATCGGGGCTTCGAATTTTACGCCCGCACGTTTGGGCCAGAGCTTGGAGGTCTCCAAAGCCAAGGGCCTGGCGCGCTACGAGACCATCCAGCCCAAGTTCAATCTCTACGACCGCGACCAGGTCGAGGGCGAACTGGCGGCCCTGACGGCGCGCGAGGGGCTGGGGATCATTCCCTATTACGGCCTGGGCGCGGGCTTCCTGTCGGGCAAGTACCGCACCGACGCCGACCTGGAGGGCAAGGCCCGGGCCCGGACCGTCCAGCGCGACTACTGGAACGACAAGGGCAAGCGGATTCTGGCGGCGCTGGACGCGGCCGCCAAGGCGGTGTCGGCCAGCCCGGCCCAGGTGGCCCTGGCCTGGATCATGGCCCACCCGGCGATCACCGCGCCTCTGGCCAGCGCCACCAGCGTCGAGCAGTTGGACGAACTGATGGGCGCGGCCCGGCTGAAGCTGCCCGCCGACGTCGTCGCGGCCTTGAACGCGGCGGGGTAGGGGGTGACGTGAAATGGGCGAGGGTCGCCGCCCCCGGCGCCCCTCGCCCATCCATCCGGCGCGCCCCCTGCGCCGCGCCGACTTCCCGCCCCCCCGGACGGAAAGCCCGTTCGATGCCTCTCAGGCGATCCGCCGGCCGTGGAGCGTGGCCAGCCTCAGGCGTGGCGACTCCTCGTTGGCGGGGCCAAGGCCCTGGATCCTGCGCACGCCCAATTCCGAGGCGGGGCGTCCCATCAGGCGCTGGATCATGGCGATAGGCTGGTAAAGGCCAAGGAAACGGTCGATCTGGCCGTCGCTCCCGCTCATGGGCGCAAACAGCACCTCCATGCCGACCGACGGCGCGCCCGTGGCGCGGATGTCGGCGGTGACGATCATCGGCTCGCTCCGCCGGCGGGCGACTTCCAGCGCCGACTTCACTTCCAGCCGGTGCGACAGCGCCCAGAGGCCCAGGGCGTCCTCGCCTCGCAGGTCGCGGGCGTGGAGGTCGGTGACGAAGCCGCCAGCCAGGCGCACCGGAAAACGCCCGGAGCCGTCGCGACCAAGGATGAAGACCTGGGGCAGCAGGTCCAGGAAATCGCCCGGATTGACGCTGGAGCGCGCGGGCACGGCGCGGTCGCCGGCCTTGTCACGCCAATAGTCTATCAACCGTTCCGTGCTTGGATGGAACATCGTCGTTCCCCTCGCGGGTCCCTACGCGGTCCTTTTCGACCGCACCCGGGGCTTGCAGGGAAAATCGGGCCAGGGGCTGCGCCGTACCGTCTTGGGACAGAATCCCGGCCGGGCGGCCTGTGTGGCGCGGTTCTTGCTTGGCTTTTCGCCGGCACGACGCGGACGTTGTGAAGGGAAAAGGCCGATGAAGGCGCCGAAGATCACCTTGCCCAAGCAGTGGGTCAGCCTGGCCGCCGGCCTCGTGGGAGGCCTGGGCGCATTGGTGTTGGGCGGCGTCGCCTACGCCCAGTGCTGCACGCCCGCTCCACCCAGCTGCGGCAGCTGCGCGCCGCCGCCGGCCCCGCCGCGTCCGCCGACTCCGCCTTCGGGCTGCAACACCTGCGGCGGCGGCCACAACGTCTATGTGCCCGGCATCAACATCCACGTCGGCGGTTCGGTGGTGGTCAACGCCAGCGCCTCGGCGACCAGCACGGCCAACGCCAACGCAGGGGCGGGCGCCGGAGCCGGGGCGGGCGCCTCGGCCGGCACGACGGTCTATTACGGCGGCGGCGCGCACGGGGGCTACTATTCCGGCCCGATCTCGACCGGCTACATCCAAGGCCTGAACGTGGAGGGCGGCGAGGCCCGTCGTCGCCAAGCGTACGAAGCCACGCGCACCCGTTTCAAGCGCGTGATCATCCGGGCCGTCTGCCTGGACGACAAGGACGTGCCGCACCCGGCCTCGCAGGTCACGCCCGACCGCGACATCGACGGAGCCTATGACGGCGAGCTCTATCGCTGCATCGCCGGCTCGCGCATGCAGTACGTCATCGGCGGCTACGAGGGGATCAGCGACGCCAATTTCGGTGGCGAGACCTATGTCTGCGCCAAGAACCAGGCGCTGTACTACAGCCCCGGCGCCCAGGGCGGCACGGTGGCTTGCCGGCCGCAAAAGCCGGCCCGCGACTGCAACGAGCGTTCGCTGCTTCGCCGCTACGGCGCCGGCGTGAAGGTGCTGACGATCCTCACGACCGAGAAGTACACCGCCTATCGCGAGGAGACGGTGCGCGAGTCCAGCATGTCGGGCATGAGCCTGAGCCTGGATGGCGGCGTCGGCGGGGTCGTCTACTAGGACCCTTGGGGCCTCCCCCTCAGGGGAGGCTTCCATCACTTCCCTTGCGGCTTGACCAGCATGGTCCAGGACTTGTCGTCGCCCAGGAACTCGCGGGCGGCGGCCTGGACGTCGGCGGCGCTGACGCGTTGCAGGCCGGGCAGCACCGAGCGGGTGGCGTCCAGCAGGCGCGGGTCAGCCTGTGCGCCTGACAGCACCCCCAGCCAGTATTCGTTGGTTTCGCGCGCCTTCTCGATCTGGTCGACGCGCGGCTTCTTGGCGCGGTCCAGCTCGTCGGCCGTGACCGGCTTGTCGCGCAGGTCGGCGGCGATCTGGCGGATGCTGGCGATGACCCCGTCCATCTTTTCAGGCGGAACCTCGACGCTGACGGCCAGGTAGCCCCATTTGTCGAACACCACGCTGGCGGTGGACGACGCAGAGGGCGAATAGCTGGCGCCTTGCTTCTCGCGCAGTTCCTCGGTCAACCGCAGCTGCATCACCTGGGCCAGGATCTGGGTGTTGCGGGCCTTCTGCAGATTGGCGAACAGGTCGTTGGTGCGCCAGGCCATGAACAGCTGGCCCTGGTCGGCGCGGCCCTTGTGGTAGCGGACGACCGGAACCTTGGACGGAGCAGGGAAGCCCACCTGGTTGGCGCCGGCCGGAACCGGAACGTCAGGACGCGCGGGCAGGGCGCCGAAGGTGTCGGCCACGGCGGCGATGGCCTTGTCCACGGTGATGTCGCCGACCATGACCACCTCGATGGAGTCGGTCGACAGCGGGCCCGAGACGGCCGCCTTCAGCTGATCCAAGGACGAGGCGGCGATCTGCTCGCGCGTGGGGAAGGTCCAGCGGCCGTCGCCGTCGTGCATCAGGCCGCCCAGGTCGCGGCCCAACACTCCGCCGCTGGTGCTCTCCATCTGGTCGTGGATCGCGCTGTAATAGGTCTTGATGCGGGCGAAGGCCTCGGGGCGCCAGCCGCCGTCGCTGGCGTAGGCCGCCAGCACCTGCATTTCCGTGGCCAGGTCCTCGGGACGAGTCCGGCCCGACAGGTTGAAGGCGTCGTCCTCGACCGCGAGGTTGGCGTTCCAGACCTTGCCGTTCAGCACGCGGTCCATGTCCTGGGCGCTGATCTGCTTGAGGCCGCCCTCGATATAGGCCGAGCCGCTCCACAACGGGCTCTGGGCGTTGGACGGCAGATCGAGCAGGCCGTGGCCCATGCGAGCCTTCACCAGGATCTGGTCGTCGCGGAACTTGGTCGGCTTGACCGTCAGGCGCACGCCGTTGGCGAAGCGGACGAAGACGGTGTCGAGGTCGGAGACCTCCTTCTGTTCGACCACCGTGCCGGCCGGGCCGAAGCTGGCGTAGGGCCAGTTGATGGTGGCTGGGGCCTGCGGCGCCGAGACGGCCGTCTTGGCCGACTGGACGTAGGCGTCGGTCACCGCCTGCTCGCCGCCCTCGATCGCGACGGGCGTGGGAACGGTGATGAGCGGGCCGTTGCCGACGAAGGCCGCCTTCAGACGCGCCGAAACGCGATCGGCCTTGAGGTCCTTGGTCGCCTCGTCGAAGACCGCCAGGTTCTGCGAGGGGCTGGTGACGATCTCCTTGTCGCCGAGGGTGGCGACGATGGCCGAGGCCAGGGCCGTGGTGCGCTGCGTGGCCTCGCCCGCGGCGGCGGCCACGAAGCCGGCGCGCATGGCCGCGATCTCGCGGTCGAGTTCGTCCTGCCGCACGCCATACAGCATGATACGGCGCTGTTCCTGCTCCAGGGCGGTGAGGGCCTCGCGCCAGCGGCCGGGCTGGGCGGTGGCCGCCAGGCTGGTGATCTGGGCCGTGTGCTCCTGGTCGTTCTGCAAGGCCACCGCGACGGTGAAGGGGGGCTCGGGTGAGCGGGCCAGCACCTGCAGGCGGCGGTTCAGCACCGCAAAGCCCAGGGCCTTGACCAGTTCGTCGGCGTCCTTGGCGCGGGTTTCCAGCTCCAGGTCCGGCGGGCCGACCCAGGCCATTTGCACCGACAGCTGGGCGCCGGGTTCGACCAGCACCTGGCCCGTCAGGCCGCGCTTGGCCACCTCGCCCAGGGCGGGGCGTTGGCCGGCCGGTCCCTGGGGCTGCCAGTCGCCGAAGCGGGCCTTGATCTTGGCCTCCATCGCGTCGACGTCGAAGTCGCCCACGGCCACGATCACTGCGTTCTCGGGCCTGTACCAGGCTTCGTAGAAGTCACGGATGCGCTGGGCCGGCGCGCTGCGCAGGATCTCGGTCTTGCCGATCGGCAGGCGCTGGGGCGGCCGCTGGCCCTTCAGCTGGAATGCGAAGGTGTTGGTGAACACGCGGTAGGCCGGGGTGTCGCGCGTGCGCTCCTCCGACAGAACCACGCCACGCTCGCGATCGACAGCGTCGGGGGCGATGGTCAGCTCGCCCGCGGCCTCCCGCAGCAGCATCAGCGAGCTGTCGACCGTGCTCTCGTCGGTCTTGGGCAGGTCCAGCTGATAGGTGGTCTCGCTGAAGCTGGTCGAGGCGTTGGTGTCGGCCCCGAAGGCCAGGCCATGACGTTCGAGGATCTTGGTCATCTCGCCTTCGGGCACGTTCTTGGAGCCATTGAAGGCCATGTGCTCGAGGAAGTGGGCCAGGCCCTGCTGTTCGTCGGTTTCGTCCAGCGAGCCGGCGTCGAACCACAGCCGCAACGCGGCCTGGCCGGGCGGGGTGGCGTTCTTCTGGATGGCGTAGCGCATCCCGTTGGACAGCACGCCAAAGCGCACGCGGGGGTCGGGCGCAACGTCCGAGACGGCCTGGGGCCACTGGCCGGGTTTTACCGCGTCGATCGTAGGGCCGCCGGTCGGGGATGCGGGCGCGGGCGACGGGATCGGGGCCTGGCCCTTTTTCGGCGCGGAAGCGTCGGCCGGCGATGCGACGGGAGCGGCCTTGTCCCGGTGCGAGCCGGGTTTGAGGTGAGACAGAGTCGCGCAGGCGGAGAGGCTGAGCCCGGCGGAGAGAACGAGCGCCAGGCGCGAGACACGGATCATGTGCGACCTTGAAAACGAGGCTGTTTCGAGTCCGCACCTTGGCCGCGGGGCGTGGCGCAAGCAAGGCGCGCGTGCGGCGTTCGGTGTCCGCTTTTGTCGGTCATGCGACATTAGGTCCGTGCAAGCGCACGTCAATTTTGAGCCTTGTTCGACTAATTAGGAGTTCCGAACGAGCCGCCGCTCGCAACCGCCAGGAGCCGATGTCTTCGCCGCCATTCACCGCCGCGCCTGTCGGCCTGCCGTTCGATACGGCGGGTTTCGACCGTCTGAAGCGGCCGGTCTGGGTGTTCGACGACGCCCGCAAGCGCAAGGTCTACGCCAACCCGGCCGCCGTGGAGCTGTGGGGGGCGGCGCGCCTGGCCGAACTTCTGGCGCGCGACTTCTCCGACCAGTCGGCGTCGGTGCGCACCCGGATGGAAGCCCTGCGCCGGCGCCTGGACCAGGGCGAGACGGTCGAGGACATCTGGACCTTCTATCCCTTGGGCGCGCCGGTCCGGGTCTCGACCACGATCTCGGCGATCCTCCTGTCGGACGGGCGGGCGGCGATGCTGTTCGAAGCCGCCCATGCCGACGTTGAGCCTGAGGAGAACCGGGCGGTGGAGGCCCTGCGCCACACGCCGTTGCTGGTGGCCACTTTCGACGCCCAGGGGCGGATGCTGTTCGACAACCCCAGCCATCGGGCGGCCTTTCCCGGGCTCACCCGTTTCGGCGAAGCCTTCGTCGAACGCGCCGAGGCCGAGCGCATCTGGCGCCGGACCCTGGCCGAGGGCGCCTGGACCGGTTCATGCCGCGTGCGGGTGGGGGGGCGCATTCTGTGGCACAGCCTGGTCGCGCGCCGAACGCCCGATCCGGTGACCGGCGAGGTCAGCGTCCTGCTCAGCCAGGCCGACATGACCGACGAGGTCGAGGCGCGGCTGGAGCTGGCGGACGCTCGCGCCAAGGCCGAGGAGGCCATGCATTCGCAGGAAGCCTTCCTGGCGAACATGAGCCACGAGCTGCGCACGCCCCTGACCAGCGTGCTGGGCTTTGCCGGCCTCTTGCGCGACACGTCCCTGAACGCCGTCCAAGCCCGCTACCTGTCTCGGGTGGAGGACGCCGGCCGGGCGCTGATGTCGACGCTGAACGATGTGCTGGATTTCTCCAAGCTGGAGGCGGGCGGGGTTGAGCTGGAGGCGCGTCCCTTCCATCTGGCCCAGGTGCTGGATCAGGCCCTCGGCATCGTGGAGGTGCAGGCGGGGGCCAAGGATCTGACCCTGCGCAAGACCTTGGATCCCACCATCCCCGCCTGGCTGATGGGCGACCCCGAGCGTTTGCGTCAGATCCTGCTGAACCTGCTCAGCAACGCGGTGAAGTTCACGGCGGAAGGTTCCGTGACCCTGGCCGCCCGCCGGCTGGAGCGCGCGGGTGCGGCGGCTTGGGTGGAGCTGTCGGTCACCGACACCGGCGTGGGCGTGCCCGAGGGCAAGATGGACCGCGTCTTCGAGCGCTTCACCCAGGCCGACGCCAGCGTCACCCGCCGGTTCGGCGGCACGGGCCTGGGGCTGCCGATCACCAAGCGCCTAGCCGAGGCCATGGGCGGGGAGGTGGGGGTCTCCAGCCGCCTGGGCGCGGGCTCGCGCTTCTGGTGCGTGTTGCCGTTCCCGGTCGCCGAGGGTGAAGTGGGCGAAGCCGAGCTGGCGCCCCAACGCACCCCGGCGCCGACCGCGCGAGTGCTGGTGGCCGACGACAACGCCGCCAATCGCGAATTGGTCAGCGTGATCCTGGAGGCGGCGGGATGCGCCGTCGATGTGGCGGCGGACGGGGCCCAGGCGGTGGCGGCGGTCGCGGCCGGCGACTACGATCTGGTGCTGATGGACGTGCGAATGCCGGTCCTGGATGGCGTGGCCGCCACCTGCGCCATCCGCGCCTTGCCGGGCGAGGCCGCCCGCGTGCCCATCCTGGCCCTCAGCGCCAATGTCCTGGCCGACCAGGTCGAAGGCTATCGCGTCGCCGGCATGAACGACCACATCGCCAAGCCGATCACCCCTCGCGACCTGTTGACCAAGGTGGCGCAGTGGGGAGGTCGCGCGCGGCGCTAGCGTCCGGTCACCGAGAAGGTGGCGTTGTTGCCGGTCGCCGTGGCGATGCCCGTGATCGAGCGGCCGCTGTTGGTGACGCTCACCGTGGAGCGCGCGCTGACGTCGACGTTGTTGGACTGGCTGTTGTTGGCGCTCATGTTGCCGCTGCACTGGTTGCAGGCGTAGCCGCTGACCGCGTTGCCGATGGCCGTGGCGTTGGCGCCCCCGTCGTAGCCCGTGTCGCCGGTGAAGCTGGCGATGACCTCGACCCCGCCCCCGTCGTTGACCTGGACGTTGTCGAGCACCAGGCCCGGGCCGTTGTAGTTGGCCGCCATGGCCGAGTTGCCCACGCCGTAAGCCGTCGCCTGGGCGCCGCCGAACTGGTACGAGCTCTCCTCGGCCTGGGCCCGCACATAGGCGGTGTTGTACTGGTGCGAGGTCACGTCCAGCAGGGTGCCCTGGTTGGAGGCGTTGAGATTATTGCCCGAGGCGGTGGCCGCCGTCGTCGTCAGGTAGCTGTTGCCGTAGGCCGTGAACTTGGCGGCGGTGACGCTGGCGGCGCCGTTGTTCTGGTCGGTGATCACCCGGGCCGCCGAGGCGTTGGCGCCGGTCAGGTCGATGTTGTTGCCGGCTGCGGTCCCCGCGACCACGGCCGTGCCGGCCACGTACTTGATCACCGCGCCGCCGTCGGCCAGCACGTCGCCCTGGTTGTTCTGGCTGACCCGCGCGCCCATCGAACCGTTGACCATCAGCAGGCCCTGGCTGTTGCCCGCCGCCATGGTGCTTTCGATCACGTCGCCGGCCACGGCGTCGGCGGCCTCGATCTGGCCGCGGGCGGTGGTCGAGCCGTAGTTGGTCTGCACCATGAAGGCGCTGAGCGTGCCGTAGGCCGCCGTCGCCGTGTTGCTGTTGCCCACGGCGGTCGTGGTGATGTTGCTGGAATCGCCGAGCGAACCGGAGGCGTCGACGACCGTGTGGGCGTAGATGGGGCCTTGGTTCGTCTGGTTCGACGTTGCGGCGCCATCCGCGCCGTTCACCGTGAAGCCTACGGTGTTGCCGCCCGCGGTCGACGCGGCCGCCACGCCCTCGTCCGCGGTGACCACGTCGAGGGTCTGCTCGGCTGTAACCGCCCCGATGTTGGTCTGGTCGTTCTGGAAAGCGCTGGGAAGCGTCTGGCTAGTAGCGGCCCCGACCAGCATTGCGCACATTGGGATCGCTGCGATCGTTCCAGCGAGACGGGTCTTCGCGGGTCTGCGCATTGTTTGTTCCCAGGTTGTTGTAGGCCGGCACGAAGGCCCCGGTGGCGCCCACGGTGTTGGCTGCGTAAGGGTCGTACTGCAGGCAGCTTTGCGGGCCGGGCATGCCGTAGAGGTTGGCGCTCATCTCGATGGTGGCCCGCTCGATCAGCGAGCGCACCGCCAGTTGCACGGGTTCCAGGGCGCCGCGACCGGCCGAGATGTCAAAGATGTTGCCGTTCAGGAAGTCGAACACGCCGGCGCTGATCTCGCGGCCGACGACCTGCTTCTGGTAGGAGATGACGTCCACCACTTCCAGCGTGCGCGTGTTGATCAGGCGCAGGTCCAGCGCGATGTTCATTACGAACACCCGGCGACGGAAGTTGCCTTTCAGCCCGTCGGTGTCCTTGTCGCCGGCATAGATGTCGGCCCCGACCGAGCGGATATTGTAGTTCAGCTCGGTGATGCCGCCGGCCACGTAGAAGTCCGACCCCGGCACCTGGCCTGCCAGGATGCGGCGGTACTCGGCGGGCGCGTCGGCGCCCGGCTTGGGGTTGTCGGAGATCAGCTTGTTGTTGGCGTATTTCAGCTCGTACTCCGACACCGAGGTGTCGAAGCGCTCGACCATCGGCATGCCGGCCTTGGCGAAGGCGGTCATGGCCAACAGCGAGGCGCCCTGGGTGACCTTGCGACCCGAGCCGTCGGATTCTTCCTTGCCGGTGTAGTCGGCGATGCGGCCGATGGCCACGCGCGGGGCCACGATGTGGTTGGTGCGGGCGTACTGCGCCAGGCAGACCAGGCCGGCGGTGTAGGGCGTGGGATTGGCGGTGACCGGCGCCGAGCCGATCGGCGTGGCGTAGTTGCCGTTGGCCATGGGCGTGGGCACGCTGCCGCAGGCGCTCAGCGCCAGGGCGGCGCTGGCCAGCAGCATGGAAAGGCGCTTAGCGGCCATTGCCGACCCCTCCGGTGTTCACGTTCGTCCCGGCCGAGACATTGCCGTTGTTGATCTGGCTGGAGTTGACGATCACGGTGTTGTTGTTGCCCTGGGTGATGACCGTCAGGTTGTTGCCGATGGCGGTGGCCCCGCCGTAGCCGCCCAGGCCGCCGACGCCCGCATAGGCGTCCAGCGAACCCGATGAGCGGCCGCTGGAATAGACGCTCTGGTCCGAGCCGGTCAGCATCATGCCGTCGACGATCACCCGATTGCCGTTGGCGTCGCGGGTCGAATACTGGACGACGTGGTTCTCTTGCCCGGCCACCCGACCGTAGCCCGCGTTGAACGAGGCGGAGTTGGCGTCCATCGTCTGCGCCTGGGCCAGGCCCGCGCCGAGCGCCAGCGAGGCCAAAACCGCTGGGCAACCAATGCCCATACGGCCGCCGCTCGGCAGTTTCTTCTTATCAGCAGCCATGATGGACCCCGAGGAACACCGACACCCAGGCTGTTAAGCAACCTCTGTGCCAAAATCCGACAGTGTTGGATCTACGCCCAAGGTCTCGCGATTTGGTTAAGCGCGGCAGGTTCTCCGGGGCGGCATGGGGAACTGCGACAATTAGCGACCCGAGGATCGCCCATTGATCCTGGGAGCGCTTTGCGAGACCCTCGGTCAAACAGACTGTCAGGGAGGATGGAGCTTTGCTGGTTTCTCAGATCCTGAAGGACAAGGGCGATCTGGTCTTCACCGCCTCGCCCCAGGAGACGGTGGGCGCAGCCGCAGCGCTGCTTCACAGCCGCAAGGTCGGTGCGATGGTGGTGCTCGAAGACGACGAGACGATCGCGGGCATACTGTCCGAACGCGACATCGTCAGGATCATCGCCAAGGAGGGCGCCGTGGCGCTGACGCGGCCGATCTCCACCTGCATGACCCGCGACGTGGTCTTCGCCCAGCCTGAGGAAACGATCGACGCCCTGCTGTCGCGCATGACCGACCGCCGGATCCGCCACCTGCCCGTCTGCAAGGGCAAGCGCCTGGCCGGCATCGTCTCGATCGGCGATCTGGTGAAGTACAAGATCCGCGAGGCCGAGGCCGAGGCCGACGGGCTCAAGGCCTATATCGCGGCGGGCTGATCCTGCAGAAGGGGGCGTCTCCGCCCTATAGAGACGCGCCCCGCTCTATAGGGGCCGGTCGGTGGGGGCGCTTCGGCTCAGCCAGCCGGCGCGTCTTCCAGCAGTTCCGCGCCGCCGCCGGCGACTGCGTCGGCCAGGCTGTAGCCTTCGAGAACGGCGGCCGTGGCGTCGCGGGCGCGCAGCAGGGCCTCGCGCAGGGCGCAGGTGGCCAGGTCCCGGCAATCCTCGCAGCGCCGGAAAGCCGTGCGGCTGACGCAAGGGGTCAGGGCCAGGGGGCCGTCCACCAGGCGGATGATCTCGGCGAAGCTGATCTCCTCGGCCGCGCGTCCCAGGTGATAGCCGCCGAACTTGCCGCGCCGGCTGGTCACCAGGCCTTGCCGGGCCAGGGTCAGCAGGATGGCTTCCAGGAACTTGCGCGGCGCGTCCGCCCGCTCGGCCAGTTCGCCGGCCGTCACCTGTCCGCTCTCGCGAGCCAACTCGATCATCGCCCGCAGAGCGTAGCGGGCCTTCTGAGACAACATGGGCGCGTGGCCTCCTTATAAGAGGTCTATGGAGGCAGGGCGGGGCGGGGCGCAAGCGTCACTCGCGCGCCGGGCGACGATTCC
Organism: Caulobacter sp.; assembly: GCA_017745235.1. Classification (GTDB taxonomy): domain Bacteria; phylum Pseudomonadota; class Alphaproteobacteria; order Caulobacterales; family Caulobacteraceae; genus Caulobacter. The sequence continues at coordinate 585 of JAGHZU010000011.1, read as the reverse complement.
ATGCACAGAACCGCGCACAGGAGATCTCGGTGGGGGGGCGTTTTGCCGTTGCGACTCCGCGAGCCGGCTCCTAAAAGCCGCCCTCGCTTCGGGGCCGCGCCTCGCCGGACTGGAAACAAGGCTTTCGGGCCTTGCAAAGGGAAAGGCGGATAGCTAGGTTCCGCAGCCTCAATCGAGTCGGTGACGAATTTGCGAAGATCCTGTCTTCAAGGGCTTCGTCGCTGGGCTTTTGTTCTTCGAAGCGGCCATGGCCAGATCAAGAATAAAAGTGAAAAGCTCGGTTGACCTGGGGCTTCTGCTTCATTAGAAGCGCCGCTCCTTGAAGTTGGATCTAAGGGTTCGCAAGAATTCTAAAGTTCAGCTTCAAAATCTGGTCTCGATTTTCTTCTCGAAAATCACTTGACTGGATTGGTGGCTTTCTTTTAGAGGGTTGCCTACTGGATTTTGGTCTTGCTTGTCGGGGCTGGGATTTGGGAAGTTGGGTCGTTTTGAAAAAACGATTTGACACGGAATTCGAGGTTGGATAGATAGCCGCCTCCGCCGACGACGGGCGTTAAACGGTTGGGCTGCCTGAGGGCGGTTGGG
>JAGHZU010000119.1 GCA_017745235.1 Caulobacter sp. | reverse complement strand
GGTTGCGTGCGCGGGCGTAGTAGCCCAGCCCGGATGCCGGTGGGCGGACGACGTTGCAGCAGCAGTTCGCCGCGCGTGTTTTCCAGCAGCAGGGCGACCGCTTCGCGCTCGGGCAGGATCTTGCACGGGCGCGGTGTCGGCAGCGCGTCGACCCGCCCGTCGCGCAGCGCGACGCAACCCTCGTACACGGGGCAGTGCAGGCAGGCGGGACGGGCACGCGTGCACAGGGTCGCACCGAAATCCATCTGCGCCTGGGTGTAGTCGGCCATGCGCCCCTCAGGCACCCCGGCTACCAGCGATTCGGCCAGCGTCCACAGCTGTTTCTCGACCGCGGGTGTGCCCGGCCAGCCGCTCACGCCGTGCCATCGCGCCAGGGTCCGCTTGACGTTGCCGTCCAGGATCGGGAAGCGGTCGCCGTGGGCCTGCGAGAGGATTGCCGCGGCGGTGCTGCGGCCGATTCCGGGCAGCGCGTGCAGGGCCTCGAAGTCGCGCGGCAGGGCGCCGCCATGGTGTTCGACGCACAGCTTCGCGGCGGCGTGCAGGTTGCGTGCGCGGGCGTAGTAGCCCAGCCCGGCCCAGTGCGCCATCACCTCGTCGGTGGCGGCGACGG
>JAGHZU010000118.1 GCA_017745235.1 Caulobacter sp. | reverse complement strand
GACCCAGACCGTGGCCGGCAAGCTGGCCCGCGAACCGGTCGATGTCGACCGCGGCCGCGGCAAGCCGGTCCGGCGCGATTGCTGGCCGATGGACACCACCACCCACGGGCGGGCTCCGCCGCCTCCACCGCCCCCGCCTCCGCCGCCGCCGCCGCCTTCCGCTCCTATGATGGCGATGGCGCGGGGCGTCGTCGCCGAGGACGTCGTCGTCACCGGCAGCCGGGCCAAGCTGGCCGAGCAGTCCGAGCTGGGCGACTACAAGCTGTACACCCTGCCCGAGCCTGTCAGCGTGGCCGCGCGGCAGACCAAGCAGGTGGCCTTCCTCGACCAGAAGGCCGTCGCCTTCCAGCGGCTCTACGTGCTCACGATGAGCACCTACGACGATTACGGCGACGCTCCCGAGAACCTGCCCGCGACCGAAGTCGTGCTGCGCCTGGAGAACAAGCCGGGTGTCGGCCTGGGCAAGCCCCTGCCCTCCGGCGCGCTGGCGGTGATGGAGACGGCCGGCGGCCGCCCCGCCTTCGCCGGCGAGCAGTCCATGCGCGACGTCGCCGTGGGCCAGCCCTTCGACCTGACGATCGGCGAGGCCATGGACGTCGCCATCAGGC
>JAGHZU010000117.1 GCA_017745235.1 Caulobacter sp. | reverse complement strand
GAGGTACACGGCATAGACCGCGGGCACGGCCCATGCGGTGCGCCGCATCCAGCGCGGCCGGCCGCGCCAGGACCGCAGCCATCCGGCCCATCCGCGCCGGACCTCTCGTGCCGTTGCGAACGTCCACGTGCGTGCTTCCATGGCCGGCGACCTTCCTGCAGCAGGGGCGCCTGCACGCTACCGCGAATGCCGGCGCCGCGCACTGCGCAGAAACGCGCGCGTGCCGGCGGCAGGGAGAACTCAGGCCGCGACGCCCGTGCTGGCCTGTGCGCGCCGTGCACGCACCGCCTGCGCCAGCCGCTCGAGCACGGCCACCGAACGCTCCCAGTCCAGGCAGCCGTCGGTGATGCTCTGGCCGTAGGTGAGCGTGCAGCCATCGACCAGGTCCTGGCGGCCGCCGACGAGGTGGCTCTCCACCATCACGCCGATGATGCGCGCATCGCCGCCCTCGACCTGGCGGGCGATGTCGTCGACCACGGCCGGCTGGTTGTCCGGATTCTTGCCGCTGTTGGCGTGGCTGGCGTCGATCATCAGCCGCGCCGGCAAGCCGGCCTTGGCCAGCACTTCGCTGGCGGCCTGCACGCCGGCGGCGTCGAAGTTGGGCGCCTTGCCGC
>JAGHZU010000116.1 GCA_017745235.1 Caulobacter sp. | reverse complement strand
CTACAACGCCCGGCGGGCCAACCTGGCGGGCGCGACGCCCAATGCGGCGCACGCGGCGTTGGCCCGGCTGCAGCAAGGCCTGGCGGCCAAGGGCGGGCGCCTGTTCCTGTGCACCCAGAACGTCGACGACCTGCACGAGCAGGGCGGCTGCGTCGACGTGGTCCACATGCACGGCGAGCTGCGGGTCACCCGCTGCCATGCCTGCGAGGCCAAGTGGCCCGACGCCGGCCCGCTGAGCGGCGACACCGCCTGCCTCCGCTGCGGCCTGACGGGGACGACCCGCCCGCACGTGGTGTGGTTCGGCGAGGAGCCGCTGTTCCTGCACGGCATCCAGGAGGCTTTGGAGGAGTCCGACCTTTTCGTGTCGATCGGCACTTCGGGCGCGGTCTATCCGGCGGCCGGCTTCGTGGCCCAGGCCCGGCGCCTCGGCATGCGCACCTGCGAACTGAACCTGGAACCCTCCGACAACGCCCGTGCCTTCGACGAGCGCCGCTATGGGCCGGCGACCGAAGTCGTGCCGGCGTGGGTGGACGAGGTGTTGAAGGGTCTGTGAGGGCATGACGTCTCCGCCTCACGCGGCAGGCCGCTGAGGATGTGGAAAGGGCTGCGGAGCGC
>JAGHZU010000115.1 GCA_017745235.1 Caulobacter sp. | reverse complement strand
GGTCTATTCGGGCCACTCGCTGTCGATCAACGCCGAGTTCGACCGGCCGCTGTCGCCGCAGGCCGCGGTCGAGTTGCTGAACGACGCGCCCGGCGTGGTGGTGACGGCCCTGCCGAACCCGCTGGAGGCCACCGGCCAGGACCCGGTGTTCGTGGGCCGCGTGCGGGTCGACCCGACCGTCCAGCACGGCCTGGCCCTGTTCGTCAGCGCCGACAACCTGCGCAAGGGCGCGGCCCTGAATGCGGTGCAGGTGGCCGAGGTGCTCTTGCAGCGCCGGGGGTAGTCCTGACACGGGGGCGGGCTATGCTCGCCCCGGCCGATCCCGGCCCTTTGGTGGAGAGACGACGATGGCGATCTTTCTGGCCCTTTATATGGGCTCCGACACCCCGGTGGACCCGAGCGCGATGGATCCGACGGAGATCGAGCGGGGCATGGCCGCCTGGAGCCAGTGGATGACCGACCACGCCGAGTCCGTGCTGGTGACCGGCGGCCCGCTGGGCAAGACCAAGAAGACCGGCAAGGACGGCGTCACCGACATCCGCAACAGGGTGGCCGGCTATGTGGTGGTCGAGGCCGACACTCACGAAGAGGCGGCCAAAATGTTCGAGAACCATCCCC
>JAGHZU010000114.1 GCA_017745235.1 Caulobacter sp. | reverse complement strand
GAGACAGGGCCGCCGCCACCGGCATGAACCGGCCCAGCCTCTATGGGGCGTTCGGTGACAAGCAGGCGCTCTTCAAGACCGCGCTCGACGCCTATATGGACCGCTCGCGCGCCTCGATGACCGAGGCGTTCCGGGGCGGCGGCTCGCTGCGCGACATCCTGACCCGGATCTACCGGACGGCCCTGGGCTTCTATCTATCGGACGACGTGGGCGGGCGGGGCTGCTTCCTCGCCAGCGCGGGCCTGGGCCAGGCGCTGGTCGACGACGAGGTGCGCCAGATCGTGGCCGACGGCCTGCACGAGCTGGACCGGGGGGTGGAAGGCCTGCTGGTGCGCCGCCAGGCTAGGGGCGAGCTTCCGGCCGCCGCCGACGCCATCGCCCTGGGGCGGGTGGCCAGCATGATGATGAACGCCCTGTCAGTGCGCGCCCGGGCCGGCGAGACGCGCGAGCAGCTGGAGGCGACGATCCCGGTCATGGTCGACTTGATCTGCGGCCCCGCTACGGGACAGCAAGCATCGGAATGACGCCCCAGGTCATGGCGCGCATGCTCCTTCTCACGAAAGGAGACCATCCCATGACCGCTTCCCAATACCCCACCACCGACGACGCGCGCTGGGAGGCCTGTCT
>JAGHZU010000113.1 GCA_017745235.1 Caulobacter sp. | reverse complement strand
CGCCTGGAAAGCCGGCAATCGTCGCCGTTGCGCTCTGCCTTGGCCGAATTTGCCCGGCCAGCGCCTCGGGTATGGCGGCATTTAGCCAGACAGTGTCGAGGCCGTTCACCTCCGCGAGCGTTTGGCCGGCGGCGAGGGTCATCCCTGCCCGCACCGATAGCGTCTTGATGACACCACCGCTCGGGCTGGAGATAGTGATGACATTGCTCGGGCGGCCATTGCGTTCAACCGCCGCGATGGTTCCAGCGGGCATGCCGAGCAGCGCCAGCCGCTGCCGCGCGGCGCTCAAGAGATTGGGGTCGTCCGTCTCGCGGACCGCGAGATATTCGGCCTGGGCGCCGGCCCATTCGGGGACGAGCAAGTCCGCGAGCGGGGCGCCCGCGTCGATGACATCTCCCGGCGCTCTGGCATAGACACCGCTTACGAAGCCGCCGCTGCGCGCCTGCACGATAGCGATGTCCCGCTGGTTGAATTCGATCGTGCCGGTAGCCCTGATTGCTGAGCCCAACGTCCCGGCCCGCGCTTCAACCGTACGGACGCCGAGGTTCTGGGCACGCGCCGGATCGATACTAACCCCCGTGCCGCCTTCGGCCCCGCCCGCATATTTGGGCAGGAGTTGCATGTCCATGAA
>JAGHZU010000112.1 GCA_017745235.1 Caulobacter sp. | reverse complement strand
GAGTGTAGTTGACGGGTGACAGCGTGGCCGCCGTGCTACCGTCATACGTCTTCGTGGGGTTGCCGACGATCGCCGCGGTCAGGATCGCCTGATCGATGGTGCCTGCGCCTGTGGCGACGGTGGGCAGGCTGTAGTTGGACAGCAAGGTTCCGCCGTCTGCGGCAAAATCGCTCGCCGTGAGGTTCGCTGTCACGGTTCGGTCGCCCGCATTCGCGCTGTCGTACGTGCCCACGATCTCGGTGATCGATGCCCCTTCGCCTGCAACGAAGCCCGTCAGGCTGTAGTTGGCGCTCGCCAGCATCGCTGCATCGGTGCCGTCATAGGTCTTGGTCGGATCGCCGATGATCGCCGCAGTCAGCATCGCCCGCGTGATCGCGCCCATCCCGGTTGCCGAGGTCGGCAGGACGTAGTTGGACAGCAGCGTGCCGCTGTTCGCGGTGAAGTCGGCCGAGTTGAGCGACGCGGTGACCACGCGGCTGCCGACGTCCTTCGCGGCGTAGACGCCCGAGGTCTGCGTCACCGTTGCTCCCTCGCCGGCGACGAACCCCGTCAGGTCGAAGTTCACGCTGGCCAGCGTGGCGTTGGTATTCCCATCGTAGACCTTGGTCGGATTGCCGACGATCGCAACGGCGAGG
>JAGHZU010000111.1 GCA_017745235.1 Caulobacter sp. | reverse complement strand
CCTGCACGCGGCGCGACTGGACATGGCGGTGGCGGGGCAGCGTTGCGTACAGCTCACCGCGCATACCCGCGGGCGCCGCACGCTGGCGCTGGACGTCGAACACGTGGTCAACGCCACCGGCGTGGAGATGCGCGTGCAGGCCATGCGCAATCCGCTGCTGGAACAGCTGCTCGGCGACGGCCACGCCCGGCGCGGCGCGCACGGCATCGGCCTGGCCAGCGATGCGCAAGGCCGCCTGCTCGACGCGCAGGGCCATGCGCAGGACGACCTGCGCGTGGTGGGCAGCCTGCGCATCGGCGAAGCCTGGGAGAGCATCGCGGTGCCGGAACTGCGGGTGCAGGCCGAGGCGGTCGCACGCGGCTGGCTGGCCGGCCAGCCCCGGCCCGTGGAGTCCTAGTCGCGTCCGACCAGCCCCAGCGCGCGCTGCAGTTGCGCGGCTGGCGCCAGCTCCACCGGCACGACATCGACGTCCGGCTCGCCACGCGGATCCTCGAGGGTGTCGAACTGGCTCTGCAGCAGTGATACCGGCATGTAGTGGCCGCTGCGTTCGCCCATCCGCGCGGCGATCAGCGCCATTTCGCCGTGCAGGAACACGAAGCGCAGCGGCAGGCCGGTGGCCCGCAGCATGTCGCGGTGG
>JAGHZU010000110.1 GCA_017745235.1 Caulobacter sp. | reverse complement strand
GGCAGCAAGGGCGGCGACGTCACGGTGATCAACACCGGCCGGATCGAGACCGGCGGCGACCGCGCCTCGGCCCTCTACGCCCAGAGCGTGGGCGGCGGCGGCGGCAACGGCGGCTTCGGGGCCGGCGGGGCGATCGGCGTCTACGGCGCGGTCAGCATCGGGATCGGCGGCTCGGGCGGCGGCGGCGGCAACGGCGGGATCGTCCACGTCACGGCCGACGGGACCCTGATCACCAAGGGCGACGACTCGCGCGGCGTGTTCGCCCAGAGCGTGGGCGGCGGCGGCGGCGACGGCGGCTACACGGTGTCGGCGGCCCTGGCGGTGGGCGACGTCGGGGCGGCCTCGGGCGCGATCTCGGTGGGCGGCACGGGCGGCGCGGCCAGCAACGGCGGCGACGTCACCGTCGACCACGTCAGCGGCGTGGACATCGACACCACCGGCGACCGGGCGGTCGGCATCTTCGCCCAGAGCGTGGGCGGCGGCGGCGGCAACGGCGGCTGGAGCGGCGCGATCGCCGCGGCGGCCTCGGGCGGCGTCAGCGCCTCGATTGGCGTGGCCGTGGGCGGCAGCGGCGGCTTCGCGGGCGCGGGCGGTTTGGTCACGGTCGACACCGCCGGCCGTATCCATACC
>JAGHZU010000010.1 GCA_017745235.1 Caulobacter sp. | reverse complement strand
GGATCATTCTTCCCCCTCCGGGGGAGGAGCGCCGAAGGCGCGGAGGGGGCAAGTGCGCTCGCACCCTCTCCACCGCTCATCCCCGCGAAGGCGGGGACCCAAGCCGAGGATCAGTCAGAAGCGGAGAACGCCCAAACCGCACGGCCCCATCCGAAACCCCGCTTGGATCCCCACCTTAGCGGGGATGAGCGGATTAGGGATATCGGAGACCACCCCCTCGGGGGAGGGCTCCGCATCACCACCCCAACTCCGCTTCCCCTCGAAGGATCGCCTCGGCCTCCACCGAATGCTTGCCCCCCTCCCGATCATGCAGCACCAGCGGCGGCAGCAGGACCAGCGGCGCCTTGCCGGTCTTCACCGCCCGCACGATCACCCGCTTGGCCGGCGCGTCGGCGAACGGCGACACGGGGCGGATGCGGAACGAGCCGGCCTTGGGGGCCAGCAGGGCCAGGATGTCGGCCAGGCGGTCGGCGCGATGGATCAGCGTGATCGTTCCGCCCTCGCGCACCGCCTTCAGGCAGAACGCCGTCCAGGCCGCCAGGCCGCCGTCGGCCATCCAGGCTCCCGACTTGGCGGGCGAGGGCGCGCGCAGGGCGCCGGGGTCGTCGAAGAACGGCGGGTTGCTCATCACCGCATCGAACACGGGCAGGTCCAGCGCCCGGAAGCCCGCCTCGACATCGCCATCGAAGATCTCGACCCGGTCGGCCAGGCCGTTGAGCGCGGCGTTCTCGCGAGCCAGGGCGGCGGCGGCCGGATCGCGCTCGACCCCGGCGAATCGCGTGTCCGGACGGCGCGTCGCGGCGGCCAGAAGCGCGCCCCCGACCCCGCAACCGGCCTCGATCACCCTTTGCCCGGCCTGGGCGTCGCAGGTCGCCGCCAGAAGCGCCGCATCCATGCCCGCCCGGTATCCGGCGGCGGATTGGCGCAGTCGGACACGCCCTCCGAGCACGGTATCTTCGGTCAGTTTCTCGTACGGCAAAGTTTCAAGCCTTGTGCTCGCCTTGACCCTGACCTATCCCGCCACCATTGTCGCTCGCAACGGCTGATCGGGCCCGCGGACGAGAGGCGCGCGCCGACGGACGGCGGGCGTCAGCCAGGGAGAGTATCTTGGACGCAGCTGCAGCGACCGTCGCCCGCCAGCCGGGATCGGTGGATCGTCTCGTGCGGCTGGCCGCGGCCGACATGGCCGGGGTCGACGCCCTCATCACCGACCGCATGCAGAGCGACGTGCCGGTCATCCCCGCCCTGGCCGAGCACCTGATCGCCGCCGGCGGCAAGCGCCTGCGTCCCCTCCTGACCGTGGCCGCCGCGCGTCTGGCCGGGTCGGACAACGACGCCTGCCTGAAGCTGGCCGCCGCCGTCGAGTTCATCCACACCGCCACCCTGCTGCACGACGACGTGGTCGACGGCAGCCAGCTGCGCCGCGGCAAGGTCGCCGCCCATCTGATCTGGGGCGCGGCGCAGAGCGTGCTGGTCGGCGACTTCCTGTTCGCCCGGGCTTTCGAGCTCATGGTCGAGACCAACTCGATGAAGGCGCTGGAGATCCTGGCCAAGGCCAGCCGCGTGATCGCCGAAGGCGAAGTGCTTCAACTCACTCGCAGCCATGACCTGAACCTGTCGCAGGCTCTGTATCTCGAAATCATCGGCGCCAAGACCGCCGAGCTGTTCGCCGCGGCCTCGGAAGCCGGCGGCGTCTCGGCAGGCGTCCCGGCCGAGAAGTCGACCGCCCTGCGCGACTACGGCATGAACCTGGGCCTGGCCTTCCAGCTGGCCGACGACGCCCTGGACTACGGCGGCACGACCGAGGCCCTGGGCAAGAACGCCGGCGACGACTTCCGCGAAGGCAAGGCCACCTTGCCGCTGCTGCTGGCTATCGCCCGTTCCGGTCCCCGCGAAGCTGAGTTCTGGGAGCGCGCCATCGGCCGCCGCGACCAGACCGAGGCCGACTTCCGTCGCGCTCGCGAGCTGATCGTCGGCACCGGCGCGCTAGAAGCCACGCTGGACCTGGCCGCCTCCTACGCCGACAAGGCCAAGGCCTCGCTGGCCCAGTTCCCCGCCAACGACTGGCGCGAGAGCCTGGAGAGCCTGGCCGACTTCGCGGTCAGCCGGAGGGCCTGATGGCGGCGCGGGGGCGCGGCAAGGGCAACATGATCGCGCCGGCTCCCGAGGGACCGCCGACGCGTCTGAACACCATTCTCGAGACCACCCCCGACAATCCCAGCGGCGATCCCCACGGCCGTGCCCACCATGCGGGCGAGGCCGCCGGCAAGGTGATCGGCGGAGGGCTGGGCGTGGTGATCGGCTTTGTCCTGCTGCTGCTGACCTTCGGTCCCATCCTGTGGGCGCCGCTGTGGGCCGCGGTCCTGGCCGGGACCCGGATCGGCGCGGTGGCCCACAACGCCTGGCTGGCGACCGGCGCGGGCCTGCTGGCCGCCGCCATCGTCGCCTTCCTGCAATTCCTGCTGCTGGTCCAGAAGAGCCCGCTGTTGCGTTATCCGGCCGTGCTGGCCTTCTCGCTGGCCTGGACGGCGGGCCTTTGGTGGGAACTGACCGCTCCGCCGCACGACTGGCTGCTGCCGCCGCCCGCGCCGGCGATGCCGGGCCCCTGGGTCCTGGCCGGGATCGGCGCGGCGACGGTCGTCTACGCCGGCCTCTACCTCCTGATGCTCACCCGGTTCGGCAAGGGCCGCTGGGCGCGCCGGTGGCAGCTGATCCGCTAGGCCCCTGCCGCCGCCTCCAGCGTCCGCGCCATCTCGGACACGGCGTGGTCCCAGGTGAAGGCGGCCAGTCCGGCCCGCAGTTCGGCGTTCAGCCGCTCCCGCAGGGCGGGATCCTGGATCAGCCGGACGATGTTGGCGGCCAGGGCGTCCGGGTCGCCCGGCGGGCTCAGCAGGGCTGTGCGCTCGGGCTCGGCGAATTCACGGTGGCCCTGGTTGTCGGTGATCGCCAGGGCGCAGCCGCTTAGCCCGGCCTCGCACGCCGGCAGGCCCCAGCCCTCGTTGAGGCTGGACGAAACGAAGATCGCCGCGCCGTTGTAGATCTCGCGCAGCCGGTCCCGGGACGGCAACTGCTCGTAGGCCATCCAGGCCGGAACCTCGGGCAGCCGCTCGGTGATGCCGAATGCGGTCACGTCCAGGGCATGGCCCTGGGCCCGAACCCGCTCCAGAGCCGCCACCGCATCGCCGAACGCCTTGTGCGGGGCGCGGTTGAACAGCAGGCAGATCGAGGCCGGATCGCGCTTGGCCAGCGGCGTCTCGATCCGGAAACGCTCGTGCTCCAGGCCGTTGGGGATGTAGACGGGTGAGAAGCCCTGCCCGCGGGCGGCGGCCTCCATGGCCCGGGCGATGACGATCAGCGGCCAGGCCTTGGCCGTCTGGGGCTCCAGTTCGGGCCGCCAGATCTGGGCGAAGTAGACCTTGCGGCCGCACCGGGTCGGCAATTGCTCGATGGCCGGGATCACCTCCGAGACCGTGGCCACGATCACGTCGCCGTCCGGCGCCCAGCGCTCGTTGATCCGCCGGGCCCAGACTAGCTTCACCTTGGGCGACAGGGCGAACCACGAGGGCTTCCACTGACCTGTGCGTCCCCAGCGCCGAAAGCGCGACCACAGCTTCAGCCGCCGGCGCAGAGGATCCCGCAACCGGGTGGACGCCGGAAATAGGATGGTGACATCGTGCCCCAGAGCTGAAAGCCTGTTGGCGTATTCGAACACCACCAGGGATCCGCCCACCGGATGGGTGCTGGCGCCGGGTTCGACGAGAGTGATCTTCACGGGCGGCTTCCGCTTTGAGGGGCGAAGCAGGCTCGTACCACAATTGGGGGAAAGCTAGGCCGTGATCCGATTTATCCTGAACATCCTCTGGTTCATTTTCGGCGGCTTCATCACAGGCTGTCTGTGGCTGCTGGGCGGGGCGCTGCTGGCGATCACGATCGTGGGCCTGCCCTATGCCGGCGCGGCCTGGCGCATAGCCGGCTTCGCCTTCTGGCCCTTCGGCAAGGAGATCGTGCCCCGCGATGTGGTCAACGGTCAGGGCGATCTGGGAACGGGCGCGCTGGGCTTTTTGCTGAACGTGATCTGGTTCGTGCTGGGCGGCTGGTACATCGCCCTGTCGCACCTGATCGCCGCCGTGGCCGAGGCCATAACGATCATCGGCATTCCGTTCGCCATCAAGGATCTGCAGCTGGCCCTGGTGGCGCTCGCCCCTATCGGCAAGACGGTGGTGGTGCGGCGCTAGAAGGGCCGCGCTCCGGCGTAGCACATGCGTCCAGGGACCGGCCGCGTCGGCGACGAAGCCCTGAGCCTCCCAGAAGGGCGCGGCGGCGGGGGAGGCGCCGGCGTTGACGGTCAGCAGGTCGACCTGGTCGAGCGCCTCCTGCGTCAAGGCGGAGGCGAGGGTTCGGCCGACGCCTTGCCGGCGGAACGCGGGGCGTATGTAGAAGCGGCGCAGGCGCAGGGCCGGTTCGCCCGCGGAGGCCTCGATCGAAACGCAGCCGATCCCCGCCAGTTCGCCGCCTAGCAGCGCGCCCAGCAGGGCCTCGCCGTCGCGGTCAAAGCGCTGGTCGCCGCCGGCCCAGTCCCGGGCCAGCAGCGCCATGTTGCCGACGCCCTCGCTCGCCGCGTCGGCGAGGAGGGCGGGCAAGCCGTCCGGCAGGTCGTCGATGATCCGGATCAACTGGATCAAGATCAGCCCGGCGAGATCATGTTCTCGGGGCGGACGTACTGGTCGAACTCCTCGTTGGTCAGGTAGCCGCCGCCGACGGCCTCCTCACGCAGCGTGGTGCCGTTCTTGTGGGCCGTCTTGGCGATCTTGGCGCAGATGTCGTAGCCCAGCTTGCCGTTCAGGGCCGTAACCAGCATCAGGCTGTTTTCGACGCCCTTTGCGATGTTGTCGACGCGGGGCTCGATGCCGACGACGCAGTTGTCGGTGAAGCTGATCGCCGCGTCCGACATCAGGCGCACCGACTGCAGGAAGTTATAGGCCATGACCGGGTTGAACACGTTCAGCTCGAAGTGACCCTGGCTGCCGGCGAAGGTGACGGCGGCGTGGTTGCCGAACACCTGCACGCAGACCTGGGTCAGGGCTTCGCACTGGGTCGGGTTGACCTTGCCCGGCATGATCGACGAGCCCGGCTCGTTTTCCGGCAGCGACAGCTCGCCCAGGCCGGCGCGGGGGCCCGAACCCAGGAAGCGGATGTCGTTGGCGATCTTGAACAGGCTGGCGGCGACGGTGTTGATCGCGCCGTGGCTGAAGACCATGGCGTCGTGGGCGGCCAGCGCCTCGAACTTGTTCGGAGCGGTGGTGAAGGGCAGGCCGGTGATCGAGGCGATCTGCTCGGCCACCTTCTCGGCGAAACCGATCGGCGCGTTCAGGCCGGTGCCGACGGCGGTGCCGCCTTGGGCCAGCTGCATCAGTTTCGGCAGGGTCTGCTCGATGCGCTCGATGCCGTTGGCGACCTGCTGGGCGTAGCCGCCGAACTCCTGGCCCAGCGTCAGCGGGGTGGCGTCCTGGGTGTGGGTGCGGCCGATCTTGATGATCTTGGCCCAGGCGTCCGACTTGGCCTTCAGGGCCGCGTGCAGGTGCTTCAGGGCCGGGATGAGGTCATGGACGATCTGTTCGGCGCAGGCCACGTGCATCGCCGTCGGATAGGTGTCGTTCGACGACTGGCTCATGTTGACGTGGTCGTTGGGGTGGACGGGCTTCTTGCTGCCCATCTCGCCGCCCAGCATCTGGATCGCGCGGTTCGAGATCACCTCGTTGGCGTTCATGTTCGACTGGGTGCCCGAGCCGGTCTGCCAGACCACCAGCGGGAAGTGCTCGTTCAGCTTGCCTTCGATCACTTCGTTGGCGGCCGCGACGATGGCGTCGGCCAGCTTCGGATCCAGCTTGCCCAGCGACAGGTTGGCTTCGGCGGCTGCGCGCTTGACGATGCCCAGGGCGCGGACGACGGGAAGCGGCTGCTTCTCCCAGCCGATCTTGAAGTTGCCGAGCGAGCGCTGGGCCTGGGCGCCCCAGTACTTGTCGTTCTCGACGGCGATCGGGCCGAAGGTGTCGGTCTCGTTGCGCGTTGCAGTCATGCGGCGGGTCTCCGGAAAAACGGTCGGGGGCGGTCTAGACCCATGACGGGCCAAGGGCAACGCTCACGGCTTGCTAAGTGGTGCGCGCCGCATTAGGCAGGGAACAATCGAAGAACGGAGTTCGCCCATGAGCCGCCCGGCAAACCGCCATGTCGCGCTGCTGCGCGGGGTCAACGTCGGCGGCCGCAAGGTGCTCAAGGACGACTTGCTGGGCCTGGCCAAAGACCTGGGCTTCGACCAGGCCAAGACCTTGCTGGCCAGCGGCAACCTGCTGCTGTGGGGCGGCGACAAGACCGGCGCCGAGCTGGAAGCAGCGCTGGAGGTCGGGTTGGATTGCCGGATCGGCGTTCGCACCGAATTCCTGGTCCGAACGCCCGCCGAGATCCGGGCCATCATCGACGCCAATCCCTATCCGGAGGAGGCCAGGAGCCATCCCAACCACTTGCTGGTCCACTTCCTGAAGGCGCCGTTGCCCGAGGGCGACGAGGCGGTGCTGCGGGCGGCGATCACCGGACCCGAGACGTTCCAGGCGCGGGGCAGGGAACTGTATGTCGATTATCCCGACGATGTGGGTCACTCGATGCTGGATCGCGACTGGCGCAAGACCAAGCGGGCGCCGAACGGCACCACGCGCAACTGGAATACGGTCCAGAAGCTGGCGGCGCTGTTCGAGGTCTGAGGCGGCGCGTTGCGCTGGAAGGATGGCGGGGGACCGAGGGCTCGGCTATACGGTCGCAAACTCGGAGAAGCCCGATGCTCGTCGCCACCACCAACGATCTTCCCGGCTATCGCATCGTCGCCCACTTGGGCTTGGTGCGCGGCGTCACGGTTCGCTCGCGCAGCGTGATCGGCAATATCGGCGGCTCGATCCAGTCGATCTTCGGCGGCAAGTTGTCGATCTATGTCGACTTGGCCGAGGCGGCGCGCAAGGAGGCCTATGAACTGCTGGTGGCCCACGCAGCCGAGATGGGCGCCAACGCCATCCTGGCCATGCGCTACGACGCCAACGAGATCATGGAAGGCATCACCGAGGTGCTGGCCTACGGCACCGCCGTGAAGGTCGAGCCGCAAGCCTGAAGATGGACGACGGCTGGGTTCATCAGGGCAAGGTCCGCGCCCGCGAGGCCGACGGACAGCTGACCCTGGTGGTCGATGGCCTGACGACGCAGGCCAAGTACTACAAGCCGCTGATCTATGAGTTCTTCCGCAAGGTCTGGCGCGGTTCGCGGCCGGCTTGGGGAGAGTTCTCGGTCGAGATCGGCATGGAGTTCGTCGGCGAGCCGCCGTGGATGGATCTGGACAACTTGGCCAAGGCGTTGCTGGACTCCATCAAGGGTTACGCGTTTCACGACGACGCACAGGTGGCCCGGTTGCTGGTCGAGCGCCGTCCGGCCGAGCGCGAGCGGATCGTGATCGTGGTGCGGAAGCTAGACTCGCGCTTTTTGCGGTCCACGCTCGAAGACTGACGCGCCCACCGAAACCAGCATGACCGCCATGAAGGCCCCATAGCGACCCAGGCTGGCGGCGTCGTCGGACATCAGCTTCTGGAAATCGGCCATCACCAGTTCGGCGCCGACCAGAACGGGGAGGGCGAAGGCCAGGGCCGGAAAGGCTCGTCGCTGGTGGGGGATGCGCCGCAGCCGCGACACGGCCCGGAAGGCGAAGGTGGCCAGAGCCGCGACGGCGAAGGCGTTCAAGGCGTAGAACCAGAAGGCCTGTTCCAGAAGGCCGCCGCCATAGGCCGCGTAGAACAGGGTCGCCGCCAACCAGGCGACAAGTCCGGCGGCGACGTAGATGGCGACGTCCAGTTTTGACACGACCGGCTCCCCCGAGGTCTCGTTCGGGAGGAGCCGGTGCAGCTAGCGTGCCGAAGGGCCGGCGTCAGGTGTTCCAGAATTCCAGGAAGCCCCAGGCCGCCAGCAGCAGCGAGAAGCTCAGGAAGATCAGGGTGGTGATCGTGTAGCCAAGCTTGCGCAGCGAGGTCCAGCTGTCCACGCGCCGTCCGCCGCGCCAGACCACTGGGGCCATGGCCAGGGTGGCGACGGTCAACAGGGTGGCCACCAGGGCGCAGGCCGAAGCCGTGAGCAACCAGCCGCTGGGCCAGCCATAGACCACCGCGGCGACGTCGTCGGCTCCGGCGGCGAAGATGCCGATGCTGCCCAGGACGACGAGCCAGAGCACGGCCTGGGTGATCTGCAGCAGGCTGGCGCGGGCCTGGGTCGGCGTCTGGCGCGCCTCGCGACGGTCGCGGGTGACGGCGGCGATCAGGGTGATGATCGAGGCCAGGGCGGTGAGGGCGGCCAGCACCGCCAGCAGGGCGGGCTTGTGCGGGAATCCGATGCGCTCGAAGGCGGCCTCGCCCATGGGCGAGAAGAAACGCACCACGCGACCGTCCTCGCGCTGGAAGACCAGCAGGCCCGAACCGCTGACCGCCGCGAAGACGTCGGGATGCTCGGTTGCGGTCCAGAGGGTGGTCTTGCCGTCGCGGATCAGGGTCAGGCGGCCGTCCGGTGCGGCGTGGACCTTGGTCTCGCCGATCAGGCGGTCGATGAAGCCTTCCAGGCCGCCGTAGGCGCGGCGGGTGGACAGGTATTCGCCTTCGTAGGCGCGGGCCTCGTCGACCGTCATCAGGCTGGCGGCGGGGACGGCCGGGCGCGGGGCGTAGAAGCGCTCGATGATCGTGGCCGGCAGGCTGGCGGGCAGGTCGGCGCCGGTGTCGGTGTTGACGGCCACGAAGACGCCCAGGCCCAGGTCAGGAGCCATGACCATGTTGGAATGGAACCACAGGGTTGCGCCGGCGTGGCCGAAGCCGCGGCGATTTCCGGGAAGCGGAATGTCCTGGAAGCCGGCGTTCCAGCCCGGAGCCAGCTCGGCCGGGCGGTACATCGGCGTGCGGAACGTCGCGCTGGTCTTGGGCGAGAACACGGTCTTGCCGTCGATGACGCCGCCGTTCAGCAACAACGTCATGTAGCGGGCCATGTCGCCGGCCGTGCTGGAGGCGGATCCGGCCGGGGCGATGTGGCCGATCAGTTCGGGCTCCTGGGTCTGGAAGCCGAGGGGCGTCCAGCGGAAGCCATCCGAGCGGTTGGCCGCCAGGGACGGGGCCATGGGCGCGGGCAAGCCGTCGCGCCAGGCGCGGGCTTCGCGGAACGTGGTGTGGGTCAGCCCGGCGGGGAAGATCACCTCGTCCGTGACGACCTTCTCGAACGGCTGGCCAGTGACATTGGCCAGCGCCGCGCCGGCCAGGCCCACGCCGTAGTTCGAATAGGCGGGCAACACGCCGGGCTCGCGCACCCTGTTGGGGCGCTCCTGGCGCAAGTAGACGTCCAGCGAGCGCTCGCGACGCGGATCACGCTCGAACAACTGGCCCAGGGTGCGGTCCTCGAAGCCGGCGGTGTGGGTCATCAGGTCTCGCAGGCGTACCGGCGCCTTCTTGCCCTGGTCCTTCAATTGCAGCTTCTCGGGCAGGTAGATGTTGATCGGGGTGTCCAGGCGCATGCGCCCGGCCTCGACCTCGTTCATCAGGGCGATCCAGGTAAAGGTCTTGGAGATCGAGCCCACGCGGAAGAGCGTCTTGTCCGGGTCGACGGGGCGGCGGTCGTTCAGGCTGGCGACGCCATAGCCCTTCTTCAGGATCACCTGGCCGTTCTGGACTACCGACACGGTCACGCCGGCGATGTGGTCGGCGGACATGCTGCGGCGGACGACGCCATCGACGAAGGCTTCGAGATCGGCGGCGGGAATGGGCGTCACGCCAGCTGCGGGCGGAGGCGGGGCGACAGGTGTGGCTGCGGCGGATGGGGCGATCGCGCCGGGAGGCGTCGGAGCGACGATGCGGCGTGCGGGACGCGCGGTCGGACGCTGAGGGCGCGTCGCGGCGTAGGGGATCGGCGCCGAGGGCGTGGTCAGGGCCTGGGAACTGGCGGGAGCGTCCTGGGCCTGGGCCATCGTCACGCCGCCCAGACAGGCGCCGATGATCGCCGCCAGACGGGCGGCCCTGAACGAAAGACGCGACGTCACCAACACCACCTCGAGGGCTACGGCGAAAAGGGATGACCCGAACTTCTAGGGCGTTCCGCCGATTGGTCAAAGGGGGCGCAAGGGCCCAGGCCGGTGTTTCCGGTGGAAGCTCGAAGCTTCAGCGCCGGTTTTTCGCGGACCCGCCGCGGGCTTGGGCCTGGGAGGTGAGCCGAGGCTGCGGAAAGGCGTAGAGCGGCAGGAGCGGGCGAAGATCGGGGCCGATCCAGAGCTGAGGTTCCGAAGCGGGCTCGGCGTTGGTCTCCACCTCCTTGCGTCGCACGCAGGCCTGGGCGGCGCGACCCAGGGCGAGGAAGTCGCGGGCGGTCTGAGCCGAGGACAGGAAGCAGTCGTCGAAATAGGGGTACTTGTCGTTCTCGCCGCAGCCGAACGAGGCTCGGTCCGCGCGGGCCGCCGTCAGGATCATGCGGTCGTCGCGCTGCAGCGGCGGCAGGAAGACGCCGGAGAAGCAGGCCGAGACCACCACGATGCTGGGGCGGCTGGGACAGGCGTCGTCGATCATGGCCGCCAGCAGTTGCGGCGGCACGATGTCCTGATCCAGCTGCACGCCTTCGGGGGCGCCGTGGCTGCTGATGTAGAACAGGCAGCCGGCGGCGTTGCGGGCCGCCAGGTCGCGCAGGCCGGCGTGGATGGTCTCCAGCTCAGACTTGCCCGGCCGGGTGTCGGGATAACGCTTTGGGCGAACCGAGTACTGGCGGATGGCGTCATGTGGAAAGCCGAAGCCCTCCAGCGTGGCCGCCACGTCGCGCCGGGCGTTGTCGAAGGTTTCGCTGGGCTTGCCGGAATGAGCGTGCCAGTCGCCGGCCACGACTACGGCGGCCCAGTTATGGAACGGCGTGTCGGCCCGGGCGCAGGGGGCGATCAGGAGCAGGATCAATCCGGCCAGAACGCCCGCCGCTCGCCCCATGCCGCGCTCTATTTCTTGAAGCGGGAGAACGGCGTGGGAATGGCCGTGGCGCTGGCCTTGGCCAGGAGGCGGCCCTCGGCGTCGTAGAGTTCGCCCTCGGTGAAGCAGACCGTCTTGCCCCACTTCACCACCCGACCCACGCCCCGCAGGAGGCCGGGAAGAGCGGGGCGCAGGAAACTGGTCTTCATCTCCAGCGTCGGAACCACGCAGGTCATGCCCGAGGTGATCATGCCGGCCACCGACATGCACTCGTCCAGCATGGCGCAGACATAGCCGCCCTGGACCTGACCCATCGGGTTGCCGACCGCGTCGATCGACGGTTCGAAGGCGATCTCGACCGTGCGATCGGCCTGGCTGACGGCGGTCAGGCGAAAACCCAGGGTGCGGGCGCTGCCCGGGACGTTCCTGGACGCGTGAAAGCGGGCGAGTATCGCCTCGTCCGTCAGCGTTTGCGGCGTGTCCGAGGCGATGTCCGTCACGCGGCTATTTCTTCCGGAACTGGTCGAGCGAGATGATCTTCGGCGCTTCCTCGCCGTCCCCTGCAGGCGCGGCCGCCTCGGGTTCGGGCTCCAGTTCGGGCTCCGGCGCGACGATCTCGGGCGCCTCGAACTGCAGGGCGAACTGCACCGACGGATCGTAGAAGCGGGTCACTGCAGCGTAGGGGATCGACAGCCGCTTGGGTTGGCCGCCGAACTTCAGGGTCACCGAGAAGAAGGTCTCGCCCGGCGCCAGGTCCCAATATTGGTGCTGGAGGATGATGGTCATCTCGTCGGGATACTTGGACAGCAGGTCCTGGGGACCCGACACGCCGGCGGCCATCGTCTTGAAGGTGATGTAGAGGTGGT
This sequence comes from Caulobacter sp., assembly GCA_017745235.1. Classification (GTDB taxonomy): domain Bacteria; phylum Pseudomonadota; class Alphaproteobacteria; order Caulobacterales; family Caulobacteraceae; genus Caulobacter. Next base: position 124,040 of record JAGHZU010000010.1, on the reverse strand, counting down.
GGGGTTCGGGCAGGCCGCCAGGCGCGGCGGCCTTCTTCAAGGCGGCCTTGACCACTCCGCGAAGCGCGTCCTGCGCCATCGCTTCGTATTGCATCAGGTCTTCAGGCGGATTGGTCTGGGCCATGCGGTCCATCAAGTGACGAGAACTGGAACGAAGGCGTGAGATTAGCGCGTCGCGGAGGCGGGGCAAAGGCGGTGTTGGCGCGCGCGGCCGGATTTTGTGGAGGGATGGCGGACGGGCGCGGTGGGCGTCCCGGCAATGTCCTGGAAAGTGGAGGGATTCTGTTGGCAGGCTCCCCCATCACCCCTTCAGTAAAGGGGAGGGAGCCTCGGCAATGTCCTGGAAAGTGGAGGGATTCTGTTGGCAGGCTCCCTCCGGGCCCCGCCCAGGGATCTGAACCCCTAGGACTTAAAGGTCGAATTCACCCGCGCTGCATTACGCAGCGATGGCGAACTCTTCAGCGAAGTTATCGTTCGCAGTTAGTTTAGCGGCCCGATACGGTGAGCCACGCCGAGAGAAAGCAACACCTTTACACGTCTGTCGATGCTGATCGGCCCCATGAATTCCCGCGATAACTCGGGAGGTTTTGGTGGAGCCGCCGGGAATCGCACCCGGGTCCAGTCCGCTTATTACGTGCGCATTTATCCCCATAGTCCGAGCAAGCCCGAACAGACTCAATATAGGGGGCGCTGGCCTTCTATGGAAGGGCTGCGACGCGGACGGACGGTTTCGCGGCGGCTGGGCACGGGGCCCAGGCTCAGCCGGCCTTCGGTCAGCCGGCCCACCAGTTGGCCGCCGCCGTCCTCGTAGAGGCGCAGGCTCTCGCCCTCCATCTCGTAGTGTCCGGCGAAGGTCAGTTCGCCCTCCCAGCACTCCTCGAAGCGGCCGTCCATGAACAGTTCCAGGGCGTTGCGGCCGTCGCCGCTGGCCCAGATTCCGGAAACGCGGCGGTTGGTCATTGGGCGACTCCGATCGAGGACATCAGGGGCGGGACAAGGGCGGGGGCGGCGATCATCAGGGTGAAGGCGGTCAGCAGGGCGGCGACGAACCACCTGGGCGCGGCCAGGGGCCGGCGGGGCGTGTAGCGTTTCATGATATCCTCGGGGGCGGACGGCCGTCGCGGCGCGCGAACCCCAGTGGCTGACAGGGGAGGGGCGGGGCTAGGGCGATGCGGGACGAGAGCAATATGCCCCGGGATGGCCGAACGGCGATAGATCGATGCTCCGCCTTGATTGCACAATCCTGCACATCCGCCTCGCGCGGGATGACGCGGCGGGAAGGTGTTATTAGTTGAAGGGCCGTTTCGGGAAGGAGGCAGCCATGGCTGACCAACGGGATCTGGCCGCGCTTATTGAACAATACGCCCAGGCCGACGGTACGCACGAGATCTGCGGGCCGGGCATAGCGGTGGTGCGCGAGAGCCGTCCCAGCGAGCCGACGCATGGCGTCTTCGGCGCGGCGGTCTGCGTGGTGGCCCAGGGGCGCAAGCAGGTGATGAGCGGCGGGGCCACCCTGGTCTACGACGCGCTGAACTATCTGGTCGCCTCCGTGGACCTGCCGGTGATCGGCCAGGTCGTCGAGGCTTCGCCCGAGACGCCCTACCTGTGCTTCCGCATGACTTTGGACCCCGACCTGATCGGCGACCTGATCCTTCAGACCGGCGGCGAGGCCGCCCTGGCCCAGGACGCGGGGCCCCTGGTGGGCGCCATGGCCGTCAGCGAGGTGAACCCGCCCTTGCTGGACGCGGTGATGCGCATGGTGCGGCTGATGGAGACCCCGCGCGACGCCGCCGTGCTGGCGCCGCTGATCGAGCGCGAGATCCTCTATCGGATGCTGCTGGGCGACCAGGGCCCGCGCCTGGCCCAGATCGCCCGGGCCGACGGCCGCATGCGGCAGGTCAAGCGGGCCATCGGCTGGATCAAGCAGAACTACGCTCAGCCGTTCAGCATCGAGGAACTGGCGGCCGAAGCGCGCATGAGCGCCTCGGCTTTGCATCGCCACTTCAAGTCGGTGACCGCGCTCAGCCCGCTGCAGTACCAGAAGCAGATCCGCCTTCAGGAGGCGCGCAAGCTGATCCTTGTCCAGCGCCTGGACGCGGGCTCGGCCGGGCATGCCGTCGGGTATGACAGCCCCTCGCAGTTCAGTCGCGAATATGCTCGCCTCTTCGGCGCGCCGCCGCTGCGCGACGTCGCTCGCCTGCGTGGCCGGCCTGAGGTCGTGGTCGGTTCCTGACGGCGCCTTGCGACCCCACGTGGTCGTCTACGGTTTTTCCCCTATTCCTAGACTCGCCAAATAGAGACAAGCTCGCAGGGCTTGTCTTCAAGGTGAAGGTTGGGCGCGGATAGGGAGACGTTCAAATGTCAAAGATTGTTGCCGAGTTCATCGGCACGTTCGCCCTGGTTCTGTTTGGCTGCGGCGCTGCTGTTCTTGGGGGTGAACACGTCGGGCAGCTGGGGATCGCTCTGGCTTTCGGCTTCGCGATTGTCGCCATGGCCTACGGGATCGGCCCTATTTCAGGTTGCCACGTCAACCCGGCGGTCAGCCTGGGTGTCTTTGTCGCCGGACGCATGAGCGCCAAGGAGATGGTGCTCTACTGGATCGCCCAGTTCCTGGGGGCGACGGTCGGCGCCTTCGTGCTGATGATCATCGCAGGCGGAACCGCCCACGGCCTGGGCCAGAACGGTTGGGGACCAGGCTACGGCGGCGGCTATCCGATTGAAGCCGCGCTGGTCTTCGAGATCGTGATGACCGCGCTGTTCGTCATCGTGATCCTTGGGGCGACCGGTCCCGGCTCGGCTCCCGGCTTTGCGGGGTTGGGCATTGGCATCACCCTGGCGGTCATCCACATCGTGGGCATCCAGGTCACGGGCGTGTCGGTCAATCCGGCCCGCAGCTTCGGCCCGGCCCTCCTGGTGGGCGGGCAGGCGCTGTCGCAGCTGTGGCTGTTCTTCGTGGCTCCGGCCATCGGCGCGGCGCTGGGCGCGCTGCTCTACCGCTTCAATGTGCTGAAGGCCGGCTGACGCGTTTCTCGAGCTCGTCCGCCATCCCGCCAGGGGCGGGATGGCGGATGGAGCGATCAGTGCGGCAGATCCGTCCAGTTGATGGTCACATAGTTCTTGGCCTGGCCCACGATGGTGATGGTCTGGGCCTTGTCGTCGCTCATGGCGTCGAAGACGTACCGGGCGCCGTTGCGGGAAATGTTCTGCACGACCTTGCCGGTCGAGTCGAAACTGATCAGGGCGAATGCTGTGCGGTTGTCGGCGAAGCTGTAAATCCAGGTCTGGTAGTTCTGATAGTAAATCACCGGGCAGGTCTTGCTGCTGGGCGCGCCATCGTTTGGCACCGAAACGCAAACCATCTGCAAGCCGTCAGGCGCGGTCGGCGCCTCGCCGACGGGGTTGTACTTGATCTGCGGCGTGCGCGGCTGCTCCTGAGCCTGGGCGGCGCAAGCCGCGCCCAGGGCGAAGGCGGCCGCCGCCAGCATGGATTTCATGGCGATGGTCTTGGTCATGGGGTCCCTCCCGGTCAGCTCATTGTTCGATAACGGCGTTATTTGGAAATTGCAATTTCCGGACGTGTGCGCTTCAGCGCAGAGTGAGGCTGAAAAGCCTGTCTTCCAGGCGTCTGATAGCGGTGCCGCCCGCAGCGAGCTAACCGGAGAGACGGGATCAGGGCCGCGTGTCGCTAGAAGTTGTGACGTCGCCGCGCGGCTCGTCGTCGGGCAGGGTGGGGACGGCGGAGGGCTGGGGCCGGTTGTTGCTTCCCGGCTTGAGGCCGCCGCCGGAGGCGATCAGCGAGTCGTACGCCTGTTGCTGGCGCGAGAAGTCTCCCCCGCGGGCGAACATGGCGTCAAAGCGCGGATCGCGTCCGGAGGCTGCCGAAAGCGCCGCCGACAAGGCCGGAGCGATGGAGCCGACCTCGGCGTCGTCGCAGGCCCGGCGCAGGTGGCGGGCCTGGCCAGGAACCAGCAGGGTGACGTCCCACGAGACGCCTTCCACGCACACGGGCTCGGCCGCCCCGCCACCGTAATCGACGATGACCGAACGGGGTTGGCTCCACAGGGGCAAGCCGACCAGCGCCTTCAGGTGGGGGATTTGCTCGGGCGCCAGTTCGGCGTCGATGTCGACGCGGCGGCTGATCTCGGGCGTGCAGCAGCCCAGGCCCGCCCGGGCCTGGACGAAGGCGCGGCCATCGCGCCTCACCGTCACCCGGATCACGGCCTGGCGCACGCCTTGGGCGGGCCTAGCCCAAACCTCCAGCACCAGCTCGCCGGGTTTGATGAGCTGGCTCTGCAGGGGCTGCAGGCCCCAGAGGCGGTAGAGCAGGGGATCGACGCCGTTGTCGATCGGGACCAGTTGCTCGCCCTTGCGCAGGCGTCGGCCCTGGAACGGGTCTTTCTCCGACGGAGGCTTGGGAATTTCGGGCGACCACCAGGCGACGGGATCAGGCGGCGAAGGCGGAGCGACGGTCGGCGGCGCGGACTGCTGGCCGGCGAGGGCGACGCTCGCCGCCAGGCTGGCCAGGAAGATCGCGCCGCTCATGGCCTACATCCCTTCGACGCCCCGTTCGATGGAAAGCACGCCGGTGCGAGACAGTTCCACCAGGCCCAGCGGCCGCATCAGGTCCAGGAACTTGTCGATCTTGGATGGTGCGCCCGAAATTTCGAACACGAAGCTTTCCAGCGTGGTGTCCACGGGCTTGGCGCGGAAGATCTCGGCGATGCGCAGGGCTTCGACGCGGTCGACGCCCTGACCGCGGACCTTGACCAGGGCCAGCTCTCGCTCGACGCCGTTGGGGTCGCGGGTCACGTCGTGCACGCGGCGCACGTTGACCACCTTGTTCAGCTGGGCCTCGATCTGGTCGAGCACGTGCCGGGTGCCGCGCGTCACCACGGTGATGCGGCTGGTGTGGGCCTTGCGGTCGGTTTCGGCGACCGTGAGGCTTTCGATGTTGTAGCCGCGCGCGGCGAACAGGCCGACCACCCGGTGCAGAACGCCCGGCTCGTTGTCCACCAGCAGGGCGAAGGTGGCGGTTTGCTCGGCTTCTTCCGTGGCGGCCATGTCGTAGGCGGAGGCGGGGGTCTGATTGTTCATGTGATCGTTGTAACCCAACTGGACCGTTAGACGAGTCCGCGGCCGGCGGCGTCGATGACGTTGCCGATGTCCTCGACGTCGCCCATGATCATTTCGTTGTGGGCCTTGCCCGACGGGATCATCGGCAGGCAGTTCTCGGTCTTCTCGACGCGGCAGTCGAAGATCACCGGCTTGTCGCTGTTGATCATCTCCAGGATCTTGGCGTCCAGCTGGGCCGGATCGTCACAGCGAATGCCGTGGGCGCCGTAGGCCTCGGCCAGCTTCACGAAGTCGGGCAGGCTGTCGGAATAGGAGTGGCTGTAGCGTTCGCCGTGCAGCAGCTGCTGCCACTGGCGGACCATGCCCATCCATTCGTTGTTCAGGATGAAGATCTTGACCGGCAGGTCGAACTGGATCGCCGTAGACAGTTCCTGGATGCACATCTGGATCGAGGCCTCGCCGGCGATGTCGACGACCAGACTGCCCGGATGGGCCAGTTGCACCCCCAGGGCGGCGGGCAGGCCGTAGCCCATGGTGCCCGCGCCGCCCGAGGTCATCCAGCGATTGGGTTCCTCGAAGCGGAAGAACTGCGCGGCCCACATCTGGTGCTGGCCGACCTCGGTGGTGATGTAGACGTCCTTGCCCTTGGTCAGCTCGTACAGGCGCTCGATCGCGTACTGCGGCTTGATGACCGTCTCGGACGGGCGATAGGCCAGGCAGCGGCGAGCGCGCCAGGCGTCGATCTGGGCCCACCAATCGGTGAGGGCGGCCTTGTTGGCCTCGTGGCCGCCGGCCTTCCAGGCGGCGATCAGGTCGTCCAGCACGCTGCCGGCGTCGCCGATGATCGGCAGGTCGACGCGGACGTTCTTGTTGATCGACGAGGCGTCGATGTCGATGTGGATCTTCTTGGAGCCTGGCGAGAAGGCGTCCAGCCGTCCGGTGACCCGGTCGTCGAAGCGCGCGCCGATGCAGACCATGACGTCGCAGTCGTGCATGGCGTTGTTGGCCTCGAACGTGCCGTGCATGCCCAGCATGCCCAGCCAAGCCGGATCTGCCGCCGGGAAGGCGCCCAGACCCATCAGGGTCGAGGTCACGGGCGCGCCGGTCAGGGCCGCGAACTCACGCAGCGACTGGCTGGCCTTGGGGCCGGCGTTGATGATCCCGCCCCCGGTATAGAATATCGGTCGGCGGGCCTGGGCGATCATCCGCGCCGCCTCGGCGATGCGGTTCTGATCGCCCTTGGTGCGCGGGGCGTAGGCGTGGGTCGAGGCCACTTCGCCGGGACCGCGATATTCGCCCTTTGCGAACTGGACGTCCTTGGGGATGTCGATCAGCACCGGGCCCGGGCGGCCGGTGGTGGCGATCTTGAACGCTTCGTGGATGATCTGAGGCAGGTCGCGAACGTCTTTGACCAGGTAGTTGTGCTTGGTGCACGAGCGGGTCATGCCGACGGTGTCGGCTTCCTGGAAGGCGTCGGTGCCGATCAGGTGCGTGGGGACCTGGCCCGTGATGACGACCATCGGGATGGAGTCCATCAGGGCGTCCATGATGCCGGTGATCGCGTTGGTCGCGCCCGGACCCGAAGTGACCAGGACGACGCCCGGCTTGCCCGAACTGCGAGCGTAGCCCTCGGCGGCGTGCGTCGCGCCCTGCTCGTGGCGAACCAGGATGTGTTGCAGGCGCGGTTCGTGGAACAGCGCGTCGTAGATCGGCAGGACCGCGCCGCCCGGATAGCCGAACAGCACCTCGACCCCTTGATCCACGAGGCCGCGGACCACGATCTCGGCGCCGGTCATGGTGCGATCGTCGGTCTGGGGCGGAGCTTTGCTCTCGATGGTCTGGTGGGCGGTCATGGCGATATCCCGAGGGGGCTGGGAAGCTGGACTGGGGTGAAGCGGAAAAGAAAAAAGGCCCCGAAGGACCTTTGTGCGCGCGACCGAACTATCAGCGTGACTTCGAGGTCACGCCGTGAACGGCCGCTCCATAAGTACGATCATGGTGTTGCGCACGAGTGTTGCTCCAAATGGATGTTCGGGGAATGCCATGCTCTCCGAAGGGCGTCAAGGCGCGGGTTGACGCAAGAAACAACCCGTTGCGCTGGCGCAACGCCCTGCGGCGAGGCTGAAATTCGACGCTACGGGCTCCGTCGAGGTGAGGGATTGCTCTCTTGAACCTGTTTGGCAGGCCTCACTCCGAGAACCGGGCGTATCCCCGGCAAGATCGACCCTGAGGGACAGTCTTGCGCCAGATCAGGGAACCACGCGTTCCCAGTCCGGCGTCTGGTTGCGGAACCAGGTCATCTGGCGCTTGGCGTAGCGGCGGGTTTCCTGGCGGGCGGCGTCCAGCGCGTCTTCGAGCGTGGTCTCGCCGCGCAGGTGGGCGGCCAGTTCGCGGTAGCCGACGGCCTTGAGGGCGGGGAGGGATGGGTCCAGCTTCCGAGCTTCCATGGCTCGCACCTCGTCGAGCGCGCCGTGCTCGACCATCGCGCCCAGGCGGGCGTCGCAGCGGGCGTAGAGTTCGTCGCGCGGCGGATCCAGCACCATGCCCTTCCAACTGCCCGGAGCCAGGGCCGGCCTGGTGTCGGTCTGCCAGGCGGTGAGCGGCTTGCCGGTCGCCACGGCCACGGCGTGGGCGCGCACCAGGCGCTGGCGGTCGCCAACCTCGATGCGTTCCTCCGCGGCCGGGTCCAGTTCGGCCAGCAGGGCGCGGAACGCCTCCTCGCCTTGGGCGGCGTAGAGCAAGCTGGAAATCTCGCGCTGGGTCTCGGGCACTGGCGGCACGTCGGCAAGGCCATGGGTCAGGGCGCGGAAGTACAGGCCCGTGCCGCCCACCACGATGGCGTGGCGACCGCGCGCGGAGATCTCGGCCAGGGCCTGGGTCGCCGCCGTCAGCCAGCGACCGACAGACCAGCCGTCGGCCGCGTCGGCCACGCCGAACAGATGGTGGGGCGCCTGCTCCGTCTCCTCGGGGGAGGGGCTGGCCGTCAGCACCCGCAGGCCCGCATAGATCTGCATGGAATCGGCGTTGACGATCTCGCCGCCGGTCTCGCGGGCGAGCTTGAGGGCCAGGGCCGACTTGCCGCTGGCGGTTGGCCCACCGATAAGGGCGATGTGATCGTTTCGGGACAATCCTGAGTCGAGGCCTCGGTCTCGCCTGTCGGGGGCGTCGGTTGCTGAGGTCTGCTCCATAACATGCTTCCGCTGGTCTTCGCCGTCGCTCTGAACACCACAACCCCGGCGCCCAAGCCGTCGGCGACGCCGGGGCTGTCGGCGGCGCTGAAGGCCGACCAGAAGCTAGGCTGCGCAGTGCTGTTCGCCGGGGCCGACGAGGTTGTGCGCCGCAATCCCTCTCTGATCGCCAGACTGTCGGAAGGCAACGACGGCGGCGCTGCGATCGGGCCGTTGCTGAAGATGCTGGGCGCCACCAGCGACACGATTCTCAACCAGGCTCTGGCCGAGGCCGCTGCGCGCGGGGAACGACCGGCGGACACCTATCGACGGGGCGTGGCCAGTTTGGCCAGCCTGATCATCGAGGCGGTTCCAGCCAAGACGGGCGACAAGGTCGCCAAGGACGGCGAGGACGACAACGAGCAACGCGGCATGGCCATGTTCACCGGCTGCTTGTCGGTAATGACGGAATAGGGCGGTTTCGCCATTGCAAGGTTGACGCGGGCGGCTTCCTCCAATAGCCGCCCCATCATGCTCGCGATCACCCTCGTTTCGCCCGACCCCGCCGCTCTGGCGCAGGCGGCCGCCGCCGTGCGCGCGGCGCTTTCGACTTCGTCCGAGGTCGCGTTGGGAGAGGGCGCGCTGGACCTCTTGGCCGATCTCGACCGTCCCACGGCGCATCGCACCGTGAAGGACGCCGTGGGAGCCACTCCGGTCGACTTCGCGGTCCAGGACGTCGAGAACCGCCGCAAGCGGCTGCTGATCGCCGACATGGACTCCACGATCATCAACGTGGAGTGCCTGGACGAACTGGCCGACTTCGCCGGCGTGAAGGCTCAGGTTTCCGAGATCACGGAACGCGCGATGCGGGGCGAGTTGGCGTTCGAGGGCGCGCTGCGCGAACGGGTGGGCATGCTGAAGGGCCTGTCGGTCGACGCGCTTCAGGCCTGCTATGACGACCGGGTCCAACTGAACCCTGGCGCGCGCACGCTGGTGCGGACCATGGCCGGGCATGGCGCGCGCTGCGCCCTCGTATCTGGGGGCTTCACCTTCTTCACCAGCCGCGTGGCGCAGGCGGCCGGCTTCCATCTCAATCGGGCCAACACCCTGATCGAGGCCGACGGCGCGCTGACCGGCCAAGTGGGCGATCCCATCCTGGGCAAGGAGGCCAAGCTGGCCGCCCTGAACGAGGAGACGGCGGCCATGGGCCTTACCCCCCTGGACGCCTTGGCCGTCGGCGACGGCGCCAACGACCTGGCGATGATCGAGGTCGCCGGCCTGGGCGTGGCCTATCGCGCCAAGCCCATCGTGGCCGCCCAGGCCCACGCCAAGGTCGACCATGCCGATCTCACCGCCTTGCTGTACTTCCAGGGGTACAAGTCGTCGGAGTTCGTGACGTGACTTTCCCTCGCGGAGTCCAGGCTGTCGTCTTCGACATGGACGGGCTGCTGCTGGACACCGAGACCGTCTACCAGGCCGCAATGATCGAGGCAGGCCAGGCCTTCGGCATCGACTTCACCGCCGCGACCTACGCCTCGATGGTGGGCAAGACCAATCCCGAATGCGCGGTGATGCTGCGCGACCTGTACGGTCAGTCCTTCCCGGTCGAGGACTACTTCGCGCGCACCTGGCGCGATGTGGAGGCTCTGCTCGAGGCCGAGGTGCGGCTGAAGACGGGGGTCATGGAAATCCTCGACTATCTGGACGCCCTGGGCGTGCCCCGCGCGATCGCCACGTCTAACAGCCGTCAGGCCGTGGACCGCTATCTCGGGCGCTTCGACCTGGTTCGGCGCTTCCACGCGGTGGTGGCCCACGCCGACGTGGCGCGGCACAAGCCTAACCCCGATCCGTATCTGGAAGCCGCTCGCCGGCTGAACATCGACCCCAGCCTGTGTCTGGCCTTGGAAGACTCCCACCCGGGCGTCCGTGCGGCCCACGCCGCGGGAATGATGACCATCATGGTTCCCGACATCCTCGATCCCACCGAGGAGATCGAAGGCAAGTGCGTGCACGTGGCCGAGAGCCTGCATGTGGTGCTGGGCCTGTTGAAGGCCGCGGCCTAAGCTGCGGGCGGGCTTGTAAATCCGGCCTCGCGCGCGGATATGAGGCCCCCCTGTCGCCCATGCCAAGGCCAAGACGTGACCGCTCCGACTCCCGCCACCCTCGATGACGCCCGCGCCGCCCTCGACCTGATCGTCGACCCGGCGTCCGGCCTGGGGCTGGTCGCCGCCGGCCTGGTCCAAGGCCTGGTGGTGCGCGCTGGCCGCGCAGGCTTCATGCTGGAGGTGCCCGCCTCGATGGCCGCCGGCTATGCGCCCGTGCGCGAGGCGGCCGAGAAGGCGCTGGCGGCCCTATCGGGGATCGAAGTGGCCCAGGTGGTGCTGACGGCCCAGGCCGCCGAGGGCGCGACCCGCGTGCGCAAGGGCGCCAAGATCACCGAGGATCCGCAGGCCCGCATCGGCCCGCCGCCGGAAGCCTCCCGGCCCGCCCATGTGCGCCACGTGATCGCTGTGGCCTCGGGCAAGGGCGGGGTGGGCAAGTCCACCGTCGCCACGAACCTCGCCTGCGCCTTCGCCGCCCAGGGTCTTAGGGTCGGCCTGCTGGACGCCGACATCTACGGCCCTTCCGCGCCTCGCATGATGGGCGTGGACGGCGAGCCCAGCTTCGAGGATGACAAGCTGCAGCCCCTGGAGGCGCATGGGATCAAGCTGATGTCGATCGGCTTCCTGGTCGACGAGGGCAAGGCGATGATCTGGCGCGGCCCGATGGCGTCGTCAGCCGTGCGCCAGATGATGCACGACGTGGCCTGGGGTTCGGAGACGCAGCCGCTGGACATGCTGGTGGTGGACCTGCCCCCGGGTACGGGCGACATCCAGCTGACCCTGGTGCAAAAGCTGCGGATCGACGGGGTGGTGCTGGTCAGCACGCCCCAGGAGATCGCCCTGATCGACGCACGGCGCGCGGCCGCCATGTTCGGCAAGACCGCCACGCCGATCCTGGGCCTGATCGAGAACATGGCCTTCTTCGCCGACCCGGCGACCGGCGCCCCGATCCCGATCTTCGGCGCCGGAGGCGGCGTGGCTGAGGCCAGGACGCTGGGCGTGCCGGTGCTGGCCCAGGTCCCCATCGAGATCGCCGTGCGCGAGGCCGGCGACGAGGGAACCCCCGTGGTCCTGCGCGCCCCAGAGACGGCTTCGGCCAAGGCGTTCGGCGAGGCCGCCCGTATGCTGTGGAGCGTGGTTTCGCAAGGGTGATCGCCCTTGCCGCGCGCAGCGAATAAAATCGACTTAAAGTTGATTTGATGTCAGGCTCGCTCCGTCAAACGGGGGAACGTCATGACGACCGAGAACAGCAAGCTGGGACGGGTCTTTTCGGCCTGGCTCGACACCGTCACCAACTTCTACGACGCCGACATTCTGGCCACGATCAAGGCCGCCGCCGCCGCCTCGCCGTCGCCCAAGACGGTCGAGGTGGGAATCCAGCTGCTGAACGCCTGGTGCGGCGTCGGGCTCAACGTCCCGACCGCCAATCCGACGTTTTCGTTCCCCGCCGACCACGGCGAGCACTGGGACATGCCGATCGAGTGGCGCTATCTCACCCTCAGCCTGAACCTGGCGGGCGGGGGACGGGTGAGCGCGATCTGCAACATTTTCCGCAAGGCCATCTCGACGGCCGCGCTATCGCCCGACCTGACGCCGCTGGAGCGGCAGATCTACAGCACCAGTCTAGCGGTGACGGTGGAGCTGCCGGGGCGGGATCCCGCCCACTACAACCTGCCGGTCCGCACCTTCTCGTCGCTGGAGGACGCGATCGAGGTGGCCAACGATCCGTTTCGGATGGTGATGGGCGACCAGGTCAGCCTGACGGGCACGTCAGACGTATTCCCCATCGCCTTCACGATCAGAGACGGCGGCGACGACACGCGCCCGGCCATCGCGATCGACATCGAGGCCCAGGCTTCGAACCCGTTCTTCCTGCAGGGCGACAAGGGCTATATCGGCGCGCCGGGGGCGGGGGTGTCCTGGTACTATTACAGCTGGCCCCAGCAGCAGACGACGGGCACGGTCACCATCGCCGGCCAGGCCTACGCCGTGGAATCGGGCCTCACCTGGATGGACCACCAGTGGGGCGGGACCACCGCGCCCGCCACGGCCACGCCGCCGGCCTGGACAGGCTGGTGCTGGTTCGAATTCCAGTTCGAGGGCAACCGTTCGCTGACCCTGGCCGCGCCGCACCAGGCCGTGCCCGACGGCAAGCTGCCGCTCTTCAACCCAGGCTTCGGCGTCTATGTCGACAACGGCGTCTACAGCCTGATCCCGGCCGTGCTGGAAGTCTGGGCCTATACGCCCAGCGCGGCGACGGGCGTGGGCTATCCCTCGGCCTGGACGATCGAGGCGGGCAGCCTGGACGGGCCGGTGCTGTTGGTGGTTACGCCCAAGACGGTGCTGGCCGACCAGGCGATGTGGATGGGCGGGCTGACGGAGTATTCGGAAGCCGCCGTGACGGTGACGGCGATCGGCCTGGCCAACAAGACGCCGGTCAGGATGTCTGGCGTGGGCTATTGCGAGGGAGTGGGGTTCGAAAACCCGGCCCAGCGCAACGCACGCGATCTGGCCTGGCTGAAGGGCGTGCTGGAAAGCTGACGCAACGAAAACGGCCGCCCAGGTCTCCCGGGGCGGCCGCGTTCGTTTTCAGGCTGGGAGGCTTAGAAGCTCCAGCGCAGGCCGGTCGAGATCACCACGGCCGAACCGCTGACGTCGCCCTTCAGGTTCAGGGTCGTCGCGGCGGCGGTGCCGGGATAGATCGTCTCGGTGCGGTTGATCTTGGTGTCGTCGAAGCTGATGTACGACACGGCCGCGTCCCAGGAGATCGCGTCGGTGGCCTTCCAGGTGCCGCCGACGGCGTACAGCATACGGTCGCCATCCGGCACGCGGGCGGTGCGACCGACATCCGGAGTAGGGGTCGGGTCGTACTGCACGCCGGCGCGCAGGGTCAGCTTCGGGTTGACGTCGTAGTCGACGCCGGCCGCCACCGTGGTGGTGTCCTTGTAGTTCTGCTCGCTGACGGTGCCGCCGCCCGGATAGGTGACGACGATCTTGTCGAACTCACCCCAGCCCACGCGCGAGACCGACGCGTTCAGCGTGGTCTTGTCGTTGATTTGCCAGCGCGCGCCCAGGTTGGCGATCCACGGGGTGGTGATCTTGGCCACGCCATTGGTGGCGATGTTGGAGCCGGCGAGCGGGCCCAGAAGACCAGCGACGACGACCTTGCCATCCAGTTCGTGCTTGATCTGCGAACGATACGAAGCGCCGATCGTCAGGGCCGGGGTGGCGTGGAACTGGGCGCCGATGTTCCACCCGTAGTCCCAGTTGCCGTCGCCCTTCAGGTTGGACGAGCCGTCGGGCAGGGCGGGCGACAGGTTCGGCAGGGCCGAGGTCAGCTCGGCGTCGGTGTATTGCGCCGAAACGCCCACGCCGAGGTCCAGCATGTCGTTGACGCGGTAGGCGACCACGCCGTTGACGTCGATCGTCTTCAGGTTCGACTTCAGCGCGTCGTAGCGGGTCCAGCTGCGGCTGTTGTAGTCGGTGGTGAAGTTGTAGGGCGCAGCGACGGACAGGCCCAGGGCCAGCTTGTCGTTGATGCGGAAGGCGGCGGCCAGGTTGGGGGCGATGCCGTTATTGATCGGACCGCCGGCGCGAGGTTCGCCGCCGACCGGAGTGGTCAGGCCGCCGGGGATGACCGGGCGGGTCAGGGTGGAGCCAGCGTCGTCGACCTGCGAGTCGACCTGGATCAGGTGCAGGCCGCCATAGATCTCGTTCTTGTCGAGACCGGCGATCGAGGCGGGGTTCCACCACAGGCTGGCGGCGCCGCGGTCGGCGACTTCACCCGAATAGGCGCGACCGGCGCCGCGCACCGACTGTTCCTGCAGGTAGAAAGCGGCGGCCGAAGCTTGAGTGGCGGCGACCAGGGCGGCGAGGGCCACGCCGGCGGCGAGGCATTTACGCGAGAGAGACATGTGGCGACGAACCTTCTGGGGAGGATGGTTCCAGCGCCGTTGAATGGCGCCGGTTTGGCGACCGCTCTAACGCATCCCGTCAAAAACCGTTGCTATTTATTCGTGAAACGATGAATTTTGTCGTGAATGTCAAAGAACACTGGATCGCCACCCATGTGTTCATTTCGCCGGTATGTCAGAAACGCCGCAGTTTGCATGAAAAGGGCGCAAACTAGTTTCCGTTGGGGAATGTTCCCTTCGTCTAGTTCGCGCCCCGCTTCAAGGCTTATTGGAGCGAAGTCTTAGCCGCCCGCCAGCTTGCGGAAGAATTTCGCGCCCTGTTCGCCGCCGTTGAAGTAGGCCTTCTGGCCCTCTTCGGCGGTGATCTCGTCCCAGTTGTCGCGGACTTCCTCGGCCGACAGGCCGCCTTCGCCCAGATAGACGCCTTCGGTCTCGAAGATGCGCGACAGGGCGAAGGCGCCGGCGCCGGCGGTGAGGATCGCACCCGTCGGAGCCTCCTCAGACACCAGATAGACCACGCCTGGGGTCACGTATTCCGGCTTTAGCTTTTCCAGCACTTCCGGTGGCATCAGGCCTTCGGTCATGCGGGTGGCGGCGACCGGGCTGATGGCGTTGATCTTGACGTTGTTCTTGGCGCCTTCGAGCTTGAGGGTGTTCATCAGGCCCAGCACCGCCATCTTGGCCGCGCCGTAGTTCGACTGGCCGAAGTTGCCGTACATGCCCGAGGACGAGGTCGTCACGACGATGCGGCCGTAGTTCTGGGCCTTCATGATGTCCCAGACCGCCTTGATCGGCTTGAAGGTTCCGAACACGTGCACCTGCATCACGGCTTCGAAATCGGCCCATTCCATCTTCGACAGGGTCTTGTCGCGCAGGATGCCGGCGTTGGCGATCAGGATGTCGATGCGGCCCCACTTGTCCATGGTCGTCTTGACCAGGTCCGCCACGCCTGCGTCGTCGCTGACAGAAGCGCCGTGAGCGATGGCCTCGCCGCCGAGGGCCTCGATCTCGGCCACGACCTTCTTGGCGGCTTCCGATGAACCGCCCGAGCCGTCGACGCTGCCGCCCAGGTCGTTGACCACCACCTTGGCGCCGCGTCGCGCCAGTTCCAGCGCATGCTGGCGGCCCAGGCCGCCGCCGGCTCCCGTGACGATGGCCACCTGGCCGTCGAAGCGGATGTCGTTCGCCATGCTCTTATCTCCCTCAAACGCGTGTTTGGTTGGCGGCGTTTGTGCGGCGCGGGAGGAGGGGCGTCAAGCGGCTCAGCGGTTGCTGCGGCCCAGGACGGCGATCAACTCGGCGATCTTCTCGCGCTGGGCGTCTGGATCGCCGCTGTGGATGGCGTGCTCCACGCAGTGGGCGACGTGGTCGCGCAGGACCTCCTCCTCGACCTTCCGCAACGCCGCCTGCACGGCCGAGATCTGGGTGATGACGTCGATGCAGTAGCGGTCCTCGGCGATCATCTTCGACAGGCCGCGCACCTGGCCTTCGATGCGATTGAGGCGTTTGGTGGCCGAGGCCTTGGTTTCGGCTTGCATGCAAATATACCCTGTGGGGGTAGTCAATTTACCCGGTAGGGGTATATGTAGCGCGAACGCAGCTTCCGGAGAAGTCCCATGCCGTCCGGCCATGACCACCATCACGCCCACGCTCACGCCGGCTGTTGCGGCGGCGCGCAGCCCAAGGACGAGACGGAGGGGGTGAAGGATCCGGTTTGCGGAATGACCGTGGATCCCGCGACGGCCAAGCACTACGCAGTGCTGGACGGGCAGGACTACTGGTTCTGCTCCGCGGGCTGCAAAGCCAAGTTCGAGGCCGATCCTCAGCGATACCTGAACCCCGCGCCGCCGCCCGCGATGCCCAAGGGGACGATCTATACCTGCCCCATGCACCCGGAGATCCGGCAGGAGGGGCCAGGCACATGTCCGATCTGCGGCATGGCGCTGGAACCTGAAACGCCCAGCCTGGACGACGGTCCCAATCCCGAACTGACCGACATGAGCCGACGGTTCTGGATCGGCCTGGCCCTGACGCTGCCCGTGTTCGTGATGGACATGGGCGCGCACCTGTTCGGCCTGACCCTGCCTTGGAGCGCGCGCACGACGGCCTGGATCCAGTTCGTACTGGCCACGCCCGTGGTGCTGTGGGCCGGTTGGCCCTTCTTCCAGCGTGGCTGGGCCTCGCTGGTCAGCCGCAACCTCAACATGTTCACCCTGATCGCGCTCGGAACGGGGGCGTCGTATCTCTACTCCGTGGTCGCCACCGTAGCGCCGGGCGTTCTGCCGCCCAGCTTGGGGGGAGGGCACGCGGGCCATGCCGCGCCGCCGGTCTATTTCGAGGCGGCGGCGGTGATCACCGTGCTGGTGCTGCTGGGCCAGGTGCTGGAACTGAAGGCCCGCGACCAGACAGGCGGGGCGATCCGAGCCCTGCTGGACCTGGCCCCGCGCACGGCGCGCCGGGTCAAGGCCGACGGAACCGACGAGGAGGTGGCGATCGACGCCATCCATCCGGGCGACCGCCTGAGGGTGCGTCCGGGCGAGAAGATCCCCGTCGATGGCGAGGTGGTCGAAGGCCGCTGCCATGTCGACGAGTCGATGGTCACCGGCGAGCCCATGCCCGTATTGAAGGTCGAGGGCTCGGCCGTCGTCGGCGGGGCCATCAACCAGACGGGCACGTTCGTCATGAAGGCCCAGCGGGTCGGAGGCGAGACCATGTTGGCCCGGATCGTGGCCATGGTCGCCCAGGCCCAGCGTTCACGGGCCCCGATCCAGCGACTGGCCGACCGGGTCTCGGCCTGGTTCGTGCCGATCGTCATCGCCGCTGCTCTGGCCGCCTTCGCCGCCTGGGCCCTGTGGGGGCCCGAGCCGCGCCTGGCCCATGCCCTGGTGGCTGCGGTGGGCGTGCTGATTATCGCCTGTCCCTGCGCCCTCGGCCTGGCCACACCCATGTCGATCATGGTTGGGGTGGGGCGCGGCGCGCACGCGGGCGTGCTGCTGAAGGACGCCGAGGCGCTTGAGCGCCTCGAGAAGGTCGATGTGCTGGTGGTCGACAAGACCGGCACCCTGACCCTGGGCAAGCCCACCCTGACCGCGATCGAGGCCGAGGGCGTGAGCGAGGACGACCTGCTGCGGCTGGCTGCGGGCCTGGAGCGGGGCAGCGAGCACCCGCTGGCTCACGCCGTGGTCGAGGCGGCGAAGGCCAAGGGGCTGGCTTTGGGCGAACCTCAGGATTTCGACTCGCCGGTGGGCAAGGGTGTCACGGGCGACATCGAAGGCCGGGCGCTAATGATCGGTTCCGACAAATGGCTGGCCGAGCAGGGTCTGGACCTTGGTCCCTGGGCCGAACGCAGCGAACGTCACCGCCGGCAAGGCGCGACCGTTGTTCTGGTCGCCATCGACGGGAGACTGGCTGGCCTGCTGGCGATCACCGACCCGATCAAGGACACCACCCGTCCGGCCATCGCCGCTCTCAAGGCCGACGGCGTGCGCCTGGTGATGATGACCGGCGACAACGCCGTCACGGCGGCGGTCGTGGCGCGGGAACTGGGCATCGACGAGGTCGAGGCCGAGGTCGCTCCCGAGCGCAAGGCCGAGGTCGTCGAGCGGCTCAAGCGCGAGGGGGCTGTGGTCGCGATGGCCGGAGACGGCGTCAACGACGCGCCGGCCCTGGCCGCAGCCGACGTCGGCGTCGCCATGGGCGGCGGCACGGACGTCGCGATCGAGGCGGCCGGCGTGACCCTGCTGAAGGGCGACCTGACGGGCGTGGCGCGGGCGAGGAGCCTGTCGCGTGCGGTGATGCGCAACATCCGCCAGAACCTGGCGTTCGCCTTCGCCTACAACGCCGTGGGCGTGCCGATCGCGGCGGGAGTGCTCTATCCGTCGATGGGGCTGACCTTAACGCCGCAACTGGCGGCTCTGGCCATGGCGCTGAGTTCGGTCAGCGTGATCGGCAACGCCCTGCGGCTGAGGGCCTGGAAAGGCTAGTCGGGCGCACGTCTTCCCGGCCCTCGCCGGGAAGACGGCTGGCGGAAAGAACTACGCCTTCTTCTTTTCGTCGCCGGCGGTCGGCTTGAAGGTGTCGCGCTTCACGCCCGCCTTCTGGCCTGGCTTCATGAACTTCACCAGCACTCGCTGGCCCACCAGGATCGGAGCGCCATCGGCGCTGACCACCACCTCGACCACGCGGTCGTCGCTGCGCTGGCTGGGATCGTCCGAAGCCAGCTTGCGGGCGCCGAACACGGCGGCGCGCCGCAACACCTTGCCGACATAGGTCTTGTTGGGGTCGCTTTCCGGCTGGATCTCGACCTCCTGGCCGATCGCGACGTTGGGCAGGTCGGCCTCGACGATCTCGGCGCGGACGATGCGCTGGGTGTTGGGCTCCAGGTCGAACATCGGCGTCACGTTCAGGGTCGAGGCGCCGGCGCCGGGATTAGCGTAGCGGCGAGCGACGCGACCGTTGGCGGGCGCGCGGATGACCGTCATTTCCTGGGTGTAGCGGGCCTGGGACAGCTGGGCGTTGGCGACCTGGATCGCGGCCTGCTGGGTCTGGATGTTGGCCTGGGCGGTGGCGATCTGGTCAGCCGCATTGTCCAGGCGCTGGCCGGCCACGAAGTTGGAGGCTTGCAGGCCCTGCAGCCGCTTGTACTCACGCTGGCTGGTGCGCAGCTGCACCTGGTACAGCGCCAGCTGGGCGCGGGCCGAGGCGAGGCTCGCCGAGGCGGTGTCGGCCGCCAGACGCGCGTCGTCGTCCTCCTGCTTGGCCAGCGGCTGGCCGGCGGTCACGATATCGCCTTCCTGTACGAAGACCTCGCGCACGATGCCTTGGCGCCGAGCGGCCACCTGGATGATGCCGCCCTCGATGTCGGCCTTGCCGTTGGCGATGGCGGCGTAGGGGCTGGGCTCCTGCTGGGCGGCGGCGACCTCCAGCTTCTTCTTCTTTTCGGCGGCCTGGCCTTTCCAGACGAAAGCTCCGCCGACCACGGCGGCGACCACCACGACGAAGACCCAGAACGAAGTGCGGCGCAGAAACGCGGGCATTGAGAGTTATCCCTTGGAAATCAGTGGCTGAGCGGCGTGGTATTGGCGTCTGGCGTGCGTCGCACGTCGTCCAGGATCCTGCCGTCTTCGATGTGGATGACGCGGTCGGCGTAGGCCTCGAGCCGCGGGTCGTGGGTCACGCAGATCACCGCCGCGCCGCGCTCGGTGGCCGCGCGGCGCAGCAGGCCGATGACAATCTGGCCGCTCTTGCCGTCGAGGGCCGAGGTCGGTTCATCGGCGAAGATCAGGTTTGGGTTCTTGGCCAGGGCGCGGGCGATGGCCACGCGCTGCTTTTCGCCGCCCGACAGCTCGGCCGGACGCTGGTTGACGCGCGCGCCCAGGTCCACCTCTTCCAGCGCCGCCTGGGCGCGGCGAGCGGCCTCGCTGGGCGAAACGTTCTGGTATTTCAGGGCCGTCATCACCTGTTGCTTGGCGGTGAGGGCGGGGAACAGGTTGAAGCCCTGGAAGATGAAGCCGCAATGGTCCAGGCGGAACTTGTCGATCTTGCCCGAAGGCAGCCTCCACAGGTCCTTGGCCTCGAGGGCCGACACCTTGCCCTCATCGGGACGCAGCAGGCCCGACAGAGCCGCCACCAGGGTCGACTTGCCCGAGCCGGACGGCCCCATGACCATGGTCACGTCGCCGTGGCGGGCGTCGAAATCCACGCCCTTGAGCACCTCGATGAACTGGGTGCGGCCGGTCTTGAAGCGCTTGACCAGTCCAGTGGCGCGCAGGGCGCTTTCGCCGTGGACGAAACGGGTCATGCCTTTGATCGAAACGGGGGCGTTCATCGCAGCAGGTCCGCGGGTTGGCTCTTCTTGAGAATGCCGAGCGAGAGCAGGCCCGACACGATGGCGATGACCAGCAGGAAGATGGCGATGCCGATCACCATGGTCGGCGGGAAGTCCATCGGCAGGCCGAACATCAGGGCCACGCGAGCGACCAGCCATGTGAAGACTCCGGCGGCCAGGATGCCGGCGACGCCGACCCAGAACGACAGCTCCATCACGATCGTCCGCAGGCTTCCCATTGAAACGCCCAGGGCGCGCAGGCTGGCGAACTCCTTGATGTTGGCCATGATCGCGCCGCGCAGGGTCTGCCAGGTGATGGCCATCCCGATGACCGCGCCCATGAACAGGGCGAAGAACAGGATGATGCTGATGAAGCTCTCCTTGAAGAGCGAGTTAGAGTTGGCGTCCGCCAACTCCTGGCGAGTCCAGGCGCGGTACTTGCCGTCCGCCTTGGCGTTCAGCTGGGCGGCGACGATCTCGGCGCGCGACGGGTCGCTGATCTTGACCATCAGCGGACCGACGCGCGGACCGGTATCGGCTTCGCCCAGCATGCGCAGGGTGTCGCGCGACATGACGATCGTAGCCTGCATCATGTTCGGATAGCCGGTGGTGACCACGGTCACGTAGACGGTCTTGCCGTTGTAGAGCGCCTTGTCGCCCTTCTTGACGCCCAGGCGCTTCAGCGCGGTCTGGTCGACGGCGATGGCGTAGGGACGGCGCAGCGCCTCGATCATGCTGTTGGTGTAGTCGGTGGGCACGGTGACGAAGCCCGGCACGGCGTCGATGATCGTGGCGTTGACGAACTCGGTCTTGCGGCCCTTGGGCTTGGCGCCGGGGGCGGTCTTGCCATCGTCGGGCACGATGTTCTGGAAGCGGCCGCCCGAGCCGTCCAGCGGCGCGACCTGCAGCACTTCGGGGTGGCTGTAGACCAGGGGGATCAGGCGGCGCGGCACGCCGTTGGGACCGCCATTGAACAGCGCCGTGGCCCCGGGGCCCAGGATCATGACGTCGGCGCGGGCGCGGTCGATCTGGGCGGTGAACGCCTTGCCGATGCCCATGAACATGCCCAGGAACGCCAGCACCAGCAGTCCGGAAAACGCCAGGGCGACGACCGCCGCCATGTAGCGACGCCATTCATACAACAATGTGGCCAAGGCCAGCGACATGCTCGGTACGCTCCCCAATCGAGGGTTGCAGCAATGCAGGTCGAATATCAAAGGGCCAAGTTAAATCGGGGTAAGGCAGCCGATCGGCGTTTGAGGAGGCTGCGATTGCCTGATCGTGCGGCGATGGCGCTTCACGGGATCTGCGAGACTTCTTGCGCTGTTCTCAACGTTGAGAGGCTGGAACAGCGTCGGAGCCAGCTTGACGGCGATCCGGCCGCCCCGTCGGATCCGTCCAGCCAATCGGGCGGCATGGCGGCCTGAACGCGGGCCAGGGGCGAGCAGATCGCGCGGCCCTAACGCCGGTCTGCGCATATCGCTTGCGCCGCGCCCCCTAGTCGTAGTCATTTGGCCCCTTGGCTGGCGTCGAGGGGGCGTCGCCCTAAGCAAGGTTCTGTCGTCTTGATCTTCCTTCCCGAGAACGTCCAAGCCCTGACGGGCGTGGCGCTGATCCTCGGCCTTTGCTGGCTCGTCTCCGAGAACCGCAAGCGCTTTCCGCTGCTGCTGGCCGTCTGCGCGATCGCCATCCAGCTGGTCCTGGTCTTCGTGCTGTTCAAGCTGCCCGCCACGCGCAGCGCCCTGCAGGGCGTGAACGGCGCGGTCGAAGGCTTGGCCTCCTCGACTCAGGCCGGCACCAACTTCGTGTTCGGCTATCTGTCGGGCACCACGCCGCCCTACACCGAGACCAACGCCGGCGCCGGGTTCCTCTTCGCCTTCCGCGTGCTGCCGGTGATCCTGGTGGTCTGCGCCCTGTCGGCGCTGCTCTGGCACTGGCACATCTTGAAGTGGCTGGCCAAGGGCCTGGGCTTCCTGTTCCAGAAGACCCTGGGCCTGCGCGGTCCGCCGGCCCTGGCCACGGCCGCCACGATCTTCATGGGCCAGATCGAGGGCCCGATCTTCATCCGCGCCTATCTGGAGCGTCTGACCCGATCGGAGCTGTTCATGCTGATCGCTGTCGGCATGGCCTGCGTCTCGGGTTCGACCATGGTCGCCTACGCCACGATCCTGCACGACGTGTTGCCTAACGCCGCCGCCCACGTGCTGGCCGCCTCGCTGATCTCGGCGCCGGCCGGGGTGCTGCTGGCCCGGATCATGGTGCCCGGCGATCCCAGCGAGAAGTCCGACAACCTGGACCTGGCCGAGGAAGACAAGACCTACGGCAGCTCGATCGACGCGGTGATGAAGGGCACGACCGACGGTCTGCAGATCGCCCTGAATGTCGGCGCCACCCTGATCGTCTTCATCGCCCTGGCCACCATGGTCGACAAGATCCTCTACGCCCTGCCGATGGTAGGGGGCGAGCATCTCAGCATCGCCCGCATCCTGGGCGTGATCTTCTCGCCCCTGACCTGGGCCATGGGCGTGCCGTGGAAGGAAGCCGGCACGGCCGGGGGCCTGCTGGGCGTGAAGCTGATCCTCACCGAGTTCACGGCCTTCATCCAGATGGCCAAGAGCGGACCGGAACTGCTGGACCCGCGCACGCGCATCATCATGACCTACGCCCTGTGCGGCTTCGCCAACATCGGTTCGGTGGGCATGAACGTGGCCGGCTTCTCGGTGTTGGTGCCCAACCGCCGCCAGGAGGTTCTGGGCCTGGTCTGGAAGGCGATGATGGCCGGTTTCCTGGCCACCTGCCTGACCGGCTCGCTGATCGGCCTTATGCCGCGAGGCTGGTTCGGCCTCTAAGAGGCTTTCCTTACTCGACGGAACCAAAGCATCCTCCCGGTCAAAAGCCGGGAGGATTTCTTTTGAAGCTCTACGACAGCCGACGCGCTCCCAATCCCCGCCGCGTGCGGTGGTTCATGGCCGAGAAGGGCATAGAGGATATCGAGATCGTCGATATCGACATCTTCGGCGGCCAGCATCGCCAGCCCGAGTACCTGGCCAAGGCCGGCCTGCCCAACGTGCCGGCGCTGGAGATGGACAACGGCCAGACCATCACCGAGTCGGTGGCCATCTGCCGCTATCTGGAAACGCTCTATCCAGAGCCCAACCTGTTCGGGGAGGAGGCCTGCGAGGCCGCGGTGATCGAGATGTGGTCGCGCCGGGCCGAGATGATGGTCTCCACGCCCCTGATGCTGGCCGTGCGCCACGCCCATCCGGCTCTGGCCGCCATCGAGACCCAGATTCCAGAAGTCGCCGCCAACGGTCGCGCGACCGCCGAGAAGGGGCTGCGAATGCTCGATCGCCGATTGGCCGATAGCGAGTTCATCGCCTGCGAGCGGGTGACGATGGCCGATATCCTGGCGGCCACCGGCATCGACTTCGCCCGCATGGTTCGCTTCCGACCCGATCCGGAACTGGTCAACGTCAAGCGCTGGCTGGAGGCGATGATGGCCCGGCCCGCCGCCCAGGCCGGGGTGTAACGGCCTGGCGGAGAGGGGGCTTAGCGGGTGCGGATCTTCTTGATCACGCCCGAGAAGCTCAGCATCGGATTGCCGCCGGTCGAGATAAGGCCGCGCACGAAGACCAGCGAGCCGCCCGCCTTGACCACCTCGCCGGTCGACTCCACCAGATCGCCGGCCTTGGCCGGGCCGATGAACTCGCCGTTGAGGCTGACGGTGACGGCGCGCACGCCTTCCAGCTCCTTCCAGGAGATCGAAAACAGCGAGTAGTCGGCGAAGGTCATCATGCAGCCGCCGTGCATGAAGCCGCCGCCGTTCATGTGGCGGGGCTCGGCGCGGAAGGCGCTGCGGACGACGCCGTTCTCTTCCCTGAAGTAGAAGGGGCCCGTCTGGTCCTCGAAGGCGTCCATGCCGGCCCAGGTGCGCCAGCCGGCCCAGTCCCCCTCGGTGATCAGCTTCGGGCCGTTCGAGATCTCGTTGCCGCCGTCCATCGCGCGTTCCCCATCGTTGTCTTTGAGGATCGACTAAGGCGGTGCGAGGGACCGCGCAAGCGGCGGCGCTCGCGCTCTTGCCAGAATGGTGGCATGAACTCGCCATGACCACCCCGATCCAAGACACCATCCTCTCGCAGCTGGCGGCCCTGCCGGCCGGGAAGTCCATCGACCCCATGTCCGTCGCCAAGGCCCTGCAGCCGGAACGCTGGCAGCGCCTGCTGGGCCATATCCGCACCGACGCGGTCGAGTTGGCCAAGCAGGGGACCATCGTCATCCTGCGCCACAACAAGCCGGCCAATCCGGAGAAGTTCCGAGGCGTCTATCGTCTGCGCATGCGCATGGAGGGCGACCCCGTCACCTTCGAGGATACGGCGGACGACGAGGGCTGATCCTCGTTCCTGTCGAGGGTCTTGAATAAAAACGCGATCAGTGGGCCTTATGAGCAACGCTCATAAGTCCGGAGGAAGGCTCCATGATCGTCTACGGCTCGTCGCTGTCGCCCTATGTGCGCAAGACCCTGGCTTTCGGGGCCGAGAAGGGGCTCGAGATCGAGAACAAGGTCTCGCGTCCAGATCAGCCCGACCCCGATTTCCTGGCTTGCAGCCCGTTCAGGAAGATTCCGGGCTTTCGAGATGGCGATTTCGCCATCTCGGACTCCACAGCGATCATCACCTATCTAGAGGCGCTGCATCCGGAACCGAACCTGATCCCGCTGGATCCGCGCAACCGCGCCCGGGCGATCTGGTACGAGGAATTCGCCGACACCATCGTGGTGGCCGCCGCCGGGCCGCTATTCTTCAACCGCATCGTCGGTCCGCGTTTTCTGGGCGTGGCCGGAGACGAGAGCGCATGCCTGAAGGCCGAGCAGGAGACGATCCCGCCGCTGCTCGACTATCTGGAGCGCCTGGCGCCAGAGGCGGGCGGTTTCCTGCTGGAAGACCGCATCACCCTGGCCGACATCGCCGTGGCCAGCCCGTTCGCCAATCTCGGCCATCTCGGCTTCGACCTGTCGCGCTGGCCGCGGACCAAGGCCTATGTCGAGGCGATCCTGGCGCGGCCTTCGTTCGCCGACCGGGTGGTTCGCGAAAGGCGGATGCTGGCCGCCTAGGCTCCAGGCAGGCCCAGGAACTTGAACGGCGCGGCCGGCTTGAAGTCGCCGGTCGCGTCGCCGGAATAGGTGTGATCCTGATCCGGACCCAGTTCGAGCTTTTTGACCGCGCCGGTCTTGGCCGAGAAGTCGATCTTCTTCAGGTCCACCCAGAAGGTGTTGGGCGTCAGCGCCGACTCGAAGAAGTAGAGCTTTCGCTTGTGGTCGGCCACCGTGCGCCAGCGGGTGGACGAGATGTTGGGCTCGTTGGGCGTGGTGATCCCGAACGGCACGGAGGCGTTGCGGATCACGCTGAACACACTGGCCAGGGCCCGGTTCGGGTCGTCCCATTTCGGAATGGCGTTGACGTAGAACGAGGACCGGGCGAACCGGTCGGCCGCCCGGTTGGTGCCCGGCAACATCACAGTGCCGCCGATCTGCTTCCAGTAGGCCTCCAGCGCCAGCTGCTGGTCGAAGGTCGGCGAGTTGGTCATCACCTGGTACTGGCGACCGTGGTGAATAATCTGCTTGCCGCCGATGTACTCGACGATGGCGCTGTCGCCGGTGGCGTCCGACAGCGACAGGTGCAGAGTGGTCAGCCGCTCCTCGCCGGGCACGCTGTCGCTGACGATGGTGAAGGGTTCCTTCTCCAGCGCCGCCACGGCTTCGGCGACCGTGGCGAAGTTGTCGAGGGCGTACTGGGCCCAGGCGGCGATCGTGAGTCCGGGTTTGCTGCCCTTCTCGAACTTTGGATACTGCGACTCCACCAACCAGAGGACATTGGCCATCAGGCCCGCCTCGTTCAGCCCGTCGGTGGTGGAGACGTCGTAGCCTGTGGCGACGACGCTGCCGTACTTGGCCGTCCAGTGAATCGAGTTGGGGCCGGCCAGCCCCTCCCGGGCGATCCCGCGGGGCAGGATCCACAGGTTAGTGGACATGTCGTTCTTCCAGTCCATCGACCGGGCCGTGATGACGTTGTCGTTCGGACCCAGATAGACCAGCCGGGTGCAGGCGTCTGCGATGGCCGGGAGGGCGACGCTAAGCGCCAGGGCGGCGGCGATGGCCTTGAAGGGGCGATAACGCATAGGACGGGCTCCTGTGGTTAGAAATGCATCGAGAAGCCCGCGACGGGGCCCTGGCGAGTGACGTCCCAGCGGAAGACGCCGCCCGTGAAGTCGTCGGCGCGGTGCTTCTGCCAGAGCAGGCGATAACCGGCCTTCCACTGGGTGGGGCGACCCAGGAAGCGGCCGCCGTAGCCGATCATCGCCCGGGCGTTGATGCTGGACCCATTCTGGCCGTTCGAGCCCAGGTCGACCGCACCCGACAGGTTCCAGCGATCGGTCAGGTCATAGTCCGACCGCGCGCCCACGATGATGTCGGTCCATTCGCTGGTCTTGCGTGTCTGCAGCCCCAACGCCGATACGTCTGCGGTCAGGCGCGTCCAGCGGGCGCCGGCATAGGGCTCGATCGCGAAATGGCGCGGCCCGCCCATGCGGGTGGCGCCGCCCAACTCGCGCTCATAGACACGGTAGTAGGCGGCCACGTCGACGTTCGTGGTTTCGATGCCCAGGTCCACGCGGTTGGCCAGAACCTTTTCATCCTGGCTGGTCTTCACGTGCTGACCGTCGACGATCACACCCCAGCGGCCCTTCGCAACTTCGACTTCGCCCATGGCTACGAAGTCGAGATGGTCGAAGATCTCCGAAAAGGGCACGTCGACATTGGTGTGCAGTCCGGCCAGGGTCAGGTCGCCATCCAGCGATGCGGCCCAGGCGTAAGGGCTGACGATGACGCGCCAGCGGTCGGAGGTGTCGGATTGAGCGAGGGCAGGAGAAGCCAGGAACACGACGATAGCCGCCAGGCGCGCCACGACCCGCCATACTCGACCGACATTCATCTTTCGGGCTCCAGCCTGACAGGCGGCCAGCATGGGTCGCGTGCTCAGGCCCCGACAATCGGGGATTGACCCTATTTTGGGTCCGAGTTTCGCCCTAGTCGCTTTGGGAAGACGGCGGCGCTTGGCCATTCAATGCAGCCCACCTACCTGACCGCCATGGCCCTGGACGCTATTCTCGCCGACATCAGCGCTTGCAGGGCGTGCGCGCCGTATCTGCCGCATACGCCCAGGCCCGTGGTGCGCGTAAGCGCGGGAACCTGCCTGCTGATCTGCGGCCAGGCGCCGGGGCGGCTGGTGCACGAGACGGGGCTGCCCTTCAATGATCCATCGGGAAACCGCCTGCGCGAGTGGATGGGGATCGATCGCGAGACTTTCTACGGGCGCGAGGAGATCGGCGTCGCCGCCATGGCCTTCTGTTTCCCCGGCACGAACCCCAAGGGCGGTGACTATCCGCCGCCGCCGCGCTGCGCGGAGCTGTGGCGCAGGCCGCTGCTGGCCGCCTTGCCGCGCATGGAGCTGACGCTGCTGGTTGGGAGCCATGCCCAAGCCTGGGCGTTGGGGGAGCGTATGAAAGCGAACATGACAGACACGGTCGCAGCCTGGCGAGACTATATTGGCGAAGGCGTCCTGCCGCTGCCGCACCCCTCATGGCGCAACACCGCATGGCTGAAGCGCAACCCGTGGTTCGAGGCCGAGGTGACGCCCTATCTTCGCCGCCGAGTGCGGGACATGCTGGCTCGATGAACCGTCGTTTCCTTCTTCTGCAGACGGCCTGCCTGATGGGGGCGGCGGCCTGCGCGCCGGTGACCCAGCGTCCGGACCTCGCCCCCCTTGGCCTACGTGGGGCGCGGCTGGAGGACGACAGGCTTGTCAGCTTCGACGGTGCGCGCCTTGGCCTCATGCGCTGGCTGCCCGAGGCGGGTAAACCGGTCACTCAGGTGATCGTCGCCTTGCACGGGATGAACGACTACTCCAACGCCTTCCGCCTGGCTGGTCCGTGGTGGGCCAAGCAGGGGATCGCGACCTACGCCATCGATATCCGGGGCTTCGGCCGCTCGCCCAAGCGTGGCGTCTGGGCGCCGGTCGACCTTGTGGTCGAGGACATCCGCACGACCGTCGAACTGGTGCGCGAAGCTCACCCCGACGCCAAGGTGGCCCTGGCCGGCGAGAGCATGGGCGGGGCTTTCGCCATCTGCGCCATGGCTTCGGACAAGCCGCCGGCGGTGGACCGCCTGCTGCTGTTCGCACCCGCCGTCTGGGGGTGGTCGAACCAGCCGCTGCCCTACAAGACCAGCCTCTGGATCAGCGCCCACACGGCCCGCTCGTGGGTGGTCAAGCCGCCCGAGTGGCTGGTCAAGAACGTTCAGCCTTCCGACAATATCGAGGAATTGCGCAAGATGGGGCGCGACCCTCTGATGATCTGGGGCGCGCGATCCGACACACTCTACGGCCTGGTCGGATTGATGGAGCGGGCGTGGTCGTCGCTGGGAAAGGTCCAGGTTCCGGTGGCCTACTTCTACGGGGCCAACGATCACATCATTCCCAAGGAACCGACGATGCAGGCGGTGCGCCGGCTCAAGCCCGACGACCGCTCGGCCTACTACGCCAACGGCTGGCATCTGCTGCTGATCGACAAGCAGGCCGAGGTGGTCTGGAATGACGCCGCCTCCTTCCTGCGCGACCCGCTGGCCGACTTGCCGTCGGGCTCGCCACCGGTCCCTGGCGCTCCTACTGCGCCAAACGTCGTGCGCACCCAGGCCGAGGGGCGCTGACGCGACCGTCTACAGGGTGCGGCAAGGCGAGGGGTTGTGGCGGCGGCCCTGGCGGCGTACACCGCGCGCAAACTTTCTGACTAGGGCAGGACTTTCGGCATGACCTTGTTCGATTCCCCGGATTTCGAGGGACACGAAGGCGTTCACGCGTTTTATGACGAAAAAACCGGCCTCAAGTCGATTATCGCGGTTCATTCGACGGCGCGCGGTCCCGCCGCCGGCGGCTGCCGGATGTGGGACTACGCCAGCGCCGATGCCGCGCTGACCGACGCCCTGCGCCTGTCGCGGGGAATGTCCTACAAGAACGCCATGGCCGACCTCGACTTCGGCGGCGGCAAGGCCGTGATCATCGGCGACGCCCGCAGCCAGAAGACGCCGGAGCTGTTCGAGGCTTTCGGCCGGGCGGTCGACAGCCTGGGCGGCAAGTACTGGACGGCTGAAGACGTGGGCGTGTCGCCGGCCGATCTGACCGCCACCCGTCGCACCACCCGTTACGTCGCCGGCCTGGAGGGTCATGCGGCCGCTTCGGGCGACCCGTCGCCGGTCACCGCCGAGGGCGTATTCCGGGGCGTGCGCCTGTGCGTCCAGCGCGCCATGAACCGCGACCTGCAGGGCGTGAAGGTGGCTATCCAGGGCGTCGGCCACGTGGGCGCCTACCTGGCCGAGAAGCTGCACGCCGCCGGGGCCAAGCTGGTCATCGCCGACGTGAACCAGCAGGCCCTCAACGAGGTCGCCGCCAAGACTGGAGCCGAGATCGTTCCGGTCGACGCCATCTTCGATGTCGAGGCGGACGTCTTCGCCCCTTGCGCCCTGGGCGGCGCGATCTCGACCGCGACCCTGCCGCGCCTGAAGGTCAAGGTGATCGCCGGCGGCGCCAACAACCAGTTGGCCGACGGAACCATCGGCCAGGCTGTGTTCGAGCGCGGCATCCTCTATGCGCCTGACTACGTCATCAACGGCGGCGGGATCATCAACGTCGCGGCCGAGATCCGCGCGCTGGAGGCTGGCGGCTCGTTCGATCCGGCGTGGGTGGCGACCAAGCTCGACCGCCTGGCCCAGACCCTGGGCGAGGTGCTGGACCACTCGCTGACCGACAAGCGCCCGGCCAACCTCGTCGCCGACGAGATCGCCCGCGCCCGCATCGCCGCCGCGCGAGGCTAGGTCGGGGTCTGGGGCGCGCGCGCCCGGCCGCTGATCTCGGCGCCGGCGTCGCGATCGAGCCGCAGGTAGACGGGCAGGGCGGCCAAGGTCACCAGGCCGATGGCCACGAAGGGCCAGGTAAAGCGGTCTGGGGTCAGCTGGGCGCCCGATCCTCGCGCCATGTGCAGCATCAGGCCGCCGAAGCTGACCCCCAGCGCCAGGCCCACCTGCTGGGCCACCGCCGCCAGGGTCGAAGCCTGTGCGACCTTGGCCTGGGGCACGTCGGCATAGGCGATCGTGTTGGTGGCGATGAACTGATTGGAGCGGCAGAAGCCGCCTAGGAACAGGGCGCCGGTCATCACGAACATCGGCGTGGCCACGGTGAAGAAGCCGGGGGCGGCCGTGAACAGCGCCGTCAGGGTCACGAACACCGCCAGCGAGGTGCGGAAGCCGAAGCGCTTGAGGCCAGCGGCGGCGAAGGGACGAGCGATCAGTACGCCGACGCCCGTGCCCAGGGTCACGGCGCTGGCCTTCAGCGGGCTCCAGCCCAGGGCCACCTGCAGCAGCAGCGGCAGCAGGAACGGGCTGGCGCCGATTCCCAGGCGCACCAGGGTTCCGCCTAGCAGGCTGGCGCGGAAGGTGCGGTACTTCAGAAGGCTGGGGTCCAGGATCGGCCGCGCTGAAGCCTTGGCCTTTCGCAGATAGAGCCACCCCGACGCCAGGGCCAGCATCAGCACCGCGACCTGAGCCCACGGCGGCAGCAGCGACAGGCCCGCCGTCTCCGCCACCACCACCAGGCCGCTGATCGCAATGGCCGAGAACAGGAAGCCCAGCCAATCGAAGCGGCCCATCTCGGCGGGCTGACCCTTGGGCACGAAGCGCATCACCGCCGTCATGCCCAGCAGGCCGATGGGCAGGTTCAGATAGAAGATCCAGGGCCAGTCGGCGAAGCTGAGCACCAGGCCGGCGAGGGGCGGGCCGATCAGCGGCCCTACCAGGGCTGGCATGGTGAACCAGCCCATGGCCTTGATGAGCTTCTCCTTGGGCGTGGAGCCCACCACGATGAGCCGTGCGACGGGCGTCATCATGGCCCCGCCGATCCCTTGGATGATGCGCGAGGCGACCAGGGCTTCCAGGCTGCGCGACAGGCCGCACAGGGCCGAACCCGCCAGGAAGACGATCATCGCGCTCACGAAAACTCGCCGCGCCCCGAAGCGCTCGGCCGCCCAGCCGCTGGCGGGCGTGAACACGGCCAGGGCCAGGATGTAGGAGGTGAGGGCCAGCTTCAGATGGATGGGATCGACGCTGAACGCTCGGGCCAGGGTGGGCAGGGCGGTCGAGAGCGCCGTAGAGTCGATGAACTCCATCAGAAGAGCGCTGGCCACCGCCAGCGAGATCAGGCGAGTTCCCATCGCCGAGGGCGTGGGAGCGTTATCTGGGGGAACGGTCGACACGCGGGCGGCTTACGCCCGTCGGCCGGCGGGCTCAAGTCGGTTCGCGTTTCGAGATCCGATGTCGTCCTGGCGCGTTATGGTAGGAGCGGTGGATCCGGAGGACGCCATGAGCGCCGAAACGCACCTTTCGGAAATGGAAGAGGAACTGGCGCAAGCCGTCGCCTCGGAAGATTACGAGACCGCCGCCTGGCTGCGCGACCAGATCGAACTGGTCCGGCGCGAGGTGCGGGTGATCGGCCCGCCGGGCGATGCGCCCCAGGCCGCTTACTACATGCGCCGTCACTGAGGCCTAGTGGCCGGGGCGGGGCTCGAACGAGCGCTTTTCCGGCGTTTTCAGGCAGTCCTTGTCGGGCTTTTGTCCGTGCTGGGGCTTGGGCTCGGCATGGGGGATGTGCGGGTTGTGGAGCGGGTGCTGCTGCTGAGGAAGGTTCTTCATCATGGCCGTGCTCCGTCGAAAACCAGGGTTCATGCCGCCGCGTCGAGATCATCGATCAGCCTGACCTGCACCGACACGTGCAGGTGCGCCTCTCCGGGGTCGCCCAGGATCGCGCCTGATACGGGCAGGGCCTCGGCGGGCGTACGTGTGGCGGCGACGCGGATCAGGTCGGGCGACTCCGCCAGGCCATTGGTGGGATCGAACTCGACCCAGCCCAGGTCGGGCAGGAAGACCTCGCACCAGGCGTGGGTGGCGCCCGCGCCGCGCAGGGCGGGGGCCGCGCTGTGGAGGTATCCCGTGGCGAAAGTCGCCGCGTAG
Source organism: Caulobacter sp. (assembly GCA_017745235.1). Taxonomy (GTDB): domain Bacteria; phylum Pseudomonadota; class Alphaproteobacteria; order Caulobacterales; family Caulobacteraceae; genus Caulobacter. The sequence continues at coordinate 91,851 of JAGHZU010000010.1, read as the reverse complement.
CCCAGGCGGCGCAGGGCCTCGACCATCAGCCAGGCGAAGTCGCGGCATGTGCCTGAGCCCTTGGTCAAGGTCTCGGCAGGCGACTGCGTGCCGGCTTCGGGGCGAACCTGGTACTCGAACCCGTCGTGGATGGCGTGGGTCATGCGAAAGAGGAATTCGACCGCGGGCTCGTCCGGCGGTCCCATCAGATTACGCAGCCAACGAGGAAGGGCCCGGTCGAGATCGTCGGTCACCGGCGTGATGAAGGGCGCCAGCACCGTCCGGTCTTCCAGCGCGTAGACGATGGGCGAGGCCGTGTGCGGGTCGTCGACGTACGGCGTCGTCAGCGGAGTCGGATACCGGTCGATGACCAGGCGGCTGGTGATGGTCAGGCCGTTGGCTTCACCCTGGGGGGTGAACCAGCACAGGCAGTTGCCCGCTGCGTCGTAGGTCCACCGCGTAGGGCCGGGAAGGGAAGTCTGGAGCGAAGCCTCGACGATGCGAATGGCGTGGCTGTCGCGCGGGCGGATCAACAGTCGGTGCGCCCCGAACCCCACCGGACGGGCGTAGACGTAGCGTGTCTCATGAAGGATGCCGAGCCGGGTCATCAGGCCTGCATAACCCCGCCGCGACGGGCTTGTTCCGTAACGGGCGGGTGATCGCAGGAACCCGCCGGGGCCAGGGGCCATTCCGTATGGATCGCCTACAGGACGGAAGCCATGTCGCTCGCGCCTCACGTTCCTTCAGCCGGTTCTGTCGATCAGGACCAGCCGGTCGACCTGGAAGCGCTGGCCGCCGACCTCGAAGCCTGCCGGCGCTGCGACCTCTGGCGCAACGCGACCCAGGGCGTGGCGGGCGAGGGGCCGCCGCAAAGCTCGTTGATGATTGTCGGCGAGCAGCCCGGAGACCAGGAGGACGTGCGCGGACGGCCATTCGTCGGACCGGCGGGACAGCTCCTGAACCGGGCGATGGCTCGGGCCGGGCTAGAGCGCGAAGCGATCTTCCTGACGAACGCCGTCAAGCACTTCAAGAACGAACCACGCGGCAAGCGCCGCTTGCACAAGACGCCCGACCGGGGCGAGGTCCAGGCCTGCCGCTGGTGGCTGGACGCCGAACGGCAGTTGGTGCGGCCCAGGGTGATCCTGGCGTTGGGCGCCACAGCGGGGCTGGCGGTGTTCGGCAAGGCCATGCCCATCGGCAAATCGCGAGGACAGCGTCTGGCCCTGGCCGGCGAAGGCGTCGGCCTGGTCAGTTGGCATCCGTCGTTCATGCTGCGCATGCCCGATCCGGAGGCCAAGGCACGAGCCTATGAGGAACTCGTGGCCGACCTTCGGCTGGCGGCGCGTTGGGCGCGGGAGCAGGCTTCGGGCGAGGACTCGCACTAGTCTGGCGGCATGAAGCCCGACCTACTCCTTGTCCAGTCGATGTCCGCCGATCTCGAGGCCGCTCTCGAGGAGGCCTATACAGTATGTCGGCTGGGCGCCGATGGCCTGCCGCCTCCGGCGCTCGCCTCGCGGGTGCGGGCGGTGGTGACCGGAGGCGGCAAGGGTCTTCCCGCTGCGGTCTGGGACCAGTTGCCGGCGCTGGAGATCATTGCGGTCAATGGCGTGGGGTTGGACGCAGTCGATCTGGATCGGGCGAAGGCGTCCAACGTGAATGTCGCCATCACGCCAGGCGTCCTCACCGCCGACGTCGCCGACCTGGCCATAGGCCTTTGGTTGTCGCTGTCGCGGCGGATGATGGTCGCCGACGCCTATGTGCGCGGCCGCGGCTGGGCGTCGGGCGCCCCCCTGGCGCTGAGCCGCACGGCCAGCGGCCGTGCGGTCGGCGTCCTGGGCCTGGGCGAGATCGGTCTGGCTATCGCCGCCCGCGCCACGCCGTTCGCGCGGGAGGTCATCTATCACAGCCGCCGCCCGCGTTCGGGCGTTCCCTATGCCTACGCCGAAAGCCCGCTGGAGTTGGCGCGGCGCAGCCAGGTTCTGTTCGTCGCCACGTCGGGCGGGGCCGAGACGCGAAACCTGGTGGACGCTGCCGTCCTCGACGCTTTGGGCCCCGAAGGTCTGCTGATCAACGTGTCACGCGGCACGGTCGTGGACGAGGCGGCGCTGGTCACGGCGTTGGAAGAGGGGCGACTGGGCGGGGCGGGACTGGACGTCTTCGCCCACGAGCCTGACGTGCCGACGGCCCTGCTAGGCCGCGAGGATGTCGTGCTTCAGCCGCACCGGGGCAGCGCCACGGTGGAGGGGCGCAGCGAGATGGCGCGCCTGGTTCTGGAGAACCTCGCCGCCCATTTCGCGGCGAGGCCCTGAGAAGCATCAGGCCGCGAAGCCGGCCTCGGCGAATGCGAGCATGCGCTCCAGCAGGGCCTCGACGTCGGCCTCGCTGGTCGTGCCTTCCGACAGCACGTTCAGGCGGTCGAACTCGGCGAACCGATTATTGTGCAGCATGCCCAGGGTGAAGTGCAGGCGCCAGTAGACGTCTTCCGGCGCCAGGTCCGGACGCGCCCGCATCAGGGCGTCCGAGAAACGGCGCAGGTGGGTCACGTCGGTCTGCAGCACCTTGCGGATCTCGTCCGTGCCCTCGCTGCGGGCGCGGATCAGGAACTGCAGCGAGATGCGACGCTCGTGATCAGGCGCCAGCCACTTGAGCGGCGGGGTCAACAGGGCCGCCAGGATGTCGCGCACGGGCGGCGAGCCGTGGTGGCGATCGGTGGCTTCGTGCAGCTTCTTGGCGCGCTCGCGGTTCAGCTCCACCGTGCGGCGGCGGAAGATCTCGTAGAGCAGCGCGTCCTTGGAGCCGAAGTGATAGTTCACCGAGGCAAGGTTCACGCCGGCGGCGGCCGTGATGTCGCGCACCGAGACGTTCTGGAAGCCGTGCAGCGCGAACAGTCGTTCCGCCGCGACGAAGACCAGATTCTTGGTGACGGCCTCGTTGTCGACGCCTTCGACCTCTTGTTCCGTCGCGTGGCTGGCGGCGACGTCGCTTGTCGGACTCACTTAGGATTCCCCTTTACCTGTAGGGAACTCTTACGGCCGTTCGAATTTGGCGCAAGCGTCAAGATGGCCGTGGGCGGAGTAAACGGGCGAATGACCCTGCGGAAGGCGTTGGCGACCCCCTGCGATTCCCCATATCAACCTTACGTAGACGGATCCGCCAGGGGAGTGCAGTTCTTGGTTCGCGATACGCTGACGACTCCCGCCGCTTCCGGGCCGCGGTCGCGCGCCACCATCGTCGTAGGCTTTCTATTGCTTCTTCTGGCCGCCCTGACGGCTATCGTGATGGCCGTGACCACCGCCCAGGCCGAGCGGCTGGCGGCCCACTCGCTGGAAGTCCGCCGCGCGCAGGCGCTGCTCTTCAGCCAGGTGCAGGACGCCGAGACCGGCCAGCGCGGTTTGCTGCTGACCGACGACCCCCGCTATCTTCAGCCCTATGAACGCGCCGTGGTACGGCTGCCCCGGATGCGCGCGGAGCTTCGACAGCTGGTCGCCGACAATCCCGACCAGCAACGACGCCTGGACGAGATGAACCAGGCCATCGATCGCAAGATGGCCGAGCTGGACTTTACCCTTAAGCTCTATGAGTCCCAGGGGCGCGAGGCGGCGATCGCCCGGGTGCGCTCCAACGAGGGCCGGGCGCTGATGCTGCGCGTTCGCGAGCTCAGCCGGGGTTTCGAGGCGGCTGAGGCCGCACTCCAAGCCCAACGGCAGGCCGTGGTGAAGATGCGACGCGGCGGGCTTATCGGGGTGATTGTCCTGGCCCTCGGCGCCGCCGCGATCCTGGCGATGATCGTTCACCGCGAAAGCCGCGAGCACGCCGCGCAGCTGTTGGCCCACAACGCGGCTCTGCGCAACGAGATCGCCCAGCGCGAGCAGGCGGAGGCCCAGTTGCGCCAGGCCCAGAAAATGGAGGCTCTGGGCCAACTGACCGGCGGGGTGGCCCACGACTTCAACAACATGCTGGCGATCATCGTCGGCAACCTGGACATGCTGATACGCCGCCTGACCGGGCAAGAGCGCCTGCTGGTCCTGGCCGAGAACGCCCTGGCGGGCGCCAACCGCGCAGCGGCCCTGACCCAGGGCTTGCTGGCCTTCTCCCGCCAGCAACCGCTGGATCCAAAGCCCATAGACGTCAACAAATGCGTCAGCGACATGTCCGAGCTGCTGCGCCGATCGCTGGGCGAGCGCATCGCCGTCGAGACCGTGCTGGGCGGCGGCCTTTGGCGCGCCTTCGTCGATGGTCCTCAGCTGGAGAGCGCGGTTCTCAACCTGGCGGTCAACGCCCGCGACGCCATGGCCGACGGCGGCCGGCTGACGATCGAGACCGCCAACGCCTTCCTCGACAAGGCCTATGCCGACGCCCACGACGAGGTGCAGTCGGGGCAGTTCGTGATGGTGGCCATCACCGACACCGGTTCGGGCATGCCCAGCGAAGTGATGGAGCGGGCTTTCGATCCCTTTTTCACGACCAAGGGTTTGGGCGAAGGGACGGGGCTTGGCCTGTCGCAGGTGCACGGCTTTCTCAAGCAGTCCCACGGCCACATCAAGCTCTACAGCGAGCTGGGCGTGGGGACGACGGTCAAGCTCTACCTCCCGCGTGACGTCAGCGGCGTCACCCTGGATGAACCGGTGGCGCGAAAGCCGTTGGCCACCGTTGGCGATGGCGTGACCGTGCTGATCGCAGAGGATGATCCGGGCGTCCGCGTTTTCGCCGCCGGGGCCGCGCGCGAACTGGGCTATCGGGTCATCGAGGCCGAGGGGGCGTTACTGGCGCTGGAGAAGCTGGCGCGGCATCCCGAAATCTCGGTGCTGCTGACCGACGTGGTCATGCCAGGCACGAACGGTCGCCAACTTGTCGACATGGCCTTGGCCATGCGCGAGGACCTGAGGGTCATCTACATGACCGGCTACACGCGCAACGCCATAGTGCACAACGGCGTCCTGGATGCGGGCACGCGCCTGCTGACAAAGCCCTTCACCCTGGAGCAACTGGACCGGGAGCTGCGCGACGCGCTGGCCGAGTGAGGCGATTGGCGAACCTGCAGCGTTCTGCAAGCATGGCCATGCGCGGCGCCCGCGCTGGACATGACTTCGTCGGATCCAAGTTGCGGAGAATTACCTCATGCTGGCCCGTTGCCTCGCCATCTGTCTTCTGCTGGCGACCCCGACCCTGGCCAAGGACGCGCTCAGGACCGAGCGGGTCGAGTTCGCCAAGGGGACCTCGTCCAAGACCATCGCCAGCTCGATCCGGGGCTACGGCGCCGTGCGTTACGTGGTTCGGGTCGAGGCGGGACAGACGCTGAACGCCTCGCTCAAGACCAGCAATCCGTCCAACTACTTCAATGTCACCGCACCGGGAGCGGAAGCCGCGGCTTTCGTCGGCTCGCAGTCGGGCAACCGCTTCACGGTGACCGCGCCCTCGACCGGCGACTATGCGGTCGAGGTGTATCTGATGCGCAACGCCGCACGCCGGAACGCGATGGCCAACTACACCCTGTCGATCGGGGTGAGCCAATGAGCGCCTCCGTTCGTCAAGCCCTGTCCCGACGTGTGGTGTTGGCGCTGCTGGCCGCCGCGCCGACCGCGGCGTCCGCCCAGGGAGCCAAGGTCACTTCAGCTGTCGAACTGGCCCACGCCGCCGAGACGCTGAAGCCTGGCCAATGGGTGTGGGCGCCGCAGGTCGCGCCCGAGGGACCCGTGACGGTCTATGTCGATCTGGCTCGCCAACTCGCCACGGTCTATCGCAACGGCGTGCGCATCGGCGTCTCGACCATCTCCAGCGGCAAGGCCGGCTACGAGACGCCTACGGGCGTGTTCACGATCCTGCAGAAGGACGCCGACCACCGGTCCAACAAGTACAACAGCGCGCCCATGCCTTATCAGCAGCGTCTGACCTGGGACGGGGTGGCTCTGCATGCCGGGGGGCTGCCGGGTTACCCCGAGAGCCACGGCTGCGTGCACCTGCCCATGGGCTTCGCCAGGGCCTTGTTCGCCGTCACGCCGATGGGCGGCACCGTGATCGTGGCCGGCAAGGCCGGGCAGGAAGCGATGATGACGCAAGGGGCGGGTGTGCTGGGTCCCGAGCCGAACCCGCCGGGCCATATCCCCCTGGCGCCGGACGAGGATTATCGCTGGACGCCGGAGGTGTCGCCCACGGGGCCGTTGACCATCATCGCCTCGCGCTCCGACGGCCGCGCCATCGTCCTGCGCAACGGCAAGGAGATCGGCCGGGCCCGCGTCACCCTGCCGGTGACCGACTTTCAGACCCATGTGCTGACCTATGCCGGCCAGGCGCCGGACGGCCAGGATCGCTGGATCTATGTCGGCGTACCGGGTCATGGCGAGGAGGACGGCAAGCCCTTGGACGCCACGATCATGGCCCAGGCCAGGATGCCGGCGCAGTTCGAGGCCTCGGTTCGCAAGATCCTGACCCCAGGCGCGACGATCCTCGTCACTTCCGACGCGATCCTCCCCGAAACTACGGGCAAATCGCTGACGGTGATGAACGCCGAGGCCCCTTAACCGCGCACCAGTTCCCGCATGGCCTTGTCCAGCCCGTCTAGGGTGAGGGGGAACATGCGATCGTTCATCAGCTGCTTCATCACGCCGATCGACTGGGTGTAGTCCCAGTGTCGCTCGGGTGTGGGGTTCAGCCACACCGCGCTCTGGTAGATGTCGGTGACCCGCTGCATCCACATCGCGCCGGGCTCCTCGTTCCAGTGCTCGACGCTGCCGCCTGGATAGGTGATCTCGTAGGGACTCATCGTGGCGTCGCCCACGAAGATGACCTTGTAGTCGCTGGGAAACTTGTGGAGCACGTCCCAGGTTGGGGTCTTCTCGGTCTGGCGGCGGCGGTTGTCCTTCCATACGGCCTCGTAGAGGCAGTTGTGGAAGTAGAAGAACTCCAGGTGCTTGAACTCGGTCTTGGCGGCGCTGAACAGCTCCTCGCAAAGCTTGATGTGGCCGTCCATCGAGCCGCCGATGTCGAAGAACAGCAGCACCTTGATGGAGTTGCGCCGCTCGGGGCGCATCTGGATGTCGAGATAGCCCTTTTCCGCCGTGCCGCGGATGGTGCCGTTCAGGTCCAGCTCGTCCGGCGAGCCGGTCCGGGCGAACTTGCGCAGGCGGCGCAGCGCCACCTTGATGTTGCGGGTGCCCAGCTCGACGCTGTCATCGAGGTTCTTGTACTCGCGCTTGTCCCAGACCTTCACGGCCCGGCCGTGGCGACTCTTGTCCTGGCCGATGCGCACGCCCTCGGGATTGTAGCCGTTATTCCCGAACGGCGAGGTCCCGCCCGAGCCGATCCACTTGTTGCCGCCTTCGTGGCGTTCCTTCTGCTCCTTCAGGCGCTCCTGGAGGGTCTCCATCAGCTTCTCGAAGCCGCCCATGGCCTCGATCTGCGCCTTCTCCTCATCGGTCAGGAACTTCTCGGTCAGGGCCTTGAGCCATTCGGCCGGGATGTCGGCGGTCAGGCCGTCCTCGACCGTCTCCAGCCCCTTGAAGACATGGCCGAACACCCGGTCGAACTTGTCCAGGTTCTTCTCGTCCTTCACCAGGCTGGCGCGCGAGAGGAAGTAGAAGTCCTCGATCCGGCGATCGATGACATCCTTGTCCAGTGCTTCCATCAGCAGCAGGTACTCGCGCAGGGACACGGGCACCTTGGCCTGGCGGAGCTCGGAGAAGAAGCGGAGGAACATGGTCTGCGGCTTTCGAACGATTGTTCGAAGGATGGCGGGTTATGGTCTCGCGCGCAATGTCCGGCTCACCCGCGCCGCAGAATGAACTCGCGGTCCCGCGTTTCGCCGACCGGAAAGAGATATTCTCCCACCTTCTCGAAGCCTTTGCCGGCGTACAGTTTCTGCGCGCCGAAGTTCTCGGACCATACGCCGATCCAGAGAGGGCGGGGACCGTCCTTCTCCAACCAGTCCAGGGCCGTCTTCAAAAGCAAGCTGCCGCGTCCGCCGCCCTGGTGGTCGGCCAGCACGTAGAGGCGGTAGAGCTCGCCGTGCTCATGGCGAGCGTCGACATGGGGCAGGCCGCAGGGGCCGGCGGTGGCGTAGCCGATGGCCCGGCCGTCCAGTTCAAGCAGCCAGGTGGCCTTTTCCGGATCGGCCAGATCGCGCCTAGTGCGCTCCAGTCCATAGGCGTAGGCCAGGAAAGTCTCCAGGTCGGACGGCGGATAGAGGTGGGCGAAGGTCTGGCTGAAGGTCTCGGCCCCCAGGGCGGACAGAATGTCGGCGTCGTCCAGGACGGCGCGGCGGAGCGTGGCGGTCATGGCGACCTCGATAGCCGCCATGACCGCGTCGAGGCAATCGCCTCAGAAGCCTTCCAGCACGATCTTGCCGCGCGTGCGCCCGCTCTCGATCGCCGCATGGGCGGTCTTGAGGTTGGCCGCGTCGATCGGCGAGAGCACCTGGGTCAGCGTTGTCTTCAGCCTGCCGGCGTCGACGAGGTCGGCCACCGCATCAAGGATGTGATGCTGCTGGATCATGTCGTCCGTCTGATAGAGCGAGCGGGTGAACATCACCTCCCAGCGCAGAGACACCGACTTCCACTTCAGCGGCATGACGTCGAGCGTGGCCGGATCGTCGATCACGCCGATGCGGCCCTGCGGGGCGATGATCTCGGCCAGGGCCGGGAAGTGGTCGTCGGTATTGGTCAGGGCCGCGATCAGGTCGACCGGACCGGCGCCGGTTGCGGCGACGCCTGCGACCAGATCCGTGGAATGGTCAACGACGTGGTGGGCCCCCAGTTCCTTGACCCAGGCCTGGGTTTCGGGTCGGGAGGCCGTGGCGATCACGGTCAGGTCGGTCAGTTGGCGGGCCAGCTGGATCAGGATCGAGCCGACACCGCCGGCTCCGCCGACGACCAGCAGGGTTCCCTTGCCGCCGCCTTCCGAGGTCTGGACGACGTCCAGGCGATCGAACAGCAGCTCCCAGGCGGTCACGGCCGTCAGGGGCAGGGCGGCGGCCTGGGCGAACGACAGGCTGGAGGGCTTCCGACCGACGATGCGTTCGTCCACAAGTTGGAACTCGGCGTTGCTGCCCTGGCGGCCGAACGCGCCCGCGTAGAACACCGGGTCGCCGACCTTGAACAATGTGGCCTCGGGGCCGACGGCCTCCACGATGCCAGCCGCGTCCCAGCCGATCACGGCGACCTCGCCCTCCGGTTTGCGCCCAGCGCGGACCTTCACGTCCACGGGGTTCACCGACACCGCCTTGACCGCCACCAGTATGTCGCGGCCCGTCGGGACGGGCTTGGGCAGTTCGAGATCGATCAGCGCTTCAGGAGCGTCGATGGGAGAGGGGATCTTGTAGCCGACGGCTTTCATAGCGGTGTCCTTCCTGCGGCCTTCTGTTGGCCTGGACCGGCAGATCGTCCTCACCTACGTTTGCCGCAAGTACGGTAAAAAAGTGCAGGTAGTACACAAAAGGATACTATGATGAAGGTGCGCGACTACGGCTGCGTTCCCGGCTGCCCGGTCGAAGCGACGCTCGACCTGATCGACGGGCGCTGGAAAGGGGTTATCCTCTTCCATCTGCGCGATGAGACTTTGCGCTTCAACGAACTGGCTCGCCGCCTGACCGGCATCACCCAGCGCATGCTGACCAAGCAGCTTCGCGAACTGGAGGAGGCGGGACTGGTCGAGCGCCAAGTCTACGCCCAGGTGCCGCCGAAGGTGGAGTACAGTCTGTCGGCCGAAGGGCGCAGCCTGGACGGCGTGATCGACGCCTTGGCCGCCTGGGGCGAGGGCCGGATCGCGCGCCTGAACGCGGCTGCGGCGTCCTCCGAACGGGCCGCCTGAATCATGGAGGTGGCGCTCCACACCCATCTGGACATGCTCGACCACCAGCCGGGCCACGGCCACGCCGAGCGGCCCGAACGCCTGGGGGCGGTGATCGACGCGCTGGACGACGCGGGTCTGGGTGTGGACAGAGCCGATGCGCCTCTCGTCGATTTCGCCGACCTGGCCCTCGTGCATCCCAAGTCGTTCGTGGACGCCGTCGTGGCCGCTGCGCCCGAGGCGGGACGGTACGCCCTCGATCCGGACACTGTGCTCTCGACCGGCAGCCTGACGGCGGCGCGGCGGGCGGCCGGGGCGGTGGCGCAGGCGGTGCGCGAGATCGCCGAGGGGCGGCGGGATCGGGCCTTCTGCGCCGTGCGGCCGCCCGGACACCACGCCGAGCCCGAAACCGCCATGGGCTTCTGCGTCTTCTCCAACATCGCCATCGGCGCCCGGGTCGCCCAGGCGGCGGGCTTCCGGCGGGTTGCGATCGTCGATTTCGACGTTCATCACGGCAATGGCACCCAGGCTGCGTTCGAACACGACCCGACCGTGTTCTTCGCCTCGATCCACCAGTCGCCGCTCTATCCGAGCACAGGCGCGCCGTCGGAGATTGGCGTGGGCAACGTCGCCAACGCCGTCGTTGCGCCTCATGCGCCGCGTGAGGTCTGGCGCAAAGGTTTCGAGGGGCTGATGGGGCGGGTCGACGCCTTCGCGCCCGACCTGATCCTGGTCTCGGCCGGCTTCGACGCCCATGTTCGCGATCCGCTGGCGTCGCAGAGCCTGGAGGCCGGGGATTTCGCCTGGGCGACGCGCGCGGTCGCGTCGGTGGCGAACCGCCGTTGCGCTGGGCGTATTGTTTCCTCGCTCGAGGGCGGCTACGACCTAGAAGCGCTCGGCCGCTCGGCGGTCGCGCATGTCAGAGCGTTGCAGGAGGGATGAGGGGTTCGAAGCGTCGCGCGGTGTGCGAAGGCGAATCTCCGAGATCAATGGCCGACGAATTCACCGCCGACCAAACCCTCCCGATCGTTCCTGCCCGGCCCGGCCCGATCACCCTGGCCCGTCACGGCGAGCCGGCCCTCTCGCGCAAGGTCAGCTTCAACGCGTCGGCCTATGGCGACTGGTGGGGGCGCTACGAGGAGGGCGGGCTGCTGCCCGGCCAGACGCCTCCGGCCTCGCTGGTCGAGACCGCGCGCCGCGCCGACGTCATTATCGCCTCCACCCGCCGTCGCTCGATCGAGACCGCCCAGGCGGTGGTCGGCGGCAAGGCGTTCGCCACCGATCCGCTGTTCATCGAGGCGCCGCTTCCGCCGCCCCCGTGGCCGCGCTGGATTAAGCTTTCGCCCAAGCACTGGGGCTTCTTCGCCCGCTTCTGGTGGTGGTTCTTCAATCATCATGGGGGCCAGGAGAGCCGGGCTGAGGCCGAGGTCCGGGCGGACCAGGCCGCCGATCTGCTGATCGACCTCTCCAAGGACGGCCAGGAGGTGCTGGTGCTGGCCCATGGCTTCTTCAACACGATGATCGGCCTGGCGCTACAGAAGCGGGGTCTGAAGAAGACGGTCGACCAGGGCTTCCAATATTGGTGCGTCAAGCGCTTCGAACGGTCCTAGACCGTCGCTCCGCGGACCCACTCGCCCATCATTCACCAAAAGCCCCGCCATTAGCGTTGCCCGCGTCGCAGGCCGCCACTAGGGTGCGCCCGTTCGCCCCGGAGTAGAAATGATCAGTCCACAGGAACTTGAAGGGATGAGCTTCGAGCAGGCCCTGGCCCGCCTCGAGCAGATCGTCGGCGAACTGGAGTCCGGCAAGGCCGAGCTCGAGCGTTCGATCGAGATCTACGAGGATGGTGCTGCGCTGAAGGCTCACTGCGAAAAGAAGCTGGAAGCCGCTCGCCTGAAGGTCGAGAAGATCGTTCTGGGCCAGGGCGGCGCGGTGAGCGCCGAAGCGGCCGAGTTCAACTGATGAGCGGCGTCGGCCGTGACGTTCCCAGCGGGGGGATGCTGTTTTGATCGATCTCGAAAAGCGCATCGTCCAGGCGGCCGACATCGTCACGGTGGCGCTCGACGAACTGCTGCCGCGCGCCGAGGGGCCGGAGAGCCGGCTGACCGAGGCCATGCGCTATGCTGCGCTGGGTCCGGGCAAGCGCTTGCGGCCCTTCTTCGCGCTGGAAACCGGCAAGATGTTCGACCTGCCCGAGCGGCCGGTTCTGCGCGCGGCCTGCGCCCTGGAATGCATCCACGCCTACAGCCTGGTGCATGACGACCTGCCGGCGATGGACGACGACGACATGCGTCGGGGCCGACCGACCGTGCACATCCAATATGATGAGGCCACCGCGATCCTGGCGGGCGACGCCCTGCAGACGGCGGCCTTCGAGATCATGGCCCATCCCGACACCCACGATGACGGCCACATCCGCGCCGAGCTGGTGCGCAAGCTGGCGATCGCCTCGGGCGCCAAGGGCATGTGCGGCGGCCAGATGATCGACCTGCTGGGCGTTCGCGACGACCTGGGCGCCGTGGCGCGCATGCAGCGCCTGAAGACCGGTGCGCTGATCGCCTTCGCTTTCGAGATCCCGCTCATCATCGCCCGGGCCAAGCCTGACGAGCGCGCGGCCCTGATGGGCTTCGCCCAGGACCTGGGGCTGGCCTACCAGATCGTCGACGACATCCTGGACGCCGAGGGCGACGAGGCCTTGCTGGGCAAGGCCGCCGGCGGCAAGGACGCCGCCAAGGGCAAGGCCAACTACGTCACCTTGCTGGGATTGGATGCGGCCAAGGATCGCGTCAGCCTTCTTGCCGCCCAAACCAAGTCCCATCTGGATATCTTCGGCGAAAGGGCCGAACATCTGCGCCGTAGCGTGGATTTCGTGCTGGACCGTCGCAATTGACCGCGCTTTCTTCGGACATGCCTTCCGTGACTCCACTTCTCGACACCGTCGCTTCCCCGGCCGACACACGCGGCTTCTCGACCGCCGAGCTCAAGGAGCTGGCGAACGAGGTGCGGGCCGAGACGATCGACGCCGTCTCCGTGACCGGCGGTCATCTGGGCGCGGGCCTGGGCGTGGTCGAGCTGACCGTGGCGCTGCATCACGTGTTCGAGACGCCCAAGGACATCCTCATCTGGGACGTCGGCCACCAGGCCTATCCGCACAAGATCCTCACCGGTCGCCGTGATCGCATCCGCACCCTGCGCCAGGGCGGCGGGTTGTCGGGCTTCACCAAGCGCGCCGAGAGCGAGTACGACCCGTTCGGCGCCGCCCACGCGGCCACTTCGATCTCGGCGGCCCTGGGCTTCTGCGCGGCGCGCGACGCAAAGGGCGAGAACAACAACGTCATCGCCGTGATCGGCGACGGCTCGATGAGCGCGGGCATGGCCTATGAGGCGATGAACGCGGCGGTCGACACCACCAAGCGCCTGATCGTCATCCTCAACGACAACGATATGTCGATCGCCCCGCCGGTGGGCGGCATGAGCGCCTATCTGGCCAACCTCGTCTCGGGCGGCGCCTATCGCAAGGCGCGCAAGCTGGGCAAGACGGTGGTCGAGAAGCTGCCGACCCCGATCCGTGATGCGGCGCGCAAGGCCGAGGAATACGCCCGGGGCATGGTCACCGGCGGCACCTTCTTCGAGGAGTTGGGCTTCCACTATGTCGGTCCGATCGACGGCCACGACATGGACGCCCTGGTCAGCGTGCTGAAGAACGCCAAGAGCTTCGACGACAAGCCGGTGCTGGTCCATGTCGTCACCCAGAAGGGCAAGGGCTACGCCCCGGCCGAGGGCGCGGCGGACAAGCTGCACGCCGTGGTCAAGTTCGACGTGGTCACCGGCCAGCAGCAGAAGTCGGCCGGCGGTCCCCCCAGCTACACCAAGGTCTTCGCCCAGGAACTGATCAAGCAGGCGCAGCGCGATCCCAAGATCGTCGCCATCACCGCCGCCATGCCCTCGGGCACGGGCCTGGACCTGTTCGGCAAGGCCTTCCCCGAGCGCACCTTCGACGTCGGCATCGCAGAGCAGCACGCTGTGACCTTCGCCGCGGGCCTGGCCGCCGACGGCATGAAGCCGTTCGCGGCGATCTATTCGACCTTCCTGCAGCGCGGCTACGACCAGGTGGTCCACGACGTGGCCATCCAGCGTCTGCCGGTGCGTTTCGCCATGGATCGCGCGGGCCTGGTCGGGGCCGACGGCCCGACGCACGCCGGCACCTTCGACCTGGGCTTCATGGGGGCCCTGCCCGGCATGGTGCTGATGGCGGCCGCGGACGAGCTGGAATTGGCTCGGATGGTGGCCACCGCCGTCGAGATCGACGATCGGCCAAGCGCCTTCCGCTATCCGCGGGGCGAGGGCTTGGGCCTGGAGATCCCCGACCTTGTCCAGCCGCTGGAGATCGGCAAGGGCCGCGTCGTCCGCGAAGGGACCAGCGTCGCCATCGTCTCGCTGGGCACGCGCCTGGCCGAGTCGCTGAAGGCGGCGGACCTGCTGGCTGCGCGTGGTCTTTCGGCCACCGTGGTCGACGCCCGCTTCGCCAAGCCGCTGGATATCGACCTGCTGCTGCGCCTGGCGCGCGAGCATGAGGCGATCGTGACGGTGGAAGAGGGGGCCGTGGGGGGCTTCGGCGCTTTCGTGCTGCAGGCCCTGGCCGAACACGGCGCCCTGGACCGCGGTTTGAAGATCCGCACCCTGGTGCTGCCCGACGTCTTCCAGGACCAGGACAAGCCGGACGCCATGTACGCCCAGGCCGGCCTCGACGCCGAGGGCATCCTGCGTGGTTGCCTGTCGGCTCTCGGCGCCGACAACATCAGCGCGGCGGGACGGCGAGCTTAATCACCTTCTAGGCCGAGCACGCCTTGAAGAACGCCTTCACGCGGGCGTGCTCGCCGTCCCGCGCGGGCATGCCGTGGCGTTCGGAGGCGACCAGCAGGTCCAGCGCGCCTGTGCGGCGGAAGGCGCTGAGCGCGGCGGCGTCTGTCGAGGTGCGGGCCTCCAGCACGCCTTGGCCGGCCTGGGACGCGATCGCTCGCGCGGGCAGGCGAGTGACGGTTCGGCCCGAGGCCAACGCGATCTGACGCCCCGAAAGTCCGGTGGCGGTCAGGGTGACCTTCGCCGGGCCCTCGCCGCAGTTCAGCATCAGCAGCACGTCGTCGCTGTCCGGGCGGCCATACGCCAGCTTGGGGCCCTCGCCGGGATTGTCGAGATAGCTCCAGGCGTAGCCGTCCGGCGCGGTAGAGCGATCCGAGGCGCAGCCCGCCGTGGCCGCGAGGGCGGCCAGGGTCAGCAGTACGGCGACGGCACGGCGGGACATCGGACGGGCTCCTTCAAAAAGGGAACGCCGCCCGCCCGCCCGGGTTCACCCCGCCGTCAAAGCCGCCAGTCAGTCGCCCCGTCCCCGCCGTCGCGCAACGCGCCCGTTCGGCCGATGGCGAAGGCGTCCGAGGCGGTCAGCGCGGCCAGGGTTTCCATGTCGCTGGCTGGAACCCGGGCAAGGGCCCGGGCGCCGTCTGTCGTGCGAACGATCGCCACCCCGTGGCTCGGCGCGCCCTCGCGATCGTAGAGCACGGTGTGGGTCTCCAGGGTCGCAGGGCCCTCGGCGGTCTCGACGAACGCTGGGACTGGCCCGCGCTGGGCGTCTGCCTGGTCCTGGACGCTGATCGCCGCCAACGAGCGTCCTCCTTGCGGCGCGGGACGATCGGAAAGCACCAGGGCATGGTGCTTGGTCACGAACTCGCCCTGGCCGTAAAGCAGTCCCGTTCCGCCTTCGCGCAGGCGGCGGACCATCGCGACGGCCGCATGGGTCATGTAGTCGTTCATCGGTGCGCCGAAGAAGGTCAGTCCGCCGGTTACGGTGGGCGTGAGGTCTTCGGAAAGGCCCAGCGTTCGCCGGGCCATCTTCGGCACGCAGGGGAAGCAGCTGTAGAGCTCCAACGCATCGAAGCCGTTCGGCGCCATGACAGAGACGGTCTCCAGCACGGCGTCCTGTGCGGCTGCGCCGTGATAGTGGTCGCGCTGGAGATAGTTGGTCGGCTCCTTGGCCGCTGCGCCGCCCCAGACGAACACCAGCCGCTCGTCCGGCGCCCCCGCCGCACGCGCGGCCGCCAGACTGGTCACGATCACCGCTGCGCCCTGGTTCACAGCCATGTTGGCCACCATCAGCTTGGTGTAGGGCCAGGCGATCGGGCGATTGTCGGGGCGCGGGGTGATGATCTCCTCGGCTGTGAAGGCCTTCTTGATCCACGCATTGGGTTGGCCCGCAGCCACGGCGGCGTATCGTGACCAGAGGTCGCCCGACTCGGTCAGGGCCTGGGCGGGCGTTTGGCCCCAGTGGTGGGCCGCGGCGTTCTCGTAGAACGGATAGACCCCCACCGGCAGGAAGACGCCCAGCTTCATCGCCAGAGGATGCACCTCGATGCGCGGGCCGCGCCCTTCAGCGGCGGGTTTGGGCGTCCAGGGCAGGTCGAACTGGGCGGCGCGGGCCTTGTTGACGCTGTACTGCGCTTCGGCGCCCACGACGGCGCAGACCTCCGCCTCGCCCCGAGCGATGCGGACGGCGGCTTCGTGCAGGTAGCGAACGGGGCTTTCGCCTCCGACAGGCCCGTAGACGGCGCGGATCGGCGTGATACCCAGGCGTTCGCAGAGCTGCGCCGCCGGATCGGCGTAACGCCAGGACAGCTGGTTGACCATGTCCAGCGAGCCGATCCGGGCCAGGAAGCCGCCGCCCGCGTCGGCGTCGGCCTCGCGCAAGGCGGCTTCCATCAAGGCCAGGGGCTCACGCGCCCGGGCGAGGTCCGTAGGGCGGTCGAGGACTTCGCCGACGCCGACGATGACGGGGATGCGATCGGGGCTCACAGGACAGGTTCTCCGGCGCTTTCAGCGGTCAGTGCGCGCCGATAGGCGGGGCGGGCCTTCATGCGCTCCAGGTGGGCTTGGAAGGGCTTGGGGAAATGTTCGTGGAAGCCCAGGGCCTCGCCCAGCTTCAGGGCGTAGCCCACCGAGATGTCGGCCATGGTGAAGCGGCGGGCGGCGACATAGCCGGAATCGTCCAGCAGTCTGGCCGCGGCCTTCAGGCGCGACAGGAACCACTGCACGTAGTCGGCCGCGGCCTGGGGCAGGCGGCGCTCCTCCGGCTCGAACACCGCGTAACGCAGGTGGATCGTCTGCGGGAAGGTTAGGGTCGCTTCGCCCATGTGCAGGAAATTCAGATAGGCGCCGAAGCCGGGCTCCTCGGGCGAGACGCTCAGATCGCCGGGACCGTGACGGCGCGCCAGGTATTCGCCGATGGCCGCCGACTCGCTCATCAACGTTTCGCCGTCGATCAGGGTGGGGGTGGTGCCCAGTGGATTGACGTCCAGGTAACCGGGTTCACGGGACCGGGGCGGGAAGGGCGTCAGCTTGAGAGCGTAGGGCAGGCCCAGTTCCTCCAGCGCCCACAGGGCGCGAAAGGATCGCGCGCCGACGCAGTGATAGAGCGTGATCAAGTGCTGGCCTCCCATGCTTGGCCGCCAGCATCGGTCGGAAATTTCTGGCTGGCCATGGCTCCCCTGCGTCAGCCGAGCGGTGCGACCCTTTACGGACGCGCGCCGACGCCTTACCCACGGCGCGCTCCACGTTCGGTGGAGTGTGTCTCTGGGGCGTCGTTCTCATGTCTTCCGGTCTCTTCGCGCTGCTCGACGATATCGCCGGCATCGCCAAGCTGGCGGCCGCCTCGCTGGACGACGTGGCCGGCGCGGCGGGGAAGGCCGGCGCCAAGGCCGTGGGCGTGGTGGTCGACGACACCGCCGTCACGCCCGGCTACGCCATGGGTTTCAAGCCCGAGCGCGAAATTCCGATCGTGGCCAAGATCGCCGTCGGGTCGCTGCGCAACAAGCTGCTGTTCCTGCTGCCGGGCGCGCTGCTGCTCAGCGCCTTCGCGCCCTGGGCGGTGACGCCGATCTTGATGCTGGGCGGCGCCTATCTCTGCTTCGAAGCCAGCGAGAAGATCATTGGCGCCGTCGCCGGCCACGACGAGGTGGACGAGATCGAGGAATTGGCCCTCAGCAGCGCCGAGTTGGAGAAGCAGAAGGTTTCCGGCGCGATTCGGACGGACCTGATCCTGTCAGCCGAGATCATGGCCATCGCCCTTGGCGACGTCGCCGATCGACCGCTGGCCATCCAGGCTGGCGCGCTGCTGATCGTGGGCGTCCTGCTGACCGTGGCCGTCTATGGGGTGGTCGGCCTGATCGTGAAGATGGACGACATCGGCCTGCACATGGCGGGCCGAAGCGGGCGTCTGACGCCGGTCGTGGGTCGGGGTCTGGTCAAGGCGATGCCCGTGGTGATGGAAAGCCTGACGGTGGTCGGCACCGCCGCCATGTTGTGGGTGGGCGGCGGCATCATCGTGCACGGGCTCGAGCACTTCCACCTGACCCCGGTTCCCCATTGGGTCGAGGCGATCAAGCATTTTGCGGGCTTGGTCCCGGGCGTCGGGCCCGTCACCGGCTGGGCGGCCATGGCGGCGGCTTCGGCCGTGGTCGGGCTGGTGGTCGGCGGGATCATCGTCGGCGCGCTGCACCTGATCCCGCACAAGAAGGCCGCCCACTAGGCGCGGGGGCCTCGCCGGGCGGTTCATTCTCGTCCATAGGATGGGCATGACCGCTCAAGCCCATCGTCCCGCCAAGGTTCTCCAGAACCGTCACATCCAGTTCATCGCCATCGGCGGTGCGATCGGGGCGGGCCTGTTTCTGGGCAGCGGCCAAGCCATCGCGCAGGCCGGACCCGCCGTGCTGGGCGCTTACGCCCTGGCCGGGGCGGTGGTGTTCCTGATGGCGCGAGCCTTGGGCGAGCTGGCCCTGAACCGGCCCGACACGGCCACGATCAGCACCCACATCGACGACCTGGTCGGTCCCTGGGCGGGCTTCATCACCGGCTGGAGCTACTGGTTGATCTGGGTGCTGGTGGGCATCGCAGAGATCACGGCGGTGGGCGTCTTCATGCGCTTCTGGTTTCCCGACCTGCCGCAATGGATCTCGGCGTTGGTCACCCTGTCGGCCCTGTACGCGGCCAACCGCTTCGGCGTGCGGCTGTTCGGCGAGCTGGAGTTCTGGCTGACCTTGATCAAGGTCGTCGCCATCATCGGCCTGGTGCTGGTGGGCGGGGCCATGGTGTTCCTGCATTTGGGGCCGGCTGGGCAGAAGGCCGACATCGCCAATCTGTGGTCGCATGGCGGCTTCATGCCCCATGGCTGGGCCGGTCTGTTGGGCGTCCTGCCCGTGGCCCTGTTCGCGTTCGGTGGCACCGAGCTGGTCGGCGTCACGGCGGCCGAGGCCGAGGATCCTCAGAAGGCGCTGCCCAAGGCCATCAACGGCGTGATCCTGCGGATCCTGCTGTTCTACGTCGCCTCGCTGGGCGTGGTGATGGCCGTGGCCCCCTGGACCGTGTTCAGCGGCGGCGAGAGCCCCTTCGTGATGGTGTTCGATCGCGCCGGTTTGCCCGCCGCGGCCGGGGTGATCAATTTCGTGGTGCTGACGGCCGTGATTTCGTCGTGCAACAGCGGTGTCTACGCCACGGGCCGGACCCTGATGTCGCTGGCCGAGCGCCGCCAGGCGCCAGCCCTGCTGGGCAGCATGGACGCGCGAGGCTTGCCCGTGCCCGCCATGACCGCCTCGGTGGGGGCCATGCTTGTGGGCGTGCTGCTGAACTACCTCTTTCCCGAGCAGGTGCTGGGTTATGTGATGTCCCTGGTGGCGGCCTTGCTGCTGTGGACCTGGGTGATGGTCGTGGTGGCTCACCTGCGCTTTCGTCGGGCTTCGCGCGGCAAGGCGACGGCGTTCCCCATGCCGTTCTTTCCGGCCTCGACGATCGTGGTCTTCGCCTTCGTCGCCCTGATCCTGGGGATCATGGCCTTCGACCCCGGCAGTCGCCCGGTGTTCTACACCGCCGTGGCCTGGTTCGGCGTAATGGGCGCGGCGGCCTTCGCTCGCTTCCGCAAGCGCGGCTGAAAGCGCGAAGAGCCCGAGGCGCGACGGCGGCTCGGGCGAAACATCCTGAGAATCGGAGAGGGTGCGGAGCACCTGTCGCGATCGCGCGACAACATCCGTGCGCCTGGCGTGGCGCCGGTTCCCCGAAGGGGGAGATCTTTATTTCGAGAGAACTAGAGGAGAATGGTGGGTGTACAAGGATTCGAACCTTGGACCCGCTGATTAAGAGTCAGCTGCTCTACCAACTGAGCTATACACCCACTTCTCGGTTCCGAAGCACTTGCGAGCCCCGGCGGCGAGGCGCGGAACATACTCAATGGATTTCGGAGCGCAAGAGCTTTTTTCATGGCCAGACGAGATATTAGCGGAGCCGTGGATTTCGCCTATCTGGAAGGGTTCGCCGCGGGTGACACAACTGTGATCGACGAGGTCCTGGCCCTGTTCCGCGAGCAGGCCGCGCTTTGGACGCCGCTGCTGGATATGGGCCACCCCGGCTGGAAGGACGCGGTCCACACTGTGAAGGGCGCGGCGCGCGGCATCGGGGCTTTCGCCCTGGGCGACGTCTGCCAGCGCGTTGAAGACGGCGTCCTTGGCCTGGAAGCGGTTCGCGACGCCCTGGACGTGGCCCTGTTCGACATCGCCGCCTACGCTCACGAGCGGGCTTTGAAGTCGCTGAAGGGGTAGGGGACGGCTTCAGGGCTTCTGGCGGGTGAATTCGCCCTTGAAGCCATCCAGCACCAGTGTGCCGTGGTCGGGGTCGCTGAAGGTCAGGCTGAGGTTCGAGGAGACGAGGAAGAAGCGCCCGGCCGCCTCGGCCAGCAGCGGTTCGGTCTGGCCCTTCCAGATCTCGGCGATCAGGCTGTCTGGGCCCTGGGTGATCGTGAAGTCGCCGACGCCCGCGAGCGTGAACGTTCCGGCATAGGGCGCGCGCTGGCCGGCCGTCAGGGCGGCGGCCGTGCGGGTGACCTGGCGCTGGTCGGCCCAGCCGTAGGCGGCGGCCACGGCCCGGACGATGCGCTCGCCCAGTTCGTAGCCCTTGTCGCCGTTGGTCAGCACCACCACGCCGTCGCCCGTGCCGAGATAGCCGACCATCGTGGCCTTGTAGCCGGCGTTGGAGCCGTCGTGGGAGAAGTAGCGGTTCGCGCCCTCGCCGCGTACGCCCACGCCGAGGCCGTAAGTCCCCTTGACCGGGGTCAGCATCAACTGGGCGCTGGCCGGCGAGAGGGCGTGGCCGGCTTCGCCGCGCGCCGCGCCCTGCAGATCCATGACGAAGCGGGCGAGATCGTTGGCGTTGGTCCAGAGGCCGGCGGCCGCCATCTCCGGATAGGTGTGCGGCCCGCCTTCGATCGGCGCGCCGTCGGCCTTGTGCGGCCAGGCGGCATGGGCCGCGCGGGCGGCGTCCAGCGGCTGGTCCTCGGTGCTGGCGCTCATGCCGACGGGCTGGAACACGGTGCGGCGCACGATGGCGGGGAAGGTTTCGCCCGTGGCGTCGGTCATCATCAGTTGGGCGATCGTGTAGCCGCCTCCGGAATAGCGGTAGGCCTGTCCTACGGGGCTGTCGACGACGACGGCCTGGGTGTTGGCCGGCGCGGCGCCGTCCAGCACTTGAGGCACGGTGGGAACGGGCGCGCCGGCCGCATAGCCGGGGAAGCCGTGCACGGTGGTTCCTGCGGTGTGCGACAGCAGGGCGCGCAGGGTGACCGGTGTTTGGGTCGTGTAGGGGCTGGCGGGCAGTTTCCAGCTCTTGAGGACGGTGTTGACGTCGGCGTCCAGCGGCAGGCGGCCGTCCTGGACCAGGCGCACGGCGGCCATGGCGGCGATGGGCTTGCTGACCGAACCGGCCTGGAACAGCGTGTCGGCGGTGACCGCCTCGCCGCCCTGCCGGGTGACGCCGAAGCCGCGCGCCCAGTCCAGTTTTCCGCCCTTGATCACCGCGATCGAGACGCCCGGGACGTGCAGTTCGGCCATGTCGTGGGCCAGGGTCGAGCGCTGGGCGGGCGCTCCGGCCACCATCACCGCCGGGCGCAGGCCCTCGGTCACCGCCTTGACCCGGGATTCGACGTCGTCGGCATGGGCGGCCGTCGCGGACAGGCTTAGGGCGAGAAGCGGAACGACGGCGTGGCGCATGCGAAACTCCTTGGATAGCCCCGATTTGCGCCCAAGCTCCTGGCCCTGGTCAATTTAAGGATGCGTAATTGTCGTCTCGCGCGGGGCCTGCTTAAGCTGCGGGCGAATCCCACGGAGCCCTTCGATGACCACCAGTCCCTGGTCGCACCAGCGTAACCCGGCCGTCGCCGACGATGTCGACTTCGAGATCAAGGGGCAGGAGCTCCAGTTCCTGGAAATCGAACTGGACCCGGGCGAAAGCGCGGTGGCCGAGGCCGGCGCCTTCGTCTGGAAGGACGCCAGCGTAGGCATGACCACGATCTTCGGCGACGGCTCGGGCGAGGCCGGCGGCGGGGTCATGGGCAAGTTGTTGGGAGCGGGCAAGCGCCTGATCACCGGGGAGAGCCTGTTCACCACCGTCTTCACCCACAACGGCTCGGGAAAGGCGCGCGTGGCTTTCGCTTCGCCGACGCCGGGGGCGATCCTGCCGATCAACCTGGGCCAGGTCGGCGGGCGGCTGATCTGCCAGAAGGACAGCTTCCTGGCCGCCGCCCGTGGCGTCTCGATCGGTGTCCATTTCCAGAAGCGCATCATGACCGGCCTGTTCGGCGGCGAGGGCTTCGTCATGCAACGGCTGGACGGCGACGGCTGGGTGTTCGTCCAGATGGGCGGCACGATCGTCGAGCGTGAGTTGAAGGCCGGCGAGGAATTGCACGTGGATACGGGCTGTCTGGCCGCCTACACGCCGAGCGTCGACTTCGACCTCGTCGCCGCCGGCGGCGTACGCAGCGTGCTGTTCGGGGGCGAGGGGCTGTTCTTCGCCCGTCTGCGTGGTCCGGGAAAGGTCTGGATCCAGTCCTTGCCGTTCTCGCGCCTGGCCGGTCGCATGCTGGCCGCCGCGCAAGGGGGCGGCGGCAATCGGGGCGAGGGCTCGATCCTGGGTGAACTGGGCGACCTGATCGGCGGCAACCGCTAGCCGAAGCGGCGAAGGAGGGGCGGGCGCATTTGCCTGCGCCTGCCCCGGCGGCTTCAGCCCCTGGTCTTGTCCCAGCTGTCGTATTCGTAGGCGATGCAGCGGTCGATCAGGGTGCGCCACACGGGTTCGGCGATGGCTTCCGACAGGCCCGCTTCGCGAGCAGCGGCCTTGACCTTGTCGACCACGTCCTCGATGCGGGCGCGGTCGAACACCTTGCTGCGGTCGGCCTTGATGCGGGCCGCAGCGTCCATGTAGCCCTGACGTTCGGTCAGCAGGGTCACGAGAGCCCGATCCAGCGCATCCACACCCTGGCGGACGTCGAGCATGGTCTGGCAGTCGACGGGGGCGAGGCGCTCGTCGACGGTGAGAGTCGTCTTGATCATGCGCCCCTTTAAGCCGGTTCCGGCGGCTGGGGCCATCCCAAACCTGACCTCAAAGGGCCCTAGATGCCCGCGCCGTTGTCCATGGTCAGCAAGGCGGCTTCGTGGGCGGCGGCTTCCTCCTTCAGCCAGGCCACGAAGGCCTTCACTTGAGGCAGGCGGCCCTTGGCCTTGGGGTGGACGACGTAATAGGCGAAGTCCACGGCGGTGGGCATTTCGAACGGGATGACCAGCCGGCCCGAGTCGAGGTCGGCCTGGGCCAGGGTCTGCTTGGCCAGGGCCACGCCACGGCCATTGGCGGCGGCTTCGATCACCAGGCTGGATTGGTTGAAGCGCGGCCCCCGGGCGCCGTCCACCGATTTGATCCCGCGCGCCGCCAGCCACATGGCCCAGTCGGGGCAGCTGTCGTCGGCGTCGGGCGAACCGTCGTGCAGCAGGATGTGACGATCCAGATCTTCGGGCTTTTCCAAGGGGTTGGTGGCCAGAAGCTCAGGCGATGCGACGGGGATCACCGTCTCGCTGAGCAGGCGGATCACTTCCAGGCCCGGATAGCGACCCGAGCCGTAGCGGATGGCCAGGTCCACCTCGCCGGCCGCGAAGTCGACCACGTCCATGCCGGCCGACAGCCAGACGTCGACCTGCGGCTGGGCCTGCTCGAATTTGCCCAGGCGCGGCACCAGCCACTTGGCGGCGAAGGAGGGAGCGGCGGTCAGGGTCAGGCGGCGGCCGTCGACGGCCGCCGTCAGCAGGCTGGCGGCCTCGGCCAGACGATCGAAGGCCTCTCGCAGGGCGGGCAGGGCGGTCTGGGCGGCGTCGGTCAGCAGCAGGCCCTTGGGCGTGCGCTTGAACAAGGCCGCGCCGACATAGTCCTCCAGGTTCTGGATCTGCTGGCTGACGGCGCCGGGCGTCACCGACAACTCGTCGGCGGCGCGGCTGAAGTTCAGGTGGCGCGCGGCCGCCTCGAACGCGCGCAGCGCGTTAAGGGGCGGGAGGCGGCGCCGTTCGGACTGTCGTTCCATGAGTTTTACTGAACGCCCCGGCAGAAGACCTTGTTTGCGAATTGGCCCGCCGCCGCCCAATTTGCAAGCGTTCGCTGACGGATCAGGCCCTTTTCGTTGGCGGGCATACGCGGGGCGGATCCTAGGGTTCGCCCCGCAATGCTTTGATTTCAACCGGTTTGGCCAGAAAGCCGGACCGGTGTTCGTCAATTGTGATTGGCTTATAGAGGACCTTAAACCATGGCTCGGCCGACGGTCCGATCCGCTCACCGGTCCCTCGTCGCCTTGGCGGGCGGCGGGAAAGCGCGCCCGGTTGGCCGCGTGACTCTGGTGGGCGCGGGGCCAGGCGATCCCGACCTGTTGACGATCAAGGCGCTGAAGGCCCTGCAGGTCGCCGACGTGATCGTGCACGATGGTCTGGTCCCGGCGGAGATCCTCGACCTGGCCCGTTCGAGCGCGCGTCGCATCGACGTCGCCAAGCGCAAGTCGCGCCACACCTTGCCGCAGGACGACATCAACCAGCTGCTGGTGGCTCTGGCCCTCGACGGGCTGGAAGTCGTGCGGCTGAAGGGGGGCGATCCCTTCCTGTTCGGCCGCGGTGGCGAGGAACTGGCCGCCTGCCGTACGGCGGGCGTCGACTGTACGGTGGTGCCGGGCGTCACCGCCGCCCTGGCGGCCAGCGCGGGCGCCGGCGCGCCGCTGACCCATCGCGGCAGCGCCCAAGCCGTGACCTTCGTCACCGGACACGCCGCAGCGAAGGCTGGCGACTGGGCCGAGCCCGATCTGGATTGGGCCTCGCTGGCTCGGGCCAACCAGACCGTTGTCGTCTACATGGGCGTGTCGACCGCCGCCCCGATCTCGCTGCGCCTCATCGAGGCGGGCCGCGACGCCGCCACGCCGGCCCTGATCGTCGAGAACGCCAGCCGCCGCGACGAGCGCCGCATCCTGACCACCCTGGCGGGCCTGCCCGCGGCGGCCCAGGGCCTGACCGGCCCGGCCCTGCTGATGGTGGGCGAGGCCATGGCGATGGCGAACGTTCAAGTTCCAGACCTCGGCCTGGAGGTCCCCCGAGTGCAAAGCATGAGCCCTGGTCAATGAAAGCCGTCACCGCCAATCGCCTGATCGACGGCGAAGTCGTGTTCTGGAAGTCCGGCGCCTGGGTCGACAGTTTCGGCGAGGCCCAGCTGTTCGATGACGCCCAGGCCGACGAGGTCGAGGCCGCCGTCGCCAAGGGCAAGGCCCAGCCCACGGTCATCGTCGAGCCCTACCCGATCGACCTGGTCGCGGTGGAGGGCGGCGGCCTGGCCCCGGTCAGCTACCGCGAACGCATCCGGGCCCTGGGTCCAACCAACGAGCCCGAGCACGGCAAGCAGGCCGATGGCGGCGCCGTGGTCGACGCCCTTCGCCAGGCTGTGGGCGCCGCCCGTTCGACCGGTCGCGTCGACCTGATCCGCAGGAAGTAGCCGCATGTACCAGTACGATGTCATCGACCGCGAGTTCCTGACGGACCGGACCAACGAGTTCCGCCACCAGGTGGCCCGCCGTCTGGCCGGCGACTTGACCGAGGACCAGTTCAAGCCCCTGCGCCTGATGAACGGCCTCTACCTGCAGCTTCACGCCTACATGCTGCGGGTCGCCATTCCTTATGGTTCTCTCAACAGTCGTCAGGCCCGTCGCCTGGCGTGGATCGCCCGCACCTACGACAAGGGCTACGGGCACATGACCACGCGTCAGAACATCCAGTTCAACTGGATCAAGCTGAAGGACGCCCCGGACATCCTGGACGCCCTGGCCGAGGTGGACCTGCACGCCATCCAGACCAGCGGCAACTGCATCCGCAACACCACGGCCGATCCCTATGCCGGAGCCACGGCCGAGGAGATCGACGATCCGCGCGTGTGGTGCGAAGTGATCCGCCAGTGGTCGACCCTGCATCCGGAATTCAGCTTCCTGCCGCGCAAGTTCAAGATCGCTGTCACCGGAGCGCTGACCGACCGTGCGGCGGTAAAGGTGCACGATATCGGCTTGATCCTGCGCAACGGTCGTGACGGCCAAGCCGGCTTCGAGGTGATTGTCGGCGGCGGTCAGGGGCGCACCCCCTATGTGGGCCAGACTATCCGGTCGTACCTGCCCACTCAGCATCTGCTGAGCTATCTCGAGGCCATCCTGCGCGTCTACAACCGCCATGGCCGCCGCGACAACATCTACAAGGCCCGGATCAAGATCCTGGTCGCGGCCCTGGGCGCGGAGGAGTTCGCTCGCCAGGTCGAGGAGGAGTGGGGCAAGATCAACGCCGAGCGCGCCGATCTGCCGGCCGCCGAACTGGCCCGCATTCGCGCCGCCTTCGCCCAGACGAATTTCGAGACCTTGCCGGCCGTTTCGGAAGCTTTCGAGACCGCCCGCGCATCGAGCTCGTCTCTGGCGCGCTTCGTGCGCAACAACGTGAAGCCGCACAAGCAGCCGGGCTATGCCATCGTCGAGGTGTCGCTGAAGGCGATCGGCCAGACCCCGGGCGACGCCACGGCCGATCAACTGGACGTCGTGGCTGATCTTGCCGAGCGCTACAGCCTGGACGATCTGCGCGTGACCCACGCCCAGAACCTGGTGCTGCCGCATGTTAAGCTGGGCGACCTTGCCGCCGTGCACGCGGCGCTGGAAGCTGCTGGCCTGGCCACGCCCAACATCGACCTGGCCAGCGACATCATCGCCTGCCCGGGCCTGGACTACTGCGCCCTGGCCAACGCCCGTGCGATCCCGATCGCCCAGGACATCGCCCGCAAGTTCGCCGACCCTGACCGGGCCGAGAAGGTGGGTGAGCTGAAGATCAAGATCAGCGGCTGCATCAACGCCTGCGGCCACCACCACGTGGCCCATATCGGCATCCTGGGCGTCGACAAGAAGGGCGAGGAATTCTACCAGCTCTCGCTCGGCGGATCGGGGGCGGAAGACGCCTCGATCGGCAAGATCCTCGGACCGGGCCTGTCGGCCGACAAGGTCGCCCCGGCGATCGACAGCCTGGTCGACGCCTATCTCAATATCCGCACCGGCGAAGAACGCTTCCTCGACACCTATCGCCGCGTCGGTCTGGAACCCTTCAAGGAGGCTGTCTATGCCCAGGCTGATTAAGCTGGCCGGCCAAGCGGCCGAATGGGCCGAGGACGCATTCGTCCATGTCGACGACGGCGACGCCTTGCCCGAAGGCGACGTGATCCTGTCGCTGGCGCGGTTCCAGGCCGAGGGCGAAATCCTGCTGTCCAACAGCCGCCGCGTGGGCGTGCGCATCGAGGCCGACCAGGAGGTCGAGGCCCTGGCCTATGATCTGCCGCGCCTCTCGGTGGTGGCCCTGGCCTTCCCGAAGTACCGCGATGGCCGCGCCTACACCTCCGCTCGGCTGCTTCGCGAGCGGTTCGGCTTCCAGGGCGAGGTCCGGGCCGTCGGCGACGTCCTGCAGGAGCAGGCCGGCTTCATGGTCCGTTGCGGCTTCGACGCCTTCGAGCCCGCCGACGGCGCCACGCCTGAAGTCTGGACCAAGGCGGCCCATCGCTTCCGCCATGTCTATCAACGCGCGGCCGATGCACGGCTCGTCGCCTTTGAGGAAAGGGCCGTCTGATGGCGTACGACCAGACCGCGGCCGAGGCGAGGCCGACGACCGCTCCGCAGCCCCAGGGGGCGGGGCGATCGGCCTCCGACCTGGCGATGCGGCTGGACGCCGAACTGCGCGACGCCCATCCGCTGACCATTCTGCGCCGCGCCCATGAGACGTTCGGCGGAGGGCTGGCTCTGGTGTCGTCGTTCGGAGCGGAATCGGCGGTGCTGCTGCATCTGGCCAGCCAGGTGTCGAAGGATATACCGGTGCTGTTCCTCGACACGGGGATGCTGTTCGGCCAGACGCTGGACTACCGCAAGACGCTGTCGACCAGCCTGGGTCTGACCGACGTGCGCGACCTGCGGCCGGCTTTCGCGGATCTGGCTACGGTGGACCCCAAGTCCGACCTCTGGCGCACCGACACCGACGCGTGCTGCGAAATCCGCAAGGTGCTGCCGCTGGACCGCGCCCTGGGCGAGTTTTCGGGCTGGGTCACGGGGCGCAAGCGCTTCCACGGCGGCGACCGTCTGCGCCTGGCGGTGGTCGAAGAGTCCGAGGGCAAGATCAAGTTCAATCCCCTGGCCAACTGGGGCAAGGCCGAGCTTGACGCCTATGCGGCCGAGCACCAACTGCCTGCCCATCCGCTGGTCGCGCAGGGGTTCCCTTCGATCGGCTGCTGGCCGTGCACCAAGCCGGTCGATGATCCCAACGCCGACGTGCGTTCGGGCCGCTGGCAGGGCCAGGAAAAGACCGAGTGCGGCATCCATGTCGCCCGTGCGCCCGGCGCGGCGCCAAACGTGGGCGACGGTATCTAGGTTTCGTCCGACGCGGCGGTCTGCGACGCGGCGAGGGACGGACGGCCTTCGCGCACGATCTTCTCTTCCGCGGTTCGCACCATGCGGCGTTGTTCGTGGAAGAGGGCCAACTGGGAACAGGCCTTGAAGAAGCCGCCGGGTTCGCGCGTGTCGATGCCCTCGGCCAGGGTCACAAGGTGAACGCCGGCTTCCTCCAGGCGGGCCATGAACAGCAACAGATCGACCAGATGGGCGGCGAAGGCGTGCAGGCTGGGGGCGACCAGCACATCATCCGGCTTCATCACGGCTAGGGCCGAGTCCAGACCCGGCTTGTGCACCGCCAGGCCGTAGCAGCGATCGTGGAACAACTGCTCGCAGCCGTAGTCGAAAAGCCGCTGCGACAACGGCCCGTCGAACACCACGCCCCGGACGGGTGGAAATCTGAAATAGCCGATCGTGCGCATCGCGGCTGTGTCGCAAAGCCCGCGTCGGTGCGCCAGTGGGTCTGGGAGCGAAGTCGGGGATAAGTGGGGCGGCAGATCGCCGACCTGGTTCGAGTAACTTGATATCGAATATCTTGACATAAAGATATTTGACGGGCGAGCCTTCGACATCCGGCAAGGCGAGGGGAACATGAAGACCATTCTGGCGTGCGCGTTCGCGGCCCTGCTGGTTTCCGTCGCCCCGGCCCTGGCGGCCGAGTCCAAGCGGCGGGCTGGGGATATCGTTTCCGAAACCGGCGTCGCCACGGCTCTCGACGGCACGACGATGCCCTACGAGATCGGCACGCTCTACGTGCCCGAGAACCGCGACAAGCCGGGCAGCCGACTGATCGGGGTGGGCTTCGCGCGGGTGAGGGCGGTTCATCCCACCAACGCCCCGCCGATCGTGGTGCTGGTAGGCGGTCCCGGTGTGACCATGCTGGACATCGTCCTCGACCACGACGACGCCGCCAGGCGGCGGATTGGGGTTTGGCAGCGCTATGCCGAGGTGGCTGACCTGCTGGTGATCGAGCAGCGAGGCTACACCTTGCGTGGGGACATGATGGAGTTGGAGACGCCGGCCTTGCCGTTGGATCAGCCTCTGACCATCGCCCAGGACGTCAAGGCGATGCGCGACTTGGCCCGTCGTGCTCCGGCCGCCTATCCGCAGGCCGACCTGTCGGGCTATTCGATCGCGCAGATCGCCGACGACGTGGACGACCTGCGCCAGGCCCTGGGC
The DNA here is from genome assembly GCA_017745235.1 of Caulobacter sp. Taxonomy (GTDB): domain Bacteria; phylum Pseudomonadota; class Alphaproteobacteria; order Caulobacterales; family Caulobacteraceae; genus Caulobacter. Next base: position 62,081 of record JAGHZU010000010.1, on the reverse strand, counting down.
TACGAGAAGGTCAGCCTGACCGCCGCCAGCTTCGGTTCGCAATGGGCGTTTGCGGTGATGAAGCGCCATCCAGGCAAGGTGGCGCGCGCGCTGATCTCGGCGGCGGAGCCGCTGGACTATGGCTACGACATGCCCTCGCAGGTGTTCGCCGCCTTCCAGCGCATCGCCGTGGAGGCCGACGCCGATCCGGGCCTGAAACCCTACCTGCCGCCGGGCGGCATGATCGCGGCCATGACGGCGACCCGGGATCGGTTCGCCAAAGGTCCGGTGACTGTGACGGTCAAGGACGGCGAGGGGGCCGAGCGCCGGGTCGTTCTTGGGCTGGGTGACTATCAACTGGCCCTGATCACCTATGCCGGCAACGCGGCGACCTTCCCGCGTTTCGTGCTGTCCGCCTATCACGGCCATTACGAGGACTGGGCCCGGGATGCGATCGAATGGCGCGCGTCCGAAAAACGGTCATTGATCAATCCGCTGATCAACATCGGCCTGGACATGAGCGCTGCGCGTAAGGCCTTGCTGTGGAGCGATCCGGCCTTGCCGATACTGGGCGCCTGGAACTTCGCGTCGTACCTTGACACCAAGGGTGAGTGGGCGACGCCCGACGCCGGCGATGCGTTCCGCAAACCCGTCCAGGACCCGACGCCGGTGCTGTTCGTGCAGGGGGATTGGGACACCTCGACGCCAATCGAGAACACCCTGGCGATGCTGCCGTACTTTCCCAACAGCCGCACGATCGTGCTGCATCGCGGCCAGCACAATGGCGCGGTGGCCCTCTTGCGCAGCCGGCCCGACGTGGTGGCCCAGACCTACGCCTTCCTCCGAGACGGCCGTACAGATGGGCTGCCAGCCGAGATTTCGCTGGATCCGGTGGTCTTTGCGACGCCGACGTTCGCACCGCCACAAGGCGGCAAGACCGTTCGCTGATTTTGAGGGAAAGAGGGGCCGCCTATTCGGGCGGGCAGCCCTTGAACTCGCCGACCTTGGTCACCGAGATGGTCGAGAGGTTCAGGCCCATCAGCGGCTTCATCGAGGAAGCGCCCTGGCCGCTGAACAGGTCCAGCTTGTTGCCCTTGATCGCGCCGCCGACGTCGGACGCATACCAATAGCCGTCGTGCTTTTCGCCATTGGGCATGGGCAGGCCGACGGTTTCCTTGATGAACACCACGGTGCGGCGCGGGATGATCTTGTTGTCCACGGCCAGGGTGCGCATCGCCACAACCTTGCAGCCCAGGCTGTCGAGCGCGCGGATACCCTTGGCGCCGGCGTGGTACAGCGTCGCCTTCATCTTGTACTCGACCGAACCCGGCATCGAACCGGTCAGGGCCCCCGTGATGAGGTCGCCGAGCGGGTCGTTCTTCGAGGAGGCGGAGTCCGTGCCGGCGAAGGCGGGCAGGGCGGTGGACATGGCGAGGATCGCCATAAATCCGGCGAGCGTGCGTCGCATCGAGGGGGTCCTCTTATCGGCGTATCTGTCGGTTCGGCGGGTTAATTACTCAGATCACGGACCCGTGACAACCCACTCTGGGGCGACCGGACGTCGCGGCGCAGCCTTGGCGACAGCTTGACCGGCATCGCCTAGCGCTCCGGAAGGTTCCATCCATTCTCACAACCGCCTGCACACAAAGGGATCTTCGGCGCTGGGCCGCGCGTCCCTCTGGCGAAGGCGCCCGGGGCGCCCTAAACGGAAGGGGCCCGCGAAAAAAGAGTCCGGCGGGTCTCCGTTTCACTCCGGCTTGGTCGGTCAAGCTTGGAAGGTGAGTCGCTTTTCCGCGCGCCGCATACCGGCGCTGCCGCCCACTGGAGTTCGCATGAAGCCGTCCGCCTCGCTCAAGGTTCTCGCTCTTGCCGCGGTCCTGGCCGCGCCCGCCCAGGGCGCTTTCGCCTGGGGCGCCTGGGGGCACCGAATGGTCGGCGTCGTGGGCGCCGAGAGCTTCCCTAGCGACGTACCGGCTTTCCTGCGCACGCCAGAGGCCATCGCGGCCATCGGCGAGTACGCCCGCGAGCCCGACCGCTGGAAGGGCTCTGGCAAGCTGCACGACACCGATCGCGATTCCGCCCACTTCCTGGACCTGGACGACCAGAACCGCATGTACGGCGGCCCGTTGTTCACCGTCGAAACCCTGCCGCCCACCCGGGCCGACTACGAGACCGCCCTGCGCCAGGCGGGCACCGACAGCTGGAAGGCCGGCTACCTGCCGTATTCGATCATCGACGGCTACCAGCAGCTGGTGAAGGACTTCACCTATTGGCGGATCCTGGACACGGTCTCCAAGACTGAGAAGGACAAGACCAAGAAGGCCTACTATGTGGCCGACCTGAAGCGTCGCCAGGATCTGCTGATCCGCGACCTGGGCGTCTGGGCCCACTATGTCGGCGACGCCAGCCAGCCGTTGCACGTCAGCGTCCACTACAACGGCTGGGGCGACTACCCCAATCCGAACAACTACACCCAGAGCCGCGGCACCCACGGCAATTTCGAGGGACCGTTGGTCAAGGCCGTGGCTGTCGAGAAGGACGTCAAGGCGCTGGTCCCGGCCTATGTCGATTGCAACTGCTCGATCGAGACGCGCACGGTCGCCTATCTGAGCGCAACCCGCGACTTCGTGGAGCCGCTCTACAAGCTGGAGAAGGACGGCGGCATGGTCGCCGGCGACCCGCGCGCCAAGGCCTTCGTCGACGAGCGCCTGGCCGCTGGCGCGACCCAACTGCGCGACATGGTCGTCCAGGCCTGGAAGGCCAGCGCCGATGGCAAGATCGGCTACCGTCCGGAAATCAGCGTCGAGGATGTCAAGTCCGGCAAAGCCGATCCGTGGAACGACCTGTACGGCAAGGACTGACACGCTTGCTGGCCTTCGACGCGCCGCGTCCGGATCTCGACTACAAGGCCCGCTGGGCGGCCTTCGGCATTGCCGAGGGCCACAACGGGACCATCGCTCTTGTCCGTGTCATCAAGCCTGGCAAGGCGCCGTATTTCGACCTGCCCGGCGGGGCGGTGGACGGCGATGAGGACGAGAGCCAGGCGATCGTCCGCGAGTTCGGCGAGGAAACAGGTCTAGTGGTCGAGGTGGGGCGCCTGGTCGTTGAGACCAGCCAGCCGTTTTTGAAATCCGACGCTCAGCCGGTGCGGAACCATGGCGGCGTCTATGCGGTCACGATCGTGGGCGAGAAGCCCGAACTGAAGGTCGAGGACGACCACGAGCTGGTGTTCCTCGATCCGCGCGATGCCGTGGTGGCCCTTCGCCACGACGCCCATGCCTGGGCCGTGGCCGCCTGGATGCGCCGCGGCGGCTAGGCTTTCGCCAGCAGCGCTTTGGCCTTGGCCGGGGCGACCTGGTCGAAGATCACCTGCAGATGCTGGTCCTTGGCGTGGTCGTTGTGCAGGTCCCAGGCCAACGAGACGGGCAGGCGCAAACGGCCGCCGTCGACTGTGCGCGCCACCAGCACGCGCCAGGAGAAGCCGTCGCCGGGGTCGCCCAGCGGCTCCTTGAACTCCAGCGGAGCCGGATCGCGCAGGCGAAACAGACGGCCTTCGTGGCCCTTGAACCAGGCGTCGTCTGCGGCGGCGATGGGATCGACCACGGGCGTGGCGACCAGCTTGCCCTTCAGATTGCGGACCATGCGGGTCTCCTTTTCGATGGTGCGGCTCTCTAGCAGGTTCGGGAGATCTTGCCATCGACGCCCTATGTCCCATGGGGCGACAAGTTAGGCCGGCGGTGAGCTTAAATACATCCGGGTAATATTGACGCGGAAAAATATCCGGGTAAAAGGTGCGACATGAGCCAGTCCGCCGATCGCCGCGCCCTGATGCGCGACTACAAGGACCGCAAGGTCGAGCCCGGCGTCTACGCCGTCCGCTGCCAAGTCACGGGCCAGGCCTGGGTGGGGGCGACGCCCGACCTTGCCACGCGCCAGAGCGGGATCTGGTTTTCGCTGCGCCAGGGCGGGCACTCGTGCGCCAGCTTGCGAGCGGCCTGGAACGCCCACGGCGAGGAGGCCTTCGTGTTCGAGGTTCTGGAGGCGATCGACGACACCGAACTGGGCGCGCTGGGCAAGACCTCATTGCTGGTCGAGCGGCGAGACCACTGGATCGTCGCTCTGGGCGCCGAAGGACTGCGTCGATGAGCGGCTATGTTGTGTTCGCCGGCGATCGCCGCGTGGGCGGCGGTTCGCGGCTCGAGGCGGCCCTGGCGGCTCAGGCCCATCTGGCTTCCGCGCCGGACGCCCGCCTGCTGATTTTCGATCCCGACGGCCGCCAGGTGGACTTCGACCTTCGAGGCGGCCCGGCGGACCTTGCTGCGCGCCTAGGCGAACCGGATGCGTCCGCGGAAGCGCCACGCGGGCGGGGGCGGCCCAAGCTGGGCGTCACGGCCCGCGAGGTCACGCTGCTGCCGCGTCATTGGGAGTGGTTGGCCGCCCAACCTGGCGGCGCGTCCGTCGCCCTGCGCAAGCTGGTGGAAGCCGCTCGTCGCGAAGCCGAAGGGCCTGATCGGCGAAGGGCCGCGCGCGAGGCCGCCTATCGGTTCGCCTCGGCCATGGCCGGCGACCTCGAGGGTTTCGAGGCCATGAGCCGGGCGTTGTTCGCCGGCGACGCCGAGGGCTTCGCCCTGCGCATCGCGGCCTGGCCTGGCGACATCGCCGGCCACCTGGCCGCTCTGGCGTCGGAGGCCTTCTAGCTACTTGCCGGCGCCGCGCGTGACGACGTCCGCCAGCAGCGCCTTGTACTCGGCGTCGAAGGCCGAACGGTCGCCGTCAGGTTTGGCCGGATAGAGCGCGCGCAGGTTTGCGATGCGGGCGGCCGTCGCGCCTTGCCAGCGGGGATCCGTTCTGGCCAGGCGGCCCAGGATCGCCCGGTCGTCGCGGCCGGCGACCGGCTCGTACTCCAGAAGCGCCTTGAACTGCCAGAGGGCCTGACGAAGCGGGTCGGGCGTGGCCCGGCCGGACGTGCGTCGGGCTGTCCAATTCACCGCCTCGACGATCTGCCGCCGGAAGCGCGGGTCGTCCCAGGTCGAGGGCGTGTGGCCAAGGTTGGTGAAGAACAGCCGTCCCTTGCCGATCTCGCGGGCCCAGGCCACCGGTACGGCGTAGGGCCGACGCAGGGGCGTGCCGCTGAAGTCCAGCGTCTGCAGCACCCGCACGCGTGAAGGCTCGAAATCGGCGTGCTGGTAGATCTCCTCGGCGTAGTCGAAGCTGACGGGCCACATGCCCACCACCGGCAGATCGGGATCCAGGGTCTCGATGCGCACCGGCGTGCCCTGCGTCCAGGGATGGCCGGCGAAGGAACCGCCGATGAACTGGGTGTAGGCCTCTCCGGGACCGTCATAGGGCCAGGCGGTGTCTGTGGCGCTGTGAATGCCCACGAAACCCATCTTGCCCGCCGCGATCCGCTGCTGCGCGGCGGCCCAGGCCTCCTTCGAGAGAGGTAGGGCGCCGGTCGTGTAGAAGACCAGCACATCGACGCTGGCCAGGCGATCGGGCGTGATTTCACGGGCGTCCTGGGTGACCTCGGCGTCGAACGTGCCGCTCTCCTGGCCGATGGCGATCATCGCCTTCTCGGACGGCGCCAAGCTCCCGTCCGTCGGGCGGGCCACCGGCGCGTGCCGCCAGCCCACGGACTGGTCGAGATAGAGCACGCGGAGCTTGGTGGCGGCGCAGACGGGCAGGGCGGTCGTCAGCGCGAGGCCGGCTAGGCAAAGGGCGAGCAGGCGACGCATGGCTCAGCCCTTCCGCGGTTGCAGCAGGTCCCAGCGATTGCCGTAGACGTCTTCGAAGACGGCGACGCTGCCATAGGCCTCGTGCCGAGGTTCCTCCAGGAACCTCACCCCGGCGGCGCTGAGGCGCGAATGGTCGGCCTCGAAGCTGTCGGTATGCAGGAACAGCCAGACTCGGCCGCCGCCTTGGCCGCCGATCGCGGCGACCTGCCGTTCGTCCGACGCCTTGGCCAGCAGGAACCGCGAGCCGCCCGAACCGGGCGAGACCACCACCCAGCGTTTGCCCCCGCCCAGGTCGCTGTCTTCGACCAGTTCGAAGCCCATCTTGCCGACGTAGAAGTCCAAGGCCCTGCTGTAGTCGTCCACGAGCAGGGAGAGGAGGGCTAGGTGCTGGGCCATGGCGACTCACTTTGTCGATGAGCCGTGATCGTAGGGTATGCGCCGGGCTGGAACAGCGCCGGACGGATCGAAACGGCGTTCCTAGCCCCCGTTGTACCCCCCGATGATCGGCAGCACCTCTCCGGTGATGTAGCTGGCGGTCTGGGGCGAGGCGAGGAAGACATAGGCGGGTGCGATCTCCTCGGGTTGGGCTGGGCGCTTCATAGGGGTCTTGCCGCCGAACTGGGCCACCTGCGGCCCCAGCTTGTCGGCGGGGTTCAGCGGCGTCCAGACGGGGCCGGGCGCTACGGCGTTCACGCGGATGCCCTTGTCGATCAGATGCGTGGCCAGCGAGCGGGTGAAGGCGTGGATGCCGCCCTTGGTCATCGAGTAGTCCAGCAGATCCTTGTTGCCCAGCAGGCCGGTGACCGAACCGGTGTTGACGATGGCTCCGCCGGGCGGGAGCACCTTCACCGCCGCCTGGGCCATGTGGAAATAGCCATAGAGGTTGGTCTTCAGCGTGCGGTCGAAGTGCTCTGGCGTCAGGTCTTCGAAGTCGGTCACGTGTTCCTGGAAGGCGGCGTTGTTGACCAGGACGTCCAGCTTGCCCAGCTCCTTCACCGTCCGTTCGACGGCCGCCTTGGCGTAGGCGGGATCTGCGACGTCGCCGGGCAGTAGGATGGCGCGCCGGCCTTCCATCTCTACGGCCAGTCGGGTCGCCTCGGCGTCGCGATCCTCGTCCAGATAGCCGATGGCGATGTCGGCCCCCTCGCGGGCGAACAGCACCGCAACAGCGCGGCCGATGCCGCTGTCGGCGCCGGTGATCAGGGCCACCTTGCCCTCCAGCTTGCCCGAGCCCTTGTAGAAGGGCGCGTCGTACATGGGCGCGGGATCGAGACGCGCCTCCTGGCCGGGCTTGGCCTGGTGTTGCTCGGGAAAGGGCGGGGCGGGATAAGGGCGAGCGCCGGCCTGCATGGGAGGCGCCTCCTCGCCTTCGTCCTTGAATGTGCGCTTTTCCTTGGCGTCCAGAGGGGCCTGGATGTCGCGCTCGGCCTTGGCGGCGTGCTCGCCCGCGGCTTCGAAATCGGGGGTCTGGGTGTCGGCCATGGCTGAATCTCCGAACGGGAGACCGGCAAACCGATGGGCGCGGGGGATGTTCCAAGCGTCAGTGCGCCTATCTGGTGGGACAGGCTTGCTCAAAACGCAGGCATCGGTCACCTTCCCGCCCTTCTTTGAAAGGCTTGAACATGTCGCGTCCCGCGGCCGCGCCGGCTCCCCGCTCAGGGAAGCCGCACGGCGTCATCGTCTCGGATCTGCTCGAACTGCTGCGCCTGGCGGGCCCAGTGGTGCTGTCGCGCCTTGGCATCATGATCATGGGACTGACCGACGCGATCGTGGTGGGCCACTTCTCGGCCACGCAATTGGGCTTCCACGCGATGGCCTGGGCGCCGACCTCGGTGTTCGTGACGGTGACCGTGGGCCTGCTGGTCGGGACCCAGGTGATGGGCTCGCGCGCCATGGGCGCCGGGCGGCCGCACGAGGCGGGCGCAGTGCTGCGCCGAGGCCTGGTCTACGCCTTCTGGCTGGGCGTGGCCGGCTCGGTCCTGCTTGTCCTGGCCGGGCCGCCGCTGCTGCATCATGTGGGCATCGACCACGCCCTGGCCGACGGCGCGACGGCGCCTCTGGTCGTGTTCTCGCTGTCGATGACGCCCTATGCCCTGAGCGTAGCGCTGAGTTTCTGGCTGGAGGGGCTGGGGCGACCCGGCCTGGTGACAGTCAACATGTGGGTGGCCAATCTGATCAACCTGGCCGTCAACCTGCTGCTGGTGCCGGGAACCTGGGGGCTGCCGGCCTTGGGTGCGGTCGGCGCGGCCTGGGCTACCTTCGTGGCGCGGACGGTCTTCGCCGTCATGCTGGCGGTGGTGATCGTGCGCCTGAAGGACGCCCGCGCCATGGGCGTGTTCGACAAGCCAGCCCGCGACCGCGCGGCCGAGAAGGAGCAGCGCCGGGTCGGCTACGGCGCAGGGACGTCCAATCTGTTCGAGGTCTCGGCCTTCGCGGGCATGAGCTTGGTCGCGGGCTGGCTGGGCGGTTTGAACGTGGCCGCCTGGGCGGTGGTGCTGAACGTGGCGGCGGTGATCTTCATGGTTCCGCTGGGTCTGTCGACGGCGACGGCCGTGCAGGTGGGACGGGCCTATGGCGCGCGCGACAGCGCGGGCATGAGCCGGGGCGGCTGGATCGCCTTCGCCGTGACGGCCATCTTCGCCCTGGTGGTGGCCCTGCTGCTCTATCCGCTGCGCCATCTGGTGGGCGGAGCCTACACGACCGATCCGGCCGCCCTGGCCCTGATCGCGCCAGCCCTGGCCCTGACGTGCCTGTTCCTGGTGCCCGACGCCGTGCAGGTGGTCTGCGCCCAGGCTTTGCGGGCGAGGGGCGAGGTCTGGATCCCGGCCTGCACGCACATGATCAGCTACGCGCTCATCATGGGGCCGCTGGCCTGGTGGCTGGCCCTGCCCATGAAGTTGGGCGTCAACGGCATCGTGGTGTCGGTCATCGTGACCAGCTTCATCGCCGCGGGCTTCCTGCTTGGGCGATACCGGATGCTGGATCTGCAGGGACGGTGATTTCTGGATGGGACGGGCTTTGGGGCCCGTCCCGTTTCAGATCGGGGCTCCGAGGATCCAGCCTTCCTCGGTCTCCGCATCGACCACCAGGTCCGCCGGAGCCTGCTTGCTGGGCCCGAACAGGGCGCCCAGCTTGCCGGCCTCGTCCAGCCTGGCGAAGTGTTCGGCCAGGGTGCGCACCTGGGCGGCGTCCTTGATCTCGCCCGGGGCGGGGACGGCCTTGACCAGCGAGGGGTAGACCTCGGCGATCACCACGTCGACACCCTCGAGGTCAGCCTCAGTCAGGGCGCGGAAGCCCGTCTCGAACGGCCACACCCTGGCGGCCTCGCCCCGGGCGTCCTTCAGGCGGCGCGCGGCGGGAATGCCGACGATCGCCTGACCGCCGACCGAGCCGTTGTAATAGAGCTTCCAGATCGACGCCGCGCCTTTGGCCGCGACATCGGCATGGCGGAACTCGGGGAGATCGTCCTGGCCGTGCTCGCGCGTGCGTTTGGGCTGCAGGGTGGTCAGGGCGTCCTTGGGCGGGCAGCCCCAGAACGGGAACGGACCGCCCGTCAGGCGGCGGTTCAGCTCAGAACCCACGCCAAAGCGATTGTTGGTGTTGTCGGCCTTGTCCTTGACCATCTTGTTCAGTTGGTCCCACACCGCGCGCCAGGGCTTGTCGCCTGGCAGGTTCAGGGCCTGGGCGAAGCCGCGCGGGAAACCCAGCGGGAAGTCGAAACCGACCAGCGCCCGCTCGTTGCGCTTTTTCAGGTCGTCCAGGATCGCGCCCAGCTTGGTCTCGGCCTCTTGGCGAGTGGCAGGGTTGAAGCTTTCGAAGGTCAGGCGGAAACGCACGTCGCGCTTCATCACGCCGATCCAGACGGAGTCGGCCCCAGTGGTCGGCTTGGCCGCCGCGCTCCAATCGACGATCACGTAGGCGCTGAAGAGGCGCGACACGACAGACGCTCCGTTTGGGTTGAACGAAGCGCGCTTCTACTCCGGTCGAGCGAAAGCGGCCACCGCTAAAGGCGATGGCCGCGGCTTTGGTTTCAGGCGGCGTTCTGTTCGGCCGGGACCTCGACCGCCACGGGGGCAGGGGTCTGGCGGCTGAACCAGCGGGCCGGGGGCTCGCAGGACGCGCCCAGGGCGGCGCGGACGATGGCCGGCGGGCGGCGTTCCTCCGGGGTCATGAACAGGCCGTTGGCCTTCAGGCCCAGGCCGGCGGCCTTGTGGGCGCCCAGCATGGTCAGCGGCACGGCCAGGACCAGGCCGGCCAGGATCGGAACCGTAGCGGTCAGCAGGTCGGGGGTGAACCAGAACACCACGCCGCAGGCCAGGCCCGCCGCGCTGATCCAGCCCATGGCGGCGCAGGCCTCCTTGAAGCTGACCTTGTCGGCGTCGCGGCGCTGGGTGGCCCAGCCGCCCACCTTGCCGGCCATGATCTCGACCAGGGCGCGGGTCTGGGTGAACATCAGCATCGGGGCCACCAGGGCCGACAGCAGCATTTCAACACCCAGGCCGGCGGCGATGCGGCGGCGGCCGCCGAAGCCCTTGATCTCGTGCTTGCGCGTGAAGACCAGGATCGTGCCCAGGATCTTGGGGCCGAACAGCAGCACGAAGGTGATGATCATCGCCCAGGCGGTGGCCTGGATCTCGCGCCAGTCGATCAGAGCGTGGGCCGCGGCCTGCAGGTCGGCCATGGTGAAGGCCGCCTTCTTCAGTTCGGGCATCAGCATGCGCGAGATGATCCCCGACGACAGGGCCACGAACCACAGCGGCGAGAGCACGTAGCTCAGGACGCCGATCACCAGGTGCAGGCGGCTCATCCAGTGCAGGCCGGGCAGGCCGATCAGCGGAACGTGCTGCACGTTGCCCCGGCACCAGCGGCGGTCGCGGGTGGCGAAGTCCAGCAGGTTGGAAGGGCTTTCCTCGTAGGAGCCGCCCAGGTAGGGCGCCAGGTGCACGCCCCAGCCGCCGCGGCGGAGCAGGGCGCTTTCCAGCGCGTCGTGGCTCATCACCTCGCCGCCGAAGGGCTTGGGGCCGTTCAGGCTGGGCAGGCCGCAGGTCTCGGCGAAGGCCTTGGTGCGCACGATGGCGTTGTGGCCCCAGAACGAGCTTTCCGAACCCGACCACCAGGCCAGGCCGGTCCAGGCGACGCGGCCATAGAGGCGCGTGGCGAACTGCAGGGTGCGGGCGAAGATCGTCGTGCCGTTGATGATCATCGGCATGGTCTGGATCAAGCCCACGCGGGGATGGCGCTCCATGGCGTCCGCCAGGCGAACCATGGCCTCGCCGGTCATCAGGCTATCGGCGTCCAGCACCAGCATGTGCTCGTAGTCGCCGCCCCAGCGAGACACCCAGTCGGCGATGTTGCCGGCCTTGCGGCCCTTGTTCTCGGTGCGCTTGCGATAGAAGACGTGGCTGTTGGCCTCGCGGCGGAAGCGCGCGAAGCAGGCCTGCTCGGCCAGCGCCACGGCGGCGTCGCGCGTGTCGCTGAGGATGAAGATGTCGAAGGCGCGGCTGTTGCCCGTCTCGGCGATCGAGGCGTCCATGGCGCGCAGGCGGGCGAACACCGCCTGAGCGTCTTCGTTGTGCACCGGCATCAGAATGGCGGTGCGGGCCTTCGGGCGCGGCATCGGCGAGGCTTCGGAATCATCGATGCCCAGCGGGTCCTTGGGCTTGCCCAGCAGGACCGCAAAGCCGATCACGGCTGTGCAGAACCACAGGGCCAGGGCCAGGAACAGCGGCACCAGCAGGGTCAGGACCACCGCTTCCAGGCGCGTGACGCCGCCCAGGGCCATGGTGTCGAACGTGGCTTTCCAGCCGGCGAAGCCCATGACGGCGGTCGCGACGAACACGGCCCAGCGGCGCAGGACCAGATCATCTTTCGCCGTTTCGGCAGGTTTCGCGCCGCCTTGCCAGAACGACAGGGGCTGGACCGGCATGGCCAGCGGGGCTTCGGTCGGAATCTCGACCCGCTCGCTCGTCGAGATCACCGTCTCGAAGGCGACGCTCCGCGAGGAGGTCAGGTCGAAGAAAGCGCCGCGTTCGCTCATGATCCAGTCCATCGTCGTCTGACCGGCAGACCCGCCGGTGTCTCTCCCGGGGTGTCGATGAGCGCAGAGCCGGCTTCACGGGACGCGCCGCCTCCGCTAGGGATCGGGCGCGTTCTGCTGTTCGGTTTGGCGTTTCGTCGACAACCGGCGTGGAGAGCCGCCGGTGTCCTTAGAGTAAAACTTCGATCACAAAATCGCTACCACAATCGCCCCTTCTTTTCGCAGTTGCGGCAAAAAACCTGTCGATCCGGTGGAGAGCGAGAGGGCGAGTGATGGGGGTGAAACGAGAAATTGCATGAAAATCAATATGATGATTGCCGTTGTTGCTTGCGGGCTGGTGACGGCCTGCGGTCCCGGCGCGAACACGAAATCGTCAAACCAAGCGGAAAAACCTGCTGTTTTGACCGCTCCTACCGGTCCGGAATACGACTCGACCGGCGTCGTGGCGGCTGTCGACGGCCAGACTCTCACGCTCGATCACGAGGGCGCGAGCGCGGCTCAGCTTGCTCCCGGGCGTACTGTTTTCAAGACGTATGCTGACGTTCTGGCTGAGGCGCCGATCAAGCCGGGCGACCGGGTGGCCCTCAAGTTCATGAAGGTCGGCCAGGGCTATCAGCTGACCGAACTGCGCGCCCGCTAGGTCCCTCCCGGCGAGGAGGGACCCTCGCGCGGTCCTAGCCCAGCTTGACCAGCATCTTGCCCAGGTTCTCGCCATTGAAGAGCTTGATGAAGGCGTCAGGCGCGCGCTCGACGCCTTCTTCGACCGTCTCCTGCCACTTCATGCGCCCCGAGCCGATCCACTCGGCCATGTCCTTGGTGAACTGCGGCGCCAGGTCGTAGTGGTTGGAGACGATGAAACCCTCCAGCCGCAGGCTCTTGCCCACCGCCTGGATGATGTTGGCGGGACCGACCGGTTTGCCGGTCTCGTTGTATTGCGAGATCATGCCGCACAAGGCGAAGCGCCCAAACGGGCGGGCCGAGTTCAGGGCCGCTTCCAGGTGCACGCCGCCAACGTTCTCGAAGTAGACGTCGATGCCCTTGGGCGCGACCTTGGCCAACTCGGCCACCACGTCGGGCGTGGCCTTGTAGTCGATGACGTGGTCGACGCCGATGCTCTTGAGGAACGCCGCCTTTTCCGGGCCGCCGGCCGATCCGATCACGGTGTGGCCCTTGATCTTGGCGATCTGGCAGACCACCGAACCCACCGCGCCGGCGGCGGCGGAGACGAAGACGACGTCGCCTTCCTTCAGCGCGGCCACCCGCAGCAGGCCGGCATAGGCGGTCAGGCCGGGCATGCCGACCACCCCGAGGAAGGCCTGGAGCGGCAGGCCGTGGGTCTCGATCCTGGTCACCGCGCCCATGCCGGCGGCGGCCAGCGCCTTGGGCGAGACGTTGAACGCCTCGCGCCAGCCGAACATGGTGTTGACGATATCGCCCGGCTTGAAGTCCGGGTCGTTGGAAGCCGTCACCTCGCCGATCGCGCCGCCCTGCAGCGCCTTGCCCAACTCGAAGGGCGGCACATAGCTTTTGCGGTCGTACATGCGGCCCCGCATGTAGGGATCGACCGACATCCACAGATTCCGGACCTGGATCTCGCCGTCGCCCGGTGCGCCTACCTCGACGGTGGCCAATTCGAAGTCGGCCGGGGTGGGAACGCCCACCGGGCGGCTCTTCAGGCGGATTTCGCGCGACGTGACCATGGCTTTGCCTCCCTGCCTCGGGATCGAGGCTCGTTGTTCAAACGAACGTTTAACGCGGACTTCGTCTCGCCTCCAGTGCTTCCCGCAACAGGGCGAACGGGATAGACACCGGCCATGACCCAGGATGTTCTCAAGGCGGGCGTCGTCGGCGCCGGCGTGTTCGGCGGCTATCACGCCAAGAAGTACGCCCAACTGGATGGCGTGTCGCTGGTCGGCGTCTTCGACATCGATCTTTCGCGGGCCAAGGCCCTGGCCGAGCCGCTGGGCGCGGCGGCGTTCGACGATATGGACGCCTTCCTGGCCGCGGTCGACGTCGTCACCGTCGCCACACCCGCAGTTCATCACGCCAAGGCGGCTCTGGCGGCGCTGAAGGCAGGCAAGCCGGTCTATTCCGAGAAACCCCTGGCCGTGACGCCCGATGACGCCGACGCCATGGTGGCGGCCGCCGCCAAGGCTGGCGTTCCGTTGGCCTGCGGCCATCAGGAGCGCGTGGTGTTCCAGGCCATGGGCTTGCTGGACATTCCCGAACAGCCCCTGCGCCTGGAAGCCGTCCGGCGGGGCACGCCCTCGGACCGCAACCTGGACGTCTCGGTCGTGCTCGACCTGATGATACACGACATCGACCTGGCCCTGGCGCTTTGCGAGGGCGAGCCGGTGGCTGTGGAAGGCGAGGGGGCGATCACTCGGTCGGAAAGCCTGGACTGGGTCAAGGCCGAGGCCACGTTCGACAACGGCTTCACCGCCGTCTTCGACAGCTCGCGCGTAGCTGAAGCCCGCGAGCGCACGATGAAGGTCATCTACCCCTCGGGCGAGGTCGAGATCGACTTCCTGGCCCGAACCTTCCGCAACACCACGCCATTCCCGCTGATCGAGGATTTCAACGAGACCCCGGCGGGCAAGGACCCCCTGGGCGCCAGCGTCGCCGGTTTCCTGGCTGCGGTGCGCGGTGAGGCGCCGCGGCCGGTGGTGACTGGCGCCGAGGCGGCCCGCGCGCTGGACCTGGGGCTGGCGGTGGAGCAGGCGGCGGGCGGCTAGGCCCGCACGGGCCGGCGCTCAGGTCACAAAGCACGACACGGGCACGCGGTGGTCGCGGAAGGCCGAAGCCAGGATCCGCAGGGCGTCGCGCGACTTGGCGTCGGTCAGGGTGGAGTGCAGCACGATCTCCGATGACGGCAGGTCGGGCAGGCCGAAGCGACGGCTGACCTCCACCGTACCGGGCGGGGCCTGGCGATGGGAGAAGGCCGACATGGCCAGACCCGCCGAGACCGCCGCGGTCACCACAGACGAGCCTCCGCCCAGGAAAACCTCGGTCCAGGGCATTCCCGCCACGTCCAGGGCCCGGGTGGCGATGTCGCGCACGCCGCAGGCCGGGGCCAGGGCGGCCAGGCGCAACGGTTCGCCAGGGCGATGCTCGAAAGTGGGAGTAGCGAACCAGCCGAAATGCTCGGGCGCCAGCACCTCGCCATCGCGCCGGTCGTCCTCGCGGCGGATGATGGCCGCGTCGATCTCGCCACGGTCGAAAGCGTCGAGCAGGATGCGAGAGGTGTCGAGGCGCACCTCGATGGTCAGGCATGGATCGTGGGCGTTCAGCCGGGCCAGCAGGGCTGGCACTTCGGGTCCGGCCACGTGTGCGGCGATTCCCAGGGTGAACCGGCGACGCGTCGCGGTCAGGCTGGCCAGGGCGCGTTCATGAGCGGCCAGGAACTCGCGGGCGGCTTCGAGGAAAACCTCGCCGTGGACCGACAGCCGCACCAGGCGGGGCGTGCGCTCGATCAGGCGATGACCGAGGCGCTCTTCCAGGCGCTTGAGCTTGACGCTGACCGCGCCCTGGGTCGCGCCGAGCGCCTCGGCCGCGCGCGTGAAGCCGCCCAGGTCGGCGATCGCCACGAAGGCCCGCACCGCATCGACGTCGAGCGTGCCCATGCGTATCATCCGAATTTGTTGTCTCTGAAATAGGCAATCATCCAATTTTGGAATGATCAAGTCCGGACTATGTCCCGCGCTCCGGCAACTCGGGGCGGATCGACGGCCGCCCGCCCAGCGTGGAAAGGTCCGCCATGAGTTCCAAGAGCACGACAGCGCTGGCCGCCGTGTGCCTGTCGTCCCTGATGTTCGGGCTCGAGATCTCGAGCGTCCCGGCCATCCTGCCCACTTTGGAGACGGTGCTGCACGCCGACTTCAAGGCGCTGCAATGGATCATGAACGCCTACACTCTGGCCGTGACCACTGTGCTGATGGCGGCAGGGGCGCTGGCCGACCGGTTCGGACGTAAGCGGGTCTTTCTGATCGGCATCGTGGCGTTCGGCTTGTCCTCGTTGATCTGCGGCCTGGCGCGGGACGCGGGCCTGCTGATCGCCGCCCGCTTCCTGCAGGGCGGCAGCGGCGGCGCGATGCTGATCTGTCAGGTGGCCGTCCTGTCCCAACAGTTCCGCGACGGCCAGGAGCGCAGTCGGGCGTTCGGCTGGTGGGGCGTGATCTTCGGGATCGGCCTGGGTTTCGGGCCCCTGGTGGGCGGCGCCATCGCGGCGCTGGCCGATTGGCGCTGGGTTTTCCTGGTCCATGCGCCGCTGGCCCTGGCGACGCTGGCCCTGACCGCCGACGGGGTTGCTGAGTCGCGCGATCCCCATGCCCAGCGGCTGGACATTGCGGGCGTGGTCACACTGTCGCTGGCCGTCTTCTGCCTGGTCTATTTCATCACCCAGGGGCCGGCCTTGGGGTTCGGCAGTCCCGCAGCCCTGGCGATCCTGGGGGTGTCTATCGCGGCCTTCCTCGGCTTCGTCGCGGCAGAGCGCTTCAACAAGCGGCCGATGTTCGACGTCTCGGTGTTCGCCGTTCGCGATTTCTCCGGCGCGCTGCTGGGTTCAGCGGCGATGAATTTCAGCTTCTGGCCGTTCATGATCTATCTGCCGATCTACTTCCAGGCCGGCCTGGGTTTCGACAGCGTCCACGCGGGCGTGGCCCTGCTGGCCTATACGCTACCGACCCTGGCGGTTCCGCCATTGGCCGAGCGCCTGGCGCTGCGTTACCGCTCGGGCCTGATCATTCCGCTGGGCCTGTTCACGATCGGCCTCGGCTTCATCCTGATGTGGTGGGGAACGCGACTGGGCGCGGGGGCGGAACTGGCCGTGCTGCCGGGGTGCGTCCTGGCGGGCGTGGGCCTGGGCTTCAGCAACACCACCGTCACCAACGCCACCACCAGCGCCGTTTCCGCCGACCGGGCCGGCATGGCCTCGGGCATCGACATGAGCGCGCGAATGATCTCGCTGGCGATCAACATCGCCTTGATGGGCCTCGTGCTGGTCGAGGGCGTCAAGGCGCGTCTGAGCCAGGACCTGCCAGCGTCGACGGACATGCGGGCGGCGGCCGAGGGCGTGGCCGCGGGGAGCCTCACGGTCGGCAAGGGCGTGACGCCCGGGCTCGCGCACGACGCCCTTGTTCAGGGTTTTGGTTGGACGATGCTCTACGGCGGACTGACCGTGTGGGCCCTGGCGGCGGCAAGCCGGCTGGTGTTCGGACCCGGTCAGGTGGCCGGAGCGGTTGTCCCGCTGGACGCCGAGGAGGTTCGGGAGGGCTCGCAGCCCTGAAGTCCGGCCTGGCCGATCAGTCCTCGTCCAGGTCGAACGGCAGCTCGTCCTGGTCGCCCCTAGGCTGCCGGGCGGCCTTCGAGACCGGCTTGTAGGGACGATCTGCGAACTGGGACAGAGGCTGGTCCGCCAGGTCCTCGTCCCACGGTGCGTCGAGGCCTTCCGGATCCTCCCAGGGGGCTTCGTCCGGATCGGCGGTGGTGTCGATTTCGTCGAACAGGGGGGCGGTGGCCGCAGGGCGCGTTGCGGCGGCTTGGGCCACGGTCTCCAGCGCCGGCTGGTAGGGTTTGGGCGCATCGGTACGCGCCTCGGCCTTGGCCGGTCCGACGGCGGGCGAGGGCCGGGCGATTTCGGCATCAGGCTGCGGGCGCTGCTGGACGGTGGGCTGCGAGGCGGCCTTCGGCGCCAGGGGGCGCCGGACGATGGCGTCGGCGCGCAGCAGCCAGCGATTGGCCTCCTGGATGGCCTCGGCGGGGGAACGGCTTTCGCGACGCTGCTCGTCGCCTTCAACCCACAGGTCCAGTTCGAAGTCCGGATGACGGGGGTCGTCAAAGATCAGGCGCAGGGTGACCTGGGCCGCCTGCTGCACCACCTGATCGATGGCCCGGCGCGGTTCGCCTCGAAACACTCGCCCGATGATCTGGCCGTCGACCGACAGTTCCGCGCCCATCAACTCGTCGATGCGGTAGATCAGGCACCAGTGGCCGCTGTCCCAGGCGACTGCGGCCTGGTTGGTGGTGAAGTTGAAGCCCGCGCCCCGGCCGCGGCCCTTGGCGATGATCACCACCTCGGGTGCGCCCTTCAGCACGTGGCGCAGCGCCCGTCGGATGCGGCGGTCCTCGTCCATGAACCAGATGGCGGCGCTCCCGGCGAAGGTGACCGCCGAGGCCGAGATCGTCACGAGCAGCAGAAGACGCCAGAGCTCACTCATGGGATCAGGCTAGCGAGAGTCCCCGTTTCAGAACAGATGGGGAAACCAGGATCCTAGAGCGTCAGCTCGGCCACCACCGGCACGTGATCGGAGGGCTTTTCCTTGTCGCGCTCGTCGCGGTGGATGGTTACGTCCGCCAGCTTGTCGGCGGCCTGGGGCGAGAGCAGGAGGTGGTCGATGCGGATGCCCAGGTTCCGGGGCCACGCGCCGGCCTGATAGTCCCAGAAGGTGTAGCCGCCGGGCTTTCCGTCGACCTGCATGTAGGCGTCGGTGAGGCCCAGGTTCTTCAGGGCCCGGAAAGCGCCCCGGCTCTCCGGTTGAAAAAGGGCGTCGCCCAGCCAGGCTTCGGGGTTGGCCACGTCCTCGGCCTCCGGGATGACGTTATAGTCGCCGGCGATCACGAGCGGCTCCTCCAGCGCCAGCAAACCCTGGGCGCGGGCGTGCAGGCGCTTCATCCAGGCCAGCTTGTAAGCGAACTTCTCAGTGCCGATCGGATTGCCGTTCGGCAGGTAGATGCCGACCATGCGGAAGGGCGTGGGGGCGCCGATGACGGCTTCGATATAACGCGACTGCTCGTCGACCTCGTCGGCATGCAGAAAGGGCAGGCCCTTGCGCACGTCCTCCATGGGGAACTTCGAGAGCATGGCCACGCCATTGTAGGTCTTCTGGCCGTGGACGGCGACGTTGTAGCCCAGTCGTTCGAAGGCTTCGGTCGGGAACTTCTCGTCGACGCACTTGATCTCCTGCAGCACCGCCACGTCGGGCGAGGCCGATTCGAACCAGGCCAGGACGGTCTCCAGGCGGGCGTTGACCGAATTGACGTTCCAGGTGGCGATGCGCATCGAGAGCTCCAGTAAGCGGCCTGGAAGCTAGGCTCCATGGCTGGAGCGCTCAAGTCGCGTGGCGCGGTTTCCAGGAATCAGTGCGTTGATCAGGCGTATCACCGAAGATCATCAGCCTATCTTCACCCATGGTCGCCAAGGCTTCGACAACGGAGAACCCGCGTAACGCATCGATACGCACGGCGTTGATCGCTTCCTCTTCGACGCTGCCGCTGTAGCAGTGAAGAAAGAGGCCAACATGACTCAGGCCGAGGTCGACGCGCAAATCTCTGAGCGCGCGAGCCCAGGATTCGAGACTGTCCTGGCCGCGGGTTGGACGGGTCTTGGCTTTGCGCCGATCTGCCAGGGTGCGAGCGATGCGCGCGGATGACCAACCCTTGCGGGCAAGCTTCCTGGCCTGCATCGCTTCGGTCTCCTCGTCCGGCGTTGAACAGTCCGCCAGCACCGTGCCGCAGTCGCAGCCATATCGGGCGGTCAGGTACTGCCGCTCGCCTGGACGTAGGAGCTTTCCCAAGGCGCGGCCTTCGATCGGCTGGGCGTCCCGGTCGTGACGGATCATCACTTTGCGGACGGCTTCGGCGTTCGCTGTTGGCGCCACCAAGGTCACGAAGTGGCACATGGATCGAAGGTCAGATCGAGAAGCTGACGCCGCAGCCGCAGCTGGACTTGGCGTTGGGATTGCGCACGCGGAACTCCGCGCCGGCCAGCTCGTCGACGAAATCGATCTCCGAACCCTTCAGCAGGGCCAGGGAGATCACGTCGACCAGGGCCGCGGCCCCGTCGCGCTCGACTCGCAGGTCGTCGGCCTCGCCGGCCTCGACCAGATCGAAACGATACTGGAATCCCGAGCAGCCGCCGCCATCCACGGCGACGCGCAGCATCACCGGATGGCCCTCGGCCTGCGAGATCGCGTGGAGCCGGCGAGCGGCGTTCGAAGAAAGCGTTACGGTGCTGTCGGTCATGGCTGTGGAAAATCCATACTTCGCCTATATGAGGGCCTGCGCGCTCCAGGAAAAGAGGGCGATCAGCAAAGGCCGTCCATGTCGTCGTCTTCCTACTACGTTCAGCGCGCTCCCTACGCCGAGGATCCGGCCAAGTCGCGAGGCCGGCGGTTCCAGGAAGACGATAGCCGCACCCGCACTCCCTTCGCGCGGGATCGCGACCGCATCATCCACACCTCGGCCTTCCGCCGCCTGAAGGAGAAGACCCAGGTGTTCGTCGCCCATGAAGGCGACAACTTCCGCACCCGCCTGACCCATTCGCTGGAAGTTGCGCAGGTCGCGCGGTCTTTGGCGACGGCGTTGGGACTGGACAGCGACCTGGCCGAGACCATCGCCTTGGGCCACGACATCGGCCATCCGCCGTTCGGCCACGCCGGCGAGGACGAACTGCAGTCGTGCATGAAGAACTACGGCGGCTTCGACCACAACGTTCAGACGTTCCGGGTCGTGACCGAGCTCGAGCGTCGCTATCCGGATTTCAACGGCCTGAACCTGACCTGGGAAACCCTGGAAGGGATCATCAAGCACAACGGGCCGGTCGTCGAAAAGCTGAACAAGCCCTCGTGGAAGGCGATCTCCAAATATGACGGGGAATACAAGCTGGGCCTGAACACCTGGGCCTCGGCCGAGGCTCAGGTCGCGGCTCTCGCCGACGACATCGCCTACAACAATCACGACATCGACGACGGGGTCGAGGCGGGGCTGATCACCCTGGATGAACTGCTGGACGTGCCCCTCATCGGTCCCATCCTGGCGGCCGTGCGCAGCGAGCGTCCTGACCTCGACCTGCGCCTGACCCGCCTGGAGGCCGTGCGCCGCATGATCGGCGCCATGGTCGACGACGTGATGGGCGAGACCCTGCAGCGCGCCGCCGCCACGGGCGTCCAGTCTGCCGACGACGTGCGGGCGCTCGACCACGCCCTGGTCGCATTCTCGCCGGACATGGCCGAGGACTTGGCCCGTCTGCGCCAGTTCCTCCACGTGAAGATGTACCGCCACTGGCGCGTCAATCGGACGCGGAGCCAGGCTCGCCGCATTCTGGCCGAGATGTTCAGCCTGTTCTTGGCCGAGCCCGACGTCCTGCCGTCGGAATGGTTCGCCCGGTCGCAGAACCGCGACGAGGCCGGCCGCGCCCGTGTGGTTTGCGACTACATTGCGGGCATGACCGACCGTTTCGCCATCGAAGAGCACCGCAAGCTGTTCCAGCTCGACGTCTGGAACTAGCCAGGCGGGGCAGGGGCGGTTCTGGCGGGGAGCGGGCTCCGGTAAACTACGTTTTCGCGCGCTTGATTCGCCGCTGGGCGGGCGCGCTGGAAGTTCTGGAGCCTCGACGCGAATGTCCGATCCCCACCGCGGCGCCTATACGCCGCCCACCGATGCGCCGCTCGCGTTCGACGCGCGCCAGCCGGTCCGCGGCTCGCGCCCCCTTCCCATGACCCTCATCATCAGCGCCGTGGTCCTGGCGACGCTGGTTGTGGCGGTGGTGCTGATCTATCGTGGCGGCGTCCGCAATCCGAACGAACCGCCGCGCACCGTGGGCGAGCCCGTCGCCGCGGTGAAGACCGCGCCCCCCGCCGGCACGGCCCAGCCGACCGATCCGGCCGCCGGCCTGCAGATCTACAAGAACGAGACGCCTGAAGCCTCGCCCAGCTTCGCCGCCAAGCCCGAGGAGCCGATGGCCCGTCCGGCCCCGCCGCCGCCCAGCGCCCCGGTTCAGTCCGCCAGCCTGCCGCCGGCCAAACCTGCCCCGGCTCCGGTCGCCACCGCGCCGGTTTCGGCCGCTCCAACCAAGCCGACCCCGGCCAAACCTGCGCCGTCGATCGAAGGCTTGGCCACGGCCGCCGTTTCGCCGGCCGCCGTCGCACCCAAACCGGTTCCGGCCAAGCCGGTCGTGGCGCCGGCCGTTTCGGCTTCGGGACCCGCCAGCGTCCAGATCGGCGCCCTGTCGTCGCCGGCCCTGGCCGACAAGGCCTGGAACGACGCCGCGCGCATCGCGCCGGGCATGGCCGCGGGCAAGGGCAAGAAGGTCGAGGCGATCGACAAGAACGGCACGACTCTTTACCGCACCGCCGTCACCGGCTTTTCCAGCCGCGCCGAGGCCAAGGCCTTCTGCGACGCCCTGAGCGCCGCCGGCAAGTCCTGCTTCGTGAAGTAGGAGAGACGCGTGGCCAGCATTTCCGCCGCCATCCTCGGCTGCGCCGGGACCACCCTGACGGCGGAAGAGGCTGCGTTCTTCCGCGACGTGAAGCCGTGGGGCTTCATCCTGTTCAAGCGCAACATCGCCGATCCGAACCAGGTCCGGGCTCTGACGGCGGCGCTGCGCGAGACGGTGGGGCGATCCGACGCCCCCATCCTGATCGACCAGGAAGGCGGCCGCGTGGCCCGCCTGCAGCCGCCCCACTGGAAGAGGTATCCGCCGGGCCGCGCCTATGGCGAGCTGGTGGCCAACGATCCGCTGGTCGCCCGTGAAGTCACGCGCCTAGGGGCCCGCCTGATCGCCCACGACCTGCTGTCTCTGGGGATCAACGTCGACTGCGTGCCAGTGCTGGACGTGCCCGATCCGCAGGGCCACGAGATCATTGGTGATCGCGCCTATGGCGACACACCCGAGCAAGTGGCGACCCTGGGGCGCGCCGCCGCCGAGGGGTTGCTGGCCGGCGGCGTCCTGCCGATCATCAAGCATATCCCCGGTCACGGCCGCGCGATGGCCGACAGCCATCTGGAATTGCCGGTCGTCAAGGCCAAGCTGGCCGAGCTGGACGCCCGCGACTTCGCGCCGTTCCGCGTGCTGTCAGACATGCCGATGGCGATGACCGCCCATGTCGTCTACACGGCCATCGACCGCAAGAACCCGGCCACCACCTCCAAGAAGGCGATCAAGAAGATCATCCGTGAATCCATAGGCTTCGACGGACTTCTGATGAGCGATGACCTGTCGATGAAGGCGCTGTCCGGCGACTTCAAGCAACGCGCAAAGGCCAGCCTGGCCGCTGGCTGCGACGTGGTGCTGCACTGCAACGGCGACATGGCCGAGATGAAGGCGGTGATGTCGGGCGTGGGGCGTCCTTCACGGGAGGCCAAGCGTCGGATGCAGGCGGTCATGGGGCGGCTGGTCAAGGCTCCCGAGCCTCTCGACGTCGCCGAGGCCCGCGCCCGGTTCGACGCCGCCTTCGACGGCAAGTACGCTTGAGCACGGGCTTTCAGCCCACCCTCGACTTCACGGCCGCCAACGAGGCTGCCGAGGACGGCGCTGCGCTAGTCATCGACATCGATGGCTACGAAGGCCCGCTGCATGTGCTGCTGGCCCTGGCGCGCAGCCAGAAGGTCGACCTGCTTCAGCTGTCGATCACACGCCTGGCCGAGCAGTATCTGGCCTTCGTCCAGCAGGCTCGCCGCGTGCGCTTCTCGCTGGCCGCCGACTATCTCGTGATGGCCGCCTGGCTGGCCTATCTGAAGTCGCGCCTCCTGCTGCCCAAACCCGAACGTCCCAAGGCCGAAGAGCCGCCCGCCGAGGAAATGGCCGCCCAACTGGCCTTCCGCCTGGCCAAGCTGGACGTGATGCGCAAGGCCGTCGAGGCGCTGAAGGAGCGTCCGATCCTCAAGCGCGACGTGTTCATGCGCGGCGACCCGGAGGCGGTGAAGATCGTCTCCTCCACGCGGTTCGAAGGCGACCTCTACGGTCTGATGACGGCCTACATCACCCAGCGGAAACGCGAGCATGGTCGCCATTACGCCCCGCGTCCGCCCCAGGCCTACCCGCTGGAAGACGCCCGCGACCGCCTGCGCACCCTGCTGCCCGAGATGAAGGACTGGACGACACTGTCCAGCGCCGCGCCGGTCGATCGCTGGGAGGAGGATCCCGACGGTCCAAGTCCCGCGAGCTATCTGGCCTCCACCCTTTCCGCCAGCCTGGAGCTGGTGAAGGAGGGCATCCTGGAAGCCCGGCAGATGGAGCACTTCTCCGACATCTATCTGCGTACGCGCGAAACGCCGCTGGAGGCTGCGCAGTGACGTCCCCGACTGACGAAACCGCCACGACGCTCGATCCCCTGTTCACCGAACGCTGCATAGAGGCGCTGCTGTTCGCCGCCGCCGAGCCGCTGAGCGTCGAAGATCTGGCCAAGCGTCTGCCTGAAGGCGCCGACGCGGCCCGGGGAATTGTCGATCTTCGAGCGCGCTGGCAGGGCAGGGGCGTGGAACTGGTCGAAGTCGCCGGCCGCTGGCGGTTCCAGACGGCCACGGACCTGGCCTTCCTGATGACCGAGGAGCGCGAGGAGCCGCGCCGCCTGTCCAAGGCCGCCCAGGAGACCCTGGCGATCATCGCCTATCACCAGCCCGTCACCCGGGCCGAGATCGAGGCCGTGCGTGGGGTCCAGGCCAGCCGGGGCACGTTGGACGTGCTGCTGGAACTGGGCCTGGTGAAGATGCGCGGCCGCCGTCGCACGCCCGGCCGTCCGGTCACCTTCGGCACGACCGACGCGTTCCTGGAACACTACGGCCTGGCCAACCTGGGGGATTTGCCGGGGATCCAGGAGATGCGCGCGGCCGGCCTGCTGGCGCTGGATCTGCCACCCGGTTTCACCGTGCCGGACCCCATGGGCCTGCGCCCCGGCGAGGACGAGGATCCGCTGGAGGACGGCGAGGAATCGCCCGAGTTCGCGCAAGACTTCCTTGGCGAACTGGAGGGGCGGTAGGCGCTCTTGGCCTCAGGCCTCGCGAGCGCCTATATTGTCTGAGATATTATGGTATGGCGTGCGAGCGGCCCGGGGGGCCGCGCACGCGAAGGAGCATTGGCGATCATGGGTAGTTTGAGCATCTGGCACTGGCTTGTCCTGGCCGCGATCGTTGCGATCTTCTTCGCCCGTCCGGGCAAGCTGTCGGGAATCATGGGCGACGCCGCCAAGGGCATCAAGGCCTTCAAAGATGGCCTGAAGGACGACACCAGCCAGGAAGTCGCCGACAACAAGGCCAACGGTTCGCTGCCGCGCACCGAGGCCGAGAAGGAAGACCTGCGCAAGTCGTAGTCGTATCGGGCGC
This sequence comes from Caulobacter sp., assembly GCA_017745235.1. GTDB lineage: Bacteria > Pseudomonadota > Alphaproteobacteria > Caulobacterales > Caulobacteraceae > Caulobacter. Next base: position 37,235 of record JAGHZU010000010.1, on the reverse strand, counting down.
GGGGCGGTCCAGCCGCCCCGTGTCGTCGCGCGTCCGACGCCGGGGTGGATGCCATCCGAACCGGGTTAGGGCGTGTTCTTCATAGAGACGCGGCGTCCGGGCTTTCCCCCGGTCGGAAACCGCTCTAAGGCCGGCGGCTATGCTTCCTGATATCGGTGGATCCGAACTGCTCATCATCGCCGCGGTCGCCCTGATCGTGGTCGGGCCCAAGGACTTGCCTGTCCTGATGCGCAAGATCGGCCAGTTTCTGGGCCGTATGCGCGGCATGGCCAACGAATTCCGCGCCAGCTTCGACGAAATGGCCCGCCAGTCGGAGCTCGACGAGCTGCGCAAGGAAGTGCAGGCCATGCGCGAGGGGCAGTACGCCCAGCCTTTCAAGGAGGCCGCCGACGCGGCCCGGGACGTGGGTCTGAACCAGACCTTCGCCGAGATCGACGCCAGCCTGAAGAGCGGCGCCATGCAGCCCTATCCGCCGGCCGCCGCCGCGACCTCAGCTGAGGCCGCGCCCGCCGTGGCCGAGCCGGCCGTAGAGATCGTCAAGCCGCGCAAGCCCCGGGCCACAGCCAAGGCCACCGCCACGTCCAAGGCGTCGGCGGCCAGGATCACCAAGACCGCCGCGCCGAAGAAGGCGCCGGCCAAGTCCAAGACCATCGCCGTCCCGTCCAAGCGCGCCTCGGCCGCCAAGTCCGACGAGGTTGGCGTCCCGCCGCGCAAGACCACCCGCGCCGCCGCCAAGAAATCGGACATCATCTCGTGAATCAGGCTCTCGGACACGACCCCGATGAGGCCGAGATCGAGGCCTCGCGCGCGCCGCTGCTCGATCACCTGGTCGAACTGCGCTCGCGCCTGATCATTTGCGTAGCTACCCTGGCGGTGGCGTTCATCGCCTGCTTCGCCTACGCCGGCCCGATCTACATGTTCCTGCTGCACCCCTTCCAGGTGGGCTCGGAATTGTTGGCCGCCCAGAAGGCCAGCGGCGGCCATCACGGTCCCTTCGATCTGCTGCTTGCTCTGCTGGGCCTGAAGGAGGTGCCGCACGCGGCCGCCGGCACGCTGAAGTTCGTCTACACCGCCCCGCTGGAGTTCTTCTTCACCAAGATGAAGCTGGCCGCGTTCGGCGCGGTGGTGGTGTCGTTCCCGGTGATCGCCTGGCAGCTCTACCGCTTCGTGGCCCCGGGCCTGTATCGCAAGGAGCGCCGCGCGTTCCTGCCGTTCCTAATCGCCTCGCCGGTGCTGTTCCTGATGGGCGCGGCGCTGGTCTATTTCGTCATGCTGCCGTTCGTGCTGTGGTTCTCGTTGAGCCAGCAGATCGTCGGCAATGGCGCTATCGAGGTGCAACTGCTGCCCAAGGTCTCGGACTATCTGAGCCTGGTGACGACCTTGCTGCTGGCGTTCGGCCTGTCGTTCCAGCTGCCGGTGGTCCTGACCCTGGCGGGGCTGGCGGGGCTGATCGGCTCCAAGCTGCTGCGCACCGGGCGTCGCTATGCGATCGTGGGCGTCTTCCTGATCGCCGCCATCGTCACCCCGCCCGATCCGATCAGCCAGATCACGCTCGCGATCCCGCTGTGCCTGCTCTACGAAGTCTCGATCTGGTGCGTGTGGTTGATCGAGCGCCGCCGCGCCAAGGAAGAGGCCGAGACCGGTACCGACGTCACGGTGGTCTGAGGGCGTCACGGCGGAAAGAGGAGGGCGCGCGGCGAGACACCGCGCTTGGCGCCCCCGCCGACGCGCCTTAGAGAGGTCGCTTCTTCACGACTTCTCCTGGGCGTTCCCGATGCACGACATCAAGGCCATCCGCGACAATCCCGAAGCCTATGACGCCGCGTGGTCGGCCAAGGGCCGTTCGGGCGCGGCCGCCGAGGCGGTCAAGCTCGACGCCCAACTGCGCGCGGCCCAGACCGCCCTGCAGGAAGCCCAGGCCAAGCGAAACGAAAGCTCCAAACTGATCGGCCAGGCCAAGGCCAGGAAGGACGAGGCCGAGGCCCAGCGCCTGATGGCCGAGGTCGAGGCGCTGAAGGGCGTCATGGCGACGGCCTCGGAAGAGGAAGCCCTGGTCGGCGGTCGCCTGAAGGACCTGTTGGCCAGCCTGCCCAACATTCCCGCGCCGGAAGTGCCCAAGGGCGAGGACGAGGCGGGCAATGTCGAGATCCGCCGGTGGGGCGATCCCAAGGCCCTCCCGGCCGGGAAGCTCAACGCGCCCAAGGACCACGTCGACCTGGGCGCGGCCCTGGGCGGCATGGACTTCGAGGCCGCCGCCCGCATGAGCGGCGCCCGCTTCGTGGTGCTGAAGAAGCAGATCGCCCGCCTTGAGCGCGCCCTGGGCCAGTTCATGCTGGACCTGCAGACCGTCCAGAACGGCTATGAGGAGATCAGCCCGCCGGTCCTGGTCAAGGATGAGGCGCTGTTCGGCACCGGCCAACTGCCCAAGTTCGCCGAAGACCTGTTCCGCACCACCGGCGATCACTGGCTGATCCCCACCGCCGAGGTGTCGCTGACCAACCTCGTGCGCGAGCAGATCACCGACGAGACCGAGCTGCCGCTACGCCTGACGGCTCTGACCCACTGCTTCCGCTCTGAAGCCGGCGCCAGCGGTCGCGACACGCGTGGCATGATCCGCCAGCACCAGTTCCAGAAGGTGGAGCTGGTCTCGATCGCCACGCCCGAGCAGAGCGAAGCCGAACACGAGCGCATGGTCGAGTGCGCGGAGGCCGTGCTGAAGGCCCTGGAACTGCCGTACCGCACCATGCTGCTGTGCACGGGCGACATGGGTTTCGGGGCTCGCAAAACCTACGATCTCGAGGTCTGGCTGCCGTCGCAGAACACCTATCGCGAGATCAGTTCCTGCTCGAACTGCGGCGACTTCCAGGCCCGCCGCATGGACGCTCGCTTCAAGAAGGCCGGCGAGAAGGGCACGCACTACGTTCACACCCTGAACGGTTCGGGCCTGGCCGTGGGCCGCACGCTGGTGGCCGTGCTGGAGAACTACCAGGACGAGACGGGACGGATCACGGTCCCGGCCGTGCTGGTCCCGTACATGGGCGGGGTCACCCACATCGGGGGCGAAGGTTGAGGATCCTCCTCACCAACGACGACGGCATCCACGCGCCAGGCCTGGAAAGCCTGGAGCGGATCGCTCGCGTGCTGTCCGACGACATCTGGATCTGCGCGCCCGAATACGAGCAGTCGGGCGCCGGTCGGGCGCTGACCCTGTCGGACCCGATCCGTGTGCGTCGCATCGATCCGCGCCGGTTCGCGGTCGAGGGCACGCCCACCGACTGCGTGGCCATGGCCGTGCAGCAGTTGATCGAGGGACCGACCCCCGATCTGGTTCTGTCGGGCGTCAACCGTGGGCAGAACCTGGCCGAGGATGTCACCCTGTCGGGCACGGTGGCCGGTGCGATCGAGGGCATGTCCCTAGGGATCCCGTCGATCGCCTTGTCACAATCGATGACCTTCTTCCATGACGAGGTCGTGGCCCACTGGGAAACCGCCGAGGCCTTCGGACCGGGCATTGTCCGCCGCCTGCTGGAGATCGGCTGGCCCAAGGACGTGGTCATGAACGTCAACTTCCCCTCGCTGCCGCCCGAGCAGGTGACGGAGGTGGAAGTGACCCGCCAGGGCTTCCGCGACTCGCACATGCGGCGCATGGAAAAGCGGACCGACCTGCGCGGTCGCGACTACTATTGGACGGGCTTCACCGCCAAGGCGTCCACCCCTGCGGAGGGAACCGATCTGAAAGCCGTCTACGAGGGGCGCATCTCGGTCACGCCCCTGCACATCGATCTCACTCACGTCCCGACCATCGCGGCGATGAAGGGGATGCTGGGCGGCGCGCCGCCGAGGGCGGAGCCGGTGTCGTGATGGCCCAGGCCAAGAGCGATACGCCCGAGGCTCGCCTGCAGGCGCTGCTGAAGGCGCTGCGCGCCCAGGGCGTCACCGATCCCGCCGTGCTGGCGGCGATCGAGAAGACCCCGCGCGACCTGTTCACGCCGGACCTCTTCAAGGAGCGCTCGTGGGAGGATTCGGCCCTGCCGATCGCCTGCGGCCAGACCATCAGCCAGCCTTTCATCGTGGGCCTGATGACCCAGGCCCTGACCCTGGAGCCGCGCTGCCGCGTTCTGGAGATCGGCACGGGCTCTGGTTATCAGACCGCCGTGCTCAGCCGCGTCTCGCGCCTCGTCTATACGATCGAGCGCTACCGCACGCTGATGAAGGAGGCCGAGGCGCGTTTCGCGACCCTGGGCCTGACCAACGTCATCACGAAATTCGGCGACGGGTGGGAAGGTTGGCCCAAACAGGCCCCATTCGACCGTATTCTGGTCACGGCGGCCGCGCAGGATGAACCGGAAACTCTGCTTTCGCAGCTGAAGCCGCATGGCGTGCTGGTCGCGCCGGTCGGCAAGGGGCCTGTGCAGAGCCTTCGCCGCTACGCCGGCGATGGAAAGGGGGGCTTCACGGTGGAAGTCCTGTGCGACGTGCGTTTCGTCCCGATCCTGGACGGCGTCGCCCGCGAGTAGAGCGGGCGGAGCGCCGTCGGGTTCCCGGCGGGGCGCGGGATGTTTAATGGTTGGTTTACCCTTGCGAAGGCGTCTGGAGTCTCGCTGGGAGAGGAGAGGCAATGAGTCAGTTGTGGACGCGCGCGGCGGTGATCGCCCTGACGGCTGGAACGCTCACCGCCTGTGAAAGTGCGGTCGAGAACAGGCCTTCCCCGAATTTCCCGATCGTCCAGGGACCTCCCGCGTCCCAGCCCGCGCCCGCCGCGACCACCCAGCCGGCGCCGCCACCACCGGAAGAAGACGAGCCGCCCCGCCTGACGCCGCCGCCGGCCAGTGCGGGCGTATCGAGTCAGCAACTCGCCCCTGTCACCAATACGGCTCCGCCGCCGCCTGCGCCGGTCACCCGGCCGGCGCCCACGGCTCAGCGCCCGGTGGTGGTCACCACAGTCGCCGGTCCTGTCGTCTCGGTCACCGGCCCGGCCAAGAGCTACAAGGTCAAGTCGGGCGACAACATCGACGCCATCGCTCGCAGCCTGGGCACCACGAGGGCGGCCCTGGCCAAGGACAACGACCTGGAGCCGCCGTACCGCATCAAGCCCGGCCAAGTGCTGAAGGGGCCTGCCGACGAGGGCGCGAAAGCCTACGTCGTCCAGACCGGCGATACGATGTTCGCGATCGCCAAGCGCTTCTCGGTCAGCGCCGCCGCCCTGGCCGAGGAGAACGATCTTTCGACCGGCTCGGCTATCCGAAAGGGTCAGAAGCTGCGCCTGCCCGACGGCTATAAGGACAAGGGGCCCAGCAAGACCACCGTGCTGCAGCCCGTGACCGAGAGCGAGCCGGTTCCGTCCGCCAGCCGTCCGCCGGTCGGCGCGCCGTCGACCCGTCCGGGCGCTGTTCCTCCCCGGACCACGCAGGCCACGGCGCCGGCGGACGACGAACCCGAACCCGTCGGCCGTCCGACCACCACCACGACCGTCAGCGTCACCGGCCCGGTGGTCGAGGTCGCGGGCCCCCGCCGCGTCTATACCGTGAAGTCGGGCGATGCGATCGACGCCATCGCGCGCGGCCTGGACACCACCCGCGCCGACCTGGTCAAGGACAACGACCTCGAGCCGCCGTACCGCATCAAGCCTGGTCAAAAGCTGAAGGGGCCCGCGACCACGGCCAAGGCCTACGTCGCCAACAGCGGCGACACCCTGGCCAACATCGCCAAGCGCTTCAACGTCAAGCCGGCCGCCCTGGCCGAGGAGAACGGCATTCGCGTCGGCTCCACGATCAAGAAGGGCCAGAAGCTGCGCCTGCCGGCCGGCTACAAGGACAAGGGGCCGTTGAAGACGACGGTCACCACGCCGGCGCCCGCGCCGACACGTCCCGCTCAAACCATGCCTTCGACGCCTGCGCCGACCTATACGCCGCCGGCCGCGACCACGCCGTCCAGCCCGCAACCCTACGTGCCGTCGAATCCGCGTCCCTACACGCCGCCGCCGGCCAGCAATTATCCGCGCACGCCGACTGGTCCGGTTTCGGCCCAACCCGTAACGCCGCCGCCGGCCTCGCGTCCGCTGATCGAGAGCAGCGCTCCCCCGACGGAAGCGGAGATCACGGCCGCAGGCCGTGGTCGTTTCGTTTGGCCGGTTCGCGGTGAGACCATCTCGGATTTTGGCCCCAAGGGCACCGGTCAGCGCAACGACGGCCTGAACATCCGCGCCGCCGCCGGTTCGCCGGTCCGTGCGGCCGCCGCCGGCGAGGTGGTCTATTCGGGCAACCAGGTGCCGGGCTTCGGCAACCTGGTGCTGGTCAAGCACGCAGACGGCTGGGTCACGGCCTATGCCCACCTGTCCTCGACCGAGGTCAAGATGCGCCAGCAGGTCGCCCAAGGCGACGTCCTGGGCGCGGTCGGCCAGACCGGGGGCGTCACCGAGCCCCAGCTTCACTTCGAGGTTCGCTACGCTCCGACCCCGAAGGACAAGGCGCGTCCGGTCGACCCGTCGCTGGTTCTGCCGAAGTAGGAAAGGGGGCCTCCTCCGTCGAGGGGAGGCCTTCCCGTCACCCTGGCAGCTTTACGCCAAGCTCGCCCGCCAGATCGCGAACGAACTGCCAGGCCACGCGGCCCGAGCGCGAACCGCGCAGCTGCGACCATTGCAGCGCTCGGCGTTCCAGGTTCTCGACCTGCAGGCCAAAGCGCTCGGCATAGCCGTTGATGGCTTCCAGATAGGTCGGCTGGTCCATCGGCGGGAAGCCAATCCACAGGCCGAAGCGGTCGGAGACGCTCATCTCCTCCTCGGCGTCCTCGGCGGCGGCCAGCGCGCCTTGCTTTTCGGCGTGGTCGCGCGGCATCAGGTGGCGACGGTTGGAGGTGGAGACGAACAGCACGTTCTCCGGCGGGCCGGCCACGCCGCCTTCCAGGGCCGACTTCAGCGCCTTGGCGGCGGCCGCGCCGTCCTCGAACGACAGGTCGTCGCACAGCACCACGAAGCGCTCGGGCCGGTCGCGCAACTGGTCGAACAGCGGGGGGAGGGCGGCCACCTCGTCGCGGTCGACCTCGACCAGCTTCAGGGCCGGGAACTCGTCGGCCAGGGTCATGAAGGCGGCCTTGGTCAGCGAGCTCTTGCCCGTGCCGCGCACGCCCCACAGCAGCACATGGTTGCAGGGCAGGCCGACGGCGAAGCGGCGCAGGTTCTGGACGAACCGGTCCTTCTGACGCTCGATCCCGATCAGCAGGCCGAGATCCATCGCATAGTCGGGCGCGGCTACGTAGCCGCCCGTTCGGGGCTCGTGGCGGAACAGACGCGCGCCCTCGAAGGAGGGAGCGACCGGCGGCGGCGGCGCAATGCGCTCCAGGGCGTCGGCGATACGGGCGAGCTGGCGAACGGTGTCTTCTGTCATGCCCTGCGTCCTAGCGTCCCAGAGCCGTCATTGCAAAACCGGAGGTGAACGCATAGCTTCCGCCGACTTGGCGGGGCGCCGCCCCCTCCTTCCCAGAGAGCACACCTATGCCTACCGACCCCAACGCGCTGATCCAGGCTTTCGGCCTGCCGCTGATGCTGATCGTCGTGTTCTACTTCTTCATGATCCGCCCGCAGCAAAAGCGCGCCAAGGAACACCAGGCCGCTCTGGCCGCCATGAAGCGCGGCGACAATGTCGTGCTGTCCAATGGCGTGTTGGGCAAGATCGTGCGGGTCGAGGAAACCGAAGTCGGCGTCGAGATCGCCCAAGGCGTGACCGTGAAGGTGGTCAAGGCCATGATCACCGACATCCGCGCCAAGGGCGAACCGGCCCCGGCCAACGATCCCAAGAGCTGATCACCCTTCGCCCTGACCAAGAGGCGCCGAAGGCGTCGCCCAGAGCTTGTAATCCATGCTGACCCTTTCTCGCTGGAAAGTCACCGTCGTCATACTGTCGGTGATTTTCGGCATCGTCTTTTCGCTCCCGAACCTGCTCCCGCAGAAGACGCTCGACGCGCTTCCCGGCTGGGTTCCCCATCAGAAGCTGAACCTGGGCCTCGACCTGCAGGGCGGATCCTACCTGCTCTATGAGGTCGACACCGACGCGCTGCGCGCCGAACGTCTGACCAACATGGTCGAGGACGTCCGCACCACGTTGCGCAACGAGCAGATCGGCTTCGGCGAACTGGGCGAGTCGGGCGGCGTGGTGCGCGTGCGCATCGCCGACGCCACCAAGGTGGACCAGGCTTTGGCCGTGCTGCGCAAGTCGATCGGCGCTCCCCTGCAGGGCGCGATCGGTGGCCGCGACGTGGCGATCAGCAAGAAGGACGACCAGCGCCTGGAGCTGTCCTTCGTGGCCGAGGCCGCCAAGGCCGACGCCGCCAAGGCCGTGGACCAGTCTATCGAGACGATTCGTCGCCGTATCGACAGCCTGGGCACCAAGGAGCCGATCATCACCCGCCAGGGCGGCAACCGGATCGTGATCCAGGCCGCTGGCGAAAGCGACCCAGCCCGTCTGCAGGCCGTGATCGGCCAGACCGCCAAGCTGACCTTCCAGATGGTCGACGACAGCGTGAGCGCCGAAGACATGGCCGCCGGCCGCGTGCCTCCGGGCGTGGTGGTGCTGCCGGGCGCCCAGCCGGGCATGCCGCCGATCGCCGTGGCCAAGCGCGCGCTCGTGTCAGGCGACGACCTCGTCGACGCCAGCCAGCAATTCGACGGCCAGACCGGCAACGCCGTGGTGGCGTTCCGCTTCGGCGGCGCCGGCGCGCGCAAGTTCGGCGACGCCACCGCCCGTAACATCGGCAAGCGTTTCGCGATCATCCTGGACGGCAAGTACATCTCTGCGCCGACCATCCAGAGCGCCATCACCGGCGGTTCGGGCCAGATCACCGGGGGCTTCACGCCGGAAAGCGCCAACGAGCTGGCCCTGCTGCTGCGTTCGGGCGCTCTGCCGGCCAAGCTGAACCTGGAAGAGCAACGCACCGTCGGGGCCGAACTGGGCGCCGACGCCGTCAAGGCCGGCGCCATCTCGCTGGCCATTGGCGCGGCGGCGATGTTCGTCTTCATCATCCTGGCCTACGGCCTGTTCGGGGTGTTCGCGGCCCTGGCCCTGGTCGTGAACGTGCTGCTGATCGTGGGCATCATGTCGATGACCCAGGCCACGCTGACCTTCCCCGGTATCGCCGGTCTGATCCTGACCCTGGCCGTCGCCGTGGACGCTAACGTACTGATCTACGAGCGAATGCGCGACGAGGCGGCGGCGGGACGATCGCCCATGTCGGCGGCCGACACCGGCTTCCGCCGGGCGTTGGTCTCGATCATGGACGCCAACATCACCAGCCTGATCTCGGCCGCCATCATGTTCGGGTTCGGCTCCGGCCCGATCAAGGGCTTCGCCTGGACCTTGTCGATCGGCGTGTTCACCTCGCTGTTCACGGCCATTCTCATCACTCAAGTGCTCATCGGATGGTGGTTCAAGCTCGCCCGTCCGAAAGCGCTGCCGATCGCTTAGGTATCCGTCATGGTTTGGCCCCTCATCCGCCTGATCCCCCGGCACACCCACTTCCGCTTCGTGAAGTGGGCGCCGGTCGCCGCCGCGATTTCGGCCCTGCTCATCGCGGGTTCGTGCGTCTCGTTCTTCACCCAGGGTCTGAACCTGGGCATCGACTTCAAGGGGGGCGTCGCCTTCCGCGTCGCCACGCCCCAGCAACTCGACCTGGCCAAGCTGCGCAGCACCCTGGAGCAGGGCGGGGCGCACGACCCGCAGGTCCAGGCCTTCGGCACGGGCAACGCCGCCATGGTGCGCTTCCTGCCCAATCCGGGCGAGTCGGCCGCCCTCGCCGCCGACCGCATGACCGCCAAGGTCTCGCAAGCCCTGCCGGACGCCAAGATCTCGGATCGTTCGGAAGTTGGTCCCAAGGTTTCGGGCGAACTGCTGGGTTCGGGTTTCAAGGCCCTGGGCATCGCCCTGATCCTGATGCTGGGCTACATCTGGTTCCGCTTCCAGCTGCAGTTCGGCCTGGGCGCCGTCGTGGCCGTGTTCCACGACATCATCCTGACGCTGGGCTTGCTGTCGGTGCTGCGCATCGAGTTCTCGATGACCTCGATCGCGGCCCTGCTGACGGTGATCGGCTACTCAATGAACGAGAAGGTCATCACCTTCGACCGACTGAAGGAGAACCTGCGTAAGTACAAGACCACGCCGCTGCGCGACATCATCGACCTGTCGGAAAACGAGCGTCTGTCGCGGACGATCATCACTGGCACCACGGCCCTGCTGGCCCTGGGGGGGACGATGTTCTTCGGCGGTCCGGTGTTGTTCCCGCTGGTCTTCACCATGACGTTCGGCATCGTGATCGGCACCTATTCGTCGATCTACATCGCCCTGCCGCTGATCCTGGTGTGGGGCGCCAAGCGCGGCGACGAAGAGCCTGAGGCCATCAAGCTCGGCCCGGGCACGCGTCCCTGATGCTGCGGCAACCGCCTTCGATCGACGCCTGGGGCGGCGGCGGTTTCCGCGTCTCTGGCGAATGGCGGCCGGGCTCGCTGCTGATCATCGACGATCAGCCGCGCGACTGGTCCGCCAAGGCCCTGGCAGACCTGACGCCCGGGGACTTCTCCGAAGTCTTCGCGGCGGGCGGGGCGGTCGAGTTCGTCCTGCTGGGCGGAGGTCTGGTCAACGCCTTGCCGCCGCGCCCTGTCCGCGACGCCCTCAAGGCCGCAGGCGTGGGGCTGGAATTCATGAGCACCGAGGCTGCGGCCCGCACCTACAATGTGCTGGCCAGCGAGGGCCGGCGGCTGGCGGCGGCGCTCATCGCCGTCTAGGCGCTTCGGTTTCCCGACTCTGCAAGGCGCCCTATACCTTTGCTCAGGGTAGGGACATCAGGGGGACGGCATGGCCGCGCTACTTTCGAACTTCCGCAATACGATCATCGTCAGCGTCATCCTGGCGCTGGTCATCGCGTTCGGCTTCGGGCACAGCCCGCACGGCTTCGACGACGCCTATTTCCAGGCCGTCTTCCGCTGGCTCCACGTGCTGTTCGGCATCCTGTGGATCGGCCTGCTGTACTACTTCAACTTCGTGCAGATCCGCGTGATGCCGCAGATTCCGGCCGAACTGAAGCCTGCGGTCAGCAAATACATCGCGCCTGAGGCCCTGTTCTGGTTCCGCTGGGCGGCGCTGGCCACCTGGGTCATGGGCGTGGTGCTGGCCTTCAGCCGAGGTTATCTGGGCGAGGCGGCGACGCTGGGCCTGTGGGGCGGCTATACGGTCGGCCAGGACATGGGCTTCGTGTTCATCGGCCTGGGCATGTGGCTGGCCACGATCATGTTCCTGAACGTCTGGGGCGTGATCTGGCCCAACCAGAAGCGGGCCCTGGGCATCGTTGAGGCCGACGACGCCACCAAAGCCAAGGCCGCCAAGATGGCCATGCTGTTCTCGCGCATCAACACGCTGCTCAGCATCCCCATGCTGGTCTGCATGACCATGTACCAGACCCTGTTCGGCTGATCGGCCGGACAGAGGGGAATGCAGAAGGCCCGCGCCGCCGTCGCGGGCCTTTTTCTTTTGGCCGATGCGGCGCATAAGCCGCGCCCATGACGACGCTCGACATCGCCCACCGCAACGCCGGCCCGGAGACCGACCTCGACGCCCTGGTGCGCCGGGTCGACCCCGATCGCTGGCTGGCGAGCCGGTTCATCGCCGATCCGAAGGCGAGGGCCGACGTGATCGCGCTCTACGCCTTGAACTATGAGCTGGCCCGGGTCGCAGGCGGGGTGAGCAACGCCCTTATGGGCGAAATCCGCCTGACCTGGTGGCGCGAGGCGATGGAGGAGGTCGCGGCCGGCCAGGTTCCCCGCAAGCACCCGACCGTCGAGGCCGTCGTCGCGGCAGGTTACCCCCTCCAGGCCCTGGCCCAGATGGCCGAGGACCGGTTGGCCGATCTGGAGCCGCCCTTCGAGACGGAAGCCCAGGTCCTGGCCTATGTCGACGCCACGGCGGGCGCGGTGATGATGCTGGCGGCCTGGCGACTGGATAACAAGGCGGATCCGCATACGGTCAAGCACGCTGCCCGGGCCTACGGCCTGGCGGGACTTTGGCGGCTGAAGCGCGCGGGCGTGGAGCGGTTGCCGACGGCGTGGTCGCCGGGCGAGGTGCGGGGCAGGATCATCGAAGCGGCGGGCAAGGCCCGAGCCGAGCTCAAGGACTTGCCGCTGAACGCGTTCCCCGCCGCCGCGCCCGCCGCCCTGGCCAAGGCCCGAGCGGGCGGGCGCGAACTGAGCGAGCTGGAAATCCGCGCCCGGCTCACCTGGGCGGTGGCGACCGGGCGCGTCTGAGGTTTCAGCCTACTTCTTGGTCCACTGGTCCAGCCACTTCTGGACCTCGTCGTGCCACTGGACCGAGTTCTGGGCCTTCAGCACCCAGTGGTTCTCGTTGGGGAAGTACAGCAGCTTGCTGGGGATTCCCTTGCGCTGCAGGGCGGTGAAGGTGCCGATGCCTTCCTCCAGCGGCACGCGGAAGTCCTGGCCGCCTTGCACGACCATCGTCGGCACGCTCCACTGGTCGACGTGGTCGGCCGGGTTGAACTTCGAATAGGTCGTGCCGGCCTTGAAGGGCGGGCCGCCGTTTTCCCACTCGCTGAACCACAGCTCTTCCGTCGAATAGCCCATGAAGCGGCTGTCGAAGATGCCGTCGTGGTTGACCAGGCACTTCCACGGCTCCTTCCACTGGCTGGCGATCCAGTTGATCATGAAGCCGCCGTACGAGCCGCCCAGGGCGCAGGCGCGGTCCTTGTCCAGGAACGAGTACTTGTTCAGGGCGAAGGCCCAGCCCTTTTGCAGATCTTCCAGCGGGCGGTCGCCCCAGTGCTGACTGATCGCGTCGGTGAAGGCCTGGCCGTAGCCGGTGGAGCCGTGGAAATCGATCATCACCACGGCATAGCCGGCTCCAGCGTAGGTCTGGGCGTTCCAGCGGTAGTGGAAGAGGTTGCCGAAGCTGCCTTGCGGGCCGCCGTGGATCAGGAAGGCCACCGGATAGGTCTTGGCCGGGTCGAAGTTGGCCGGCTTGACCACGTAGCCGTGCACGGTCTCGCCGTTCCAGCCGGGGAAGCTGAACTGCTCGGCCTCGCCCATGGCCACGCCCTTCAAGGCCTCGGCGTTGACGTTGGTCAGCTTGACCGGCGCTTCGCCCTTCTTGACGGTCGACAAGGCGTAGAGCTGGGCCGGGCCTTTGAGGTTGTCCTGAGCGTAGACGATCTGCTGCGGGCCCACGCTGAAGGCGCTGACGTGGCCTTCGCCGGTGAGCGGGGTGACCTTGCCGGACTTCACGTCGACGGCGAAGAGGCGAGTCTGCCCGACATCCTCGGCCGTGGTGTAGATCGTCTTGCCGTCGGGGCTCCAGCCGATCGCCTGGGCCGAGCGGTCCCAGCCCGCCGTCAGTTCACGGACCTTGTCGCCTTCTCGCAGCATGATGGCGTAACGGTCGGCCTCGAAGCCCGGGCGCTTCATGGCCAGCCAGGCCACGGCCTTGCCGTCAGGCGAGAAACTGGGCTGCGAATCCATGGCCTTGTTGTCGGCGGTGCGGTTCTCGGCCTTGGCTGCGCCGTCCAGTCCCACGCGCCAGATATCGTAGTTGGTGCTCCAGGCCTCTTCGCGGTCGGCAGGCTTGGCGGAGAACAGCAGGCTCTTGCCGTCGGGGGCGATGGCGAAGTCCTCGTCGCCGCCGAAGGGCTTGGTCGGGGTGTCGCCGTTGAAGCCGTTCATCAAAGCGACGGGTTGGCCCGCAGCAAGACCCTGGGCGTCGAGGGCGTAGGCGTAGAGGTGGTTCTGCGTGCCGTCCTGCCAGGTGTCCCAGTGGCGGATGAACAGCTTGTCGAAGACCACGCCGGTGGTCTTCACGCCAGCCTTGGCGGCCAGCCTGTCCTTGGTGCAGTCCAGGGTCTCGCATTCGGGATAGACCGATTGCGAGACCACCAGGGTCTTGCCGTCGGCCGAGATCTTGAAGGCGCCGACGTCGAAGGGCGCGCTGGTCACCTTCACGGCGGTTCCGCCGGCGGCGTCGGTGCGGAACACCTGGTCCAGTCCGCCGGTCCGACCCGAGATGAAGTAGATCGACTTGCCGTCGGGCGACCAGCGGGGACTGCTGGCGCCGCCTTCCGAGACGGCCAGGCGGCGCGGCGCCATCTTGGTCTTCAGGTCGGCGATCCACAGCGACATGGAGGCCTTGTTGGCTGAGTAGTCCATCGTCCGCAGGCTGTAGACCACATAGCGGCCGTCGGGCGAGACGCGCGGATCGCTGATCCGTTCGAGCTGCACCATGTCCTTGGCGGTGAAGCCGCGTCCCTGCGCCAGGGCGGCGGGGGAGGCGGCGAGAGCGGCCATGGAAAGGGCCAGGGCGGACGCGGCAATGCGCAAGGTCTTGGTCATCAGCAGGTATCCTGGAGGCGTTTGGCGCCAGAAAGCGGCGCGAGCCTAGCGATGACCTGCCCGCGAAGCCAGGGCGGAGCGCACGGAATTGCCCTCGGATTCCGCGAGCTTTGCAATGCGGCGGAATCATGACGTTTCGCGTTACGAAAAAATCATAAAAAACAAACTTTTAGAGAGGTAACAATCCGAAACAAGGCTTGCTTTGTCGCGGCGCAGCATTGTCCCTAAATGGTACCTGGGGCGCAAAAGGCGGTCGGAAGAACCGTCTGAAGTCTAGATAAGGGTCTTAAGTGTCGGCTTCGGCATATTTTCAGCATACGGTCGCCGGACCGGTCATCTTCGCCGGGGTGGGTCTCCACACCGGTTCGCACGTCCGCGTCGTCGTGCGCCCCGCGCCGGTCGACGCCGGCGTCGTCTTCGTGCGCACCGACGTCCATGATCGCGACAATCGCGTGCCCGTCACGCCGGAAGCCGTCTGCCAGACCCAGCTTGGCACCGTCATCAGCAACGCCGCCGACGTGCGCGTCTCGACCATCGAGCACCTGATGGCCGCTTTGGCCGCCCTGGCCATCGACAACTGCGTGGTCGAACTGGACGGTCCGGAAGTGCCGATCATGGACGGTTCGTCCGAGCCCTTCGTGCAGATCCTGGATCGCGCGGGCCGCCGCAAGCAGGAAGCCGCGCGCCGCTATATCGAGATCCTCGACACGATCGTGGTGGAGGAGGGCGACAAGTCCGCCAGCCTTTCGCCGGCCGACCGCTTCGAGGTTGCGTTCGAGATCGCCTTCGCCAGCAAGGCCATTGGTCGACAGCGCGTCGACCTCGCCGTCGACGAGGAAACGTTCCGGGCCGAGCTGTCGGAATGCCGTACGTTCGGCTTCGTGCGTGACGTCGAAGCCTTGCGCGCCATCGGCCTGGCCCGTGGCGGCTCGATGGAGAACGCCGTGGTCATCGACGGCGACCGCGTGCTGAACCCCGAAGGCCTGCGTCGTCCCGACGAGTTCGTGCGCCACAAGGCGCTGGATGCGGTGGGCGATCTTTATGTGCTGGGCGCGCCGATCATCGGCCGTTTCGAAGGCGTGCTGGCCGGTCATGGTCTGAACAACGCCATCGTCCGGGCCCTGATCGCGCAACCTGCGGCCTGGCGCATGCGTCCCTATTCGGTGGAACTGGCCGAGGCTGTCTGAAAGGTTTAGGTCCTTCGCGACTTTTGACCTGATTTGGCCCAAAAGCCTGTGTCAGTATCGCTTGAGCGGATTCCCTTGAGGAATACGCACCGGGGTGGTCCTCTTCCGTGGCTCGGCTTCCATTTGCGCCCGCATCGGCGTGGTGTAGAAGCCTTGCACGGCGCAGGGGCGCACGTTTGCTTCGAGGGTGAAAAGTCCGTGCTTCGTAATTTCTCGGGACGCCAGGCTGCTACGGTCACCGCCGCCGTGCTGGTCGCGCTGTCGGTCAACGCCTGCGCCGGCAAGTCCAAGAAGCCCACCCTGGCCTACGAAGAGCGCCCCGTGGAGCTGCTCTATGCGACCGGCGCCAACCGGTTGGACCGCGGCAACTGGAATGAGGCCGTCGACTACTTCCGTGAAGTCGAGCGTCAGCATCCCTATTCGGAGTGGTCGCGCCGCTCGATCCTGATGACCGGCTATGCCCACTACATGGGCAACCAGTACAACGAGGCCATCTCGGACGCCGATCGCTTCATCGGCCTGTATCCGGGCAATCCGTCGGCCTCGTACGCCTATTATCTCAAGGCCGTCTGCTACTTCGAACAGATCGTCGACGTGAACCGCGACCAGGCCGCCACCGAGGCCGCCCTGGGCGCGCTGCGCGACGTGGTCCAGCGCTATCCGAACTCGGAATACGCCCAGGACGCCCGCCTGAAGATCGACATGGTCAACGACCAGTTGGCCGGCAAGGAAATGACCATTGGCCGCTACTACCTGCGCAATGGCCAGACCCTGGCTGCGGTGGGGCGTTTCCGGACCGTGGTCGACCGCCACCAGACCACCTCGCACACGCCAGAGGCCCTGTACCGTCTGGTCGAGGCTTATCTCACCCTGGGCCTGACCGAAGAGGCCAAGCGCAACGGGGCGGTGCTGGGTTACAACTTCCCCGGCGACCCCTGGTACGCCGAAGCCTACAAGCTGTTGAACAACAACGGTCTCAAGCCGGCGGTGGAACCGCTGAAAGCCGGCAACAAGCGCAACTTCCTGGATCGCCTGACCCAGGACAAGGACGCCACCCTGGCTCCGCCCGGAGAGGCCAAGTCCAAGAAGGGCGGCATCAAGGGCATCCTCGGAATGTAATCGAAAGGGGCCGATCCTACTAGGATCGGCCCTTTGTTTTCGAAACGTTCTTTGAAAAACCCTGATTCCCGGCGATCCTCTCGGCCATGCTGATCGGCCTCTCCATCCGCGACGTCGTGCTCATCGAAAGCCTGGATCTGGCGATCGGTCCGGGCCTAACCGCGCTCACCGGCGAAACCGGGGCCGGCAAGTCGATCATCCTGGACGCCCTGGGCCTGGCCACAGGCGCGCGCGCCGACGCGGGTCTGGTGCGGCGCGGAGCCGCGGGGCATGCCAGCGCCACCGCCATCTTCGCCCTGCCAGCCGATCACGCCGCCTTCGCCTATCTGGACGACAAGGGCCTGGACTATAGCCGCGACGAGGACCTGGTCCTGCGGCGGCAGTTGTCGCCCGACGGCCGCTCGCGCGCCTTCGTCAACGACCAGGCCACCAGCGTGGGCGTGCTCAAGGACCTGGGCGCTTTGCTGCTGGAAGTGCATGGCCAGCACGAGACCGTGGGTCTGCTGGACCCTCGCACCCATCGCAATCTTCTGGACGCCTTCGGGGCCGTCAGCGTCGGGGCCGTGGCCTCGGCCTGGAGCGCGTGGCGCGCCGCCCGCGAAAAGGCCACGGCCTTGCGCGACCTGGCCGATCGCGCCGCCGCCGAGACCGAGGAACTGACTCTTCGCCTGTCAGAGCTGGACCGCCTGGATCCCCGCGAAGGCGAGGAGACGGCCCTGGCGGAGGAGCGTGCGCTGCTGGGCTCGGCCGAGAAGGCCTTGGCCGATATTTCCGCCGCGTCCGACGCACTGGGCGGGGATGCCTTGTCCGGAAAGCTGGCAGGCGCGTTTCGGGCCTTGGAGCGCGCCCGTGATCGGGCGATTCAGGCCGGAGCTCCCGCCGACGGGCCAGCCGTCACCCGCCTGGTCGCAGCGTGTGAAGCCGTGGACCGCGCCTTGGTCGAAGCGCAGGAGGCGGTCGCTGCGATCGACGCCGCCGCCGAAGCCTTCGAGTTCGAACCTGACCGCCTGGAGAAGGCCGAGGAGCGCCTGTTCGCCCTGCGCGGCATGGCCCGCAAGCTGAACGTCGCCGTCGAACTGCTGCCGGACAAGCGGGCGGAGTTCGCCGCCCAGCTTCAGGCCATCGAGACCTCGGGCGAGGCGCTCAAGGCGGCCGAGGAAGAAGCTGCCGAAGCCCGGGAGGCCTATCTGTATGCGGCTCAGGCCCTGTCGGCCGAGCGCCGCGCCGCCGGGGATCGCCTGGCTGCGGCTGTCGAGGCCGAACTGGCGCCGTTGAAGCTGGAAAAGGCCAAGTTCCGTGTCGCCATCGAAACGCTGGACGAGGACCGCGCCGGTCCTACCGGCCTGGACCGTGTGGCCTTCGAAATCTCGACCAATCCCGGTGCGCCATTTGGGCCGATGGAGGCCATCGCCTCAGGCGGCGAACTGGCTCGCTTCGCCCTGGCGCTGAAGGCCGCCCTGGCCGGACGAGGCGAGGGGCCGCAGCCGTTGATGATCTTCGACGAAGTCGACCAAGGCGTCGGCGGCGCGGTGGCCGACGCCGTGGGCCTGCGCCTCAAACGCCTGGCGACCAATGCGCAGGTGCTGGTGGTGACCCACTCGGCTCAGGTGGCGGCTCGAGGCGACGCCCACTGGCGGATTTCCAAGTCGGGCGACGACACCTCGACCCGCACCAAGGTCGAGCCGTTGTCGCCAGCCCAGCGCCAGGAAGAGATCGCCCGCATGCTTTCAGGCGCGGAGGTTACCGAGGCCGCCCGCGCGGCGGCCAAGGCCCTGATCGGCTAGGTCGCCAGGGCCGGTTCGGTCTTGGGCGCTTCGGCCTGCCGGGACAGGCGCTTGATCCAAGCCTGAAGGGGAGCGTCTACACGGCGCTCGAACACCCACGACACGACCACGCAGGCGGGAAGGGCCATGGCCCAGGTCAACCACACCGCCGGGCCGTCGAGCTCCAGCTTGGCCACCAGGGCGCGCTGGAGACCGAACCAGACCACGGCGGTCAGTTGGTTGGTCAGGAACAATGAGAAGGAGAGGCGACCCGCCAAGGCGGCCCAGTTCCAGTTCTTCGAGCCCGAGGCGCCGGCGGCGTAGATCAGTAGAGCCAGCAGGGCCAGGCTGGCGTAATCGAGGCGGCCCCAAACCTGCAGCGCCACCACCCCGACGCCGGCGAAGATCGCCAGGCCGTCGGCCATGCGTTGCGGGATCGCCGTCGGTAGCCGGGCCACCAGCATGCCCACCACGAATAGCGGAACGCCGCGCACCAGGCCAAGGCGCAAGGGCAACTGGTGCGCGGGGATACCGGTGACGGCCTTGGCGGCGTAGTCCACGGCCAGGAAAAACGCGATCCCGATCGCCAGAGTGGTCCAGGGCGAAGCGATCCTGGCCGTGGCGCGCCAGGCCGTGGGAAAGCCCCCATAGCAGACAATCAGGGCCGATAGCGTCCAGGTCGGCATGTTCCAACCGGACGAACCGGGCACGAACCAGGCCTGGACGAGGAAGACCTGGGGCAGGAGTTGGCTCCACTGGAACCACTGCGGGTTCTGCGGGGCCAGGCCGATGGCTCCGGTGGCCAGTACGAAGACCACGAACAGGGCCAGCATCACCAGATGGGCGGGCCAGATGCGCAGGATGCGCCGCTTGAGGAAATCGCCCGTACCCACGCCTTGCGAGAGCACGCGGGGGCCATAGGTGCGCGCCAGGACGTAGCCGGACAGCATCAGGAAGAAGTCCGTGGCCAGATAGCCGCGTCCGAACGCCGGATGGATCGCGAACAGCGAGACCGGAGCCCGCTCGGCGACGTGATAGAGCACGATAAAAAGGGCCGCCACGAACCGCAGCAGATCCAGCGCTCCGCCGCGCGAAAGGCCGGGTGCGGCGCCCGGAGACGCCGAAGCGATATGGGTCACGGGCGGCTCCTTCAATCCCTTCACGGCAAGGCTTACGCTATTGGGGTTAAAGGTCCTTCCTGTGGTTCGGCCTCCCCGAAAGGGGGAGGAGCGGCTAGTCTGCCGCCTTCGCAGCTTTCCCGGATTCGCCCGTGTCCCAGATCGACGTCCCCGACCTCACTGAAGCCCAGGCTGTCGAGGAACTGGAACGCCTGGCCGACGAACTGGCGAGACACGATATCGCCTATCACCAGCTGGACGCGCCCAAGATCAGCGACAGCGAGTACGACGCCCTCAAGCGCCGTAATCTGGCGATCGAGGAGCGTTTCCCACATCTGGTGCGCGACAACTCCCCGTCGCTGCGCGTAGGGGCGGCGCGAGCCGAGCAGTTTGCGCCGGTCGAGCACGGCGTGCCGATGTTGAGCCTGGACAACGCCTTCTCGAACGAGGAGGCGACCGAGTTCGACGCTCGCATTCGCCGGTTCCTGCGCCTGACCAGCGAGCCGGTGTGCTACACGGCCGAACCTAAGATCGACGGCCTGTCGGCTTCGTTGCGCTATGAGAAGGGCGTGCTCGTTCAGGGGGCGACGCGGGGAGACGGCCGGGTGGGCGAGGATGTCACCGCCAACCTGCGCACGATCGCCGACATTCCACATCGGCTGAGGGGCATGGGCTGGCCCGACGTTATTGAGATCCGCGGCGAGGTCTATGTCGAGCTCGAGGCCTTCGCGGCCTTCAACCAGGCGGCCCAGGAGGCCGGACAACGCACCTACGCCAACCCCCGCAACTTCGCCGCCGGTTCGCTACGTCAGATCGATCCGAAGATCAGCGCCCAGCGGCCGCTGCGCTTCTTCGCCTACGCCTGGGGTTTGCTCAGCGCGCCGTTCGCCGAGGGACAGTGGGAGGCGCTGGCCAAGTTGGCCGAGTGGGGCTTCGTCACCACGGCTCCGCCTGCGCGTCGGGTGCAAGACGCCAAGGGCCTGCTGGAGGCCTATGCCGAGTTCGAGGTGCTGCGCCCGAAGCTGGCCTTCGACATCGACGGGGTGGTCTACAAGGTCGACGACCTGGAACAGCAGCGCCGCCTGGGCTTCGTGTCGCGCTCACCCCGTTGGGCGATCGCCCGCAAGTTCCCGGCCCAGCAGGCCCGCACGGTGCTGGAAGCGATCGACCTGCAGGTTGGGCGGACGGGAGCCATCACGCCCGTGGCGCGGCTGAAGCCTGTCACCGTAGGCGGGGTCTCGGTGACTAACGCCACCTTGCACAACGCCGACGAGATTGCGCGCAAGGATGTTCGGGTGGGCGACACGGTGATCCTGCAGCGAGCCGGCGACGTGATCCCGCAGATCGTCGGTTCCGTGCCAGAGGAGCGGCCGGCCGACTCCGTGCCGTTCGAGTTCCCGACCCATTGCCCGTGTCCGCTGCATACGCCGGTGATCAAGGAGACGACGGCCAGCGGGGCCGAGACGGTGGTGCGTCGGTGCAGCGGCGAGTTCGCCTGTCCGTTCCAGCGGGTGGAGCATCTGCGCCACTTCGTATCCCGTCGGGCTTTCGACATCGAGGGACTGGGCGAAAAGCAGCTGCAGGCCTTTTTCGACGAGGGCTGGATCCGGGAGCCGGCCGATATCTTCAAGCTGGCCCGGGACGAAGAGAAGCTGGCGGCCCTGCGCGAGCGCGATGGCTATGGCGAGACCTCCGTGGCCAACCTGGTCAAGGGAATCGAGGCGCGCCGAACCATCGGCCTGGATCGCGTGATCTATGGCCTGGGCATGCGCGACATCGGCGAGACGACCTCGACCGTGCTGGCCCGTAATTTCGAGAGCTTCGCCGACCTGCAAGCCGCGGCCGAACGGGCGGCGGGGCAGCTGCCGGGCGCAGTCTATCTTGAGCTGGCCGGCGCGGCTGGCGTAGGCCCCAAGGCGCGTGACGAGTTGGTCGAGGCGGGGAGAGGCGGTCTGAAGCCCGATCCTTGGCCCGAGGCCGACAGTCTGGAGGTAAAGATCGGTCATGCGGCGCCCAAGCTGACCAAGCCGGCGCGCGCGGCCCTGGCCACGCTGTTTCCGAATTGGAACGCTTTCGCTCAGGCCCTGGCCCAGGCGGCTCAGGGCGCGCCGGGGGAGGACTACCTGAACCTGTCGGCCATCGACGGCATCGGTCCCGTAGCCGCTCAGTCGATCGCCCGCTTCTTCGCCGAGGACCATAATCGCGAGAAGGTGGCCAACCTGATCGCCGAACTCGATATCCAGGCGGTGGCCAAGCCCAAGACCGACACGGCGGTGGCTGGCAAGACCATAGTCTTTACCGGCTCGCTGGAAAAAATGACCCGTGACGAAGCCAAGGCCCAGGCCGAGAGCCTCGGCGCCAAGGTCGCCTCGTCGGTCTCCAAAAAGACCGATCTGGTGGTCGCTGGTCCGGGAGCGGGCTCGAAGTTGAAGACGGCCACCGAATTGGGCGTCCAGGTCATGACCGAAGACGAATGGCTGGCGATGGTGGCGAGGTAGGACGGGCGTTATTCGGTTTTGGCCATCAATTCATGGCCGGTTCAGCCGAACGCGCGTTAGAAGGGAGCAACAACGGGAGGAACCCCTCATGAAGCTGCCCCTTATCGCCGCCGCCCTGGCGCTGTCCGTTTCGGCCCCGGCCTTCGCCCAGGACGTCATCGGCCTGTGGCAGACCCAGACGAACGGCGGTCAGGTCGAGATCAGCCGTTGCGGCAACAGTATTTGCGGCAAGCTGGTCAACTCGGACCACATCAAGACCAACCCGGGCATGAAGGACGAGAAGAACAAGGACCCGGCCCAGCGCGATCGCACCCTCAAGGGCATGCAGATGCTGTGGGGCTTCAGCGGCGGTCCGGACAAGTGGACGGGCGGCAAGGTCTACAACGCCAACGACGGCGGCACCTACTCCGGCACGATCACCGTGATCTCGCCGACGTCGCTGAAGCTGAAGGGCTGCATCGTGGCCCCGCTGTGCAAGACCGAGACCTGGACGCGGATCAGGTAGTCAAAAGGCCTCCCCTGAGGGGAGGCCTTTTCTCAGAGCGGCGCGCAGACTTCTTCCAGCCAGGCGCGGACTTCCGGCTCGACCAGCGGACCGATCTCGGCCGCAACGCGAGCGTGGTAGGCGTCGAACTGGGCGATTTCCTCAGCTGAGAGCAGGCTCTTGTCGACCAGACGGCGGTCGATCGGGGCCAGTGTCAGGGCGTGGAACCGGTGCATCGGGCGGTCGCCGCCGCCCACGGGCTCTGCGGGCATGACCACCTCGAGGTTCTCGATGCGGATCCCATACTCGCCGTCCTTGTAGTAGCCGGGTTCGTTCGAGACGATCATGCCGGGCTGCAGGGCGATGGTGTTGGGCGCTTTGGAGATCCGCTGCGGGCCCTCGTGCACCCCCAGATAGACGCCAACGCCGTGGCCTGTGCCATGATCGTAGTCCAGGCCCTGGCTCCAGAGCGCCGCGCGGGCGAAGGCGTCGATGGCCGAACCGGTGGTGCCGGGCGGGAAGCGCAGGCGGGCGATGGCCAGGTGGCCCTTCAAGACCAGGGTGTTGCGGGTGACCATCTCCTGGGTCGGCTCGCCGATGGCCACCGTGCGGGTGACGTCGGTGGTGCCGTCGAGGTACTGGCCGCCGCTGTCGACCAGCAGCAGCGAACCCTTGGCCGCGCGCTCGTTGCTGCGTTCGGTCGGGCGGTAGTGGGGCAGGGCGCCGTGGCCATTGGCCGCGCCGATGGTGTCGAACGACAGGTCCTTCAGCACGCCGGTGGCCTCGCGGAAGGCCTCCAGCTTGGCCACCGCCTCCTTCTCGTCCGGCGGGTTGATCTGGCCCTCGGTGGCCAGCCAGTGCAGGAACCGCGTGAGGGCCGCGCCGTCGCGCTTGTGCGCCTGAGTCGTGCCGGCGATCTCGACGGCGTTCTTGCAGGCGCGTGGCAGGGTGCAGGGGTCCATGGCGCGAACCACCTCGGCGCCGGCCGAGGCCAGGGTGTCGAAGTACCAGGCTGACGACTGGGCCGGATCGACCACGACCTTCTTGCCCGAAAGCTCGGCCAGGGCCGCGTCCAGCGCATCAGGCGCTTCCAGCGAGACCTGGTTGCCCAGCCAGGCGGGCAGGTCGTCGGTGACCTTCACCGGCTCCAGGAAGAGACGCGCCGTGCCGTCGGCCCGGACGATAGCCTGCGATAGCGGCAGGGGCGAGCGGATCACGTCGCCGCCTCGGATGTTGAACAGCCAGGCGATGGAAGCGGGGGCGGTGATCACCGCGGCGTCGGCGCCCAGGGCGGCGACGGCCGCGCCGACGCGGGCGCGCTTGGAAGCGGACTCTTCGCCCGCGTATTCGATCGGCTGGGGCACGACGGGCGCGGCGGGCTGGGCTGGGCGCTCAGCGCCCCAGGCCTCGTCCAGCGGATTGACCTCCACGGCCTTGAGGGTGGCGCCGGCCTTCGCGGCGGCGGCCTTCAGGGCGTCCAGCGCCTGGGGGCTATGCAGGCGGGCGTCGTAGCCAATGACCGCGCCCTTGGAGGCCGTCTCCAGATAGGCCGGCACGCCACCCTCGACGAGGTCGCGGATCTCGAACACGTCCTGGTCGACCTGCTCGCGCACCTGAAGCGTGTAACGACCATCGACGAACACAGCGGCGCGATCCTTGAGGATCACCCCGGCGCCGGCCGAGCCGGTGAAGCCGCTGGCCCAGGCGAGGCGATCGTTGGCGGCGGGCAGATACTCGTTCTGGTGCTCGTCCTCGTGTGGGACGAGGAAGCCGTCCAGGCCCTGCGCGGCCATGGCGGCGCGGATCAGGGGAACGTGGCGGGGGCCGAAGCCGGGATCGGTGGATTCATCGAAGGTCTGGCGCATAACCCGATGTAATCCGCCCCCGCCGGGCTGGGAAGAGGGATGAAACCGCCGTGATCAGTTCACCGGCTGCGGCTGGGTTTCGGCCGACGGTGTTCTGATGTTCGGATCCGCCGAAGGGGCCAGCGTGTCGTCGCGGGAGAGCGGGGCGTTGGCCGCCGCGTCGTGCGCGGCCTGTGCGGCGCTGGCGGCGGTCGCCTCGGTCGAGCGACGAGCGCTGTCGGCGGCGGCCGCGGCGTCCCGCGTTGCTTGCTGGGCCACGACGGTAGCCTGGGCGGCTCCCGTTTGAGCGCCTTCGATGACTCCGGCGGCGCGGCCTTGTTCCTGGGCCTGGGCGATCTGGTCCTGGTCGGGCGTACGGGCCCCGACCGTCAGCATGAAGGCGATGGCGACCACGGCGACGATGGCCACGGCCCCCGCTACGAACCAGCCGGTGGCTCCGCCTTCCTTGCGAACCACCACCTCTCGTGGCGGTTCGGTCGCGTGCGGATCGGTATAGGTCATGACGTTGCTCCTCGAGAGGATGTCCCGGGAGGAGAAACGTCGGGGTTGGTGGGGCGTTCCGGTTGCCCCCAATCCCCCTAGCTCGGGGGGAGGGAGGAGGAACCTACGGCCGTTGCAGGACCAGCGCAGCCCAGGCGTCGCGGTGAATGCGATCGACGACCTTGAAGCCGCGCGAAACGTAGGCGGCCTTGACCATGCGCTCCTGGGTTCGCAGCAGGCCCGACAGGATCACCGTGCCGCCGGGAACCAGGGCGTTCTTGATGTCCTGGGCCAGGCTGACCAGCGGGCGGGCAAGGATGTTTGCGAACACCAAGTCATAGGGCGCGTTGTCGGCGACCAGCCGGTGGCCCAGGCCCGAGGCGTGGACAAAGCGGGCGTTGGCCTTGTTGACCTTGGCGTTCTCCTTGGAGATCCGCACGCTGGGCTTGTCGATGTCGGTGCCGACCGCGATCTTGGTGCCAGTCCGGGCCGCGGCGATGGCCAGGAGGCCCGTGCCGGCGCCGACGTCCAGCACCTTGGCGAACTTGCGCCGCTTGATCAGGCGGTCATAGGCCATCAGGCAGCCGACGGTGGTGCCGTGGTGGCCGGTGCCAAAGGCCGCGCCGGCCTCGATGCGAAGGTTGACGGTGCTGGCGGGCACCCGGCCGCGATCGTGCATGCCGTAAACGAAGAACCGGCCCGCGCGCACCGGGGGCAGACCCGACAGCGCCATGGCCAGCCAGTCGGCGTCGGCCAGGCGCTCGCGCACCACCTTCAGCGGATAGCCGGCCAGCAACTCCAGCAGGCCCGCGTCCTCGTCCTCGGTGGTGGGGAAAGCGTCGATGCGCCAGACGCCCTTGTCCTCGTCCTCTTCCAGGATCGAGTAGGTGGCGCCCTCGAGGCCCGGGTGGTTGTCGATGGCGTCGGCGGCGGCTTCGGCGTCGGCGCGCGCGCCGCGGGCGACGATCTGCTGGGGCGTGTATTCGGTCATGGCGTTCCAGTAGCGGCCTACGCGCCGAAAGGCGAGACCGTGCGTTGGCCAAACACGCGAACCGGACGTTCCGCCGCGGCCCAGGTCTCGCCTTCGTACTCGGACGCGGCCAAGCGCCACTCCAGAGGCGGTTCGCCGAACAGGGGAGTTCGGACCCGCTTTTCGAGCCTTGAGGCCACCGCGTTCCGTGGCGCGGGGCCGAGCAGGCGGGTGACCGCCGCGCAGGCCAAGGCCCAGGCGATGCCGTTGCGTTCCAGGATGAAGCTCTCCGAAAAGGTGGTCATCAGGAAAATGAGCAGGAAGAGGCTGGCCCAGTAGCCATCCTCGACCTTGCGGAAGCGAAAAAGGGCGGTCAGCAGGGCCCCGCCCAAGACCAAGGCGCACAGGTCCACGCCGATCCAGCCCAACTGGGCCAGGATGTCGAGCCAGCCGTTGTGGGCGGTGGGGACATTCCAGCCCGTTTCCTTCCGAATCCAGAGGGCGGGCACGGAATCCAGCTGCCAGAACACGGCGTAGCCATAGCCGGTCAGGGGATGCTTGGCCGACTGGCGCATCAGCGAGGCCCAGATGTCGGTGCGGCCCGTCAGGGTGGGGTCCTTGCCCAGCGTCTTGAAGACGATCGCCGGCTCCAGCCACATGATCATCACCGCCGCGCCGATCACCGTGACGGCCAACCAGATCATGACTACGGCGGTGGCGGGACCTCGGCGCATGAAGTTCAGGGCGAACGAGCCCAGCAGCCCGATCATCAGCACGACGAGCGATGTCTTGGATTTGCTCATCACGATCATGAAGGCGCACAGCAGGATGGCGGCGACCAGCAGCTTGCGACGGCGTGAGCCGGCGAGGATCGCGGCCATGGCCGCCAGGGCTCCATAGACCATCATCGCCCCCATCTGGTTCTTCTCGTACCAGAGGCCGCGCCAGTCGCCGGCGTTGATGTCGTGCTGGATCCCCATCTTGGGATAGGCGATCGCCGCGACCAGGCCGCCGATCGCCAGCGCCAGGAAGGTGAGGGCGATGATCTCGGCCATCCGCCGCCCGTCGAAGCTGGCGGCGAAATAGAAGCCGAACAGGGTGGTGAAGGCCAAGGCCAGGGCCCTGCGGTTGGTCGTGCCTGGGTCGAACGACCAGGAGGCCGAGGCGAACACCCAGAACACCAGAAGCGACAGGGCCGTCGCCGGCAGCCAGAACCGTTTCAGGCGCGGGGCTCGCCAGAAGGTGAGAACCAGGATCAGGGCGTAGACCGGCAACCACATCAGGCGCAGGACGGGCATGTCCTCGCCGCCGGCCTGGAGCGGGTCCAGCAGCGGACCGATGAAGGCGTTGGACAGCATGAACAGCACGAAGCCGGCCGCGAGCGCTTCCAGCGTCCGTCCGGTCCTTCTCGGTTCCAGCTGTTCCTGTTGCTCGACCATGCCCACGTCCGGGTGGTCGAAAACGGGACGTCGACCACCGATCCGGCGAAGCGCTGCAATTCCCTGGCCGGATCAGCGGTCCAGGGCGGCCAGGGCGGTGTCGGGCTCGCGGGCTTCGGGCAGGCGGGTGTCGAGGATGTCGCCGCTGGTGGATGGCCATTCGCGGTCGGTGGTCGCCGGGGCGGCGGCCACCTCGACGATCGGGCGGGGAGGTTCGGGCGGCGGCGGCTCGCTCCAGGCGACGTCCGCATAGTCGCCGATCTCGGCCGTGGCCACCTCGACGGTCGGCGGCGGGGCCTGCTGGGCCTGGAGGAAGTCGGTCCCGATGACGTAATCGGGGATCTTGCCCGCCGGCCAGGCGATCGGCTGGGCCTCGGTCAAGGGCGGAGGCAGGGCCACCATCTCGACGTCGCTGTCGGCCAGTTGCGGTCCTACGCGCATGACGAGGCCGCTGGTGACGCCGAGCGCCACGGCGATCGCCGCGCCGATCAGGGGCGTGCGCGCCTGGAGGAAATCCTGCCGGTTCATGCCTGGCAAAACCGTCCGCGCGACAAATCGTTCGATCACAGACGCGGCATTGCTAGGCTGCGAGTCGCAAGCTCCAGGGAATTTCGCCGCCATGACCCGAACCGCGCCGCAGTCCAAGGTCGCCATGCTGCGCCAGCGGGATCCAGGCGGCCACGCCCGCGTGACCTATGTCGAGCTCTTCTTCGACCTGGTGTTCGTGTTCGCCGTGACCCAGCTGTCGCACGGCCTGCTGCGTCACCCCACGCTGGAAGGCCTGATCGAGACAGGCCTGATGCTCATGGCCGTGTGGTGGGCATGGATCTACACCGCCTGGGTCACCAATTGGCTGGACCCTGAGAAACCGCCGGTGCGGATCATGCTGTTGGTGGTGATGGGCGTGGGCATGCTGATGACCATGTCGATCCCAAAGGCGTTCGGCGAGCGGGGTGCGGTCTTCGCGTGCGCTTTCGTATCCATCCAGTTGGGGCGCAGCCTTTTCACCCTCTGGGCTCTGCGCAAGGATCCGGGGCAGCGGCTGAACTTCCAGCGAATCTCGGCGTGGCTGGCCTTCTCGGCCGTGTTCTGGATCGCCGGCGGGTTCATGGAGGGGCACGCCCGCCTGGCGCTGTGGGCCGTGGCCATCGCCATCGAGTACCTCTCGCCGGCCCTGGGTTTCTGGACGCCGGGCCTGGGGCGGACCCGGGCCTCGGAGTGGAACGTCGAGGGCGGTCACCTGGCCGAGCGCTGCGCCCTGTTCACGATCATCGCCCTGGGCGAGTCGATCCTGGTGATGGGGGCGACGGCGGCCGAGCTGGCCTGGACGCCTTCCGTTATGGCCGCTTTCCTGGCGTCCTTCATCGGCAGCCTGGCGATGTGGTGGATCTACTTCTCCTTCACCGCCGAGGCCGCCAGCGAGGCGATCAGCCATTCCAGCGATCCCGGTCGCGTGGCGCGAGTGGCCTACACCTACAGTCACCTGCTGCCGATTGCGGGGATCATCGTGGCGGCTGTTGGAGACGAGTGGGCGATCCATCATCCGCTGGGCCATCTGGACGCCAAGACCATGGCCGCCCTGATCGGCGGGCCGGGCTTGTTCATGCTGGGCGGATTGCTGTTCAAGAAGGCGGTGTTCCGCCAGTGGTCGCCGTCGCGCGGCGCAGGGGTTCTGGCCTTGCTGGCGCTGATCCCGGCCAGTCCGTGGCTCAGCCCGCTGACGCTGTCGATCGCCACCACCTTGGTGATGATCGGCGTTGCGGCCTGGGAGAGCCTGGCGATGCGCGCCCGCAGGGCGGCGGTGTCGGAAGCCTAAAGCCGCAGCGCGCCGTCGGTGGCCCGCACCAGGCCGTCGATGACGCCTGGTTCGGTCGAGGCGTGGCCCGCGTCCCAGATGATTTCGAACCGCGCCTCCGGCCAGGCCCTGTGCAGGGACCAGGCGCTGTCCAGCGGCGTGACGGCGTCGAACCGGCCCTGGACGATCCAGGCCGGGATGTGGCGGATCTTGTCGATGTTCTTCAGGATCCAGCCGTCCTCCTCGAAGAACCCGCCATTGGTGAAGAAGTGGCATTCGATCCGCGCGAACGCGATGGCGAA
Organism: Caulobacter sp.; assembly: GCA_017745235.1. GTDB lineage: Bacteria > Pseudomonadota > Alphaproteobacteria > Caulobacterales > Caulobacteraceae > Caulobacter. The sequence goes on along the minus strand of JAGHZU010000010.1, from coordinate 7,847 downwards.
GTCCTCTTCGTTGAACTTGGGCGGTCGGGCCTCGGGGCCTCGGATCGAGATCGTGTCGCCTTCCCACTGGCTCCAGGCGTTGGCGGCTTGGGCCTGGATACGGCGGTCGGGATCGACCAGTCGGCGGTGGTAGGCGGCCATCAGGTCGCCGCGCTCTTCCTCGGGAATGGGAGCCAGGAAGCGCTCCCAGGCGTCCGGGAACAGCATCGAGGCGCCTTCCTGGTAGAACCAGCGCAACTCCTTCTGGGTCAGCAGGAAGATGCCGCGCAGGACCAGGGCCTCGACCCGGTCGGGATGGGCGATGGCGTAGGCCAGGGCCAGGGTCGAACCCCAGGAGCCGCCAAAGACAGTCCACTTCTCGACGCCCAGGTGCTCGCGCAGGCGCTCGATATCGGCGATCAGGCTCCATGTGGTGTTGTCTTCAAGGCTGGCGTTGGGACGCGAGCGCCCGCAGCCGCGCTGGTCGAACAGCACCATGCGCCAGCGATTGGGATCGAAGAACCGCCGCATGGTCGGGTTCACCGCACCGCCGGGGCCGCCATGCAGGATCACCGCCGGCTTGCCACGCGGCGCGCCGCATTCCTCGTAGAAAATCTCGTGCGGACCGCCGGTCTGGAGCCAGCCGAACGAGAACGGCTCGACCTCGCGAAACAGGCCACGGCGGCCGGTGGATGAAGCGACGGGATAGGCGGCGTTGCGATCCATGAGGCAAACCCTAGACCGGTTTCGGGGACGGCGGAACCAGCCGCGGAAGGCTTCATTCGCGGCATGAGGACGCCCCCCGGTCGCAACCCCTCCGGCTTTTCCGTATTGTCCCGATTCATGAACGCCCCTGAAGACCTGAGCGATGACGAGCTGCTGGCCCTGCTGACCCCGCGCCAACTGGCCGACCTGGATCGCGCCATCGCCGCCCTGATGGGCCCCGAAGGGTTGGACAAGGTTATTTCGCTGCAGGTGATGGCCCAGCTCTACACCGTTCGCGCGGCCGAGCGGGACGAGACCTCGGCCTTGGCCATGCTGCAGATGGCGGCGGCCATGCGCCGGCGCGCCGAGGTGCTGGCGGCCAAGCGAGGCTGACCCCGCTCATCCGTTGGGGAACCGGCGATCCATCCAGTCGATCAGGATCTGGTTCACACGCTCGGGTTTTTCCTGCTGGGTCCAGTGGCCGCTGCCTTCGACCAGAACCTTCTCCAGGTCCGATATCTGGTCGCCCATGCGATCGGCCATCGAGGGCGGCAGCACCACGTCGTGCTCGGCCATGATCATCAGGCAGGGCACGTGATCGATCCGCGTGGGCAGGTCGGCCGAGCGCTCCCAGTTGCGGGTGAAGTTGCGATACCAGTTGATGCCGCCGGTGAAGCCTGTTCGCTTGAACGTCTCGACGAAGACGGCCAGCTCCTGCGGCGACAGCAGCTGGTTTCGTTGGTCGGCGGCGTCAAAAGCGGCCAGGCCATCCTGCAACGCCAGCGATCGACGCTCCGCCGGGCGGGCCAGGAAGTCATCCTGCGACCCCGCCGGGCGACGCATGAAGTAGCGCATGGTCTTTTCGACGTCCGCCGCCAACTGGGCGTCGGCCACGCCGGGCTTCTGGAAGTGGACGATGTACATGTCCTCGCCATAGGCCCTGCGGAACATGGCGATCGGGTCCATAGGCAGGCGAGGGACGAAGGGCGTGTTGACCCCGATGATTCCGGCCACGCGCTCGGGATGCATCAGCGGCATCTGCCAGACGATGATCCCGCCCCAATCGTGGCCGCAGAAGACGGCCTTCTCCACGCCTAGGTGGTCGAGCAGCCCCACAAGATCGCTGGTCAGGTGCGCCATGTCATAGGCTTCGACCGCCTGGGGCACCTCGGTCAGGCCGTAGCCGCGCTGGTCGGGCGCAATCACCCATCGACCGGCGGCGGCCAGCGCGGCGATCTGGTGACGCCAGGAGTAAGAAAATTCGGGAAAGCCGTGGCACAGCACGATGGGCACGCCCCTGCGCGGTCCGGCCTCGTAATAGGCCATGCGAACGCCGTTGAACTGGGCGAATGACGGCGCGGGCATGCCCGGGATCAGGGCCGGGGCCGGATTGTCCTGGGGCATGGCGTTTCCTGCTTTGTTATTGGTGTTCACCCTGCAGGGACGCCCGGCGTCCGGCAAGGGGACGATTCCCACCGTCAAGGACTTACCCTGGCGGAAAACAAGCGTAAAAGCGCCGCCATGAGCGACAATCCACAGCCCGCCGCCGCCGCCACGCCCTGGCGGCTTGTCCTGATGCTGGGCGCTCTGACGGCCTTCGCGCCCATGTCGATCGACATGTACCTGTCGAGCATGCCCGACATCGGTCGCTCCTTGCATGCGGGGGCGGACGACACCCAGGCGACCCTGGCGGCGTTCTTCGCGGGCATGGCCATCGGTCAGTTCCTGTACGGCCCGGCTTCGGACCGGTTCGGGCGGCGAGCTCCGCTGCTGCTGGGGATCGGCCTCTACACCGCCGCTTCGCTGGTCTGCGCCCTGGCGCCGACGATCCAGGTGCTGATCGCGGCGCGCTTCGTGCAGGCCTTGGGCGGATGCGCCGGGGCGGTGATCGCCCGGGCGGTGGTGCGAGACCGCTTCAATCACGCCGACACGGCGCGAGTGCTGTCGCTGATGACCCTGATCATGGGCCTGGCGCCGGTGCTGGCCCCGCAATTGGGTGGGGTTGTCCAGTTCGTCGCCGGCTGGCGCGGGGTGTTCGGCCTGCTGGTGATCTTTGGCCTGCTGATCGGTCTGTGGGTGAGCGTCAGCCTGGCGGAGTCCCGCTCAGAAGCCACCGCAGTCCAGGCGCGCTCGGAGAATCCCTTCAAAGCTTATGGGGCGTTGCTGAAGCAGAAGCGGCTGGTCGGCTATGCCCTGGCGGGCGCGCTGAACGGGGCGACCCTCTTCACCTACATCTCGACCACGCCGGATCTGGTGATGGGGACCTATGGCCACTCGCCGCTGGTGTTCAACATCATCTTCGCCTCCAACGCCGTGGGGATCATCGGCGCCAGCCAGGTCAATCGGTTGCTGCTGCGACGTTCGACGCCGGATCGCGTACTGGTGCGGGCCAGCGTCGCCTCGATCGTGGCGGCCTTCCTGCTGCTGGCGGCGGCTTGGAGCGGGATCGGCGGGCAATACACCGTGCTGCCGCTACTGTTCTGCGCCTTGTCGATGTACGGGCTGATGAGCGGGAACACCATGGCCGGGGCGCTGAGCGTGGATCCCAAGCGGGCCGGCTCGATCTCGGCGCTCATGGGCGGGGCTTCGTTCGGCGCAGGGGCTCTCGCCTCGTGGGCGGGCGGGCTCCTGCATGACGGTACGCCCAAGCCGGTGGGCGCGGTCATGTTCGCATGCCTGGTCGGCTCGGGTCTGGCGATCTTCCAGTTGGCCGTGCCCAAGGCCGCGCGGGAGAAGGTTCGGGCCTAGGGCCCTAGGCGCGATCGTCGGTGATCGCGCCGGCCCGCCAGGCCAGCACCAGCCAGCCGGTCAGGAAGCACAGTCCGCCGAACGGCGTGACCATGCCCAGGACGCGCGGCGCGCCGAAGGCGAGGGCGTAGAGCGAGCCCGAGAATAGCACGGTCCCGACCAGGAAGAGGATGGGAGCGGTTTGACCGATTTTGCGGCCGCTCGCACGATCCAGGGCCAGCCAGCCGAAAACGGCCACAGCGTGGACTATCTGATAGAGCGAGCCGGTATGCAGCAGTTCGGCCGCTCGGGCGTCTTTGGCGCCGTGGGCGGCGAACGCGCCCAAGGCCACGGCTAGGAAACCGCTGATCGCGGCCAGGCGAACGACCAGGCGGGCCGTCATCAGCGGTGCTTCTCGTGCTGAGCGATCTCGCCGGGCTCGATGTCGAGCGGGGCGGGGGCCACGGCGTTGTATTCGGAGGTCTTGTGCAGGTCCATGACCACGCTGCGGTGACCTTCCCAGATCATATGCAGGGCGACATAGAGCACGATGGCCAGGCCGATGAAGCCGATCCAGCGATGCTTATGCAGCAGGTTGGCGATGGCGCTGGCGGCCACGCCCATCAGTATGATCGACAGCAGCAGGCCAAAGACCAGGATGGCCGGATGCTCGCGGGCCGCGCCGGCCACCGCCAGGACGTTGTCGAGCGACATCGATACGTCGGCGATCAGCACCTGCAGGAAGGCCTGCTTGAAGCTCTTGGCCGGCTTGACCGTCGGTTCGGTGGCGGGGTCGCTGTCCAGGGCTGCGCGAGCATTGGCCTGGTCGTGAGTGATCTGCTCGCGCAACTCACGCCACATCTTCCAGCACACCCACAGCAGCAGCACGCCGCCAGCCAGCAGCAAGCCGATCACGCCGAGAAGCCAGGTGGTGATGAGGGCGAAGCTGATGCGCAGCACGACGGCTGCGCCCAGGCCGTAGAGGATGACCTTCTTGCGATCCTTGGCGGGCAGGCCGCCAGCCGCAAGGCCCACGGCCACGGCGTTGTCGCCAGCCAGGACCAGGTCGATCATCAGAACGGACAGGAACGCCGCGAACGGACCGTTCAGCCCGCCCACCTGAGCTATGAGGGCATCAAACATCGGGCCTCAATGCGTCAGGCGGCGCGGTCTTGCAAGCACGCCCTAGTGGGCGTGCTCGAGTTCCTTGTGGGGCGCGTGGTCGTCGTGCCCGTGATCGCCATGGCCATGGGGGGCGCCATGGGTGTCGGGCACGTGGGCCAAGGCCTCGTCGTCATGACTGTGATCGTCGTGGCCATGGCCGCTGCTGGCGTGGTCGACGCCGCTGACATGCAGGGCCTCGGCGCCGGGCAGGGGGGCGACATGATGGTCGTCATGCCCCTGATCGTGGTGACCGTGGCTGTCGTCGTGCGGCGCGGCGAAGGGCTCATGCTCGGCCGGGGGCGCATGGGCATGGTCGTCATGGGCATGACTCACCGCAGCGCCCACCAAGGCGCCGCCGGCGGCGGCCACCATCGGGTTGACGTAGTTGACCGAGGCGGGTTTGGGCTCGTCGAGCTCCATCTCGTTGCGGCCGTAGTCGGTATGGGTGCGGAACTTGCGGCGGCGTTCGGCCCGGGCGCGGGAGGCGGCCGCGCTGCGGGCGATGATGACCAGCAGGATCAGGGCCAGCAGCACCAGGGCGCCGCCCAGCAGCGACTTGGCGGGGACCTTGCCCAGGCCGGGCACGTCGACGTCCTTGGCCTTGTCCAGGCCGAAGGGCAGGGCGAATCGCTTGGCCGTTTCCTTGGCCTTTTCCTGGATCGGGGCGACCTGCTTGGCGATCGAGCCCAGCGAGAACGACTGGGCCGGCTTGGCGCCGTTCATCTCGACGCCGAATTCGGTTTTCAGTGCGCCCTTGGCTTGCGGGGTCGGTTTGACGTTCCAGGCGAAGGTGGGCTGTTCGCCCGGCTTGACCACGGCGGTCTGGCGGCCGTTGGGGGTGATCTCGTACCCATCGCCCTGCAGATCGGCATAGGCGCTGGTCTTTTTGGCCGCCTTGCCCAGGCCCAGCTTGGCGGCCTCCTTCTTGATCAGGTCGCCGAGGCTGGCCGGCAGGGACAGGGTGACCTGGCCCGGCTGACCCTTGCTCAGGCTCTCGCCCGAGGCCAGGACGGCGCCCTTGGTGGCGGCCGGTGCGACGGCGGCCTGCAGTTGCTGGACCTTTGTTAACGGCTTGGCGGGAGCTGCGGCGGCTACGACCGGGGTCGGAGGCTTCGCCAGCGGCGCGGCGGGCTTGGCCACGGCGACCGGCTTCAGCGGCGCGGGAGCCGCGGCCACGGTGACCGGCTTTGCAGCCGGCTTGATTACCGGCGCGGCCTTGGCGGTTGCGACCGGCGACGGCCTGGGCTGGGCGGAGGCGACGTCCGCGTGACGGCGATGCGTGGTCTCGGCGCGGGGCGCATAGCGCTCGGCGCGATGCTGGACGCGCGGTTTGGAGACGGGGTTGGCGATCGGCGCCATGGCCGTCACCAGCGTGCCGTCGGCGCGGCGCCAGGTCTTCAGGTTGGGGTTGGACGGAGGCAGCGGCTGGCTGGCGACCGGAACCGGTTCGGCCGTCGGACCGCCCAGAAGGCCATCGGCCGGCGACGATTCGACCGGCGCGGCGCCGGCCAGTTCGGGCGTCGTGGGCGCGCCGGGGCCCGCCTGCTCGGCGGAAGGCGGCGCCTGGACCGGTTCGCGGGCGCCGCAACCGGCGACGAGCAGGGCGGCCACCGCGGCGCCGGCCAGGGCCGACGCGCGGAGCTTCGCCGACGAACGGAACTTCTGTTGCAACATCGGGTCCCCCGATCCCATGTCAGAATTCTCCGCAAAGCAGCGCTTGCGGATGCGAGCGCTGAGAGAACCACGTCATTGCAACGAAATCAAAACGGTTAAGACGGATTCACGAACCCTTTTCTTCCCTCACGCGAACTTTCGACGCTTCGTAGAGCGCGACGGCCGCCGCCGCGGACACGTTCAGGCTCTCGAAGCCGCCGGGCATGGCAATTTTACCCATGGCGTCGCAGTGCTCGGCCACCAGGCGGCGCACGCCTTCGCCTTCCGAGCCAAGCACCAGGACGGTGGGGCGTTGGTCCAGCACCACGTCCAGGGTTTCCTCGGCTTCGCCGGCCAGGCCCACGGCCCGCCAGCCCAGGTCCGTCAGTTCTTCGAGGGCTCGGGAGAGATTGGTCACGCGTGCGTACGCGATCTTGTCCACCGCGCCGACCGCGGTCTTGGCCAGCACGCCGGTCAGGGCGGGAGCGTGCCGATCCTGCAGGATCACGCCCCGGGCGCCGAAAGCGGCCGCCGAACGGAAGATGGCGCCGATGTTCTGCGGATCGGTGATCTGGTCCAGGACCACCAGCAGGCCTTCGGAAGGCGTTCCCAATTCGGCGATCGTCAGCGCTTCGGGCTCGTCGATCTTGAGCGCCAGGCCCTGGTGCACGGCGCCGGCCGGCAGCTGCCGCGCGATGTCGGCGCCCTCCATCACCTGAAGGAAGGGAGCACGGACGAGATTCGGCGCGAGTCGCTTGGCGCGATCCGGGGTGGCCAGAAGGCGTTTCGGAGCAGGCCTGGCGGGGTTCGAAAGCGCAGCTTCGACGGCGTGAATCCCCCATATCCAGTCCTTGGCGTCACCTTGGCCTCTGGAAAAGTCGTTTGATTTCCTGGGCTTGGAACGAAAATCGCGACCTTGTGCAGAAGGTCGTTTCCGGTCGTTGCGTTCGGAATGAGAGGACACTATAAGACGCGCTCCGATTTGGGGCCCCGAGGGTTTCCGAGAGCCGGGGCGGCGCTGCTTTAGCACCGTCTCATGGTCTTGAAGGAAGCTTTTGTTCCTTTTTCGTGACAGGCGGTTTTCCGTCGGTTCCGAACAGGGTATGGGCCGCTTTGAAGGAGCTCCGTAGCGCGCTGGGGGAATGTCCCGAGTGGCAAAGGGGGGGGACTGTAAATCCCCTGCTGTATGGCTTCGTAGGTTCGAGTCCTACTTCCCCCACCACGCGCAACGAGAGCTTCCCGAGAAGTGCGGGCCCCGAATGCCAGAGACCGGGAGCCGATCGCGACCCCGCTAGCTTGGCGGGTATAGCACAATGGTAGTGCAGCAGCCTTCCAAGCTGAGGATGCGGGTTCGATTCCCGCTACCCGCTCCAGCTCCCACACGAGTGAAATCCAACATTAGCCGCCGGCGCGAAGGTAAAGACGATGGCCAAGGAAAAGTTCGAACGCACTAAGCCGCACTGCAACATCGGCACGATTGGTCACGTTGACCACGGCAAGACGACCCTGACGGCCGCGATCACGATGACGCTGGCCAAGACGGGCGGCGCGACGGCGAAGAAGTACGATGAAATCGACGCGGCTCCGGAAGAAAAGGCCCGCGGCATCACCATCAACAC
>JAGHZU010000109.1 GCA_017745235.1 Caulobacter sp. | reverse complement strand
CCGCGGCGCTGAGCCAGGGCGAGAAGGACGCGCTGGCGATCCTCAAGGGCGAGCTGGCGGAGATCCGCAAGGTCAAGCGGCGCGGAGTGGCCTAGCCGAGCATTCGCCATCCGGCGAACGCGACCAGCGCGGCGAGCTGCAATGCGGCCACGCCGTGGAGCTGGCCCGAGAACGGCTGCTTGCGGGTCTTGTGGCGGAACAGGCGGCGGCCGGCGTAGGCGCCCGGCGAGCCGCCGACGAGCGCCATGCCGAGCAGGTTCGCCTCGGCGATGCGCCGCGCGCCCCTTCGCGCCAGCAGCTTGTCGATGCCGAACGCGGCGAAGGCGAACAGGTTGATCACGACGAGATAGGCCGCGAGGTTCACCGGCGTCAGAATCGGCATCAACAGCGGGGCGAACTGGTCCATGCCGCCAGCATAGCAGCGAGCGCTTGCCGGAAGCCTTCCGCGCCACCCGTTCGATGAACGCCAGATAAACCGGGCACTTGCCGCTTCCGCTCGCCCCGCGCCCGGCGCGGACGGTCGCGTTCGCGGGCACCTTGCGCCCCCTCGCGCATATCCGCCGCGCATCAGGGGAATAATAACAGACAAGGACGGTACGATGCACAAGTTCCTGATTTCAGCCGCGGCCTTCGGGCTGCTCACCAC
>JAGHZU010000108.1 GCA_017745235.1 Caulobacter sp. | reverse complement strand
GCCCATGTCGGCGGCGCGCAGCCCGGCCTCGTCCATCCAGGCCGAGATGCGCGATCCGCCCCAGCTCGAATGGATGGCGCCGATCGGCACCTTCGCCGATTTGCGCAGCGCCTGCGCCATGTAGAAACAGGCAGCCGAGAAGGGGCTGATCGTAGGCGGGGTTGCCGCTGTCCAGGCCGGTTGCACCGGAAAGCCGGTCTGCGGAACAAACGCAGTCGCCCTCGGCACGGTCAGCAGGCGGAGTTCGTCGTCAGCGCCGGCATAGACCGAGTAGCTGTCCTGCGACCGCTCGACCGGCATCTCCATGTTGCTCTGTCCCGAGCAGAGGAAGACGTCGCCGATCAGCAGATCACGGACGATCGCCAGGCCGCTGCGGGCGCTGACCTGCATCTCATAGGGGCCGCCGGCGGGGAGTGGCGCCAGCGTCGCGCTGAAGCGACCGGCGCGGTCCGCCTTCGCGGCGACGGACTGGCCGGCAAGGCTGATCCGCACCGTCTCGCCCGGCTCGGCGGTGCCGCTGACGCGGATCGGCTTGTCGCGCTGGATCACCGCGTGATCGCTCAGCACGCCGTCGAGGTGCGGCGCGGCCGCAGCGGGCAGCACCGGCAGTGCGGCAAGCGCCGCCAGCATCCATTTGGCCATGATCGATCCCTTCTGCGAGTAGAGCTTAGTGG
>JAGHZU010000107.1 GCA_017745235.1 Caulobacter sp. | reverse complement strand
CATTGGTGCACGGGCACCGCTGCATAGGGTCAGTAGCCGGCGACTTCGAGAATCGCCTCGGCGAAAGCGCGCGGGGCTTCTTGCGGCAGGTTGTGTCCAATGCCGCCGGCGATCGTGCGGTGGGCGTATCTGCCGGTGAACTTGCCCGCATAAGCCGCCGGCTCGGGATGCGGGGCGCCGTTCGCATCGCCCTCGAGCGTGATCGTCGGAACTTCGATCGCCGGCGCGGTGGCCAATTTGGCTTCGAGCGGATCGTAGATCGCTTCTCCTGCCGCGAGGCCAAGCCGCCAGCGGTAGTTGTGGATCACGACGTCGACGTGATCGGGGTTGGCGAAGGACTGCGCGGTGCGGTCGAACGTGGCATCGTCGAAGGCCCAGCGCGGCGAAGCCGTGCGCCAGATGAGCTTCGCGAACTCGTTGCGATTGGCGGCGTAGCCCTGGCGACCGCGCTCCGTCGCGAAGTAGTACTGATACCACCACTGCTGTTCGACCGCCGGCGACAAAGGATTGCGGTTGGCTGCCTGGCTGCCGATCAGGTAGCCGCTGACCGAAACCATGGCCTTGCACCGCTCGGGCCAGAGCGCTGCGACGATGTTGGCGGTCCTCGCCCCCCAGTCGCAGCCGCCGATGATCGCCGTGCCGATACCGAGCGCATCCATCAG
>JAGHZU010000106.1 GCA_017745235.1 Caulobacter sp. | reverse complement strand
CCAAGAAGGACATCGGCCAGATCCGGATCTTCGACTACGACACCAAGTTCGAGATCTCGGCCGAGGCGGAAGTGAAGTTCGGCGCCGCCGTGCAATCGACGGTGCGCGACGACGTGACCATCACGCCAACCACGGCCCCGGCCGCTCGCGAGGCCGGTCCGCGCCGGGACTACGCGCCGCGTCCGCCGCGTGATGGCGACGACGCTCCGCGCCGCGAGTTCAAGCCGCGTGCACCGCGCGAGGGTGGGCGCAACGACGACGGCTACAGCAACGCCAAGCCCTACGCCCGCGGCGAAGAGCCCAAGCGCGACTACAAGCCGCGCGATCGTGACGAAACCCCCAAGCGTGACTTCAAGCCGCGTGACCGGGACGAGGCCCCGAAGCGCGACTTCAAGGGTCCCAAGCGCGACTTCCAGCCGCGTGACGAAGCCCCCCGCGCCTATGCCGAAGCCGCCCCGCGCCGAGCCCCGCGCGGCGATCGCGAGAGCGTGCCCTACGATCCCGCCGCCACGCCGGAGAAGCCGTTCCGCAAGCCGCGCGCCAACGCCGCCGACGGCCCGGCCAAACCGTTCAAGGGCCCCAAGCCCTTCAAGGCCAAGGGTTCATTCGGCGACAAGCCGGCCTTCGGCAAGAAGCCGGGCGGCAAGCCGTTCAAGAAGAAGTAGACT
>JAGHZU010000105.1 GCA_017745235.1 Caulobacter sp. | reverse complement strand
GATGCGGGACGCGACGGCCATGGAACGATCATGCCACATTCAGCGTCACGCTGACAGAATGACCCGACGTCACGCCTCTTGGGAGACCGCCATGCGCCTCGTCCTGACCGCCCTCGCCCTGACCTTCGCCGTCCCTGTCGTCGCGCACGCCGCCAGCTATGACTGCAACCGCGCCAAGGCGGCGGACGAGAAGGCCGTCTGCGCCTATCTGCCGCTGAACGACAAGGACGTGCGGATGTCCGTGCTCTACGACGTCAACAAGCGCACCATGGGGATGGGCAGCCGCGGCGCGCTGATGGACAGCCAGCAGCAGTGGCTGCGCGACCGGCGCAAGTGCGGGGCGAACCGCGCCTGCCTGACCCGCGCCTATGACCGCCGACTGGACGAATTGGAACGGAGCATGGAGCGGATCTACCACGCCGGGCCGTTCTAAGAGACGCGGGCGTTTCGAAGCCCCTGTCGTCGTTCGGAGATCCGTACCGGAAGATGGACTGACGGTGACTAGCGGGACTTGGGCTGGATATAGCCACCGTTTTTCAGCCGGATCAGGAGCAGCGCCGTCCATTCGTTGTCGCTGTCGGTCAAGGCGCTCCAGAGGGGCCAACTTGGCGCGGCCTCGACCGCGTGGAGAATTGTCCAGTTCAGTCCATGGGC
>JAGHZU010000104.1 GCA_017745235.1 Caulobacter sp. | reverse complement strand
GACAGGTAGTTGCGCACGGTGCCTTGGGAGAGGTTGAGCCGGGTGGCGATCTCGCCGGACGAATGGCCTTCGCCGGCCAGGCGCAGCACCTGGCGTTCGCGGTCGTTGAGCGGGTCAGACTCGCCCCAGGCCTCCACCGCCAGTTCCGGGTCGATCGCGCGGCCGCCATGGCGGACCTTGCGCAGCGCTTCGGCCAGCCGTTCGGCCGGCGCGTCCTTGAGCAGGTAGCCGACCACGCCGGCCTCCAGTGCGCGGCGCAGGAAACCGCTGCGGGCAAAGGTGGTGACGATCACCACCTTGACCGGCAGTTCGTGGCGGGCGATGCGCTGGGCCAGCTCCAGCCCGGTCAGGCCGGGCATCTCGATGTCGGTGACCAGCACGTCCGGCTGCAGCCGCTGCACCTCGCGCCAGGCGCCCTCGCCGTCGGCGACCGCACCGGCGCGTCCTTGAGCAGGTAGCCGACCACGCCGGCCTCCAGCGCGCGGCGCAGGAAACCGCTGCGGGCGAAGGTGGTCACGATCACCACCTTGACCGGCAGTTCGTGGCGGGCGATGCGCTGGGCCAGCTCCAGCCCGGTCAGGCCGGGCATCTCGATGTCGGTGACCAGCACGTCCGGCTGCAGCCGCTGCACCTCGCGCCAGGCGCCCTCGCCGTCGGCGACCGCACCGACG
>JAGHZU010000103.1 GCA_017745235.1 Caulobacter sp. | reverse complement strand
GCGCCGCGCGCCACGTCGTCTATGGCGAGAAGATCGTCGAGCACGGTCCGGTGCCCACCTCGGCCCGGCGCGAAGGCGATGCGGTCGTGGTCGCCTTCGGCGATGTCGACGGCACGCTGGTCGCGCATGGCGACGAGCGCCCGATCGGTTTCGAGCTGTGCGGCGCCGAAGCCGGTTCCTGCCGCTACGCCAGCGCGCAGATCCGCGGCCGCAATGAAATCGTGCTGCGCGCGCCGGTCGCCAACCCGGTGCGGGTGCGCCACGCCTGGGCCGACAGCCCGGTGGTGACCCTGTTCGACGCCAATGGCGTGGACCAGGGCCTGCCCGCGGGCCCGTTCGAAGTCGCCATCCACTGATCCATCCGAATGCGCGGGGCCGGGCAGCCGGGTCCGCGGACACACACGCAAGCAACCCCACGAGTACAGCCATGAGCGAGCAGACCAGCAAGTCCGAAACCACCACCCACGGTTCCAAGAACGACCGCGAGATCGTCGATGCCAAAGTCATCGTCACCTGCCCGGGCCGCAACTTCGTCACCCTGAAGATCACCACCCGCTCGGGCGTGTACGGCCTGGGCGACGCCACCCTCAACGGCCGCGAGCTGGCCGTCGCCTCGTACCTGCAGGACCACGTCGTGCCGAACCTGATCGGCCGCGACGCCGGCCTTCTTCTCCAGGAATACCTCCGCGC
>JAGHZU010000102.1 GCA_017745235.1 Caulobacter sp. | reverse complement strand
CGCATTCCCAGGCCGCATCGCTGTCGGCCAGGTTGTTGTAGCTCAGCTCCTTGCCCTGCAGCTGGGTGAACGTTGCCAGCGTGCCCGGCACCGGGTACAGGTCGCGGTAGAACGCGCCGGACTGGTGCGGGTTCTCGCCGTAGCGCAGGTCCATCACCTTCACGAAGGTCGAGTTCATCTGCGCCGGATATTCGGCGCGCGCGGGCACCTCGGCCGCGGTCGATCGCGCCGATGCCGTGCTGCGCCATCACCGCATCATCGATCCCGGCGCGGCCGAGCAGCCCGCCATGGACCAGCGGGTGCAGGGTCTTGACCCGGCCGTCCATCATCTCCGGGAAACCGGTGACCTCGGACACGTCCTTCACCGCCAGGCCGGCATCGCGGATCGCCCTGGCCGTGCCGCCGGTGGAGAGCAGCTCGACGCCACGCGCGGCCAGGGCGCGGGCCAGTTCGAGCAGGCCGGTCTTGTCGGAAACGGACAGCAATGCCCGGCGGACGGGCAGGAAATCGGCGGTCATGGGCGAAGGACGGTGCGGGGAGAAGCGGAATTATAGCCGCCCGGCCGCCCCCGACCGGTCATGCCGCCAAGGCGCGCCGGTCAGGCCAGCCCGTAGTCCTTCAGCTTCTTGCGCAGCGTGGCCCGGTGGATGCCGAGCAGGGAAGCGGCCCGGCTCTGGTTGCCTTCGCAATGGTTGAGCACTTCCACGAAT
>JAGHZU010000101.1 GCA_017745235.1 Caulobacter sp. | reverse complement strand
GGTCAGGCCCGACCGGCCGGAGATGTGGTGGGACTTCGTTCACGGTGCGGACTGGCGCCATCCGACCGGTCCTGACAGCTCGCTCGACGGGCTCGACGACCACCCGGTGGTGCACCTCGCGTTGGTCGATATCGACGCCTACTGCGCTTGGGCCGGAGCGGTGCTGCCGACCGAGCCCGAATGGGAGTTCGCCGCGCGCGCCGGGCTCGAGGACGCCGAGTTCGCCTGGGGCGACGAGTTCGAGCCCGGCGGCGAGCCGCAGGCCAACACCTGGCAGGGCACCTTCCCGTACCACAACAACCTCAAGGACGGCTGGCTGCGCACCTCGCCGGTGCGCACCTTCGGCAAGAGCCGCTACGGCCTCTACGACATGATCGGCAACGTCTGGGAATGGACCGCCGACTGGTGGTCGGAGGGCACGCCGGCCGACGGCAAGACCTGCTGCTCGGCCAAGCGCAGCGGCAGCGCCGCGCCGGGCGACCCGCTGCAGATCCCGCGCCGCGTTCTCAAGGGCGGCTCGCACCTCTGCGCGCCGAACTACTGCCGGCGCTACCGGCCGTCGGCGCGCCACGCGCACCCGATCGACACCTCGACCTCGCACGTCGGGTTCCGCTGCATCGTCCGCCCGGGACCCGCCTGAGCGGACATCCAGTATTGTCCCGATTTCACGCACCGGCGCGGCGGTTAGGCTGAGGCAATCCACCGAACAGGGAGGGAAG
>JAGHZU010000100.1:629-1332 GCA_017745235.1 Caulobacter sp. | reverse complement strand
GCGCAGGCCTGCGTCCAGCGGCACGTAGCGCGACTTGTCGCCGAACAGGGTCCAGCAGCCTTCGATGTTGTCGCGGTCGCGGGCGAACGGACCGATCAGGGCGATGCGCGCATCGCGCCGCAGCGGCAGCACGTCGGCTTCGTTCTTCAGCAGCACGATCGATTCCTGGGCCATCTTCCGCGCCAGCGCGTCGTGTTCGGCGGACTGGTTCACCGAATACGGGATCTGTGCCCACTTCACCTTCGCCGGCGGGTCGAACATGCCCAGCCGCATCCGTGCGGTGAACAGCCGGGTCAGCGCGTCGTCGATCTCGGCCTCGCTGATCAGGCCTTGCTTCACCGCGGCCGGCAGCGTCGCGTACTCCTCGCCGCACTCCAGCTCGGTGCCGTTCTTCACCGCCAGCGCCGCCGCTGCCTCGCGGGTGTCGACGATCTTGTGGTGCTTCCACACGTCCACGATCGCCCAGCAGTCGGAGGTGACGTAGCCCTTGAAGCCCCACTGCTCGCGCAGCAGGTCGCGCAGCAGGAAGTGGCTGGCGCTGGCCGATTCGCCGTAGACGCGGTTGTAGGCGCCCATCACCGCGTCGACCTTGGCTTCCTTGACCAGCGTCTCGAACGCCGGCAGGTAGGTATCGTAGAGGTCGCGCTTGCACGGCCGCTACCAGGGCCTGACTTTCTGGTCGCCGAACATCAACATCTTCCGC
>JAGHZU010000100.1:0-575 GCA_017745235.1 Caulobacter sp. | reverse complement strand
GAAAGTCAGGCCCTGGTAGCGGCCGTGCTGGTCCAGTTCCAGCGCGCGATGGTGCTTGGCGCGCGCCCGGGCTGGCTGGCGATCCACCCGCTGGCCGAGGGCCTGGATTCGAAGGTCAACCCGGCGTTCTATGCGCGCCGCCAGCAGCACCAGGTGTTCGAGGCCAGCACGGCGATGGAGCTGCCGGCGCCGGGCGTGGCCGCCGGCCTGGCCGCGTTCCAGGGCGATACCCACTGGTACTTCCTCGGCGTGCGCCGCCAAGGCGACGGCGCGGAGGTATTCCTGGAGAAGAAGGCCGGCGGCGACGTCGAGGTCGTGGCCCACCAGGCCATCGCCGGCGCGCAGCGGCTGACCCTGCATGTCGACGGCAACCAGGGCGCCTACGGCTTCGGCTTCGACGCCGGCGACGGCAAGGGCGTGCAGTGGCTGGTGCGTGACGCCGACGGCACGATCCTGAGCACCGACGTGGCCGGCGGCTTCGTCGGCGCCACGCTGGGGCCGTTCGCGCGCGACGAGCGCGAACAGGTTGGGCACGAAGCGCGCGACGAGCGCGAACAGGTTGGGCACGAAGCGCG